>CAWBZT010000013.1:0-45523 GCA_963793355.1 uncultured beta proteobacterium | reverse complement strand
GCGAAGTACGCCTTGGCCGAAGTCGGTCATGATGAAGTTGAGCCACAGCTTGCCGGCGCTCGGGTTGGGGCCCTTCTCGACCAGGCTGATGGGCTATGACGGCGCGGCGGCGGAGGCTTCCTTCGGAATCACCACCGCCACGGCGTCACCGAGGCCGTCGGTGTACTTGGCCTTGAGGCCGTCGTTCTCGTAGCTGATCCAGATCGGGATCTCGCCCTTGACGAACTGGGCGTAGGCGTGGTGCCGAGCACGCGCAGCACGTTGCCGGAGTGCGCGAGCTTGCCGAGATAGTCGAGGCCCGGCTGCACGTTGTTCATGTCGCCGCCGTTGGCGAAATTGGCGGCGAAGGCCGAGCACCTGCCCCACGCCGGTCGAGCGCGGATCGAGGTACACGATGGGTGTTCTTGTACTCCGGCTTGAGCAGGTCGGCCCAGGACTGCGGGACGTTCTTCACGAGCTTGGTGTTGACCACGAAGGCGACGGTGAGCGTATGGATGGGTGAACGACTTGCCGTCGGGGTCGCGGAACACCGCGGGGAGCTTGTCGAAATTGACCGGCTTGAACGGCGCCACCACGCCCTTCTTCGCCGCGTCCACGGCCGAGGCCGCGAAGTAGTACGCCGTGTCCGCCTGGGGCCGGTTGCCGCGCCTTCTCGAGCGCGACCACCGTGGCTGCCCGAACCGATGTCGTTGTAGACCAGCTCGACCTCGGGGTAGCGCTTCTTGAACGCCGCGAACTGGGCGGCCCAGTTGGCCCAGGTCGGCCCGGTGTCGAAGCTCACCACCATGCCTTCCTTGTGTGCGCTCGCTCGGCAGAGGGCGCCTTCTCGCCGCTGTTAGAGCTCGGGCGAATCGAGCACGGTCTGTGCGTTTAGCGCGGTGCCCGCCGGCCATGGCCAGCGTTTCTGCGATTGCCACGGCGAGTTCCCGGGTCCAACGGGTGCAACGTCTTCAACCTCGCTGAATCTCCTTCAGGGTTGAGGCAGGAATTGGACGGCTTCGGGCGGCACCCGCACGTGGGCGAAGGCGCCCGCGCCCCGCCGTCTCGATCTCCAGCCCCGCGCCGGACCGCCGGAGGCTCGGATTCCCGACGCGCCGCGTGGCCCCGAAGAAGCTCGTCGCGCAGGATGCCGTACGGGAATCAGGTCGCCTCCCGCCGCGGCGTCGGCGGCGGGCAGGATGCGCTCGGGTCGCAGCAGCACGCGCACCGGGGTGCCGGACGACCCGTCCGTGCAGGTGTGATCAGCCGGACCGATGGGCGTGTCGACGCAGGTCCGGTGCGGTTGCCCGTGGCCTTCGAGCAGGTTAGCCCGGCCAACGAAGCCGGCCACGAACGCGTCCGCGGGCCGGTCGTAGATCTCGTGCGGCGGCCGCGTATTGCACGAGCTGGCCCGCGCGCAACACGGCCACGCGATCACCCAGCGAGAGCGCCTCGTCCTGGTCGTGGGTGATGAGAAGCGCGGCGATGCCCTGCGCCTTCTGGATGCGGCGGATCTCCTCGCGCATGGCGACCCGGGTGGCGGCGTCGAGCGCGGAAAGCGGCTCGTCGGACAGAGCGCGCGGGGGCGAAACACCAGGGCACGCGCGAGCGCCACGCGCTGCTGCTGGCCGCCGGAGAGCTGGGCCGGCAGCCGCTCGGCCTCCTGTGGCGAGGCCGACCAAGCTCCAGCATCTCGCCGGCCCGGCGCCGCCGTGCGGCGAGGGGCACGTCGCGCACCCGCAAGGGATAGGCCACGTTCTCCCAGACCCGCATGTGGGGAAACAGGGCGTAGGCCTGGAACACGACGCCGCATTCGTGCGCGCGGGCCGGTGCGGTCCGTGACGTCCTCGCCGCCGAGCCGCCACCACGCCCGCATCGGCACGCAGGAAGCCGGCGATCCACCCGCAGCAGGGTGGTCTTGCCGCAGCCCGAGGGGCCGATGCGCAGACGGCGAGCTCGCCGGGGGCAATCGCGAGCGAGAGGTCGAAGATGCCCGCCGCGCTGCCGAGGATAGCGGGAAGGTGACCAGCGCGGCCAGGTCGACCGCGGGTGGGGTCGTCATGTTCAGGCAGCCGTGGCCCCGAGAGTCGCGTGGCCCCCGCCGCGCGCAGACAACGCCCCGAGCTCGCCGACGCGGCGAGTGCGAGTCCGAACAGGATCACCGTGGCGGCGCAGGCGAAGCCCGTCGCGCCGTAGAACGCCTGGAGCAGGACGACCGGATAGGTGCGGTTGAGGAAGCCCGCGACCAGGTTCGGAGAACTGGAACTCGCCGATCGACAGCGCGGCCACGATGATGAGCCCCGACAGGATCGAGTGCCGCAGCGCGGGCAGCACGATGTGCAGGAAGCGCTGCAGCCGGCCCGGCTGCCGAGCGACTCCGCGGCCTCCTCGAGCACCCCGCCAGGCCGAGGCGCTGCATGTCGGCCACCGACCGTCTGCAGGAAATAAGGCAGGCCGAGCACGATGCGGCCCCCGGCGCCCTGTAGCCAGATGCTGCCGAGCCAGGGGAGCGTATCCGACGAGAAGACCAGGATGAACCCGAACGCGAGCACCAGCGGCGGCAGCGCGATCGGCATCTGTGTAAGAGCACGCGCGCCACCGCCCGGACCTTGGCGCTTCTCGCGCGTTGAACACGGCATAGGCGAGCGGCAGGCCGATGCGCGACACAGGCAGCGCTAGTGATCGCGGCCACCGCGAAAAGGCTCCCCGCCGAACGCGCGCCGGAAGCTTGGATCGGCGGCGACATCGCCGATACCAGTGCAGCGTGAACCCGCTGGGCAGCAGCGTGTTGAGCCACAGGTCGCCGAACGAGCCGACGACCAGGAGCGCCATCGGCCGCGACGGTAAGCAGAGGTAACCGCGGTGATCCAGCGCGCTAGCACCGCGAGTCTGTTGCGGCAACGGCCGCGGGTTCGGCGGGCATTCGCCGGGCGCCGTCAGCGCGGCGCCATTCGTATTGCGCCGTCGAGGCGGACGACCTCGCCGTTCAGCATCGCGTTGGTCAGGATTTCGCGCGACCAGCGATGCGAACTCCGCAGGCCTTCCCAGCCGCGACGGAAACGGCACCATCCTGCCGAGCGCCTGCTGCACCTCCGCGGCGCGCGAGCTCGCCACCATCGGTGTCTCGAATATGCCCGGTGCGATCGTCATCACGCGGATGCCGGAGCGGGCGAGCTCGCGGGCGATCGGCAGCGTCATCCCGACCACGCCCGCCTTCCGGCGCTGTACGCGGCCTGCCCGATCTGTCCGTCGAACGCCGCCACCGACGCCGTGTTGACGATCACGCCGCGCTCGCCGTCGGCGTTGGGGGTGCCCGGCCATCGCGCTCGCCGCGAGCCGGATCAGGTTGAACGTGCCGACGAGGTTGATGTTGATTGTGCGCATGAACCGGCGAGCGTGTGCGGACCCTCCTTGCCGACGACCTTTTCGGCATGCACCATGCCGGCGCAATTGACCAGCCCATGGACGCCGCCGAACGCTCGGCCGCCGCCGCCACCGCCGCCTGCGCGCTCGCTTCGTCGGTCACGTCGGCGCGCACGAAGAGCGCACAGTCGCCGAGCGACAGGCCAGCGCACGGCCGTCGTCCTCCTTCACATCCGCGATCAGCACCCGCCCGCCGCCGTCGACGAGCATCCGCGCCGTCGCCGCCCCGAGCCCGCTCGCCCCGCCGGTGACCACCAGCGTTCCCCCGGATGTCCATGGCCGGCCTATCCTTTCTTGATGACCGACATGGCGGTGGCGATCACGCCCGCGACGTCGGCGACGTTCGTCGGCACGATCACCGTGTTGTTGGTCCGCGCCAGATTGCCGAACTGGGCGATGTATTCCTCGGCCACGCGCAGATTCACGGCCTGCTGCCGCCCTCGGTGCCGATCGCCTCGGCGATCTGGCGGATCGCCTTGGCCGTCGCCTCGGCCTTCAGCAGCGTCGCCGTGGCCTCGCCCTGCGCATTGTTGATCTCGGACTGCTTCTCGCCTTCCGATTTGGCGATGGCGGCCTCGCGCGCGCCCTGCGCGATGTTGATCTGCTCCTGCCGCTTGCCCTCCGAGGTCGCGATCACCGCGCGCTTCTCGCGCTCGGCGGTGATCTGCGCCTGCATCGCGCGCAGGATCTCCGCCGGCGGCGTCAGATCCTTGATCTCGTAGCGGAGCACCTTGACGCCCCAGTTCGGCGCCGCGTCGTCCAGCGCGTTGACCACCGCCGCGTTGATCTGGTCGCGCTCCTCGAACGTGCGGTCGAGCTCCATCCGCCCGATCACGCTGCGCAGCGTCGTCTGCGCGAGCTGCGTGATCGCAAGGACGTAATTCGACGATCCGTACGATGCCAGCCGGGGATCCATCACCTGGAAATAGAGGATGCCGTCGACCTGCAGCTGCGTGTTGTCCTTGGTGATGCAGATCTGCGGCGGGACGTCGAGCGGGATCTCGCGCAGGTCGTGGCGGTACGCGATGCGGTCGACGAAGGGAATGACGAAATTGAGCCCGGGCCCCAGCACCGCGTGGAAGCGCCCGACGCGCTCGACGATGTACGCGCGCTGCTGCGGCACGACGCGAATCGCCTGGACGATGACGATGACGAACACCAGGAAGAGCACGAACCCGAAGACCGACGAACCGATGTTGATCACGTTGCTTCTCTCGTGGAACTGGGTTCGATTCGCCGGCTAGGGCCGCGTGTCCGACAGCACGAGCGTCGACCCTCGCGTATCGACGATGTACATCGTGTCCGCGCGCGTGACGCGGCCGGGCGCCAGCTCGGCGTCCCACTGCGTGCCGCGGTAGACGACGCGCGCCGTGCCGTCGGGATTCCACTGGTCGACCCGCACCGACTGGCCGCGATCCAGCGGCGGCTGCGGCGGCGGAATGCCGCGCGTCTTCCGCCACTGGTGCGCGACGATCACCGCGATGACCGCCAGCCCGCCCCCGACGAGCAGCTGCGCAGGAACGGACGCGCCCAGCCATGCGACGATGCCGCCGAACACGAAGGCAATGCCGACGGCGAGCAGGTAGAACGTGCCCATCACGAGCTCGAGACCGACCAGCAGCGCCGCCAGCACCCACCAAACCCAGAAGTCGATCATCGGAAGCGGTCCCGCCGGGTTCACCGGAGCGGAAGGATAAGACACTTCGACCGCGCGCTGGTGTTGCAGTTTTTGCGTGATGCCGCGCGACCGCGCGTGGACATGCGCGGCCGCGGGCGGGGTTTCGGTTATAATTACCTTTTCTAATCAAGCGCTTTGTGCGGCGCTTCGCGGCGCGATTCACGCCGACGCGGGGGCCGCAATCCAACGCCATGCCGATCTACGAATACCGCTGCTCGTCGTGCGGGGCCGATCACGAAGTGCTGCAGAAGATCAGCGAGCCGCTGCTCGTCACGTGCCCGGCGTGCGGCAAAGACGCGCTCGTCAAGCAGGTATCCGCCGCAGGCTTCCAGCTCAAGGGCTCGGGGTGGTACGTCACGGATTTTCGCGACGGCAGCAAGGCGCCCGCGAAGAGCGGCGCCAAGCCCGATGCCGAGGCCTCGACGCCATCGAAGGGCGAGGGCGGCGAGTCGAAGGGCGCGGATGCCAAGGCCGAGTCGAAGACGGAGTCGAAGCCGGCGTCGAAGCCCGAATCGACGACGCCCGCGCCCGCCGCGCCCAAGCCCAAGCCCACCAGCAGCGAATAGCCGCCGTCCATGAAGCGCTACCTGATCGCCGGACTCCTCGTATGGGTGCCGCTCGGCATCACGATCTGGGTACTGCATTTCCTGCTGACGTCGCTCGACCAGGTCCTCCTGGTGCTGCCGGAGTCGGCGCAGCCACGACGGCTCTTCGGATTCGACATCCCCGGCCTCGGCGTCGTCGTCGCGTTTCTCATCCTGCTCGTCACCGGCATCATCGCCGCGAATTTCTTCGGCGCCCGCCTCATCCGCGCGTGGGAATCGGTCCTCGGCCGCATTCCGTTCGTCAAGTCGATCTACTCGTCGGTCAAGCAGGTCAGCGACACGCTCCTTTCCGACAAGGGCAACGCATTTCGCAAGGCGCTGCTCGTCGAGTTCCCGCGTCCCGGAAGCTGGACGATCGCGTTCATGACCGGCACACCCGCCGCGGCGGTCGCGCCGTACCTGCCCGGCGAGCATGTGAGCGTCTACGTCCCGACGACGCCCAACCCCACCGGGGGCTACTTCCTGATGCTGCCGCGCGCGCAGGTGCGCGAGCTCGACATGACCGTCGACGAAGCGTTGAAATACATCATATCGATGGGCGTGGTCGCGCCGCGCGGACCGCTCGCACCGCCGCCGGTGCCGCGCGCGGATGCCCCGGCCACCGCCGCGCCGGCGTCGATCGTCGATTCCCGAAACTGACCGTGCCGGCAGGCTGCCGCCGGTCGGGGCCGTCTCCCGTGCCGGACCGGTCGCCTGCCTGCCCGACGACGCCCATGAACCTGCCATCCGACTGCCGGAGACACGCGTGAAACGCACCGACTATTGCGGGCTGATCGATCGCCGCTACCTCGACCAGACCGTCACGCTCGCAGGCTGGGTCCATCGCCGGCGCGACCACGGCGGCGTCATCTTCATCGACCTGCGCGACCGTGAGGGCCTGGTGCAGATCGTCTGCGATCCCGACCGGGCGGAAACGTTCAGGACGGCGGAGTCGCTGCGCAACGAGTTCTGCGTCGCGGTGACCGGACGCGTGCGCCCGCGACCCGACGGCACCGTCAATCCGGATCTGCGCTCGGGCGAGATCGAAGTGCTCGCGCACGCGCTGACGATCCTCAATCCGTCGGCGACGCCGCCGTTCCAGCTCGACGACGACAACCTGTCCGAGACCGTGCGGCTCGCGAACCGGGTGATCGACCTGCGCCGCCCGCAGATGCAGCGCAACCTGCTTTTGCGCCACCGCGCGGCGATGTCCGCACGCCGATACCTCGACGCGAACGGATTCGTCGACATCGAGACGCCGATCCTCTACAAGTCCACGCCCGAGGGCGCGCGCGAGTTCCTCGTGCCGTCGCGGCTGCATCACGGGCACTTCTATGCGCTGCCGCAATCGCCGCAGCTGTTCAAGCAGATGCTGATGATGGCGGGCTTCGACCGCTACTACCAGATCGTCAAGTGCTTCCGCGACGAGGACCTGCGCGCCGACCGGCAGCCGGAGTTCACGCAGATCGACATCGAGACGTCGTTCCTCGACGAGCTCGAGATCCGCGCGCTGATGGAAGGCCTGGTGCGGACGATGTTCAGGGAAGCGATCGGCGTCGAGCTCGCCGACCCGTTCCCCGTCATGACGTACGCGGACGCCATGCGCGACTACGGCTCCGACAAGCCCGACCTGCGCGTGCCGCTCAAGCTGACCGAGCTGACCGGTCTCATGCAGGCGGTCGAGTTCAAGGTGTTCCGCGCCGCCGCCGACCTGCCGCAAGGGCGCGTCGCCGCGCTGTGCCTGCCGGGCGGCGGCACGCTGACCCGCAAGGAGATCGACGACTACGAGGCGTTCGTGAAGATCTACGGCGCAAGGGGCCTCGCGTACATCAAGGTCAACGACGCCGCGAAGCCGAACGAGGAAGGGCTGCAGTCGCCGATCGTCAAGTTCCTGCCGGCCGAGGTGCTCGCCGAGATCCTCCGGCGCTGCGGCGCCCGCACCGGCGACGTGATCTTCTTCGGCGCCGGTCCGCGGAAAGTGGTCGACGACGCGCTCGGCGCGCTCCGCGCGAAGGCCGGGCACGATCGCGGCTTCGTCGAGCCGGGCTGGAAGCCGCTGTGGGTCGTCGATTTCCCGATGTTCGAGTACGACGCCGAGCGCAGGAGCTGGGCGGCGCGCCACCATCCGTTCACCGCGCCCAAGGACGGCCACGAGGCGCTGTTCGATGCGGACCCGGGCAACGCCCTCGCGAAGGCATACGACGTCGTGCTGAACGGCTGGGAGATCGGCGGCGGCTCGGTCCGGATCCACCAGCAGTCGGTGCAGCAGAAAGTCTTCGCGTCGCTCGGCATCTCCGCGGAGGACCAGCGGAGGAAGTTCGGCTTCCTCCTCGACGCGCTGCAGTACGGCGCCCCACCCCATGGCGGCATCGCCTTCGGCTTCGACCGGATGACGGCGATGATGGCGGGCGTCGAGCAGATCCGCGACGTCATCGCGTTTCCCAAGACGCAGCGCGGACAGGACCTCCTCGTGGATGCGCCGTCGACGGTGACCGAGCAGCAGCTGCGCGATCTCCACATCCGCGTTCGCGCGTCGGACAGCGTCAAGCCCTGACGACGAGGTTGCGCTAAACTGCCGCGATGATCGGCGCCGCGGTCCTCCGGCTCGTCGCGACGGCGCTTTGCGCCGTCGCGCTCGTTGCCGGGAACGCCGCGGCGCGCACGCCCGCACCGGGAGACATCGACGCCGCCGCTCTGCCGGCGGAGGCGCGCGACGTTCTCGTGCGGGTGCGCACGGGCGGGCCGTTCCGCTACGAGCGCGACGGCGTCGTGTTCGGCAACCGCGAGCGACAGTTGCCGGCGCGCCAGCACGGCTATTATCACGAGTACACGGTCCCGACGCCGGGGGCGTCGAGCCGCGGCGCGCGGCGCATCGTCTGCGGCGGTCCGAAGACGGCGCCGGAGATGTGCTATTTCACCGCCGACCACTACCGGACGTTTGCGAGGATCCGCGAATGAAGGCGCCCGACCTGACGGTCATCGACGAAGCCGGCGTGCATCCGTGGCATGGGGGCGCCGAGAGCCTGAAGAGCGCGGCGACGCACGCGCATTTGCGCTTCGCCCCGGTCGACCTGTCGAAAGCGCACGACCGCGCGACGCTGTTCGCGGAGATCGATGGCGCGCTCAGGCTCCCCGAGCATTTCGGCCACAACTGGGACGCGCTGGCGGACGTGCTCGAGGATCGCGACTGGCTCGGGCGCCACGGCATCGTCGTCATGCTGACCCACTCCGCGGCCTACCGGCGCAGCCACCCGACCGAATGGTCGACCCTCGAGGACATCCTCGCCGAGGCCTGCGAATTCTGGAAGGAGCGCCACGCCGGGTTCTGGGTGTTCGTGAGCTGAACCCCCGGGCGGGCGCGCCGTCTGGGCTATGCTTCGCTGCGCGACTGGGGACTCGCCGCGAAGGAGCGTTCATGGACTTCATGCGGCGACGCGTGCTGCGCGCCGGCGGCGCGCTTTCCCTGGCCGCCGTTCCCCTCGCCGGCCGCGCGCAGGATGCAGGGACGATCGACGGCGCGTGGGCGGGAGCGCTCGCGCTGCCGCAGCGCGATGACGCCGCCTTCGGGCTGCGGATCGTTGCCGGGCGCGAGAATCGGCGGATCGTCCGCATCACGATCCCCTCGATGCACGCATTCGACGCGCCGATCGACGCGCTCGAGCCGCTGGGGGGGAACCGCTTTCGCATCGACCCGTTCGGCACCGTCGCGACGCTCGACGGCGAGCGGCTGACCGGCGAGTTCGCCTACCTGCGGGTCCCGTTCACGCTGGCGCGGGTCGCTTCGCTGCCCGACTGGAAGGAAGCGCCGGAGGCGCAGGTTCCCGAGGGTCCGGCGCCGCGCTGGACGCGCAGCTTGGGCGCGCCAGCGTGGGCTTCGCCGGTCGCCGGCGACGGCGTGGTCTACCTGGGCGACGCCGGCGGCACGTTCCACGCGCTGCGGCTTCGCGACGGCGCGCCGCTGTGGCAGCACCCGCACGGCACGCCGATCTACGGCGAGGCGGCGCTGGACGCCGCCGGCGTGGCGTTCGTCGACGAACGCTCGGTGCTGACCCGGCTCGACCGCCGCACGGGCCGCGTCGCCTGGCAGGTCGCGCTCGATCCGTCGGCCAGCGCCGGCGCGCCGAAGGACTTCACGTTCACGCACCGCACCGCGCGACCGGCGATCGCCGGCGACACGCTCTACGTCGGCGGCCTCGGCCGCGCCGTGCATGCCCTGGACCTGGCGCACGGCCGCACGCGCTGGCGCTGTCCGCTGGAAGGCGCGGTGATGAGCGGGCTGGCGGTCACGCCAGGCCTGATCGTCGCCGGCACCTTCGACGCAAACGGCGTCGCCGCGATCGACCGTCGCACGGGCCGGCCACGATGGACGTTTCCGACCGCACAGCCCGTCTCGTCGGCGCCGGTCGTGGCCAACGACGTGGTGCTCGCCGGCTGCCGCGACTTCGGCATCCACGGCCTGGCGCTTCACGACGGCGCGCCGCGGTGGGTCCATTCGTACATATTCTCGTGGGTCGAATCGTCGCCGGCCGTCCTCGGTGGCATCGCCTATTTCGGCTCGTCGGACCTGCGCAGCGTGCGCGCCGTGTCGATCGCGTCGGGACGCACCCTGTTCACCAGCGACGTCCGCGGCCTCGCATGGGGCACGCCCGCGCTTAACGGCGAGCGCCTCTACGCCGGCACTGCCGGCCAGAAGGACGTGCTCATCGCGCATCGGCCGGGGCTGTGCGCGCTCGACCGCAGGACGGGCGCGATGGCGTGGCGCCGTGAGCTTCCGATGGGCGACGCGACAATGGCCGGCTTCGCATCCTCGCTTCGCGTCGCCGACGGCACGCTGATCGGCGCCACCGTCGACGGCACCGTCCTCGCGATCCCCATCGGCGCGTAAGCCGTGTCCGGCCACACCCGCGCGGTGGGGTATCGTGTGCGCCGATCCTGCGTGCAAACAGATGCCCTACAAGCAACCCCTTTCCGTCCTCGTCCTCGTTTACACGTCCGACCTCGCCGTCCTGCTGATCGAGCGGGCGGACTATCCGGAACACTGGCAGTCGGTCACCGGCAGCGCGGAACCGGGCGAGGCGCTGGCCGATACTGCGGTGCGCGAGCTCGCGGAGGAGACCGGCATCGAAGCCGCCCGTTTCGGCGGCGTCACGGATTGGCAGATGCAAAACACGTTCGAGATCTTTCGGCAATGGCGGCACCGCTATCCGCCCGGAACGACGCACAACGTCGAGCACGTGTTCGGGCTCGAAGTGCCGGCGCCCGTGCCGGTGCGCCTTGCGCCCCGCGAGCATCTGCGCGCCGCATGGCTGCCGTGGCAGGACGCGGCGAAGAAATGCTTTTCGTGGACCAACCGGGCCGCGATCGAGGCGCTGCCGGCACGCACTGCCGCGCGGCGCATCGTCGAAGCCGCCTCCATCACCGACAGGAAACCGACATGAAGATGGCCCTTGCCGCGGCGGCGCTCGCCGCGCTGTGGAATGCCCCGCCCCTCGGCGCGCAAGCGCTCAATGCCCCGGTCTCGCAGCCGGTGATCGCCGTCACCGCGTCCGCCACGTCCACGCTCGCCAACGACCGCATGGCGGCGGCGCTGCGTGTCGAGATCGACAATCCCGATCCGGCGGTCGCCGCCGGCGAGGTGAACGCCCGGATGACCAAGGCGCTGGCGCGAGCGAAGGCGATGAAGGGCGTCGAAGCGAGCACGACCGCGTATTCGTCGTATCAGACGGCCGAGCGCAACCAGCCGCCGAAATGGCGCGTGTCGCAGACGCTGCAGCTCGAAAGCAGCGATTTCGGCGGCCTGACCGCGCTCGTGTCGAAGATCCAGGCCGAGGACGGCCTGGTGCTCTCGGGAATGACCTTCTCGATCAGCGAGGCGGCGCGACGCAGCGCCGAGGACGCGTTGACGCAGCAGGCGATCAAGGCATGGCAGGCGCGCGCGCAGGCGGCCGCGCAGGGCTTCGGCGCGTCGGCGTGGCGCGCGGGTCACGTCACGATACAGACGGGCGATATCGCCCGTCCGGTGCCGATGATGCGCACGGCCGCGGCGGGCGGCTTCGCTGCCGCACCGCCGGTGGCCGCCGAGGCCGGCACCAGCGAGGTGACGGTCACCGTCAGCGGCGAGGCGATCCTCGAGCCGACCCGCGGGCGCTGAGCGGCAGGCGTCCTGCCGCGGTCCCAAAGGAAAGGCGCCCGGAGGCGCCTTTGTCCTGTCGGGGCCCGCAGCGAAAGCGCGTGCCCTGCCGGCGTTGGCTACTCGGCGATGCCGATCGGCGGCGCGTCGGCAGTCGCGGGCTCGGCGGCGGCCGGCGACGCCTTGCGGGCGGCGTCCTCCTCCGCGGCCGCCTTCATCGACAGGCGCACGCGGCCCTTGTCGTCGGCCTCGATGACCTTGACGCGCACCACCTGGCCTTCCTTCAGATAGTCGGACACCTGGTTGACGCGCTCCCTGGCGATCTGGGAGATGTGCAGCAGGCCGTCCTTGCCGGGCAGCAGCTGCACGATCGCGCCGAAGTCGAGCAGGCGCAGCACCGGGCCTTCGTAGATCTTGCCCACCGCGACTTCCGCCGTGATGTCCTCGATGCGCTTGCGCGCGACGTTGCAAGCGTCGGCATTGACCGACGCGATAGTCACCGTGCCGTCATCCTTGATGTCGATCGTCGTGCCCGTTTCCTCGGTCAGCGCGCGGATGACCGCGCCGCCCTTGCCGATGACGTCACGGATCTTCTCGGGATTGATCTTGAACGTGAACATCCGCGGCGCATGCTGTGAGATCTCGGTGCGCGCGTGCGGCAGCGCCTTCTGCATCAGGTCGAGGATGTGCATGCGGCCTTCGCGCGCCTGCGACAGCGCGACCGCCATGATCTCCTTGGTGATGCCCTGGATCTTGATGTCCATCTGCAGCGCGGTGACTCCGCGATCGGTGCCGGCCACCTTGAAATCCATGTCGCCGAGATGATCCTCGTCGCCGAGGATGTCGGTCAGCACGGCGAAGCGGTTGCCTTCCTTGATGAGCCCCATCGCGATGCCCGCGACGTGCGCCTTCGTCGGCACGCCGGCGTCCATCAGCGCGAGGCTCGCGCCGCATACCGACGCCATCGACGAGCTGCCGTTGGACTCGGTGATCTCGGACACGACGCGCATCGAGTAGGCGAACTCCTCGGCCGAGGGAATGACGGCGAGGATTGCCCGCTTGGCGAGGCGCCCGTGGCCGATTTCGCGGCGCTTGGGCGATCCGACGCGGCCGGTCTCGCCGGTCGCGTACGGCGGCATGTTGTAGTGGAACATGAAGCGGTCGCGGTACTCGCCCATCAGCGCGTCGATGATCTGCTCGTCGCGCGCGGTGCCGAGCGTGCCGACCACCAGCGCCTGCGTCTCGCCGCGCGTGAACAGCGCCGAGCCGTGCGTGCGCGGCAGCACGCCGGTGCGGATGGAGATGGGACGCACGGTGCGCGTGTCGCGGCCGTCGATGCGCGGCTCGCCGGCGAGGATCTGCTGGCGGACGATCTTCGCCTCGAGGTCGAACAGGATGTTGCCGACGAGGCGCTTGTGGTCCGGCGAGGCGTCGGCGGGAATGCACGTCGCCTCGACGCTCTTCGAGATTTCCTTGAGGCGGTCGCTGCGCGCCTGCTTCGAGCGGATGCGATAGGCGGCCTGCAGATCGCTCTCGGCCGCAGCCGTCACCTGCGCGATCAGCGCCTCGTCCTTCGCCGGCGGCTGCCAGTCCCACAGCGGCTTGCCGGCTTCCTCGACGAGCTGGTGGATGGCCTCGATCACCGCCTGCATCTGCTGGTGCCCGAACACCACGGCGCCCAGCATGATGTCCTCGGGCAGCTCGTGCGCCTCCGACTCGACCATCAGCACCGCGGCCTCCGTCCCGGCGACCACGAGGTCGAGCCTGGACGCCGCGAGGTCGGTCTTGCTGGGGTTCAGCACGTATTCACCGTCGACGTAGCCCACGCGCGCGGCGCCGACGGGACCGTTGAACGGGATGCCGGACAGCGCCACCGCGGCCGACGCGCCGACCAGCGCCGGAATGTCGGGGTCGATCTCCGGATCGACGGACATCACCGTCGCCACCACCTGGACCTCGTTGTAGAAGCCGTCCGGAAACAGCGGGCGCAGCGGGCGATCGATCAGCCGCGACGTCAGCGTCTCCTTCTCGGAGGGGCGACCCTCGCGCTTGAAGAAGCCGCCGGGGATCTTGCCCGCGGCATAGGTCTTCTCCTGGTAATCGACGGTCAGGGGAAAGAAATCCTGGCCAGGCTTGGCTGCCCGGGCGGCGACGCAGGTGACGAGCACGACGGAGTCGCCCAGGCTCGCCATCACGGCGCCGCCGGCCTGCCGGGCGACTTCCCCGGTTTCGAGCGTGAGCGTGTGGCGGCCGAACGGAAGGGACTTCTTGAGGGGTGTGGGCACGATAACCTCGGGATTCGGAAACGGGAATGGCCGTGCCGATTACGCGAAACCGGGCACGGCCATCTCGTTGTGGATGAAGGGGGCGCGCTTTACTTGCGCAGGCCCAGCTTTTCGATCAGCGTGCGATACGAGTCGGTGTTGCGCGACTTGAGATAGTCGAGCAACTTGCGGCGGCGGGAAACCATGCGCAACAGGCCGCGACGCGAGTGGTGATCCTTGACGTGGTCCTTGAAGTGGTCGCCAAGGCCGTTGATGCGGGCGGTCAACAGCGCGATCTGCACTTCCGGGGAACCCGTGTCGCCCTGCGCGCGCTGGTAGTCGGCGATGACCTTGGATTTTTCCTGAAGCGTGACTGCCATGCTCATTGCCTCGTATGCCTTTCGATCGAATCGTGTCGTCTCTGGGAAAGACCGCGATTATAGCCATATTCCTTGTGCGCCGGCAAGCCGGTCCGCTGACTCGTCCGGGGGCCGAAAAGTGCGCCGGAGGGCCTCCCGGTCCCGCGCCGGCCACTTCCGGGGCAAAAGGGCACGTTGGACGCACGTTCTCAGCCGGCCGCCTCCGTCGGCGCCATGCGCGCCGCCCCCGTCGGGTCGCCGCTGCGGGCCATGCGCTCCGGCACCATCGAGTCGCCGCTGCGCGCCAGGACGCCCAGCAGCGCGCCGTCGGGGGCGTAGGCGCGGCACCGTGCCGGGGCATCGGCGATCGGGCCGATCGGGCGGCCGTCCCGGAGCCGGCGCGCATCGTCTGCCCCGACCGCGAGCAACGGAAGATCGCGCAACAGCGCATCGACGGGCAGGAGTGCGGCGCGGCCGGCCTGCGCGCCCATGCGCTCGAAATCGGCGAGCGTGACGGCGTCGGCAACCGAGAATCCGCCGGTCGCCACGCGCCGCAGCGCGGCCAGGTGCGCGCCGCAGCCGAGCGCCGCGCCGAGGTCGGCCGCGAGCATGCGCACGTAGGTGCCCTTGCTGCAGCCGACGTCGAGCGTCGCGTCGGGCGCCCGCCACGCCGTCAGCGCGAGCAGCGCGACGTGCACTTCGCGCGGCGCGCGCGGAACGTCGATGCCGGCGCGCGCGTACTCGTAGTGGCTGCGTCCCTGGTACTTGAGGGCGGAGTACGCGGGGGGCACCTGCGTGATCGTGCCGCGGAACGCCGGCAACGCCGCCTCGATGGCGGCGGCGTCGAGCGTCGACCGGCGCGCTCGCCAGCGACGCGGCCTTCGGCGTCCTGGGTATCGGTCGTCACGCCGAACCGCACGGTCGCCACATACCGCTTGTCCGCGTCGAGCAGGAAGCGGGCGAACTTGGTGGCCTCGCCGAAGCAGAGCGGCAGCAGTCCCGACGCGAGCGGGTCGAGCGTCCCGGTGTGGCCCGCCTTCTCTGCGGCGAGCGCGCGCCGCGCGCGCTGCAGCGCCGCGTTCGAGGAGATGCCGGGCGGCTTGTCGAGCAGCAGCACGCCGTCGACCCGCTGCCGCGGCGGCCCCGGGCTGCGCGCGGCCACGTCAGCCTTCGAGCTTCTTGTCCGCCGCCACCGCCTCGTCGATCAGCTTCGACAGGCGCATGCCGCATTCGATCGAGTCGTCGTAGACGAAGCGAGCTGCGGCACCGAGTACAGATCGAGGCGCCGGGCGAGCTCGCTGCGCAGGAAGCCGGCCGTGCGCGCCAGCGCCGTCGACGGCCTCCGCCGCGTGCTCCTTGCCGGCCAGGTGCGTGAAGAGCACCGTGGCGTGCGAGAGGTCGGCGGAGACTTCGACTTCGGTGAGCGTCACCGGCCGACGCGCGGATCCTTGACCTCGTTGCGCAGCAGATCGGCCAGCTCGCGCTGGATCTGATCGCCGACGCGCTGCGCGCGCTGGGATGGTCGTTTCATCGTGCCTCCGATCCGCGGCCGCCCTGGGGCGAGGCCCGCGCGCCCGCCGCATCGCGCCGCCCGCCCGCGGGCGCCGCCTACAGCGTCCGCGAGACCTCGACGACCTCGTACACCTCGAGCTGGTCCCTCTTCTCGATGTCGTTGAAGTTCTTGATCGACAGGCCGCACTCGAAGCCCGCCTTCACCTCGCGCACGTCGTCCTTGAAGCGCTTCAGCGAGTCGAGCTCGCCGTCGTGGACGACGACGCTGTCGCGCAGCACGCGGATCTTGCGCGCCGCGACGCACGACGCCTTCGAGCACGTAGCAGCCGGCGACCGTGCCGACCTGCGAGATCCGGTAGACCTCGCGCACCTCGACCAGGCCGAGCTGGCTTTCCTTCTGCTCGGGCGTCAGCATGCCCGACAGCGCCGCCTTCACCTCGTCGACCGCCTCGTAGATGATGTTGTAGTAGCGGATCTGGACGCCGCTCGATCTCGGCGAGCTTGCGCGCCTGGCCGTCGGCGCGCGTGTTGAAGCCGATGATCACCGCCTTCGACGCGAGCGCCAGGTTGACGTCGGACTCGGTGATGCCGCCCACGCCGGCGTGCACGATGTTGACCTTGACCTCGCTCGGTCGACAGCTTGGTCAGCGCCTGCTGCAGCGCCTCGTAGCTGCCCTGCACGTCGGCCTTGACGATCAGCGCCAGCGTCTTGACCTCGTTCTCGCCCATCTGGTCGAACATGTTCTCGAGCTTCGCCGCCTGCTGCTTGGCGAGCTTGACGTCGCGGAACTTGCCCTGCCGGAACAGCGCGATCTCGCGCGCCTTGCGCTCGTCGCCGAGCGCCATCACGTCCTCGCCGGCGAGCGGCACGTCGGACAGGCCCTGGATCTCGACCGGAATCGCCGGCCCGGCCTCGTTGACCGTCTTGCCGGTCTCGTCGGTCATCGCGCGCACGCGTCCGAACACCGCGCCGGCGAGCACGATGTCGCCGCGCTTCAGCGTGCCCGGATGGACGAGCACGGTCGCCACCGGACCGCGGCCCTTGTCGAGGCGCGATTCGATGACGATGCCCTTCGCCGGCGCGTCGCTTCGGCGCCTTCAGCTCGAGCACTTCCGCCTGCAGCAGGATCGCGTCGAGCAGCTCGTCGATGCCCTGCCCGGTCTTCGCCGACACCGGGATGAACTGCACGTCGCCGCCGTATTCCTCGGGAAGCACGCCCTCGGCGACGAGCTCCTGCTTGACGCGGTCCGGATTCGCCTCCGGCTTGTCGATCTTGTTCATCGCGACGACGATCGGCACGTTGCCGGCCTTGGCGTGCGCGATCGCCTCCTTCGTCTGCGGCATCACGCCGTCGTCGGCCGCGACCACCAGCACGACGATGTCGGTCACCTTCGCGCCGCGCGCGCGCATCGCCGTGAACGCCTCGTGGCCCGGCGTGTCGAGGAACGTGATCGACGCCCTTCGGCGTCTCGACGTGATAGGCGCCGATGTGCTGCGTGATGCCGCCGGCCTCGCCGCTGGCCACGCGCGTGCGGCGGATCGTGTCGAGCAGCGACGTCTTGCCGTGGTCGACGTGACCCATGACGGTGACCACGGGCGGCCGCGGCAGCGCCTCGCCGACGTGCGCCGCGCTGCGTCTCCTCGAGCAGCGCGTCGGGGTCGTCGAGCTTCGCGGCCTTCGCCTTGTGGCCCATTTCCTCGACCACGATCATCGCGGTTTCCTGGTCGAGCACCTGGTTGATCGTGACCATCTGGCCCGAGCTTCATCAGCGCCTTGATGACCTCGGCGGCCTTCACCGACATCTTGTGCGCGAGATCGGCCACGGTGATCGTCTCGGGCACGTCGACCTCGCGGACCACCGGCCCCGACTGCAGCGGCGCGCCGCCCGCGTCGGTCGCCGTTCGTCGTCGCGGCCGTGGCGGCCGCCCTTCGGGCCGCGCCAGCCGGCGGTCGCGGCGCCGCCGGTGACGTCGCCGCGCAGCTTGAGCGCACGCCGGCGCGCCGCCTCTTCCTGGAACACCTGGCCAGGCGCCTTCTTCGCCGGCTTGTCGCGCTTCTCGCCCGGCTTGGCGGCCGGACGATGCAGCGTGCCCTCGGTGCGGCTTCGCCGCGGGCTGCGCCGCGGCCGCCTGTTGCCGCGGCGGCCGCGGCTCGCGGCCTTCGCCGCCTCGGCCGCCTGCGGCCTCGGCCGCGGCCTTGGCGGCGGCTTCCTCGGCCTGTTTGCTTCTTGGTCTTGCGCTTCGCCGCCTCTTCCTGCTTCTTCTGCAGGTCCTCCTGCTGGCGCGCGATCAGCTCCTGCGCCTTGCGCTCCTCGGCCTCGCGGGCGGCGATCTCCTCGGCAGTCAGACGACCGGACCTGCCGGCGCCG
Organism: uncultured beta proteobacterium; assembly: GCA_963793355.1. Classification (GTDB taxonomy): domain Bacteria; phylum Pseudomonadota; class Gammaproteobacteria; order Burkholderiales; family Casimicrobiaceae; genus VBCG01. The sequence continues at coordinate 27,224 of CAWBZT010000013.1, read as the reverse complement.
GCGACTTCGGCGGCTCCTCGACCGACCGGCGGGCGCGGCGCCGTCGCCTCTTCGTCGCGGCGCACCAGCACGCGCTTCTTGCGCACTTCGACCTGGATCGTGCGCGCCTTGCCGGTGCGAGTCGGACGGCCTTGATCTCGGTCGTCTGCTTGCGCGTCAGCGTGATGCGCTTCTTGCGCGTCACCGGCCGCGCCATGCTGCCTGCGCAGGTAGTCGAGCAGGCGCGTCTTGTCCTGCTCGGTGAGCTTGTCGCCCTGCTTCTTGCCGCCGACGCCGGCGGCCGCAAGCTGCTCGAGCAGCGCGCCGGCCGGCATCTTGAGCTCGGTCGCGAATTGTTCGATAGTCGTCTGCGCCATGCGCTTCTCCCGTACTGCCTGTGCTGTCCCGGCTTCACCTTCGCTGTCCATGCCCGCTGCGACGTCCGCCGCCGCTCGGTCGCGGCGCTTCCGCCGCCGATTCGAACCAGTGCGCGCGCGCCTTCATGATCAGGTCCTGCGCCTTCGCCGCGTCCATGCCGGTCAGCTCGACGAGCTCGTCGCCCGCGAGGTCGGCGAGCGCATCGCGCGTCGTGATGCCCGTTCGCCGCGAGCTTGCTCGCGATCTCGGTGTCCATGCCTTCGAGCGCGAGCAGCGCCTCCTCGACGTTCTCGACGCTTTCCTCGCGCACGATCGCCTCCGTCAGCAGCGCGTTGCGCGCGCGGCTGCGCAGCTCGTTCACCGTGTCCTCGTCGAACGCCTCGATCTCCAGCATTTCGTTGATCGGCACGTAGGCCACTTCCTCGAGCGACGTGAAGCCTTCGTCGATCAGGATGTCGGCCACCTCCTCGTCGACGTCGAGCTTGTCGATGAACAGCGCGCGCAGCCGCGTCGTCTCGGCCTCCTGCTTCTGCTGCGATTCCTCGACGCTCATCAGGTTGAGCTCCCAGCCCGGTCAGCTCCGAGGCGAGGCGCACGTTCTGGCCGCTGCGGCCGATGGCGATCGCCAGGTTTTCCTCGTCGACGACGACGTCCATCGCGTGCCGCTCCTCGTCGACGACGATGCTCTGCACCTCCGCCGGCGCCAGCGCGTTGATCACGAGCTTCGCCGGGTCGTCGGACCACAGCACGATGTCGACGCGCTCGCCGGCGAGCTCGTTGGTCACCGCCGTGACGCGCGAGCCGCGCATGCCGATGCAGGTACCCTGCGGATCGAGCCGCGGATCGTTCGACTTGACGGCGATCTTCGCGCGGATGCCGGGATCGCGCGCGGCCGCCTTGATCTCGATCAGGCCCTCCTCGATCTCGGGCACCTCGAGCTCGAACAGCCGCATGATGAATTCGGGCGCGATGCGCGACAGGATCAGCTGCGGGCCCTTCGCGGTGCGGTCGATCTTCATCACGTAGGCGCGGACGCGGTCGCCGACGCGCAGCATTTCCTTCGGGATCAGCTGGTCGCGCGGAATCACGCCCTCGATCCGGCCCGATTCGACGATCACGTTGCCGCGCTCGATGCGCTTGACCGTTCCGGTCAGCAGGTTGTCCTCGCGCTCGAGGAAGTCGTTGAGGATCTGCTCGCGCTCGGCGTCGCGGATCTTCTGCAGGATCACCTGCTTCGCCGCCTGCGCGCCGATGCGGCCGAATTCGACCGGCTCGAGCGGCTCCTCGACGACGTCGCCCAGCTGCCAGCGGCGGGTCGCGCTGCGCGGCGTCGGTGATGGCGATCTGGTGCGCGGGCTCCTCGTGCTCCTCGTCGGGCACGACGGTCCAGCGGCGGAACGTCTCGTAGTCGCCGGTCTCGCGGTCGATCGACACGCGCGCGTCGATGTCGTCGGCGTACTTCTTCTTCGTCGCCGACGCGAGCGCCGCTTCGAGCGCCGTGAACACGATGTCCTTCGGCACGTTCTTCTCGCGCGACAGCGCGTCGACCAGCAACAGCAGTTCGCGGTTCATTGTCCTTTTCTCCACTCGATCTCGGGCACCAGCCGCGCCCGCGTCGATCGTCGGCGAACGGGATCGTCCTGCACGCCGCTTGGCGGTCTCGACCAGGACGTCGTCGCCCTCGACGCCGCGCAGTATTCCCTTGATGCGCCGCGCGCCGTCGACCGGCGCGCTCAACGTCAACTGCGCTTCCTGCCCGCGAAGCGCGCGTAATCGGCGAGCTTGCTTCAGCGGCCGGTCGAGCCCGGGCGACGACACCTCGAGCCGCTCGAAGTCGATGTTCTCGACGGCGAAAAGGCGCGTCAGCTGGTTGCGACACCCGCGCGCAATCCTCGACGTCGACGCCGTCCGGCTTGTCGATGAAGACGCGCACGGCGCGCCGCGCCCCGGGACATCGTCCCAATCGACGAGCTCGTAGCCCAGCGCGGGCACCGTGCGTTCCAGCAGTTCGCCCAGGCCCATTGCAACATTCGCAAAACGCAAAAAAAAATGGGCTGCGCCCAGCCCATTTCTTATCGTATCTACCTGCGATTGTAGCAGAAAGCAGCGCGGATTTGAAGCCTCGGCGGGACGCCGGCCGGCGCCGTGACGGTGTCCGCAGGTGCCGCGCGCGGCGCGCCGCCGACTGCCGCGCCTGACCGCCGGTACATTGCCGGACGACCCCGCAAGGAACCCGAGATGCCCGATCCCCTCGTCCATCGCCCGGCACGGCGACCTCGAACTCGCGCTGCTGCCGGCGCTCGCGAACCGCCACGGCCTGATCACCGGCGCCACGGGCACCGGCAAGACCGTCACGCTGCAGGTGATGGCCGAGCGCTTCAGCGCCATCGGCGTGCCGGTGTTCATGGCCGACGTGAAGGGCGATCTCGCCGGGATGAGCCAGGCCGGGCGCGACGTCGCCGAAGCTCCAGGAGCGGCTCGAAGTGCGATCGGCGCATCGACGCGCCGCAGTTCGCCGGCGTTGCCCGTCGTGTTCTGGGACGTCTTCGGCGAGCAGGGCCACCCTGTCCGCGCCACGGTCTCGCGACCTCGGGCCGCTCCTGCTCGTCGCGCATCCTGAACCTCAACGAGACGCAGGCAAGGCGTGCTGACGCTGGTCTTCAAGGTCGCCGACGACAACGGCCTGCTGCTGCTCGACATGAAGGACCTGCGCGCGATGCTGCAGTACGCCGGCGACAACGCCGCAGAGTTCCAGACGACGCTACGGCAACGTGTCCGCGGCGTCGATCGGCGCGATCCAGCGCGGGCTGCTCGCGCTCGAGCAGCAGGGCGGCGAGCAGTTCCTCGGCGAGCCGATGCTCAACGTCGACGACCTGCTGCAGACCGACGGCGCGCGCGCGGCGTCGTCAACATCCTCGCCGCCGACCGGCTGATGCAGTCGCCGCAGCTCTACGCGACGATGCTGCTGTGGCTGCTGTCCGAGCTCTACGAGCGCCTGCCCGAGGTCGGCGACCGCGACAAGCCGAAGCTCGTGTTCTTCTTCGACGAGGCGCACCTGCTGTTCACCGACGCGCCGAAGGTGCTGCTCGACAAGATCGAGCAGGTCGTGCGGCTCATCCGCTCGAAGGGCGTCGGCGTCTTCTTCGTCACGCAGAACCCGCTCGACGTGCCCGACATCGTGCTGGGCCAGCTCGGCAACCGCGTCCAGCACGCGCTGCGCGCGTTCACGCCGCGCGACCAGAAGGCGGTGAAGGCCGCCGCCGACGACGATGCGCGCGAATCCGAAGCTCGACACGGCGAAGGCGATCACCGAGCTCGGCGTCGGCGAGGCGCTGATCTCGTTCCTCGACGAGAAGGGGCGGCCCGGCATCGTCGAGCGCGCGTACGTCCTGCCGCCGGCATCGCGCATCGGCCCGATCACGCCGGACGAGCGCAAGGCGGTGATCGCCGCATCGCCGGTCAAGGGCGTCTACGACAAGACCGTCGACCGCGAGTCGGCCTACGAGAAGCTCAAGGGACGCGCGGCGAGCTCCGCCGACGCCGCGAGCGGCCGGCAGCTCCGGCGCGGCGGCAGCGTGCTGGGATTCGCGTCAAGGGATCGCTCGGCGGGCTGATGACCGGCAGCGGCCGCAAGGACAGCCTGGTCGAGGCGATGGCCAAGAGCGCGGCGCGCACCGTCGGCTCGACGGTCGGCCGCGAGATCGTGCGCGGCGTGCTGGGCTCGCTGCTGGGCAAGCGGCGCTAGGGCAGCGCGCCGGCCGGCCGTCAGCGCGCCGCGTCGAGCTGCGCGAAGACCTCCTCGGCAATGTGGAACGCGGAGTTCGCGGCCGGCACGCCGGCGTAGATCGCGCAGTGCAGCAGGACTTCCTTGATCTCGTCGCGCGTGACGCCGTTGTTGAACGCGGCGCGCAGGTGCAGCTTGAACTCCTCGCTGCGGTTGAGCGCGACCATCAGGCCGATCGTCAGCAGGCTGCGCGTGTGCCGCGGCAGCCCCGGACGCGTCCAGATCTCGCCCCATGCGTAGCGCGTGATCATGTTCTGGAATTCGCCGCTGAATTCGTTCGCCCTGGCGAGCGAGCGGTCGACGTGTGCGTCGCCCAGCACCGCGCGGCGCACCTTCATGCCCGCTTCGTAGCGTTCGTTGTCGTCCATCGCAACGGTCCTCGTGAGAATGGGCTCAGGCGCCCAGGAATTCGACGACCGCGCGGGTGAACTCCGCCTCGGCTTCGACGTTCGACAGATGCGCCGCCGCGAGCTCGACGTAGTTCGCGCCGGCGATCCGGTCGGCGATCGCGCGCCCCGCCGCCGGCGGCGTCGCGAGATCGTAGGTCCCGGCGATGACGAGCGCCGGCACGCGGATCCTCGGCGCACTCTCGCGCAGGTCCATGTCGCGCACGGCGGCGCACGCGGCGATGTAGCCGGCCGCCGGCGTACCGAGAAGCATCCGGCGCGTCTTGGCGATCGCGTCGGGATCGCGCGCGATGAAGCCCGGCGTGTACCAGCGCGCGATGACGGCGTCGACCACCGCCTCCATGCCGCCCTTGCCGACGGCGTCGATGCGCGCGTCGTACGCGTCGCGCGCGTCCATGTGGGCGGCGGTGTTGCACAGCACGAGCCGCGATATGCGCTGCGGCGCGTTGGCGCCGAGCCACTGGCCGACCATGCCACCCAGCGACAGCCCGCAGAACATCACCCGATCGAGCCCGACCGCGTCGAGGAGGCCGAGCGCATCGCGCGCGAGCAGCGCCACGTCGTAGGGCCCGGGCGCGACGGTCGACTGGCCGTGGCCGCGGCTGTCGTAGCGCAGCACGCGGTAACGCTGCGCGAGTGCCGGGACCTGCGGATCCCACATGCCGAGATCGGTCCCGAGCGAGTTCGACAGGAGCACGACCGGGGCGTGATCGAGACCGTCGAAACGATAGTGCAACCGGGCACCGGCGACGTCGGCGTGGGGCATGGAAGGCTCCTGGTCAGTGACGCGCGAGGGCGCGGTCGATGAACGTGTCCGCGACGCCGAGGTAGCGGCCCGGGTCGAACAGCGCGGCAAGCGCCGCGTCGTCGAGGAGCGCGGCCAGCCGCGGCTCGTCGCGGACGGCGTCGCGCAGATGCCTCCCCTCGGAAGCGGCGCGCCTGCACGCGGCAGCGACGAGCGCGTGGGCATCGTCGCGACCGAGCGCCGGGGCGACCGCCATCTGCACCGCCTCGGCGAAGATCTGCCCGCGCGAAATCTCGAGGTTCGCGCGCATCTTCGCGACGTCGACGTCCAACCCGGCAACGGCGCCGGTCATCGCGTCGACGGCGCCCGCCGCGAGCAGGAAGATCTCGGGAAGCGTGTCCCACTCCGCCGGCCAGTTGCCGAGGCCGCGCTCGTGCTCCTGCACGCCCGCCGCGAGCATCGTCGCCACGAGGTTCGGCACGCGCACCGCGGCGGCGAGCGCCACGGCCGCGCCAACCGGATTGCGCTTGTGCGGCAGCGTCGACGAGCCGCCGCGTCCGGGCGCCGCGGGCTCGAACGCCTCCGCCACCTCGGTCTGGGCGAGCAGCGCCACGTCGCGCGCGAGCTTGCCCGCCGTCGCCACGACGAGGCCGAGCGTCGCCGCCACCTCGCCGAGGACGTCGCGCTGCGTATGCCACGGGGTCGTCGCCACGGCGAGGCCCAAGTCCGCGGCGAGCGCCGCCTCGACTTCGGCGCCGCGCGTGCCGAGCGATGCGAGCGTTCCGGCCGCACCGCCGAACTGCAGGACTGCCGCGCGCGGGCGCAGCGCCGCCACGCGGTCGCGGTGGCGATCCACCGCGGCCAGCACCTGTGCGAGCTTGAGGCCGAGCGTCACCGGCAGCGCCTGCTGCATCCAGGTGCGACCGGCGAGCGGGGTGGCGCGATGCGCGCGCGCCTGCGCGGCGAGCGCGCCGGCGAAGCGCTCGAGGGCGGCACCGGTCAGCTCGAGCGCATGCCGGAGCTGCAGCACGAGGCCGGTGTCGATCGCATCCTGGCTGGTCGCGCCCCAGTGGACATAGCCGCGCGCATCGGGATCGAGCTGCGCGACGCGCTGCGTCAGCGCGGCGACGAGCGGGATGGCGAGGTTGCCGGCGTTGCGCGCCCCGGCCGCCAGCGCCGCGAAGTCGTATTCCTCGGCATCGCAGCACTGGACGATCGACAGCGCGGCCGCCGCGGGAATGATGCCGAGCGCCGCCTCGACCCGCGCCAGCGCCGCCTCGAAGTCGAGCATCCCCTGCACGCGCGCCGCATCGCGGAACGCGGCGCGCATGGCATCGGTGGTGAACAGCAGCTCGAGCATCGGCGAAGTCGTCCGCGTCGGCGGACGCGCTAGATGTCGAAGAATACCGTTTCGTCGGGCCCCTGCAAGTTGATGTCGAAGCGGTAGACCGTTTTGCCCTTGCGGGCCTCGCGCTGCGCGATCAGCGTCTTGCGGCGCACCTCCCACTCGATGAGGTTCAGCACCGGGTCCTTCGCGTTCGCGGCCGCTTCGTCGGAGAAATACATCCGTGTCGAAAGACCGATGTTGATGCCGCGCGCGACGACCCAGAAATTGATGTGCGGCGCCATCGCGCGGCCGTTGCGGCCGACCACCGAGCCCGGCTTGATCGTCTCGAACGTATAGACGCCGGAGGTGAAATCCGACCAGCCGCGGCCCCAGCCACGGAACGACTTGTCGACGGCTTTCTTCTGGCCGTCGGCCGGATGGTTGTACTTGCCTGCGGCATTCGCCTGCCAGATCTCGATCAGCACGTCGCGCAGCGGCGTGCCGGAGCCGTCGATCACGCGCCCTTCCACCGTGATGTGCTCGCCGCGCGTCTTCGGCCCCGCGAGGACCGGGCCGAAGTTGCGCTCGAAGATGCCGATCCCGGTGGCCTCGGGCGCGAGGCCGATGTGCACGTACGGGCCGGCCGTCTGCGAGGCGGTTTCCTTGAAATACGTGAGCTCGTTGACCATGGTCGTCATTCGCGCGCCATCGGGTTGTCGGGTTGGACTGCGCTCTCGAACCACGTCGCGCGCGTGCCGCGCAGCACGATGTCGAAGCGGTACGCGAGCGAATCGAGCTGGATGCCGGCGTTGCGGTCGAGCGGCGCGATCAGCTGCCGCACCGCCGGTTCGCTCGGGATCGAGCGCAGGATCGGGCAGGTGGCGATCAGCGGGTCGCCTTCGAAGTACATCTGCGTGATCAGGCGCTGCGCAAAGCCGGTGCCGGAGATCGAGTAGTGGATGTGCGCGGGACGCCAGTCGTTCACGTAGTTGCGCCACGGGTACGGACCCGGCTTGATCGTCCGGTAGACATAGTGGCCATCGTCGTCGGTGAGCGTGCGTCCGCAACCGCCGAAATTGGGATCGATCGGCGCGATGTACGTGTCCTTCTTGTGCCGGTAACGCCCTCCCGCATTCGCCTGCCAGACCTCGACCAGCGCGTTGCGCACCGGGCGGCGGTTCTCGTCCCACACGTAGCCATGGACGAGGATGCGCTCCCCGACCGGCAGGCCGTCCTTCGCGTAGTTCATGACGAGGTCGTTGTCCTTCGGCCCGAGCTCGGCGGACGAGAAGACCGGCCCGGTGATCTCCGACAGCGAGTTCTGCAGCGAGATCAGCGACTTCTGCGGCGAGCGCAGGACGCTCGTCTTGTACGCCGGCGTGAACGCCGGCGGATGCAGCGTCCGGTCGCGCTGATAGAACTCGCCGTACGGCGGGGTCGATGGCTTCATGCGGGTTCCTCCCTACACGCGCTCGATGATCATCGCGATGCCCTGCCCCACGCCGATGCACATCGTGCACAGCGCGTAGCGACCCCCGGTGCGCAGGAGCTGGTACGTCGCCGTGGCGACGAGGCGCGCGCCGCTCGCGCCGAGCGGATGTCCGAGGGCGATCGCGCCGCCGTTGGGGTTCACCTTCGGGGAGTCGTCCGGCAGCCCGTGGTCCCGCGTGACCGCCAGCGCCTGCGCGGCGAACGCCTCATTGAGCTCGATCACGTCCATCTGGTCGAGCGACAGCTTCGCCCTGGCGAGCACCTTGCGCATCGCCGGCGACGGGCCGAAGCCCATGATCCGCGGCGCGACGCCGGCCGTGGCGGCCGCGACGATGCGGACCTTCGGCGTGAGCCCGAAGCGTTTCGCCGCCTCCGCGGACGCGAGCAGCGTCGCGCACGCGCCGTCGTTGACGCCGGATGCGTTGCCCGCCGTCACCGTGCCGTCGGGCCTGACGACGCCCTTGAGCTTCGCCAGCGCCTCGGCAGTGGTCGCACGCGGATGCTCGTCCTGACTGAACACCACCGGTTCGCCCTTTTTTGCCGGGATCGTCACCGCGACGATCTCCTCGGCGAGCCTCCCGGCGGCGATCGCCGCGGCGGCGCGCTGCTGGCTGCGCAGCGCGAACGCGTCCTGGTCGGCGCGGCTCACCTTGAAATCGGTCGCGACATTCTCGGCAGTCTCGGGCATCGAGTCGATGCCGTACTTGCTCTTCATCAAGGGATTGACGAAACGCCAGCCGATCGTCGTGTCCTCGACCTTCGCGGCGCGCGAGAACGCGCTGTCGGCCTTGCCCATGACGAACGGCGCGCGCGTCATGCTCTCGACGCCGCCGGCGATCATCAGCGACGTCTCGCCGCTCTTGATCGCGCGCGCCGCGATGGCGATGGCGTCCATGCTGGAGCCGCAGAGCCGGTTGACCGTCGTCCCCGGCACTTCCTGCGGCAGCCCGGCCAGGAGCAGCGACATGCGCCCCACGTTGCGGTTGTCCTCGCCGGCCTGGTTCGCGCAGCCGAACACCACGTCGTCGACGGCGCTCCAATCGACCCGCGGATTGCGCTCCATCAGCGCCTTGAGCGGAATCGCCCCGAGGTCGTCGGGGCGCACCGGCGACAGCGCGCCGCCATAGCGGCCGATCGGCGTGCGGATCGCGTCGCAGAGAAAGGCTTCTTCCATGATCGTCGATTCCTTCGTTTACGCGGCCGCGCGCGCCGCGGCCATCGTCAGCGGCACGCCCGACAGCCTGGCAAGCTCGGCCAGCGTCATGCCGTCGACCATCTCGATCACCTGCAACCCCTCCGGCGTCACGTCGAGGACGGCGAGGTCGGTGTAGATCCGGTTCACGCAGCGGAGGCCCGTCACGGGGTAGGAGCATTGCGCGACGACCTTCGATTCGCCCTTCTTGGTGAGGTGCTCCATCATCACGTAGACGCGCTTGGCGCCGATCGCGAGATCCATCGCGCCCCCCACGGCCGGAATCGCGTCGGGCGCGCCCGTATGCCAGTTGGCGAGATCGCCGGCCACCGATACCTGGAACGCGCCGAGCACGCAGCAATCGAGGTGGCCGCCGCGCATCATCGCGAACGAGTCGGCGTGATGGAAGTACGACGCGCCGGGCAGCGCCGTCACCGGCTGCTTGCCGGCGTTGATGAGGTCGGCGTCTTCGGCGCCCTTCTCCGGCGCCGGGCCCATGCCGAGGAGACCGTTCTCCGTGTGCAGGATGATCTCGCGATCCTTCGGCAGGTGATTCGCGACCATCGTCGGCAGCCCGATGCCGAGGTTGACGTAGGCGCCGTTGGGAATGTCCCGCGCGACGCGCGCGGCCATCTGTTCCCGGGTGTAGCGATTCATGGGAGATCTCCCTTGCTAGGCGGCGGCGCCGGGCTGCGCGACCAGCTTCACAGCGGCAGGCACCTCGACCACGCGGCGCACGAAGATGCCGGGGGTCACGACGGATTCCGGATCGAGGTCGCCGAGGTTCACGATCTCGCGCACCTGCGCGATCGTGCATTTCGCCGCCGACGCCATGATGGGGCCGAAGTTGCGCGCCGTCTTGCGGTAGACGAGGTTGCCCCAGCGATCGCCGCGCAACGCCTTGATCAGCGCGAAGTCGGCGTGGATCGGATATTCGAGCACGTAGTTGCGCCCGTCGATCGTGCGCGTCTCCTTGCCCTCGGCGAGCAGCGTGCCGTAGCCGGTGGGCGTGAAGAACGCCCCGATGCCCGCGCCCGCGGCGCGGATCCGCTCCGCGAGGTTTCCCTGCGGGACGAGCTCGAGCTCGATGTCGCCCGCGCGGTACAGTGCGTCGAACACGAACGAATCGGCCTGGCGTGGAAACGAGCAGACGATCTTGCGCACGAGCCTCGCGTTGAGGAGCGCCGCGAGGCCGGTGTCGCCGTTGCCGGCATTGTTGTTGACGATGGTGAGATCGCGCGCGCCGCGCGCAATCAGCGCGTCGATGAGCTCCGAGGGCATGCCGGCGGTGCCGAACCCCCCGATCATCACCGTCGCCCCGTCCTGGATGTCCGCGACCGCCGCCGCGGCGCTCTCGACGATCTTGTCGATCATGGTGTCCTCGCTCGGTCCGCGGCGCGCGCGTCACGGGCGCGCCTTCGCGGACGGTTATGGTCAGTTTGTGCGAATATCGCACTAATGTTCGTATATCGCACGAAGTATAGGGCGCCCGGCCCGGGGCGGTCAACACGGCGCGCCAAATTGCGTTCGGTTATCGCGCAGCGTTCCCGCGCGACAGGGCGGGTGCCCGGCCGGCGCTGCGGTGCCGCGCGGCGGATCATCGCGCAGCCCCCAGCAGCGCGATCACCGGCACGGTGTCGGGCGCGACGCCGCGCCACAGCAGGAACGACAGCGCCGCCTGCGCCGCGAGCATGCCGAGCCCGTCGGCGACGACGGCGGCACCCGCGCCCCGCGCGTGGTCGAGAAAGCGCGTCGCGTGCTCGCCGTACACCATGTCGTAGGCCAGCGCGCCGGGCGCGAACACCCCGGTCGGGAGCGGCGGCACGACGCCTTCGAGGCTGGCGGAGGTCGCATTGACGACGACGTCGAAGGCCCGGCCGGACAGCGCGTCGTAGCCGCCGCCCCGCACGGGCCCCTGCGCCGCGAACTCGTCCGCGAGTGCGCGCGCCTTCGCTGCCGTACGGTTTCCGATCGCCAGCGCCTGGGGGCGCTCGCGCAGCAGCGGGCCGACGACGCCGCGCGCCGCGCCGCCGGCGCCCATCAGGAGCACGCGGCGCCCGGCGATGGGCACGCGCAGCCGCGCGACGATGTCAGCCACGAGACCGGCGCCGTCGGTGTTGTCGCCGAGCGCGCGTTCGGCGTCGAAGCGCAGCGTGTTGACCGCGCCCGCCTCGCGGGCGCGCGCGGTCAGCTCGTCGGCGAGCGCGAACGCTTCCAGCTTGAAGGGCACGGTCACGTTGAGGCCGCGTCCGCCGGCGGCGCGAAACGCCGCGACGGTCTCGTCGAACGCGCCGAGCGGCGCGAGGATCGCGTCGTACACGAGATCCTGCCCGGTCTGGCGCGCGAACGCCGCGTGGATGCGCGGCGACTGGCTGTGCGCGATCGGATTGCCGACGACGGCGTAGCGGTCGGTCACCCGCGCTCCGTCAGGTTTGCACCTGCGCCGCGAGACGCGCCGGCGCGTTGGCGGCGCCGTAGCCGTCGTAGGCACCGCGGCGCTGCACGATCTCGAAGAAGAAGCGGTCGGCGAAGCGCTCCGAGTAGGCGTGGAAATAGTCGCCCTCAGCGGTGCGCTCGTAGACGACGCCGCCGGCCTGCATCCGGGCGATCAGGTCGGGCGCGAGGTCGAAGCGCGCGGCGAGATCGTCGTAGTAGTTCGGCGAGATGGCGACGAACTTGGCGCCGTTGGCCGCGAGCTTCGCCATCGTCGCGAAGATGTCGTCGGTGGCGAAGGCGATGTGATGGACGGCCGCGCCGCGCTGCGCGGCGACCGTGCGCGCCATCTGCGTGCCGCGGCTCTGCGAGACATTGAGCACCATGCGCACCGCGCGGTCGGACGTGGCGACGCCGCAGCTGCGGACGAGGCCCAGCGGATCGGAGAGCTCCAGGCTCTCGCCGGTCTCCATGCCGAGCACCGCGCGGCAGTAGAGGATCCACGTGTCGAGCGTCTCGGGCGGCAGCCCCATCGCGACATGGTCGACTCGCGTCAGCCCGGCCGCGCGGTCCGCGTCGCCGGCCGGCGCGGTCGACTCGAAGTCGGACTCCGGCATCGCGCCCGCGCCCCACGCCTGCGCAACGAAGTAGACGAGGCTGCCGCCGGGGGTGCGGACGGCGGGAATCGTCAGCTCGTGCGGGCCGAGCCGGCCGTCGAAGCGCTGGCAATGGAGCGCCGTCGCGCGATTGAGCGCGCGCACCGGATCGTCGGCCGTCACGCCGATCGCGCAGATCGACGCGCCGTGATCGGCGAAGTGAAGCCGCGCGAACGAGTTGGGCTCGGCGTTGAGGATCAGGTTGATGGCGCCCTGCCGGTACAGCGTGACGTTCTTCGACCGGTGCCGGCCCACGCGCACGAAGCCGAGGGTCTCCAGCACATTGTCGAGCAGCCATTCGCTCGCCTCGTCGACGGCGAACTCGAGGAACGCGAAGCCCGACAGCCGCGGCGCCGCCGGCGGATCGAACAGCTCGATGCGCTCGAGCGTACGTGCGCGCGCTTCCCCCGGAACGGCGCTTCCCGCGCCGTTTTGCGTCATCCGCGCCCGCGTCTGCGCCTCGCAATGGAGGATCGACTGCATAGCGTCCACCGCGGTGCGGCGGTTGGGCGCCGCGCGGAATACGTCGTTGAAGATCTCCAGCGAGAATGGGCCGGTATAGCCGGCGACCAGCACCTGCTCGAGGAAGCGGGCGAGATCGAACTGACCCTGGCCCGGAAAACAGCGGTAGTGGCGGCTCCACTGCAGCACGTCCATGGCGAGACGCGGCGCGTCGGCCATCTGGAGGAAGAAGATCTTCTCCCCGGGGATCGCGGCGATCCCCTCCGGCGCGTCGCCGAGCGACAGGATGTGGAAGCTGTCGATGACGATGCCGAGATGCGGATGGTCGGCCGCCTTCACGATCGACCAGGCATGCTCGTAGCGGCGCACGCAGCGCCCCCATGCCAGCGCCTCGTAGCCGACGCGCAGGTTGCGCCGCGCCGCGCGCTCGGCGAGCTCGTAGAGCTGCGCCGCGACGCGCGCGTCGTCGCCGACCGCGCTGTCGGAGGCGTTCGAGCACACCAGCATCATCGGTGCCCCGAGCGTCTGCATGATGTCGAACTTGCGCTCCGCCCGGTCCAGGTTGCGCCGGAGCTGCTCGTCCGAAGTGGCGTCGAGGTCGCGGAACGGCTGGTAGAGGTCGATCCCCAGCCCGCGGTCGTCGCACATCCGGCGCAGCTCGGCGGGCGTGCCGGCGAAGTTGATGAGGTCGTTCTCGAAGATCTCGATCGCGTCGAAACGCGCGGCGGCGATCGCGTCGAGCTTGTCGACCAGCGCGCCGCTGATGGAAACGGTGGCGATGCATTTGCGCATGGTGGCGGCTATCCCCCGGCAGGTCCGACCACCGCGATGCGCGCTGCATTCCTCACAGCGATGCCAGCAGCCGCCGCGCCTTGTCCAGCATCTGGCGCGTGCGCGGCACCGCGGGCAGGGTCTGCGTCAGCTGCTGCATCGGGATCTCCAGCGACAGGGGAACGTCGCGCGGCACCGCCCGCAGGATGCCGGCGAGGTCGAGACCGCCGTCGCCCGGCATCATGCGCTCCGCCCGCGCCTGGAAGAGCAGCGTCTGCGTGTCCTGCGGTCGCCGCGCCGGCGCATCGCAAAGCTGCATGTAGCGCAGGCGCCCCGCCGGAGCGGAAGCGATGTTCGCCGGCACATCCCCCGCGCGGTCGAAGTGGATGGGGTCGATCAGCACGCCGGCGTTGGCGCGGCCGGCCGCCTGCACGATGCGCGCGCCCTGCGCGAACGTCCTGACGTCGGTCCATGGCATTGGCTCCAGGTTGCCGGCAATCCCGTATTCCGCCGCGAGGTCGCAGAACGCCGCGAACGACGCCGTCAGCCGCGCCTCGTCCGGGTCGTTGCCCGCAACCAGCGCCTCCCGCGCGCCGAAGCGCGCGCCGGTTTCCAGCGCCGCGCGATAGCCGGCGACGACGGTGTCGGGCGTCAGGCGGAAGATCTCGATGTCGAGCACCGGGATGCCGGTCTGCGCCAGGCGCCGCTCGGTCTCGCGCGCGAGCGGGGTGTCGCCGACGATCGCATGCTGCACTTCGGTGGGCGTCGCGGGGATGAGCCGCAGCCCGACCGCGTCGTAGCCGGCCTCGCGCGCGCACGACACCATGTCCGGCGGGGCAAGCTCGAGCACCGTCAGCGCGGCGAGTCCGATCGAGCGCGCCATCTCAGGTCCGCAAGGGGGATTGCACGACGACGTGCATCGCGCTCAGGCCGCCGCCGGCTTGGCGTGCCCGCCCAGGAACAGCCGGTTGAGATCCGGGTCCTTCAGCAGCTCCGAGGCCGGACGGTCGAGCGCGAGGCGGCCCATCTCGAGCACGAGCGCGCGGTTCGCGTACTTGAGCGCGGTGCGCACGTTCTGCTCGACCATCAGGACGGTCGTGCCGCCGTCGGCCAGCGTGCGCAGCAGGCTCATCACTTCCTGCACCAGCTTGGGCGACAGGCCGATCGACGGCTCGTCGATCAGGATCACCCGCGGCCGCAGCAGCATCGCGCGCGCGATCTCGAGCTGCTTCTGCTCGCCGCCGGAGATCGTCGACGCCTGGTTGTCGATGCGCTCCTTGATGCGGGGAAAGCGCAGCAGCGCCTCCTCGATCCGCAACGGCAGCTCGCCGCGCGGCAGCGTGATGCCGCCGAGCTCGAGATTGTGCCGCACCGACAGCGAGCCGAACAGGTTGCGTCCCTGCGGGACGAAGGCGATGCCGTCGGCCAGCAGATCGCGCTGCGACTTGCCGTTGATCCGCTTTCCCTCGAAGCGGACCTCGCCGGTGCGCGGGACGAGCATGCCGAACAGCGTCTTGAGGACGGTGGACTTGCCGGCGCCGTTGGGCCCGATCAAAAGCGTGATCTCGCCCCGGCGCGCGTCGAGCGTGGTGCCGTTCAGGATCGTGAGGCTCGGCGTATAGCCCGCCACGACATTCTCGAACTCGATGATCTTCTCGCTGGCCATGGTCGCCTCGCCTAGTTGCCAAGATACGCTTCGAGCACTTCGCGGTTCGCCTGCACGTCCGCGGGCGGCCCTTCGGCGAGCACCTTGCCCTCGACCATGCAGATGACGTGCGGGCAGAGCCTCATGATGAAGTCCATGTTGTGCTCGATGACGACGAAGCTGCCGCCCTGCGCCTGGTTGAGCTGCACCAGCAGCTCGCGCAGCTGGTCGACGAGGCTCGGATTGACGCCGGCGCAGGGCTCGTCGAGCAGCACCAGCCGCGGCGCCGGCATGAAGGCCATCGCGATGTCGATCAGCTTCTGCTGGCCGTACGACAGCGTCCCGGCCTTGAGGTGCGCCACGTGCTTCAGGCGGAACAGCTCGATCATCTCGTCGGCATGCGGGCCGAGCCCGGCGTCGGTCTTTTCGAACAGGCGTCCGGCGAGCGTGCCCTTGAACTCCTGCGCGGCGGCGATCAGGTTGTCGCGCACCGACAGGTGCGTGAACACCTGGAGCGTCTGGAACGTGCGCCCGACGCCGCGCCGCGAGAGCTCGAGCGGCGACATGCCGGTGATGTCCTCGCCGCAGAACTCGACCTTGCCGGACGTCGGGCGGATCTGCCCGAGGATGCTGTTGAACAGCGTCGTCTTGCCGGAGCCGTTCGGACCGATCACGCCGACGATCTCGCCCGGGCCGACGTTCATGCTGACGCCGTCGACCGCCTTGATCGCCCCGTATTGCTTTTTTATCTCCTTGACCTCGAGAAACGGCGTCATTTGGCGCCTCCCTTGCGCGCGAACTTCTCGGGGATCGACAGCAGGCCGCCCGGCAGCCAGATCATCAGCGCAACCACCGCGAAGCCGAACACGGCGAGATACCAGTTCTGCATGAAGCGCAGCCATTCGGGCAGGAGCACGATGATCACCGTGCCGAGCACCGGCCCCAGGAAGCGGCCGGAGCCGCCGACGATCACCGCCAGCAGCATCATCAGCGAAGCGGAGAAATGAAACGGCGCGGGCTCGATGAACTGGACCAGCGCCGCGAAGAAGGCGCCGGCGATCCCTGCGCATGCGGCGCCGATCGCGAACGCCAGCAGCGTGTACGCGGTGATGTTGACGCCCAGGCTCTCGGCGCGGATCGGGTTGTCGCGCAGCGCCGCGAACGCCCGACCCCAGGGCGAGCGCAACAGCCACCACAGCACCCCGGCGACGGCCAGCGTGAACGCCAGCGTGTACCAGAAGAACGCCAGGCCGCCGTCGAGCGAATAGCCGAACAGCGACGGCCGCGGTATGCCGGAGATGCCGAACGTGCCGCCGGTGATCTTCTCCTCGTTGCGCATCACCAGGAACACGAGGATGTTGAATCCCAGCGTCGCGAACGCGAGGTAGTGGTGCTGCACGCGCAGCGCCGGGAAGCCCAGCGCGAGGCCGACGAAGAAGCACGCGACGGCCGCCACCGGCAGCATCACCAGGAAAGGCACGCCCGCCTTCATGCCGATGGCGGCGATGTACGCGCCGATGCCGAGGAACGCCGCCTGCCCCAGCGACATCTGCCCCGCGTAGCCGACGGTAAGGTTCAGGCCGAGGGTCGCCATCAGGTAGACGCAGAACAGCGTGCAGAGATAGACGCCGTAGCTCTTGAGGAACACCGGCAGCACTGCGAACGCCACGACGACGGCCGCGAAGACGACTTTCTGCAGGGTGGCGTTCATACCTTGCGCTCCTCGGACTTGCCGAGCAGGCCTTCGGGACGGAACAGGATGACGAAGAGGAACAGGACGAGCGCCACGCCCTCCTTGTACGCGGGCGACACGTAGAAGCCGACCACGTTCTCGAGGACGCCGATGAGCACGCCGCCGAGCAGCGCGCCGCGCGTCTGGTTGAAGCCGCCGATGATCGCGGCGAAGAACGCCTTCTGGCCGATCGAATCGCCCATGTCGAACTTCGCGAGGTACGTGGGCGTCACGAGCAGCGCGGCGACGACGGCGAGCACGGCGTTGATCAGGAAGACGTACATGACCATCCGCTTGACGTCGATGCCGAGCACCCGCGCGGCATCGGTGTTCTGCGCGCACGCCTGCATCGCACGGCCGGTGACCGTCTTGTTGAGGAACGTCTGCAGCCCGTAGACGATCACGCCCGCGAGGACCAGCGTCCCGATGTCCGCGTAGGACACGTTGATGCCCCCGAGCGCCCACTGTCCGGCGGGAAAGGGACTCGGAAACGGATGTGCCTCCGCGCTGTAGCCGGCCTTGACCAGCTGCTTGAGCCCGATGGACAACCCGAGCGTCGCGATCACCAGCGGTATCACGCCATGCTTGATCAGCGGGTCGACGATCACCCACTTGAATCCGGCGCCGAGCACCAGCATCGCCGCCACGCAGGTCAGCAGGAAGGCGAGCCAGAGCGGTGCGCCGAAGGCCATCGCCGCCAGCATGCCGAAGGCCGGCAGCATCACGAACTCGCCCTGCGCGAAATTGATCGTGCCCGACGCCTGCCACAGCAGCGTGAAGCCCAGCGCGGCCAGGGCGTAGATCGCCCCGGTCGCCGTGCCCGACACGACCAGCTGGATGAGCTCACCCATTTCGTTCCTCCTTGGACCGCCGTTACCGTCTTCGCGGGCCCGCCCCGCCGGGCAGGCGCGGCGTGCGTCCGCGCGCAGCGCCGCGCGAGTGCGCTACTTGGCCGATGCCGGCGGCAGCGTCGCCGTCACGATCTGCTTGCCGTTCTCGACCTTGACCAGGAAGCTCTCGCGGTCGAGGTCGCCCTTGTCGTCGAACGTGACGTCGAGCAGCACGCCCGGATAGTCCTTGGCCGAGATGTGGGCGCCGTGCAGCGTCTTCGCGAAGAGCTTGCCGTCGACCTTCTTGATCCGGTCGGTCATCGCCTTGACGACCCACATGCCGCTGTAGCCCTTCATGCCGTTGTGGTCGCTCTTGTAGCCGTACTCCTTCTGGAACTTCTGGTCGAAGGCCTTGATCGTCGGCTGCGGCGCGTCGACCGTCAGGCCGACGTGGGCGATCGCCCCGTTGGCCGCCTCCCCGGCGAGCTCGATCACCTTCTGGCCGGTCAGCGTCGTCTCGCCGATCAGCGGCTTGTCGTAGCCCTGCTTCTTGAACTCGCGCAGCGCGCGCGCCGACTCCTCTTCGTTGGTGTAGATGAACGCGGCGTCGGCGTTCGACTGCTTGACCTTCAGCACGGCACCCGAGAAGTCGACCTGGCCCGGGTCGGTCGGAACGTCGGCGACGACCTTGATGCCGGCGGCATCGAGCGCCTTCTGCATCGAGTCGCGACCGCCCTTGCCGAAGTCGTTGTTGACCCAGACCATCGCGATGTTCTTCGCCTTGAGCGTGTCCTTGATGTACTTGGCGAGCTTCGGCATCGCCGTCGCCTGCGTGAACGACGTGCGGAAGATGTACGGATTGCCCTGCTGCGTGATGTTCGCCGCCTCGCCGCCGGTGAAGTTCGGGATCTCGGCGCGGCGCGTCTCGGCCATGCTGACGATGATCGAGCCGGAGAACACCGGGCCCATCACGACATAGGCGTTGTCGTCGACGGCCTTCTGCGCGAGTGCCTTGGCGACACCCGGATTGGTCTGCGTGTCGTTCGACGTGTATTCGATCTTGCGGCCGAGCATGCCGCCGGCAGCGTTGATCTCCTTCACCGCCAGCTTGACGCCGTTGTCGAAGTTCGTGCCGGCGGTCGCGCCGGTGCCGGACAGCTCGACGAGGCCGACGATCCTGATCGGACCCTGCTGCGCGAACGCGGGCAGGGCGACGGCGGCCGCGACGACAGCGGCGAGACGGGCAAGGTGTTTCATGTTTTCTCCGGGTGGTGGTGTGGGATCGACGAGCGCGAGCCGCGTTCCGCGGCCGCCGCGCGCGCGGGCGGCGCAACGATTTCGGCTGGCGCGTCGCCGGGGTGCGAATTCATGGCGTCGGGGGTGCGCGTGAGGTCTGGTCGACCACCCACTGCGCGGCCTTGCGGGCCCGCGCCATCACCGACTCCGGCGCGAGGTGCAGGTATTCGTCGTTGAAGACCTCGAACACGTAGTCGCCGCGATAGCCCGCGCGATGCACCTTGCGCAGCATGTCGGCGATGACGTGGCGATGCGCGCTCTCGTTGGGAAACGCGCGGCGATGATCGGCGGTCTCGCTGATGTCGCGCAGGTCGCCCAGGTAATCCGCCATCTGGACGAGGAATATCCGTTCGCCCGGAATGGCGTCCAGCGCGTCGAGCGGCGTGCCCTTGGCGAGCAGGTGGAACACGTTGATCAGCACGCCGAGGTTCGGCGCGTCGGCGCGGCGCACCGCTTCCCACACCGCCGGGTACTCGCTGATCCAGCGCGCCCACGCCGGCGCGCCGAAGGCGATGCGGATGCCGCGCGGCGCGGCGACGTGCGCGAGCTCCGCCAGGTCTGCGCCGATCTTCTCCATGTCGCCGGTCGCATAGGGCGAGGTCGACGACGCGACGACCAGCACGTTCGCCCCGACGGCTTCCACGAGGTCCATCAGCGACCGGGCGATCTCGAGCTTGTAGTCGTGCAGATGCGCGTCCAGGCCCTCGTAGTCCTTGAGGAGCTGGAAGCTCGCCACGCGCAGTCCGCTCGCGCGGATCGCCGCCACCGCGCCGGGAACGCCGCCCGGATGCGTGACGAGGTCCTTCGCCCAGATCTCGACGCCGCCGAAGCCCGCTTCGCGGGTCACGCGGAGCTTGTCCTCCAGCGTGCCCGACAGGGTCACGGTATCGATCGCGAAATGGCCGAGATCCACGCTGCTGCCCTTTCAGACGAGGCGGGCGACGGCGCGGAGCTCGTCGGCCGTCACCTGGCCGAAGCCGAAGAATTCGAGATACAGCGGGATCTGCTCGAACAGCATGTCGGTGCCGATCTGCGTCGGGCAGCCGCGCTCGCGCGCGGCGCGCAGCAATGGCGTCACTTCCTGCTTCATCACCACCTCGCCGACGAAGGTCGACGGCGACAGGCGCGTCACGTCGACCGGCAGCGGGTCGTCGGGATTCATGCCGAGCGGCGTGCCGTTCGCGACCAGATCGAATCCTTCGGGGTCGCGCGTGTCGGTGCGCACCTCGAGCGCCGGATAGTGCTGCCGCAGGCGCGCCGCAAGCGCATCGCGCCCGGGTGCCTGCGTGTCGTACAGCGCGATCGTCCCGACGCCGGCGGCCGCCAGCGCGGCGGCGATGGCGGAGCCGACGCCGCCCGTCCCGACGACGAGACAGCGCGCGCCGCGCAGCGCAAAGCCCTTGCGCTCGACACCGCGGACGAATCCCGCGCCGTCGAAGAGATCGCCGCAGAGCGTGCCGTCGTCCCGGCGCAGGATCGCGTTGCAGGAGCCTGCGACCTTGACCGTCGTGCTCGCGTCGTCCAGCAGGTCGACGGTGGTCACCTTGTGGGGCATGGTGACCAGCGCGCCGCGGATGTTGGTGAAGCGGAAGACGGACCGGAGCGTGACCGGATAGTCGACGGCGCGCACGCCCATCGGCACGACGACGGCATCGATCCCGGCACGCTCGAAGTACGGGTTGTAGATCATCGGCGCCTTGACCGGCGCGATGGGATCGCCGAAGTGCGCGATCAGCGTGGTGGTCCCCCGAATCACGGCCGTGCTCCTCCGCCGGACGCCCTGCCGTTGTTGTTGACGCAATGGGTCGACCGACCTGCCACGATACCCTCCTTCGGCGTCTGTGTTGGACCTGCGCCGCGATAACGGACAAGTTAGTACAATAATTTCGAGCCGTCAACGGCGATTATCGAATTTGCGTGCGATAATCGCCCCACCGCCGAATCGAATTCCAACCCTGGACCCGAGACCCCGATGCCCTCGAAACGATCCGCCGGCAACACCCCTGATCCGGCGAACGCCGCCGACCCCGCCCCGGACGCTTCCCGTCCACGGCTGCCGCGCACGGCCGAGGCCACCGCCTCCGCGCCGGCGTCCGCCGCCGAGGAAATCCGGGCCCTGTCGGGCGATCCGAATTTCATGACTTCGCTGGCGCGCGGACTCGCCGTGATCCGCGGCTTTTCGCAGCAGCGGCGCAAGATGTCGATCGCGCAGCTGTCGCTTCGCACCGGGATTCCGCGGGCGGCCGTGCGCCGCTGCCTCTATACGCTCAACAAGCTCGGGTACGTCGCGAGCGAGGACGGCCGCGCGTTCGCGCTCCGGCCGCAGATCCTCTCGCTCGGCCACGCGTATCTCTCGTCGGTGCCCCTGGTGATGGCGGCGCAACCGGTCCTCGACCAGGTCAGCGAGTCGATCCACGAGTCGTGCTCGCTCGCGATCCTCGACGGCGACGAGATCCTCTACGTCGCGCGCTCGTCGGCGAGCACGCGGATCATGTCGATCGATCTCGGCGTCGGCAGCCGCCTCCCCGCGCACTGCACGTCGATGGGGCGCGTGCTGCTCGCCGGCATGGCCGAGCCGGAGTTCGCGGCCTTCCTTCGCCGCGCCAAGCTCACCCCGTTCACGCCGCGCACGCTGGTGACCAAAGACGCGCTCTCCGAGGCCGTCGCGCGCGTGCGCAGGCACCGCTACGCACTCGTCGACCAGGAGCTCGAGATCGGGCTGCGGTCGATCGCCGTCCCGGTCCGGGACTTTCGCGAGCGCGTGGCCGCGGCCATCAACGTAAGCGTCCAGGCATCGCGCGTCACCTCGGCCGAGATGGAGAAGCGCTTCCTGCCGGCGCTGCGCACCGCCGCCGACGAGCTCGGGATGCTGCTCGGGTGAGCGGTCCGCGACCGCTCAGCGCGGTGGCGGCGCGACCGACGCGAGCACCGTGGCGACGACGCTTTCGCGGCGCGCGGCGAGGGCGGCCTGCGACTCCATGTCGGTCTTGAAGATGGTCGAGAACGTGTAGCGATTCGACACGTTGTAGAAGCACAGCGCGCTG
Organism: uncultured beta proteobacterium; assembly: GCA_963793355.1. GTDB lineage: Bacteria > Pseudomonadota > Gammaproteobacteria > Burkholderiales > Casimicrobiaceae > VBCG01. The sequence continues at coordinate 5,052 of CAWBZT010000013.1, read as the reverse complement.
ATCGTCATGTGCAGGTCGACCGGGTCGACGCCGTCGCGGAACGATCCGTCGCGCGTGCCGCGCTCGACGATGCGCCGCACCGTGTCGATCGCCGGCACGTTGAGCGCCTGGATGCGCGCCGATTGCTTGACGAAGCGCCCGTAGTGAAGATTCTCGTTGCAGACGAGGCGCACGAAGGCCGGGTTGTCGACATGCCGGTCGAAGCTGAAGCGCGTCAGCGCGGCGAGTGCGTCCCGCGGTGCGAGGTGATCGACGTCGAGGTCGTGCTCGACGCGCCGGATCGCCTCGTACGCGGCCTCCAGCACCGCGACGTACAGGCCTTCTTTGCTGCCGAAGTAGTAGTAGATCATCCGCTTGCTGGTGCGGGTGCGCGCGGCGATCTCGTCGATCCGCGCGCCGGCCAGCCCCTTGCCGGCGAACTCCTCGGTCGCGACCGCGACGATGTCGCGCCGGGTCTGGTCGGCATCGTTGACGCGCGTGGCGCGCACGTCGGCGCGCGTGTCGTCGGGCGGTGCGGCGTGCCGGTGGGGCGGGCCGGTCACAACGGCAGGCCGACGTAGTTCTCGGCCAGCGACATCGCCGCGGCGTGCGAGCCGACCGTATAGTCGAGCTGCGATCGCTGCAGCTTCCGCTGGAACGCGTCGCCGTCGGGAAAGCGATGCAGCATCGACGTCATCCACCAGGAGAAATGCTCGGCGCGCCAGACGCGCCGCAGGCAGGTCTGCGAGTAGGCGGCGAGCAGCGCATCGTCGCCGTCGCGATAGTGCGCCGCGAGCGCGCGCGCCAGCACGTTGACGTCGGCGACGGCGAGATTCATGCCCTTGGCGCCCGTCGGCGGCACGATGTGCGCCGCATCGCCCGCCAGGTACAGGCGCCCGAACTGCATCGGCTCGACGACGAAGCTGCGCATTCCGGTGACGCCGCGCTCGAGGATCGGCCCCTCCCGCAGGCGCCAGCCGTCCGCCGTCTCGAGCCGCGTGTGGAGCTCCGACCAGATGCGCGTGTCGGGCCACCCCGCCAGGTCTTCCTCCGGCGACACCTGCAGGTACAGGCGGGTGACCTCGGGCGAGCGCATGCTGTAGAGCGCGAATCCGTGATCGTGATAAGCGTAGATGAGCTCGTCGTGCGTCGCCGGCGCCGCCGCCAGGATGCCGAGCCACGCGAACGGGTAGGCGCGCTCGAAAGCCGTGAGGGCGGCCGCCGGAACCGCGCTCCGGCAGACGCCATGGAAGCCGTCGCAGCCCGCGATGTAGTCGCACCGGAGCTCATGCGCCGCGCCGGCGTGCCGGAAGCGCACGCGCGGCGCATTCCCGTCGAAGCCGTCGATCGCGACGTCGGCGACCTCGAACAGGATCGGGTCGCCGGCGGCAAGCCGCGCGGCGATCAGGTCCTTGACGACTTCCTGCTGGCCGTACACGGTGATCGCGCGTCCGCCGGTCAGGTCCGACATGTCGATCCGGTGGCCACGCCCGCCGAAGCGCAGCTCGATGCCGTGATGCACGAGGCCCTCGCGCGCCAGGCGCTCGCCGAGCCCGTGCTCCCTGAGCAGGTCGACGGTGCCCTGCTCCAGCACGCCGGCGCGCACGCGCTGCTCGACGTAGCCACGGGCGCGCGCCTCGAGCACGACGGCGTCGACGCCGCTGCGCTTGAGCAAATGCGCGAGCAGCAGGCCCGCGGGGCCCGCGCCGACGATTCCGACTTGCGCACGCATGCCGTTGCGTCGTTCGCGACGCCGCCTCCCTGGCGAATGCCTTGCGATTCTACTGCGAGTATCCTTGACCACGATGAAGCCGCGAACGATCGCGTTGCGCGCGCGCCGGCACCTCCGCCCGCTTGGCGCGCTCGCACTGACGTCGCTGGTCGCATGCACGGCGTCGGATACGGCGCCGACGCGGCAAAGCCTCCGGCTGCCGCGGTCGCGCATCAGCCGCTCGCCACCGCGCCCGCGACGGCGCCCGCGCCGCCCGCCGGCACGCCGCCGCTCGCCGTGGACGTGCCGGCCGACAAGCTCTATGTCTGCGTGGCGAAGCGGGACGGCGAAACGCGGCAGACCGTGATCGAGTTCGCGCCCAAGGTCGCCGAGCTCTGCCGTCGCCATCCCGAGATGGGACCCTGCCAGTACGAACGCAACGAATGCCGCGCGCGCGGCGGGCGCGTGTTCGCCGCCGGCGGCGTCGAGGTCACGATGCAGACCGAGGCCGACTACGACAGGAAGGTCATGCGGACGCGCTTTCGCGCGAACTGAAGCCTACCGGGAGGCCTCCGTCCGCGGCGCCGCCGGCGCGTCGAAGGCCGGCTCGTTGGCGGGCCGGCGCAGCTTGGGCTTGTGCGGGCCGCCGAATACCCGCGTGACGTCGAGCGTCTCGCGCACGCCGATGTCGCCGCCGTGGCGCGCGACGAACCGCTGCGCCGCCGCATGCCCGGCGCGATGCAATCGATGCAGCCAGAGATACGAGCGCTCGAGCGACGACCCGGCGGCGAGAAGGGTGCGCGGCGGCGGCCCGATGCGATGCAGCCGCAGGTCGTGCAGCCGCGTCGCGCCGGCATCGCGCGGCGCGAGGCCGCGCATGGCGGCGATCGACTGCATCTCGGCGACCAGGCTCGAATCGAAGACGATCTCGCCGATGCGCCGGCGGATGGACGCCGCGTCGGTCGGCGTTTCCTGTTCCGTGTCCGGGACGAGCTGGACGACCACGACGTCGGTGGAAAGACCGCTGTGGATCATCGGCCAGAGGGTCGGATTGCCCGAGTAGCCGCCGTCCCAGTACGGCTCGCCGTCGATCTCCCACCGCCTGGAAGAGCTGCGGCAGCGCGGCGGAGGCGAGCAGCACGTCGAGCGTGATGCCGTCGTTGCCGATGACGCGCGGCAAGCCCGTTCTTACATTGGTGAGCGCGACCAACAACGCGGGCGCGTCGCGGCTGCGAATGGCGCCGATGTCGACGTGCGCCGCGATCGCGGCGCGCAACGGATTGATGCCGAGCGGGTTCGTGTTGTATGGCGACAGCGCGCTGCCGGACACCAGCCAGCCGTGGATCGCTTCGCGCCACGCGCGCTCGACGGGACCCCAGAGTCCGCGTCCTCAATGTCGGCGACGGCCGGCTTGGCGACGCCGCGCCAGAAGCTGCGCAGCGCCCTGCGGGCATCGGCGGGCGTGCCGCGCGCCAGCGCGCTCGCGACGATGGCGGCGTTGATCGCGCCGGCGCTCGTCCCGCTGAGCTGCGCGATGTAGAGCGAGCGGCTCGCCAGCAGGCGGTCGAGGACGCCCCACGTGTAGGCGCCCCACGAGCCGCCGCCCTGCAGGGCGAGGCTCACCGCCCGCCTTGCCCCGGGCGCCCGTGGTTCCTTCGCTGCCGGTTCCTGCGGCGCCCGCGGAGGCCCGCGTCGATCGTCGATTCAGGCATGGGTGGCCATCCTCCGATGCGCATTTGTGCAATGCATCATGGGAGATTACTCCGGCATGTGACTGAATCAAATAATCATTCCCTATCAAGCCGATCTGTTTGGCCGATGCACATGTGGCTGCGACACGTCGCAGCCGCCTGCGATGCATCAAAACAGGGCAACGCGCCGGTCTGGACAGCCCGGACGGGAGGGTTCAGCCGGACGCCTGGGGCGGCGAGTTGCAACGCCTCCCAGACGCGGCCGGAGGTGAAGGGCATCTGCAGCGCATACGCCTGATCGCCGAGGCCCGCGCGCATCAGCGCGTCGACGACGGCGTTGGCCACCGCGGGCGTCGCGCCGATTGTGCCGAGCTCGCCGACGCCCTTGATCCCCATGGCGTTGTTGCGGCACGGCGTCGACTCGTCCATCGCGGTGCGGAACGGCGGCGCATCGGCGGCCACCGGCAGCGCGTAGTCGAGAAAGCTCGCCGTGAGCGCCTGCCCCGACGACGGATCGAACACGAAGTGCTCGATCAGGGCCTGGCCGATGCCCTGCATCGCACCGCCGTCCAGCTGGCCGGTGACGATCAGCGGATTGATGACGCGCCCGACGTCGTTCATCGACGCGTAGGCGACCACGCCGATGGCGCCGGTCGCGGGATCGATCTCGACCTCGGCGACGTGGCAGCCGTTGGGCCAGGTCGGCCCGTCGACGGCGCTGACCGAGACAAGCTCGATGCGCCGGCCCGGCTGCTTGCGCGCGAGCTCGAAGAGGCCGATGGCGCGATCGGTCCCGGCGATGCGGAACACCGCGTCGGCGTACTCGATGTCGCCCGCCGCCGCCTCGAGCTCCGCGGCCGCGAGGTCCTTCGCCTTGTCGACGGTCCGTTCGGACGCCACGCGCACGGCCGACCCGCCGACGAAGATCGAGCGCGAGCCCGCGCTTCCGAAGCCCGTGCCGCGATCGGTGTCGCCCTGCGAAATCCGGATGCTTTCGAGCGGCACGCCGAACACGTCCACGACGAGCTGCGCGAACGTCGTCGCGAGGCCCTGTCCCATCGCCTGCGTGGCCGAGAAGACCTCGATGCCGCCGTCGCCGTCGACGGTGACGGTGACCGTCTCCTCGAAGATGTCGACGCCCGTCCATTGAGGAAGGTCGCGAGGACGCGATCCGCCGAACCCGCCCGCGCGCCTTCGATTCCGCCGCGCGCGCCTCGAAGCCGGCCCAGTCGGCGAGCGCGACGCCGCCGTCCATCACTTTCGCGAAGGCGCCGCTGTCGTAGGTGCGCCCCATCGGGTTGCGGTAGGGCATCTGCTCGGGACGAATCATGTTGCGGCGGCGCAGCTCGATCGGGTCGATGCCGGTCCGGCGCGCTGCGGCGTCCATCAGCCGCTCGATGATGTAGATCGCCTCGGCTGCCCGGCGCCGCGGGCAGGGTCCCGTCGGCGTCGTGTGGGTGAGCATGCCCTTGATGTGGATGTCGATCGTCTGGATGTCGTAGACGCTGGTCGAGACCCAGGGACCGATCATGAGCTGGATCGCCACGCCGGCCGGCGTCGCGTACGCGCCCACGTTGGCCAGCGACGCGACCCGCAGCGCGAGCACGCGTCCGTCGGCGTCCAGCGCGAGCGACGCCGTGCTGACGAGATCGCGGCCGTGCGTGGCCGCGA
>CAWBZT010000012.1:0-152432 GCA_963793355.1 uncultured beta proteobacterium | reverse complement strand
GTAGGCTGTGCGGTCTGGTGCACCGATAGTGACAGATGGCCGCGTAAGCTTCCCTTCCCCGTAGACAGCGATAACTGGACTTTTCTGGCAGGATTTACGCCTGAAGGGAGGTCCGATGAAGAAGTCGCGGTTCACCGAATCGCAGATCGTGGCGATTCTCCGAATGGCGCGCGATGCCGGTGTGATTGCGGCCTTGCAGGCGATCGTCGTCCGAGCTTGCCAGATTGCCCGGCTATCGCGGGCGGCGTACTACAGGCCGGGTGTCGATGTTATTGACCAGGCTGAATACTCTCATCAAGGAATTGCTGCACTGCCTGGAAAAGCTGCATACGGTTTTTTTCCATGAGCACGCTGTGAGTTCCTTCGCCAATTTGCACGTACCGCTTATACGGGACGTTCAACAACTTCTCGAAGTAAGCATAGAGCATGTAATTGGGAAGGTCGGCATCCCATTCGGCATGGGCGAGAAAGGTGGGCACTCGGATTTCACCCGGGTCGTAGATCGGCTTGCCTGCGCTCAAGAAATCCCGATTGTCTGCAACTACACCGTTAGGCACACGCAAAACGGGCGGAGTGCGCGAGGCGCCAACGGGGTCCGTGGCGAAATTGGCATCGGCCCACGCGTCGAACCAGCCGGCAGGAATCAAATCGGCCTTCTTGTTTTCCGGAACGCCAGTGAGCCAACGGCTCTTCGTGGAATCCCGTGAGACGGTACGATACGCGCCTAGCTTGCCGCCCGTGTCGGTGAGCGCCGCTGTATTGCGTAGCCACTGCGGCGCGTAGAGCACGAGCTTCAGCACCTTGTCGTTGTGTTGCGCGGTGTACCACCCCGTCAGAGTCGTACCCCATGACCAAGCCATCAGATTGATGTTCTGAACGCCCCGCCGTTTGAGGATGAAATCCACTGCCGCACTCACATCCTTGACGGCAACTTCGGAACGAACGATTGGCTCATTCTGGTCCGCTGGTGCGTCTATCTCCTTCGGTCGAGTCGATCGGCCGTAGCCGCGCACATCAACCAGGTACGCGTCGTACCCGTGTTGCGCGATGTAGTCCATCCAGGACAGCCCATTCAGCGGCAGGTCGAATGTGCTTTCGCCTGGAAAGGTTGCGCCGTGGACGAAAAGCACGATCTTCTCGCCTGGGACTGTCTTCATGTCGGCTGGATGCTTGTTGCGCACGTAGAGGCTGATGTTCGGATCGAGCGCCGGGACCATGAACTCTTCCATGACCACACTCGCAGGCGCCGCGCTGGCAAGCATGCCGGTGGCGAACAACGATATGGCAACGAACATGCGAGAAAGCATCTTCATCGGTATTCCTCCTGACCGGTACTGCAAGTAGATTGGCACCTTGGCGCGGAGCCAGTCAGCTTCGACGCTCGGCAACACGGCGGAAGGCTAGGCGTTTCGTCGCGGCGCGGAAGCCATCGCCCGAGTAAAACGGCTTTGCATTTTTTGCAAAACCGTTCACAGTGGCCCCATGAAGCTCCAGCTTGACGATGTGGCCGTGTTCGCACGCATCGCCGAACTCGGCACGCTGTCGGCGGCCGCGCGAGAGCGCAACGTCCCCGTGAGTCAGGTCACCCGCTCGCTGGCAAGGCTGGAGACCGCTTGCGGCGCGCGGCTCATCCACCGCAATACGCACGGCCTCAGCCTGACCGAGGAGGGCCACAAGATGCTGGCCTACGGCCGTCGCGTGCTGGACGCCACCGCGGAGTTGGGTGGCGAGCTCGGCGCCAGGCTGAGCGGGCCCAGCGGCTGGGTGCGCGTAAGCATGAGTCTCGTGATTGCGGAGACTGTCATCGCGCCCAGCCTTGACGGTCTCTACCGGCGCTTTCCGCAGCTGCATCTCGAACTCCGTGCCGACGACCGCATGGTCGACATGGCGCGCGAGGGCATCGACATCGGGATCCGTACAGGCGACCTGGCGAGCGATACGCTGGTGGCGCGGCGGATCGGCGCGTACGGACGGACGGTGGTCGCCTCCCCCGCCTACTTGAGCCAATTCGGGATGCCCCGAACCGTGGCGGAGCTCGACGGGCACCGACTGATCGGCTACACGACGAATGTCGACATGAACCGCTGGCCGGTCAAAAAAACAGGTGGTGACGCCACGTACCATGTCCGTGCCCACACCTGGAGCGACAACATGGCGCTGATCCTCGCCCTGGCGCGCGACGGCGTGGGCGTGGGGCGCGTCATGGATCTACTCGCCGCACCGCTAATCCGCCGCGGCGAGCTGGTGCCGCTGCTGCAGGACGAGATCGACAGCCAGCGCTTGCCCATCCATGCCGTCATGCTGCAGGAGCGGCACCGCCTGCCGAAGATCCGCGCATGCATCGAGTACTGGACGCAGTGGCTCGCGGATTTGCAGGCTACGTCTGCGGGTGCTCCGAAACCGGCGGCCGCCCGGATGCTTCCTCGATCGAAGAACGCCTCAGGCGGGCGCACGGCAGAAAGCGTACACGTCAGCGCGAGCGACACGAATTCCTTGGCCCTTGAAGTGCGGTCCCGGAATCGGCGAAAGACGACTGTGAGTCGGCCCCCGAAGGGCGCCATTTGAGCCAGATGCCATATAAATCCAAGATGCCTAACGTTCGCGCTAAGCGGCCGCCGACGAGCGAAGCGAGGAGGGTACCCGCACAGCTTGCGGGCGGTCCGGTTGAGCGCGGGGTTCGGCGTCATCCAGGGTTACGACCCGTTGTCAGCCGTCTGTATGAATACGCCACCGAGCACGCTCGTGGCACTCAAACAACTCGATGAGCAGATCGTCCGGCCCGGCGACCATGACGTACTTGAAAGCCTTGTCCTCCTGGATCGGCTTTCGAAAGGCGAATCCGCGCGCCTTCATGTGGCTGACTAGCCCGGCGAGGTCGCTGGTCTCGATCCCCAGGTGATGGAACGCGCCGCCCCGGGGCGCCTTCGGGGGCTGGTCGTAGATCATGACGAAGGCGTGTCCGACCTGCAGGCGGATACCGCGCACGCCGGCAACCACTTCGTCCCAGACGACGATCGCGCCGAACATGGTTTGAAAGAACTCGACCGTGGTCGCCGGATCCGAGGCGAAAATATGGGCGTGGTCCAGGCTGACTCGCATCGTATTCAACGGCCGTTGGCGCTAGATCTTCTTCTCGCGCCCTGCCCAGTACGGTTCGCGCATCTCACGCTTGAGCGTCTTTCCCGCGGCGCTCCGTGGGAAGTCGTTCATGATCACTACCTCTGAGACGCGCTGGTAGCGAGCGGCCACGCGTTCGTTGATCCAGCCGCGCAGCTCCTCGGCTGTCGCTGTCGCGCCTTCGCGCAGGATCGCCGCCGCGAGCGGCGTCTCACCCCACTTGTCGTGCGGCACGCCGAACACCGCGACCTCGCGGATCGCCGGGTGGCGCGCCGCGACCTCCTCGACGTCCTTCGGGTACACCTTCATCCCGCCCGAGTCGATCATGTCCTTCTTGCGGTCCACGAGATAGAGGTAGCCGTCCTCGTCGGCGTAGCCCACGTCGCCTGTGAAGACCCAGCCGTCGCGGATCGCCTGTGCGGTGAGATCGGGACGCTTGTAGTAGCCCTGCATCCTGATCGGCCCGCGGCCGACGATCTCGCCGATCTCGCGCGGCGGCAGGTCGCGCCCTTCGGCGTCGACGATCCGCATCTCGAAGTACTGCGTCGGGCGGCCGACTGATCCCGACTTGCGTACCGCCTCGTCGCGATCGAGGATGGTGATGAAGCCCTCGGTGCAACCGTAGAGCTCGTAGAACCGATGCGGCAGTTCGGCGTTCAGCCGGTTCTTGTGCTCCTGCAGAAGCGGAGCGCCGAGCGAGACGATGCATTCGAGCGATGCAAGCCGCTCCGGCCGGTAGTGACTCGATGCCAATATCGCGATGATCTGCGTCGGCACGAGCATGATGTGCGTGATGCGCTCGCGCTCGATCGTGGCGATGGTCGTCTCCGCGTCGAACTGCGGCAGCAGCACGTAGGTCCCGCCGAGGTAGAACGTCGGCATCAGCGTCACGTACGCGCCGTTGAACACGATCGCCCCGGCGTGCAGCGTGCGGGACTCGGGCGTCATCCGGTACGCGGAGGCCATGAGCAGGCAGTACATCGAGCGCACGTAGTGGCTGTGCATGATGCCCTTCGGCAGCCCGGTCGTGCCGCTCGTGTACATGATGTTGAAGAGATCCTCGGGGCTGCAGGGCTCCGGCTCGAACGCGTCGCGCTGGGCCGCGGTGAGCGCGCCGTAGTCGCCGAACTCGCCCGACTCGCCGTCGATCAGGAGGACACGCCCGGGGAGAAGCGGCGCGAGCACGGCGTGCATCGCCCCGAGCGCCGGCAGCATCGAGCGCTGGCTCACCAGGCACTTGGCGTCCGAGTCGCGCAGCAGACTGGCGAGGCCGACCGACGTCAGGAGCGGCGAGAGCGGCACCAGCGCCGCGCCTACGGCGGGAACCGCCCAGACGAGCTCGAGCGCCTCACGCGAGTTACCGAGCACCGTGGCGACCTTGTCGCCCTTGCCGACCCCGAGCGAGCTCAGCAGATTGGCCGAGCGCGCGACGCGCGCGCCGAACTGCGCGTAGTTGAGGCGCTCGTCTCCGAACACGACGGCCGTCGCATCGGGGCGATAGCGCGCGTGGCGCGAGATCAGAGTCGCGAGCTCGAGCATGTTCATATCCCCCGGTGCACCGGCTTCGCCAGTGAGCCAAAGCGTACTGGCAGCTCAAATGACGCCGAACAAGACGAAGTTGACCGGCTACCCGCCATCGCCGGGCGCCAAATTGCCGCCACGAACCGGCGCGTCCGGTTGAACACCGGGTCAGGCCGCACGTTTTCCAGCAAGTACGCACCGGATGCCACCGGCCGGATTAGGAACGTCGCCGGCATACCGAGGAATGAGATGAACGTGGACGTGCATGCGAGATTGACCTGCGGCGTGCCCAATATTCACTCCGATGTTGTATCCGTCCGGCGAATACTGCGCCTGGACCAGCGCACGTGCACTATTGAGAAGCTCAACAACGGCCATTTGCTCCGGACTCGTCATCTCAAAGAAATCGGCTACATGTCGCCGTGGCACGACGACGATATGGCCGGGACTTAACGAATTGCTCTCAAGTCGCACGTACGCCAATTCACTTTCAGCTAGGATCGACTCGGGCACGCATAATTCACACACGTCGCGATTTTCCATCGAAGCGTCTTTCGTGAGGGCTAACGAGTAACGTAACCGGCGCCGACGAGTCGCTCGCCATGACCTGCGCCGCCGGCCGGCGTCCGGTTGACCGTCGGGTTAGGCCGCATCGGGAACCTTGGGCAGGGGCTGCGCGGCCAGCTGCGCGGGCCAAGACTCCGGTAGGGGCGGCATCGGACTGGACGCCGCTCAACTCTCGGGATCGAACTGGAACTCGCGGAGCTCCTGGGAGCACCGGCACGATTTGGCGATCTTTGCGGCCCATTCGACAGCCGCCTCGCGTGACGGAAGTTCCATGACGCAGAAGCCGCCGTCGAACTCTTGCGTTTGCGGGTAGGTCTCGTTGGTGACTGAACCGTCGGCGGCCACCATTACCGGCGCGACGTTTTCGTTTATTCCGCCACCGAACACGTAGACGCCAGCGGCTTTTGCCTCGCGTATGACCGCGTGTGCGGCCTCACTGACCGCCGCAAGGTCCTCGTGAGGAATGTTCATTGCCGGGCCGGGGAAGGAGATCAGGTACTTAGACATTGTTTGTCCTCCGGGCGCAGGTTCTCGCCGATGGTGTGGGGCCTAACAAGACGAAGTTAACCGGGTACCCGCCGCCACCGATGCGAGGCGGGACGAGAAGCGTCGCCGGCGGGGAGTCCGGTTGAACGACAGGTTAGGCGGCACTGCTTGCATGCGCAACCGGCTGCGACGCTACTCGTCGAGGAACTGCCATGTATTGGCACCGTCGAAGCGACGGACACGCACTGAGGCGATGAGCTCCGGATCGAAGTTGCCGAGGTTCACGCCATGCTTGGCTCCAGGCTGCGGCTGCAGCGGCTCCCAGTGAGTGACACACCCACAAGTCTTGCAGCGAATGTTGCGGAGCGTCCGGTCACCCCAGATGTACTCAGTCGTTGACTCCGGATGTCCGGTGATCTTGACGGTGCCGAACTCGAAGTACACCCACGGCCCACCACTGCGCCGGCACAGCGAGCAGTTGCACTTGGTGGCGACGGTGGGCGTCGACGGGAGCGTCAGGCGCACTGCGCCACAGTGGCATGAGCCGTCATGCATGGAATGTCTCCGAAGCGAAGAAGCTGAGAGAAGCGGCAGGCTCGTGTGACGCCTAACAAGGACGAAGTTAACCGGCTCACCGCTGCCACTGCCGGCCGACCAGAAAGAAGCCCCGCCGGCGGGGAGTCCGGTTGAACGCCAGGTTAGACCGCTTGCAGCACGCGGCGACGCAGTGACTGTGGCAATTCGACTGCGGCGAAGAAGTCCTGCGGATACAGATAATCTTCGCCCGACTCGTCGATGACTCGAACCTGCCCACGTTTCGCCGCCCGTGCATCTGCTAGAGAAAGGTATAACTTGCGCCGCTCAAGAGACACCGCATAACCGTCGTTCCTGAGGCAGATAACCAACCCCTTGGATTTGCTTGCCATAGCCTCAGCCTTCACAAAAGTCGTTTGATCTTGAATTCGCGCTTGCCAATGCCCGTGGCTTTCGTATCAATGCACCTCAGCCAAGACGATTTCTCCCGTCGCCAACCGAACGCGTGCGGTGCCTTTGCGCTTGCGCCATCTGCCACGGCCGTAGAACTTGCGCAGCCGCGCAAGCTCCCGGATGCCCGACCCCGTGGCAATGGTCTCGACGCCGGAAATCTCTCCAATGATCTCAAAGTACACGGAGGGATCGTGGCAAATGCCCTCGTATCGGTCAACTGCTGGTTGTCAAGCGGCCTAACGATACAAGCTAACCGCTGACCGACGCGCGGGCGCAAGCCCGCCGGCGGGCGTCCGGTTGAGCGACGGGTTAGGCGTCACTTGGGCGCGGCTGGGACAAGCCCGTACTTGGACATCACAGTCAGAAGGGCCGCTTTGTCCGGCGGTCCTCCGGCGTTGACCACGACAGCAACGTCTTTGAAGTACTGGGCTCCGATGTCCGGGGACTGGACGATCAAGGCGCGCGACGTCTCGGTGAATGGATTCGAGAAAGCGTGAACCACTCCCTTCGGCGTGCTCATGCTCTGACCCGGTGTCAGATCTCGTGTTTCAGCCCCGACTGTGTATCGAAGTGTCCCGGCCAGAACGTACACGCACTCTTCGTTGTTGGAGTGACTGTGTGGCGGAGGGACGTTGGAGCCCGGAGGCACGGTCAGTTCAAACAGTCCGATGCTCGCACTGTCCGAGCCATCGACGACGTACTTGATGCGAAGTTGGCCGACTCTGATTTCAATGGCATCCATAGGATTCCTTCATCAGTGGGGATGGCGGTGTAAGGGTTTGTGCCGCCTAAAAGACGAAGTTAACCAGCTACCCGCCGCCACGGATGCGCGACAGGGGGTTCAAGCCCCGCCGGCGGGGTCCGGTTGAACGCCGGGTAGGCCTCATTTGCACCATTGCTGTTCACAAGCGATGCCATCACCTGTCCGTCCATATTCGGCACATTGGGCTCGGCTGCCTGATGAAAGAGCGCTTCCGGGCATCACGTCATGGCTGAGCACGAGGTTTTTTTTCCGGGGAGCACTGGTAGCTCCGGGGTTTGATCGCAGTGCCTCGCGGGCATAGAAGATTTTATAGGCGCTCGCCGCTACGGTGCTATTCGGGTGAGACAAGCGGACCCACGCGATGTACACGCCGGCGACGAGCAATGCGCCGAGTAAGGCGAAAGGTAGGAGTGCGGCAAGGTTGCGCGGTTCTGGTGGAGTACCGGGTCTGCGAACTGTGCGTCCCTGGCCTTCATTCGACCATCGGTCGCCGTAAGGAGCTCATACGTGACTAGCGCCCCGATCATCGGACAAATTGCTGGATGGGAAACTCCGAAATGTGTACATAGACTCTCGCCCCTCCACCATTCGGCGCGATGAAGCCGAACCCGCGATCGTCTTTCCATTCCGTGATGCGGCCTTGGTATCGCACGACTCATGAGGCCTAAAAGACGAAGTTAACCAGCTACCCGCCGCCACGAGCGCAAGGTCACCCCGCCGGCGGGGTCCGGTTGAACGCCGGGTTAGCCACCGCCTCTTTGAAGGCACGCAAAATTGCATTGATTCGGGTCTGATAGCCAGGACCCTGTGCCTTCAACCACTCGAGCACGTCGGCGTCAACTCGCAACGAAATTGAAGTCTTTGCCGGGACCGGCTTGAGCCCGCGACGCGCAATCCCTCGCACGACGTGCTTGATTGCAGCCTCTGGATGGTCGGCCGATACGGCGATGTCCCGGTCGGACATCGCGCGCACGCGGGACCAATCGGTTCTAGAAGTGTTTGAAGAAGATCGTTTGTTCATGTTTGGTCGCTTTGCGAAAGGAGATGACTCGAATCTGACGCGTAGTTTCGGTATCACTACGGCGTGCCAAGATGCCGCCACGAATCGGCGCGTCCGGTTGAACGCCAGGCTAGGCGCCTGCTGCGGGCAAAGCATAGGTGACCTTCATGTCGTCTATCACTAGGTAGCCCTTGGCCACCAGGCCGGAAAGCACCGCGTCGACTTCAGCGTCAGACAAAGTCATCCGAAACGCGGCGTTCAATGTGTTCTTCAACGTGGTAATGCGACGAGGGCGGGCCGATCCGCGCTTGCGCAGATCGGCAACAACGACGGCCACGCGGTCGTCGCCGGGCTCTTTGCTCGGAACGGCGAAGCCCTCAGCGGGCATTGGGCAGGAGAGAATGCCACGTTGATTCAATACCACTTGGAGCTTCGCCTTCACTGACAAATGCCCGAGGGCAGCATTCAATGCCTTGCAACACACGACGCAGTTCTCATCGTCGTTGACGCCACCGTTGGACGTCGCGACCAAGTGTTCGACGCTGGCGTGGCCCTTTGGGATTGCTTGGGCGCAGAAGAAGCAGCGATGACCCTGCAAGAAAAGTAAGCGTTCGAGTTGCTTCATGTCGAAGGTAAGGCGCCTAACAGATTGAAGTTAGCCGGCTACCCGCCGCCACCGATGTGCGACGGCAGGTCGAGCCCGGCCGGCGGGGAGTCCGGTTGAACGCCGGGTTAGGGCGCTGCGCGCATAGCATGTGACCAGCCCCCCGATAGGACGAAGCGCGGAAATGTGACCCATTGCTCAAAGAAGATGCGCGACAGCGCATTGACCAGACTCGTGAACGGCTCCGGCGGCGTTGGTTCCTGACGATGCCCACGACCCTGCAACGCGACTGCGATAAACATTGCAGCGATGGCGAGGACGCCCATGAGCCAGGTCCGCTCAACGAGCGCTGCCACGAGAGCAACATTGGCGATCAGAAACAGTGGCACCAGGGCGATATGAAGCATGAGATTCGCGCGCGAGCGGTGATAGCGCGGATAACCTTCCCATTGCCAGCGCAGCAGCTGCGGAATGCTCATGTGGCCTCGGATTGCAGCGCCCTAACGACTAAGGTAACCGGCGAGCCGTGACGACGCTCGCCAAGTAGAAGCCGTGAACCAGCGCGTCCGGTTGACCGCTAGGTTAGGCCGCACAGCAAAATGAACGCGGACCGCTCTAACCTGATGAAGATATCGTCGCTATTCCGGGAGCGAGTCAAGCCTCGACATGCTCAGCCTGGCGAGGGGTTTTGAGACACGCAGGTCGCCCCCTCTGGCAGCTTGTCCCAAGGCTGCGCTGAGTCGCACCAGATATGTAGCGCGGGTTGAATCCATGACGGGTCATCAAGTGAACCGCCCTTGACGAACGTTAGCCCCGCAAAGGCACTCGCGTCGGTGAACAGGGCAGATCCACACTGAGGGTAGAAGTGCCGCGCGACGGGCAACCCGGACGAGCTCACAGCGTGGTAGGTGTGCAACGCGCCGCGAATTTCAAGTGACGATGTCGGGACGGCTACATTAACAGAGTAGCCGCCTCCGCCGGCCTTCTGGCAGCTGCGACAATGGCAGAACGCGGTGAGGGTCGGTTGCGCCGAAGAGGAATAATTGATTGCGCCGCAGAGGCAGCTCCCGCTGATTGTCGGCATTACGATGACCTCCCAGTTTGAGTGGATTCTCGATTATGCGAGCCAAACGAAGTTAAGTAAGCGGCGTGCGACATTCGGTGAGGCCTAACGAGACCAAGTTAACCGGCCGTGCCGGCGGTGCCGAAGGACACCGCCGGACACGGTCCGGTTCAGCGCGTGGTTAGGCCGCATCGGAGACTTTAGGCAGGGGCTGCACGCCGAGGTGCGCCGGCCAAGCGTCCGGAATGGGTGGCAAATTCGTCTCCCAGAGTGGAACGATGCGACATAAGCGCCCGTCCGGTGCGATCTCTGAGACTGTCTCACCGAGCGCGACGGGCGAACCATCTCGCCGGACAATCGCGTTGGCGAAGCGCGCGATGTTGTCGAACGTCACAAGCCCACTCGCCAAGACCAATCGACAATCTGGGAAGTTCGTGTGGAAGCCCGCGATCTTCTCGGAGATTGCGACATACCCGGCGTAGACCTGGCTGTGACCCCAGATCGCGCAGTCCGGAGTAAGGCACTGAGCGAGCAGTTCTTTGCGGCGGATGGGATCGCGCTCGGCAAAAGCCTCAAAGTAAACCTCGAGTACTTCGAGCAGTGCGAAAGTATTCATCGTGTGGCCTCCGGAGCCCGCGACATGCGGCCAAACAAGACGAAGTTAACCGGCGCATCGCCGCCACGGCGGTAAGGGAGGACTTGAACCCCCGCGGGAGGCGGGTTCGGTTGAACGCCGGGTTAGGCCGCGCTTTCAACTGGAACTTCCCAGCCCGGAAATACAAGCACTGCCGGATGACACCGGAGCGCCCGCGCAAGGATCTTCGCCCGCTCGACACCAAGGCGAACACGATCGTTCTCGATGGCGGAAAGCGTTGCTTGGGGCACACCACTCAGTTCGGCAAGCTGATTTTGGCTCAAGCCTTGAAGCTCGCGCAAAATGCGTACCGATTCGCCAACCGAAACCTCAGCGCGCTTCTTGGCAGGGCGAAATTCCTTCATCTAGGGTCTCCGGTAGTCATGGGCTGTAATAGACATGACCTGAAATATCGAATGCCGATGCGGTGCGGTGCATTAGCTGATAACGGATATTCTCGTCTACACCTTGCGGTAGGCCGAGCTGTTCGCGAAAAAAAGGCCCGTATCGGCGGGTCCGGTTGAACGCGTGGTTAGGCGGCGCGTGCCTTACGAATCGGCCGCGAGCCGTCAATAGGCAATTTGGCCCTTGGTCGTGAAGAAGCCGACATTTGTGAAAATCGATGCGGTACCTTCAAGGTCAGAGCTGCCGCTTGCATCCGCAAAGCGCCCCGTGCCCCCTTCGAATGTCTCAGTACCGATGAATCGGACATCGCCGCTCTGAACGTTGATCAGCGCGGAACCGGCGAACGACGCGTTGAGCTTATCTCCATTTGCCGCCGTATAGGTGGTCGTGTTCTCAACGAGCGTTGTAACAATCACGCCTGATTGACTAATAGGCGTTACGACCTGCATCACGACTGCAGTGGACCGACCCAGATGCGCAAGGGCGCAGTCGTAATCAATGCGCAGCTGCTGAGGAAAGACGCCCGGTGGGGTAAGCGGCGTGATGGCTGTCGAGCAACTGCCAACATATGGCCGCTCGGGGTTGTCGGCAAACCCCATGGTGGTTGTGCTCAACGTTACAACTGCGATGCTTCCAACTGACAGCAGACGCATGAATTTTCGAGTGGACATACATACCTCCTTGGTAGTGAGGGCTCGAGTGCTCGCGAGAGAAGCCGCGCGCGCCCATTATAGTTTTACGCCGAGTCCCATGCGAAGGAGCGGCGGACGGTCTCTGGCGGCAGGTTATCGGATTTGCCTACCGTTGTGGTGTAGCGTCAGGGCCGCCTAACGATTAAGGTAACTGGCGACCCCGGCACGGCCGAAGGCCCGCCGGTGGGCGTCCGTGTTGACCGTTGGGTTAGGCCGCATGAGGGTTGAGATCAATTGGGTGCTCGGCGGCCGACAGGCGGGGCGATAGCCGAAGCTCCGCGATTTCGGGGCATTCTTGTTCGGTGAGGGCACGATACTCGAACCACTTTGACGATATGCCCGCATACGCGTCCTCGGCGCGTATAGAACCACGCGCGCACTATCGAGCAGCACCGGCGGTTCGAGATTGCGAGCCATGCGGCCTGATGCGGATGTCATGCGGCACTTACTTTTCTGCCTTCCTGGGCGTCCCCATTTCCTCATCGACCTCATCCTCAAACTCGCGCTTCTTTTCCGGCCACGAAGCGCCGATATCCTTCAGGGTCTATCCAGGCATTCACGCCTTCCATCTGTGCCCGCTGCCGTTTGGCCTCCAGGTCGTAATATTCATTGTGCTGTGCCAGCCAGATGTCAGGCTTCAGCATCTCGAGCACGTGATGCGTGCGGCGATAGTCGTCGGCGATGCCCGGGTATGACGGATTTTCCACCAGCCGATAGCCCGGGTTGAACCCAGCGCCGTCCGGGAACGCCACAACGTAAGCCTTGCCGTCGACGACGATGTTGGCGATCCACGTGGTCGCTCCTCGGGTATGGCCAGGCGTGTGATACGCAGTGAGCAGTACATCGCCCATCTTGATGGTGTCGCCGTCACGCAGGATGCGATCGACCTTGACTGGCGGGGTAGACGAAGTCGTTGGCGTACTTGAAGTCGTCCATGTCGCCGCTCTCCATCGCCGCGATCGTCATCCTTCATGACCGCCAACCGCGCGCCGAACTGCTCCTTAAGGTAGGCAAAGGCACCCGCTTGATCGACATGAGCATGACCGGTGATCATGATCTTGATGTCTTCCGGCCTTGAAACCAAGTTTGCGGATTGACTCGACGATCATCGGCCCGGACGAGGGCATGCCCGTATTCATCAGGATGTGTCCCTCGGAAGTCGTAAAGAGAAAGACGCCTAGCCCCTGGGTGCCGATGAAGGACAGCGGACCGACGATCTTGATCGGCTCGGCGGGCTCTTCCCACCTAAGCGCCTTATCTGCGAGTGAGATGAACAGCTTGTTGTCGTTGGGAAGCTGCTCCTTCGTGGGGGCGTTCTTCGGCAGGTCCTGTGCGCCGGCCGGAAGGACGAGCAAGGTCGCAAGCGCAATGATCAAAAACTTGTGCATGACCATGATCTCCTCTAACGCGATCACTGAACTGGATTCGCCTCCAGGAACTGCGACGTTCCGTCCAAGATCTTCCCGCGCGACCGATACGGGGATGGCGGCAATCGCGGGGACCACTACGATGTGGCGCCCAATGCCGCATAACGTCTAAGGTAAACGGCGCGCCGCGCCGACGATCGCCAAGTAGAAAACACGAATCGGCGCGTCCGGTTGACCGCCGGGTTAGGCCGCATTCGCGCCGCCAAGGAGCTTGAGACCGGCGATGCCGCACACGATGAGTGCGATGCAACCGATGCGTGCGATGGTGAGCGACTCGCCGAAGAAGATAATACCGAAGACGGCGGCTCCGACAGCACCAATCCCGGTCCAGACAGCGTAGGCAGTTCCGACCGGGAGTTGCCGCAGCGCCAACCCGAGCAGCCAGAAGCTGAGACAAGCGGCGATGAGTGTGATTGATGTGAAGTGGAGCTTCGTGAAGCCCTGTGAGGCCTTCATGCTGATCGACCATACGATCTCGAGCATGCCGGCGACAAGAAGAAGCACCCAAGCCAAGTTTGGTGAGAGTGTGACAGGCATCGGCATTCTCGCGTGATCGATTTGTGTCCGGACGACGCTGAACGTCATCGTGTGCGGCCTAACGAAACCAGCTAACCGGGGGGCCGCACCGATGCGTGGGAGAAACGTGCCGCGTACCCGGCCCGTCCGGTTCAGCGCAGGGTTAGGCGCCATGATTAGCACTTGGAAGAGTGTAATGCTCTGATTCAATCGAGGTCAGGCCGCCGTCGCCTAGCCTTGGTCTTGCCGCGTAAGATTTTTTCGTCCACGCGACGACGCTGCGAGCTTTTGGTCGGGCGCGTCCGCTTCCGAGGCAGTCTCGGCGTGGCAGCCTTGTCCACAATCTCCTGCAGTCGGACTAGGGCATCATCGCGATTCTTCTCCAACGTTCGGTACCTCTGCGCTTTGATAATGATCAAACCTCCAGATGTGATGCGTCGGTCCGGATGCGATCTCAGGCGCTGCTTGAGCTCTTCGGCCAGAGAGGACGCCTGGATATCAAATCGAAGGTGCACGGCGCTTGAGACTTTATTGACATTCTGCCCACCGGCACCTTGCGCACGCATGGCGGTGATCTCGACTTCCTCTGGACGGATTTGATTCAGGACGTCGGGCATCAGACTGATCTCGTGACGCCTAACGTCTAAGGTAAACGGCGCGCCGCGCCGACGATCGCGAGAAACGAGCCGCGTGCCGGCCCGTCCGGTTGAGCGCCGGGTTGGGCGTCAATATCTCCGAGCGTGGGTTCACGTGTTCAGTGGTCATTCCTCGTCGCCGTCAGTTGCGACGGTCAACGCCTTCACGGCGATCGCAGCCACCAGCGCGGTCACCAGTACGCCGCTCACGCCGATGAGAATTGCCAGCACACGAGTGAGCAATAACTTGGGTGCAAGATCACCGTAGCCGATCGTCAGGCCGGATACGAAGGCAAAATAGATCGATTCTTGTACCGACCAGCCTTCGACCATGCCGACAACCAAGCCGAGCGCGATGATCAGCCCGAGCAGGACCGACAGGATTGGCCACACGACGCGCAATCCAGTCAACAGTCCGGCAACGAAGTGCCTTCTCAGCGTGCGCGAATCCATGCCGTCTCCGAGTCGCCGCAAATTCTTCTCGAATGTCTGGTGTCAAGTAATTCGGAATGGCGCCCTGGATCGATAGTGTGCGTTCCCCATTTTTGACGCCCAACAAGACGAAGTTAACCGGCTACCCGCCGCCACCGATGCGAGGCGGGGCGAGAGTCGCCGGCGGGGAGTCCGGTTGAACGACAGGTTAGGCGGCACTGCTTGCATGCGCAACCGGCTGCGACGCTACTCGTCGAGGAACTGCCATGTATTGGCACCGTCGAAGCGACGGACACGCACTGAGGCGATGAGCTCCGGATCGAAGTTGCCGAGGTTCACGCCATGCTTGGCTCCAGGCTGCGGCTGCAGCGGCTCCCAATGAGTGACACACCCACAAGTCTTGCAGCGAATGTTGCGGAGCGTCCGGTCACCCCAGATGTACTCAGTTGTTGACTCTGGATGTCCGGTGATCTTGACGGTGCCGAACTCGAAGTACACCCATGGCCCACCACTGCGCCGGCACAGCGAGCAGTTGCACTTGGTGGCGACGGTGGGTGTCGACGGGAGTGTCAGGCGCACTGCGCCACAGTGGCATGAGCCGTCATGCATGAATGTCTCCGACGCGAAGAAGCTGAGAGAAGCGGCAGGCGCGTGTACCGCCTAACGAATTGAAGTTAGCCCGCTCACCGCCGCCACCGCTGCGAGGCGGGGCTTCAAGCCCCGCCGGCCCGGAGTTCGGTTGAACGCCGGGTTAGGCCGCAACTTCCACAACTTCGCTGGATGAACTCGGCGGCGGAATTGGTTGCCCGTCCTCCTTAAGCCCTTCCAAATGAAACTCGATCGCTTCCTGAATTGAGACAAGAACCTCTTCGCGAGTTTCACCGACCGCGATACAGCCGGGAAGATCGGGGACATAGGCCCCGAACGAGGTTAGGCCTTTTTCGACGACCACGAGATAGCGCATAGTCGTTACTCCGGCTTCTTGAGCCCGGCCTGCTTCAATGCACTGTTCAACGTGCCGGGCGGAACGTCGATGCTTGGTTTCCCCGCAACCGTCACGGTGCCGGGCTTGGACCGATGGCGAAATTGTCGATGACTGCCTTTGGTGCGGACATGGAACCAACCGTCGGCTTCGAGCAGATCGATGAGTTCCCGGACCTTCACTGGGCCACTGTAGCAAACCACGCCGCGGCGTCAATGTTGCGGCCTAACAGGACGAAGTTAACCGGCTATCCGCTGCCACCGCTGCATGGCTGGCGTTCAAGCCCCGCCGGCGGGGAGTCCGGTTGAACGCCGGGTTAGGCATCGCTCCACCGGCTGATCCGACTGGACCAGATCGCAGGCTGATTGAGGGCAGAGGGGTTCGCAAAGTAGGTGAACTCGAAGCGAAGGTCCTTCTCATGAAAGTAGATTACCCCAGACACTTCTGGGGCCGTTGTAAACCATCCGCCGTGCTGGGTGTACAGAACGTGCTTAACCTCGCCCGGAGTGACGGAAGCGAGGAAGTCACCGAAGGCCGCAAGTATGTACGGCACTCGCACTGCGCGGGCCAGCGCTGAGTACTGGCCGGCCTTGTCGCTGAGCTTTCGATAGATGTGATCAGGCGGGATTGTGATCCAACCACCCCAGTGATCACTCGAACGAATGAACGTTGTGATCTCACGCTCCTTCTCGTTCCGTTGGTGGAGCGTGAGTACATCGATGAACTCAACGAGCCTTCCGTTCTCTGAGAGTGACCAGTCTGGCGTCTGCCCATCAATCTCTTGTTCGTATCTGAAGTCAGCTCCCCCACGGCGGATCTGCGCGCCCAGAAGCAGCTCTCGGTATGCGTGGAATCGCGCGCGCAGCGGCTGCGGCGTCGTCAGCTTGTCGATGAATGGGGCAAAGTCATTTGGATGCAAACACCGAATGAGCCGTTGGAGACGAGCGTTGCCGTGTTCGTCTGAATCGAGTTGGGGCAGGTGCTCCAATTGCGATGCCTAACGATAGAAGTTAACCGGCGCGCCGCGCCGACGCACGCCAAGTTGCCGCCGCGTACTCGGCGCGTCCGGTTGAACGCCGGGTTAGGCCGCACTGGCATCAACGGACTTTGCTTAACCGCGCGGCGATCCGTGTTTGCCAACCCGGACCGGTGGCCTTCCAGCGCTCGATTACGTCGACAGGCAACCGAATGGAGAGGAGTTTCCGCGGATTCGCCGACCGCGGGCGGCCTCCCTTGTTCAGAACGGCACGGGACAACGCTTCCTCGCTGAGCTTAGAAAGTTCCTTGTATTCGTGCGCACGAATGACGTGTGCGTCAACCTTGGCGAGGTTGGATTTCAAAGTACGGTGCGAGGCGAGCTTTTTCACGGTCGTTGGCCTTTCGCATACTGAAAATGTGGCGCGTTCTTCCGCGAGGTGTTTAGCCGATTACGACGAGCCGTCCGGCCAGCAGGCCATAGCAAATGATCCTTCGCTCGCCGTAGTCCTTGCGTGTGTCTTCGACTTCCACCGTAGTGCCCGCGAACACGAGGCTGGCATCTTCGAAGTCCAAGCCGCGATCCGCAAGCGTGCGCAGGCGCTTCGTCGGATCGAAGGTTATGCGCATGAGTTATCGTAGCTACAATAACTGAGCAGCGCAAGTGGGGAAGACGGAACCGCGTCGGGGTGCGGCCTAACAAGTTGAAGTTAACCGGCTACCCGCCGCCACCGCGGTCGGCTGAGGCTTGACGCCCCGCCGGCGGGGCGTCCGGTTGAACGCCGGGTTAGGCGGCGCGTCGACATCCTTGTGGAGGTGACGACGGATCAGGAAAACTTCTACGCTTCGACGAGGATCACCAAGGTTTCTGGCAACACGCCGTCATACGCCATTGCGTCGGCGGCAGCCTTCGATTGCATCGCGGACGTTAGCGCGCCCATGTCGGGTACGTCCATAAGCACCGCCACTCGCGTAGGGTTTTGCGGATCAACGAACGTGCGGATGTTGGTGATGCCGAGAGGACCGAACAATTCCTTACGCTTGGGCGAGGCAAGCCAGTGAGCTTTGTCCTTTGATGTCATGGTGCGCAACTATGGTGGGCATGGTGTTTCTTCCGAGGTAGCAGATCTATGAGAAGTACTCAATCCTGCGCCGTACGCAAGTCGGCGATGTGTCATCGTGCGGCCTAACAAGACGAAGGTAACCGGCGCGCCGCCACCGACGCAACCCAAGTGTCGACACGTGTCCGGCGCGTCCGGTTGACCGCCAGGTTAGGCCACACTCGCCGCGCACGAGCTATAGCCCCACTCATTACCGGATCCCGCGACGAAGCGCTGACGCCCGGCGTCGCTGCTGCGAACGCCCCAACGGCTAATGCAGCCCAGGCCACGACCGTTCGCACGCGTGCGCGCGCGGAGCTTGGTGCCGCGAGGGCGAAGCGCGCCGCGGGAAGGGCGCTGCTTTCCTTGCCCACAAGGCGCGCGTTCCAGCAGTGACCGAAGGGCTCTTCAGCGGAGCCAAAGTGTGGCCTAACGAATTGAAGTTAGGCCGCGCGCCGCGCTTCAACGAGCCATACATGCCACTAGGCCGAGGCGGCAACGTGTTCGCTGAGCAAACCAGCACTTGCCGCTGCAGCGTCGATGAATGCGTAGCTAACGAAATAGCCGATGGAGCTTGTGAGCAAAGTACCACCGACGTATGTGACTACGCTTTTCCGCAGCATGGATGCGAGAGAACCAAGGAGGACGAGGTATACGAGTGCCCCAATTACCAGCACGGGAAACGCAATGTAAAGCAGCAACGACCACTGAAATGCCGCAGCTAGGACCAGAGCAACTAGCGCAGCAACGTAAATTTTGAACACTACGGAGAGCTTGACGAATCGAAGCCGCCCAAGCCTTTGTTGATCTGGCGACAGAACCACGAGCAGATTATTTTGCATTGGCTCTTCAGCATGTTGCCGCGATTGGTTATGCGGTTTTCGTGCGGCCTAACAAGTTCAAGTTAGCCGGCTCACCGCCGCCACCGATGCGCGGCAACGAATCAAGCCCCGCCGGCGGGGAGTCCGGTTGAACGCCGGGTTAGGCGGCTCCTCAGATCGAAAAGCATCAGACGTTGCGTGAGCTGTGCCTGCGATGAGGACCGCTTTTTCGCAGACGCGTGATTTGCACGACGTCGAGAAAAGTTTCAGCTTCAGCTGCGGCTGTTTAGGGAGCGAGGGCATGGCTGACCTGCCGCTTTTTGGGGAGGGGGAGACGCCTAACGAGACGAAGTTAACCGGCCAGACGCCGCCACGACGCTTGGCAGCACGTTCCAACCCGGCCGGCGACGGGTCCGCGTTAAACGCCGGGTTAGGCCGACGCTTCCTTGAACGCGCGCAAAATTGCATTGATGCGAGTTTGATAGCCCGGTCCCTGCGCCTTCAGCCATTCGAGCACATCCGCGTCGACGCGAAGCGAAATCGAAGCTTTCGGCGGAACTGGTTTGAGACCGCGACGGACTATGCCCCGAACGACGTGTTTGACCGAAGCCTCGGGATGTTCCGCGGACAGAACAATGTCGCGATCGGCTATGGCGCGTACACGCGGCCAATCGGTCTTAGAGGTTCTTGAAGTAGATCGCTTGTTCATGTTTCGTCGCCTTGCGGAGAGAGATGACGCGAATTTGCCGCGTGGACTCGGTGTGAACAATCGAGACCACTAAGCCGTCGAGCAATCCAAAGGTGACAAAGCGTTGCTCCGAATAGTCAAACCGGTCATCTTCGAAGGTGAAGGTCGGGCCGTCGAAAATTCTAGGGGCGTCGACAAAATCGAGACCGTGGGTCTGGATATTGAGCTTGCGCTTCGCCTCGCTCCAAGTGAATCGCATAGGCAAGTGTATATACGTAGTGCATATACGTCAAGCAGTGGCTGCGGCTGCCTAACAAGAAGTAACCTCGAGACCCTAACGTGCGACGGAAAATTGAGTCGGCGCGTCCTTTTTACCTTAATTTTATTCTATTAATTCTTTAAAGAATTAATGTTCTATTTCAAATTTCTTTACTTTTCGCAGTCTCAGTTCAAGTTTTTCAAGCATTTCTAGAATTTTCTCACAATCTATTAGTTCAATTTTAGTCTCACCTTCTCTTTTCTCTTCTCTTCTTTTTTCTTCTTTAAAAGCACCAGTTGTGATTATTATTCTTTTATCTGCACTTCCTTCTATGGCGCCACTTAAGTCCTTAACATGCTATGGCGTAACTTATTTTGCGTAGCGCTTGCACTGTAAAAGTACTTTGAAGTAAACTAGAGTATTGACCTGCAGCGTTCCAAATCCTTCTATCCTACTATCGCCTCTTTGCCCTGTAACTACTACCTGTGTAAAGCCTTTTTCCCTTATTATTCTCTGCTAGGGAAAGTCTGAACAAGTCGTCGTGATTGTGGTCAGATCGTCGGACTGCTGACAAGCGAGGAACGGGATGAGCCAGATGAGCTTCGGGGATGCGGAGTACGCCGGCAAGCGGAAGCAGACGCGGCGGGAGGTGTTTCTCGACGAGATGGAGCAGGTGGTGCCGTGGGAGTCGCTGCTGAAGCTGATCGAGCCGTTCTATCCGATGGCTGGCCGCGGCCGGCATCCGTATCCGCTGGAGACGATGCTGCGGATGCACCTGATGCAGAACTGGTTCGGGTTGAGCGATCCGGCGATGGAAGAGGCGCTGTACGAGATCACGCCGATGCGCGCGTTCGCGGGGTTGTCGCTGACGAAGGCGATTCCGGACGAGACGACGATCCTCAACTTCCGCCATCTGCTGGAGGCGAACGAGCTGGCGCCGGAGATCCTGAGGCGGGTCAACGCGTACCTGCGCGCAAGGGGCTGCTGCTCAAGCGCGGGAGCATCGTGGACGCGACGATCATCGCGGCGCCGAGTTCGACGAAGAACGCGCGAGGGCGAGCGCGACCCGGAGATGCACCAGACGAAGAAGGGCAATCAGTGGCACTTCGGGATGAAGGCGCACATCGGGGTGGATGCCGATTCGGGGCTGGTGCACACGGTGACGACGACGCCGGCCAACGAGGCGGATGTCGAGGTGGTCGACGAGCTGCTGCACGGGAAGGAAGAAGTGGTTCATGCCGACTGCGGGCTACACCGGTGCCGACAAGCGCGTGCGAGCGCAAGAACCTGCACGTGGCATATCGCGGCCAAGCGCGGCACGGATCAAGGCGATGGCGGACGGACGCGAGAAGCGTGCGCTCGAGCGAGTCGAGAAGGTCAAGGCGAGCGTGCGCGCGAAGGTCGAGCATCCGTTCCGGGTGATCAAGCGCCAGTTCGGTTTGATGAAGGTGCGCTTCCGCGGACTGGCGAAGAACACGGCGCATGTGATCACGCTATTCGCGCTGTCGAATCTGTGGATGGCGCGACGGCGGTTGTTGGCGATGACGGGATAGTTGCGTCCAGCGCAATCGAAAAGGCGAGATCCCGAAGCGAAAGACCAGGTCACGAGAGCCAAAAACCGCGATTCAAACATCGACATCGCCGGCGTCAACGGGCGACGCACCCACAAATCGGCCTTTGATTAACTTGATCAGACTTCCCTAGTGTGATGCCGCGGAAAAATCCCTACCAATCATCGGCGTCGTGTCGTTGGCTGAACTTAAAGTGCCGCGGCGGTCGGATCCGCGCGGCACTTCCAGTCCCACCCGATCGGGTAGGAAGTCCGGGTGCGCGCGGATGCGCAGGCGAGCGCGGACCAACGTCCACCTCAGCCCAATGGCCGATATCGCTTCGTTTGGAAGCGAGCGACGATGCTCCTGCGCCGCTCTCTTGCCCCACCAATGGACTAACCAGAAAGCACAGCCGCTCCCCTCGCTCGTGGACGATCCTCCGCGCCGCGCCGCCTCGCCTGCTCGATCGCGTAGCGCGATCGCATCCGTTTCAAGCACTACAGCATTCGCACGGAATCCGCCTACGTCGATTGGGTGAAGCGCTTCGTCCGCTTCACCGCATGCGCCATCCATCGCGAGCTCGGGGGCCCGTCGAGGCGTTCCTCACGCATCTCGCCGTCGCGGGCCGCGTTTCATCGTCCACGCAGAGCCAGGCGAAGAGCGCGCTGCTGTTCCTCTACAAGGAGCTGCTCGGCAGCGAGCTGCCGTGGCTCGACGGCATTCAGAGCGCCAAGGTGGCGACGCGCCTTCCGGTCGTGCTCACGGCGGACGAAGTCGTGCGCCTGCTGGATCGCCTGCGCGGCACGCACGCGCTCGTGGGCCGCCTCCTGTACGGCACCGGCATGCGCATCCTCGAGGCGCTGCGCCTTCGCGTGAAGGACGTCGATTTCGCGCGGGGCGAGATCCTGGTCCGCGACGGCAAGGGGGCGAAGGACCGCGTCACCATGCTGCCGGGCGGTCTTTCGCGCTCGCTGAGGGAGCAGATGACCCACGCCGCCCGGCTGCATCGCGGCGACGCCGCGGCGGGATTCGGACATGTGTTCCTGCCGGCGGCGCTGGCGTCGCGCGGTGGTCAGTCCGCTCGACCGCCTGTGACGGGCGGGACCTTCCGACCTGGCCGCGGGCGGCGGCTCGCTGGCACTCGGGTCGCTGTCGCAGGGGTCGCTGGCCCAGCGGTCGCCCGCCCAGCCGCCGGCGGCGCAGCGGTCGCCGGCCCGGCCGCCGCCACCGCAGCCGCCGTGGGCCTGGCCGCAGCCTTCGCCACGCCGTCCCGCAGCCGTGCTTCCCACAGCGCCTCCAGCGCCTCCGCCAGGCTCGACGGCACGCGCGTTCCCGATTGGCGGATGCCCCAGCGGAAGCGCGAGAACGGCGGTCGCGCCAGATCGTCGAAGGTCACCGGCGGCACCTCGCGCAGCACTTCGAGCCGTAACCGCAGGTAGAGGCCGGGAATTCCCGCCCGCGCCTTCGCGGCCACCCAGTGCTCGCCCGGCGCGGGCGCGGTCAGCGTGTGCCCCGCGCCGATGATTCCCTTCGGCGGCACGCCGAGCCGCACCATGAACGCCCGGCTGCCCGGCTCGATGGCGCGGATGCGCCCGCTCGACCACTCGATGTCGACGTGGCCGCGCTGCGCCGCCTTCCGGGCTTCGCGCCGCAGTTGCGGCCAGTCCCAGTGCACGGGATTCCACGCGAACAGGTAAGTCGCCAATCGCTGTGCTCCAAAGGCCCGCGGGCAGCCGCGCGATGATAGAGTGCCGCGCGGAAACGCCCGCACGATGCCGTCGCGCCACGCCCTCACCCTTCTCGCGCCCGCCGCGCTCGCCGCGCTCGCCGCCTGCAGTTCGCCGCCCCGCAGCGAGAGCCCGTCCGCGCCCGGCGCGCCGCCGCCCTCACCGCAGGCGTCCGCGCCCCAGGGCTCCACCCGATACTACAAGGACGACGGCCCCGGCGAGACGCCGCCGCCGAATCTCGACGCCATCCCCGACGCCGTCCCCCGGCTCGAGCCGCTGCACCGTGCCGCCAACCGGCCGTACAGCGTGTTCGGCCGCGAGTACGTCCCGGCGACCACGCTCAAGGCCTACCGCGAGCGCGGCATCGCGTCCTGGTACGGCCGCAAGTTCCACGGCCAGAGGACCTCCATCGGCGAGACCTACGACATGTACGCGATGACCGCCGCGCACCCGACGCTCCCGCTGCCCTCGTACGCGCGCGTCACCAACGTGGCGACGGGTCGGAGCGTCGTCGTGCGCGTCAACGACCGCGGCCCGTTCCTGCACGACCGCGTGATCGACCTCTCGTACGCCGCGGCGCATCGAATCGGCATCGCGCAGAAAGGCAGCGGCGAGGTCGACGTGGAGGCGGTCATCGCCGTGCCCGATCTGCCCGTCGTCACCGCGACGGCACCGTTGCCCCCGGTCGCGGCGTCCGATCCGCCGCAGCCGCCACCGATGCCCATCACCTTGGCGGGGACGGGCTACTCGGTGCAGCTCGGCGCGTTTGCAAACTTTTCCAATGCGCAGAGTTTTCTGGGTCACGTGCAGAACCAACTCGCCGCCGCAGGGGTCGAAGCGAGGATCCGGCAGGCCGGCGGACTGTTCCGTGTGTACGTCGGCCCCTATCCGGAGCGTGAGGAAGCACGCCGCACAGGGGAGCGACTGCGTCGGGAATTCGGCTTCGACAGCACGGTCGGGCCGCACTGATGCAGGATCGCGCGCAGGGGTCTCGCGCGCGTGCAACCCTTTCGGTCGTGTCCCTTCGTTATAATTCGACACGTCCGTCGTGCGACGGCCGCTCGACCGCACAACAAGCTTCGAATACGCCGCGCGCTTGATGTCCTTCCCGACGCGTCTCCTCCTCTCCCTCCTCCTCGTCTTCGCGGTCCTGCCGGCGCGTGCGCAGCTGACGATCGAAATCGTCGGCGGCGCGGGCTCCGCGCTGCCGCTCGCCATCGTTCCGTTCGAGAACGAGAGCAGCTATCCGCTCGGCATCAGCGGCATCGTCGGCGCCGATCTCCAGCGTTCCGGGCTGGTGCGCCTGGTCGACAGCGCCGGCGTCACGCCGCGGCCGTATCGCGCCGAGGACGTCCAGCCGGCCGCTTGGCGCGCGCGCAGGGCGGACGCCGTGGTCGTCGGCGCGATGCGCCCGCTCGGCGATGGCCGCGTCGAGGTCCGCTTCGCGCTGGTCGACGTCGTCAAGGGCACGCTGCTCACCTCGATGTCGTACACGGTGGCGCCGTCGCAGTTCCGCCACACCGCGCATCGCATCGCCGACGCCATCTACGAGAAGCTCACCGGCGATCCGGGGGTGTTCTCGACGCGCATCGCCTACATCACCAAGCAGGGATCGCGCTACCAGCTGCTGGTCGCCGACGCCGACGGCGCCGATCCGCAGCCGGTGGTCACCTCGAACGAGCCGCTGCTGTCGCCGCGCTGGTCGCCGGACGGCACGCGCATCGCCTACGTCTCCTTCGAGAGCCGCAAGCCGGTCGTCTACGTGCAGTCGCTCGGGACGGGCGCGCGCCAGGCGGTCGCGAACTTCCGCGGCAGCAACAGCTCGCCCGCGTGGTCGCCCGACGGCCGCCGCCTGGCCGTCACCCTGACCAAGGACGGCGGGTCGCAGGTCTACCTGATGAACGCCGACGGCAGCGGCAGCTCGCGCGTGCTGAGCTCGCCGGGCATCGACACCGAGGCCATGTTCACTCCCGACGGCGGCGCGCTCTTGTTCACGTCCGATCGCGGCGGCACCCCGCAGATCTACCGCGCCAGCCTCGGCTCGGGCGCGGTCGAGCGGATGACCTTCGAGGGGTCGTACAACGTGTCGCCGCGGCCGCTGCCCGACGGCAAGGGTTTCGTGTTCGTCCGCCGCGACGGCGGACGCTTCCAGGTGGCGATCATGGATTACGCCACGCGCCAGGTCCAGGTGCTGACCGACGGGCCGAGTGACGAAAGTCCCAGCGTCGCCCCCAACGGCAAGCTCATCATCTACGCGAGCAACGCAGGCGGCCGCGGCATCCTCGCGGCCGTCTCGAGCGACGGTCGTGTGAAGCAGCGTCTCGTCGCCCCGGCGGCGGACGTGCGCGAGCCCGCGTGGGGTCCGTTCCGGAACCCGTGATTTCCACACAGCAGGAGACAACCATGCGCAGAATCCTCTTCGCCGCCTTCTTAGCCGCAGTGCTCGCCGGCTGCCAGACCACGCCCACGACGGAGACGGGCGCGCCCATCGACGACAAGTCGGCCGCCGCCGCGGCGGGCGCCAGCACGAGCGGCGCGGGCGGCGATCGCGTCACGGGCATCACGACGGGCAGCGGCGGCGGCGGCGGCGTGCCGGCGGAGCTGCGCGATCCGAACAACATCCTGTCCAAGCGCAGCATCTACTTCGACTACGACAGCTTCGTCGTGCGCGACGAGTTCAAGCCGCTGGTCGAGGCGCACGCCAAGTATCTGCAGCGCAACCCGAGCGCGAAGATGACGGTCCAGGGTCACACGGACGAGCGCGGCTCGCGCGAATACAACATCGCGCTCGGCCAGAAGCGCGCCGACGCCGTCAAGCGGATGCTGATCCTGCTCGGCGCCACCGAAGTGCAGGTCGAGACGGTGAGCTTCGGCAAGGAAAAGCCGAAGAACCTCGGCCATGACGAGGCCGCGTGGGCCGAGAACCGCCGCGTCGACATCCTCTACGCCGGCGAGTGATGCCCGGCCCGAGCGTGCCGCGGCATCCCGCCCGGCGTCGCGCGCAGGCGCTGCGCTGCGCCGCGCTGGTGGTGGCCGTCGCCGCGGTCGCGACGGTGCGCGTCGCGCACGCCGCGCTGTTCGACGACGACGAGGCCCGCAAGCGCATCGCCGAGACCAACAACCGGCTCACGCAGGTCCAGAAACAGCTCGACGATCGCATCGCGACGCTCGAGGGCCAGCTGCGCAGCCAGGGACTGGTGGAGATGTTCAACTCGGTCGAGCAGATCAAGGCGGAGATCGCCCGGCTGCGCGGCCAGGTCGAGGTGCTCACCTACGAGCTCGAGCAGGCGCAGAAGCGCCAGCGCGATCTGTACGTCGATCTCGATTCGCGCGTGCGCAAGCTCGAGGCGTCCGGCCCGGCGGGGGCCGAGCCGAACGCCGCGGCGGGCGGCACGGTGCTCCCCTCGACCGCCAACGCGGCGGCGCCCGCCGCGCCGGGCGGCGGCGCGCCCGGAACCCCGGGCGCAATGGTGCCGCCAGTCGGCGGCAGCGCGATGCCCCCGGGCGTGCCGCCTCCGGCCGCGCGGCCGGCCGATCCCGCCGCCGAGCAGCGCGCCTACGACGCCGCCCTCGACCAGTTCAAGCGCGGCGACTACGCCGGCGCGATCAACAGCTTCTCGACGTTCGTGCGCAGCTATCCGCAGAGCCCCCTCGCGCCGTCGGCGCAATACTGGGTCGGCAACGCGCAGTACGCGCGCAAGGACTTCAAGGCGTCGATCGCCGCGCAGCGCTCGCTGATCTCGATGTACCCGTCGAGCAGCAAGGTGCCCGACGCGCTCCTCAACATCGCGTCGGCGCAGTCCGACCTCAACGACAACGCCGCCGCGCGCCGCACACTCGAGGAGCTGATCGCCAAGTATTCGCAGTCGGATGCCGCGCAGAAGGCGCGCCAGCGCCTTGGCCTGCGCTAGCGGCGCCGGCAGCCCGCGCCCTCGCGACGGCGCCTTCGCCGCGCGCATGATCGCGTGGCAGCGCGTGCACGGGCGCCACGGTCTGCCGTGGCAGGCCACCGGCGATCCCTATCGCGTCTGGCTGTCGGAGATCATGCTGCAGCAGACGCAGGTGGCCACGGTCCTCCCGTACTTCCTGCGCTTCGTCGCCGCGTACCCCGATGTCGCGGCGCTGGCCGCCGCGCCGCTCGACCGCGTGCTCGCCTTGTGGAGCGGCCTCGGCTACTACCGCCGCGCGCATCACCTGCACGCCGCGGCGCAGCGTATCGTCGCCGCGCATGACGGCGCCTTGCCGCGGGATCCGGACGCGCTCGCCGCCCTGCCGGGCATCGGCCGCTCCACGGCGGCGGCCATCGCCGCGCTCGCCCACGGCGCGCGCACGGCGATCCTCGACGGCAACGTCAAGCGCGTGCTCGCGCGGCATCGCGGCATCGCGGGCTTCCCCGGGACGTCGAAGGTCGAGGCGCGGCTGTGGCAGGCCGCCGAAGCGCTGCTGCCGCGCGCGGACACGGCCGTCTACACGCAGGCGCTGATGGACCTCGGCGCCACCGTCTGCACGCGCGGTCGCGCCGCGCTGCGACGCGTGCCCGGTCGCCGGCGACTGCGTCGCGCGCATCGAGGCGCGCATTGCCGAGCTGCCGTCGCCGCGGCCGAAGCGCGCACTGCCGCAGCGCGCCGTGCGCGTGCTGGTGTTCGAGCGCGGCGGCGCCATCCTGCTCGAGAAGCGTCCGCCGCTCGGCATCTGGGGCGGGCTGTGGAGCCTGCCGGAGGTGGCGCTCGACGCCGACCCGCGCGCGTTCGCGCGCGCGCGCTTCGGCGCCGATGCCGAGCCGGCCGCGGCGCTGGCGCCGATCGCGCACGCATTCACGCATTTCGCGCTCACGCTGCATCCCCAGCGCATGCGCGTGCGCGCCTGGCCGGACACGGTCGAGGCGCCCGGCCACCTGTGGCTTGCCCGCGCCGATGCGCCGGGCGCCGCGCTGCCCGCACCGATCCGCAAGCTGCTGCGCGCGCTGTAATCGCGGCGCTAGGAGCGCGGCACCTGCGCGGCCCAGGCGCGCAGCTCCGCGGGCAATCGCGCGTCGGCATCCGCGTAGGCTGCGCGGAAGGCGGCCAGCTCGCGCCGGGCCTCGTCCATGTTGCCTTCTGCGTAGAGCCTGCGGATGCGCGCCACGAAGTCCTCGGCCGGTCCGCTGCGCCTTGGACTCGCTCGGCATCGCCTGCTTGGCGAGCGCCGACGCGCCGCCGCCCGCCAGCCCCGACGGTCCCGGCGGCGCCGCATTCTGTCGGGATGCCGCCACCGCTGGTGGCGCAGCGGGCGCGGGGGCGGCCAGTGCAGCGGGCGGTGCAGCGGGCACCGGGGCGGGCGACGCAGCGGGTGGCGCAGCAGGCACCGGGGCCGGCGCCGCGTCGCGGACGGCGTCGGCGCGGTCCGCGGCCCGTTCGTCGCTGCGGGGCGCAGCGGCAGCGGCACGCCCGGTCGCGTCGGTGCGCGCAGCCGGAAACGGCTCGGGGGCAGTCAGCGGCGAGACCTCCCGGCGCTGCATGCGCCCCTCCGCCGCCGCGGTGGCGCGTCGCTCACCACCGCCTTCGTCGGGTCCGGCTCCTGCGGCGCCGTTTGCAGCACGCCGATCGCGATCACCCCGATGACCGCCGCCGCGGCGAGCGGGGTCCACCAGCGCCAGGGACGGCGCGCCTGCGCGCCCGGTCCGATCTTCGCCGGCGCGCTCTTCACGGCGCGATGCGCGGCCGCGAGGATCGCGGCGTCGAGCGCCGGCGGCGGCGTGTCGGTCGCGTGCGCGCGCCACGCGGCATCGAGCGCGGGATCGCGCAGGTCGCGTTCGTCGCTCATGGTTCGAGCTCCATGCGCAGGCGCGCCACCGCGTAGCGCAGCCGGCTCTTCACCGTTTCGATGCCCGCGCCCTGCAGCGTCGCGATTTCCGCGAGGGACAGGCCGGCCTCCTGCTGCAGCAGGAACGCGTCGCGCTGCGCGGGCGGGAGCAGCGCCAGCGCCGCCGCGAGCGCGGCGCCGAGCTCGCGGTTGCGCACCCGCGCCTCCGGCTCGTCGCCGTGCGCGGCCGGCAGCGCGAGCGCGGCGGCGCGCGGCGCGTCGTCGTCCTCGTCGTCGATCGACACGAGTGCCGCCTGTCCCTGCGCGCGCCAGTGGTCGACGAGGCGATGGTGCGCGAGCGTGTACAGCCAGGTGGCGAACTTCGCCGAGGGCACGTAGGTGGCACGCACGCGGATGACGTTCATCCAGATGTCCTGGAACAGCTCGTCGGCGATGCCGGCGCTGCCGCAATGGCGCAGCAGGTAGCGGTACAGGCCGCCCTTGTGCCGCGCGTACAGCGCGTCGAAGGCGGCGGCCTCGCCGCGCGCGTAGGCGAGCATCAGGTCCTCGTCGCGGCGCTCGCCGGCCTGCGGCGGCGCGGCGCGCTCAGGGGAGCCCGCGCCCGCCACGCTTTGGCGTGCTTCGTCGGGGCGGGCCGGCGGGCTCATGGCCCGCGCAGTATGCGAGTCCCTCCGCAGGGTCGCAATCGCGATGCGCCGGCGCCCGGCCGGGGTCAGCGCGGATCGGGCGCGAAGCGCAGCGAGGGGAACGGCTCCGGCGTGCGTTGCGCGTAGCGCGGGCCAGGGATCACGCCGAGCGCGACCAGGTTCTCGCGCCGGTCGTACTGGATCACGACGCGCTCGGCCGGCGCGACGCTGGCGCGCTCGAAGGCCACGCGCTGTGCATGGGAGGTCTCGTTGCGGCCGTGGCCGGTGCCGAGCGGCGCGGCGAAACCCTGCGCGGACTTGGCCAGCGCTTCCGCGGCCTGCGCCGGGGCTTCCGGTAGCGCTTCCTGGCGCGCCGCCGGTGCGTCCGCCAGGCCGCCGAACGCGCGCGGCGCCGCCGCGGACGGCGTCGGCGGCGCGGGCAGCGCGTTCGCCGCCGCGTCGCGTCGCTCGTCCGCCGGCAGCGCGTTCGCCGCCGCGTCGCGGCGCTCGTCCGCGGGGGCGCCGGACGCGATGCGCTCGCCGCGCCGGCGCCAGACGACCGGCGCCGGCTTTTCGCGGAACACCGCGACGCCGACCACGCCGACGTTGGCCGGCCGTCCCGTGCGCGCGGCGTAGCTGTCGCCCAAGTCGGTGAAATAGAACGCGGCCGTGCGCTCGAGGCTCTTGCGCCAGCCCGCGATCTCCACGCTGGAATGCGGATCGATGACGTAGCCCGATTGGTCGGGGGAGGCCGTCTCGCCGGTGACCACGTTGACGCCGTCGACGCTGGTCACCGCGAGGATGCGCTCGCCGCTGCAGTTGCGGATGCGCACCGCGTATTCGTGGCCGGGCGTGCCGACGACGTAGCGGCGGCCGTCCTTCGTGTACACCGGCAGCGACGTGCCGTCGCTGCGGTCGTAGACGTCGACGCTCACGAGCGCGCCGGTCGGGAAGTACGCGCCTGCCGTGGCGGGCAGCGCCGCGGCCATCGTGGCGATGGCGGCGAGCGCCGCGGCGAGGCTTCGCGCCGTACGCGCGCGGCGTGGCGTGTGCTTGCGTTCCATGGTCCTCTCCTGTGCCGGCGATCTCGCCGGGTGCCTGGCTATGAACGGCCGCGGCCGCGCAAAGGGGTTGACCGGCGCGTGCCGGCGCCGCCGGGACGCGCCGGGGTCGCATGCAATAATTCCGCGCCGCCATGAACGATTCCGCCCATCTGTATCCGCTCGTCGTCGGGCTCGCGTTCGCGCTGGCGTTCGTGTTCGGCGCCGTCGCGCATCGCGTGAGCTTCTGCACGATGGGCGCGATCACCGACATCGTGAATTTCGGCGACTGGCGGCGCATGCGCATGTGGCTGCTCGCCATCGCGGTCGCCATCGCCGGCGCGGCCGCGCTGCAGGCGGCGGGCCTGGTCGATTTCGCCAAGACGATCTACACCGGCGCCCGGGTGCCGTGGCTGTCGCACGTCGTCGGCGGCTTCCTGTTCGGCTTCGGCATGACGCTCGCGTCGGGCTGCGGCAGCAAGACGCTGATCCGCGTGGGCGCGGGCAACCTGAAGTCGCTCGTCGTGCTGGTGTTCCTCGCCGTCGCCGCGTACATGACGCTCAAGGGCGCCTTCGCGCCGTGGCGCGCGAACGGCCTCGATCCGGTGCGCCTCGACGTCGGCGCACCCACGTCCGACTTGGGCACGCTGGCGGCCGCATGGGGCCTGCGCGGCGCGAAGCTGTGGCTGCCGTTCGTCGTCGCGTTCGCGGTCGGCGCGTTCTGCTTCGCCAACCGCGATTTCCGCACGACCGGCGAGCTCGTGGTGGGCGGGCTCGTCGTCGGCGCGGTGATCGTCGGCGGCTGGTACGTGTCGGGCCACTTAGGCTACCTCGCCGAGGACCCGGCGACACTCGAGGAGAAGTTCGTCGCGACCAACTCGGGGCGGATGGAGTCGTTCAGCTTCGTCGCGCCGGTCGCCTACCTGCTCGAGCTGCTCGTGCTGTGGACCGACCAGTCGCGCATCGTCACGTTCGGCATCGCGGGCGTGCTCGGCATGATCGCCGGGAGCGCCGTGATGGCACTGGTCACGCGGACGTTCCGCTGGGAGGGCTTCGGCTCGGTCGAGGACGTCGCCAACCACGTGGTCGGGGCGCTCTTCATGGGCTTCGGCGGGGTCACCGCGCTCGGGTGTACGATCGGTCAGGGCCTGACCGGGATCTCGACGCTGGCGCTCGGATCGATCATCACGCTGGTCGCGATCATCGTCGGCAGCGTCGCCGCGGTGAAGTACCAGGCGTGGCGCATCGAGCGGATGGATGCCGTCGCGGCCTAGGGCGTCAACGGTTCGCCGGCGGCCGACGTTTCCAGCGCAATGATCATCTTCGACCTCAACTGCACGCACGGCCACCGGTTCGAGGGCTGGTTCGCCTCCGCCGAGGAGTTCGACCGGCAGCGCGACGGCGCGCTGATCGCGTGCCCGGTGTGCGACGACGCGCACGTCGAGCGCGTGCCGTCCGCGCAGGTGCGCGTCCCGCGCGCGGCCGCCCGCGACAACGCGCCGGCGCCGCGGCCCGACGACGACGAGGCGCGTCCCGAGCACGGCGAGGTGATGACCCTCACGCCCGCGATCGTCGCCAGGCTGCGCGACATCGTCCGCAGCACCGAGAACGTCGGTCGCCGCTTCCCTGAGGAAGCGCGCAAGATCCACTACAACGAAGTGCCGCCGCGGCCGATCCGCGGCCAGGCGTCCCGCGACGAAGCCGAGCAGCTCCAGGACGAGGGCGTCGACATCGCGCACCTGCCGCCGTTTCTCACCGGCGACACGCATTGAGCGCGCGAAGCCCCGGCTGCGGACGCTTCGCCGCGGCGCGGAAACCCCCAAAAACCGTATCTCGAATCAACCACTTGGGCTACAATTAACGGTTTGTCCGGGCCGTTAGCTCAGGTGGTAGAGCAGCGGACTTTTAATCCGTTGGTCGCTGGTTCGAGTCCAGCACGGCCTACCAACCAAGGAAGTACGCGCACCGTCTTCCGCCAACCGCCGACGCCTGGTCGCTGCGTCTTCGGCTGAAAGCGGGTTGCCGCGTGTTGTGACAGATCCCCGGCAATGCGCACCGGGTAACGAATTTCCAGTAGTGCGCAAGGCGGCGATCGACTGCAGCGGGTCCGACGGAGGTGGACCGCACACTGCGACCGTCAGCGGCACTTTTCGACGGATGGGCGGCGCCGCAATGACGCTGTCATTGTGCCTCGTTGCGCAGGCGCCAAATCGCCGTCCACGTTCGTCGGACTCGGCTCGCCGTCCGTCCCATCAGGGATTTCCCAGAAAAATTCTGCGGTTAGACTCGCTCCCAGTCTGAATCAGGGGCCCTCATGCCACTTGCCCGAAGCCGCGGTTTCACGTTGATCGAGCTGATGATCGTGCTCGTTGTCATCGCCGTTCTGGCGGCGATCGCGCTGCCGTCGTATCAAGAGCAAGTGCGCAAAGGTCGTCGCGGTGCCGCCCAGGCGCATCTCATGGATGTCGCGTCCAAGGAGCAGGCCTACCTGCTCGACACGCGCGCCGGGTACACGAGCAGTCTTTCGACGCTGAACCTCGCCACGCCGGCCGACGTGTCGTCCTATTACACGATAACGATTACGCCGGTCGCGGGACCGCCGCCCACGTTTACCGTCACCGCGGCGCCGAAGACCTCGCAAAGCCCCG
Source organism: uncultured beta proteobacterium (assembly GCA_963793355.1). Classification (GTDB taxonomy): domain Bacteria; phylum Pseudomonadota; class Gammaproteobacteria; order Burkholderiales; family Casimicrobiaceae; genus VBCG01. The sequence continues at coordinate 119,365 of CAWBZT010000012.1, read as the reverse complement.
ATCTCGGGGGCCTCTCCCTGACGGTCACGAATACGGGTGTCAAGGGGCCCTGTGTGAACTCGAGCGGCACCTACAGCAATGCACCGTGTGCGAGTGGTACGACACCGGTATGGTGAACTGCGTGACAAGACTCGCCGTCGCTGGCGCGCGATTCCGAGGCGTGCAGAGGCGCCGTCAGGGCGCTTTCACCCTCGTGGAACTGGTGGTCACGGTCTCGATCATCGGCGTCCTTGCGGCACTTGCCACGCCCGCGTTTCGCGAGCTCATCGCAAGTCAGCGCGTGCAGACCACCGCATCGGACATTTACACGGGGCTCGTCCGTGCCCGCAGCGAGGCTCTCAAGCAGAACGTCGATGTGACGATATCCTCGGCGTCGGGCAACACGGATTGGTCTGGCGGCTGGAAGGTGGCGATTGGCGGGACGACGTTCGACACGCGCGGTGCGGGAAGCCGGATCGCGGTCACCGGGTCCAACGCATCCATCACCTACCGAACGAGCGGCCGCGTGACCGTCGGCTCGGTACCTACGTTCCAGATTTCAGCCACGGACACGCCTACCGTTCGCTGTGTCAAGGTGAACCTGAGCGGGCAACCCTACGTGCTGAAGGCGGCGTGCTCATGAACAGGCGAAAGAAGCTGCGCAGTTCCGCGCCGGCGCGCGGATACATCTTGCTCGAGGCTCTGATTACGGCCGTAATCCTGGGTCTCGGCCTGCTCGGATTGGCCGGCCTGCAGGCAAAGATGCAGGCGGCCGAAATGGAAGCGTATCAACGTGGCCAGGCTTTGGTGTTGCTTGACGATATGGCGTCGCGCATCACCTCGAATCGCAGCAACGCCACCAGCTACAAGACCAACGGAACGCCGCTCGGGACGGGCGATGCGCAGCCGACCGACTGCACGAGCGTGGCATTCGGTGCGGCGCGGGACATGTGCCAGTGGAGCAACCTGTTGAAAGGCGCGGGCGAAACGCTCGGCGCAGGCGGGGCCAACGCCGGCGCAATGATCGGCGCGCGCGGATGCGTGGACGAGGAAGTCGCCGGCGCGATACCGCTCACGCTTCGCGTGGTTGTGTCGTGGCAGGGCCTGACGTCCACGGCCGCGCCTATCCTGGTCTGCGGTACCGATGCCGACTATGGCGACGGCGGGTCGACCGGACTGCGACGCTCCATAAGCAAGACGGTGACCATCCCCAACCTCACGCCGCCCTGATCATGCCCTCCGTGCCCCGTTCGTTTTTATCGCATCATGCCCGCGGCTTCACGCTCGTGGAGCTGATGGTCGGTCTTGCGATCGGCATTGTCGTTCTCACGGCCGCCACTGTCGCGTTTGTCAACGCCAGCAGCGCGCGCCGTGAAATGGAAAAGACGAATCGCCAGATGGAGAATGGGCGATACGCAATGCAGGTCCTCGCGGACGACATCGCCCTCGCCGGATACTGGGGAGAGTTCGATCCGACCGTCGTGTCGGCGCCTGCGTCGTTGCCCGACATCTGCACGACTGACCCGGCCGCTCTCAAGCTGCACGTCCCCCTGCACATCCAGCAGGTGCCGGCCGGCGGCGCCGTGCCCAGTTGCGTGAGCGACGTGAAAGCCGGCACGCCCATCATCGCGATTCGCCGCGCCGCGAGCTGCGCCACGAACACCGGAACGCTCGATTGCGCCGCGGCCGCGGCGGGAACGACTTACGTGCAGTCCGCCCTGTGCAATACCGAGCTTGCGTTGCCGTCCATCGCGCAGCGCTACGCAGTGTCCGCCACGCTCGCCGATTTTTCGCTGCACAAGCGCGATTGCGCCACGGCGGCCGACGTTCGCAAGTACGTCGTGCATATCTATTTCGTCGCGAACAACAACAATGCGGGCGACGGTATCCCTACGCTGAAGCGTGCTCAGCTCGGCGCCGGATCGTTCTCCGTGCAGCCGCTGGTCGAGGGCATCGACGATATGCAGCTGGAGTTCGCCCTGGATACCAACGGCGACAGCCAGCCCGATGTCGTGGTCACCGATCCCTCGACGTACAACGGTTGCGCGTCGGCTGCCTGCGTCACCAATGTGCAAAACATCGTCGACGTGAAGGCATACGTGCTGGCGCGGAATACCGACAGCACTCCCGGCTACGTCGACACCAAAGTCTACCCGATGGGGCCGGTGACGGATGGCCCGTACAGCGACGCGTACAAGCGGCATGCGTATGCGACGACGGTCCGCGTCGCGAATGCCGCCGGACGGAGGGAATGATGAATCGCTATCCGGCAGTGCCTCAGCGGCAGCGCGGCATCGCGCTCGTGGTGGGCATGATCATGCTGCTGATCATCACGCTCGTCGTCGTCGGCAGCTTTACGATCGGGCGGAACAATCTCGACATCGTGGGCAACATGCAGCACCGGAACGAAACCACGGCGTCCGCCCAGCGCGCGATCGAGGAGGCGGTGGGGTCGAGCCTCCTGACGACGACGCCGGGCAACATATTCCAGCCGCCCTGCGCGGCGAACAATACCAAGTGCTACAACGTCAACAAGGACAGCACGAACACTACGGCGGACCAGATCGTGGTTACGCTGACGCCGACGCCGACGTGTGTCAAGGCGGAAGTGATCAAGAGCGCCAACCTGAACCTCGGCAGCGGCGCCGATCAGGTATGTGTCATTCAGGCCGGGCAGCAGACCGGCATCGAGAACGTGGTGGGGGGCGACTCGCTGTGCGCCAACAGTACGTGGGAAATCCGCGCGGAAGCGGCCGACGCGGCGACCAATGCGAAATCTGTCATCACCCAGGGCGTTGCGACGCGCGTGCGCGCGGTCGACATCGCCGCCTCCTGTCCCTGAACTCGACTGTGTGAGAACGCCATGAACCCGACAAAATTCGGACCCCGAGTCCTGCCGTTGATGACTGCCTTGTGCGTCGCCGGGGCGTCTTTCCCCATCGCGGCCGAGGACATCGACATCTTCGTGTCCAATATCAACAACTCCGGCACGCAGGGCGTACCGAACGTGCTGATCATGCTCGACAACACGTCGAACTGGTCCCGCACGGAGTTCGCGGGCAACCCGTCGGAGCAAGGACGGATCGAAGTCCGATCCATCAAGAGCGTATTGGCCGGCATCACCAACATGAATGTCGGTGTGATGCTCGCCAACGACCTGCAGGGCAATGCGGATCCGGGGGCCTTCGTTCACTACGGCATGAAGTTCATGGAGGCCACGTCCACGTCGGGCAACAACAAGTATTACCTGAACCAGCGCCTCGATGCGATAGACAACAACATCGGTACCCCGCAATGGAAAGGTCCGTCGAGCCTCTCGTACGGCGGGATGATGTTCAATGCGTTCAAGTATTTCGGCGGCTATACGAGCCCGGCCAACGTCGTCAGCGGCACGGCCGGCACACCGACGGACGCGACGCACTTCGGTCCCATCGCCTACCAGGGCGGGAGCACGCCGTCGGGTGCGGCGCCGGGGCTGACCGGCATCCCGATGCTCGATCCTGACGCCTATACGACCCCGAGCATCACCGTCAGCACGAATTCGTATCCGAACCTGACCTACCGGTCACCCGAAACGGCGATCGGTGAGGAATGCGGGGCGAGCAACTACATCATCTTCATAAGCAACAAGAGCCCCAACGACGATACCAGTTCGAACCTGCTGACCAACGTCGGCGGCTCGCTGACCCCGCGCGTGCCGAGGCCGGCGACGACTCAAGTAACGGTCAGCGGCGTGAAAACCTACGTGCAGGATCCGAACGGCGGCGAGAGCACGCCCAACGACAGCTGGTACATGCCCGAATGGGCGCGCTTCCTGCGCAAGACCGACGTCAGCTCCTTGCCTGGGCAGCAGAACGTCGTGACCTATACGATCAACGTCTACCAGAAGTCGGACAATGCCAACCAGCAACAGGGATTCTCGTCGATGCTGATGGCGACGGCGAAGGCGGGCGGTGGCAAGTACTTCCTGGTCACCCAGAACGCCCAGCTCGACATCGCGCTGCAGACGATCTTCGCCGAGATCCAGGCGAAGAGCAGCACGTTCGCCTCGGCCGCGCTGCCGATCAGTTCGACGAACCGGGCGCAGAATCTCAACCAGGTCTACATCGGGATGTTCCGACCCAACCAGGACGCGACGCCCCGGTGGTTCGGCAACCTGAAGCGCTACCAGCTCGCGCGAATCAGCGGCGGCATCCAGCTCGCGGATGCCCTCGGTGCCCCCGCGGTGAACAACAACACCGGGTTCGTTACCGAATGCGCGGCGAGTTACTGGTCCACCGATTCGGCCACCTATTGGTCGAACGTTGCGATCAATCCGCCGCCGATAGGCCTGTGTACGGCCAACGTCGTGGACCCGACGACGGGTACGGCCATCGCGCATGATCCCTATTCGGATTATCCCGACGGCCCGTTGGTGGAAAAAGGCGCGGTTGCGGAAGTGCTGCGGAAGCGCGACACGGCGACGACGCCCCGCGTGATCAAGACGTCGGCCGCCGGCAGCGGCACGGCGCTTACCGACTTCGGCACCGGCAACAGCGCCGTCACGGCCGTTCTCTCCAACGCCGACATCAAATTCGTCCGCGGCGAGGATATCAACGACGAGAACGCCGACTCGAGCATCACCGACGTACGCGCCAGCGTGCACGGCGACGTCGTCCACTCGCGGCCGCTCCCCATCAGCTACAACGCGAGCGTCGGGGGAACGATGATCTACTATGGCTCGAACGATGGAACGTTCCGCGCCGTCGACGCCGACACGGGTGTCGAGAAGTGGGCGTACGTCGCCCCCGAGTTCTACCCGTCGGGCGCGACGCCGCAGCCCTTCGCGCGGTTGCGCACGCAGTCGCCCGTGATCAACTACTCGGGAGTCACGGATCCCACCGCGATCCCCAAGAACTATTTCTTCGACGGATCGACCGGCCTCTACCAATCGGCCAGCAACGACAAGGTGTGGCTGTATCCGACGATGCGACGCGGCGGGCGCATGCTGTATTCGTTCGACGTTTCAGGGTCATCGCCGCCTGCGCTGCCCACGATAAAGTGGAAGGTCGGTTGCCCCAATTTGACGAATGACACCGGGTGCCTGGGCGGGATTGCGGAGATCGGGCAGACGTGGTCGACGCCGATTGCAGCGCGCGTCAACACCAGCGGGACGATCGGTACCTTCACCCGGGTAGTACTCGTAGGCGGGGGCTACGATCCCTGCGAGGATGCCGATCAGAAGGATCCGACGTGCGCAGTGGGTGCCAAGGGCAATCGGGTCTACATCATCGACGCGGATACCGGGGCGGTGCTCAGGCAATTCACCACCACGGGACGCGTACCGTCCGACGTGGCCGTGATCGACGTGGACTACGACGGGATCGTCGACTATGCCTATGTCGGCGACACCGTGGGAAATGTTTACCGCATCACGTTCGGCCTTTCGAAGACCGCGCCGCTTGCGCAGGCTTCCTGGACGATGGACAAGATCGCCGGGACGACAGGCGCGGGCCGCAAGTTCCTGTATCCGCCGGCGCTGGTCGCGTATCACCATCAAGCGACGGGCAAGGACTACGTGTACCTCGCGTTCGGCAGCGGTGATCGCGAAAAGCCGTTGGAGGCGCAGTATCCATATCGGCAGGACGTCAAGAACCGGTTCTACATGTTCGTCGACGATCTCAGCCGCACCAGCACGTCTTCGCCGGCATTGTCGTCGACGGACCTCGACGGTAGCGACATGCTCGACGTTTCGACCGATACGCTCACGCTTTCGTCGGATTGCAGCCAGGGCGTCGTCCCGGGGACGACGAACGCGACGTATCAGAACAAGAAGGGATGGTACCTCCAGTATTCGAACGGCACGGGCAACGCGGGCAATCAGGGCGAGCAGACGGTGACGTCGGCCGTCATCGTTGCGGGCCAAGTGGCGTGGAGCACCAACCGTCCGATTCACGCCTCGGGTGCCGCTTGTTCGCCCACCGGGGAAGCGAAGGGCTACTTTGTGAACCTGTTCAACGCGTCGGGGACGATCGGGCCGCCGAACAACCTCTCCTGCGGCGGCGAGCGGAGCGACGTGTTCGTGAAGGGCGCGCTTCCGCCTTCGCCGGTGCTCGCGACGGTCGTCATCAACGGCGTGCCTTCCACCGTCCTGCTCGGCGCCGCGGACAAGGGCGGCGGCACGAGCACGATCATCCAGGGGCAGGAAGGGTTCACGCTGCCGCCGCAGAAGCGCTCGCGCGTGTACTGGAAGCAGGACATCGACAACTGATCCATTGCGCTGAAGGCGGAGCGCCGGCGTCACGCCGGCGCTTTGCCTTGCGAGGGCGGTTGCTGAATTGATCGGCCCGGGGCTTCCGGTATAATCTTCGCCGATCGGCTCTCGATTGAGACCCGGCAGAGACACGTGGGTCGTTAGCTCAGCTGGTAGAGCAGCGGACTCTTAATCCGTTGGTCGCAGGTTCGATCCCTGCACGGCCTACCACCAATCAAGGGACTTCAGCGTCGGGGTGGGTTTTCACGATGTGGCAGCGGATGGGCCACGGATGAAAATGCGGCGTTCCCGCGCCCTGGCGCGACCGTTGACCGACGGTCGAACGCTCAGGACTCCGCCATGAGCGTCGAAAGACGATACGTCTCGTAGCGCGCCGTGCAGGGGGGGCCGTCGGTGAACCAGCATTCGCCAGCGGTGAGGTCGGCCACGAACGACGCGACCGTGGTGCGCGCGAAGGCGGGATGTGCTGCGGGATCAGGATGCGAGCAGACGCCGTTCGGCTCGTGGCGATGGCTGCGCAGGACCCGCTGCGCGCGTTGCACGGTCAGCGGGTTCGATTCGTGCAACTCATGCCAGATGTCCTCGAGCCGGGTGAGGCTGTGCGGGCTGTTGCGCACGAAGGCGTCGATCGGTCGGAACGCCTGCGCGCAGAAGTGGTTCGCGTGCGCGATCAGGCCATGTTCCGGACGCGTGGCATGAATGTCCCGCGCGCCTCCGGCGATCGTTTCGAAGTTCACGGCGTTGCCTGACTTGTCGGCCACGAGGTAGTTCGCCGAAAGCGCGCGCTCGACCGAGCCGAGGACTTTGGCGGCTTCATCGACGGACGTGGCGCCGAGCAGCGCTCGCAGCATGACGTGGTAGGGAACGCCCGGCCGGTTGGCGTCACGCTCGCTCACGAGCGTGTTCGTGCACAGTCCCATGCCGGCGTCGTTCATCCCGACCTTCGCCAGCATGCCGGCCTCGACGATCGTCGCGAACGACGGCTTGTCGTCGCGCCGGACCTCGAGGAGCACCGCGAGGTCCCGTGCGAACGGCACCCAGTCCCAGTTCTGTCCGAGCAGCATGTGGCCGTCGGCGGTGGCCTCGGGCGCCGCCGCGAAGGACGTGCATTCGGACGGCGGCGCCTCGCCCCGGCTGCGCGCGGCGGCGAACATGAGTTCGCTGCGGCAATTGAGCACGAGGATCGCTTCGAACGGTCGTGCCGGCGCCCTCCGCGATGCCGTGCATCTCCTCGAGCGAATCGGCCGCGAAGTCGCCGATCGGCGGGACGAACTCGCGCGCATGCGCGACGGCGTCGTCCCAGGTCAGGCCGGCGCGCTGCTGGAAGACGTCACGGTAAGCGTCGATCGCGCGGTGGATCCGCGCCGCGGCGTGCCCGCCGTAGCCGCGGCCACGCTCACGCGGTGTTCCGCGCACGGCGATGCGTTGCATCACAGGACGCGCGCGCCCGTCTTGACGATCGTCGTGTAGTCGGCGGACGCGACGCCGCGGGGGCCCTGCGACAGCTCCGCGACGTGGGAGTAGACGGCCGACGCCCGCCCTTTCGACCGGTCGAGAGGCTCGGTCGCCACCCGCGGCGCCTCGCGCAGGTACTCGATGATCGCCTTGCAGAACAGATGAAGGTCGCTCGGCAGCCGCGAGGTGATGAGATTGCCGTCGCGTACCACGGCCTTGTCCTGGTAGCGGCCGCCCGCGTGGATGACGTCGTCCTTGACCAGCGCCACGCACGTGAGGTCGCGGTCGCGCGCGATGCCGGCCGAGGCGAGCACCAGCCCCGCATGGCAGACGGCGGCGATGAGCGAGCCCTGGTCGTGCACCTTGCGCACCAGATCGATCAGCGGCCGGGTGCGCCGCATCTGTTCGGGCGCGAAGCCGCCCGGGATCACTAGCGCATCGAACGTCGCCGGATCGGCATCGCCGACCGCCATGTCCGGCTTCACCGGGTAGCCGAGCTTGCTCGCGTACGTCTGCATCGCGGGGCCGACGACGACGACGTTGCAGCCTTCCTCGCGCAGCCGCATGAGCGGGTACCAGAGCTCCAGCTCCTGGTACATGTTCTCGGCGAGGATCGCAATCTGGGCATCGGCGAGGTTCATCGGGCGAGCTCCTCGAGAAGGGTACGCATGCACTGGGGAAGGTCGTCGGTGCTGCGCGCCGCGAGCGCGCCCGGCACGAGCGACACGGCCTGCGAGCTGGCGACCATCTTCACACCGCGCTCGGTGGCGCCGCGCAGGAAGTCGCTGAACGCGCGGTCCTCGGCGAGGCGCGCGACGTTGCCGCCAGGGACGACCAGCGCGGCGTAGTCGCCGGGGTCCGTGTCCTTCAGCGCCACGTTGGGGATGACCGGATAGCCGAGCACGCTCGACACCGCTTCGGTGCCGTCGACGCCGATCGCGACGACGTCGGCACCGATTTCGCGCAGTCGCAGGACCGGGTACCAGAACTCCATTTCCTGGAAACCCTCGAAGAGAAATACGCCGACCTTGCCCATTGGATTCCGTTTGCAGTAAGCTGTCTGACAGGTCCGCTGCCGTCGCGGAGCCTCTATCCTATAGGGAAATGCAGGCGACGGGAACGGGGATCGGGGCGATCGGGGGTGGATGATGAGCGAGGCCTGTCTGACATGAAGCTGCAGGTTGTAGCGCGCCGCGGCGCCGTCGCCGACGTGCTGGCCCGCCTGCAGGAGCGAATCACCTCCGGCGAGTACCAGCGCGACGAGAGGCTGCCCTCCGAGAGCGAGCTGTGCAAGACCTTCGGCGTGAGCCGGCCGGTGATCCGTGAGGCGCTGGTCAGCCTCCAGGCACTCGGACTGACCGCTTCGCAGCCGGGCATCGGCACCTTCGTCGTGTCGGACCGTGTCCGGGTGCCGCTGCTCTTGGGCCGCTATTCGCCCGGCGAACGTGCGCGAGGTGCGCCGCTGCATCGAAATCCCCGCCGCGCGGCTTGCAGCCGATCGCCGCACCGACCGCGACGTGGGCGAGATATCGGCCATCCTCGCGCACATGGAAGGCGCCGACAACCCGGCGCGACGCAACCAGCTCGACGCAAGCTTTCACATCGCCATCGCGCGCTCGTCGGGAAATCCGCTCATCGTCAAGCTCGTCGAGGAACTGCGCAGCGTGCTCGAGGAGCACTCGCTCGCCGCCGCCCGCGCACCCTACCGCCGCCGCGCGGCTGCCGAGGAGCACCGCGCCGTCTACGACGCCATCGTCGACCGCGATCCCGACGCCGCGGCCGCCGCCATGGAAGCGCACCTCGCGGCGGCCGAGCGCAGCTTCACCGAACTCGACGCCAAGGAGGCGAAAGCCAGATGAAGATCCGTACCGTCACGGGCGACGTGCCCGCCGAGAAGATGGGTCGCACGCTCACGCACGAGCACCTGCTGTACACCTATCCCGGCGGCGAATACGACCACCAGTCGGCCTTCACGCTCGATGACGCCGTCGACCGCATCTCCCGCGAGCTCGCGCAGGGCATGGAGGCATGCGGCTACGCGACGATCGTCGACATGACGCCGTGCGAGGTCGGCCGCCATCCCGAGCTGATGAAGCGGGTGGCCGAGCGGACCGGTTGCAACGTGATCGCGGTGACCGGGTTCTTCCCGGAGAGCATGGGCGTGCCGTACTGGTTCAAGCGCCAGACGGTCGCGGAACTCGCCGAGTTCTACGTCCGTGACATCACCGAAGGCATGGTGTTCGCGGGCACGCAGACGGACATCAAGGCGGGCGCCATCAAGATCGCCACGGGCCAGGAGGGCGTCAATCCGAAGCCGAGTCCGCTCGGGCCGAACGGACGGCACGTCAGCGTGAACGAGGAGCGCCTGATCCGCGCGGCCGGACGCGCGCAGCAGCGCCTGGGCGTCTGCATCAACACGCATACCGATCCGATGGATTACCTCGTGACCAACCCGGGCATCGAGCAGCTCGACCTCATCGAGGAGGAGGGCGGCGACCCGGCCAAGGTCATCATCGGACACGCGTTCATCGAGCCGAAGAGCGTCGAGCAGATCATCGACATCTGCAAGCGCGGCGCGAGCGTGCAGGTGGACCACATGGGCATTCCATGGCGGCACGACAACGCCGAGCAACTCGACGAATCGATGGCCAACTTGATGTGCGAGATCGCCGATCGCGGCTATCTCGCGCAGATGACCATCACCTACGATCGCTGGTTTTTCAACCCGCGCGGCCCTGCCACCGAGGAGAACCCGCAGCTCCTGAACGAGAAGGTTCCGCTCGATTATCTGTACACGAGCTTCGCGCCGCGGCTCGAGAAGAAGGGCTTCAAAGCGCGCGACCTGGAGACGATCCTGGTCGACAACCCGCGGCGCATCCTCGCCTTCTGACTGGACCGATGCATCCAAAGATCGCCTATCGACGCGGCGGACGCGGGCCCGCGGTCCTGCTCATTCATGGCGTCGGCGGAGACTCGCGCAACTGGGATCCTATTGCCGAGCGCCTGCGCCGGGGCTTCGACGTCGTGGCGATGGACCTGCGCGGTCACGGGGATTCGGACCCGATCATCGGTCCCGTCGACGTGCACGACCTCGGGCGCGATGCGCTGCAGGTGCTCGACGAGGCGCAGATCCCGGCGTGCGCCGTCGTCGGCTTCTCGCTCGGCGGCGCCGTGGCGCAGGCGCTCGCGCTCGATCATCCCGGGCGCGTGAACAAGCTCGCTGTCATCGGGACCGTGGCCGGCCGCACGCCGGAGGAGCAGACGAGGTCGCGCGAGCGCATTCGCTTCCTCGAGGAACGCGGTCTCGCCGCCCTTGCGGAAGCCAATCGCGAGCGCTGGTTCACCGACGCATTTCGCCGCGATCACCCGGAGGTGGTGGAACGACGGGTCGCGCAGGTCAAGGCCTGCGATGCGCCATCGTATCTCCATGCGTTCAGGGTCTTCGCGACCGCCGACTTCGCCGATCGCCTGGCGGAAGTCCGCGTGCCGACGCTGGTCGTCACCGGCGAGCACGACCTCGCAGCGACCGGGAGGATGGCGCAGCTGATGGGCGAGCGCATCGGCACCGCCGAGGTGCACGTGCTGCCGGGCCTGCGCCACAGCCTGCTCATCGAAGCCACTTCCACGATCACCGAATTGCTCGAGAACTTTCTCGAGTTCGGCGCGCGCTCTACCGGGCCGGAGCGCGCGGCACCCACTTCGCCGGACGCCCGTTGACCCTCTGGGAGAACACCATGCCTGCAATCTCCGCACCGCCCGCCCGCCGTCGCAACGTCGGTCCGCTCCGCGCCGCCTCCGCCTTGCTCGCCGCCCTCGCGCTGTCCGCGAGCACCATCGCGCACGGAGCGGTCGATCAGGCCGCGCGGGCGCTTCTTCCCGACGACGTCAAGCAGAAGGGCGTTCTCGTCGTGGCGATGCCGCTCGACTTCGAGCCATTCAACTGGCTGGACGACAAGAACCAGGCGGTGGGCCTCGACGTGGACATGATCCACGCGATCGCGGATCGACTCGGGCTCAAAGTCGACATCCAGCGGATGGGCTTCGCCTCGATGATCCCATCGGTGTCCGGAGGGCGAGTCGACGCCGCCATGTCGGCAATGGGCATCTTGCCCGCGCGCCTGTCGCTCGTCTCGTTCGTCCGCTACGGCCACTTCAGCAACGGCCTCGTCGTGCGCAAGGGCAACCCGAGCAACGTGCGCAACGACGACGCGTGCGGCCACACGATTTCGGTCGAGAAAGGCACGCAGCCGCTGCTGGTCTGGCAGAAGAAGTCCGACGAGTGCGTGGCTGCAGGCAAGCCCAAGATCGAGCTGATGGTCTTCGAAGGCAAGGGCCCGCAGGTGCTCGCCGTCGAGTCCGGGCGCGCCGAGGCCGCGGGGGTGGGCTACGCCACCGGGATCGTCGCCGCCAAGCACAGCAACGGAAAGCTGGAGGCAGCGCCCGGCGGTCCGGTTCCCGGCGCAACCGTCGAATGCGGCATCGCGTTCAACAAGCAGAACGTCAAGCTCGGCCAGGCCATGGAAGCAGCATTGAAGGACCTGGTCAAGGACGGCACGTACGACGCGATCTGGGCCAAATACGATCTCTCCGCAGAGCGCGCGCAGCCCGCGCTGATCCAGCAAAGCAACTGACCGCATACGTTGCAGCGGTTCGCCGCCGCGTGGCCGGCGGACCGCTGCAGCGTCCCACGCATTCGCGCCCTTCGCTGCCCCTTGCGAGGCGGCGCGACGTCCGGTGGCGCTAAACTCGGGCCATCCGCCGCGCACCACGACGTTCACGCCATGAGCTCAGCCGCGACTTCTCCCTCCGCCGATCGCGTTGCACCGCGCCTCGACCTGCCACCCGTGCCGATCGCGCGTCCAGGACGGTGGGTGGCCGCGACGTTTGTCGCGCTGCTGATCGCGTGGTTCGCCTGGATCGTCTTCACCAACCCGAACTTCCAGTGGCCCGTCGTCGGGAAGTATCTCTTCAACAAGCAGATCCTCGACGGCGTCCGTATCACGATCGAGCTCACCGCCTCGGCGATGGCAATCGGCGTGACGCTCGGCATCTTTGCCGCGCTGATGCGCCTGTCCCACAACCCGCTGCTGCGCGCAGCAGGGACGTTCTACGTCGTGACTTTCCGCGGCACGCCGGCGCTGGTGCAGCTTGTCTTCTGGTTCAACCTCGCCGCCCTGTTTCCCAAGATCAGCCTCGGTATCCCGTTCTTCGGGCCGGACTGGGTCTCCATCAACGCCAACGCCATCATCACGCCGTTCGTCGCCGCCAATCTCGGCCTCGGTCTGTGCGAGGGCGCTTACATGGCCGAGATCGTTCGCGCCGGCATCCTGAGCGTCGACCCCGGGCAGCGCGAAGCTGGCCTCGCGCTCGGCCTCACGCGCGGGCAGATCATGCGTCGCGTCATCCTGCCGCAGGCGCTGCGCGTGATCGTTCCGCCCACCGGGAACCAGATCATCGGCATGCTCAAGCTTTCGTCCCTCGCCAGCGTCATCTCGGTCACCGAGCTCCTCGCAGCGGCCGGCCTCATCTACACGCGCACCTACGAGACCATTCCGCTGCTTATCGTCGCGTCTATCTGGTACCTCGCCATGACCAGTCTGCTGACGCTGGTCCAGCGCGGCATCGAACGCCGGCTGGGACGCAGCGTCATCGACAACGCCGGTGACGTGGGCGCGTGGCCGCGGTTGAAGTCGCCGAGTCGCTCGAACCCGGCTCCGGGCTGACATCGTGGAGCCCATGATCGAGATCCACGATCTTCACAAGCGCTTCGGCCACGTGGAGGTGCTCAAGGGCATCAACCTCGATGTGCCCGCGGGCAAGGTCGTGTGCGTCATCGGCGCCTCGGGGTCGGGCAAGTCGACGCTGCTCCGTTGCATCAATCACCTGGAGCGGCCGGATGCGGGCTACGTGAGAGTCAACGGAGAGTTCGTCGGGTACCGCCTGTCCGGCGATCGTCTGCACGAGCTTCACGAGCACGAACTGTGCGCTTCGAGAGCGTCGATCGGCATGGTGTTCCAGCGCTTCAACCTTTTCCAGAACATGACGGTGCTGGACAACGTCACGCTCGCCCCGCGGCTGGCGCGTGCCGTGTCGAAAGCGGAGGCCGAGCGCAGGGCGCTGGCGCTGCTCGAGCGCGTAGGGCTCGCGAGCAAGAAGGATCGCTACCCGAATCGCCTTTCAGGCGGCGAGCAGCAGCGCGTTGCCATCGCCCGTGCGCTCGCCGTGGAGCCGCGCGTCATGCTCTTCGACGAGGCGACTTCCGCCCTCGATCCCGAGCTCGTCGGCGAAGTCCTCGAAGTCATGCGCAACCTCGCGCGCGACGGGATGACGATGGTGTGTGTCACGCACGAGATGGGCTTTGCCCGCGAAGTGTCCGACGAGGTCGTCTTCATGGACAAGGGCGTGGTTGAAGAGCGCGGCCCCGCATCGCAGGTGCTGCAGGCACCGCGCGAGGCGCGGACGCGCGAGTTCCTGGCGCGGTTGCTGTAAGGCCGAATTCTCCACCGCCTCGGGAGGGCACATGCACAAGGGTCGGCTGGAAGCGTTCAGCGATGGCGTGATCGCGATCATCATCACGATCATGGTGCTCGAGATGAAGGTGCCCCACGGCGAGGCGCTGGAGTCGCTGCTCCCTCTCGTCCCGGTCTTCCTGAGCTATGTGCTGAGCTTCGTCTACGTCGGCATCTACTGGAACAACCATCACCACATGCTGCAGGCGTGCGCGAGGATTTCCGGACGCGGTCCTGTGGGCGAACCTTCACCTGCTCTTCTGGCTTTCGCTCTTCCCCTTCGCGACCGGGTGGATGGGCGAGAACCACTTCGCCGCCGTGCCCTCGGCGCTCTACGGATGCGTGCTGCTGATGGCGGCCATCGCCTACTGGGTGCTCCAGCAGACGATCATCGCGGCCGAGGGATCCGACCTCCGTGCTCAGGTCCGCGATCGGGGGAGACTGGAAGGGCAAGCTCTCGCCCGTGCTGTACCTGATCGCCATCGCGTCCACGTTCTGGCAGAAGTGGCTCGCGCAGGTGATCTACGTCGCTGGTGGCGCTCCTCTGGCTGATCCCGGACCGGCGCATCGAGCAGGCGCTGCAGCGCAAGCAAGGCTAGCTGCGCCCTGCGCGTAAGTTCGCGTTGCGCCGCGGCAATGCGGAAGCCGCTTGCATTACATCCATGCCATGCGCATGCCGGCATGGGATTGGCTGCGTCGCTCCCGCAGACGGGCCCCCGCCGCCCGCCGGAATCACACATTTTCTTGCGCTGGGGCCGTTTCCCTGCAATGATCCGCCCGATAAAAAGAAGGGTTCTGGGGACGCACTGCGTCGGACGCCGATCGTGCGCGAAGCCCGTTGGCTGGGTTGAGCGTGCACCGGCGGCGCGACGGAGGCGACGAACGAAGCGAGTCCCGGCACGAGCATCGAGTCATCAACTTGCAAGGAGGAAAAGGGCATGGATCACGATTCCGAGGGCTATTGGAAAGCCACGCTGAGGCTGCTTACGCAGGTCTTGATCGTCTGGTTCCTGGTGTCGTACGGCGCCGGAATCCTGTTCGCCGACTGGCTCAACGGCATCAAGCTCGGCGGCTACCCGCTCGGGTTCTGGTTCGCGCAGCAGGGATCGATCTACATATTCATCGCGCTCATCTTCTACTACAAGTGGCGGATGGACCAGATCGATCGCAAATTCGACGTTCACGAAGACTGAGGGCGACGCCATGAGCCTGCAAACCACGATCTATCTCGTCGTCGGCCTCAGCTTCGCGCTGTACATCGGGATCGCCATCTGGGCGCGCGCCGGCACAACGAGCGAGTTCTACGTCGCCGGCGGCAAGGTCAATCCCGTCATGAACGGCATGGCCACCGCGGCGGACTGGATGAGCGCCGCGTCGTTCATCTCGATGGCCGGACTCATCTCCAACATGGGCTACGGCGGCGCCCTGTTCCTGATGGGCTGGACGGGCGGCTACGTGCTACTGGCGATGCTGCTGGCGCCGTACCTCCGCAAGTTCGGCAAGTTCACGGTGCCGCAGTTCATCGGCGACCGCTTCTACTCGAAGTCGGCCAGTACCGTCGCCGTGATCTGCCTGCTGATCGCGTCGCTGACCTACATCATCGGCCAGATGACGGGCGTCGGCATCGCGTTCGCGCGCTTCCTCGAAGTGCGCGCCGACGTCGGCATCTACGTCGGCATGGCGATCGTGTTCATGTACGCGGTGTTCGGCGGGATGAAGGGGATCACGTACACGCAGGTGGCGCAGTACATCGTGCTGATCCTGGCCTACACGATCCCGGCCATCTTCATCTCCCTTCAGCTCACCGGCAACGTGCTCCCGCAGTTGGGGCTGGGCGGAACGCTGTCGGGGCACGACGTGACGCTGCTGGCCAAGCTCGACCAGGTGGTCAGCGAGCTCGGCTTCGGCACCTACACGACGTCGCTGCCGGGCAGCAAGCTCAACATGTTCGTCTACACGCTGTCGCTGATGATCGGCACTGCGGGCCTCCCGCACGTGATCATGCGCTTCTTCACGGTGCCGAGCGTGCGCGACGCGCGCTCGTCGGCGGGCTGGGCGCTGGTGTTCATCGCCATCCTCTACACGACTGCCCCCGCGGTCGCCGCGATGGCCAAGACGAACCTGCTGCGCACGATCACGCCTGGCGTGGTGATGGGCAACGCCGACCCGTTCGCGAAGGATTCGCAGATCGAGTACGACAAGCGGCCCGACTGGATGAAGCGCTGGGAGAAGACCGGCCTGCTGAAGTTCACCGACAAGAACAATGATGGCCGCATCCAGTACTACAACGACGCCACCAAGGACCCGACGGTCCTGAAGAAGGCCGCGGAAGCCGGCTGGAAGGGCAACGAGCTGAGCGTCAACGCAGACATCATCGTCCTGGCCAATCCCGAGATCGCGCTGCTGCCCAACTGGGTGATCGCGCTGGTCGCGGCGGGCGGCCTCGCGGCGGCGCTGTCGACGGCGGCGGGCCTGCTGATGGCGATCTCGTCCGCGGTGTCCCACGACCTGATCAAGAACGTCTTCGTGCCCGACATCAGCGAGAAGGGCGAGCTGCTCGCGGGCAAGATATCGATGGCGGTCTCGATCGTCGTCGCCGGCTACCTGGGGCTCAATCCGCCAGGCTTCGCGGCGGGCACGGTGGCGCTGGCGTTCGGGATTGCCGCGAGCTCGCTGTTCCCCGCGATCATGATGGGCATCTTCAGCAAGAAGATGAACAAGGAAGGCGCGATGGCCGGCATGCTGTCAGGCCTGTTCGTCACGCTGTTCTACGTATTCGCGCACAAGGGCATCTTCTTCATCAAGGGCACGGAGTACCTCGGCCTGATCGGCGGCGCCAACAGCTTCTTCGGCATCACGCCGGAAGCCTTCGGGGCGGTCGGCGCGCTGGTGAACTTCATCGTCGCCTTCCTGGTCGACCGGGTGACCGCGGAGCCGCCCGAGCACATCCAGCACATGGTGGAGTCGGTGCGCATTCCGCGCGGCGCGGGGGCCGTGACCGGCGCGCATGCGGACTGATCGAAGCGCTGCCGTGAACTGATGGTCCTGCCCGGCGGCGCCGGGCAGGACGCCCGATCGGGGCCCCGTCGAGAACCTTGGCGGGGCCCCTTGTTTTGGCGCATCATCACTCGCGCAGGGATCGTATGGCCGGCTACTTCAGCGTCGTCCTGAACTGGGTCCTCTTTCTGGCCCTGTTCCCCGTCGCCTTCTTCTGGCTTCGGCGTGCCTATCGGATCGCGGTCCGGCGCGATTTTTCCGAAGTGGCGCTGAAGGGCGGCCGTCCGCCAAAGGACGCCGTCAAGTGGGCGCCCTACGAGATGGTCATCAATGGGCTGGCAGGCGTCGTGATCGCTTTCGTCATCGTCGCGGTGATCGCCGCCGGCATGCCGTTCGAGCACTGGACGGCGATCGCCGGCAGCACCCTCTGGTGCAAGTTCTTCGCCAGCTTCGCCCTCGGCCGCCACGCGCATGCTGCGGCCACCCCGAAAGCGAAGGCCTGAGACGCCATGGGCGGCGAGCTTTTGCAGCAGCGCCTTGTGGGGCTGTTCGCGCTGGCGCTGCTGCTGTTCAATTTTCCGCTGCTCGCGGTCTGGGACCGCGATGCTCTGCTGTTCGGGCTGCCGCTGTTTCCTGCGGCGCTCTTCGTGCTGTGGGTGCTGCTGATCGCCGTGCTCGCGTGGCTGCTGGAGCGCACCGCGGAGTGATCTCGCGGCGACGCGGGCGCTGACCATGCTTTCGCCGTCGCTCGTTCTCGGCGCGTCGTTCGCGTACCTGCTCCTGCTGTTCGCCGTTGCGTGGTGGGCCGACCTGCGCGCGCGCCAGAATCGCTCGGTGATCGGCAACGCGTGGGTGTACGCGTTGTCGATGGCGGTGTACTGCACGGCGTGGACGTACTTCGGCAGCGTCGGCCGCGCAGCTTCGGGAGGCGTGTGGTTCCTGCCGATCTACCTGGGGCCTACGCTGGCGATGATCCTTGCGTGGACCGTGCTGCGCAAGATGATCAGGATCGCGCACACCTACCGGGTCACCTCGATCGCGGACTTCATGGCCAGCCGCTACGGCAAGAGCCCCTTGCTGGCCGGGCTGGTTACGCTGATCACGGTCGTCGGCATCGTTCCTTACATCGCGCTGCAGTTGAAGGCCGTGGCCAGCGGTTACGCGCTGCTGACGACGCCGCTCGGCGCGCCGGCCGCCGCGCAGCTGTCGTGGTGGCGCGACGGCACGCTGTACGTCGCCGTCGCGCTGGCGGGCTTCACGATGGTCTTCGGGACGCGACACCTCGACAGCACGGAGCGGCACGAGGGCATGGTCGCCGCCATCGCGTTCGAGTCGGTGGTGAAGCTCGTTGCCTTCATCGCCGTGGGCGTCTTCGTTACGTGGGGCCTGTTCGGTGGCCCAGGAGAGCTGTTTGCCCGCGCCCGCGACGTGCCGGACCTCAAGGCGCTGTTGTCGCCGGCGGAGCACAGGAGCCCGTTCGCGTACGCGCAGTGGTTCGCGCTCACGATGCTGTCGATGCTTTCGGTCGTGTTCCTGCCCCGGCAGTTCCAGATCATGGTGGTGGAGAACGTCGACGAGCGCCATCTGCGGCGGGCGGCGTGGGTCTTCCCCGCCTACCTGGTCGCGATCAATCTCTTCGTGCTGCCGATCGCCGTCGGCGGCCTGCTCTACTTTCACGGGGGCAGCGCCAATTCGGACACGTTCGTGCTTTCGCTGCCGCTCGCTGCGGGCCACGAGTGGCTGGCGCTGGTGGCCTTCGTCGGCGGTCTGTCGGCCGCCACCGGCATGGTGATCGTCGAGTCGATCGCCGTGTCCACGATGGTGTGCAACGACGTCGTGATGCCGCTGCTGCTCCGACTGCAGCGCTTCGCGCAGCGCGGCGATTTCACCGGTTGGCTGCTCGCCATCCGCCGCGCCGCCATCATGGGCGTGCTGCTGCTCGGCTATCTCTACTTCCAGCTCGCCGGCGAGGCGTACGCGCTGGTCAGCATCGGGCTCATCAGCTTCGCTGCGGTCGCGCAGTTCGCACCGGCGATGCTGGGCGGCATGTACTGGAAGGGAGGGACGCGCGAGGGCGCGCTCGCCGGGTTGCTCGCCGGCTTCGCGCTGTGGACCTACTCGCTGATGCTGCCGTCGATCGCCAAGTCCGGCTGGTGGCAGACCGACTTCGTCGCCCGTGGACCGCTGGGCATCGACCTGTTGCGGCCGGAGCAGCTGTTCGGGCTTACGGGTCTTGACAACCTCACGCACTCGCTGTTCTGGAGCCTGCTCGCGAACGTCGGCCTCTACGTCGCCGTGTCGCTGTTGCGCACGCCGTCTGCGCGCGAGACGAGCCAGGCACTGCTGTTCGTCGACGTCTTCGACCGCACGCAGGGGACGACGCGGCCGGTGTTCTGGCGGGGCCGCGCCAAGGTCGACGACCTGCTGGCGCTGGCAGGGCGGATCCTCGGCACCGCGCGCGCGACGCGGCTGTTCGAGGACTACGCAGGGCGCCGGGGCGTCGCGAGCCTGACGCGCATCGTGCCCGATGCGCAGCTCGTGCAGTTCGTCGAGACCGAGCTCGCCGGCGCGATCGGCGCGGCGTCGGCCCGCGTGATGGTCGCATCGGTCGTGGAGGAAGACCCGCTCGACATGGACGACGTGCTGCGGATCCTCGACGAGGCGTCGCAGGTTCGCGCCTACTCGCGGGCGCTCGAGAAGGTGACGGCCCAGCTGCGCGCGGCCAACCAGCGCCTCGAGAGCCTGGACCGCCTGAAGGACGACTTCGTGTCGTCGGTCACCCACGAGCTACGCACGCCCCTGACGTCCATCCGCGCGCTGGCGGAACTGATGCGGGACGACCGCGACATGGCACAGGAGCAGCGCCAGCGCTTCCTCGGCATCGTGGTGGCCGAGACCGAGCGGCTGACGCGCCTGGTGAACCAGGTGCTCGACCTCGCGAAGATGGAATCCGGCAACGCCGAGTGGCACAACGCGGACGTCGACCTGGTCGCGCTGCTGAAGCAGGCCGCGCTGACGGTGCAGGAGCTTTTGCACGAGCGCGGCGCCGAGCTGGTGATGCGGCTTCCGGCGCACGTGCCCACGCTGCGCGCCGACCCCGACCGGCTGATGCAAGTGCTGATGAACCTGCTGTCGAACGCCGCGAAGTTCGTGCCCGAACGCGGCGGGCGGGTCGAGCTGCGGCTTTCCGCCGATGCCGACGGGGCCACGGTCGAGGTGGAGGACAACGGTCCCGGGGTCCCGCCCGCGCAGCGCGCGCTGATCTTCGAGAAGTTCCGCCAGGGCGGGGATGCGTCGAGCCGCCCGCAGGGTACCGGTCTCGGCCTGCCGATCAGCCGCCAGATCATCGAGCACTTCGGTGGCCACATCGAGCTGCGCGCCGGGATGCAGCACGGCGCGTGCTTCGCGTTCACGCTTCCCTGGCGCACGCAGGGGTCGCCGGCGCAGGAAGGGACGATGACCGCCGTACAGGGAGAGGTCCGATGACGATCAAGATGGTCATCGCCGATGACGAGCCCAACATCCTGATCTCGCTCGAGTACCTGATGAAGCGCGAGGGCTACGACGTGCACGTCGCACGGGACGGCGAGGAGGCGCTGCGGCTGGTGCGGCTGGAGCGGCCGCGCATCCTGCTGCTCGACGTGATGATGCCGAAGAAGACGGGCTTCGAAGTCTGCCAGGCGTTGCGCGGCGACGACGCGGTGAAGGACACGCTCGTGCTGATGCTCACGGCCAAGGGCCGCGACACCGATGTCGCCAAGGGGCTCGCGATGGGCGCGGACGCGTACATGACGAAGCCCTTCTCCACGCGCGAGCTCGTGCAGAAAGTGCGCGAGCTGCTCGATCCGCCGGCAACCGGCGCGTGAGACGCAATCGCGGCCTCGCCGTCACGATGGCCGCTGCGGCGGCGGCGGCGGCCCTGCTGCTGCTGGTGTACACGGTGGCCGGCGGCGTACTGGTCTGGACGACGCTTTCCGACGCCGAGCGCGACGGGCTGCGCGGCGTGCTGGGGCCGCAAATCCCCTTGCTGCTGATGGTCGCCGTGGCGGTGATCGGCGCGGCGGCGATCGCGGTGCGGCCGGTCCATCGCCGCTGGATCGGCGCGCCGGCGCGGCTGCTCGAGCGTGCGCGCGTGCTGCTGGGCGGCGGCGCGCAGCCCGAGCTGTCGGCCAAGGGCGGCGCGCCGGCGGTGCGCGGCCTGGCGCAGGTCGTCAACGAGCTCGCCCGGCAGCGCGACCAGCTGAAGGGCGACATCGCCGACGAGGTGACGAAGGCGAGTCGCGGCATCGAGCAGGAGCGCAATCGCCTTGCGGCGCTAATGAGCGAGCTGAAGCAGAGCGTGGTCGTGTGCAATCTCGACGGCCGCATCCTCCTCTACAACCATCGCGCGCGCGAGCAGTTTCGCGCGCTCTCCGAAGCGCCGACGCTCGCCGGCGGGATCGAGCTGATCGGCCTCGGGCGCTCCATCTATTCGGTCTTCGACCGCAGCCTCGTCGCGCACGCGCTGGAAAGCGTCGAGCGGCGCCTCGCGCGCGGCGCCGCCAGCCCGAGCGCGCAGTTCGTGACCATCACGCCATCGGGCCAGCTGCTGCGCGCGCAGATGACGCCGGTGCGCGGGGTGTCCGCCGCCGACAACGACGATGCGCCGATCGCCGGCTTCGTCCTGATGCTGGACAACATCACGCGGGAATACGAGCAGGAGTCGGCACGCGATCGCCTGCTGCACGACCTGACCGAAGGCAGCCGGGGATCGCTCGCGAACCTGCGCGCCGCGGTCGAGATGCTCGAGGACGACCATCTCGACGCGGCGATGCGCGAGCGCTTCCGCGGCATCGTCCGCGAGGAGACGCAGTCGATGTCGATGCGCATCGACGAGCTCGCCACGCGCAGCGCCAAGGCGCTGGTCACGCGCTGGCCGCTCGAGGAAATGCTGGCCACCGATTTCATTCAAGCGGCGCGGCGCCGCATCGAGGCGGCGACCGGCGTACGCGTCGACGCGCTCCACGCGGACCCGGCGCTGTGGCTGCGCCTCGACAGCTTTTCGCTGCTGCAGGCGCTGTCCTCGCTCGCGCAGCGCCTGCGCGACGAGTTCGACGTGGACGCGCTGGGCCTGCGCCTGACCGCCGACGGCGAGCCGCGCGCGCGCCTCGACCTCGTGTGGACCGGCCGGGCGATGAGCACGGAGACGGTGATGAGCTGGGAGATGGATCCGATGTCCGCCGGCGGCGAGGAGAGCGCGCTCACCGTGCGCGACGTGGTCCAGCGCCACGGCGGAGAGTTCTGGTTCGCGCGCGACCGGCCGCGCCAGGAGGCGTTCTTCCGCTTCCTGCTGCCGCTCGCGGCACCGGGCGCGAACCAGGAGGAAGCGCCGGCGCCCGCCGCCGGCGTCGGCAGCCGCCCCGAGTACTACGATTTCGACCTCTTCGCCGCCAGCGAGAGCAGCCGCGCGCTCGACGATCGCCGCCTGACCGAGCTCGCGTACACCGTGTTCGACACCGAGACCACGGGACTCGACCCCGGGGCGGGCGACGAGATCATCCAGCTCGGCGCCGTGCGGCTGGTCAACGGCAAGGTCCTGCGCGGCGAGTGCTTCGATCAGCTGGTGGATCCGCTGCGCACGATTCCCGCGGCGACGATCGCCATCCACGGCATCACGCAGGAGCGCGTCGCGGGCAAGCCCAGGATCGCCGACGTGCTGCGCGCCTTCCATGCGTTCGCCCGCGAGACGGTGCTGGTGGCGCACAACGCCGCGTTCGACATGCGGTTCCTGCAGGTGAAGGAACGACTGTCGGGCGCGCGCTTCGACCAGCCGGTGCTCGACACGCTGCTCCTGTCCGCCGTCGTGCATCCGAACCAGGAATCGCACAGCCTCGAGGCGATCGCCGAGCGGTTCGGCGTCACCGTGTCGGGGCGGCACACCGCGCTCGGCGACGCCATGGTGACGGCGGATGTCTTCCTGCGCCTGATTGCGTTGCTCGCCGACATGGGCATCCACACGCTCGCGCAGGCGCGCGAGGCCGCGCACGCGACGTACTACGCGCGCCTCAAGTACTGAGCACCGAGCGGTACCGAGCCGTACTGGGCGCCGGTACTGAGCCGTACTGGGCGCTGCTACAGGCGGTAGCGCTGCGACAGGACGCTTTGCAGCGTTTCGACGATCCCGAACGCATCCTTCAATTGCGCGCGCTCGAAGTTGGAAACCTCGCCGAGGGAGAGAAAGTTGTCGGCGCTCCGGCCCTGCGCAATCTGGCCCGCCTGGTGGCGGATGCGCAGCCCCGCCATGAATTCCAGTGCGTCGCGCAGGTCGTGCGCGCCCTGTTCGGAGATCTCCTTGCCCTGCGCGGCGACCGCCAGGCGATCGTACGTGTTGACCTCCGGATGCCCGCCGGCCAGCGCGTAGATGCGCGCGAGGTCGACGATCGGCACGATGCCGCTGTGCTTGAGGTCGACCGCGTCGCGAACCTCGCCGGCGCGCACGGTGTTGATCCCGCCGAACATGCTGAGCGGCGGCTGGTGCGTCAGCGCGTTGCCCACCATGTGGGCGAGGAAGATGCGGTTCTCGCGCGTCTGCCGCAGCACCGCGCGGCGCAGGTCGTCGACCAGCGGCGCGTGACCGTAGATCGTCCGCATGTCGAAGAAGACGCACGTCAGCATCAGCGCCTTCGGCTCGGGCGTCTGGGTCCAGCGATGGAAGTATTCGGCCCAGCGGCGCTGGGGCTGCCGCCACTGGTCGGTGCGCGCCATCATCTCGCCCGGGCAGTACACGTAGCCGCTGGTGTTCATCCCGTCGTTGACGAAGTTCGCCAGCGCCTTGAAATACCCGCCGTCGCGCGACTCGTCATAGGCATCGTCGAGGACCAGGCAGTTGTCCTGGTCGCTCCTGGCGGTCTGCTCGCTGCGCGCCTGCGACCCCGCGGCGACCCATGCGTAGTCCACCGGCGGCGGCCCCAGCGCCGCCTCGCCGAGCTGCAGCAGGCGCGTGGTGATGGCGTCGGTGATCGCCGTGACGATGTGGCCGGTGCTGTAGGCGCTGGCGCCGGCGGCGGCGAGGTTGCGCTGCAGCTGCTTGACGCGGCCGGCGGCTGCCGCGAGCCCCTCGACCGTCGATTGCCTGTAGATTTCGCTGGCGAGGTAGATCGCCGACGTGCTGTGCTGCTCGTTGAGGTCGGTGGCCGTGATCATCCCGGCGACGCGCTGCCCGTCGAGCACCGGCACGTGGTGGACGTTCTGGCGCGCCATGAGGAGCAGCGCCTCGAACGCGGGCCGCTCGATGTCGACCGTGATGGGCGCCACCGTGGCGATCTCGCAAATCGGCGTCGCGGGATCCAGCCCCGCGGCGAGCGCGCGGTTGCGCAGGTCGCGGTCGGTG
The DNA here is from genome assembly GCA_963793355.1 of uncultured beta proteobacterium. Classification (GTDB taxonomy): domain Bacteria; phylum Pseudomonadota; class Gammaproteobacteria; order Burkholderiales; family Casimicrobiaceae; genus VBCG01. The sequence goes on along the minus strand of CAWBZT010000012.1, from coordinate 94,803 downwards.
ACCAGGCCGAACAGGTGATCCTGCTCGAGCAGCATCACCGACGACACGCGCTGGTCGCGCATGGTCCGCGCGGTGTCGAGGATCGTGGCGGACGGCGGCACGGTCACCGGCGGGCGCTTGAGCAGCGCCCGCATCGATGTCGTCATCAGTCCGGCGTGCTGATCGGCCGCATGAACCGGCGCGACGCCGTCCACCGCCGGCGGCGCGAGGAACAGCGCCATGGCCGGCCGCTCGTTGACCAGGCGTGCGACTTCCTCCGCTGCGAGGAAGGCGATCTCGGCCGGCGCGTCGGCCACCACCCGCCAGCGCCCGCCGCGGTCGTGCGGTATCGCGCCGGCGCCGAACAATTCCATGCTTTCCAGCACGGCAGCGGGCGCCTCGTCGCCCTCCCTTGCCAGGGCCACCCGCCCGCTCACCACCAGGCCGAGCCGCTCACCCAGCGCGGGGCCCGCGACGATGGTTTCCCCCGCCGCGAAATCTCCGCGCTCGAAGCGGCTCGCCAGCCCGGCGCGCGTTTCCTCGTCGAGCCGTCCGAAGATACGATGCCGGCGCAACAGGCCGGCGAGGTCGCGCGCTGCGGGGCGTGGGGCGGACATGCACGCAAGGTGCGATGACGTTCGGGAGGTGTCAAGCCCTGCGGCGGACCAACGCGTCCGGATGCCGTCGTCCCGCCGCCGGTCGGTCGACGGTGTTCGAGCCGCGCGCGCGGTCGTGTAATCTTGCAGGCCAGCATGTCCGGACCCGTCGTGGTGTCGCGTCGACGGGCCGGCGCGTCGGACCCATCCCAGGCGAAATGAACGCGAAGCACCTGACCCTCCTCGCAGCATTCGCGGCGTCGCTGACGGCGCATGGTGCGTGCGTCGCGGCGGACGACCCGCCGGCGGCGCCGCAGGTCGCGGCCGCCGCCGAGCCTTCCGCCGTAGTGGCGCCGCAATGGGAGTCGGATTTCGCCACTTTCGCGTCGAGCGACGCCGCGCATCCTCCCGCGGCGGGCGGCGTGCTGTTCGTCGGCAGCTCGTCGATACGGCTGTGGACCGACCTCGAGACGACGTTCGGCTCGCCGGGACGCGTCGTCCTCAAGCGCGGCTTCGGCGGCTCCCAGCTCTCCGACTGCGTCAGGAACCTCGACCGGCTGGTGATCCGCTACCGTCCGCGCACGGTGCTCGTCTATGCCGGCGACAACGACCTTGCCGCGGGGGCAACGCCGGCCGACGTCCGCCGCCGCTTCGGCGCCTTCGTCGACGGACTGCGGCGGGCGCTGCCGCAAACCCGCATCGCCTACATCTCCATCAAGCCCAGCCCGCTGCGCCTGTCGCTGCTGCCGCGGATTCGCGCGGCGAACGAAATGATCCGCGACTACGCGGCCGAGCAGCGCGACGTCGCGTACATCGACGTCTTCACGCCGATGCTCGATGCGCGGGGCGCGCCGCGGCGGGAGCTCTTCCGTGACGACGCGCTGCACCTCAATCGCGCGGGCTACGCGTTGTGGAAGTCCGTCATCGCGCCGTATCTGATATAGCCGCGAGGCCCGCGGCCACGCGCGGGTCCGGCGCAGCCGGCGCCTCGCGCGCCTTCGTGAGCAGCAGCGCAACGCGCGCGACGACGTAGAGCGCCGCCAAGCTTCCTGCGAGCAAAGTCGCCTCGAGCGCGCCCGAGTGCGCCGCCGCGTCGTCGCCCAGCGTGGCGAGCACGCACAGGCACAGCACGATGTGCGCGCTGAACACCGCGAGCGACGCGCGTCCGAGCGTCGCGACCGGCGAGTGGCGCGACCACGCGGCCAGCACGAAGCGGCCGTGTACGGCGAGCACGGCGAGCACCGCGAAATTGAGCAGCCGCAGCGGCCCCAGCTGCCACTTGTCGAACAGGACGTTCCACGCCGCGTGCCCGTCGAACGGCGTCTGGCCGACGACATGCCGCCAGCCGAACAGCACGCCGGCGACGACGATCGCCGGCCACAGGAGGCTCGGGCGGTCCGCCGGGCTCGTCGCCGCCGGCGGCGGGTCGACGCGCGCACGCGCGCCGGCCGCCAGGCCCGCGAGCCACAGGAACTGCCACGCGAACAGCGAGAACGCGCCGGTCTGCGCGTACGCGCCATGCAGGCCCAGCGTGCCGGCGACCCACGCGTAGGCCATCCGGCCGCCGCCGAACTGCGCGAACAGCCACAGGGCGCCGCTCGCGGCGAGCGGCAGCGCGAAGCCGCGCCGGCACGCGAAGTCGAGCACCCACGCCGATGCGGCAAGGAAGATCACGTACATCGGCAGGATGTCGAGGAGCGGCGGGTTGTACACGAGCAGCAGTCCGCCGGCCAGCGCCTGACGCGGATCGTGCACGTAGAACGACGCCAGATCGGTGATCGCGTGCGCCCCGTGCGATTTCGCCATCGGCACGAGCACGAGGAAAAGAAACACCAGCAGGCCGGCATGGACGAGGTAGACCTTGAGCGCACGCGAGAGCAGCGCGCGGCGCATCGCCGCTGCGCCGTGCTCGCGGGCGACGCGGTCGTACACGGAGCCGGCGAGGAACGCGGAGAGGAACACGAACCCTTCCGCCGCCGAAACGAAGCCGAACGGCTGGCCGATGCGCGCGCCGAGCGTCGTCGGCAGATGGGTGATCATCATGAGGACGAGCATCACGCCGCGCAGCAGGTCGAGATCGTGCCGGCGCACGAACGGCGTGCGGGGGACGAGGCCGGTGTCGAACGGGGCTGCCGCGGCGACGGGCGGAGACATCGGACGATGATAGACGATCCCGCGCAGCGCCGCTGTAGGCCGCCGCCCGTCATCGCGCCGGCGCTGGCCGCCCCGGCGGCCCCAGGCACGTCGCTGCCTCGCGACGCGCCGGCTACCCGGTCCGCCGCGCCCGCGGGCGCGTTTCGTCGAGCGCTTCGCGCAGCGCGAGGTAGAAGTCGTCGACCGCGCGGCGGTCGTCGCGGTTGGCCAGCGCCGCCCTGGCGTCGCGTGCGATCAGCTCGGCGTGGCGCGCGAGCGCGGCGCGGTCCTCGCTGCGGGTGGCGAATGGCGCCACCATGGCGATGGTGCGCAAAAGCCGCAGCGTGACGGTGGCGTCGGCGGCCGCGTAGGGGCGGATCTGGCCGAACGCCGCGTCGGTGACGTCGACGAAGCCGATCACCGGCGCGATCAAGCGCACGCGGCCGTCGTCGTCGCGGCGGAACCGCGACGGAATCTCGCGCTGCGCAAGCCGGCACAGCGCCGAGCCGAGGCGATCGATGCAGGTGATGGCGGTGAACGGCTCGTTCACCCCGGGGGACAGCGCGCGCAAGGCGACCTCGACCAGCTGGTGGATGGCGAAGCGCAGATCCTGCGCGGGCGTGCGCGTCTGGCCGATGGCGAAGGCGCCGCGGATCTTGCCGGCGAGCGCGTCGTCGGCCGCCGCGCGCGGGGCGACACGCGCCAGCGGCATGCCCTCGACGAAGTAATCGCCCGGCGCGCGCGTGACGCCGATCACGACGTCGTTTTCCGCGGCGATTCGCACCAGGGCGTCGCCGTCGACGATCTGCAGGTAGCCGTCGCGCTGCGCGCCGACGAGGCGGGCGTCGCGCGCCAGCGCGGCCTCCGCCTCTCCTTCGCGCGCCTCGTCGCCGTCGTGCGCCCCCCCGTCGCCGGCCTCTTCCCCGGCCTGCGCCGGAAACAGGCGATCGACGCCTTTCATGAGCTCGGCGCCGACGCGCGCCGTGATCTGCTCCGCCTGGAGCGACGCGGCGACGTGATGGATGAAATAGATCAGCAGCACCAGGCTCGCGAGCGCGAACAGCATGCCGAGCGTGACGGCGAACTGGGGCACGAACGGATCGGCGTCGTCGTGGCGCAGCGTGCGCAGCACCAGCAGGCAATACAGGAACGTGCCGACGAACGCGCCGATCACGATCTGGTTCAGCCGGTCTTCCATGAAATTGCGCAACAGCAGCGGGCCGAAATGCGACGACGCCAGCGTCAGCGCGACGAGCGTCATGGAGAACACGACGCCGGCGAGCGTGACGGTCGACCCGGCGATCGTGCTCAGGATCGCGCTGGCGCCCTGGGGTCCGCCGTTGTAGATGCCGACGAGCTCGGCGAGCCGGCGGTCGGCGACGGCGCGGTCGAAGGCGACGGCGGCGAACGCCACGGCGGCGGCGCCGAGGACCATGAGCGAAGGCAGGAACCAGAGGCTTCCCCGCAGCCGCTCGAAATATCGGAGGATCGTGGTCTTCACGGACGCCCGCGGACAGTCAAGGTACCAGTGTACGATACGTGATCACGCAGGGGCGCGCCTACGGCACCGCCTGCCGCGGCGCCCGGCGGACGATGCAGGACCACCTGCGAGAGCGCGCATTTCAGACGCGCCCGCCTACTGGAGGGATCATCGATGAAACGCTTTGTCGTCGCGCTGGCGTTCGGCGCGTTCGCCGCGGTCGCGTCCGCGCAGGGCCAGCTCAACATCGTCTGCAGCGTGCAGGCGCCGTGGTGCGAAGGCGTCGCCAACGCATTCTTCAAGGAGACCGGCATCAAGGTCTCGTACACGCAGAAGTCGGCCGGCGAGGCGATGGCGCAGATCGCCGCCGAAAAAGCGAACCCGAAGCTCGACCTCTGGTACACGGGCACCGGCGATCCGCACCTGCAGGCGGCGGAGCAGGGCCTCACCGACGAATACCGATCGCCGATGCTGCCGCAGCTCTACGACTGGGCGATCAGGCAGGCGGAGCAGTCGAAGTACCGCACGGTCGGTGTCTACACCGGGGCGCTGGGCATCGGGTACAACCCGGAGATCCTCGCGAAGAAGAACCTGCCGCCGCCGAAATGCTGGGCCGACCTGGCCAACCCGATCTACAGGGACGAGATCCAGATGGCCAATCCGAACGCCTCCGGAACGGCGTATTCGACGGTCGCCACGCTCGTGCAGATCTTCGGCGAGGACAAGGCCTTCGAGCTCCTGAAGGCCTGGCACCGGAACATCAACAACTATCCGCGCAGCGGCGTCGGACCCGTGCGCGCCGTCGGCCGCGGCGAGACCGGCATCGCGGTCACGTTCCTGCACGACGGCCAGACGGAGATCGCCAACGGCTTTCCGGTGAAGATCCTCGTGCCGTGCGAGGGCACCGGCTACGAAGTCGGCTCGATGAGCATCGTCAAGGGCGCGAAAAACCTGGAGAACGCGAGGAAATTCTACGACTGGGCGTTGACGCCCGCCGCACAGAAGATCGGCGCCGAGACGAAGAACTACCAGATTCCCTCGAACAAAAGCGTTGCGCCGCCGCCCGGTGCCCCGAAGCTCGACGAGATCAAGCTCATCAACTACGACTTCGCCAAGTACGGCAGCGCCGCGGAGCGCAAGCGGCTGCTCGAGAAATGGGACAAGGAGGTGTACGCGATCCCGCGCTGACGCGGCGCCGCGGTCAAGCGCGCAGCCGGGCGGAGAGGCGCGCGCCGTAGACGTTGACCACGAGCCCGGCGAGGACGAGCGCCACGCCCGCCGCCTGCACCGGCGCGAGCGTCTCTCCCAGCACCAACCAGCCGCTGGCCAGGCCCGAGATGGGAATGAGCAGCGCGAACGGGGCGATCAGCCCCGTCGGGTAGCGGTGAAGGAGCCTCGCCCACGAGGCGAAGCCGAACAGCGTCGCCACGTACGCGAGGAACAGCGCGCACCCCCACGCGAACGCGCTCGCGTCGCGCACGGCCTGCCACGCCGCGCCGCCGCCCTCGAAGGCGTACGAGATCGCCGCCAGCGGCAGCGGCGGCACGAGGCTAGACCACACGACCAGCGCGAACATGTCGGCCGAGTGCCGCGCCGCGGCGCGCTTGGCGAACACGTTGCCGGCGCCCCAGGCGAAGGCCGACGCGACGACGAGCAGCAGTCCGGTCAGCGTCGCGCTCGCGCCTTCGCTGATCTTGTAGCAGGCGAGCACGACGACGCCGAGCGACGCGATCACGGCGCCGGCCGCGTTCTGCGCCTGCAGCCGCTCGCCCAGGAACACGATCGCGAGGCCGATCGTGAAAAAGACCTGGAGCTGGATCACCAGCGACGACAGGCCCGCGGGCATGCCGAGCTTCATGCCGAGGAAGAGCAGGCCGAACTGGAACACGCCGATCGCGAAGCCGTAGGCGAGCACGAGCGGGACCGGCATCCGCGGCCGCCGGACGAAGAACACGAGCGGCACCGCAGCGAAGAAGAACCGCAGCGCGGCGAAGGCGAACGGCGGCATCTCGCGCAGGCCGAGCTTGATCGGGACGAACGAGAATCCCCACAGTGCGACGACGAGCAGGATGAGTCCGAAATCGCGTGCGGAAGGATACGGGGTCACGCCGTGAGCGTATCACCCGGTCGACGCGGTCGTTTTCGTGCGGACGCGGTCCTAACCGTCGCCCAGGTCCGCGCCTGGAGCCGGCAAGGGAAGGCCGCGCGCCGGCATCCGGGGTGGAATGCAGATTCCAACGGGGAAAAGGACTGGAAATTGCATTTCACGCCTCGCCGCGCGAGAATGGCGGCCCGGCCGCGATCCCGCGCGCCGACCGCTCCGCCAGGCGCCGTGGCGGACGCGCGCCAAACACACAACCGTTCCGCGGCCCCATCCGGCTTCCCCGCATGCGCAACACCACGCGTTTCGCTTCCGGCCGCGACTTCGACGTGCTCTGTCTCGGCCGCTTCGGTGTCGACTTCTACGCCCAGCAGATCGGCGCGCGCCTCGAGGACGTCACGAGCTTCGCCAAATACCTGGGCGGCTCGAGCGCGAACACGGCGTTCGGCTGCGCGCGGCTCGGCCTGCGCGCCGGCCTGATCTCGTGCGTCGGCAACGACGGCATGGGACGCTTCCTCGTCGAGACGATCGCCCGGGAAGGCTGCGACACGAGCCACGTGGGCACCGACCCGGCGCGGCTCACCGCGGCGGTGGTGCTCGGCATCAAGGACAAGGGCACCTTTCCGCTCATCTTCCTGCGCGAGAACTGCGCCGACATGGCGATCGGCGACGGTGAGATCGAGGAGGCCTACATCGCGCGAAGCCGCGCGCTGCTGATCACGGGCACGCACTTCTCGACGAAGTACATCGACGGCATCAGCAACCTGGCGCTCGACCGCGCGCGGAAGAACGACGTGCGCACGGTGCTCGACATCGACTATCGCCCGGTGCTGTGGGGGCTCACCAACCGCGGCGATGGCGAGACGAGGTTCATCGAGTCGGACACCGTCACGGCGCACCTGCAGAAGCTGCTGCCGAAGTTCGACCTCGTCATCGGCACGATCGAGGAGTTCAACATCGCCGGCGGCAGCACCGATATCATGCGCTCGCTCTCGGCCGTGCGCGAGCGCGCGCACGCCACGCTCGTCGTGAAGCGCGGCCCGCTCGGCTGCGCGGTGATCGAAGGGCCGATCCCCGAATCGCTCGACGCCGCGTTCAACGGCCAGGGCGTCGAGGTCGAGGTGCTGAACGTGCTGGGCGCCGGCGACGCGTTCTCGTCCGGCTTTCTCTCCGGCTGGGTCCTGGGCGAGGACTACGACGCATGCGCGCGTTACGCGAACGCCTGCGGCGCACTCGTGGTGTCGCGGCACGGCTGCGCGCCGGCGATGCCGACGCGCGTCGAGCTCGACTACTACATCGCCAATGCGCGGCGCATCCCTCGCCCCGACCAGGACGCGACGCTGTCGCGGCTCCATCGGGTGACCGCGCCACGGACGCGGCGCGACGAGCTCTTCGTCTTCGCGTTCGACCATCGCAATCCGTTCTTCGACCTCGCGCAGCGCGCGGGTGCGGACGAGGCGCGGCTTGTGAAGCTCAAGCAGCTGTTCGTCGATGCGGTGGCGGAAACCGCGGCCGCGCGCGGAGTCGAAGGCAGCATCGGCCTGCTGTGCGACGACCGCTATGGACAGGACGCGCTCAACGCGGCGAGCGGCCGCGGCTGGTGGATCGGCCGCCCCGTCGAGCTGCCCGGGTCGAATCCGGTGGTGTTCGACCGCGGACGATCGGTGGGCACGACGCTGATCGCATGGCCGGCCGAGCACGTCGTCAAGTGCCTGGTCCAGTACCACCCCGACGATCCCATCGAGCTGCGGCTCGAGAACGAGGCACAGATCCGCACGCTGTACGACGCCGTGCAGGTGAGCGGGCACGAGCTGCTGCTGGAGATCATTCCGCCCCGGTCGATGCCGCGTGCAGCGGATACCGTGTACCGGGCGTTGAAGCGGCTCTACAATCTCGGCATCTACCCCGAGTGGTGGAAGCTAGAGCCGATGAGCGCGCAGGAATGGCAGGCGATCGACGCGCTTCTCGCCGAGCGCGACCCGCATTGCCGCGGCGTCCTGCTGCTCGGCCTCGACCAGGGTGTGGAGACGCTGGCGGCGGGCTTCGCCGCGGCGAAGGCCAGCGCCACCTGCCGCGGCTTCGCCGTGGGTCGCACGATCTTCAGGGCGCCGGCCTCCGAGTGGCTCGCAGGCACGATCGACGACGCGACGCTCGGGCGGAAGATCCGCGCGAACTTCGAGACGCTGATCGACGTGTGGCGCGCCGCGCGCGGCGCCACGCCGCGCAAGGAGGCCGCGGCATGAATGCGCCGGGCCGTGGCGCGGGCGCCCCCCGCAGTGCGAAGAGCGAAGGGCGGTCCGTGAACGCTCCACAGACCGGACCATCGCAGGCGGGCACGCGCGAGCGTGCCGGCACCGTGCGGCTCACGATGGCGCAGGCGCTGGTGCGCGCGCTCGCCGCCGCACGCAACGACGAGGGCGAGACGCTGTTCGCCGGCGTGTTCGCGATCTTCGGCCACGGCAACGTCGCCGGTGTCGGCGAAGCGCTGTACGCGCATCGCCAGGCGCTGCCGACGTATCGCGCGCACAACGAGCAGGCGATGGCGCACGCGGCGATCGCGTATGCGAAGGCGCGGATGCGCCGGCGGATGATGGCATGCACGACGTCGATCGGTCCGGGCGCGACGAACCTCGTCACGGCAGCGGCGCTCGCGCACGTGAACCGGCTGCCGGTGCTGCTTTTGCCCGGCGACGTGTTCGCGTCGCGCGTCCCCGACCCGGTGCTGCAGCAGGTCGAGGATTTCCACGACGGCACGGTCTCGGCCAACGACTGCTTCAAGCCGGTGTCGCGCTATTTCGACCGCATCGTGCACCCGGCGCAGTTGCTGACGGCGCTGCCGCGCGCACTCGACGTGCTCACCGATCCCGCCACCTGCGGCCCCGTGACGCTCGCGCTGCCGCAGGACGTGCAGACGATGGCCTGGGACTATCCGGAGGCGTTCTTCGCACCGCGCAGCCATCGCTTCGATGGGCCGCCGCCGCGCCCGGGCGAACTCGCCGCGGCCGCCGCGCTGCTCGCGACGGCGCAGCGGCCGCTGATCGTCGCCGGCGGCGGCGTTCTGTACGGCAAGGCGAGCGAGGCGCTTGCGTCCTTCGCCGAGCGCCACGGCGTGCCGGTGGCGGAGACGCAGGCGGGCAAGGGCGCGCTCGGCTGGGATCACCCGCTGCAGGAAGGCGCGGTCGGCGTCACCGGGTCGCCCGCCGCGAACGCGCTCGCGCAGGACGCGGACCTCGTGATCGCGCTGGGCACGCGGCTGCAGGACTTCACGACCGGCTCGCATTCGATGTTCACGGGCGCCCGCCTGCTGTCGATCAACGTCAACCGCTTCGACGCGCTCAAGTGGCGCGGCGGGGAGCTGATCGCCGACGCGCGCGCCGGCCTCGACGCGCTGTCGAAGGCCGCGGGCGCGTGGAAGGCCGACGCCACGTGGACCGATCGCGCGCGCAAGCTCGCGGACGGCTGGCGCGCCGATATCGCGCGGATCACCGCCGGCCGCGACGTCGCGCTGCCGTACGACGGCGAGGTGATCGGCGCCGTGCAACGCTCGGCCGCCGATTCGACGACCCGCGACATCGTCGTCTGCGCGGCGGGAACGCTGCCGGCCGAGCTGCACAAGCTCTGGCGCACGGCGGCGCCCGGCGGCTATCACATGGAGTACGGCTACTCGTGCATGGGCTACGAGATCGCCGGCGGCCTCGGAGTGAAGATGGCGCATCCCGACCGCGAGGTCGTCGTGATGGTCGGCGACGGCAGCTACCTGATGCTCAACTCCGAGATCGCCACGTCGGTGATGCTGGGCGCGAAACTCGTCGTCGTCGTGCTCGACAACCGCGGCTACGGCTGCATCGACCGGCTGCAGCGGGCCTGCGGCGGGGCGCCCTTCAACAACCTGTTCGACGACTGCGTGCAGGGGCCGCTCGGCGCGCCTGCGATCGACTACGCGGCGCACGCGCGCGCGCTCGGCGCCCAGGGCGAGAACGTGAAGTCGATCGCCGGGCTGGAGGCGGCGCTGCTGCGCGCGCGCGCCGCCGACCGCACGTACGTCATCTGCATCGAAACCGATCCCGCGCGCACGACGGCCGAGGGCGGCTGGTGGTGGGAGGTCGCGGTGCCCGAGGTGTCCGATCGCCCGGAAGTGCGCGCGGCGCGCGCGAAGTACGACGAAGACAGGAAGGCGCAGAAGCCATGAGCGCGGCGCGGCCGAAGGGATTCGATGTCCGCATCGGCATCAATCCGATCTCCTGGAGCAACGACGACCTGCCCTCGCTCGGCGGCGAGACGCCGCTCGAGACGGCGTTGGCGGAAGGTGCCGCGATCGGCTACCAGGGCTTCGAGCTCGGCAACAAGTTCCCGCGCGAGCACGGGGCGCTGTCGCGCGTGCTGGACAGGCACGGCCTGTCGCTCGTGTCGGGGTGGTATTCGGGGCGCCTCGCGCGCCGGTCGGCGGAGGAAGAGATCGCGGCGGTCGGCCCGCATCTGGAGCTGCTCGCCAGCGGGGGCGCGAAGGTGATGGTCTACGGCGAGGTCGCCGACAGCATCCAGGGGGCGCCGTCGCCGCTCTACAAGCGGCCGCGCTTCTTCCGCGGCGAGCAGTGGCGCGCGTACGGCGAGCGGCTAACCGCGTTCGCGCGCCATACGCTCGCGCACGGGGTTCGCCTCGCGTACCACCACCACATGGGTGCATATTGCGAGACGCCGGAGGACGTCGACAATCTCATGGCCAACGTCGGCGACGAGGTGGGCCTGCTGTTCGACAGCGGCCACATGAGCTTCGCCGGCGGCGACGTCGTCGCGATGCTGGAAAAGCACGCGGCGCGCGTGTGCCACGTGCACTGCAAGGACGTCCGGCCCGACGTGATCAGGCTCGCGCGCAACCGCAACTGGAGCTTTCTCGACGCGGTGATCAACGGGGCTTTCACCGTCCCCGGCGACGGCGCGGTGGACTTCCCGGCACTTATCGGCGTCCTGCGCCAGCAGGGCTACCGCGGCTGGCTCGTCGTCGAGGCCGAGCAGGATCCGGTCGTGGCACCGGCGTACCGCTACGCGAAGCGCGGCTTCGATCATCTCGCGGCACTGGTGAGGGGAACGCCCTCGCCCGCGAGCGGGACGGGACGACGGACATGAGCCTGCTGGTGAAGGCCAGGCGCGAGGGCAGCGAGATCGTCAGCGTCACGCCGCGGTCGGCCGGCTGGAAGTACGTCGGCTTCGCCGCCTACCGGCTCGCGCCCGGCGAATCGGCCGCCATCGCGCAGCCCGGCAACGAGCTCTGCGTCGTCGTGCTCGGCGGCAAGGTCACCGTGACGCAGGGCGACAACGCGTGGCGCGGGATCGGGGCGCGCGCCGGCCCGTTCGACGACCAGTCTCCGTATGCCGTGTACCTGCCCGACGGCGCAGGCGTGACGATCGGCGCGCACACCGCAGCGGAGATCGGCGTGGCGAGTGCGCCGGGCCCCGGCAACGCCGCCGCGCGGCTGATCGAGCCGTCGCGGATGCAGCGCTCGGTGCGCGGCGCCGGTGCAAACACGCGCTACGTCTGCGACATCCTGCCGCAGACGGAGCCCGCGTCGCACCTGCTCGTCGTCGAGGTGCGCACGCCGGCCGGCCATTCGTCGAGCTATCCGCCGCACAAGCACGACACCGACAACTCGCCGGTCGAGAGCTCGCTCGAGGAGACCTACTACCACCGCCTCGCCCCCTCGCAGGGCTTCGCGTTCCAGCGCGTCTACACCGACGATCGCTCGCTCGACGAGTCGCTCGCCGTCGAGGACCACGACGTCGTGCTGGTGCCGCGCGGCTACCATCCGGTCGTCGTGCCCTACGGCTACGAGTCGTATTACCTGAACGTGATGGCGGGCCCGACGCGCGCGTGGCATTTCAGGAACGATCCGGCGCACGAATGGATGCTGAAGCGCTGAGACGGCCGGCGTCACCGGGCGGCGGCGCGGGCACGGTCGCCGCGGCCACGCCGGTCGACGTGCTGCTCGCGCGAATCGCCGCGCACTACGATGCGCTGCCGCGGCAGCTGAAGCGCGTGGCGAAGTACGTCGACGAACACCGCGCGAGCGTGATGGTCGACCGCACCGGCGACATCGCGGCGCGCTGCGGCGTGCAGCCGTCGGCGGTGGTGCGCTTCGCGCAGCGCCTCGGCTATTCGGGTTTCTCCGAGATGCAGGCGGTGTTTCGCACGGCCTACCATGCGCAGGCGAATCCGCAATCGACGTACCAGCAGCGCATCAGGACGTTGATCGCGCGCAAGGGCGTGCTGAGCGGCGGCCAGGTGGCGCGGGAATTCATCGCCGGCAGCCGCGGCGGCCTCGAGGAGCTCGCGCGCGACCTCGACGCCGCCGCGATCGACGCCGCGGTCACGCTGCTCCAGAAGGCGGAGAACATCTACGTCGTCGGCGTGCGCCGCTCGTTTCCCGTCGCCGCGTACATCGCCTATGCGCTCGGCCACACCGGCAAGCGCGTCCACCTCGTATCGGACGTCGGCGGCATGCACCGCGAGCAGATGGCCTCGGCGCGCCGCAACGACGTCGTCGTCGCGATCAGCTTCACGCCGTACGGCCGCGAGACGCAGGCCTGCGTCCGGGACGCGCTGCGGAGCCACGCCAGGACCGTCGTGATCACCGACAGCCGCATGGCGCCGCTCGCGCGCGACGCCAGCGCGCTGTTCACGGTGAAGGAGGGGAGCGCGTTCGCGTTTCGCTCGCTCACCAGCACGCTGTGCCTGTGCCAGGCGCTGTTCGTGGCGCTCGCGTACCGGCTCGAGCTCAATGTCGAGGAAACGCAGGACCGCGGAGATGACGATGACTGATGTCGCGCTGTTCGGCGCCGGGCGGATCGGCAAGATCCACGCCGGCAATCTCGTGCGCCAGCCGGGCGTGCGGCTCGCGTACGTCGTGGACGTCGACGCGGCCGCCGCCAGCGCGCTCGCCGATGCGCACGGCGCGAAAGTCGTCGACGTCGAGACGGCATTCCGCGACGCTGGCGTGAAGGCCGTGGTGATCGCGTCGTCGACCGACAGCCACGCCGAGCTGATCCTGCGCGCCGCCGCCGCGGGCAAGGCGATCTTCTGCGAAAAGCCCGTCGATCTCGCGCTCGACCGCGCGAAGGCCTGCGCGCAGGCCGTCGCGAAGGCGGGCGTGCCGTGCCTGATCGGCTTCCAGCGCCGCTACGATCCGACGTTCGCCGCGCTCAAGGCGCGCATCGACGCCGGCGAGATCGGCGATCCGGAGATGCTCGTGGTCACCAGCCGCGACCCCGGCGCGCCGCCCGCCGACTACCTGAAGCGCTCGGGCGGCATCTTCAAGGACATGCTGATCCACGACTTCGACATCTTCCGCTGGATCCTCGACGACGAGGCGGAATCGGTCTATGCCACCGGGAGCGTGCTCACGGACCCGGCGATCGCCGCCGTGGGGGACATCGATGCCACCGCGGTCACGATCCGCACCAAGAAGGGCCGCCTCGCGCAGATCAACACGATCCGCCGCGCCGCCTACGGCTACGACCAGCGCTTCGAAGTGATCGGCGCGAAGGGCATGCTCCAGGCCGGCAACCACCGGCCGACCGAAGTCGTCGCGTGGAACGCCGGCGCGATCGCGGGCGACAAGCCCGAGCACTTCTTCCTCGAGCGCTACCGCGCCGCGTATGCGGCCGAGATGGCGCATTTCTTCGCCGCGCTCGCGCACGGCGCGCCGGTGCGCACGTCGATCGACGATGGCGTGAAGGCGCTGGCGCTGGCGGAAGCGGCGACCCTGTCCTGGCGCGAAAAGCGCATCGTGACGCCGTGAATACGCTTCGGATCGGCATCGCCGGGCTGGGACGGATGGGACGGCGCCACGCCGAAAACCTCGCGCGGCACGTTCCCGGCGCCGAGCTCGTTGCCGCTTGCAGCCCCCTCGTCGACGAGCTCGAGTGGGCGGGGCGCGAGCTCGGCGTTGCGCGTCGCTACGCCGACTACGGCGCGATGCTTGAGGGCGGCGACCTCGACGCCGTCTGGCTCGTGACGCCGACGACGCTGCACGCGCAGCAGATCGTCGACGCGCTCGAAGCGGGCAAGCATGTGTTCTCGGAGAAGCCGCTGTCGCTCGAGCTCGGCGAATGCGCGCGGGTCGAAGCCGAGGCGGCGAAGCACCCGGATCGCAAGGTGATGATCGGCTTCGTGCGCCGTTTCGATGCGCACTACCAGGCCGCGCAGGCGAGGATCCGGGCCGGAGCCATCGGCAGGCCGTTCATGGTGCGCTCGCATACGCTCGACAGGAACGACCCTGGCGGCTTCTTCGTCCGCTTCTCGGAGACGAGCGGCGGCATGTTCCTCGACATGAGCGTGCACGACATCGACTGTGCGCGCTGGCTGCTCGGCGCGCACGGCGCGCGGCGCGTGTTCGCCACGGGGACGGTCGCCGTGCACGAGGGGCTGCGGCAGTGGCGCGACGTCGACAACGGCATGGCGCTGTGCGAATTCGACGACGGCTCGATCGCCTATTTCGGCGCCTCGCGGACGATGGCGCACGGCTTCGAAGCGCAGACCGAGGTCGTCGGCACGTCCGGCCGCCTCACCGTCGGGGGCGTGCCGCGTGTCGACGACGTGGTGATCGCCGACGCCCACGGCGTGCGCAGCGAATGCCCGCCGACGTTCTACGAGCGCTTCGCCGAGGCGTTCCTGCGCGAGGCGCGGACCTTCGTCGACTGCGTGCGCCTCGACCGGTCGCTGCCGCTCACGCTGCGTGACGCGACGGAGGCGACGCGCATCGGCATCGCGCTGCGCGAATCGCTGCTGACCGGCCGCGCCGTCGAGCTTTGACGGATCGCCGGCCGGGGTCCACGATGGCCTGATCCGCCGCGACGCCAAGGCCGGCGCACGACCGGCCCGCGACAACGAAGGGGGAGAACCGCATGCATCGCACCATCCCGATTTGCCTGGCGGCGGCGGGCTTCGCGGTCGCCGGGCTGGCGAACGCGCAGGGCCAGCTCAACATCGTGTGCAGCGTGCCCATTCCCTGGTGCGAGGCGCTGGTGGGCCAGTTCCAGAAGGAGACCGGCATTCGCGTCGGCATGGCGCAGAAGGGATCGGGCGAGGCGATGGCGCAGATCGCCGCCGAGCGCGCCAACCCGAAGTACGACCTCTGGTACGCCGGCACCGGGGAGGCGCATCTGCAGGCGGCCGAGCTCGGCCTGACCGAGGAATACACGTCGCCGCTGCTGCCGCAGCTCTACGACTGGGCGCTCCGCCAGGCGGAGCAATCGAACCACCGGACGGTCGGCATCTATACCGGAGCGCTCGGCATCGGCTACAACACCGAGCTGCTGGCGAAGAAGAAGCTGCCGCCGCCCAAGTGCTGGGCCGATCTTGCCAATCCCATCTACCGGGACGAGGTGCAGATGGCGAATCCCAACGCGTCCGGCACCGCGTACTCGACGCTGGCGACCTTCGTGCAGATCTTCGGCGAGGACAGGGCCTTCGAGCTGTTGAAAGGCATGCACCGGAATACCAACAACTACCCGCGCACCGGTGCGGGCGCGATTCGCGCCGTCGCGCGCGGCGAGACGTCGATCGGCGTCACGTTCCTGCACGACGGCCTCACGGAAATCGCCAACGGCTTTCCGGTGAAGATCGTCGTGCCCTGCGAGGGCACCGGCTACGAGGTCGGCTCGATGAGCATCGTCAAGGGCGCGCGCAACCTCGACAACGCGAAGAAGTTCTACGATTGGGCGCTTACCCCGGCCGCGCAGAAGATCGGCGGCGACCTCAGGAACTTCCAGACGCCGTCGAACCGGGCGACGCCGATTCCGGACGGCGCGCTGCGGATGAGCGAGCTCAAGCTCATCAACTACGACTTCGCCAAGTACGGCAGCGCCGCCGAACGCAAGCGCATCCTCGAGAAGTGGGACCGCGACGTCTATGCGCTGCCACGCTGACCGGCCGGCGTTTCAGCGGCCCCCGCGCGGCCCGCGCCTGGGAGCAGGCACCGGCGCGGTCGTCGCGCGCCCGCCGTCGTCCTCGGCGCGCGCCCGGTGCAGCAGCGCGTCGTTGTCCGCAGCCTTGCGGTCCTGCGCGACCGTGTCGCCCGCAAGCGGCGCTTCCTGGTACCCCGCCGGATTCACCACCGCCGGCTCGGCATCGATCGGCGCGCGCAGCGAATGCGATTGCTCGCGGGTCTTCTTGCGCAGCGAGCGGGCGGTGCGGGGGAATTTGGGTCGCATGAGGGAGAGCGCGGCAAAGCGTTCAACTGCAGCATGTAGTGATTACATTAAAGCGCAGCACATCGCGGCTGCAGAGGTCGCTGCACGAATCGTGCCGTCGCGCAGTGCACTGCCGACCCGCAAGGGCATCCGGTGAGCGACCGGTACGAATTCGCGCGCGCGCTCGCCCGCGAGGCCGGCGCGCTGGCGCTCGACTTCTGGCGGCGCCGCGAGGAGCTCGTCGTCGAGCTCAAGGGGCCTGGCGATTTCGTGAGCCTCGCGGATCGCGAGGTCGAAGCGCTCCTCCGCCGCAGGATCGCGGCTGCATTTCCCGACGATGGCTTTCTCGGCGAGGAGACGGCGGCGCAGTTCGACGCGCCGTCGGCAGCGCCGCCCGATCGCTGCTGGGTCGTCGATCCGATCGACGGCACGCACAATTTCCTGCGTGGCATTCCCTACTGGAATGTCGCGATCGCGTACGTGGAGGACGGACGCGCGCTCGTCGGCGCGGTCATCGACCCGCCGCACGGCGAGCTCTTTCACGCGCAACGCGGCGGCGGCGCCTGGTGCGAGGCCGGCGGACGCACGGCCCGGCTCGCGGTGGCGACGACGTCGGCGCTGCCCGGTGCGTACGTCGCGCTCGGCCACCACGACCGCTCGCCGTCGCCGAAGTATCTCGAGATCCGCCGCCGCATGATGGAAGCCGGGGTCGCCATGCGCAATTTCGGCTCCGCTGCGCTGCAATTGTCGCACGTCGCCGCGGGCCGCCTCGACGGCTTCGTCGAGCTGGAGCTGTCGATCTGGGACGCGATCGGCGGCCTCGCGATCGTCGACGAGGCCGGCGGTTTCGTGGCGCCGTTCGCGCCGCCGCGGCCGACGGCGAAGGCAGCGTGCCTCGCGTGCGCGCCGGCGCTCGCACGGCCGCTTGCGGACCTCACGGGCATCTAGGCGGGGGCGAGGTCTTGCACACGTGTGCAATCACGGCTTATGCTTCCGCACGCGTGTGCACGCCTCGTCGAAGAGCCCCACGGAGGAGCGTTGAGTCAGGCGGCGTTGCGTCGAACGTTCGTGACCGCAGGAGACGTCGCCCGTCGTGCAGGCGTGTCGCGTTCCGCGGTGTCGCGCGCGTTCACGCCAGGCGCGAGCGTGTCGACGGAGGTGCGCGAGCGCATCCTTTTGGCCGCCGATCAGCTCGGCTACCGCGTCAACCGGCTGGCGCAGGGCCTCATCAACGCGCGCTCGAACGTCGTCGGGCTGGTCGGGACCGATCTCCAGCAGCCGTTCCACGCCGAGCTGCTCGCGACCCTTTCAGGGGCGCTGCTCGCAGACGGTTACCAATGCATGCTGCTCAACGCGGCCAACGCGGCCAACGCGGAACGCGACATGAGCGCGCTGATCGAGCGGCTGCTCGAGTACCGCGTGTGCGCGATCGTCGTCATGTCCGGAACGCCGCCGTCACGCGTCGTCGAGGAATGTCTCGGCAACGGGGTGCCGGTGATTCTCGTGAACAAGCCGCTGCCGGACCTCGATGTCGACACCGTGGTCGCCGACCACGCGGCGGGCGGTCGCGTCGCTGCCGAGCAGCTTCTGGAGGCCGGGTGTCGTCGCCTCGGCGTCGTATCGAGCGCGGCACGCACCGCAAGCCTGACGGGCCGCCTCGACGCCTTTCTCGCGCGCGCTGGCGAAGCCGGCGCCGTCGTGCACGTCTGGCAGGACGGTCCGACCGATTACGCCGCGGGACGTGCCGCCGCGCTCTCAGTGCTCCGCGATAACGCGCTCGACGGCGTCTTCTGCGTCACCGATCTGCTGGCGCTGGGCTTCCTCGACGCCGCCCGTTCCGAATGCGGACGCAGCGTACCCGACGATCTCTCGGTCATCGGCTTCGACGACATCCCCCAGGCGTCTTGGAGTGCCTACCGCCTGACGACCTTCCGTCAGCCGGTCCGCGATCTGACTGCCGCGGTGATACGCCTGATCCGTCGCCGCGCCGACGACACCCGCGCCCCGCATGCGCTCGTCACGGTTCCGGTCGAGCTCATCACCCGTACGACCGTGCGCGGCAGGACGCCCGCGGAGCCGTCACCGTGAGCGCGCCGGGCCGTCCGGGGAGCGACCCTCGAAGTGCGCCGCGTGAAGGTCGGCCTGTCGGTCGCATCCAGGTCGTCGCGCACCGCGGCAGCAGCGCCGCCTATCCCGACAACGGCTGGGCGGCCTTCGAAGCCGCCGTTGCCGACGGCGCCGACGCGATCGAGTGCGATGTGCAGGCGACGCAGGACGGCGTGCTCGTGATCCGTCATGACCTGGCGCTTGGCGATCGCCTGATCGCCGACATGACCGTGGCGGAAGTCGCGGCGCGCGATCCCGGCGTTGTCGTTCTCGGCGACCTGCTCGCGTGGGCCGAGCGCGCCGGGATAGACTTGCTGATCGAGGTGAAGGAACCCGGCGCCACGCCCGCCATCGCGGCGGCGGTCGCTGCCAGCGCCTGGCGCGAACGCTGCGTCGTGGCGAGCTTCCACGGGCCGGCGCTCGCGGCCGCGAAAGCGCGGGCGCCGCACATGCGTATGTCGTTCATGATGGGCAGCGTGGCGAATGCGGAGAATCTCGTCGCCCTCGCGGCGGCTTGCCGCGCCGACGGCGTGCACCTGTGCTGGGAGCGCCGCGCGGCACGCCCGCACCGGCTGCTCGACGCCGCCGCCGTTCACTGGCTGCGCCGCGCGGGTCTGGCGCTCACGCTCTGGCACGAGGAGCGCGAGGACGAGTTGGAGGCGCTGTGCACGCTGTTGCCCGACGCGATCTGCACCAACACGCCGGCCGTGCTCCGGCGGATCATCGATACGAAGGACGCGCAAGCACGCCCGCGCCGCACAAGGGAGGAGAACCGCCATGAACCGGAAATTCGCAATCGCACTGACCCTCGCCGGCGCGCTGATCGGCGCCGCCCCGACCGCCGTCGCGGATGATGTCGTAGTCAAGGTCTGGTCGCGCGCCGACCGGTCCGGTCCGCTGCGCGCCGGCAACATCGTCGCCGCGGGGGACACGCTCAACAAGATGCTCGCTGCGGCCGGCAGCGACAAGCGGGTCAAGATCGAACTGAACGAGACCAACGCCAAGGGATACGACGACGACGCGCTCGACCTGTTGAAGGCATTCGCCGTCGACAAGGGCCCGGACATCTTCGTGCTGGCGCACGAATGGACGGGCGCGTTCGCCGACGCCGGCTACGCGCAGAACCTCGAAGACCACATCGCAAAGAACCCGGAGTTCTGGGGCGACATCATCGCTCCACTCTGGCAAGCGGTCACGTACAAGGGGGCACGCTACGGCGTGCCGCAGGATTCCGAAGTGCGGATGTTCTTCATCAACAACGACAAGCTCCGCAAGATGGGGATGAGCGACCAGGACATCGCCGCGCTGCCGGCCAGGGTGAACGCCGGTGAGTTCACCGCCAACGACCTGTGCGACCTCGCGGGCCAGGCGGTGCAGAAGGGCGTGGCGAAGTACGGGATCCTGCACCGGCCGAACGCGGGGCCGGATTTCCAGATGCTGATCGAAGCGTTCGGCATCGAGCCCTACGACAAATCGGCGGCCAAGCTCCAGACGTCGAAGGCGGGGCTGCGCAGCTTCTTCACGTGGGTCAAGTATTGCGTCGACAAGAAGGCGCTGTCCGCGAACAACACCGCGATGTCGTGGGACGCGATCGAGCAGGCCTCTTTCGGCGGCGAGGAAGCGCTGGTGTTCTTCCACGGCGTGTGGCGCGTGACCGACCAGATGAAGGCGTGGAACCTGAAGGGCAAGGACGACTATTTCCGCAAGATCACGTGGATCAACGCGCCTGCCGGCAAGAAGGGCGGCACGCCGACGAACCTGTCGCACCCGATCGCGTACGCCGTTTCGGCCAAGTCGAAGAACAAGGACCTCGCCGCCTACATCGTCGCGCTGGCGAGCCAGCCGGTCCCCAACATGCACCACGCGGTGACGACCAACCATACGCCGATCAACTACGGTGAGCAGTCGATGCCCGAGATCGTCGAAAAGGGCTGGGCGCTGGTCGCTGCGACGCCGATGCTGAAGTACGCCAGCTTTATGCCGAACCACCCGAAGATCGGCCAGTACAACGCGATCCTCTTCAAGGGCATCCAGGGCGTGGAAACGGGACGGCTGACGCCGCAGGCGGCCGCCGATTTCGTCGTCAGCGAGCTCGAGAACGAACTCGGCAAGGATGTGATCATCCGCAACTGACGATTGCCATGCCAGACTTCGCGCGGGCCCAGCTCCGCCGTCAGCGCGCCAACTTCGCGCTGTTCCTGGGCCCGGCACTGATCCTGCTCGCGTGCTTTTTCATCGCGCCGGTCGTCGTCGACCTGGGCCTCGCGTTCACGGACATGGACCGCACGTTGGCGGTGACCGGGTTCTCGTTCGACAATTTCGTGCGGATGGCGACGCGCGACTCGCGCCTGCTTTCTTCGCTCGGCGTCACGGCGATCTTCGTGCTTGCGACGCTTTCCGTCTTCAACGTGACGTTCGCGCTGCTGCTGGCGCTGGTCACCACGGCCATACCCAAGGGCTTGGGCGCGTTCTTCCAGGCGATCTGGCTCCTGCCGCGGATGAGTCCGTCGGTCGTCTACGCCCTCCTGTGGCTGTGGGTCGTCGACCCGAACGAGCGGGGCCTGCTGAACCAGATCCTCGTCAACGTCCTCGGCACGCCGCCGGTCGACCTGCGCAACAACCATCCGCTGCTCGTGATCATCCTCGCGAACGGCTTCATCGGCGCGTCGCTCGGCATGATCATCTTCACCTCGGCGATCCGCTCGATTCCGGTGCACCTGTTCCACGCGGCGCGCGCGGACGGCGCGGGCGCGCTCGCGATCGTCCGCCATATCGTCTTTCCCGCGATGCGCTGGCCGATTTCCTACATGACGATCCACCAGACGCTGTCGCTGCTCGTCAGCTTCGAGTACATCCTCCTGATCACCGGCGGCGGCCCCTTCTACGATACGACGGTGTTCTCGCTCTACGCCTACCGGCGCGCGTTCGAGAATGGCCAGTATGCGTATGGCGCCGCGCTGTCGCTGATCCTGATCGTCGTCGGCGTGGTCGCCGCGCTCGCGATGTGGCGGCTGATGGACATGCGCCGGCTGCTGCAGCCGCCGCGGATCGAGGTGCAATGACGAGATCCGACACGCTGGTCGCGACGGCGCCCGCCGGCGCGCGGCCCGATTGGCCTGCGCTCGCCAGGACGGCGCGGATGCGGCGTGTCGCCGGGCAGTCGGCGTTGCTCGCGTTCCTGCTGATCGTCTCGGTGCCGATCATCGT
Source organism: uncultured beta proteobacterium (assembly GCA_963793355.1). Taxonomy (GTDB): domain Bacteria; phylum Pseudomonadota; class Gammaproteobacteria; order Burkholderiales; family Casimicrobiaceae; genus VBCG01. Next base: position 73,016 of record CAWBZT010000012.1, on the reverse strand, counting down.
GCCGTACTTCTGGATGGTCGTGATCTCGTTCACCGCACGCACCGGCGGCGTCTCGACCCAGGTGCTGTGGACCGCCTGCGGCGTCGTGGTCCCCGCGGTGTTGATCTATTGTGTCGTCCATCTGATGTCGGGCTCGCCGCGCGTGCGCGTCGTCGCCGTCGTGCTGCTGACTCGTCATGGTCCCCGCGCTGCTCGCCGCGCTCGTCGGCGACCGGCTCCACTCGCAACTACCGGTTTCTGTGGAACCCGAACATCGTCGAGGAGATTCGCTCGAAGGCCACCGCCGGCAGCCAGTTTCCGTCCGTCTGGGTCGCGTTCCGGAACTCGATGGCGCTGGCACTCGCGCAGACCGCGATCATCCTCGTCGTGGCGTCGCTCGCGGGCTACTACATCTCGCGCTTCGCGTTCCGCGGCCGCGAGGCGTTCCTGCAGGGGCTGCTCGTGCTGCACGCGTTTCCGGCGATGACACTGATCATTCCCCTCTTCCTGATCCTGCACTGGGTCGGCCTGCTCGACACGCTCGCCGGCGTCGTGCTGGTGCTGACGACGATCGAGTTGCCGTTCTACGTGTTCGTGATGAAGGGCTTCTTCGACGCCGTGCCATGGGACATCGAGATGAGCGCGATGACCGACGGCGCGTCGCGGCGCCAGGCGTTTCGCATGGTCGTGCTGCCGCAGGTGCGCGTGGGCCTGATCGCGATCGCGGTGTTCGCGTTCATCCGCGCATGGGAGGAATACATCTTCGTCCGCACGCTGCTGATCGAGAACACGAACTGGGTGATGAGCCTGTACCTGTTCTGGGTCGCCGACGACATCATGGGCGTCGACTACGGCATCGTAGCGGCGGTGTCGGTGTTCTACGTGCTGCCGAGCCTTCTGCTTTACGTCTTCTGCCAGAAATACCTGACGCAGATGACGATCGGCGGCATCCGGGGGTAGGCGATGGCGCGCATCGAGCTCACCGGCCTGCGCAAGGACTGGATCGGCGCGGTGGCTGTCAACGGTGTCGATCTGAAGATCGACGACGGGGCGTTCGTCGCCGTGCTGGGACCGTCGGGCTGCGGCAAGACGACCACGCTGCTGATGCTGGCCGGCATCTACAGCCCGAGCGGGGGCGAGATCGCCTTCGACGGCGTACGCGTCAACGACGTCGAAGCGCGCGATCGCAACGTCGGCATCGTGTTCCAGTCGTACGCGCTGTATCCGAACATGACGGTGCTGGACAACGTGATGTTCCCCTTGCGCTTCAAGGACGTCGTGCGCGCCGAGGCCGAGCGGCGGACGCGCGAGATCGCCGCGCTGGTGCGCATCGACGCGCTGCTCGAGCGGCGCCCGAGCCAGCTTTCGGGCGGCCAGCAGCAGCGGGTGGCGCTCGCGCGCGCGCTCGTCAAGCGCCCGCACCTGCTGCTGCTGGACGAGCCGCTGTCGAACCTCGACGCGTCGCTGCGTCTCACGATGCGCACCGAGATCCGCCGCATCCAGCGCGAGCTTCGCGTCACGACGATCCTCGTGACGCACGACCAGATCGAGGCGACGACGATGGCCGACCGCATCGTCGTCATGAACGCGGGGCGGGTCGAGCAGGAAGGCACCGCGAAGGACCTGTACGAAAGGCCGGCGACGCTGTTCGTGGCGAGCTTCGTCGGCTCGCCCCCGATCAACTTGCTCGAAGGCCGCGCCGAGAACGGGGCGATCGCCGTGCGCGAAACGCGTCTTCCGCTGTCGTCGCCGGTGAGCGGCGCCGTCGTGGTCGGCCTGCGCCCGGAGAGCCTGCGGGTCGGCGCGCACGGCACGCCCGCGCGGATCGTCGCCGTCGAGCCGATGGGCCGCGAAGTGCTCTATTCGGCCGACACACCGCTCGGCGTCGTGCACTTCCTGGAGGCCGGGGCGGCGGCGCGGCACCGCGAGGGCGAGAACGTCGCGCTCGCGTTCGCGCCGGCGGACGCGCTGGTGTTCGACAAGGCCAGCGGCGCGCGTGTCGACGCGCGCGTTGCCGTATGACGATGAAAACAGCCCCAAACTCCTGCCTCGGTCCTGACCGCGATCGTGGGCAGCTATCCCAAGCCGCGTTATGTCTACCCGCGAAGCGGTCGTGCGCTGCTGGACAGCTTCGGCTTCTCGTTCGACGCTCGCCGCAACGAAGTCGGGCCCGCCGCGTTCACGCGGCTGCTGGACAAGGCGGCGCTGACGGCCATCCGGGACCAGAACCGCGCCGGCATCGACCTCGTCACCGACGGCGAAGAACGGCGCGGCCACTACGTGATGCACATCCTCGGCAAGCTCGGGCGGCATCGACATCCATCACCGAAAGCCGATCCTGATGCGTGCGGGCACCGCCCGTCAGGATGCGCCGCTCGTCACCGGCAAGATCAAGTATGCCGGGCCGATCGTCGTCGACGAGTTTTTGTTCACGCAGAAACACGCTGCCGGCACCGCCAAGATCAACCTTCCGGGGCCCAGTACCGTGGCCGACTGCGTCGCCGACGAATTCTACGGCGGCGATCGGGAGCGTTTGGCCCGCGATTATGCCGACGCGATTCGTCACGAGGTCCGGGCATTGATCGAGGCCGGCTGCCGGACCATCCAATTCGACGATCCGGTCCTGCTGCGCCATCCCGATGCGGCGCGAGCGTGGGGCCTGCGCTCGCTCGAGCGCTGTTTCGCCGGGCTCGAGGACAAGGCGACCTACATCGTGCACATCTGTCGCGGCTATCCGAACAAGCCGCTCGAACGCAGGGGCATCCGCTACAAGGCCGACCAAGCGTACTACCGCGACATCCTGTCGTGGTTGTCCGCGTCCAGGCTGGACGTCGTTTCGATCGAAGGCGCGGCAAGCAAGCTGGACTTGTCCATCCTCGGCGCGATCGGCAGGAAAACGGTCATGCTCGGCGTGGTGGATGTCGGTGACAACGAGGTCGAGAGCGTCGAGGCCATCGTCGAGCGGGCGCGGCAAGCCCTGTGCTACCTCCCGAAGGGGCAGCTGATCCTCGCGCCCGACTGCGGCATGCTCGAGTTGACACGGGCCAGTGCCAGGCAAAAGCTCGTCAATCTGGCGCTGGCCGCGCGCGAAGTCAATGCGGTTGCGTGCCCGGCGCGGTGAAGCTCGTCACCTACAACATCCAGTACGGGCTCGGCCGCGATGGCCGCTACGACCTAGCGCGGATCGCCGCTGCTGTGCGCGACGCCGACGTGATCGCGCTGCAGGAGGTCGAGCGGCACTGGCAGCGTTCCGGCATGCTCGACGAGCCCGCCGCGCTGGCGGCGTGTCTGTCCGATCATCACTGGGTCTACGGCGCCAACCTCGACATGGACGCGACCCATCGCGACGCGAGCGGCCGGCTGGTCAATCGCCGCCGCCAGTTCGGCACGATGATCCTGTCGCGGACGCCGATCGTGTCGTCGCGCAACCATTTGCTGCCCAAGTACGCGACGCTGACGCAGCACAGCATCCAGCAGGGTGCATTGGAAGCGGTGATCGCGACCGAGCGCGGCGGATTCGTGCGCGTCTACTCGACGCATTTGAGCCACTTGAGCGCGGCGACGCGGCTGCCGCAGGTCGACGCGCTGCTCGCGATCCACGCCCGCGCGCCGAGCGAAGGCGGCGCATGGTGCGGCGGGCACCCCGACCCCGAGGCGGGGTGGACCGAAGGCGGGATGCCGCCGATGCCGGCCGACGCGATCCTCGCGGGCGATTTCAATTTCGCCTGGGATTCGCCGGAGTACCAGCGCATCGTGGGCCCGACGAGCGCGCGCTACGGCCGGCTCAATCGCGTGACCGGCTTCGTGGATGCGTGGGTCGCCGCCGGGCATCGCGAGGACGAAGGGGCGACCGCCGACAACGGCAAGCGGATCGACTACTGCTTCGTGTCGGCGCCGCTTGCGCCGCGCGTGCGCTCGGCGTGGATCGACGGCGCCGCCGCAGGTTCCGACCACCAGCCGCTTTGGGTGGACATCGATCCGTGATCGGCGGAAATGCTTGTTGACGTTTACGTAAACGTAAGGTACGGTCGATGGAGAGGGCGCGCGGCGGGGCGAGGAGTAATCTCTTCAACCCGGCCCACCGCCGGTCGCCCGTTGCCGGAGTCCGCGATGAACGACTCGACCCGTCCGCCGCTGGTCTACAAGCCGCTCCACAAGGTGCGCTTCGTCACCGCTGCGAGCCTGTTCGACGGCCACGACGCGTCGATCAACATCATGCGGCGCATCCTCCAGGCGAGCGGCTGCGAGGTGATCCACCTCGGGCACAACCGCTCGGTCGAGGAGATCGTCACCTGCGCGCTGCAGGAGGATGCGCACGGCATCGCGATCTCGTCGTACCAGGGCGGCCACGTCGAGTTCTTCCGCTACATGATCGACCTTCTGCGCGAGCGCGGCGCCGGCCACGTCAAGGTGTTCGGCGGCGGCGGCGGCGTGATCGTCGCCTCCGAGATCAAGGCCCTGCACGACTACGGCGTGACGCGGATCTTCTCGCCGGAGGACGGCCAGAAGCTCGGGCTGCAGGGAATGATCAACGAAATCGTCGCGGCCGCCGACGTCGACCTCGCGAAGACGCTGCCGACCTCGCTGGCGGACCTGCGGGCCGCCGATCCGTACCAGCGCACGCGCGCGCTCGCGCGACTCATCACGGGGCTCGAAAGCGGCGAAGTGCCGCCGCGGCTGCGCGACGAGCTCACCGCCGCGGCACGCGAGGCGAAGACTCCGGTGCTCGGCATCACCGGCACCGGCGGCGCCGGCAAGAGCTCGCTCACCGACGAGCTGGTGCGCCGCTTCCGCCTCGACCAGGCCGACGCGCTGCGCATCGCCATCATCTCCATCGATCCGTCGCGGCGCAAATCCGGTGGCGCGCTGCTCGGCGACCGGATCCGGATGAACGCGATCGGCCATCCGAACATCTACATGCGCTCGCTCGCGACGCGCGACACGGGCACCGAGATCTCCGCCGCGCTACCCGACGCGATCCGCGCGTGCAAGGCCGCCGGCTTCGACCTCGTCGTCGTCGAGACCTCGGGCATCGGACAGGGCGACGCCGCGATCGTGCCGCTGGTGGACGTGTCGCTGTACGTGATGACGCCGGAGTTCGGCGCCGCCTCGCAGCTCGAGAAGATCGACATGCTCGATTTCGCCGACTTCGTCGTGATCAACAAGTTCGACCGCAAGGGCGCAGCGGACGCGCTGCGCGACGTGCGCAAGCAGTACCAGCGCAACCGCGAGCTCTTCAAACAGGCGCCGGACACCATGCCCGTGTTCGGCACGATCGCCTCACGGTTCAACGACGACGGCGTGACGGCGCTCTACCAGGGCCTGGCGGCGACGCTGGCGCAGCATGGCCTGAAGCTGAAGGCGGGAACGCTGCCGAAGCTCGAGCGTCGCCAATCGAGCGCGCAGGGCGCCATTGTCCCGCCGCAGCGCTCGCGCTACCTCGCCGAGATCGCCGAGACGGTGCGCCGCTACCGCGGCCACGCCGACGCGCAGGCGCGCATCGCGCGGCGAGCGGCAGCAGCTCGCGGCAACCAAGGGGATGCTGGCTGCGGATGCGCCGCCGGCCATCGACGCGCTGATCGCCGAGCGCAGCCACAAGCTCGACGGCCGCTCGAAAAAGCTGCTCGACATGTGGCCGCAGACCCGGGCCGCCTACGCCGGCGACGAGTACGTCGTCAAGATCCGCGACAAGGAATTGCGGACCGCGCTGACGTCGACATCGCTGTCGGGCACCAAGGTCCGCAAGGTCGTGCTGCCGAAGTACGAGGACGACGGCGAGATCCTGCGCTGGCAGCTCATGGAGAACGTGCCGGGCAGCTTCCCGTTCACCGCCGGCGTGTTCGCGTTCAAGCGCGAGAACGAGGACCCGACGCGGATGTTCGCCGGCGAGGGCGACCCGTTCCGCACCAACAGGCGCTTTCATCTCCTCGCCGACGGCATGCCGGCGAAGCGGCTCTCCACGGCGTTCGACTCGGTCACGCTGTACGGCAACGACCCCGACCTGCGGCCGGACATCTACGGCAAGGTCGGCAACTCGGGCGTGTCGATCGCGACGCTCGACGACATGAAGGTGCTGTATTCCGGGTTCGACCTGTGCGCGCCGAACAACTCGGTGTCGATGACGATCAACGGCCCCGCGCCCACGCTGCTCGCGATGTTCATGAACACCGCGATCGACCAGCAGCTCGACAAGTTCCGCGCCGACAACGGCCGCGAGGCCACCGACGACGAGGCCGACAAGATCCGCGCCTGGACGCTGTCGACGGTGCGCGGCACCGTGCAGGCGGACATCCTGAAGGAGGACCAGGGCCAGAACACCTGTATCTTCTCGACCGAGTTCAGCCTGAAGGTCATGGGCGACATCCAGGCGTACTTCGTCCATCACGGCGTGAAGAACTTCTACTCGGTGTCGATCTCCGGCTACCACATCGCCGAGGCCGGGGCGAACCCGATCTCGCAGCTCGCGTTCACGCTGACGCAACGGCTTCACGTTCGTCGAGGCGTATCTCGCGCGCGGCATGCACATCGACGACTTCGCGCCGAACCTGTCGTTCTTCTTCAGCTACGGAATGGACCCCGAGTACGCGGTGATCGGCCGCGTCGCGCGGCGGATCTGGGCGGTGGCGATGCGCGAGCGCTACGGCGCCAACGAGCGCTCGCAGAAGCTCAAGTTTCATTCGCAGACCAGCGGACGGAGTTTGCACGCGCAGGAGATCGCGTTCAACGACATCCGCACCACCCTCCAGGCGCTGATCTCGACGTACGACAACACCAACTCGCTGCATACCAACGCCTACGACGAGGCGATCACCACGCCCACCGAGGAGAGCGTGCGGCGCGCGATGGCGATCCAGCTCATCATCAACCGCGAATGGGGCCTCGCGAAGAACGAGAATCCGAACCAGGGCTCGTTCATCCTCGAGGAGCTGACCGACCTCGTCGAGGAGGCCGTGCTGAAGGAGTTCGAGGCGATCTCCGAGCGTGGCGGCGTGCTGGGCGCGATGGAAACGGGCTACCAGCGCGGCAAGATCCAGGAAGAGTCGCTGCACTACGAGCACCTGAAGCACGACGGCACGTATCCGATCGTCGGCGTCAACACGTTCCGCAATCCGCACGCGGACTCGGCGCCGCAGAAGGTCGAGCTGGCGCGCTCGACCGAGGACGAGAAGCAGTCGCAGCTTTCCCGCCTCGCGGATTTTCACGCGCGCAATGCGACCGAGGCGACCGCTGCGCTGGCGAAGCTCAGGCAGACGGTCGTCGACAACGGCAACGTGTTCGCCGAGCTGATGAACACGGTGCGCGTCTGCTCGCTCGGTCAGATCACCCACGCGCTGTTCGAGGTGGGCGGGCAGTACCGGCGCAGCATGTAGCACGCAAGGGCGATGCCCGGACGCGCGCCACCGCTCGAGATCCAGCCGCTGACCAGGGCGCGCTGGAAGGATCTGGAGGCGCTGTTCGCGGGGCCGGGCGGCGCGCAGGTGCGCGGCTGCTGGTGCATGTACTACCGCCGTTCGGGCAACACGCCCAAGCCCGCCGGCACGATGACCTATGCCGAGCGCAACAGGCGCGACCACAAGGCGCTGGTCGACAGGGGCGTGGTCACCGGGCTCATCGGCTACAGGGACGGCGTCCCGGTGGCGTGGGTGTCGCTCGGCCCGCGCGAGGACTACCGCAAGCTTGCGCGCTCGCCGGTGATGAAGGCCGTCGACGACCAGCCGGTGTGGTCGGTGATCTGCTTCTACACGGCCAAGCACGCGCGCGGCGAAGGCGTCTCGGCGCAGATGCTGGCGGGCGCCGCCGACTACGCACGCGCGCAGGGCGCGACGCTGCTCGAAGCCTACCCGGTCGACAAGCCCGGGCATGGCGACGACGACAACCTGTGGTTCGGCGTGAAGCGGATGTACGACCGCGCGGGCTACGCGGAAGTCGCGCGACGCAAGCCCACGCGGCCGGTCGTGCGCAAGGCGCTGCGCCCGAAGGCGACGTGATGGGCGGCCGGCGCCGCTACTTGGCGCCGGCGCTCGCGAGGATCGCCGCCATCTCGCCGTAGCCCCGGCTTCGCGCCAGCGCCAGCGGCGACGTGCCGCTGCGATCCGCCCGGTTCACGTCCGCCCCGGCCTCGACCAGGGCCTGCAGCGTCGCGACGTGTCGCCGTCCACCGTCGCCGAGGACGATCGACTCGATCAGCGCCGTCCAGCCGAGGTTGTTGACGTGATCGAGCGGCGCGCCGGCGCGGATCAAGGCGCGGACCACGCCGTCGTGCCCCAGGTGCGCGGCGGCGATGAGCGCCGTGCCGTCGTAGCGGCTGGTCACGTTACGCGGATTGCCGCCGATCTCCAGCGCCACCATGAGCGTCGGCAGGTCGTCGGCCACGGCGGCGATGGTCACGATGTCGTAGCGGTCGTTGTCGAGCGCGTCCGGATCGGCGCCGGCGCGCGCAAGGGCACGCATCGCTTCGTGGCGTCCTGCGTGCGCCGCGACGTGCAGCGACGTGCGGCCGTGGCCGTCGCGCGCGGTCACGTCGGCGCCGCCGGCCGCGAGACGCGCCACCGCCGCCGCGTCGCCGGCGTCTGCGGCGGCGAACAGCCCGGCGTAGGCGGCGCGCTCGCTTGCCGCCGGGTGAACCTGGGCGGCGGCGCCCGTCACGACCGTCACCAGCATGAGAACCACGGCGCGATGCATGGCCTGCTCCTTCACGTGATGCCGCGATTGTGCCGCGCCCCGGCGGGTAGGCGTAACATGCGTCGAACGGCAAGCATGCACCACGCCATCGTCCGATGCCCGAACAAACGCACTGGTCCTTCCCCGCCGAACTGCAGCCGAGCGCCGCCGACGTGTCGTTCGACCTGAAGCCTGCGCTCGACGCCGTCGTGATGCTGCGCGCGGACATCCCCGAGGAGTCGTTCACGGCCTCCATCCTCGGCACCGAGCGCGCGGGCAACGGCGTGGTGATCGACGAGCACGGGCTGGTGCTGACCATCGGCTATCTGATCACCGAAGCCGAGACGATCTGGCTCACCACGAACACCGGCATCACGGTCGCCGGCTACCCGCTCGCCTACGACTTCGTCACCGGCTTCGGCCTGGTGCAGCCGCTCGGCGCGCTGCCGGCGCCGGCGCTCGCGCAGGGCAGCACCAAGGGCATCGCCGTCGACGACGATGTCTACGTCATCGGCCATGGCGGTCGCGCACACGCGCTCAAGGCGCGCATCATCGCGCGGCGCGAGTTCGCCGGCTACTGGGAATATCTGCTGGACGACGCGTTCTTCACCGCGCCGCCGCATCCGGAGTGGAGCGGAGCCGCGCTCGTCGACGATGCCGGCAGGCTGGTCGGCATCGGCTCGCTGCTCGTCCAGGAGCAAATCGGCGACGACCTCGTGCAGGGCAACATGTTCGTGCCGACCGACGACCTTCCCGCGCTGGTGGCCGACGTCATGAAGCATGGCCGGCCCACCCGGCCGGCGCGGCCGTGGCTCGGCATGTACACGGCGGAGGTGTCCGACCATGTCGTCGTGCACGGCCTGGCGAGGAACGCCCCGGCGGACGACGCCGGCGTGAAGCTGGGCGACGTCGTCGTGGACGTCGCCGGCGAGAAGGTGGCCAACCTCGCCGACCTCTACCGCAAGGTGTGGCAGCGCGGCGCGCCGGGCGTCGAGGTGCCGATCACGCTTGCGCGGCACGGCACCGTCGTGCGCGTGCAGATCCGCTCCGCCGATCGCAACGACTACCTGCGCAAGCCGCAATTGCAGTAGCCGCGCAATGGCCCGGCGCCGGCCCGCGCGGCCCGCGTCCGGCGCAGGCGCGAGGGCGCCGTGTCATGCATGACACCCTTCGACGAGGAGTGCACGGACGATGGATGAAGTGACGGTGGTGGCGAAAGTCCGCGCGGCCGCGGGCAAGGGCGACGCGCTCGCGGCGCTTTTGACCGAGCAGGTCGGCGTCGTGCGCAAGGCCGAACCGGGCTGCATCGCCTACCGGCTGCATCGCTCGGCGAAGGATCCGGACGTGTTCTATTTCTACGAGGCGTACGCGGACGCCGCCGCGTACGACGCGCATCGTGCGGCGCCGCACCTCGCGGCGTTTCGCGAGCGCCGCGAGAAGGAGGGGCTGGTCGCGGGTCCGGCCGAAGTCGAGATCTACCGGCCGCTGACGGATTGAGCGGGCGGGCCTGCGCGCGGACGAGCGTCGCCACGGGGCGCCGTCCACCACGCGAGCCGTAGCCGCCTCAAGGGGTGGCGCCGCTTCCCGCGCCGACGAGTCCCGTGGGCGGCACGACGGCGCCGGCGATGTCCCAGCCACCGCCGAGCGCCGTCGCGAGATCCACCGTCGACAGGCGCACGTTGCGCGCCGCGATGATCTGCAGCGTCTGCGCCTGCAACAGCTGGCGCTGCGCATCGAGGACCTCGAGGTAGGGCGAATAGCCCGAGCGGTAGCGGAGGTCGGAGAGCTCGAGCACCTGCGACAGCTTGTTCTTGCGCTCGGTCTCCGCGGCCAGCGCCGCGCGCGTGGTCTCGTTGGCCGAGAGCGCGTCGTGCGTGTCCTTGAAGGCGTTCTGCACCGCCTTCGTGTACGCGACCACGACTTCGTCGCGCCGCGCGGTCTGCGCCTGAACGTTCGCCTCGATCGCCTTCAGGCCGATGAGCGGCTGCGCCAGCGCGCCGGCGATGCCCCAGATCAGCGCCGGGCCGCTGAACAGGTTCTTGAGCGCGCCGGCCTCGGTGCCGAGCGCGCCGGTGAGCGAGATCGACGGGAAGTAGTCCGCGCGCGCGACGTCGATGCGCATGTTCGCCGCGGCGAGCTGCGCTTCGGCGGCCCGGATGTCCGGGCGTCGCGCCAGCATGTCCGATGGCAGCCCTGCGGGAATCGTCGGCACTGCGGTCATCGCGACCAGGCTCACGTCGCGCGGCAGCACCGGGGTGAACACCGCGCGCGGCGAGCGGCCGAGGAGCACCGCGAGCGCCGATTCGTATTCGGCCACCGCGCGGCGTGCGGCGGCGACGTCGGCCTGCACGGCGGCGCGCTCGGCCTCCGCCGTGCGCAGGTCGTAGTCGCCGATCAGGCCCGCCTCGTAGCGGTCGGTCTGCAGCTGCACCGTCTCCTCGCGGGTCTTGAGCGTCTCCTGGAGCAGCGCGAGCTGCGCGTCGGCGGCGAGGAGATTGAAGTAGAAGCGCGCCGTGTCGGCCGCGACGATCGTGCGCACCGTTTCGCGACCGTACTCGGTGGCGACGAGGTCCTTTTGCGCAGCGCGCGTCGCCGTGCGGAACTTGCCCCACAGGTCGAGCTCGTAGGACGCGTGCAGCGCGACGCTGAAGTCGTTGCTGGACGGCGAGTAGCCGGGCGGCAGCGGATTGGTTCCGCGCTCCGTCGAGCGCGTGCGGTTCGCGCCGACGCCGAGATCGACGGTCGGATACAGGTTCGCCTGCGACAGCATCACCTGCGCGCGGGCGGTCTCGACGCGGGCCATCGCGGCGCGCAGATCGAGGTTGTTGGCCAGCGCCTCGTCGACCAGACGGTCGAGGGTGGGATCGTTGAATGCGGTCCACCAGCGCTCGAGCGCCGCGGGGCCGACCGATTCGCGCGGCCGGGGGCAGCTCCAGCACCGGCGGCGCCGTGGGCGTCGTCGTGCAGCCGGCCAGCGCGGCCGCGAGCGCGACGGCAACGAGTGTCTTACGCATGATCGTCTCCATGCGACGCGATGGGCGGGTGGCCGGGCGTTGCCGGCGGGCCCTTGCGGCTGTGCATGTTCCGCTCGCGCACCTCGGCGAACATCTCGTCGCGCGTGCGCGTCTCGATCAGCCGCCGTTCTCGAAGAAGCGGAAGAACAGCGGCACGAAGAAGATCGCGAGGAACGTGGCGGCGAGCATCCCGCCCATGACCCCGGTGCCGACCGAGTTCCGCGCGCCGGCGCCCGCACCCGTCGAGAGCGCGAGCGGCAGCACGCCGAGAATGAACGCGATCGAGGTCATCAGGATCGGCCGGAACCGCAGGCGTGCCGCCTCGAGCGCCGCGGCCGACGGCGACAGGCCCTGGTGGTCTTCAGCGAGGCGAACTCGACGATCAGGATCGCGTTCTTCGACGCCAGCCCGAGCAGCGTCACGAGGCCGATCTGGAAATAGACGTCGTTGGTCAGGTGCGAGACTAGACCGCCGCGAGCGCGCCGAACGTGCCGAACGGCAGCGCCAGCAGCACCGACAGCGGCAGCGACCACTTCTCGTACTGCGCGGCGAGGATCAGGAACACCATGATGACCGCGAGGCCGAGCGAGAACGTCGACGCCCGCCGGACCGCTTCTCCTGGAACGACGTCCCGCCCCAGTCGTAGCTGAAGTCCGACGGCAGCACCTCGTTCGCGATCTTCTCGACTCGCGCGATCGCCTGGCCGGAGCTGACGCCCGGCGCCGCCTGGCCGATGATCTTCACCGCCGGCAGGTTGTTGAAGCGATCGAGCAAGTCGGGCCCGGACGAGTAGCGGACCGTCGCGAGCGACGACAGCGGAATCATCTCGCCCTTGACCGAGCGCACGTAAACGGCGCCGATGTCATCGGGCCGTTGCGGTATGGCGGCTCCGCCGACATCAGCACCTGCCACGTGCGGCCGTACTTGTTGAAGTCGTTGATGTAGTAATTGCCGAGCGTCGCGGACAGCGCGTCGAAGACGTCGTCGATCGGCATGCCGAGCGTCTTCGCCTTCTCGCGGTCGACGTCGACGTTGAGCTGCGGCACCGTCGCGCGCCACAGCGTCTGCGCGCCGCCGAGCATCGGGTCCTTATTGGCGCGCGCGAGGAACGCGTTCTTCACCTCGGCGAGTCGCTTGGCGCCGCCGTCGCCGCGATTCTGGATGTAGAACTCGAACCCGCCCGCGGTCCCGAGGCCGAAGATCGGCGGCGGGTTGAACGCGAGCACCAGCGCTTCCTTGATGCCGGCCGTCTTCGCGAACAGCTCGCCGACGAGCTGCGGCGCGGTGACCTTGCGCTGGTCCCAGTGCTTCTGCGTGACGAAGATCGTCGCGGCGTTGTTGCGGAAGCCGCCGCCGATGAAATCGAATCCCGTGAACGCGACGATGTCCTGGTTGTTGGGATTCGAGCGGATCGCCGCTCGAACCTGGGACACGACCTTGTAGGTGCGCTCGAGCGTGGCGCCGTCGGGAAGGATCACCGCGCAGATGTAGAAGCCCTGGTCCTCGTCGGGCACGAGGCTTCCCGGCGTGACGCGCCACAGCAAGACGGCGACGCGACCATAGCACGAACAGGATCGCGCCGATGATGCCGCGACGCAGCATGAAGACGACGCCGTCGGTGTAGCCCGCAGTCATGCGGCCGAACAAGTCGTTGAACGGCGCTGAAGAACCGGCCCGGCGGCTGGTCGCGCTTCAGGATCATCGCGCACAGCGCCGGCGTCAGCGTCAGCGCGACCAGGCCGGAGATCACGACCGAGATCGCGATCGTCACCGCGAACTGGCGGTAGAGCTCGCCGGTCAGGCCGCCGAGGAAAGCGATCGGCATGAACACGGCGGTCAGCACCAGCACGATCGCGATGACCGGCCCGGTCACCTCGCCCATCGCCTTGATGGCGGCGCTGCGCGCGTCCAGATGATCCTCGCGCATGTGCCGCTCGACGTTCTCCAGCACGACGATCGCGTCGTCGACGACGATGCCGATCGACAGCACCATGCCGAACAGCGTCAGCGTGTTGATCGAGTAGCCGAGCAGGTACATGCCGGCGAACGTGCCGATCAGCGACACCGGCACGGCGATCGACGGAATGATCGTCGCGCGCCAGTTCTGCAGGAACAGGAAGACGACGAGGAACACCAGCATCATCGCCTCGCCGAGCGTCTTGAGCACCTCGCGGATCGACACCTCGACGAAGCGCGTCGTGTCGTACGGGACCGCGTAGGTGAACCCTTCGGGGAAGCGCGTCGCGAGCTCCTCCATCGTCGTCTTGACGCTCTTCGCCACCTCGAGCGCGTTGGCGCCGGGCGACAGGAAGATCCCGACCAGCGTCGCGGGCTTGCCGTTGAAGCGGCCGATGAACTCGTAGTCCTTCGAGCCGAGCTCGACGCGCGCGACGTCGGCGAGACGCACCGTCGAGCCGTCGGGATCGGCGCGGACGATGATCTGCTCGAATTCCTTCGGATCGGCGAGCCGGCCCCTGGCGGTGATCGTATAGACGAGATCCTGGCTCGCTGCCATGCGGCGACTGGCCGACCTTGCCGGCGGCGAACTGCGCGTTCTGCTCGTTGAGCGCGGCGACGATGTCCTGCGGCGTCAGCTTGAGCTGCGCCATCCGGTCGGGCTTCAGCCAGATGCGCATCGCGTAGTCGTGTGCGCCGAAGATCTGCACGTTGGTCGTGCCGGGCAGCCGCTTCAGCTGGTCGAGCACGTTGAGCGTCACGTAGTTCGACGTGAACAGGTCGTCGTAGCGCCCGTCCGGCGAGTAGAACGCCAGCACCTGCAGGAACGCCGACGAGCCCGGCTCGACGGTGACGCCCTGGCGCCGCACTTCCTGCGGCAGCCGCGGCCTCGGCCTGGTTGACGCGGTTGTTGACCAGGATCGCGGCGTCGTCGACGTTGGTGCCGATCTCGAACGTCACCTGGATCTGCACGACGCCTTGCGACGACGAGGTCGAGTTCATGTACAGCATCCGCGGCACGCCGTTGATCGCGTTCTCGATCGGCGACGCGACGGTCTGCTCGAGCACTTCGGCGGACGCCCCCGGGTAGACGGCGCTGACCGTCACGACCGGCGGCGCGATCTCCGGGTACTGCGCGATCGGCAGGTTGCGCATCGCGGACAGGCCGGCGAGCACGAGGAAGATCGAGATCACCGCCGCGAAGATCGGGCGGTCGATGAAAAAGCGCGAGAACATGGCGGGGCGCTCCTGCGCTTATTTCTTCGGGGCGTCGGCCGGCGCGGCCTTGGCGTCCGTGGCTGCGGACTTGGCATCCGCAGGCGCGGCCTTGGCATCTGCCGGCGCGCCCTTCATGGCGCCAGCGCCGGACGAGCCCGCGCCGGCTGGCGGGGCGCCCGATGCACCCGGCGCGGCGCCCGGCGCGCCGCCGAGTTTGATCGGGGCGCCCGGCATCATGATCTTGGCGACGCCATCTACGATCACCTTGTCACCGGGTGCCAGGCCCGACTCCACGATCCACAGGTTGCTGTCGCCGGTGACCCAGTCGCCGAGCACGATGGGCTTCGGCAGCGCCACGTCCTTGCCGTCCTTGTCCTTGGCGGCGACGTACACGAACTTGCCCTGCGAGTTGTCCAGCACGGCGGTCTGCGGCACCGCGATCGCGTTGCGGCGCAGCGGCCCGTTCAGGCTCACGCGGACGAATTGCCCCGGCGAGAGCTTGTTGTCCGCGTTCGGGAATTCGGCGCGCGTCTCGTACGTGCCCGTCGACGTGTTGATCCGCGTGTCGGCGAAATTGATCTTGCCCTTGCGCTGAAGCGTCGTGCCGTCGGCGAGCTTCACCGAGACATCCATCGCCTCGTTGCTCGGCCAGTCGAGCTTCTTCTCGGCGACCGCCTGCTCGATGCGCAGCTTCTCGTTCTCCGAAATGTTGAACTGGACCCACATCGGATTGGTCTGCGAGATCGTCGTCAGCAGGTCGGTGCCCGGCGCCACCAGGCTGCCCTCGGACTTGGGCGCGCGGCTGGACAGCCCGGAGATCGGCGCGACCACGCGCGTGTAGCCCAGGCTGAGCTGCGCCTCGCGAAGCTTCGCCTGCGAAGCTTTTACCGCCGCCGCCGCCAGGTCTGCCGTCGACGCCGCGTCGTCGTATTCCTTCTGGCCGATCGCCTTCTTCTCCGCCAGCGGCTTGAGTCGCGCGGCTTCGCGCCGCGCCTGCGCGAGTTGCGCCTGCGCGCGGGCGAGGTCGGCGTCGGCGCTCGCCTGCTGCGCCTCGAACGGCTTGGGGTCGATGATGAACAGCGTCTGTCCGGCCTTGACCGGCGCGCCTTCCTTGAACAGCCGCTTCTCGAGGATGCCGCCCACGCGTGCGCGCACCTCGACTTCCTTCGAACCTTGCGCCTGGCCCACGTATTCGAACGTCACCGGGATGTTCCGCGGCTCCACCGTGTAGACGGTGACGTCGGCCGGCGGAAAGCCGTGGAAGCCGCCGCCCGCCGGTTTGCCATCGCCGCATCCGGCGACGAGCAGGGCGGCAGCGAGCACGGGCGCCAGGCGCAGGACGGCGGCGGCAAAGCGAGGGAAGGGACGGCGGATCATGGCGACTCCAAAGGGGAGCGACAGTTTCGGGAAGGGGATGTTGCGGCGCACACTTGCGCGAGGGCGGGAGAATACATACAATCACGTCTGTTTGTAAACCCCATCCGCGTCGGGGACTTTGCTTGGCCCGTCGAACCAAATCCGAAGCCGCCATCACCCGCGAGCAGCTGCTCGACGCCGCCGAACGCGTGTTCCGCGAGCGCGGCGTGACGCGGACGTCGCTGGCCGAGGTCGCCGCGGCCGCGGGGGTCACGCGCGGCGCGGTGTACTGGCATTTCCGCGACAAGGCCGACCTGTTCGACGCCATGTGCGAGCGCGCGACACTTCCGCTCGAGCAGACCCTCG
Source organism: uncultured beta proteobacterium (assembly GCA_963793355.1). Taxonomy (GTDB): domain Bacteria; phylum Pseudomonadota; class Gammaproteobacteria; order Burkholderiales; family Casimicrobiaceae; genus VBCG01. The sequence goes on along the minus strand of CAWBZT010000012.1, from coordinate 56,466 downwards.
AGCGCACCGGGGCGGGAGCTCTGTCCGATCCGCTGGACGCCCTGCGCACGCTCGCGGTGGACGCCCTCACGCGCCTGGCCACCGACTCGCGCACCCAGGCGGTGTTCGAAGTCGTGTTCCAGAAGTGCGAGCTGACCGGCGAGCTCGGCGCCATCGCGACGCGCCGCGACCGCGAGCGCGGCGATTGCCTGACGCATGTCGAGACGATCGTTGCGCGCGCCGTCGAGCAGGGACAGCTTGCCCCCGACACGGACACCGCGCTCGCCACGCGGGCGCTGCACGCCTACATGGGCGGCATCATGCGTGAGTGGGTGCTGGACCGTGGGGCGTTCGATCTCGCGCGCGCCGCGCCCGCGCTGATCGACGTCGTGCTTGCGGGCCTGCGCGCCAATCCGCCCCGGCGCGCCGATATCGCGCCGTTGCCCGCCGCCGTGGCGCCCCGCGCGGCGGCCTGACGCCTTGCCGTCGCGGGCCGGCATAATGTGCCTTCGACACAGCGCCGGGGATTGGCCATGAGCGGGATTTCCACGGTCGGCGTCATCGGCGCCGGCACGATGGGTAACGGCATCGCGCAAGCATGCGCGGTGGCGGGCATCGACGTCGCGATGATCGACGTCGCGGACGCCGCGGTCGCGCGCGGGATGGCCGCCATCGACGGCAGCCTCGAGCGACTGGTCAGGAAGGACAAGCTGACCGAGGACGCCCGTGCGCAGGCGCGCTCGCGCGTGAAGGGAACGACCGACTACGCGGCGCTCGCCGACGTCGACCTCGTCATCGAGGCGGCGACCGAGAACCTCGACCTCAAGCTCCGGATCCTCCGCGACGCCGATCGCGTCGCGAAGCCCGAAGCACTGCTCGCCTCGAACACCTCGTCGATCTCGATCACGGCGCTGGCGGCGGTGACCTCCCGGCCCGAGCGCTTCCTCGGCATGCATTTCTTCAACCCGGTGCCGCTGATGGCGCTGGTGGAGCTGATCCGCGGTGTCCAGACGTCCGATGCCTGCATCGAAAGCGCGCGGGCCTTCGCCGAGCGCCTGGGCAAGGCGCCGATCGTCGTCCGCAACAGCCCCGGCTTCGTCGTCAACCGCATCCTCTGCCCGATGCTGAACGAGGCGGTCTTCGCGCTGCAGGAAGGCCTGGCCTCGGCGGAGGACATCGACAACGGCATGAAGCTCGGCTGCAACCACCCGATCGGGCCGCTGGCGCTGTGCGACATGGTCGGACTCGACGTGCTGCTCGCCGTGATGAACGTCTTCTATGCCGATTTCAACGACCCGAAATACCGGCCCGCGCCGCTGCTGAAGGAGATGGTCGCCGCCGGCTACCTCGGGCGCAAGACCGGGCGGGGCTTCTACCGCTACGCCTAGGGCCGCGCCGGCCCGCCGGCGACCCGGCGCGATCCGCGCATCGATGTGATTTAATCCGGAGTCCCGAGGACGCCAGCGCGTTCGGCACCAGGGCGCCGCGCGGGAATCCGCCGTCCCTTCGCGCCATCCGTACGCCATGAAAGACACCCGCTTCGTCGTATTCCACCATCCCGGCCCCAAGTGGGTGCCGGACGTGCCGCTGTTCGAGCAGCAGGGATTGCAGGCGCACATCGAGCATTACCGGGCGTTGTTCGCCGACGGCAAGCTGACGATGGGCGGACCGCTGTTCGGTTCGGGTGCCGTGGGAATGATGATTCCCGAACCGGACGTCACGCGCGATGACATCGAGGCGTTCGCCGCGGCGGACCCGGCGGTGAAGGCGGGACTGCTGACCGCCGAGGTGCGCGCGTGGCTCGTCGGCATGAAGAAGTGACCCCGTTCGAAGCGATTTTTATTCCGGAGGCCCGTGTGATGATCAAGGACGATCCCGTTGCGCTCGATCGCGAGTTCGAACGCCTGCTCAACGCCGCCGACCTCGACGGCCTGATGACGCTCTACGAGCCGGAGGCGGCGCTGATGCCGATGCCCGGCAATGTCGTCGTCGGCACGACCGGCGTGCGCGCCGCGCTGGCGGGGTTCGTCAAGATGAAGCCGGTGATCAGGACCGACGGCCGGCTCGTCGCGCAGACCGGCGACCTGGCGCTGCTCGCCAACGACTGGACGCTCGAGGTGGACGGGCCCGACGGCAAGCGAACGACCATGACCGGCAGTGCGGTCGAGGTCGCGCGCCGGCAGCAGGACGGCCGCTGGCTGTTCGCGATCGACATGCCGTACGGCACGCCGAAATGACGGCGGCGCGGCGCCGGCGCCCGCCGCGCCGGCCCCCGGCATGCCAGCCGCAGGCATGCCGTCCCCAATCATGCCGGCCCCAGTCATGCCGCCCCCCGGCGTGGCGCGAGGGCACGAGCCGGCGTGACGCTGCCGCGCGCCGCCGCGCCCTGGCCCGCGCTTCCGCTGGACGCGTGGCGCGACACCCACGCGACGCTGCACCTGTGGACGCAGATCGTCGGCAAGGTCCGCCTTGCGCAGACGCCCTGGATCAATCATTGCTGGCACGTCACGCTTTACCTGTCGGCGAGCGGCCTCACGACCGGACCGGTGCCGCACGGCTCGCGCAGCTTCCAGATCGACTTCGACTTCGTGCGGCAGCGTCTCGTCGTGCGCACCGACGATGGCGAGCAGCAGGAAATGCCGCTCGAGCCGCAGACGGTCGCGGCGTTCTACGCGCGGGTGATGGCGATGCTCGACGCGCTGCGGATGCCGGTGCGAATCTTCGCGCGCCCCAACGAAATCCCCGACGCCGTGCCGTTCGCCGACGACCACGCGCCGCGCGCCTACGACGGCGAGTACGCGCGCCGCTACTGGCGGGCACTCGCCGCGAGCCTGCGCGTGTTCACCGAGTTCCGCGCGCGGTTCGTCGGGAAGTGCAGCCCGGTCCACTACTTCTGGGGTGCGCCGGACCTCGCCGTCACGCGTTTCTCCGGGCGCCTTGCGCCCGAGCATCCGGGCGGCATTCCGAACCTGCCCGACCGCGTGACGCGCGAAGCCTATTCGCATGAAGTGTCGAGCTGCGGGTTCTGGGCCGGCGGCGGCGCGGTGCCGTATCCGGCGTACTACGCGTACGCCTATCCGGCGCCACCCGGCTACGCCGAGGCCAGGGTCGCGCCGGACGACGCGTTCTTCAGCAAGGACTACGGCGAGTTCATCCTGCCGTACGAGACGGTGCGCAATGCCGCCGACCCCGACGCGACGCTGATGGCGTTCCTGCAGTCGACGTACGCGGCGGCCGCCGACCTCGCGCGCTGGGACCGGGCCGCGCTCGAGCGCCCGGCGGACTTCGTGCGCCCCGACGGCCGCCGCTAGATCGTCACGTTGACCGAGCCGCCGTCGATGACGAGGTTCTGGCCGACGATGAAGCCGGCGTCGGCGCTGCACAAGAACGCGCAGGCGCGGCCGAACTCCTCGGGCGTGCCGAAGCGGCCCGCGGGATTCTCGGCGACGCGCGCGGCGAGGAACGTCTCGTAGTCCTGGTTCGCCTTCGCCGCGAGCTTCTTCAAGCCGTCCTTCTGCCGGTCGGTGAGGAACGGCCCGGGCAGAAGGTTGTTGATCGCGACGTTGTGCCGGGCCACCTGCCGCGACAGGCCGGCGACGAAGCCGGTCAGGCCGGCGCGCGCCCCGTTCGACAGGCCGAGGTGCGCGAGCGGGCCCTTCACCGAGCGCGACGTGATGTTGACGATCCGTCCGAAGCGGCGCGCGATCATGCCGTCGACGACCGCGCGGATCAGCATGATCGGCGTCACCATGTTGTCGTTGACCGCTTTCTGCCAGACGGCTTCGTCCCAGTCGCGGAAGTCGCCGATCGGCGGGCCGCCGGCGTTGTTCACGAGGATGTCGGGCGCCGGGCACGCGGCGAGCACGGCTGCGCGGCCCTCCGGCGTCGTGATGTCGGCGGCGACGGCGGTGACCTTGACGCCGGTGGCCGCACGGATCGCGTCGGCCGTCGCGTGCAGCGCGTCGGCGCCGCGCGCGTTGACGACGACGTCGACGCCCTCGGCGGCGAGTGCCTGCGCGCAGCCCCGGCCCAGCCCCTGGCTCGCCGCGCAGACGATCGCCGTGCGGCCGCGGATTGCGTAGTCCATGTCACTCCTTCAATGCGGCGGTACCTTGTGGAAAACGCCGTTCTTCATGATCGCGACGAGCCGCGTCGCGTCCTCGAGGATAGAAAGGTCCGCGAGCGGGTTGCCGTCGACCACGAGGAGGTCGGCGAGATAGCCCGGCTTCACCAGGCCGAGCTCGCCGCCCATGCCCATGATCTCGCCGCCCCATTTCGTCGCGCCGACGATCGCCTCCAGCGGCGTGAAGCCGAGGAGATCGACGAAGTAGGTCAGGTCGCGCGCGTTGCGCCCGTGCGGGTTCCACATGAAGCCGTAGTCGCCGCCGGGCAGCACGCGCACGCCGCGCCGCTTGAGGTCCTTCATGCAGTCGATCGTCAGCTGCAAATCGCGCTCGATGCGCGCCTTCATCGCCGGCGTCGACGGAAGCCCGTACCTGCCGGCCTCGTGCAGCCGGGTCCAGGTGACCGACAGCGCGGGCGCGACGAACAGCGCGTCCCTGTGCGCCTCGAGCAGGTCGCGCGCCTCGGCATCGGCGTACGTCGCGTGGTAGATCACGTCGACGCCGTGCCGCACGCATTGCTTCACCGATTCGGCGGAGCGCGCATGCGCGGCGACGCGCCGCCCCCGCTCGCGCGCGACCTCGGTGACCGCGGCCACCTCGTCGTCGGTCATCAGCGTCTGCGCCGACGGGACGGCCGGCGTCGACGTGTCGCCCGACGGCACGATCTTCAGCACGTCGACGCCTTCGCGGCAGGCCTCGCGCGCGGCGCGGCGGAATTCGACCGGGCCGTCGCAGGGCAGCGTGTACATCGCCTCGCCGGGATCGAGATGCATCTGCCGCAGGTCGCCGACGCCGCCCGTCACCGTGAACTGCACGCTCGCGGCGAGCATCCGCGGGCCGGGGAACTGGCCGGCGTTGATCGCGTTGCGGACGACGACGTCGAGGCGCGGCTTGGTCGCCGCCGCCGAGAAGCACGACGTAAAGCCCTGGTCGAGATAGAGCTTCGCGTGCTGCAGCGTCAGCAGCAGATGCTCCTCGACCGGCAGTGCCTGCAGCGCCTGCGGTGTCGCCTGGTCGATGAACGACAGGTGCGCGTGCGGCTCGATCAGCCCGGGCATCAGCGTGCGGCCGGTGCAGTCGACGATCGTCGCGGCGACGTCGGGCGGCGGCTCGCCTGCCGGCGTCATGGCGGTGATTCGGTTGCCTTCGACGCGCACGTCGCCGGGAAACGGCACGGCGCCGCTGCCGTCGATGACGTTCGCATTGCGGAATATTGTGATCATGACATCGTTCCGGCCGGACAGCCGTGTCGATCACGTCCTTCGAAACGGGTAGCGCAACAGGCTGCCATGTTACGACGTACATCCCCGGCGGTGCGGGAGCGACGCGGACGAGGGCGAGGTGCCGGCGGTGAAGGCGTGATTCTGCAACAATAGTCTAGGGCTGCGTCCGTTCACAACCGGGAGCGTATTCATGAGTCTGGCAGGCAAGGGGGCCGTCGCGATCTGGAACGACATCACGCCCGAGGGCCGCGCCGAGTTCTACGCGTGGCACGGCATCCAGCACATGCCGGAGCGCGTGGGCATCCCGGGCTTTCTGCGCGGGCGCCGGTACGTCGCCGTGAAGGGCTCGCCCGAATACTTCACCCTGTACGAGACGGTGTCGCCGTTCACGGTGACGGGGACCGAGTACCTCGCCCGCCTGAACGCGCCGACGCCGTGGACGGTCGCGACGACCCGCCACTTCCGCAACGTGTCGCGCTCGCTCTGCGAGGTGGCGGCGAGCTTCGGCCACGGCCAGGGCGGGCTCGTCGCGACGCTGCGCTACGACGTCGACGACGCGCGCGCCGCCGCCCACCGCAAGCGGCTCGCGCAGGAAACGCTGCCCGGGCTCGCGCAGGCGCGCGGCATCGCGGGCTGCCATCTGCTGGTCGCCGACGCCGCCGCCAGCGCGGTCGAGACGGCGGAAAAGCGCGTGCGTGCCGAGGCGAACCTGGTGCCCCGCTGGATCGTGCTGATCGAGAGCTGGGACGACACCGAGCCGTTTTGCGCGCTGTGCGACGAGCTCATGGCCGACGCCGCGTTCGAGGACGCGCTGTCGCCGCCGGAGCTCGGCGTCTATCGGCTGCAGAACGCGCGCGGGCCGCTGCCCTGGAGCGCGGGCTGACCGGCGCTACGGCGCCGTGTACGCAGTCTTCACCAGAGTGAAGAACTCGGCCGCGTAGCGTCCCTGCTCGCGCGGGCCGTAGCTCGACCCCTTGCGGCCGCCGAACGGCACGTGGTAGTCGACGCCCGCCGTGGGGACGTTGACCATCACCATGCCGGCCTGCGCGTGCCGCTTGAAGTGCGCCGCGTGCTTGAGCGACGTCGTGACGATGCCCGACGACAGGCCGAACTCGGTGTCGTTGGCGAGACAGAGCGCCTCGTCGTAGTCCTTCGCGCGCACGACGACCGCCACCGGGCCGAAGATCTCCTCGCGCGCGATGCGCATCGCGTTGGTGCCCCCGGTGAACAGCGCCGGCGCCATGTAGAAGCCGTCGGCCTTGCGCGTGAGCCGCTCGCCGCCGACGACCAGGTTCGCGTTCTCGCGCTTGCCGATGTCGATGTAGGAAAGGTCCTGGTCGAGTTGCGCGGCGTCGACGACCGGGCCGATGTCGGTGCCTTGCGCCAGCGCGTCGTCGACTTTCAGCGCCTTGAGCTTCTCGGCGACCGCGGCGACGAACCGGTCGTGGATGCCGTCGGTGACGATCAGGCGCGACGATGCCGTGCAGCGTTGGCCGGTCGAGAAGTACGCGCCCTGCACCGCACAGTTCACGGCGGTCGCGAGGTCGGCGTCGTCGAGCACGACGAGCGGATTCTTGCCGCCCATCTCGAGCTGGAGCTTCGCCATCCGGGCGACGGCCTTCTGCGCGATCGCGCGGCCGGTCGCCACCGAGCCGGTGAACGACAGCGCGGTGACGTCGGGCGAGGTCACGAACGCGTCGCCGACGACCGATCCGCGCCCCATCACCAGGTTGAACACGCCCGGCGGAATGCCGGCCTTGGCGAGGATCTCGGCGATCGCCCATGCGCAGCCGGGGACCAGGTCGGCCGGCTTGAACACGACCGTGTTGCCGTAGGCGAGCGCCGGCGCGATCTTCCACGCCGGGATCGCGATCGGGAAGTTCCACGGCGTGATGAGCCCGACCACGCCCACCGGCTCGCGCGTGACGTCGACCTCGACGCCGGGCCGCACCGACGCGAGATGCTCGCCGCTCTGGCGCACGACCTCGCCGGCGAAGAACTTGAAGATCTGCCCGGCGCGCATCGCCTCGCCGATGCCCTCGGGGAGCGTCTTGCCCTCCTCGCGCGACAGCAGGCGCCCGAGCTCGTCCTTCCGCGCGAGGATCTCGCTGCCGGCGCGATCGAGGATGTTGGCGCGCTCCTGGATGGAGCCCGCGGCCCAGGCGGGGAACGCGCTTTTCGCCGCGGCGATGGCCGCCTCGGCCTGCGCGCGGTCGGCCTGCGCGTACTCGCCGATGACGTCGCTTACGTCCGACGGGTTGCGGTTCACGGTGACCGAGGCGCCGCCGTGCCATTCGCCGGCGATCAGGTTCCTGAATTGGGGTCGCATGGGAAGTCCTGCACGAAGCGGGGAGGGGACCGCCATTGTAGGCTCGCCGACCGACGCCATCCCGGCGCATCCCCCAGTCGCCGCAGGTGGCGCGCCGCGCCGGCGCGAGGGCGGCAGGGCAGCCTCCGCAGGCCCGACGCCGGGTAGCCTCGACACGCGGGCATGCCGCCTCAGCCCTCGAAGCGCCGCAGGCCGGGCAGGTCCAGGACCGTCACGCCGCCGTAGTCGACGCGTACGAGCCCGGCGCGCTCGAGGGCATTGAGCGCCTGGTTGACGCGCTGCCGCGAGAGCCCGACGAGCTGCCCCATCTCCTCCTGCGACAGCGGCAGCGTCGGGCCGCAGCCGGGGTAGAGCACCGGGTTGAACAGGCTCGCCAGCGACCGCGCGAGGCGCGCGTCCGGACCGAGCAGCCGGTCGTGCTCGACCATGCCGATGAACTGGCCCAGCCGCTCGTTGAGCTGGGTGATGATGTGGCGGTTGAACGGGACGCTGCTGTCCAGCAGCGCCATGAAAGTCGCGCGCGGCATCGTCGCGACCGTCGAATCGCGCAGGGCCACGATGTCATAGCGCCGCGGCTCGTCCTTGAGCAGCGACCCCTCGCCGAACCAGCCGCCGGGGCCGATGCCGGTGAAGCTGGTCGGCTTGCCGTCGGCCGACACGTTCGCCATCTTCACCAGGCCGTCGACGACGCCGATCCAGTGCTCGACCGCCTCGCCCTTGCGGCAGACGTGCGTTCCGGCAGGGCAGGCGCGCGTCGAGGTCTCGAGCGCGACGCGGGCGCGCAGCGCCGGGGGCAGCACGCCCGCCCAGGGGCATTCGTCCAGCATGCGCTCGAGCGGTGTCATCAAGGGAAATCCTGCCCAATTGTCGGCCGGACGACAACCGCGGCGTCGTCGACGCCGTACATTGCGGGCGGCGGCGTTGGGATATGATCGCGGCCCGACCAAGGGTCGACCCGGGCCATGCTTCCGCCCGTAAGATACGCGGCAGGACGCCCTGCCGCACATCGGGGCCCGCAGCGAACGACGAGTCGCACCGGAGGAGCACGCAGGATGGAGGAACGCCTCGACACGTTTCCGCGCCTGCTGCTGCACCACGCCAGGGTGCGGCCGAACGCGCCGGCGACGCGCGAAAAGGACCTCGGCATCTGGCAGACGTGGACGTGGGCGGAGGTCGCGGCCGAGGTGCGCGCGCTCGCCTGCGGCCTGGCCGCGCAGGGCTTCACGCGCGGGATGCACCTCGCGATCATCGGCGACAACCGGCCGCGGCTGTACTGGTCGATGATCGCGGCGCAGGCGCTGGGCGGCATCCCGGTGCCGATGTACCAGGACGCGCCGGCCGCGGAGTTCGTCTACGTGCTGAACGACGCGGAGATCGCGTTCGCGATCGTCGAGGACCAGGAGCAGGTCGACAAGCTGCTCGAGGCGCAGCCGCAGGTACCGACGCTGGCGCACATCTACTACGACGATCCGCGCGGCCTGCGCAACTACGACGAGGTCACGAGCTTCGAGCAGCTGACCGCGACCGGCCGCGAATTCGACCGCGCGCACCCGGGCTTCTTCGACGCCGAGGTCGCCAAGGGCGTCACCGACGACGTCTCGGTCATGCTCTACACGTCGGGCACGACCGGCAAGCCGAAGGGCGTGTGCCAGACGCACCACGCGTTCATCGCGGCCGCCAGGGGCGGCACCGAATTCGACCGGCTGACCGCCGACGACAGCATCCTGTCCTACCTGCCGATGGCCTGGGTCGGCGATCACCTCTTCTCCTACGCGCAGTGGCTGGTACGCGGGCTTCACGATCAACTGCCCGGAGTCCGGCGACACGGTGATGACCGACCTGCGCGAGATCGGTCCGACGTACTACTTCGCGCCGCCGCGCGTGTTCGAGAACCTGCTGACGCAGGTGATGATCCGGATGGAGGACGCGAGCGCGATCAAGCGCTGGCTGTTCCGGCATTTCATGGCCGTCGCGCGGCGCTGCGGCGCGGACATCCTCGACGGCAAGTCCGGTCGGCGCGATCGATCGCCTGCACTACGCGCTCGGCAACCTGCTCGTCTACGGGCCGCTGCGCAACGTGCTCGGCATGAGCCGCATCCGCGTCGCCTACACGGCGGGCGCGGCGATCGGCCCCGACCTTTTCCGCTTCTACCGCTCGATCGGCATCAACCTGAAGCAGCTCTACGGCTAGACCGAGACCTGCGCGTACGTCTGCCTGCAGCCCGACGGCGACGTGAAGTTCGACACGGTGGGCCTGGCCGCGCCGGGCGTCGAGGTCAAGATCGCCGACAGCGGCGAGGTGCTGGTCCGCGGCCCGATGCTGCTGAAGGAGTACTACAAGCGCCCCGACGCGACCGCCGAGTCGATCGACGGCGACGGCTATTTCCACACCGGCGACGCCGGCTTCTTCGATGGCGAGCGGCCATCTCAAGATCATCGACCGCGCGAAGGACGTCGGCAAGCTGGCCGACGGCGCGATGTTCGCGCCGAACTACATCGAGAACAAGCTCAAGTTCTTCCCGCACATCAAGGAGGCCGTCGCGTTCGGCGACGACCGCGACAAGGTCTGCGCGTTCGTCAACATCGATGCCGGCTCGGTCGGCAACTGGGCCGAGCGGCGCGGCCTCGCCTATTCGGGCTACACCGACCTCGCCGCCAAGCCCGAGGTCTACGCGCTGATCAGCGAGTGCGTCGAGAAGGTCAATGCCGAGCTCGCCACGGAGGGCGATCTCGCGGCGTCGCAGATCCACCGCTTCCTCATGCTGCACAAGGAGCTCGATCCGGACGACGACGAGCTCACGCGCACGCGCAAGGTGCGCCGCGGCTTCGTCGCCGAGAAGTACGAGGTGCTGATCGACGCGCTGTACGGCGGCAGCGCGGTCCAGCACATCGAGACGCAGGTGAAGTTCGAGGACGGCCGCACCGGCATGGTCGCCGCCGACCTGCGGATCGACGATGCGCAGCACGTTCCGGCGCGCAGAGGCGCAGCGCCGCGGCATCGAGCCGGCGACGTCGTCCTCCAGCTCGACGACATCTCGCTGTCCTTCGGCGGCGTCAAGGCGCTGACCGACATCAGCTTCGACGTGCGCGAGCACGAGATCCGCGCGATCATCGGGCCGAACGGCGCGGGCAAGAGCTCGATGCTCAACGTCATCAACGGCGTCTACCGGCCGCAGCAGGGCACGATCACCTTCCGCGGGCGTGCCCCGCCGCGACATGGACCCGCACCAGGCCGCCGTCGCACGGCATCGCGCGCACGTTCCAGAACATCGCGCTGTTCCGGGGCATGAGCGTGCTCGACAACATCATGACCGGCCGCAACCTCAAGATGAAGGCGAACTTCCTCGAGCAGGCGATCTGGGTCGGCCGCGCGCGGCGCGAGGAGCTCGAGAACCGGCGCAAGGTCGAGGAGGTCATCGACTTCCTCGAGATCCAGCACATCCGCAAGACGCCGGTCGGGCGGCTGCCCTACGGCCTGCAGAAGCGCGTCGAGCTGGCGCGCGCGCTCGCGGCGGAGCCGTCGCTGCTGCTGCTCGACGAGCCGATGGCCGGCATGAACGTCGAGGAGAAGCAGGACATGTGCCGCTTCGTCCTCGACGTCAACGAGCAGTACGGCACGACGATCGTGCTGATCGAGCACGACATGGGCGTGGTGATGGACATCTCCGACCGCGTCGTCGTGCTCGACTACGGCAAGAAGATCGGCGACGGCACGCCGGACGAAGTCCGCGGCAACCAGGCGGTGATCGACGCCTACCTCGGCGTCGCGCACTGAAGCGGACCGCGCGATGAGCTTCTTCTTCGAAGTCCTGATCGGCGGCCTGCTCTCGGGCGTCATGTACTCGCTGGTGGCGCTCGGCTTCGTGCTGATCTACAAGGCGTCGGGCGTGTTCAACTTCGCGCAGGGCGCGATGGTGTTCTTCGCCGCGCTGACGTTCGTCGGCCTGATCGAGCAGGATTCCACGTCGCCTTCTGGCTCGCGATCCCGCTGACGCTCGCGGTGATGGTCGTCCTCGGCGCTCGTCACCGAGCGCGTCGTGCTGCGGCCGCTGGTCAACCAGCCGCAGATCACGCTGTTCATGGCGACGATCGGCCTCACGTTCTTCATCGAGGGCCTGCGCAGCATGATCTGGGGCGCCAACGTGCGCGGGCTCGACCTCGGCATCCAGGACGAGCCGATCGCAGTGGCTCAGCGACAGGACGGGCATGAACGTCTCCAAGTTCGACCTCGCGGCCGCCGGCGTCGCCGCCGTGCTGGTGACCGTGCTCGCGCTGTTCTTCAACCGCACGCGCATCGGCCGCGCGCTGCGCGCGGTCGCCGACGATCACCAGGCGGCGCTCGCCGTCGGCATTCCGCTGCAGCAGATCTGGGCGATCGTCTGGGGGGTCGCCGGCGCCGTCGCGCTGGTCGCCGGGCATGCTGTGGGGCGCGCGCAACGGCGTGCAGTTCGCGCTGACGTTCGTCGCGCTGAAGGCGCTGCCGGTGCTGATCCTCGGCGGCTTCGACTCGGTGCCGGGCGCCATCGTCGGCGGACTCATCATCGGCGCGTCGGAGAAGCTCGCCGAGGTCTATCTCGGCCCGTTCGTCGGCGGCGGCATCGAGGGCTGGTTCCCGTACGTGCTGGCGCTCGTCGTTCCTGCTGGTGCGGCCCGAAGGCCTGTTCGGCGAGAAGATCATCCGCCGCATCTGACCCGGCGCCACCGACATGTTCTATCGCGAAGCCGGACAGTTCAAGACGTCCTACGAGGCGGACGCAGCGATCTTCCCGATCCGCCAGGACCGCATCGCGATCGCGGCGATCGCTGCTCGTCGCGTTCGTCGTCGTGCCGCTGGTCGCGACGCCGTACGTCTTCACCGGCATCCTGATCCCGTTCCTGATCCTCTCGCTCGCGGCGCTCGGGCTCAACATCCTGACCGGCTATGCCGGGCAGCTCTCGCTCGGCACCGCGGCGTTCATGGCGGTGGGCGCGTTCGCGTCGTACAACTTCATGCTGCGCGTGCCGGGCATGCCGATCCTGGTCGCGTTCGCCGGCGGCGGCGTGGTCGCCGCGCTGGTCGGGCATCCGTGTTCGGCCTGCCGAGCCTGCGCATCCGCGGCTTCTACCTCGCGGTGGCCACGCTCGCCGCGCAGTTCTTCATCCTGTGGTTCCTGACCAAGGTCGGCTGGGTCACCAACTACAACGCGTCCGGCGTGATCACCGCGCAGCACGATCGTGATCCTCGGGCTACGACGTTCACCACGCCGGCGCGAAGTACCTGCTCGTGCTGTCGATCGTCGCGGTGATGGCGCTCGCCGCCAAGAACATGGCGCGCGGCAACGTCGGCCGGTCGTGGATGGCGGTGCGCGACATGGACGTCGCGGCGGAGGTGATCGGCATCCGCCTGATGCGCGCGAAGCTGCTGGCGTTCGCGGTCAGCTCGTTCTACTGCGGCGTCGCGGGCGCGCTGTTCGCCTACGCGTATCTCGGCACGGTCGAGCCCGAGGCCTTCAACCTCGACCTGTCGTTCCGCATCCTGTTCATGATCATCATCGGCGGCGTCGGCACCGATGCTGGGCGTCGTTCCTCGGCAGCGCGTTCGTCACCCTCGTGCCCGTGTTCGCTGTCGGTCATCGGTGCGCTTCCTCGACAACGGCGCTCGGGCTGCACATCGCCGAGAGCACGATCTCGAACCTCGAGCTGATGGTGTTCGGCGGGCTGATCATCTTCTTCCTGATCGTCGAGCCGCACGGGCTCGCGCGCCTCTGGCAGATCGCCAAGGAAAAGCTGCGGCTGTGGCCGTTTCCGCATTGAGACCGGCGTGCGGCGGGCGCGGCGGTCCGGCGTACCATGGCAGGTGGGAGAGTTCGGGCGATCCACGCCGGATCGAGGTGGCCCGCAGGTTCGATGTAAATTTTCGTCTGGTTAGGAGGAATGCAATGAAAGCATTGAAATCGGCGCTGCTGGGCGTCGCGCTCGGCGCGGCGGCGGTGTCGGCGCAGGCGCAGAACGAGCAGTTCATTCCGATCCTGTCGTACCGCGTCGGCCCGTACGCCGCCGGCGGCTCGGGCTACTTCGGCGGCGCGATCGACTACTTCACGCTGGTCAACATGAACGGCGGCATCAACGGCGTGAAGCTCATGTGGGAGGAGTGCGAGACCGAGTACAACGCGTCGAAGGGCGTCGAGTGCTACGAGCGCCTGAAGAAGAAGAACGGCGGCGCCACCACGGTCGAGCCGCTGTCGACCGGCATCGCCTACGGCCTGTTCGATCGCGTCGCGCACGACAAGATCCCGATGACGACGTTCGGCTACGGCCTCGCGAGCGCCGCCGACGGCCGCGTCTTCCACTGGGTGTTCCCGCTCGGCACGACGTACTGGGACCAGATGGCGGCGATGATCGCGTATCTCGGCCAGAAGGCCGGCGGCGTCGACAAGCTCAAGGGCAAGAAGATCGCGTTCCTGTACCACGACTCGGCGTACGGCAAGGAGCCGATCCCGGTGCTCGACGCGCTAGGCGGCGAAGTACGGCTTCGAGCGTGATCAAGATCCCGGTCACGCCGCCGGGCACGACGCAGGAATCGCAGTGGCTGCAGATCCGCCAGGCGCGACCCGACTACGTGATCCTGTGGGCGTACGGCGTGATGAGCACCGTCGCGCTCAAGACCGCGGCGAAGACCGGCTTCCCGCGCGACAAGCTCGCTCGGCGTCTGGTGGGCGGGCTCGGAGGAGGACGTCATTCCCGCCGGTGACGCGGCCAAGGGCTACGTCAGCGCGTCGTTCACCGCCACGGGCACCAACTTCCCGGTGATGCAGGACATCAAGAAGCAAGGTCTACGGCGCGAAGCAAGGGCAACCTCGAGGATCCGAACCGGCTCGGCAACGTGATGTACACGCGCGGCGTCGTCTACGGGATCATCATCGTCGAGGCGCTGCGCGTCGCGCAGGCCAAGTACGGCAAGGGCAAGGTGATGACGCCCGAGCAGCTGCGCTGGGGCCTCGAGCACCTGAACCTCACCGAGGCGCGGATCAAGGAGCTTGGCGCGGCCGGCCTCTTCCCGCCGATCAAGACGAGCTGCGCGGACCACGAAGGCTCGGGCATGGTCAAGTTCCAGCAGTGGGACGGCAACGGCTTCAAGCAGGTGACGCCGTTCATGGCCGGCGACCGCGCGCTGGTGCGCAAGATGGTCGAGGACAGCCGCCGCCAAGTACGCCGCGGAGAAGAACATCACGCCGCGCGACTGCGGCAAGGAAGGCTGATCCGTCGGCCTTGCTCCGGGCAGCGGGCGGCGTGCCTGCGCGGGCGGCTGAACGCTGAAGCCGCGCGGGCATGCCGCCCGCTCCCGGAGCACACGTATGACAAGGCAGTCGACATGAGCGCCACGCCGCAATCCGCGCCGGCCGCCTACCTGTCGGTCAACAACATCGAGGTGATCTACGACCACGTGATCCTCGTGCTGAAGGGCGTGTCGCTCGACGTGCCCGAAGGCGGCATCGTCGCGCTGCTCGGCGCCAACGGCGCCGGCAAGACGACGACGCTCAAGGCGATCTCGAACCTGCTGCACGCCGAGCGCGGCGAAGTGACCAAGGGCACGATCGAGTTCGCGGGCAAGCGCGTCGACAAGCTCACGCCGAACGACCTCGTGCGCATGGGCGTGTGCCAGGTGATGGAAGGCCGGCACTGCTTCCCGCATCTGACGGTCGAGGAGAACCTGCTCACCGGCGCGTTCACGCGCAAGGGATCGCGCGGCGAGATCGCCGCCGCGCTCGAGCAAGGTCTATCACTACTTTCCGCGCCTGCAAGGAGCGGCGCGGCAGCCTCGCCGGCTACACGTCGGGCGGCGAGCAGCAGATGACGGCGATCGGCCGCGCGCTGATGGCGCACCCGACGATGATCCTGCTCGACGAGCCGTCGATGGGGCTCGCGCCGCAGATCGTCGAGGAGATCTTCGAGATCGTGCGCGACCTGAACGCCGAAGGAGCGCGTGTCGTTCCTGCTCGCCGAGCAGAACACGATGGTCGCGCTGCGCTACGCGAACTACGGCTACATCCTGGAGAACGGGCGCGTGGTGATGGACGGCGCCGCCGCCGAGCTCGCGACCAACGAGGACGTCAAGGAGTTCTACCTCGGTCTTTCCACCGCGGGCCGCAAGAGCTTCCGCGACGTCAAGCACTACCGCCGCCGCAAGCGCTGGCTGGCATGAGCCCGAAGGGCCGTCCCGAGGGCGAATTGCCCCGCAGCGCGACAGCGCGGAGGGAAGTCCAATGAGCCGAAGGGCGTCCGAGGGCGAATTGCCCGCAGCGCGACAGCGCGGAGGGAAGTCCAAAAGGCCCGAAGGGCCGTCCCGACGGTGCGCCGATGACCGCAGCCGAACATTTCGACACGCTGGAGACGCGCGATCCGGCGGTGCGCGAGCGCGAGCAGCTCGCGCGCCTGCCGCGGCAGATCGCGCACGCGCAAGGCGCACGCGCCCGCGTTCGCCGCGCTTCTCGCGCGACGTCGATCCCGCGGCGGTCGACGTCGCGCGCGGCGCTCGCGCGGCTGCCGGTGACGCGCAAGTCGCGAGCTCGCTGGAGCTGCAGAAGGCGCTCGCGCCCCTTCGGCGGCCTCGCGGCGACACGCTGGGGCGCGGCGCGCCGCGGTGTTCGCCTCGCCCGGGCCCATCTACGAGCCCGAAGGCGCGGCGCCCGACTACTGGCGGCTCGCCCGCGCGCTGTTCGCGGCCGGCTTTCGCGCGGGCGATCTCGTCCACAACTGCTTCGCCTACCACTTCACGCCGGCCGGCTCGATGCTCGAGACCGGCGCGCACGCGCTCGGCTGCACGGTGTTTCCCGGCGGCACCGGGCAGACCGAGCAGCAGGTGCAGGCGATGGCCGACCTTGGCGCCGACGGCTACGTCGGCACGCCGTCGTTCCTGCAAGATCATCCTCGAGAAGGCCGACGAGCTCGGCGTGACGCTGCCGTCGCTGACGGAAGGCGCTGGTGTCGGCGGAAGCGTTCCCGCCGAGCCTGCGCGACGCGTTCGTCGCGCGCGGCATCGCACGGCTACCAGGCCTACGCGACCGCCGACCTCGGCTGCATCGCCTACGAGACGCCGGCGCGCGAGGGCCTCGTCGTCGACGAGGGCGTGCTGGTCGAGATCGTGCGCCCGGGCACCGGCGATCCGGTGGCCGCCGGGCGAGGTCGGCGAGGTGGTCGTGACGCACGCTCTACAACGCCGACTATCCGCTGATCCGCTTCGGCACCGGCGACCTGTCGGCGCTGCTGCCGGGCGTCGTCGCCGTGCGGGCGCACCAACCTGCGCATCAAGGGCTGGATGGGCCGCGCCGACCAGACGACCAAGGTCAAGGGCATGTTCGTGCATCCGTCGCAGGTCGCGGCGATCGTGCAGGCGCCATCCCGAGATCGCGCGCGCGCGGCTCGTCGTCGACAACCCCGACGGCAACGACCGGATGACGCTGCACGTCGAGGTGCCGCGACAACGCGTCGTCGCGCGCCGAGGCGATCGTCGCGTCGATCCGCGACGTCACCAAGCTGCGCGGCGAGGTCGCCTTCCGCGCGCCGGGCGAGCTGCCGAACGACGGCAAGGTGATCGACGACCTGCGCAAGCTACGACTAGACGGCCGGCCGGCGGCGCCGGCAGTCGCGGGCGGCTGTATACCGCGCGCGGCCGCGCGCTCGCCGATGGTCAACGCGCCGCGTCGCAGCACGTTCGGCCGACCGCGTCCGCGACCCGCTGCAGCCGGACACGCTGCGCGCCATCGCGGCGACCGGCGTCGTGCGCACGTTCCCGCGCAACACGCGTCCTGATCAACGAAGGCGACGTCGGCGACTCGCTGTACATCATCCTGTCGGGCCGGGTGAAGGTGTTCGCGAGCAACGAGGCGGGCCGCGAGTTCGTCATCGATTTCCACGGCCCCGGCGAATACGTCGGCGAGATGTCGCTCGACGGCGCGCCGCGCTCGGCATCGGTGATCACCGTCGAGCCGACGACCTGCGCCGTCGTCAACCGCGCGCAGTTCCGCGACTTCATCCTCGCGCACCCGGATTTCGCGATGCACCTGATCGAGCGCCTGATCCACCGCGTCCGCGTCACCACCGGAACCTCAAGAGCCTCGCGCTCTCCGACGTCTACGGCCGCCTGGTGCGGCTGCTCAACGCGCTGGCCGTCGAGCAGTCGACGGCCAGCAGGTCGTCCCGGAGAAGCTGACGCAGCAGGACATCGCCGACCGCGTCGGCGCGTCGCGCGACATGATCGGCAAGCTGATGAAGGACCTGGTCGCCGGCGGCTACCTGCGTCGAGGACCGCACGATCACCATCCTCAAGAAGCTCGCCGACCGGCTGGTAGCGTGCCGCGTGCCTTCTCGCGCCCGGCGATCGCGCCGGGTCCAGGCGCGGAACTCCTGTCGCGCGCGCCAGGCATGCCTCGTCCGCGCGTCACGACGGACGGGCGTCAGCCGGCGGCAGCTCAGCGGTCGATGCCGCCGAAGCAGACGTACTTCACCTCGACGTACTCCTCGATGCCGTACTTCGAGCCCTCGCGGCCGAGGCCCGACTGCTTGACGCCGCCGAACGGCGCGACCTCGGTGGTGATGAGGCCGGTGTTGACGCCCACCATGCCGTACTCGAGCGCCTCGGCGACGCGCCAGATGCGGCCGATGTCGCGGCGAGTAGAAGTACGACGGCGAGCCCGAACTCGGTGCGGTTGGCGAGCTCGACGACCTCGGCGTCGTCCCGAAACGGATCAGCGGCGCCACCGGGCCGAACGTCTCCTCGCGGAAGATCTGTCATGCCGGGCGTGACGCCGGCGAGCACCGTCGGCTCGTAGAACGTGCCGCCGAGCGCGTGCCGCTTGCCGCCGGTCACGACGCGTGCGCCGCTGCGCCGTCGCATCGGCGACGTGCTCCTCGACCTTGGCGACGGCGTCGGCGTTGATCAGCGGGCCCTGCGTGACGCCCGCCTCGGTGCCGGGGCCGACCTTCAGCGCGCTGCACGCGCTCGCGCGAGCTTGGCGGCGAACGCGTCGTAGACCTTGTCCTGGACGAACAGGCGGTTGGCGCAGACGCAGGTCTGGCCCGCGTTGCGGTACTTGGAGACGATCGCGCCTTCGGCGGCGGCGTCGAGGTCGGCGTCGTCGAAGACGATGAACGGCGCGTTGCCGCCGAGCTCGAGCGAGATCTTCTTGATCGTCGGCGCGACCTGCCGCATCAGCAGGCGCCCGACCTCGGTCGAGCCGGTGAACGACAGCTTGCGCACGGTCGGGTTCGCGCACATCTCGCCGCCGATCGCGGCGGCATCGCCGGTGACGACGTTGAGCACGCCGGGCGGGAAGCCGGCGCGGTGCGCGAGCTCGGCCAGCGCCAGCGCCGAGAACGGCGTCGCCTCGGCCGGCTTGATGACGACGGTGCAGCCGGCGGCGAGCGCCGGGCGACACCTTGCGCGTGATCATCGACGACGGGAAAGTTCCACGGCGTGATCGCCGCGCACACGCCGACCGGCTGCTTGACGACGACGAGGCGGCGGTCGTTGCCGATCGTCGGGATCACGTCGCCGTAGATGCGCTTGCGCCTCCTCGGCGAACCATTCGACGTACGCGGCGCCGATCGCCGATCTCGCCCTTCGCCTCGGCGAGCGGCTTGCCCTGCTCGGCGGTCAGGATGCAGCGCGAGATCGTCGGCGTGCGCGAGCATCAGGTCGTACCACCGGCGCAGGATCGCCGCAGCGCTCCTTGGCGGTCTTCGTCGCGCCACGCCGGCCACGCGCGGCCGGCGGCCTCGATCGCGCGCCGCGTCTCCGCCGGCGCCGAACATCGGCACGGTGCCGATCGCACGTCGCCGGTGGCCGGGATCGACGACCGGCATCGTGCCGCCGTCGTCGGCGCCGATCCACTGCGCCGTCGACGTAGCAGTGCTGGCGCAGCAGCGCGGGATCCTCGAGCGCGGCGCAGGCGTTCGAGCGTGTCGGGGGCCATGGCGGTCCTCCGTGGGCGAACCGGCAATCGTGATGGACCGTCCGTCAGGCGCGCGAGTTCGCCTGCGGCTCCGCCATGCCGCGACGACGGCGCGGACGCGCGCCCGGGCGCCGTTCGGCCGGCGCCCGGCGCAGCGTCACCAGGATCACCCCGCCGAGCACGAGCGCCGCGCCGACCAGCTGCAGCGCGTAGCACCGGCTCGTCGAGGAGGACGGCGCCGAAGCCGATGGTGAACACCGGCCCCAGCGAGCCGACCAGCGACGCCGTGTTCGCGCCCATGCGGCGGATCGATTCGGCGATCAGCCAGGTCGGCAGCACGGTGCGAGACGATCGCCATCGCGAGCGACGAGCCGCTGCGCGGATGCCGGCGCGGCGAGCGCCGCGAGCGGCCGCGTCAGCGCGAACTGCGACGAGCACGAACACGCGTCGAGGCGAGCATCGCCCACGCGATGAAGCGCGCGCTGCCGAGGCGCGCGATGACGCCGGCCGGCGCCGACGAGGTAGCAGCGCGTAGCAGCGACGGCGCTCGCGAACACCAGCGCGGCCGCCGAGCGCGTGGCGCCGCGAGGTCGCCGCCGACGTGCAGGTCGTGCCAGAACACCAGCGCGATGCCGGCGTACGACAGCAGCAGCGCCGCCACCGGCGCGGCGGGTGATCGGCTGGGCGAGCAAGAGCGCCGACAGCACGACGACGATCGTCGGGTAGAGGAACAGCACCAGCCGCTCGAGCGAGGCGCTGATGTACTGCGAGGCCGATGAAGTCGAGCAGGCTCGACAGGTAGTAGCCGATGAAGCCGAGCGCGGCGAGCGCACGCCAGTCGGCGCGCGCGATCGGTCGGCGCGCCGCGGCGCGCGTCCGCTCCACCAGGCCATCGCGAGGAAGAACGGCGCGGAGTAGAGCATCCGCAGCGCGAGCAGCGTCACGGCGTCGACCGGCGCCGCCGGCATAGGCGAGCTTGATCAGGATCGCCTTGAACGAGAAGCCGAGCACGCCCAGCGACCGCGCACAGCGGCCCGGCCCACGGGTCGTGGCGCCCGCCGCGCTGCGACGCGGGGCGTCGACCGCTTCAATCCCACCGCACGACGCCCGCGTACGCGGTGACCAGGATCAGCGCACCGAACGCGATCCGGTACCAGGCGAACGGCACGAAGTCGTGGCGGCTCACGTAGCGGATCAGCCAGCGCACGCACAGGAACGCCGACGACGAACGCCGCGACGAAGCCCGACGCCGAACGCCGGCAGGTCGGCGGCGCGACGAGCAGCGCCCGGTTCCTGACGAGCTCGTAGCCGCAGGCGGCGAACAGCGTCGGGATCGCGAGAAAGAACGAGAACTCGGTCGCCGCGCGGCGCGACAGCCCGAACAGCATCCCGCCGATGATCGTCGCGCCGGAGCGCGACGTGCCGGGAATGAGCGCGAACGCCTGCGCGCAGGCCGACCTTGAGCGCGTCGGTCCAGCGCATGTCGTCGACGTCGTCGATGCGCACCGCTGCCTGGCGTGCGCTGCTGCCGCCGCTCGACCCAGAGGATGACGAACGCGCCGACGATGAACGCGCAGCGCGACCGGCACGGGCGCGAACAGCGCGCGCCTTGATCGCCTTGCCGAACGCGAGGCCCGAGCACCGCCGCCGGAATGAAGGCGACGACGAGGTTGACGGCGAAGCGCTGCGCGCGGCGGGTCGGAGACAGGCCGCGCCGGACGCCGCGACCAGGCGCGCGCGGAACTCCCAGCACACCGCGAGGATCGCGCCGGCCTGGATCACGATCTCGAACACCTTCGCCTGCTCGCCGGTGTAGCCGAGCAGCGACCCGGCGACGATCAGGTGGCCGGTGCGAGGAAATCGGGCAGGAACTCGGTGAGGCCCTCGACGATGCCCAGGACGAGGGCGACGATGAGCGACGGATGATCCAAGGCGCGGGGAGCGGCTGCGGAAGGGGTGGCGCGGAATTGTCGCATGAACCGTGCGATACGCTGCCGCCGGTCGATTACCATACGGGCCGCGAACGCCGCGGGTCGCGGGCGCGATCACCGGAGGACGCCGCCCGGCGCGGCGGTGCCAAATGGAACGGCTCGACAACAAGCATTTGGAGCGAAGCGACGTGTTGCGCATCGGGCTGCCGCTGCTGCTCCTCGTCCTTTTCGCCTTCGTCGTGACGTCCCGATTCGTGAGCGAGGCGCCGCCCAAGCGCCTCGCCCTGTCAACCGGTGCGCCGGGCGGCGCCTACGAGCGCTATGCGAAACGCTACCAGGTGTTTTTCGCGCGCAACGGCGTGACGCTCGAGCTGCGGCCGTCGCAGGGTGCCGTGGAAAACCTGAAGCGGCTCGAGGCCGGTACGGTGGATGCCGCCTTCGTGCAGGGTGGCATCGCGCCCCCGCTGCCCGAGGATTCCGATTCGCCGATCGCGTCGCTGGGCGCGCTCTATCTCGAACCGATCTGGATCTTCGCGCGCGACAAGCCGACGGCGCCGCGGGATCTCCGCGATCTCGCCGGGCGGCGGATCGCGATCGGCGCCGACGGCAGCGGCACGCAACCGCTGGCGCGGATGCTGCTCGACACGACGGGCATCGATTCGCGCGACACCAGCCTGCAGCCGCTCTCCGCCGAGGAGGCTTCCTCGGCGCTGGCCATGGGAACGATCGACGCCGCGATCCTGATCGCCGGCGTCACGGCGCCGGTGATCGGCGAGCTGGTGCGCCGTCCCGACGTCCGTCTCGTCAACCTGGTGCATGCGCGCGCGATCGCGCGCCAGAAGGCCTACGCGACGGCGCTTACCATTCCGCGCGGCCTGATCGACATCCGCACCGACCTTCCCGATCACGACGTCGACACGGTCGCGGTGACGGCGAACCTGCTCGTCCGCGCCGACCTGCATCCGGCGCTCATGTACCTGTTCCTCGACGCCGCATCCGAGATCAACGGCGGCCAGACGCTGCTCTCGGATGCCGGCCGGTTTCCGAATCCGCAGGGGCAGGAGTTCCCGCTCTCCGACGAGGCCACGCGCTTCTACAAGACGGGCAAGCCCTTCCTGCGGCGCTATCTGCCGTTCTGGGTGGCGAACCTGGCCGACCGGATGCTCGTCTACCTGATCCCGATCGTCGCGGTGCTGGTACCGGCGTTGCGCTTCCTGCCCAACCTCATCTCCTACAGGCCACGGTCCCGGATCGCGGCGCTGTACGCGAAGCTGAGCGCGCTCGAGCACGAGATCGTATCGGCCGGCGACCCGGCGCGCGTCCAGGACTACGTCGAGCGCCTCGACGCCATCGAGTCCGAGGTCACCGGCGCCAAGCTGTCCGGCTGGTACGCGCAGGACGTCTACACGCTGCGCGCCGCGATCGACCTGGTGCGCGAGCGCCTCGGGCGGCCGGGCGCGAAGGCGATTCCCGGCTTTCGCAGCTGACGCCGCCCCGGCGCTTCCCGGGACGGCCTTACGCGCCGCGGCCCTCGCGCAATATCGCGAGCGCCTGGTTGACGAGATCGCCGTGGTTCTCGGGGATCTGTCCCTGCGGCGTCATCTGGTCCATGACCTGCGGCAGCATCTGTGCCACTCCGCCGGACGCGGCGTCCGGCGACAGCCCGAACTGCTGCGCGAGCTGGCCGAGCTGGCCGTGGCCGAAGATCTGCGACAGCGCGCCGGGATCGATCGGCATGTTCTGGCCGGTGCCGATCCACGA
Organism: uncultured beta proteobacterium; assembly: GCA_963793355.1. Taxonomy (GTDB): domain Bacteria; phylum Pseudomonadota; class Gammaproteobacteria; order Burkholderiales; family Casimicrobiaceae; genus VBCG01. The sequence continues at coordinate 33,189 of CAWBZT010000012.1, read as the reverse complement.
CTGGGCCTGCGCGCCGTAGCCGGCCTGTTGCATCTTGCCGAGCACGCCCGACAGGCCGCCGTTCTGCTGCAGCATGGCGAGCACGATCTGCAGCAGCGGGTTCTGCGCCTGCGTGCCCATCGGGTTCTGCATGCCCGTCGGCGCCTGTGCGCCCGCCGGCATGCCGCCCATCACCTGACCCAGCAATCCGTCGAGCAGTCCCATGGCGCACCTCATGCGGTAAGCGGGAGGGCTAGTGTAGCGCGGCGGCGGGGCCGGCGGCCGCGGGCGGCGGCGGCACGGCCGGGTGGTCCAGCTCCTCGCTGCGCGTGAAGCGCAGGTGCGTGATGTCGTTCGGGAAGAACATCCCCCACGTCCACTCGACGAAGATGCGCACCTTGCGGCCGAGCGTCGGCATCTGCGACAGATAGTAGGCGCGCCACAGCAGCCACGCCGGAAGGCCGGACAGCGGGACGCCGAAGACGTCGGCGACGCCCTTGCGGCGGCCGATCGCCGCCATCGACCCGCGCGACCGGTGCGCGAAGGCGCGCGTGGGCCGGTTCGCGAGCGCGGCGAGCAGGTTGCGCGGCGAGCGCACTTCGCCTCGGCGCACCGCGAACTGCGCCGTCGGCGGCGCGATCGCGTTGTCGGCCGCGTTGCGGACCAGCGCGCAGTCGCCGATCGCCCACACGCCCGGCGTGTCGCGCACCGACAGATCGGCGTTGACGACGATCCTTCCGCGCTCCGTCGGCAGCGGCATCCGCTCGACCAGCGGGTTGGGCCGCGTGCCGATCGTGCACATCACCGTGCCGGCGGCGAGGAATTCGCCGCCGCGAGCATCACGCCTCGTTCGCCGACGCGCGTCGCGCGCGCGCCGACCCGCACGTCCACGCCGCGCGCTGCGAGCGACGCGTGCGCCGCTGCGCCCGAGGCGCTCCGACAGCTCGGGCAGCAGTCGCGGCAGGTCCTGCAGCAGCGTGACCTTGAGCTCGTCCGGCGCGACCGCGCGGATAGTAGCGGCGGATGCCGCGCAGGCAATCGACGAGCTCGCCCGCGGTCTCCACGCCGGAAAAGCCGCCGCCGATGACCACGAAGTGGCCGAGCCGCCGCCGGATGTCGGCGTCGGCTCTCGAGCTCGATGCGCGCGACGCGGCGCAGCACCATGTTGCGGATGTGCATCGCGTCGCCGACGGTCTTGAGCGGCGAGCGCGTGCTCGCGCGAGGCCGGGCAGCAGGTCGAGGCGCGCGCGATTGCCGAAGGCGAGCACGAGGTGCTCGTTAGGCTCGATCGTTCGCTCGCCGGCCAGCGTCGACGCACGTCAGCGTGCGGCGCGACGGGATCGACGCGCCGTCACGCGACCCATGACGAAGCGGGCGTGCGCGCAGCATCTGGCGGATCGGCGCGACCACCTGCTCGGGAAACACCGACGCGCCGAGCGCTTCGGGCAGCATCGGGTTGAACGTCGTGTAGCTCTCCTCGCTGATCAGCAGCGAGCTCGTAGCCGCGCGGCAGCCTGCCGTCGAGCGCGCGCAGCGAGCGTCGTGCCGGCGAAGCCGCCGCCGATGATCGCAATGGTCTTGGCTCGTCCATGCGGCTCCCGCTTGACGCAGGCCGGTCTTACGTGAGGGTCCGGCGTTCGCACGATCCGCGTTGGTCGTTCAGGCGGCGACGGCTTACGCGGGGGATGCTCTGCGGCGTTGCGGGAGGCCGGTAAGTTTTGCGTCAGGTCGTGACTACGCCAGCGATCGGGGCCGCCCGCGCTCTCCGAACGGCCGCCGGCGAAGCTCGCCGGCGTCTCCGCCAGGTTTCGGCGCGACCGCGGCCCCAACCTTTTCAACTCAGCCTTCCAGGGAGCACTTCATGCTCAAGGGAAAAACAGCGCTCGTCACCGGATCGACGAGCGGCATCGGGCTGGGAATCGCCACGGCGTTCGCCGCGCAGGGCGCCAACGTCGTCCTCAACGGCTTCGGCGACGCCGCCGAAATCGAGACGCTGCGCGCGCGGCCTCGAGTCGAAGCACCGGCGTCACGGTGCGCTACGACGGCGCCGACATGTCGCAGGCAGGACGCCGATCGAGGCGATGATGGGCAAGGCCATCGACGAATTCGGCGCCGTCGACATCCTCGTCAACAACGCCGGCATCCAGTACGTCGCGCCGATCGACGAGTTTCCGGTCGGCGCAATGGAACCCGATCCTCGCCCTCAACCTCTCCGCATCGTTCCACACGATCCGCCTCGCGCTGCCGGCGATGAAGGCGAAGAAGTGGGGCCGCATCATCAACATCGCGTCCGCGCATGCGCTCGTCGCGAGCCCCTTCAAGTCGGCGTACGTCGCGGCCAAGCACGGCATCGCGGGGCTGACCAAGACGGTGGCGCTCGAAGTCGCGCCAGCAGGGCATCACGATGAACGCCATCTGCCCGGGCTACGTCTGGACGCCGCTCGTCGAGAAGCAGATCCCCGACACCGCCAAGGCGCGCGGGCTCACCGAGCAGCAGGTCATCAACGACGTGCTGCTGCACGCGCAGCCGACCAAGAAGTTCGTGCAGGTCGAGCGAGATCGCTGCGCTCGCTGCTTTCCTTGCCAGCGACGCCGCCGCCTCGATCACCGGCGCCATCATTCCCGTCGACGGCGGCTGGACGGCGCAATGACGCGGCCGCGCCGACTGCAGCGAAGACCGTCCGGCATTCGACGCGGAGGACTCCGATGACCACGACGACGAAGCGGCGCAGTCCGGCAACGGCAAGGCGCGCACGCATGCGCGCGAGCGCTGCCCGGACAGGTCGGTGCTCGTGCTGCAGGGCGGCGGCGCGCTCGGCGCCTACCAGGTCGGCGTGTACGAGGCGATGCACGAGGCGGGCATCGAGCCCGACTGGGTGATCGGCACGTCGATCGGCGCGATCAACGCGGCGCTCATCGCCGGCAACACGCCCGAGCAACCGGCTCGCGCGAGCTGCGCGAGTTCTGGTCGCGCGTCGAGCAGCGCGGCGGCAGCGACTTCCTGCGCTTCTGCACGGGCATGCCAACATGGCGGCCAACCTGACGACGGTCAGCCTCGGCATTCCGGCTTCTTCGTGCCGAACCCGCTGGCGTGGCTCGGCATCGCACTCGCCGCTCGGCGTCGAGCGCGCCGGCGTACTACTCGACCGCGCCGCTGCGCGACGACGCTGGCCGACCTGGTCGACCTCGAGCGCATCGCCGACCGTGCACACGCGGCTCACCGTCGGCGCCGTCAACGTGCGCAACGGCGAGATGCGCTATTTCGACAGCCGCGACGAGGCCGTGCATCTCGACCACGTGCTCGCCTCCGGCGCGCTGCCGCCCGCGTTCCCGGCGGTGCGCATCGACGGCGATCCGTACTGGGACGGCGGCATCTATTCCAACACGCCGATCGAGGCGGTGCTCGACGACAAGCCGCGCCGCGATTCGGTCATCTTCACCGTGCACATGTGGAACCCGGAAGGCCCGGAGCCGGAGACGCTGTGGCAGGTGATGGGCCGGCAGAAGGACATCCAGTACGCGAGCCGCGCGCGCAGCCACATCGCGCGGCAGAAGCAGATCCATCACCTGCGCCACGTCATCCGCGAGCTGTCCAAGCAGCTGCCGCGAGCAAGCACGCGACACCGATCGAGGTGCGCGAGCTCGCCGGCTGGGGCTGCGGCACGACGATGCACGTGGTGCGCCTCATCGCGCCCTCGTCGACGGCGAGGATCACACCAAGGACATCGACTTCACGCCCGGCGGCATTCGCGCGCGCTGGCAGGCGGGTTACGCCGACACGATGCGCATGCATCGAGCGCGCGCCGTGGCGAAGCCGGTCGATCCGATCGAAGGCGTCATCATCCACGACGCCGGCGCAGTCCCGAGCCGAAGCTCGCGCAGGGCATCGACGGCTTCGCCGGCAGGACGCGCTGAATCGAGTAAGCAATCGAACGCGCATCCGACCACTGACGCAGGCGCGATGCGTTCGCGCCGCAACGTTCACCGATCGATTCACCTCAATCAAGGAGACTGCAATGATCCACCCCATCCGCGGCCGTGCCGCCCGCTCGATCCTCGCCGCAGCCGTCGTGTCGCTGTTCGCGGCGCCCGCGCTCGCCGGTGAATGCCCGGCCGACAAGGTCGGCGCCAACGCCCTGTCCGCCGCGCCGACCGCGCCCGTCGGCGTCACCGAGCAGGAGCTGTCGTCGGTCGACCTGTCGAAGGAGAACGTGCACCTCGACCTGCGCCGCCTGCGCTTTCGCGCGATGCAGATCCAGCCCGGCGGCATCGTCCCGCTGCATTCGCATGCAGACCGCCCGGCGCTGATCATGGTCAACACCGGCACGATCTACGAGAACAGCAGCAAGTGCCTCGTGCCGATCAAGCACACGGCCGGCGACATCTCGCGCGAGTTCCTGGGCACGATGCACTGGTGGAAGAACGAAGGCACGACGGTCGTGACGCTGACGATCGCCGACATCGTCAACGACAGGAAGCCGGAGACGATGGCGAAGAACGTGATGTAAGGTCGCGGGAAGCGGCGCCGCGCGCCGTTTCCCGTCCCGATCCCACGCCTTCCCCGACGTCCTCGCCCGTCGCACGACCGCGCCATGAACCTCGTGATCGCAGGACTTCCGTTTGCGGCCGCGGCGCTGCTCGCCGCCCTCATGGGCTTCGCGATCCAGCGCGGCGCGACGTGCATGGTCGCTGCCGTCGACGAGGCGGTGAGCAAGCGACGCTTCACGCGGCTTGGCGCGATGCTCGCCGCGTCGCTGTGGGTGCTCGCGGGACTGCTGGCCGCGCAGGCGCAAGGCGCGCTGCCGCGGATGCCCGGCGGCTACGCGGTGAGCGCGTGGACGATCGTCGGCGGCGCGTTGCTCGGCCTCGGTGCGTTCGTCGGCCGCGCCTGCGTCTTCGGCGCGATCGCGCGCTTCGGCAACGGCGAATGGTCGTACGTGCTCGTGCCGGTCGGCTTCTTCGCCGGCTGTGCGAGCGTGGGCGCCCTGTTCATGCCGATGGTGCCCAGGGCGCTTGCGGATGGCTCCGCGGTGCTCGGCGCGGGAGCGCGGATCGCCGTCGTCCTCGCGCTTGCCGCCGCGGCGTGGCTCTTCGTCGAGCAGCGCGGGCAGCGCCGCGAAGAAGGCACGGCGGCGCCGGCCCCGGACCTGACGTGCGCGCTCGCCCGCCGGGCATGGTCGCCCGGCGCCGCGACCGCGGTGATCGGCATCACGTTCTTCTTCATGATGCTGCTCGCCGGTCCGTGGGCGTACACGGAGGCGCTCGCCGACGTTGCGCGGGGCAGGCCGCACGACCTGCTGCCGCGCGGCCTGCTGATGTTCGCGCTGTTCGCCGGCGCGCTCGCCGGCGGCCTGACTGCGCGCCGCTTCGGCAGCACGCCGGTGACCGGGGCCCGCCTTGCGCGCTGTTTCGCGAGCGGCGTGCTGATGGGGTGGGGCAGCCTGCTGATCCCCGGCGGCAACGACGGGCTGATCCTCGTCGGCATGCCGCTGTTGTTTCCCTACGCCTGGATCGCCATGGCGTCGATGGCGCTCGCGATCGCCGCGGCGATGATCGCCACCCGGGCGGGCGCGACGCAGGCCGGGCCCGCCGGCCAGCGATCCTGAGCGCCGCCAGACGTATGCACAATGGCAGGCAGCGCGGGCCGCGTAAGCGCCATGCCGGCGCTGCGCCAGCGCCCCGCTGGCGCAGCGTCGTGATATCGGTTCCAATCGAACGCTCGTGAGGAGACGCCAGGTGATGCCCGAGGCTTTCGACGCGATCGTGATCGGCACCGGGCAGGCCGGGCCGGCGCTCGCCGTGCGGCTCGCCGGTGCCGGACGGCGCGTCGCGATCATCGAGCGCAGCCGGTTCGGCGGCACCTGCGTCAACAACGGCTGCATTCCGACCAAGACGCTGATCGCGAGCGCGCGCGCGGCGCACGTGGCACGCGATGCCGCGCGCTTCGGCGTCGATCTCGCCGGCGGCGTGCGCGTCGACATGGGGCAGGGTCAAGGCGCGCAAGGACGCGATCGTCGCGGAATCGACGCGGCAACGTCGAGGCGTGGCTGCGCGGCACGGCGAACGTCGCCGTCGTCCAGGGCCATGCGCGTTTCACCGGGCCGGATTCGGTGGCCGTGGGCGAGCGCACGCTGTCGGCGCCGCTGATCTTCGTGAACACCGGCGGGCGTCCCGCGGTGCCGCCCATCGACGGCCTCGATCGGATCGCGTACCTGACCAGCACGCGGATGATGGAGATCGACCGCCTGCCCGATCACCTGATCGTGATCGGCGGCAGCTACATCGGCCTCGAGTTCGCGCAGATGTACCGGCGCTTCGGGGCCCGCGTGACGGTGGTGAGATGGCGCCGCGCCTGGTCGCGCGCGAGGACCCCGACGTGTCCGCCGCCGTGCAGGCGATCCTCGAGGCCGAGGGGATCGAGGTGCGCACCGGCGCGCAGTGCCTGGCGGCGACGCCCTGCGACGGCGGCGTCGGCCGTGCAGGTGCGCTGCGAGCGCGAGCCGCGGGAGATCGCCGGGTCGCACCTGCTGCTCGCCGTCGGCCGCGCGCCGAACACGCACGACCTCGGGCTCGACCGCGCCGGCGTGCGCACCGACGCCAAGGGGTACATCGTCGTCGACGACTTCCTCGCCACCAGCGTGCCGGGCGTGTTCGCGCTCGGCGACGTCAACGGCCGCGGTGCGTTCACGCACACGTCCTTCAACGACTACGAGATCGTCGCGGCCAATCTGCTCGACGGCGAGTCGCGGCGCGTGTCCGACCGCATCCCCGTCTATGCCCTGTTCACCGACCCGCCGCTCGCCCGCGCGGGCATGACCAAGGCACAAGCGCGCGCCTCGGGCCGGCGGGTGCTGGTGGGACGCCGGGACATGGCACGCGTCGGCCGCGCGCGCGAGCGCGGCGAGACGCAGGGCTTCATGGAGGTGCTGGTCGACGCCGACAGCCGGTCGATCCTCGGCGCGGCGCTGCTGGGCATCGAGGCCGACGAGGCGATCCACTGCCTCGTCGACGTGATGAACGCCGGTGCGCCGTACACGGCGATCCGCCGCGCCGTCCACATCCATCCGACGGTCGCCGAGCTGATCCCGACGGTGCTGGGCGAAATGGCGCCGCTGGCGTAACCAATGCGGACGGCCGGACGAATTAGCGTAAGGGTGTCGCCGTCGGTCCGACCATAGTGACGGACGGGCCGTCGCCCTTCCCGGACATCATCTTTCACGCACAGGAGACACCATGAATCACCAAGCCACGATCCAGGCCGCGCTGGCCGGCATCCTTGCCCTCGGCATCGCCGCGACCGCGGCCGCCGGTCCCGTCACGCCCAAGGCGGGGCAGGAGAAATGCTACGGCGTCGCCAAGGCCGGCCAGAACGACTGCGGCACGTCGAAGCACGCATGCGCCGGCGAAGGCGCGAAGGTCGACCACGATCCGTACGAGTGGAAGTACGTCGCCAAGGGCACGTGCGACTCGATGGGCGGCAAGGCGATGGCGCCCAAGATGTAGGACGGCGCCCCGGGCGGGGCCGGCATCGGCGGGAAGCGCGTTTCCCGGCGCTTCCCGGGTCCGCCGCCGCCGCCCGGAATTCCGCTTGGCGCCTGCCCGGGCGCAACCCGCTGCCGGATCGCTTCCCTCCGAATGTCGTCCTCCCCGAGCCTCCCCGTCGCCGCCGGCGTCGGGCTGCGCGCGCCGCACGTGCGCGAAGTCATCGCGACGCGTCCTGCCCTGCCGTGGTTCGAAGTCCACAGCGAGAACTACTTTGTCGACGGCGGTCCGGCGCTGGCCGCGCTCGCTCGCGTGCGCGGCGACTACCCGCTGTCGCTGCACGGCGTCGGCATGTCGCTCGGCGCCACCGACCCGCTGGACCGCGACCATCTCGCCAAGCTGAAGCGGCTGATCGCCCGCGTCGAACCCGCGCAGGTCTCCGAGCACCTGTGCTGGAGCAGCGTGGACGGCCGCCACTACAACGACCTGCTGCCGCTGCCGTACACCGACGAAGCGCTCGACCACGTCTGCGCGCGGGTCGCCCGCGTGCAGGACCTGCTGGGGCGCACGATCGCCGTCGAGAACGTGTCCGCCTACGCGGCCTTCGCCGAAGCGACGATGACGGAGGCCGAGTTCGTCGCCGGCGTTGCGCGCCGCACCGGCTGCGGGTTGCTGCTCGACGTGAACAACGTCCACGTGAACGCGGTCAACCATGGCTTCGACGCCGACGCCTACATCGCCGCGATTCCACCGGCGGCCGTCGTCGAATACCACCTCGCGGGCTTCGACGCCCGCGGCGACATCCTGGTCGACACGCATGGCGCGCCGGTCGCCGCGGACGTCTGGGCGCTGTATCGCCCGCACGCTCGCGCGCATCGGCCCGCGGCCGACGCTGATCGAGTGGGACACTGACATTCCCGCCTTCGCGGTGCTGGAACGCGAGGCGCGAACGGCGCAGCAGCTGCTCGGGGCGCGCAATGCCGTCGCTGCGTGAGCTCCAGCGGGCGTTCGCCGCGCGCCTCGCCCAGCCCGGGCCGGAGGGCGGTGCCGACATCCGCATGGCGATCTATCGCGGCAACGGGCGCGCGAACTACCGCGGCGCGCTCCCCGCCAGCTACCCGGTGGCCAGGCGGCTGACCGGCGCGGCCTTCTTCCACGCCGCGGTCGACCACTTCGTCGCCGCGCATCCGCCGGTATCGGGCGACCTCAACGTCTACGGCGATCGCTTCGGCGACTTTCTCGCGCGCTACGACGCCGGCGTCTGACCTGCCGTACCTGCCGGACGTCGCGCGGCTCGAGTGGGCGATCGACGAGGCCAGCCGCGCGGCCGACGCGCCGCGCGTGCCCGACGCGGTGCTCGCCGCGCTCGCGACGGTCGCGCCCGAACGCCTGCCGGAGGTCCGCCTCGCGCTGGATCCGTCCTGCCGGATCGTCGCGTCCCCGTATCCGGTCCTGCGCATCTGGCGCGCCAACCAGCCGGATCGCGCCGGCGACGAGCGCATCGACCTCGACGAGGGTGGCGGAGCGGTCCTCGTGCGGCGCGATCGCGACGGCGTCGCCCTGGAGCCGCTCGCCGCCGGCGAGCGCGCGTGGCTCGCCGCCCTGGGCGCGGGCGCACGCCTGGCCGAGGCGATCGACGCGGCGCTGGCCGCCGAACCCGCGTTCGACCTTGGCGCGGCGCTCCGCGCCCACATCGCCACGGGCACCGTCGCTGCGGTCGCGCCGCCCGCGTGACAGTTTCGACGGCCGGCCCGCGACTAACCCCGACCCCAATCCAAGGAGGCAGTCCATGTCCTCGATCGCCGACACCGCCGACGCGCCGCGCGCGTCCAGGGGCAGCCTGCTGCGGCTCTACGAAGGCTTCGCCGCGCTGCTCGACAAGCTGCAACCGCTCGCCGGCCTCGCGATGCGCCTCTACGTCGGCAAGGTCTTCCTCGTGTCCGGCTGGCTCAAGCTCTCGCGCTGGGATTCGACGATCGCGCTGTTCGAGAACGAGTACCAGGTGCCGGTGCTGTCCCCGCACGTGGCGGCGGTGATGGCCACCGCCGGCGAGCTCGGCTTCTCGACGCTTCTGATCCTCGGCCTGTCCAGCCGTGCCGCTGCGCTCGGACTCTTCTTCGTCAACGCGGTCGCTGCGATCTCGTACCCCGACCTCAGTCCGGCCGGACTGAAGGATCACGTGCTGTGGGGTGCGTTGCTGCTCGTCCTCGCCGTCTACGGGCCGGGAAAGGTGTCCGTCGATCGCACCCTCGGGCTGCGTTGAACGGTCAGCGCGTCCGTCCGAGGTCCTCGCGGAGCGCGGCGAGCGCGCGCTTGAGCGCGTCCACTTCCGCCTGCAGGGCGGCGACGGTGTCGCGCAGCGAAGACAGCGCTGGTGCTTCCGGGGCGTCGGCCGACGCAATGGCGTGGGCCGGGGACGCGGCCTCCGCCGGCGCGCCCGACATGAGATGTGCCCAGCGCGTCTCGCGCGTGCCCTGCGCGCGCGGCAGCTCGACGACCAGCGCGCCCGCCGCGCGTCCCGCGAGCTCGTGCAGAAAGCCGTCGACCGCCGAGATGTCGGCGAAGCGATGCAGGCGGTCGCAGTTGATGCGCAGCTCACCGGCGGTCTGCGGTCCGCGCAGCATCAGCACCGCGAGCAGGGAGACCGACTGCGCCGGCACGCCGAGCACCCGCTCGACATTGTGCGCGTAACGCATCACGCGCCCGCCGCTCGACTCGACGACCAGCGACCGCGCCTTGAGCGCGTCGATCGTCGCCTGCGCGTCCGCGTCGGTCACGCTCATGATCGGCTCGCGGCTCGTCTTCTGGTTGCAGCCGGCGACGATCGCGTTGAGCGACAGCGGATACGTGTCGGGCACCGTGCGCTGCTTTTCCACGAGCACGCCGACAACGCGGGCTTCCAGGGGCGAGAGGGGAGGCTCGGTCATGGCGGCGGTCACGTGGCGAACGCCGGAGTGTAGCGCGCCGGACGCTCGCGCCCGCCCCGGTGCTATCGTGGGGGCCGCGCGTCCGCGACCACCGGAGCACCTGCATGGCCAATCCTCCCGACGTAACCAACATGGCGCTGTTCTGCGATTTCGAGAACATCGCGCTCGGCGTGCGCGACGCCAACTACGAGAAGTTCGACATCGGGAAGGTGCTGGAGCGCCTGCTGCTCAAGGGCAGCATCGTCGTCAAGAAGGCGTACTGCGACTGGGAGCGCTACAAGGCGTTCAAGGCGCCGATGCACGAGGCGTCGTTCGAGCTGATCGAGATCCCGCACGTCCGGCAGTCGGGCAAGAATTCGGCCGACATCCGCATGGTCGTCGACGCGCTCGACCTCTGCTACACCAAGTCGCACGTCGACACGTTCGTCGTCATCAGCGGCGACTCCGATTTCTCGCCGCTGGTGTCCAAGCTGCGCGAGAACGCCAAGACGGTGATCGGCGTCGGCGTCAAGAACTCGACGTCGGACCTGCTCATCGCCAACTGCGACGAGTTCATCTACTACGACGACCTCGTCCGCGAAAAGCGCAAGGCCGCGACCCGGCGCGCCACCAAGGGCGCGGCCGCGCCGAAGGCGCGCGCCGGGCGCAAGGCGCCGGAGGCGGCGGCCGAGGCGGCGCCTGCGGCTGCGGCGAAAGCGCCGGCCAACGGCGACGGCGCGGCGGCGGCGCCGCGCAGCGAGGACGAGCGGCGCGACGAGGCCGTGGAGCTCGTCGTCGAGACGGTCGACGCGCTGCTCTCCGAGCGCGGGGCCGAGGAGAAGATCTGGGGCTCGATGGTCAAGCAGGCGCTGAAGCGCCGCAAGCCCGGTTTCAACGAATCGTATTACGGCTTTCGCTCGTTCAACGCGCTGCTCGAGGAAGCCGCGCGCCGCGGCGAGCTCGCGCTCGACCGCGACGAGAAGTCCGGCGGCTACATCGTCCGCATCGTGCGCGTCGAGGACGATCTGGTCGGCTAATGCCGGCGCGCGCCCCCTGCGGGCAGCGCGCGCACGGCCTCACGCCGGTGCCACCCGTCCCTCGACCACGTGCGGCATGGCCACGTGCGGCATGGCCAGGTGCGGCATGACCACGCACGGCAGATCGGCGGCACGCGCGATCCGAAGCTCGGGCACCAGCGCGACGGCGATCGCCAGCGTCCAGGCAAGCGCGGACGCGGTCACGACGGCGAAGACGATGCCCGCGCCGGCGCGGTCGCGCAAGAAGCGCGCGCGCGCTTCGCCGGCCGGCGTGTGGATCAGCGCGGCCAGCGCTTCGCGCTGGCGGGCGGTCATCGGCGGGAGTGCCTCCTCGGGCGCGCACGGCGGCAGCGCCTGCGCCGCGGTGGCGCTGCGTGCTGTCATGGATCGCGGCGCCTTCGCGATTCCGGGGACGCGACCGGGGGTAAATGTGAGCTCGGCTGCCATGTTGAGTCTCCTGTAGCTGGACGGCGTAGCAGGCAGTCTAGGCAGGTGGACGGCGACGGACAATCGATTTATATTCGCCGCTATCCGTTAGTAATATTCACATAAACCCCCCCAACGTGGATGCGCGAATTCCCCCCATGCAGGCGCTGCGGGCGCTCGAGGCGGTCGCGCGCACCGGCAGCTTGACGCGCGCGGCCGAGGCGATGCACGTCACGCACGGCGCCATCAGCCATCAGCTGAAGGGGCTCGAGGAGGATCTGGGCGTGCGCCTGGTCGAGCGCGCGGGCCGCGGCATCCGCCTCACCGACGAAGGCGAGCGCTTCGCCGGCCGCGTGCGCGCCGCGCTCGCCGACCTCGCGGAGGCCGTGCGCGAGATCACCGAACACAACAATCCGCGGCAGTTTCGCGTCAGCGTGATGCCCTCGTTCGCCGCGCGCTGGCTGCTGCCGCGCATCGGCCGCTTCCTCGCCGCGAATCCCGACATCGATCTCGACGTGCGCGCCAGCGTCGCCCTCGCCGACTTCAGGCGTGACGACGTCGAGGCCGCGCTCCGTTATGGCGGGGGCAACTATCCGGGCGTGGTGTCGGAACACCTGCTGGACGACGTCTACTATCCGGTGTGCAGTCCGCGGCTGGGCGGTGGGCGGCTGCCGACGCGTCCGGCCGAGATTTCGCGCTATCTGCTGTTGCGCTCGGACAACGAGTTCTGGCAGCCGTGGTTTCGCGCCGCCGGCCTCGACTGGCCCGAGCCGGTCCGCGGACCGATCTTCAACGATGCGTCGCACCTGATGCAGGCCGCCGTCGACGGTCAGGGCATCGCGCTCGCGCGAAGCTCGCTCATCGGCAACGACATCCAGAACGGGTTGCTGGTGCGCCTGTTCGACGTCGAGGTACCGTCGACCAACCGCTACTACCTCGTCTATCCGCCGCGCCTCGCGCAATCGCCGAAGCTCGCGCGGCTGCGCGCGTGGCTGCACGAGGAGATAGCGCGCGACCTCGCGACGCCGAATGCGCATCCCAGGACCACGGCAGCCGTCGCGCGCCGCAAGCCGGGGAGAAAACGCGCGTGAGCGCTGCGCGGCGCTCGCGTGCGATTGCAGCTCACGCGCGGCTGTAGATCTCGCCGCCCTTCTGCACGAACTCCACCGCCTTCACCTCCATGCCCTTCCTGAGCGCCTCCTCGTCGGAGACGCCCTGCTTCGCCGCGTACTCGCGCACGTCCTGGGTGATCTTCATCGAGCAGAAGTGCGGGCCGCACATCGAGCAGAAGTGCGCGAGCTTGGCGCCGTGCTGCGGCAGCGTCTCGTCGTGGAACTCGCGCGCCTTGTCCGGATCGAGGCCGAGGTTGAACTGGTCCTCCCAGCGGAACTCGAAGCGCGCCTTGGACAGCGCGTTGTCGCGGATCTGCGCGCCCGGATGGCCCTTGGCGAGGTCGGCCGCGTGCGCGGCGATCTTGTAGGCCATGATGCCGTCCTTGACGTCGGCCTTGTTCGGCAGGCCGAGGTGCTCCTTCGGCGTCACGTAGCAGAGCATCGCGGTGCCGTACCAGCCGATCATCGCCGCGCCGATCGCGCTGGTGATGTGGTCGTAGCCGGGCGCGATGTCGGTGGTGAGCGGGCCCAGCGTGTAGAACGGCGCCTCGCCGCACAGCTTGCAGCTGCTCGTCCATGTTGTGCTTGATCAGGTGCATCGGCACGTGGCCCGGGCCCTCGATCATCACCTGCACGTCGTGCTTCCACGCGATCTGCGTCAGCTCGCCGAGCGTGGCGAGCTCGCCCATCTGCGCCTCGTCGTTGGCGTCGTAGCCGGAGCCGGGACGCAGGCCGTCGCCGAGCGAGAACGCGACGTCGTACGCCTTCATGATCTCGCAGATGTCCTCGAAATGCGTGTACAGGAAACTCTCGCGGTGGTGCGCGAGGCACCACTTGGCCATGATCGAGCCGCCGCGCGAGACGATGCCGGTCATGCGCTTCGCCGTCATCGGGATGTAGCGCAGCAGCACGCCGGCGTGGATCGTGAAGTAGTCGACGCCCTGCTCGGCCTGCTCGATCAGCGTGTCGCGGAAGATCTCCCAGGTGAGCTCCTCGGCCTTGCCGTCGACCTTCTCCAGCGCCTGGTAGATCGGCACGGTGCCGATCGGCACCGGCGAGTTGCGGATGATCCACTCGCGCGTCTCGTGGATGTTCTTGCCGGTGGAAAGATCCATCACCGTGTCGGCGCCCCAGCGGGTCGCCCACGTCATCTTCTCGACTTCCTCGTCGATCGACGACGACACGGCCGAGTTGCCGATGTTGGCGTTGATCTTCACCAGGAAGTTGCGGCCGATGATCATCGGCTCGGTTTCGGGATGGTTGATGTTGGTCGGGATGATCGCGCGGCCGCGGGCGACTTCGTTGCGGACGAACTCCGGCGTGATGAACTCGGGCGGCATCGCGCCGAAGCTCTGGCCCGGATGCTGGCGCGTGACCATCGGCGGCTGCGTGCGCAGCATCTCGTCGCGCAGGAGGTTCTCGCGGATCGCGATGAACTCCATCTCCGGCGTGACGATGCCGCGCCGCGCGTAGTGCATCTGCGTGACGTTGCCGCCGAGGTTCGCACCGTTCGCGGCGCGCCGCGGCTTGCGATGAAGGTCGAAGCGCAGGCCGGCGAGCTCCGGGTCGGCGAGGCGCTCGCGGCCGTAGGCCGACGTCGGGCCGTCGAGCTCGACCGTGTCGCCGCGCCCGGCGATCCACGGCGCGCGCAGCGCCGGCAGTCCCTTGCGGATGTCGATGCGCGCCGCGGGGTCGGTGTACGGCCCCGAAGTGTCGTAGACGACGATCGGCGGATTCTTCTCGTCCCCATCGCTGCCCGACGAGGACGCAGGCGTGTCCGACTGCGCGATCTCGCGCATCGGCACGCGGATGTCCGGGCGCGAGCCCTCGACGAAGATCTTGCGCGAGGCGGGCAGCGGCGCGATCGCGGCGCTGTCGACGTGCGCGTCGCGGGCGTAGAACTTGTCGTTGGCGTTCATGAGGCTCCTCGCAAGTGCCGGACGGCGGAAGAGGAGCAGGGAGCTCGACTCACGCTTCCCTGCGCCGGCATTATCCGAACAGGTTCCAAGGGTGTTCTCTCACCGACCCGCCGCTTGTCGCGGGAAGGACCCCTAGCGTCGAGGCGAACGTTACGCCGATCGGTGCAAGGCGGCAAGCGCGGCGCGGTTGCCTGGCGTCGCCGCGCCGTTTGTGGCGGGCGCGCCGCGCCGCTCGTCGCGGTTGCGCGACGCCGCTCGTCGCGGGCGCGCGACGCCGCGGCCCGCTACTCCTTCGGCGTGCTGCCGCGCTTGTCGGGGATGGCGGCGCTGCGCGCGATCAGCATCAGCACGCCGAGCAGGACGAGCAGCGCCGGGATCAGCAGCGACCAGCTGACGCGGTAGCGATCGTTCAGCGCCCACGCGCCGCCCATCGCGACGAGGATCGGCCCGATGACGATCGAGTTCTTGTTGAGGCCGTCGAAGACCATGACGGCGACGCCGCCCGCGGCGAAGCCCGCCGCGATCACCCAGTCGATGTCGGGAAAGAGCCGGAAGTGCCAGACGAGCCACACCAGGCCGACGATGATCAGCGTGATCGGGAGCGACGCGTCTTTCATGAGCGGCCTTTCCGGCGGCGGGACGACGCGCAGGATAGCAAAATCGTCGCCGCAAGCTGCCGCGCGCCACGTTCGCGGGACGGCGTTGATCGCAGGCCGCGTCCATGGGACGGCGTCGAGCCCGCAGAGTTCGCGGGACGGCGTTGATCGCGCTCCGCGTCCACCGGACGGCGGGGGTCGCGCGGAGCCCGCGGAAGCGCTGTCCCGTCGCATGGCAGAATGGATCGTACTCGCCGGACCGACCCGCGATGACCAACGACACCCAGGCGTGCCCGCAGTGCCGCGCTGCGCTGCCGGCCGGCGCGCGCTTCTGCCCGGCGTGCGGCGCCGCGGTGGCGGAGCGCGGGTCGTCGCCGGCGCCCGCCGGGGAGCGGCGGCAGGTCGCGATCCTGTTTGCCGACCTCGCCGGCTACACGAACCTGTCGAGCAGCCTCGATGCCGAGGAGGTTCATCGCATCCTGACGCAATACTTCGAGGTCGCCGACCGCGCGATAGAGCGCGCCGGGGGCACGATCGACAAGCACGTCGGCGACGCGGTCATGGGCGTATTCGGCGCGCCGGTCGCGCACGGCGACGACGTCGCGCGCGCGCTGCGCGCCGCGTTCGACATTCATGCCGGCATGGCCGCCATCGCCATGGCGGCGGGGCGGCCGCTCGCCGCGCACATCGGCGTCGCCAGCGGTGAGGTGGTGGCGGCCGCGACCGGCAGCGATGCGCACCGCACGTATACGGTGACCGGCGACGCGGTCAACCTCGCCGCACGCCTGACCGACATCGCCAGCGCAGGCGAAACGGTCATCTCCGACGACGTCCATCGCGCGTGCGCGGCGGTCGTCGACGTCGAGGCCGTCGGCGACGTCGCGATCCGCGGAATGCCGGCGCCGCAGCGCGTGTGGAAGCTGGTCGGGCTGCGCACGGCGCCGACGGCACGCGGGCCGCTCGTGGGACGCGACGCCGAGCGCCGGCGCTTCGCCGCGCTGCTCGGCGAGGTCGCCGCGACGCGGCGCGGCGCCGTCGTTCTGCTCGCGGCGGAGCCCGGAATGGGCAAGACGCGGCTCGCCGAGGCGTTCATGGCGACCGCGCTCGCCGAAGGCGCGTTCTGCCACGCGGCAACGGTGCTGGACTTCGGCGCGGGGCAGGGCGAAGACGCGGTGTACGCGCTCGCCTGCGGCCTGCTCGACGTGCCGCCGCACGCGCGCGCCGCCGTGCGCCGCGACGCGCTGGCCTTCGCGCTGGCGCAGGCGCGCGCCGAGCGCGACGCCGAGCCGTACCTCGCCGACCTCGTCGGCGTGCCGCAGCCGCACGGCGGCGCCTACGATGCGACCGACAACGACGCCAGCCGGCAGGGCAAGCGCCAGGCGCTCGCCGACGTCGTGGCCCGCGCCGCGGCGCGCGCGCCGTGCGTGCTCCTGGTCGAGGACGTGCACTGGGCGTCGCCGTGGGTCGTCGAGTGCCTGCGCGAGATCGCCGGCGTCACCCAGGCGCATCCGGTCGTCCTGGTGATGACGACGCGCCGCGAAGGCGACGCGCACGCCGGGCCGTGGCCCGGCGTACGCACGATCCGCTTCGACCTCGCGCCGCTCGCGTCGCAGGACGCGCTGACGCTCGCGCGCATGCACTTCGCCGCGTCGCCCGACCTCGCGCAGCGCTGCGTGGAGCGCGCACAGGGCAACCCGCTGTTCCTCGTGCAGCTCATCCGCAGCGGCAGCGACGACGACGCCGTCCCGGCGTCGATCCAGAGCGTCGTACTGGCGCGGCTCGACCGCATGCCGGCGGCCGACCGGCGCGCGCTGCAGGCGGCCGCAGTGATCGGGCAGCGCTTCGCGCTCGACGTTCTGCGCGCGTCTGATCGACGACCCGGCGTACGATGCGCGCGTCCCTATCGAGCGCGATCTCGTCCGGCCCGTCGACGACGAGCCCGGCGTGCTGATGTTCACGCACGCGCTGATCCGGGATGGCGCGTACGCGTCGCTGCTGCACAGCGCGCGCCGCGACCTCCACGGCGTGGCCGCCCGGTGGTTCGACGGCCGCGACGTCGTGCTGCGCGCGCGGCATCTCGATCGCGGCGAGCACCCGGACGCGGCGGCGGCGTACCTCGCCGCCGCCCGGGACGAGGCCGACGCGCTTCGCACCGACTCGGCGCTGGCGCTCGCGCGTCGCGGCGCCGAGCTCGCGGCCCCGCAGTCGGTCGGCTACGCGCTCGCGACGCTGGAAGGCGAGCTCGCGTGGTCGCTGGGCCGGGCCTCGGCCTCGATCGCCGCATACGAGCGCGCGCGCGAGCTCGCTCTGGACGATGGCGAGATCGCGCGCGCCTTGATCGGCGTCGCCGCAGCGCATCGGCTGACGAGCTCGGTGCAGCCCGGGTTGGCTGCGCTCGACGCCGCGGCGCGCCACGCGTCGCTGCCGCGCGACCGCTCGCGCATCCATTACCTGCGGGGGAGCCTGTGGTTCGCGACCGGCGACATCGACGCGTGCCGCAGCGAGCACGAGGAGGCGCTGGCGTGCGCGCTCGCGGCGGGCGACGCCGAGAGCGAGGCGCTCGCCCGCTCCGGGCTCGCCGACGCGCTGTACGCGCAGGGCAGGATGAAGAGCGCACGGGCGATGTTCGCCCGCTGCATCGAGCTCTTCGACGCCGCGGGCTCGGCGCGCCTCACGATCATGAACCGCTGCATGGTCGCGATCATCGACGCTTACGACGGCCTGCCGGACGAGGCGATCGCCGAGCTCGAGCGCGCGCGCAGGGTCGCGCACGACCTGCGCCACCGGCTGGCCGAAACGATGGCGCTGGAATCGCGCGGCCTCGTGCTCGTGATGGTCGGCCGCTACGACGAGGCACGTGCCGTGCTGGCCGAGGGTCTCGTGCTGGCGCGGGAGGTGCGCGCGCGGCGATTCGAGTCGATCATCAGCTACTGCCTGTCGCGGGTGTGCCGGCGCGACGGTCTGCTCGACGAGGCGCGCCGCCACGCGGAGCTCGCATGGGATCTCGTGCGCGAAGTCGGGCCGCGGTTCGCGGGGCCGATCGCGCTTTCCGGTCTCGCGGCGGTCGCGCCATCGGGCGCCGAGCGGCGGCGCTTGCTGGCGGACGGCGAGACGCTGCTGGCGCAAGGTTGCGTCGCGCATTGTCACATCGCCTTCTATCGCGACGCGATCGAGCTCGCCCTCGAACACGGCGAATGGGACGAGGCCGAGCGCTACGCGGCGGCGCTCGACGATTTCATGCGCGCGGAGCCGTTGCGCCTCATGTCGCACAGCGCCGCGGCCGGCCGCGCGCTCGCGGCGGCGGGGCGGGGCGAGCCGGATGCGGCGGCGCTCGAGGCGTGCCGGCGCGAGGCGGCGTCGCTTGGGGTCGAGCAGGCCGAAAAGGCGCTCGCCGCGGCGCTTCGCGCCGTCCGCTGACGAGGCGGCGGGCACGCGCGGGCGCGGCGCTCAATCGGCGCGCGCCGGCATGGCCGGGTTCTCGCTCGTCGCGTGGCGCGCCGACAGCCACTGTTGCAACCGCTCGAAATACAGGTACACAACCGGCGTGATGTACAGCGTCAGGAGCTGCGACACGACGAGGCCGCCGACGACGGCCAGCCCGAGGGGCCGGCGAGATGAACTTGCGCTGCAGGAGCTCCTGGTAGCGCTTCTGCTGATCGTTCGCGTGATCGAGAAGCGCCCGATCCTGGCCCGTGGAAGCCCGCGGCGGGCGCGCTACAATCCGGCACGCCGCGGGTGTAGCTCAATGGCAGAGCAGAGGCTTCCCAAGCCTACGACGAGGGTTCGATTCCCTTCACCCGCTCCACGCCGGCGCGGCGGGCACCGACGCCCCTGTTCCCGCGGCTTCCGACGCGCCTTCCGCCCCTGTGCCGGCGTGAGATCGAGGCGGACCCTCGCAGCGACCTACGGCCGCAGGTACGACCAGTGCTCCTGCTGCCGCCTCATGATCTCGACGACCCCGGCGGGGACGTAGCCGATGCCGCCCAGCATGTCCGGCTTCGTGAGCTTCTGGCCGCGCATCGTGTTCTCGCAGGCGACCACTTTCACGCCCGAACCGAGCGCCTCGCCGATGCGGTTGCCGACCACCGAGTCCGCCTTCAGCATGCCGATGCCCGGGCCGTAGGCGACGATCTCGATGTCGACGTTCTTCGCGCCCAGGTCGGTCTGCAGGTTGCGCGCGTTGTTGAGCGCGAGGTTCCACTTGGCGGCGTCGTTGTCGCTCACCTGGATGACGACGCGATTCTCGGCTTGTTGCGCGAGGGCGAGCGGGGCCGCGGCGGCCACGGCGACGGCGACGGCGGCATGCAGAAGCTGGCGGCGATCCATGGGGGTTCCTTGGTCGGAGGACATCGGAGCGCCCAGTATAGAAGGTTGTCCGGTGCCGGGCACCCGGCGGCGCACCCGGGGACGACGCGCCGCGCTCAGCCCTTGACCGCGCCGGCGGTAATGGCGCTCACGAGGTGCCGCTCCAGCAGCGCGTAGATCGCCATCACCGGCAGCGCGGCGATCACCGCGGCCGCCATCAGCTCGTTCCATTGCACGCGATACTCGCCGACCATGTTCGCGATGCCAACGGAGAGCACGAACATCGACGAATCGGTCGTGAGGACGAGCGCCCACACGTACGAGTTCCACGCGATGAGGAACGTGAACAGCGCGACGGCGACCAGGCCGGGCCGCGCAAGCGGGAGGATCACCCGCACGAACGTCTGCAGCACCGAGGCCCCGTCCATGCGCGCCGCCTCGTCGATCTCGCGCGGAATGGAGCGGAAGAAGCCGATCAGCATCCACACCGAGAACGGCAGCGCGAACGACGAGTACGCGAGGATCAGCGCCAGATGCGTGTTGAGCAGTCCGACGTCGGACATCAGCTGGAAGTACGGAATGATCAGCAGTGTCTCCGGCAGCATCTTGGTGAACAGCAGGAACATCACGAACGGCGTCGCGCCGCGCGGGAAGAAGCGCGTCAGGCCGTAGGCGCACAGCGACGCGAGCACGACGGAGAGCGCGGTGGCGCCGACGGCGACGATCATGCTGTTGACGAAGTAGCGGCCGATCGATCGCGTGGCGAAGATCGTCCGGTACGCGTCGAGCGACCAGTTCGTCGACACGAAGGTCGGCGGCGACGCGAACACCTCGGGCGTGGGCTTGAGCGAGGTGTTCAGCATCCAGTAGAACGGGAAGATCATCACCAGCGCCGCCGCGACGGCGACGCACCAGAGCAGCGCGTTGCGCGCCGCCTTCGGGCGCCTGCTCACCGCGACGTCCCGTCGCCGTCGAGCTTCGCGCTGCGCACGTAGAAGAGCGCAAGCGCGAGCACGATGACGAGCAGTGCGACGCCGATCGCTGCGGCCTCGCCGAGCCGGTTGCCGCGGAACGCCGTGTTGTAGATCAGCGCCGGCAGCACCTCGGTGGCGCCGGCCGGGCCGCCGCCGGTCATCACGCCGATGATGTCGTAGTGGCGGATCGTGTTGATGAGGTCGAGCGTCGTCGCGACCACGACGAGGTAGCGCAGGTTCGGCCACGTCACGTAGCGGAAGCCCGTCCAGGCGCCGGCGCCGTCGATCGCCGCGGCCTCGTATTGTTCTGCCGGAATCGTCTGCAGGCCGGCCAGCATCAGCAGCATGACGAACGGCACGCCGCGCCAGACGTCCACGGCGATCACCGATGCGAGCGCCGTCGCAGGCTCGCCGAGCCACGCCACCGGCGCGGCGATGAGGCCCGCGGCAAGGAGCAGGTAGTTGACGACGCCGAATTGCGGCTCGAGCAGCCACAGCCAGATGGTCGCGCCGACGGCCGGCGCGACCATCCACGGCGTCAGGAACACGATGCGCAGCGCGGTGCGTGCCGCGCGCAACTCGTTGACCACCAGCGCCAGCGCCAGCCCGATCGCCAGATGCAGCGCGACGGCGCCGGCGGTGAAGACGAACGAGACGCCGAGCGAATGCCAGAACGGCGTATCGCCGAACACCCGCGCGTAGTTGGCGAATCCGACGAACGTCGCATGGAGGCCGCGCACGCGGTGCAGGCTCGTCCAGAACGCGTGGCCCAGCGGAAAGACGATGATCGCGGCAAGGAACACCGCGGTCGGCGCGACGAACGCGAGGCCGGCGCGGCGGCGGCGGCGCGGGGTCATCGCGGCGACGCGTCGTGCCGCGAGCGCCGTGGCGCCGTCGCGGGCATGGCGTGCCTCAGATGTCGCGGAGCTTCTTGGTGAGCCGCGCGTCGAGGTCCCTGAAGATCTCGTCGGTCTTCTCGGGGGCGAGCAGCGCCTTCTGCACGGCGTCGACGATGTCGTTGGCGGCGATCTCCGCCCAGACCGGCGACGGCAGCGGATAGCTGCGCGCATTCTGGCCGATGCGCACGAACTGCGCCAGCAGCGGATCCGCCTTGATCTCGGGATCGTCGGCGAGATCGTTGCGAAGCGGCATCCAGTTCGCCACCTTGGCACGCGCGATCGCCCACTTCTTGCCGGCGTCGAACCGGATGAACTTCCACGCCTCTTCAGGATGCGGGCACGACGAGGAGATCGACGAGGCCGCCACCGTGGCGAGGGTCGGCGCGTTCGGGATGTTGGCGGGGTTGGGCGTGACGAACGACTTGCCGGCCATCGCCGGGTTGTCGCCGACGACCTTGGCGATCGCCCAGTAGGCGTTGCGCATCGTCGCGATCTTGCCCTGCGCGTAGAGGTTGGTCTGCTCGAGGTAGTTGGTCGTCGTCGGCGCCGGCGCGGCGATGCCGCCCTTGCCCGCGAGGCCGAGGTAGAACTTGATCGCCGCGAGCGACTTCGGATTCCTGGCGAACGTCGCCTCGGTCATGTCCGCGTCGAACGCCTCGCCGCCGTTCGCCCAGATCCAGGTGAGCAGCACGCGCGTCGTCGTGTCGGTCCTGCCGCCGAGCACCGCCATCGCCCAGTGATCGTCGCCGGTGAGCTTCCTGCCCCAGGCCAGGTACTCGTCGAACGTCTTCGGCGGCTTCGCCGGGTCGAGTCCCGCCTTGACGACGAGGTCGCGGTTGTAGATCTCGGCGTACGTCCCGCCCCAGATCGGCAGGCCGTACAGATGCCCCTTCCACTTGGCGGCGGACAGCATCGCGTCGCTCCACGCGCGCTTGAAATCGTGCGGCTCGGCATCCCAGTACCTGTCGAGCGGCAGAAGATAGCCGTTGTACGCCGCCGTCGTGAGATCGACGGTGACGATGCACGGCGCCTTCCTCGCCTGCGAGGCGGCGACGAACTTGGTCCAGTGGTCCTTGCGTGCCACCAGCACCGGCTCGATCCTGATGCCGGGATTCGCCGCCTCGAACTCGGCGATCGTCTGCTTCCAGATCGGCTCGTACTGGCTCTCGGTGAGGTTCGCGGTCTGCCACTGCAGGACGATCGGCTGCTGCGCGGCGGCATGGGTCCAAGCGAAGGCGGCGACGGCGATCGCCAGCGACGACTTCAGGAAGCGGTTGCGCATGACATTCCTCCTTGTCACGTCTATCGGTAGAGCGTGTCGGTACGTTCGGTCATCGGCTGGGGCCGGAACGCGTGATCCCGCAGCGCCGCGAGGTTGGGCTCGATGCCGAGCCCGGGACCCTCGGGAAGCAGCAGGCAGCCGTCCTCGAAGCGGATCGGCACGCTGGAGGCGCGGTCGCGCAGCGCGCGCTGCGGCTCCATCTGCTCGAGGACGTGGAAATTGGGAATCGCCGCGGCGAGGTGCATCGCCGCCGCCGTGCAGATCGGCCCGCCGGGATTGTGCGGCGCGACGGGGACGCTGTACATGTCCGCCAGCGCGGCGATCTTGCGGATCTCGGTGAAGCCGCCCGCGTGCATCAGGTCCGGCTGCACGATCCGGCAGCCGCCGTTCTCCAGCAGCTCGCGGTACTCGTGGCGCGACAGCAGGCGCTCGCCGGTGGCGATCGGCGTTTTCAGATCGCGTTGCAGCGCCGCCATCGCCTTCGGATTCTCGAACGGGATCGGCTCCTCGAACCAGCCGGGACGGTAGGGGTGCAGCGCCTCGTCCATCATCACCGCGGTGCGCGGCGACAGGAACTCGCTGCACTCGATGAAGATGTCGGCGTCGGCGCCCGCGCCCTCGCGCGCGGCCTCGATCAGCGCCGCCGCGCGCCGAATCTCGCCGGCCGTGTTGTCGCGCAGGCCCTCGAACGAGAAGGGGCGGCACTTGAACCCGGTGAAGCCGCGGTCGATCGCCGCGCGGGCCCCCGCGAAGGCCTTCTCCGGCGTGTCCGCGCCCTGCAGCCAGTGGCTCGCGTAGGCGCGCAGCCGCGTGCGAAACGGCCCGCCGAGCAGACGTGCCACCGGCACGCCGAGACGCTTGCCCTCGAGGTCCCACAGCGCGATGTCGAGCGCCGACAGCGCCGTCTGCAGCACGGCGCCGCCGCGCCAGCGCCACGCGTGGTAGAGGCGATGCCAGTGGCGCTCCGGCCCCGCGGGGTCCTGCCCCACCAGCTGCGGGGCGTACTCATGGATCGCCGTCTCCACCGCCCCCAGCGCGCCGTGGAGCGAGCCTTCGCCCCAGCCGGACAGGCCGTCGTCGGTGTCGATGCGGACGAACAGCCAGTTCATCCAGTCGACCCAGAATTTGAACGTTTCAATCCTGGTGATCTTCATCGCCCGTGTCGCTGCGCCTGCGCCCTCAGGGTTGCCCCGCGCCGCCGGCCGGCGGTGCTATTGAAACCTTTCACTGAATCGACGATACTCCGTTCGCCACCGGCGGGCAAGTCCCCGCGGCGCCCCGACCCCCGTCGATGACGATCCGACCGAAGCCTCCGCGCGCTGCCAGCGGGTCCACGCGGGCGACGATCCTCGACGTCGCGCGCCGCGCCGGCGTCTCGCTCGGCACCGTGTCGAACGTCGTCAACGACCGCGGCAACGTCAGCGCGATGCGCGCCGCGCGCGTCCAGTCTGCGATCGCCGCGCTCAACTACGTCCCCAACGGCGTCGCCCAAAGCCTGCGCCGGCAGCGCTCGCGCGTCGTCGGCCTCTGCGCCCCGCTGACGTCGAGCGCGTATTTCGCCGCGCTGCTGGACGCCTTCGAGGACCTGGCGGCTGCGCAGGGCTACGAGATGATGCAGGTGCTCTCGCGGCAGGAGCCGGCGCTCGAGCTGCGGCGGGTGAATGCGCTGATCGCGCGCAAGGTCGACGGCCTCATCCTGATCCCGTCGCACGGTCCGTCGGCGGCCTTCGATCTCCTCGCCGCTGCCGCCATCCCGACGGTCGTCGTCGACCGGGCGTACGACGATCGCCGCTTCGACTACGTCACGATCGACGATCACGCGGCGATGGCGGCCGCGACGACCGCGCTCCTGTCGCGTGGCCACCGGCGGCTGCTCTACGTGCTCCGCTACCCGTCGCTGGTGACGACGCAGCAGAGGATCCGCAGCTTCCGCGAGACCGCCGCCCGCGTGCGCGGCGCGACGGCGCAGCTGTGCGTGCGCGAGCCGGGGGACGACGCGTTCGCGTGCCAGGTCGCCGCGGTCATGCACCGTCCCGATGCCCCCACGGGCGTCATCGCGTCGAACAGCGACATCGCGCTGGCGCTTTTGCGCATCTTCCTTCGCCTCGACATCGCGTACCCGCGCGACGTCTCGCTGGTCGCGTTCGACGCGCCGCCCTGGGCCGAGGTGCTGACCCCGCCGCTGGCGGTCGTCGCGCCGCCCGTCGGCGAGATCGCGCGCCGCGCCTGGGCGCTGCTCCGGGCGCGCATGGAAGGCGGCGGCGGGCGGAAACGCCGGATCGCGCTGGAGGCGCAGCTCATCGAGCGCGCGTCGCTGGGGCCGCCACGCGCTGTGCCGGCGCGCCGGCGCGTTGCGTAGCGCCGGCATGCATCAGGGCCAGGTCCCCGCGTCCGCGGCGCTGCTGATCGTCGGGGCGACGCTGTGCTTCTCGTCGCTCGACACCATCGTCAAGCACCTGGCGCAGGCCTATCCGGTGGTGCTGCTGATGTGGGCGCGCTGGATGTTCCAGGCGCTCGGCACCGCGGTGTGGCTGGGCCCGCGGATGAAGCTCGACCTCTTCCGCACGCGGCGGCTCAAAATGCAGATCGTGCGCGGCTTCACGATCGTGCTGTCGGGCCTGCTGTTCATGACGGCGCTGAAGACGATGCCCCTTGCCGACGCCACGGCGCTCAACTACACGTCGCCGGTCCTCGTCGTCCTGATCGCGCGCTTCTACCTGCGCGAGCGGCTGACGCCGCTGCGCATCGCGTTCGTCGTCGCGGGCATTCTCGGCATGCTGCTGATCGTGCAGCCCGGCAGCGAGATCTTCCGCGGGTCGTCGCTGCTCGTGCTGATCGCCGCGTGCGTCTATGCGACGTACCAGGTGCTGACGCGTCTGGTCGCCGACGAGGATCCGCGGGTCACGCTGTTCTATCCCGCGCTGGTCAGCATCGTCATGCTGACACCGCTGTTGCCGTTCCTGGAGATCGGGCCCGACATGCCCTGGCGCGACACGCTGCTGGTGTGCGCGACCGGCCTGCTGGGCGCGCTCGGCCACTTCCTGTTCATCCTGGCGTTCCGCAAGGCGCCGGCGTCGGTGCTCACGCCGTTCACGTACATGCAGCTGGTCTGGGCGACGCTGCTCGGCTTCCTCGTGTTCGGCAACCTGCCCAACCGCGTCGCCGTGTTCGGCATGGTGGTGATCGCCGGGAGCGGCCTCGCGATGGCGCTCATCGAGCGGCGGCGCGGCGGCCCGGCCGTGCCGGAGCCGCCCGCGGTCGACTGAAAACGCGATATCGTTCGAGTTCCGCAAGGGCGGCCATCATGGCCGGCCTCGTCATTCACCTTCACGAAGGAGCGCAATCGAGATGGACAAGCCGCGCATCGGCTTCATCGGCGTCGGGCTCATGGGCCACGGC
This sequence comes from uncultured beta proteobacterium, assembly GCA_963793355.1. GTDB lineage: Bacteria > Pseudomonadota > Gammaproteobacteria > Burkholderiales > Casimicrobiaceae > VBCG01. Next base: position 6,873 of record CAWBZT010000012.1, on the reverse strand, counting down.
ATCGCCAAGAACCTCGTCACCAAGGGCTACCCGCTCACCGTGCGCGCGCACCGCAATCGCGGGCCGGTCGACGACCTCGTCGCGAAGGGCGCCACGGAGGCGAAGACCACCGCCGACGTCACGCGCGCCTCCGACATCGTGTTCCTTTGCGTCACCGGCGCGCCGCAGGTCGAGGAGAACGTGTTCGGCGAGCACGGCATCGCCAGCGCGGCGCGCAGCGGCCTCGTGGTCGTCGACACGTCGACGAGCGAGCCGGCGATGACGACCAAGACGCGCGAGGCGCTGGCCAGGCACGGCGTCAAGTTCGTCGACGCGCCGCTCGCCCGCACGCCGGTGGAGGCCCAGCAGGGCCGCCTCAACATCATGGTCGGCGCCGACGAAGCGACGTTCGGCGAGCTCAAGCCGGTCCTGTCGGCGTTCTGCGAGAACATCATCCACGCCGGTCCCGCGGGCCATGGAATCATCCTCAAGCTCATCAACAATTTCATCGCGCAGGCCATCTGCACCGCCACCGCCGAGGCGTGCGCCGCCGCCGCCAAGTCCGGGCTGTCGATCAAGAAGCTGCACGAAGTGATCTCCGCCGGCGCCGTCAACTCGGGGCTGTTCCAGATGCTGGTCGGCAAGATGCTGAGAGTCGGGCGACCTGTCGGGACTCAAGTTCACGCTGTCCAACGCGGCGAAGGACCTGCGCTACTACACGCACTTCACGGAGTCGATGATGATTCCCTCGACCGTCGGCGAGGCCGTGCATCAGAGCCTGGTCACCGCGAACGCGCTCGGCTTCGGCGACAAGTACGTGCCGTCGCTGATCGAGGCGCAGGAGAAGCTCGCCGGCGTGTCGATCGTGCCGCGCTGAGCGGCGCGCGCACCGGCGCGAAGCCGCGCGACGAAACCGTGAACGGCGACTTCCTCGAATTCGCGGTGCGGGTTGCCGCCGCCGCCGGCGAGGCGATCCTGCCGCACTTTCGCGAAACGATCGCGATCGAGGACAAGGGCGGCGCGCGCGGCTACGATCCGGTCACCGAGGCGGATCGCGCGGCCGAGGCCGTGATCCGCGCCGAGATCGCCCGCGCGTATCCCGGGCACGGGATCTTCGGCGAGGAGCACGGCCGCGAGCCCGGTTCGTCGGCGTACACGTGGGTGATCGACCCGATCGACGGCACGCGCAGCTTCATCCTCGGCCAGCTGCACTGGGCGACGCTGATCGCGCTGCACGACGGCCAGCGGCCGATCCTCGGCGTCGCGCATCAGCCGTTCGTCGGCGAGACGTTCGTGGGAGTGATCGACGACGTCGCCGAGTGGCGGCGCGGCGGCGCGCGGCGCACGCTGCGGACGCGCCGCTGCGCTGCGCCGGGCGACGCCGTCGTCGTGACCACCGATCCGCGCCATTTCGCCGACGCGCGCACGCGCTCGGCGTACCGGGCGGTCACCGAAGGCACGCGCTTCGTGCGCTACGGCGGCGACTGCTATTGCTACACGCAGCTCGCGATGGGATTGGCGGACATCGTCATCGAGACCGGATTGCAGGCGTACGACGTGCAGGCGCTGATCCCGCTGGTCGAGGCGGCCGGCGGCCGGATCACGGACTGGCGGGGCGGCCCCTGCGACCAGGGTGGCGACGCGCTGGCCTGCGGCGACCCTGCGCTGCACGCCGTGCTCCTCGCGAAGATCGCCGCCGGATGAGGCTGCTCGTCCTCGGCGGCACGCGCTTCCTCGGCCGGCACTTCGTCGACGCGGCGCTCGCGCGCGACCACGCGGTGACGCTGTTCACGCGTGGCCGCGGCGCCAACCCCTGGGGCGGCCGGGTCGTCGCGCTCACCGGCGACCGTGACCCCCGCGTGGGCGCCGGGCTCGCCGCGCTTCGCGGCGGCGAGTGGGACGCCGTCGTGGACACCAGCGGGTACGTGCCCCGCGTCGTCGGCGCCGCGGCGGAACTCCTCGCGCCGCGCGTTTGCCGCTACCTGTTCGTGTCCTCGGTGTCCGTGTATGCCGATTCCAGCCGGCCGGGCCTCGCCGAGGACGCGGCAGTGGCCACGCTCGACGATCCCGCGACGGAGGACGTGCTGCCGCACTACGGCGCGCTCAAGGCCGCGTGCGAGGCCGTGGTCACCGCCCGCTTCGGCGGCCGTGCGACGCTGTTGCGCCCGGGGCTGATCGTCGGCCCCTTCGACGCGACGGACCGCTTCGGCTACTGGGTGGCGCGCTTCGTCCACCCGCAGCTGCTGGGCGACCGCGCGCCGCGCGCCGTCGTGCCCGCACCGCAGGACGCGCCGCTCCAGGTGGTCGACGCGCGCGATCTCGCGGTGTGGATGCTCGACCTCCTGGTGCGCGACGCCGGGGGGACGTTCAACGCGATCAGTCCCGCCGGGCGGTGGACGATGCGCGACCTCGTCGACGCGCTGCTCGCGGCGTCGCCGGCGCCGCCCGCGCCGGCGTGGATCGACGGCGCGACGCTCGAGGCGCACGGTGTCGCGCCATGGACGGGCCTGCCGTTGTGGCTGCCCGCGAGCGAGCCCGACAGCGCCGGCTTCATGGCGATCGACACGCGCAAGGCGATGGCCGCGGGGCTCGCGACGCGGCCGCTCGCCGACACCATTGCCGCCACGGCCGCCTGGCTCGCGCAGCGCGACAACGCCGGCGCCTGGAAGCACGTGCTGGACGCCGTGCGCGAGCGCGAGATCCTCGCCGCCGCGACGCCCGGCGCGCCCGAAGGATAGAGCCCTGCGGGCCCCCAGCGTTAGCAACTTCCCGGCGCCGATCGGGTCCACCCATCGTGCGGGACCGCCCGGACGCGGCCTGCGGCGGAAATCCGGCCAGAAATGTTCCCGTCGCGCGAAGCGCGGCGTTCGTCCAACCGATTGACGGTTGAAGCCTCGATAACCGGCCGCATTTGCACCAAACGGGGGATTCGTGCAGTTGCACAAAACCCGTCGGACGTGCTAAAGTCTTAAACTTGCCCCGCAGAAAGTAGGTTTGTGCTCACTCCGCTGGGATTCTCGCTGCTGCGCCAGCTTTCCGACGGCGCCTTCCACTCCGGTGAAGACCTCGCCGCCACGGTGGGGCTGACGCGCGCTCGCGTTTCCCAGTTGCTCAAGCAAGCCGAGACCGCGGGTCTTTCGCTGGAGCGGGTGCGCGGCCGTGGCTATCGCCTGCTGGCGACGCCGGATTTCCTCGACGCTGACGCCGTCCGCTCGGCCCTCGGGGACATGGGGGTCGAAGTCGCCCCTGCGGACGCGCGTCCCCGCTGCTCCCCGCGGCCAACGACGACGACATCGCGCTGCCGGTCTCGGCGCTTCCGGGCATCCCCTCGAAGCCGCCGATCACCGTCGAGATCGTCGACCAGATCGACTCGACGTCGAGCGAGCTCCTGCGGCGCGCGTCGCGGCGCGACATCCATGGCGCGCTGCTCGCTGCGGAATGGCAGTCGGCGGGTCGCGGTCGTCGCGGCCGCGCATGGTCGGCGGTGGCCGGCGGCAGCCTGACGTTCTCGCTCGGCTGGCGCTTCGACCAGGGGGCGGGATTCATGGCCGGCCTCTCGCTCGCCGTCGGCGTCGCCGTCGTCCACGCGCTGGAAGCGCGAAGGACTTGCCGGCGTCGAGCTCAAGTGGCCCAACGATCTCATCTATCGCCACCTCAAGGTCGGCGGCATCCTGGTCGAGCTGAACGGTGACGCGCTCGGCCCGAGCACCGTCGTCGTGGGCGTCGGCCTCAACGTCCGCCTGCCGCAGACGTTCAAGCGCGACATCGCGCAGCCGGTCAGCGACCTGACCGCGGTCGCCGGGCGCGGCGCACCGCCGATCGACCGCAATCGGCTCCTCGCGCGCCTCGCCGCCGAGCTTGCCGCAACGCTCGGCACGTACGGCGCCCACGGATTCGCTCCGTTCGCCGTCGAATGGCAGCGGCGGCACGCGTACCAGGGCAAGCTCGTCAAGCTGCTGCTTCCCGACGGCGTGAGCGTCAAGGGCACCGTGGCCGGCGTCGACGGCACCGGCGCGCTCGTGCTCGCCGACGGTCCGCGGCGCGTGCGCTTCCTCGCCGGCGAAATCTCGCTCCGCCGCGCTTAATCGCTGCCCGCCTGCGCGGCTCCGTCGCCCGCGCGCCCCGGCTCAGTCCGCGTTGCATTCGACGCGAGCGCACGATCCGATCCGAAGCCACGCATCGATTCGCGTTGATCGCACGCGCGCGGATCGGCTATCGTCGGCGCAATGATCCTCGTCATCGACGTCGGGCAACAGCCGCATGAAATGGGCGCTGCACGATCCGCGCGGCTGGCTCGCGCAGGGCGTGGTCGCCAACGCGGACCTCGCGACGCTCGCGCTGCGTGACTGGCAGAACCTGCCGCGTCCGGCGCGCGCGGTCGGCGTCAACGTCGCCGGCGAAGCGGCGCGCGTGCGCGTCGAGGGCCAGCTCGCGCGATGGCGGCTGCCGATCGAGTGGCTGACCGCCAGCCCGGAGGCGGCCGGCGTGATCAATCGCTACGACCGGCCCGCGCAGCTCGGGGCCGATCGCTGGGCGTCGCTGGTCGCCGCGCGCCGGCGCGCGGTCGCGAGCGAGGCGTCGCCGTCGCCGTGCGTCGTCGTCAATGCGGGCACGGCGGTGACTGTCGACGCGCTCGACGCCGACGGCGTGTTTCGCGGCGGCCTGATCCTGCCGGGCCTCACGCTGATGCTTCGCGCGCTCGCCGACAACACCGCCGCGCTCAAGGTGCCCCCCGGCGAGTTCCGCGCGTTTCCCACCAACACGCCCGACGCGCTCAACACGGGCGCGATCCAGGCGGTCAGCGGCGCGATCGAGCTCACGCGCGAAAGCCTGCGCCGGGAGGACGCGGATGCGTTCCCGAAATGCTACCTCGCCGGCGGCACGGCGCATCTCATCGCCCCGCACCTGTCGGAGCCGGTCGAGGTCGTGGATAATCTGGTGCTCGAAGGCGTTCTCGTGCTGGCCGGCTAGCGCCTTGCGCCGTTCGGTCCCGTCGCCATGCGCATCGTCGTCCTGCTGCTGATCGCCGCCAATCTCGCGTTCTACGCCTTCACCCGGCTCGACGGCATGGGCGGCCGCGACGGCGGCCGCAGCGGCACCGACGTCGCGCCCGACAAGATCAGGATCCTGACGCCGCAGCAGGTCGCGGCGCTCGGCCCGGCGAAGATCGCCGCGCTCGCCGACGTGTGCGCCGAGTGGGGGCCGTTCTCCGATGCGGATCGCGCAAGGGCGCTCGCGGACCTCGACTCGCTGCAGCTGGGCCGGCTGCTCGCGCAACGCCGGATCGACGTCGACAGCGCGTACTGGGTCAGCGTGGGGCCGTTCGCGAGCCGGGCGGCGGCGGACAAGCGCGTAGGCGAGCTGCGCAGCCAGGGCATCAGCGACATGTCGGCCGTGGACACGGGTCGTGGCCAGTACGCGGTCTCCCTCGGCATCTTCCGCACCGAGCAGGCGGCGCGGGCGCGCATCGACGCGCTGTCGCGCCAGGGGGTCGACAACGCGAAACTCGAGCCGCGACCGCAGGGCGCCGCGCAGACGATGCTCGTCGTGCGCGACACGCGCGAGCAGGTGCTGGCGCGGCTGCGGGAGCTGCAGGCGCAATACGCCGGCAGCGAACTGCGGATCGCCGGATGCCCGGCGGCCACCTGATCCGCGTTGCGGAGGGTCCGGCGGACGTCGCGGCCGTGCGCGCGCTCTTCGAGGAATATGCGCAGGCGCTCGACGTCGATCTGTGCTTCCAGGGGTTCGACCGGGAGCTCGCGACGCTGCCCGGCGCCTACGCGCCGCCGCGCGGACGGCTGCTCGTCGCCGGCTCGCGCGCAGCGCCGCTGGGCTGCGTCGCGCTTCGGCCGCTGCCCGGGAACGACGCGACGACGCGCGTGGCCGAGATCAAGCGGCTCTACGTCCGGCCGGCCGCGCGCGGCACCGGCCTCGGCGGCGCGCTGGCGAGCGAGGTCATCGGCGCTGCCCGCGCGATCGGCTACCGCGAGGTGCGGCTGGACACGCTGGCGTCGATGACGGCCGCGCGCGCGCTCTACGCATCGCTCGGCTTTCGGGCGTGCGACGCGTACTACCACAATCCGCTGCCGGGAACGGCGTACATGGCGCTTGCGCTCGAGGAAGGGTGATGCCGCTGACGCCGCACGAGGCTGCCGCCATCGAGGCGCGGGTCGCGCAGGTCGAGGCGCGCAACGGCGTGGAGGTGGTGACGGCGCTCGTTGCGCGGAGCGACGGCTACCCCGAGGTCGCCTGGAAGGCGTTCGCGCTCGGCGTCGCCATCGCGGCGCTGGTTTTCGTCGCGCTCGACGCGTTGCGGCCCGACTGGACCACGGCGCACCACACCTGGCTCGGTGTTTCCTCCATCCTCGCGGCGGGCGCGATCAGCGCGCTGTTCGCCATCGCCGTGCCCGAGTACACGCGCCTGCTGCTCGGGCGGCCGCGCGCGGCCGCCGAGGTTCGGCAGTACGCGCAGGCGCTGTTCCTCGAGCGGCAGCTGTTCCGCACCCGCTCGCGCAACGGCCTGCTGCTCCTCGCCAGCCTGTTCGAGCGTCATGTCGAGATCGTCGCCGACATCGGCTTCGACGGCCGCGTCGACGACGCGGCGTGGCAGACGGTCGTCCTGGCGATGACGCCGCCGCTGCGCGAGGGGCGGACGGCCGACGCGTTCCTCCGCGCGCTCGAGCGCATCGACACGATGCTCGGGGAGCGCGGATTCGTCTCCGACGGCGCGGCCGGCGACGAGCTCGCCGACGCCCCGCTCGAACCGGACGCGCAGCGATGAGCGCCCGGGCGTCCCGCGGGCTGCCATGGCTGGCTGGCGCCCTGCTGCCCGCGTTGTGGTCGTGGGCCTTCGTCGCGTGCGCCGCCGACGTGCCCTTCCTCTCCGGCCGCGTG
>CAWBZT010000011.1:0-690316 GCA_963793355.1 uncultured beta proteobacterium | reverse complement strand
GCTTTCAAGTATTCCGGCGAAGGGCTGCGCGCGGCCCTGGAAGAGCAGGCGCCGCGAGCGGAAGAAATGGCGGCTCGCTACGTTGAGCACACACGCCCGGTATGGTCATGGATCGCGTCCGAATGGCGCCGCGTGGGCACCGCGGCCGCCCTGGTAATCACGCTGCTCCTGTTACTGCATGCCATGTTCGGAACCAATGGCATGGTGGTCTACCAACAAAAACGCGCGGACAAATTGGCCATGCAGAGCGAAGTGGAACGCCTGCAGAAAGAGAACGACGAATACGTGGAGCGCATCAAGGCTCTCAAGACCGACAATCGCGCCATCGAACGGGAAGCTCGCGAGCAGCTGCACTATACACGTCCGGGAGAGTATGTCTATGTGGCGCCTGAACAGCCTCCCAAACCTGCGACCGGGCGCGCCAAAAATGAGAAATAGCGCATGGCCGGATTCCAGGATGCGGGCCCTCCTGGGGTTGTGGTAGAGTTCAGGAATCCTAAGGGCGTAGAAAATTGCTTCGTCGGAAAGTCTCAGGAGGAGTGTCATGCGTAAATTTCTGTTTGGATTAGCTGCCCTCGCGCTGGTTTCGTTGTTGGCCACCGCGTCGTTCGCAGGGAATGCAACCACGGTCAACGGCTGGATCAGCGATTCCAAGTGTGGCGTAAAAGGCGCGCATGAAGGCGCCGCGGAGTGCACCAAGAAATGCCTGGAGGGCGGCGCCAGCATGGTCGTGGTCACCGATACGGATCAGAAGGTTCTGACGGTAAAGAATCCGGAAGCTTTGAAGGGCCATGAAGGCCATCATGTCGCGGTCACCGGAGAGGTCGAGGGTGACAGCATTCACGTAGACAGCGCCAAGATGCTCTAAGCGGTTCCAAGAAACAATTCCAGCAGGGCGGCCAATTCGGTCGCCCTTTGCTTTTCGTAGGGCGTACTACATTGAGGAGATTAACCGTTACCGCCGTAACCCCAGGGCTGCACCGGAGAGCCCAGTGAATTCCGTGACTGTTTGCTACGATCTTGCTAATACCGTCCACCGGGCGACACGGAATGGATAGGGCGCGACATCTTCGCTTTGGTAGATACGAGATCCTCGACGAGCTCGGAAGAGGCTCGATGGGGATTGTGTACCGCGCGCGCGATCCGAAGATTAACCGCACCGTTGCAATCAAAACAATTTCGCTTGACAGCCCGACCAAGGTAGCGGATCCGAATTTCGAGAACGGTTTCGCCGTGAGGCCGAAGCTGCGGGACGGCTTTCTCACGCCGGCATCGTCACAATTTTCGACGTCGGCGAGGACCCTGACACACACGCGCTCTACCTTGTTATGGAGTGTGTCAGGGGAAAGTCCCTCGACAAGGTACTGGAGGAAAAGGGCAGGCTTACGTCCGACGAGGCGGTCCGGCTTGCGATTGAAGTCGCGGAAGCGCTCGACTGCGCCCATGGACAAAACGTCATTCATCGGGACCTCAAGCCGGCCAATATTCTAATCACCGAGGAAGGGCATGCGAAGATCGCGGATTTTGGAATCGCGACGCTGAGCGCCGACAGCCTGACCGGCCACGGCGAGGTTTGGGGAACGCCGGCGTTCATGTCGCCGGAGCAACTAAATGACGCGCCGATCGACGGCCGCTCCGATCTGTTCTCGCTGGGCGTGATTCTCTACATGCTTCTCACGGGCCACCGCCCGTTTCAGGGCAACAGTCCCATTACGATCTCACTCAAGGTGGTCAGTCACGAACCCGTTCCGGCGATCGCTCTGGAACCAGATCTTCCGGAGGGTCTCGACTATGTCCTTTCGCGGGCGCTGGCAAAAAATCCTGGGGAACGTTATCAGCGAGGGATGGAAATGTCTCTCGATCTGCAAAACGTGCTGGCCGGACACGAACCGTGGAGCAAGACTAAACAACAGTCCGCGAAACCAGCGGACCGCGCACCTTGGGACCGAGTTCCCCTGCGCGACCGAGTCGTGCCTGGATTGGGCATTCATGCGAAACCGCAGGACTCCCGAGGTATCGGCGACCTTTCTAATTTTCTGGTTTGCGCGGCCCGGAGAAAGTGGAACGAATTCCCTTTTCTTCGTCCCCTGCCTTTTCTCCTTCTTGTGATAGCTCTGTACGGCACTAGCCGGTACATCGCTTCCACACGGTCATTCTCCCCGGGGATGTCTAGACACCGCGGCAAAAGGGCAACTTCGACGAAGTCCAGCCGCTGTCGAATGCGAATGCGTCGCCGTTCGCGACCACACGCCTTTCGGTGCCGCACGGCCACGGCGGGCCGCGCGGGCACGGCGGGCCGCGCGGTCAGGAGCCGGGCGGCGGCTCGCGCTTTCGAAGCGGTCCGCGTGCCAAAGGGAGCGGCAATCCGCAGCACCGTCACGCGCGGCCGCAGCAGCCGCCGCGCGACGAGGTCAACGGCAACGTCGCCCCGCGCGGCGAGAAGCCGCCGCTGACCGACGACGACAGCTGATGCCGGGCGGGCGACGGGTCGGCGCCGCCCCGCGGCCCGTCGCGCCACGCTGGCTCAATCGAAGTCCGGCCGGCGCTTCTCGAGAAAGGCGCGGATGCCCTCCGCGAAATCTCCCGTTGCGGCGCAGCGCGCGAAGCTCGCCGCCTCGGCCTGCAGCTGTTCCGAAAGCGAGCGGTCGAGCGACGCGCGCGCAAGGCGCTTGGCATTGGCGATCGCCATGCGCGGACCCTGCGCGAGCGAGCGCGCGAGCGTCGCCACGGCAGCGTCGACTTCCGCGGACGCCACGACCCGATTGACGAGCCCGATTCGCAGTGCCTCCGCCGCGCCGATGCGCTCGGACAGCAGCAGCATCTCCATCGCCTTGCGCAGCCCGACGATCCGCGGCAGCGCCCAGGTCCCGCCGCCATCAGGCGTCAGGGCGATGTGCCGATAGGCCGTCGTGAAGTAGGCGTCGTCGGCCGCCACGGCGAGGTCGCACGCGCACAGCAGTGACAGGCCGAAGCCCGCGACGGCGCCGCGCGCCTGCGCGATCGCTATCGCCGGCATCCTGTGCAGATGCTCGATGGCGGAATGCAGGCGCTCGATCATCGCCTGGAACTCGTCGCGGCGCGCATCCGGTGCGAGCTCGAGCCGCGTGGCGAATGCGCGAAGGTCGCCGCCCGCCATGAAGTGCTTGCCCGCGCCGCGCACGATCACCACGCGAAGCGATTCATCCGCCGCCAGCGCCGCGGTGTGCGTCGACGGCGGACTCCATCATCGCGAAATCCAGCGCGTTGAGCGCGTCGGGACGATTGAGCGTCAGCGTCGCGACGGCGTCATCGCGTTCGACGAGGACCGGTTCGGACATGGAAGCGGGCGCGCGATTCGGCCGGCGAGTCTAGCACGCGAGTTCATGCGCCCGCGCGTCGTGCACCGTCGGCGCGAACAGCGCGAGCGCCAGCGAAACGGTGGCGAAATGGATGTCGACGACGTCCTCGTCATCGTAGGCGTAGCCTCCTGCCATCGTGATGGCGACGGGAATGCGCAGTCGCTGCAGCGTTTCCAGCACGAAGCGGTCGCGCGCCGCGAGCCCGGGCTTTCTCAGGGCGAGCCGGCCGAAACGGTCATGCTCGAAGGGATCGGCCCCGGCAAGATAGATGGCGAGATCCGCCTGCGCCGCGTCGATCGCCCGCGGCAGCGCCAGTGCCAGCGTCGCCAGGTACGCGGCATCTCCCGTGCCGTCGGCAAGATCGACATCGAGCCGCGAGGCGTGCTTGCGGAACGGGAAATTGCCGCGGCCGTGCAGCGACAGCGTGTACACCGACGCGTCGTCGGCCAGCAGCGTCGCCGTGCCGTCGCCCTGGTGGACGTCGAGATCGACGATCAGCGCGCGCCGGACGCTGCCTTCCGACTGCAGCGCGCGCAGCGCGACGACGCTGTCGTTGAACACGCAGTAGCCGGCCCCGAAGCCGCGGTGGGCGTGATGGGTGCCGCCGGCCAGATTGACGCCGCAACCGGAGGCGAGCGCCGAGCGGCAGGCCGCGAGCGTCGCTCCTGCCGAGCGGCGCGCGCGCTCCACCATCGCCGGCGTCCACGGGAAGCCGATCCGCTGCTGTGCCCGCGCATCGAGCGTTCCATGCACGACGGCGTCGACGTATGCCGGATCGTGCACGCGCAGCAGGTCGGCGTCGCAGACGGCGGCGGGCTCGCGCAGCAGGTCGGGGGCGAGGCCTGCCACGCGGCTGCGCAGCAGCGCGTACTTGCGCATCGGAAAGCGATGCGCCGGCGGCAGCGGGAGCACGAAATGATCGGTGCCGTAGATCAGCACGCGTCACTTTCCCGGATCGCGGAATGGGCTCGACTCCTCGAGCTCGTCGACCGCATGCGCGACGTCGACGCGCTCGCGCGCGCAGTAGTCGGCGATGGCGTCCGCGAACGCCGGATCGCCGATGGAGTGGAGCGAATGCGTCGTCACGGGCAGGAGCCCCCGCGCAAGCTTGTGCGCTCCCTGTGCGCCGCCCTCGAAGCGCCCGATGCCGCGCTCGATGCAGAAGTCGATCGCCTGGTAGTAGCACGCCTCGAAATGCAGGCCCGGCACGTAGTCGAGCGTGCCCCAGTAGCGACCCCACAGCGTGTCGCGCGTATGGACGTCGAGGGCCGCGCATATCGGCGCCCCGTCGCGCAGTCCGACGACCAGCAGCATGTTGTCCGGCATGACCTCGCCCAGCCGCTGGAAGAAGGCCTTCGAAAGGTACGGCGTCGAATGATGCGCGCGGTAGGTGCCCTCGTAGCAGCGGAAGAACAGCGACCAGTCGGCGGGCGTGATCTGCGCGCCGGTCTTGCGCAGGAACGTCATGCCGGCGTCGCGCACCTTGCGCCGCTCCTGGCGGATCTTCTTGCGCTTGTCGTGCGACAGCGCGGCGAGGAAGGCGTCGAAATCGGCGTAGCGGTCGTTGGCCCAGTGGAACTGCAGGCCGTGGCGGGCGATCATGCCCGCGGCCTCGCCTTCGGTGGCCTCTGCGGCAGTGAGGAACAGCAGGTGCAGCGACGAGTAGCGTCCCGCCCGCACCGGCGCGAGCGCGGCGTCGAGCAGCGTGCGCCGGGTGCCGGGATCGCTGGCAAGAAGACGCAGGCCGGGGACGGGCGTGAACGGCACGGCGGCGACGAGCTTCGGATAGTAGCGGCGCCCGTGCCGGCGATACGCATCGGCCCAGCCCCAATCGAAGACGTACTCGCCGTAGCTGTGCGTCTTGGCATAGAGCGGCACCGCGCCGACCAGGGCGCCGTCCCGCCAGGCGGTGATGTAGCGCGGATGCCAGCCGGTGGTCCGCGACGCGCAGCCCGTGGCGTGCAGAGCGGTGAGGAACGCGTGGGAGAGGAACGGCTGATCGCCCGCGAGCGCGTCCCACGCTGCCGGCGCGATCGCATCCAGCGCAACGTCGTCGCGGACGACCGGGGACGAGGGGACGGGCAGCGGCGGCGGCGAGAACGGCACGGGCGGTCGCATCGTGTCCGATTCTGGCGCGATCGCGCCGCGTTCTCAAGGACAACTTTCGGCGCTCCCGCGCGGCGGGCATGGACGCTTCGCGTGCTACCATTTTCCGATGCGGGTCGCCATCGCGCAGCTGAATCAGGTGCTCGGCGATCTCGCCGGCAACGCGCGACGGCTGAAGGACGCCGTCGATGCGGGGCAACGGGGCGGCGCCGATCTCGTCGCCACGCCGGAGCTCTCGCTGTGCGGCTACCCGCCCGAGGACCTTCTGCTGCGCCGGGCGTTTCTCGACGCCTGTGCCACGGAGCTCGCCGCGCTCGCGGCCGGCATCCGCGGCGCCACGGCGCTGATCGGCTTTCCCGAGTCGCGCGACGGCCGCCGCTACAACGCGATGGCCGTGGTCCGCGACGGGCGCGTCGCCGGCGTGTACCGCAAGATGCAGCTGCCGAACTACACGGTATTCGACGAGGAGCGCTATTTCGAACCGGGGACCGAGGCGTGCGTGTTCGACGTCGCCGGCGTTCGCGTCGCGACGATCATCTGCGAGGACGTCTGGTTTCCCGGCCCCGCGGCGCGCGCCAGGGCGGCAGGTGCCGAGCTCATCATCGTGCCGAACGGCTCGCCGTACCACACGCGCCAGCAGGCGCTGCGGCAGGAGCAGGTCGCCGCGCGCGCCCGCGAGACCGGCGTGCCGATCGTCTACGTCAATCGCGTCGGGGGCCAGGACGAGCTCGTGTTCGACGGTGCGTCGTTCGTGGCCGATGCGGCGGGCGAGGTCGTCCAGCAGTTTCCGGCCTGGCACGAGGCCATCGCGCTCGCCGAGTTCGACGGCGCCAGCCCGCGCACGGTGCGCGGCGGGCTCGATCCGCGGCTCGAAGCGCATGTCTACGACGCGCTGGTGATGGGCGTGCGCGACTACGTGGACAAGAACCGCTTTCCTGGCGTGCTGCTGGGCCTGTCCGGCGGCATCGATTCGGCGCTGACGCTGGCGATCGCCGTCGACGCGCTGGGCCGCGAGCGCGTGCGCGCGCTGATGCTGCCTTCGCGGTACAACGCCTCGATCAGCCTGGAGGATGCGCGCGGGATGGCGGGCATCCTCGGCGTGCGCTACGACGAGATCCCGATCGAGCCCGTGTTCGCGGCGTTCCTCGAGGTGTTGCGGGAGGAATTCCGCGGCGCGGCCGTCGACGCGACGGAGGAGAACATCCAGGCGCGCATCCGCGGCACGCTGCTGATGGCCCTGTCGAACAAGTTCGGTGCCATCGTGCTCACGACCGGCAACAAGTCGGAAATGGCGGTGGGCTATGCCACGCTCTATGGCGACATGGCGGGGGGCTTCGCCGTCCTGAAGGATATCAGCAAGACGCTCGTGTACCGCCTCTCGCGCTATCGCAACAGCCTGGGGCGGGTCATCCCCGAGCGCATCATCACGCGGCCGCCGTCCGCGGAGCTGCGCGCCGACCAGACCGACCAGGATTCGCTGCCTCCGTACGACGTGCTCGACGCCATCCTCGAGGCGTACGTCGAGCAGGACCGCAGTCCCGCCGAGATCGTCGCGCAGGGCTTCGATCCCGACGCCGTGCGCAAGGTCGTGCGCCTGATCAAGGTCAACGAGTACAAGCGCCGGCAGGCGGCCGTCGGCATCCGGATCACGCCGCGGGGCTTCGGCAAGGACTGGCGCTACCCGATCACGTCGGCGTGGCACGAGTGGGCGAGCATCGGCGCCGCGCGCTGAGCGCGCGTGCGGACGACGCCGACGATCGTGTATCCTTTTCGGGAGCGTGCGAAAAGCGCGCAAGGAGAGCCGGAATGAAGAAGATCGAAGCCGTCGTGAAACCCTTCAAGCTAGACGAGGTGCGCGAGGCGCTGTCGGAGATCGGCGTCACGGGGCTCACGGTCACCGAGGTCAAGGGCTTCGGCCGGCAGAAGGGGCACACCGAGCTCTACCGGGGCGCCGAGTACGTCGTCGATTTCCTCCCGAAAGTGAAGGTCGAGGTGATCCTGGGTGACGCGCTCGCCGACCGGGCGATCGAGGCGATCGTCAAGGCCGCGCGCACCGGCAAGATCGGCGACGGCAAGATTTTCGTCACGCCGGTCGAGCAGGTCGTGCGCATCCGGACCGGCGAATCGGGCGAGGCTGCGGTCTGACGCGCCGCCATCGCCGCACACTGGGCAAGGACATCCCATGTCGTTCATGAGCGAGTTCCGCGAATTCGCGGTCAAGGGCAGCGTCGTCGACCTCGCGGTCGGCGTGATCATCGGCGGCGCCTTCGGCAAGATCGTCGACTCCCTGGTCAGGGACATCATCATGCCGATCGTCGGGCGCATCTTCGGCGGGCTCGATTTCTCGAACTGGTACATCATGCTCGGCAGTCCGCCGTCCGGATACAACGGGCCGATGACCTACGAGGCGCTCACCAAGGCGGGCGTCGCGCTGCTCGCCTACGGCAATTTCATCACCGTTGCGATCAACTTCATCATCCTCGCCTTCATCATTTTCCTGATGGTGAAGCAGATCAACCGGCTGAAGCGCACGGAGCCGCCGAAGGCGCCGCCGGCGCCGCCGGAGGAAGTCATGCTGCTGCGCGAAATCCGCGATTCGCTGAAGCGGTGACGGCGCGGGTGGTGCGGCGGTCGTGATCGGCCCTGGGCTGGCGCGGCGGGTCTGCACGCTGATGATCGCGGTGGCGCCGCTGGCGGGCGCCGTATCGACGGTGCGCGTCGCGGCGGGATTCGTCAGCCCGGTCGACATCGTGAACGCCGGCGACGGCTCCGGCCGGCTGTTCGTCGCCGAGCAGGGGGGCACGATCCGGATCATCGCCGCAAACGGCGTCGTCGCATCGACGCCGTTTCTCGACATCTCCGGACGCGTGGTCGCCGGCGGGGAGCAGGGACTCCTCGGCATCGCGTTCCATCCGCGCTACCGCGGCGACGGTCGCTTCTTCGTCGACTACACGCGCAAGGCCGACGGCGCGACGGTGATTGCGTCGTTCCGCGTCGACGCCGCCGACGCGAACCGCGCCGACCCCGCGTCGGAGCGCGTGCTCCTGACGGTCCCGCAGCCGTTCGCCAACCACAACGGCGGCGCCCTGCGCTTCGGACCGGACGGCCTGCTGTACATCGGCATGGGTGACGGCGGTGCCGCGAACGATCCCGACGGACACGCGCAGGACCCGCACAGCCTGCTCGGCAAGCTCCTGCGGATCGACGTCGATAACGGCAGGCCGTACGCGATTCCCGCCGGCAACGCCTTCGCGGACGAGGCGCAGGGCCGTCCCGAAATCTTCGCGCTGGGTCTGCGCAACCCATGGCGGGTGGGCTTCGATCGCGCCACCGGCGATCTCTACGTCGGCGACGTCGGCCAGGATCGCTACGAGGAGGTCGACTACGTGCCGGCGGGCCTCCCCGCCGGCATGAACTTCGGCTGGCGCATGGCCGAGGGCCTGCATTGCACGACCAGCCCTGGCCCGGTCACCTGCACCGACGCGTCGCTGGCCAAGCCCATCGTCGAATACGGCCACGAGGATGGCTGCTCGATCACGGGCGGCACCGTCTATCGCGGCACGGTGCCTGCGCTCGCCGCGCGCTACGTATTCGCGGATTTCTGTTCCGGTCGCGTCTGGAGCGCGGGACGCACCGCCGGCGGCGCGTGGCTCGTGCGCGACGTCGTCGCCTATGACCATCCGATCAGCGCCTTCGGCGAAGACGAGCGCGGCGAAATCCATTTCCTCGACTATGCGCGCGGCGAAGTGCGGCGCTTCCAGGCGGAGGACACCGATCGCGTCGATGCCGTCGAGTACTACCACGCGGGGCTCGATCACTACTTCCTGTCGGCCGAGCCGTCCGACGTCAATGCGCTCGACGCGGGCGCGCTTTCCGGCTGGACGCGCACCGGCGAGACGATCGCCTTCTTCGGGCCCGCCGCGGCAGGCGCGACCGGCGTGTACCGGTTCTACATTCCCCCCGCGCTCGGCGACTCGCACTTCATCACCGCCGATGCCGCGGAAGCCGAAGACGTACGGCGCCGGTTTCCGGCGTTCGTCGAGGAAGGCCCCCTCGTCATGCACGCCGTGCTGCCCGAGCGGACGAACGGTGCCTGCCCCGCGGCGACGCGGCCGGTGTACCGAGTCTGGAACCGGCGCGTCGACTCGAATCATCGTTACATGACGGATGCCGCGGTTCGGGACGCCATGGTCGCGCAGGGGGGCGTGGCCGAGGGCTACGGCGCGGACGCGGTCGCGCTCTGCGCCGCGGAGTAGCACGGCGCGCGCCGTCGGCGCGACGCTATACTGCGCCGACTTGCCGCGCGCAGGCGCCGTTGCGAAGGTCGTCGCGAAGGCCGTCGCGGCTCCCACCTGGAGGAGATCGATGAAATTCGCACACACGCTTGCGGCATTCGCCGCGTTCGCAGGCTTCGCCGGATGCGCGCTCGCCGACATCAACGTCGGCGTCACGCTGTCGGCCACCGGGCCCGCCGCATCGCTCGGCATCCCGGAGAGGAACACGGTCGAGATGCTGCCGCGGACCATCGCCGGCGAGAAGATCAACTGGATCGTGCTCGACGACGCGTCCGATACCACCAAGGCCGTCACCAACACGCGCAAGCTCATCGCCGAGGACAAGGTCGACGTGATCGTCGGCTCGACGATCACGCCCAATTCGCTGGCGATGATCGACGTCGTGGCCGACGGCGAGACGCCAATGATCTCCGCGGCAGCATCCGCGCGCATCGTCGATCCGGCGAACCCGAAGACGAAGTGGGTGTTCAAGACGCCGCAGAACGACGCGCTGATGGCCGATGCGATCGCCGTGCACATGAAGGCGAACGGCGTGAAGACGCTGGGCTACATCGGTTTCGCCGACGCCTACGGCGACGGCTGGCTCGCCGAGATCAAGCGCTCGGCGCAGACGGCGGGGATCAAGGTGGTGGCGGAGGAGAAGTACAACCGCAACGATGCCTCGGTCACCGGCCAGGTGCTGAAGCTGGTCAGCGCCAGCCCCGATGCCATCCTGATCGGCGCCGCCGGGACGCCCGGTGCCACGCCGCAGAAGGAACTGGTCGCGCGCGGCTACAAGGGCAGGATCTACCAGACGCACGGCGTCGCGAATCCCGACTTCCTGCGTGTCGTCGGCAAGGACGGCAACGGCACGCTGCTGCCGATCGGCCCGATGCTCGTCTTCGAGCAGCTGCCGGACGGCAACCCGGTCAAGAAGGTCGCGGCCGAATACATCACCGCCTACGAGGCGAAGTACGGCAAGGATTCGCGCACGACGTTCGGCGGCCATATCTACGACGCATATCTGCTGCTGGCGCAGGCGGTGCCCGAGGCGCTCAAGAAGGCCAGGCCGGGCACCAAGGAATTCCGCGCGGCGCTGCGCGACGCGCTGGAGTCGGCGAACGTCGTGGGGACGCACGGCGTGTTCGTCATGGGGCCGCACGAGCACAACGGCCTTGACAACCGCGCGCGCGTGATGATCAGGATCGACAACGGCCACTGGGTGCTGGTGAAATGAAGTGATGGCGCCGGCGCGACGGCGCCGGCCCGAGGACGACGGGCCGGCTGCCGGGCCGCGCCCGTTTTGCCGCGGGCGTCGCGCGCGTTATCCTTGAGGCCGCTCGCCCCGCCGCCTCTTCCCCACGAATGGACGCCACGATCGCCGCGCTGCTGGCGCAGGACGGCATCACCAACGGTGCGATCTACGCCCTGTTGGCGCTGGCGCTGGTGCTCGTCTTCGCGGTCACGCGCATCATCTGGGTGCCCGCCGGCGAATTCGTGGCGTACGGCACGCTGACCCTCGCGGGCCTGCAGCTCGGCAAGCCGCCCGGCACCGTCGGGCTGATCGCCGGCATGGCCGTGATCGCCGGGATCATGGAGATCTACGCCTGCCTGCGCGACGGACAGCCGCGCCGGATCCCGCGCCAGCTTCTGCTGTGGCTGGCGCTGCCGCTCGCGGTCGCCGCGCTGGTTCGCTGGCTGGCGCCCGCGAACCCGCCGCTGGCCGTGCAGGTGTCGCTTGCGCTCGCGGCCGTCACGGTGCTCGGGCCGCTGCTGTATCGGGTCGCCTACCAGCCGCTTGCCGAGGCAAGCGTGCTCGTGCTGCTGATCGTTTCGGTCGCCGTGCACCTGGCACTGACGGGGCTCGGCCTGTGGTTCTTCGGCGCCGAAGGCTCCAGGACGCCGGCGTTCATCGGGCGCATGCTGCCGATCGGCACATTCAACGTCAACCTGCAGAGCGTCCTCGTCGTCGTGACGAGCCTCGTGCTGATCGCCGTCCTCTACTTGTTCTTCGGCCACACGCTCTACGGCAAGGCGTTGCGCGCGACGGCCGTCAATCGCGTGGGCGCGCGGCTCGTCGGGGTGTCGCCCGGCTTCGCCGGCACGCTGACGTTCACGCTGGCCGCGTTCCTCTGCGCGTTCTGTGGCGTCCTCATCGGCCCGATCACGACGATCTACTATGACTCGGGCTTCCTGGTGAGCCTGAAGGGCTTCGTCGGCGCGATCATCGGCGGTCTGGTGAGCTATCCGCTCGCCGCCGCGGGGGCGCTCCTCGTGGGCCTGCTCGAATCGTTCTCGTCGTTCTGGGCGAGCGCCTTCAAGGAGGTGATCGTCTTCACGCTCATCATTCCGGTGCTCCTGTGGCGAAGCCTCACCACGCGTCACCACGAAGAGGATGAGTAGCCGGCGCATCGGCTTCGCCGTGTTGGCCGCCGCGCTTGCGCTGCTGCCGGTCTTCGCGCCGCAGTTCTGGATCACGCTCGGAAACTACATCGGCCTCTACAGCATCGTGACGCTGGGGCTGGTGCTGTTGACCGGCGTCGCGGGCCAGACCTCGTTCGGCCAGGCGGCGTTCGTCGGCATCGGCGCGTATGCGACGGCGTGGCTGACCACGCGCTACGGCGCCTCGCCGTGGCTCACGCTGCCGATCGGCCTTGCGCTGACGCTGCTCATCTCGCTGATGCTGGGATTCATCACGCTGCGCATGAAGGGGCACTACCTGCCGCTCGCCACGATCGCCTGGGGCATCAGCCTGTTCTTCCTGTTCGGCAATCTGGAATTCCTCGGCGGCCATACCGGAATGACGGGCATTCCCTCCCTCACCCTCGCCGGCTTCGAACTGCGCGACGAGCGCCGCTATTTCTACCTGATCTGGCTCATTGCGCTCGGGGCGCTGTGGGCGACCGACAACCTGCTCGATTCGCGTCCGGGACGGGCGATCCGCGCGCTCAAGGGCGGACTGGAGATGGCGGAGGCCTTCGGCGTCGACGGCGCCCGCCTCAAGATCGTCGCGTTCGTCTATGCGGCGCTATTGGCGTGTGTGTCGGGATGGCTGTACGCGCATTTGCAACGTTTCGTGAACCCCACGCCCTTCGGCATCAACCAGGGCATCGAGTACCTGTTCATGGCGGTGGTCGGCGGGGCGGGCAGCGTGTGGGGAGCCGTCGTCGGCGCGACGGTGCTCACGCTGTCGAAGGAGATGCTGCAGGACGTGCTGCCGCGCATCCTCGGGCGCTCCGGCAACTTCGAGATGGTCGTGTTCGGCGTGCTGATGGTGCTGCTCCTGCAATTCGCGCGCGACGGATTGTGGCCGCTGGTGGCGCGGGTCCTGCCGCGCCGCGCCCCCCCGCCGGTGCCGGATGCGCCGCCGCTGCCGGCGCGCCCCCGCGTTCCGCAGACCGGACCCCTGCTCGAGATGCGCGATGCCCGGCGCGTATTCGGCGGACTGGTCGCCGTGAACGACCTCACGTTCTCGATCGTCCCCGGCGAGATCCTCGGCCTCATCGGCCCGAACGGGGCCGGAAAGAGCACGACCTTCAGTCTCATCTCCGGCGCGCTTGCGCTCTCTGGCGGCGACGTCGTCTTCCGCGGCGCGTCGATCGGCGGCCTTGCGCCCTACGAGATCGCGCGCAAGGGGATCGGGCGCACGTTCCAGCACGTCAAGCTGATCCCGCAGATGAGCGTGCTCGACAACGTCGCGCTCGGCGCCTACCTGCGCGGCGGCGGGGGCATCGTGCGCGCGGCGCTGCGCCTCGATCGTGCCGACGAGGCCCGGACGCGCGCCGAGGCCCGGCGCACGATCGAGCGCGTGGGCCTCGCCGCGCAGCTGTTCGATGCCGCGGGCAGCCTGGCGCTGGGCCAGCAGCGGATCGTCGAGATCGCGCGCGCCCTCGCCGCGGATCCGGTGTTGCTGATGCTCGACGAGCCCGCAGCCGGACTGCGCTATCAGGAGAAGCAGGCGCTCGCCGCGCTGCTGCGCGGCCTGAAAAGCGAAGGGATGACCATCCTGCTCGTCGAGCACGACATGGATTTCGTGATGGGACTCACCGATCGGCTGGTGGTGATGGATTTCGGCGAAAAGCTCGCGGAAGGCAGGCCGGCCGACATCCGCAGCGATCCGCTTGTGCTCGAAGCCTATCTGGGAGGCGTGTGAGCGCGTCCGGGACGACGCGGGCCCGCCGGCTGACCCTGCGGGGCGCGGCATGACGGCGCTGCTCGAGGTGCGCGACCTCGCGGTCAGCTACGGCAAGGTCGAGGCCGTGCATCGTGTCTCGATCGACGTGGCGGAAGGGCGCATCGTCACCGTGATCGGTCCGAACGGCGCGGGCAAGACGACGCTTCTCGCGGCGATCATGGGCCTGCTTCCATCGCGCGGCGCGCTTTCGTATCGCGGCGCGCCGCTCGCGAACGTCGCGGTCGAGGACCGCGTGGCGGGCGGCCTGGTGCTGGTGCCGGAGAAGCGCGAGCTGTTCGCCACCATGACCGTGGCGGACAATCTCGCGCTCGGCGCGTTCGCCGTGCGGCCGCCCGGCGTGCGTCGCGTGCGGCGCGCGGCCAACAACGCCGCGACACTCGCCGACGTGTACCGACGATTCCCGCGCCTCGAGGAGCGCAGGACGCAGCTCGCGGGCACGCTTTCCGGTGGCGAGCGGCAGATGCTTGCGCTGGGGCGCGCGCTCATGGCGCGGCCCCGGCTGCTGATGCTCGACGAGCCCTCGCTCGGTCTCGCGCCGCTCATCGTGCGCGAGATCTTCAGCATCGTCGCCGCACTCAAGGAGACCGGCGTGTCGATCCTGCTCGTCGAGCAGAACGCGCGCGCAGCGTTGCAGATCGCCGACTACGGCTATGTGCTCGAGACAGGCGACCTCGCCATCGAGGGGCCGAGCGAGGACCTCGCCGCCAATCCGCGGGTCGCCGAAACCTACCTGGGAGGCCGGGCGGCGGGCGTCGCGGGCGCATAATGGCGGCATTGAAAGGCGGCCGTCCGACCCCACCCTGTGCAAGGTCGGGTGACATGAGGCCCGTGCAGTTCGCTTACCCGCAGCTCGCCTGCCCAATTCCCATCGTACCGTGACCGACCTCTCCGCACCTCCGATATCCGCTGCCCTCGTGGCCGAGGCTCGACGCGTGCTTCTCGCACCCGCCGCGCTCGACGACGCAGCCCTCTCGCATGTCCTCGCCGACATCCATGCCCGCGGGGTCGATTTCGCCGACCTCTATTTCCAGCACGCGCGCTACGAAAGCTGGAGCCTGGAGGAGGGGATCGTCAAATCGGGCGCGTTCAACATCGACCGCGGCGTCGGCGTGCGGGCGGTGGTCGGCGACAAGCAGGCGTTCGCGTATTCGGACGATATCTCGCGGGCGGCGCTCGACGAGGCGGCGCGCGCGGTGCGCGCGATCGGCCGCCAGGGGCAGTCGGTGTCGGTGCCGCTCGGCCGCAACGGCGACGCCCGCACGCTGTATGCGATCGACGACCCCATCATGAGCCTCGCCGAGGCGGACAAGGTGGCGCTCCTCGACCGGCTCGAGCGCAAGACGCGCGCGCGCGACCCGCGCGTCGTCCAGGTCATGGCGTCGATCTCGGGCGAGCACGAGACGATCCTCATCGCGCGCAGCGACGGGCGCCTCGCCGCCGACGTCCGTCCGCTGGTGCATCTTTCTCTGTCGGTGATCGTCGAGGAGGGCGGTCGGCGCGAGCGCGGCTACGCGGGAGGAGGGGGACGCTTCGACTACGCGTACTTCGACGAGGCGCGTCTCGACGAGTTCGCGGCGCTCGCCGTCGATTCCGCGCTGACCAACCTCGCGGCTCGCCCGGCGCCGGCAGGCACGATGACCGTCGTGCTGGGCAGTGGCTGGCCGGGCATTCTGCTGCACGAGGCGATCGGCCACGGGCTCGAAGGCGATTTCAACCGCAAGGAAACGAGCGCGTTCTCCGGCCGCATCGGACAGAAGGTGGCGGCCAAGGGCATCACCGTCGTCGACGACGGCACGATGGATCGCCGCCGCGGATCGCTCAATCATGACGACGAAGGCAATCCGACGCAGCGCACGGTCCTGATCGAGGACGGCGTGCTGCGCGCGTACATGCAGGACCGGCTCAACGCCGCGCTGATGGGCGTGCCCCCCACGGGCAACGGCCGCCGCGAGTCCTTCGCCCATCTGCCGATGCCGCGGATGACGAACACGCTGATGATGGCCGGGGATCACGATCCCGCCGAGATCATCGCGTCGGTGAAGCACGGTCTGTACGCCAAGAACTTCGGCGGTGGCCAGGTCGACATCACCAGCGGCAAGTTCGTCTTCTCGGCCGCCGAGGCGTACATGATCGAGGACGGCAAGGTCACGTACCCGGTCAAGGGCGCAACGCTGATCGGCAATGGTCCCGACGCGCTCACGCGGGTCTCCATGGTAGGCAGCGATCTGGCGCTCGATCCGGGCATCGGCACCTGCGGCAAGGATGGACAGAGCGTGCCGGTCGGCGTGGGCCAGCCGACGCTCAAGATCGATGGCCTGACGGTCGGCGGCACCGGCTAGCCCGGGCGCGACGCGCGGCCTTCGCAGCTTCAGTACTTCTTGGGAATCTCCGGTTCCACGGCGATTGCGCCGGGAATCGCGGTGTTCGCGTCGCGGGCCGACGACGCATAGCGCACGGCAAGCCGCCAGTCGCCGTCGTGCGCCCGCCAGACGTCGACGACGAACAGCTGGCCGCCACGGTTGCCCTGCGCATAGCTGACGATCATCGCGCCGCCGAGGTCGTGCACGGCCATCGCGCTGATCGCGCCGCCCGGGTCGCGGGCCTGCATCAGCGAGCGCACGAAATCGCCGCGCGGGATCGGGCGGCCGGGGCGCGTGCCGACGCGCAGCTCGAAGTCGTCCGCCAGCAGCCGCTCGAGCGCTGTCGCGTCGCCGGCGCGAATCGCATCCCCCAGCGCGGCCTCGCGCTCGAGAAACAGCTTGACGAGACGCGTGACCGAGGGAATCCGCGACGGCGCCTCATCGGCAGCGGCGGCGCGCGCACCCGTCGCCGCCCCGAGGGCAAAGGCGACCGCGATCAGGGAAGCGCGAATCCGAGGCATGAGCCCATGATAGCGCGCGCGCGGCGCCCGTCGCGCCGACCCACCCGCGCTGCGGATCGGCCGGCTCGACGCCCGCGCGAATCGTGCGGGCGTCCTGCCGCGCTACGGATAGGCGACCGCGCAGTACCCGCCGGAGGCGTTGACCCAGTTGCGCTGGATCAGGTAGTTGCGGCCGCCGAGCGTCATGTTGTACTTGGCGCCGTTGCTCGCCGTGAACTGGGTGCCGAACGTCCAGGCGCACTTGTCGGCGTTCTCGTAACCGCGCCGGTCGTACCAGGCGTTGAGGTCCGGATCGGTGACGGCTTCCTCGAGCTCGTGCGCGACGATGCTCGCCATGCCGTCGGCACCCGCGTTGCCGTTGGGTCCGACGGTCTGCGCGGCGCAGGCGCTCGGGCAGCGGTCGGGATTGCCGACGAACGAGTACTTGATGTCGGTGCCGGCGATCGTGCCGTGCGCGTGCCAGCCGCAGTACTGCGTGCAAAAGCCCGAGCTGGCGGTGACGTCGGCCGACGTCAGCACGAAGTAGACGGCGTTCGAGCTCTTGGGCAGCTTGTTCGTCGTGATGGCGTTGGCGACGACGCTCTGGATCTGCGCGTCGCTGAGCGACGTGCCGAAGGAATAGCTGTCGTTGATCGACCCGCCGTAGGCCACGGCATTGGCGACGTGGGTATTCGAGCCGTTGTAGTACGTCGTGTTGATGTTGTAGTAGGGCGAGTCGCCGATGCCCTGCGCGAGACCCTGCAGGATGCCCGTGGCCGTGTTGCCGGACCAGTTGCCGTACCAGATGTAGTAGACGCTCGTGGTACCGAGCATCACGGGACCGCCGTGATAGTTGATGCCGTTGGTGGTGTTGCCGCCACCACCGCCGCCGCCGGGCTTGGCGTTGCCGTTGCCGTGGGTGACGTAGCCGGGCGTCGGTGTGGCGCGCTCGCCCCAGCCTTTGCCCGTGGGCACGAGGTCCGGCTCGTCGTCGTCCGGCGCCAGAACCTGTGCCGCATTGACGTTCGCCGCCAGGACCGCGGCGCAGCTCGCGAACAGCACCTTTCGCAACACACGCTTCGTGATCATTCGCTCTCCCTGCATGGATCGGACGGCGGCACACGGCTCCGGCAGAAACGCGGGGCCGTCGTACCTCGCGTTTCGCGTACGGGACTCTGCCGGTATTTGGCGCGCGCGGCAATCGGACACCGACGAATGGCTGCGGCCGGGCCCGCGCGCGATCAGCGGCGCAACACCCTCCAGCCGACGTACACCACAAGGCTCGCGACGAGCACGAAAACCAGGGCATCGCGCCGGCCCGCTGGCGGGAGGGCACGAAACCAGGGCATCGCGCCGGCCCGCTGGCGGGAGGGCACGAAAACCAGGGCATCACGCCGACCCGCTGGCGGGAGCAGGCGACGCACCGGGCACTGCGCGATCGCAGCGCCTCCGCAGGATCCTGCACCTGCAATGCGCGCGTCAGTGCAGCGGGCCGCTCTGCTGCGGTTGCGGCAGCGACGGAGCCGGCGAGGCGTGATGCAGGACCATCCGCCACCCCGATGGCGTGCGCATGAACACGTTGGTGGCGATCGCGGCGCCGCGCGGATTGCCGTCGGACAGGAAGATCTGCTCGATTGCGCTTTGCACAGCGAGGCCCACGGTTTCCATGACGACGACCTGCTCGAGGCGAAACGCGAGCTTGCCGTCGCCGGCGAACAGCCCCTCGAATGCGCCGCGGACGGCGTCGTAACCGACGTGACGCGCGCCGCCGGGGTGGATGGACACGATCTCCTCGTCCTCCGCCCACGCGGCCATCATCGCATCGATGTCCTTGGCCTCGAATGCCTGGTAGAACGCCAGCGCAGCGTCCTGCGGCGACGTATAGATCGGCGGCGTGCGACCCTTGGGCATGGCGCGAGGGACCCGAATCAGGATTCGGCGGCGACGGGACGGGCGGAGAGGTGCAGGGGCAGGGCCGCGCGCGCGAAATTGTAGACCATCCAGGGCTGCAGATCGCGCATGCACTTGAAATGCCCGAGCGGGCATTCGCGCTGGAAGCAGGGACTGCACTCGATGTCGATTCTGGCGATGCGCGCGAGGGGCGACAGCGGCGGCGTGTACTCCGGCGACGACGAGCCGAACAGCGCGACCAGCGGCGCGCCCACGGCCGCCGCGGCGTGCATCAGCCCGGAATCGTTGCTCACGACGAGGGCCGCCATGGAGAGCAGGTCGATGGCGGTGCCGAGGTCGGTCTTGCCGGTGAGATCGTGGACCTGCCGCGCGTCCTCGCCCATCGACTTCAGCACGGCGCTCGCCGCCAGCCGGTCGTTGGGGGAGCCGACTACCCAGACGCGGAAGCCGTCGCGCAGGAACAGCGACGCCAGTTCCGCGAAATGGTTCGGTGGCCAGCGCTTGGAGGCACCGAACTCGGCGCCGGGGCAGAGGATGGCGATGGGACGATGCGTCTTCAGCGTCAGCTTGCGGACGGCGGCGTTGCGGTTGGCGACGTCGGGGACGAGCACCGGCGACGGGGGCATCGGCATCAGGCTGCCTGGCTCGCCCGAAAGCGCCGCGTAGCGCGCGACGAGTCGCGGCATCGCATCCTTGACGAGCTTGCGCGGGTCGTTGAGCAGCGCCCAGCGCGCCTCGCCGACATAGCCGGTGCGAACGGGAATGCGGGCCAGGAACGGGATCAGCGCCGATTTCCACGAGTTCGGCAGCACGATCGCGCGGGCGTAGCCTTCTTCGCGCAGCGCCGCCGCGAGCCGACGGCGCCCGGCGAGATCGACTTTGCCGTGACCGAACGGGCTTTCGACGATGCGCCGTATGCCACGCATCCGCGCGTAGACCGGCGCACACCAGCGCGGCGCGAGCACGTCGATGCGCGGCTCCTCGTGCGGATGCCGGAGCAGCGCGATCAGCGGCTCCGACAGGATCGCATCGCCGACCCACGAGGGGGCGACGATCAGGATGCGTCTCGCGTGCCACCGGAGGTCTCGGGTCGCCGCGACTTTGGGACACGCCCGGCGCGATCAGTGCCCGGATTGCGCCGGGCCGCCTTCGAGCCGATACCGGGTGCCGCAATACGGACACATCGCGGCGCCGGTATCCTCGACATCGAGGAACACGCGCGGATGCCAGCTCCAGAGCGGCATCGCCGGGTTGGGGCAGAAGACCGGCAGGTCGGCGGGCTTGACCATGACGGCGGCGTCGGGAGCGGACTCTGCGGTCATCGTCAGACCAGCGTGAGCCAGGCCTGGTGCTTCGGATTGCGGCCGTTGACGGTGTCGAAGAACATCGCCTGGAGCTTCTCGGTCATCGGGCCGCGCCGGCCTTCGCCGATCGGGCGGTTGTCGATCTCGCGGATCGGCGTGACCTCGGCGGCGGTGCCGGTGAAGAACGCTTCGTCGGCGACGTACAGCTCGTCGCGCGTGATGCGCCGCTCGACCACGGGGATGCCAAGTTCGCCGGCGAACTCGATGATCGTCGCGCGGGTGATGCCGGCCAGCGCGCCGCCCGCGAGGTCGGGCGTGTGCAGCTTGCCGTCGCGGACGATGAACACGTTCTCGCCCGAGCCCTGGCAGACGAAGCCCTGGGGATCGAGCAGCATCGCCTCCTCGTAGCCGTCGTGCGTCGCTTCCTGGTTGGCGAGGATCGACACCGCGTAATTGCACACGGCCTTGGCGCCGCACATCGTGATGTTCGGGTGGTGGTGCGTGTATGACGACGTCTTGACGCGGATGCCCTTCTCGAGGCCGTCCGCGCCCAGGTAGGCGCCCCACGGCCACGCGGCGATCGACACGATCACCGGATTCGACTTGGCCGCGACGCCCATCGCAACCGAGCCATAGAAGGCGATCGGTCGCAGGTAGCACGAGTCGAGCTTGTTCCGCAGCACGCAGGCGCGCTGCGCGTCGTCGAGCTGGTCGCGCGTGTACGGGATCTTCATGCCGAAGATCCGCGCGGAGCGGAACAGGCGGTCGGTGTGGTCGCGCAAGCGAAAGATGGCGGGCCCGTCGGGGGTCTTGTAGCAGCGCACGCCCTCGAACACGCCCATGCCGTAGTGCAGCGTGTGCGTCAGAACGTGCGTGGTCGCTTCACGCCACGGCACCATCTTGCCGTCGTGCCAGATCCAGCCGTCGCGGTCGGCCATCGACATGTGCAGCCTCTCCTTGCCTTGCGAAGGCGTGAGTTTAGCCGAAACGCCGGCCGCGCCTCGCTCCCCCCGGCCGCCCGCCGCCTGTTCGGCGCCGTCAATCGCGCGGCGCATCCCTGGCCGCGGGCGGCGCGGTCCACGGCGCTCCGAACACCTCGCGCCACAGCGCTTCGACGGCGGCACGGCGCTCGACGTGCGGGACAGCGTCGACGCGCGCATGCGGCGCGCCGGTCAGCCGCACGCGGTGCTGCTCGCGCCGGTACTCGCGGTAGGCGTCGGCGACCCGCTCGGCGAGCGGGGCCGGCACGAGGCGCAGCGCGCCCGCGCGGCGCACCAGGGCGATGTTGCCCTCGTTGCGCGTCAGCTCCGCGTAGCGGCAGGCATGCAGCAGCACGAGGAACTGCACGACGAACTCGATATCCACCATGCCGCCCGGATCGTGCTTGAGATCGAACAGCGGCGTGCGGTTCGGGTGGCCGGCGTGCATCCGGCGGCGCATCTCGACTACGTCGCTCGCGAGGCGATCGCGCTCGCGCGGCAGCTGCAGGATCGCCCTGCGCTCGGACTCGAAGGCTGCGCCGAGCGTCGCGTCGCCGGCGACGAAGCGCGCCCGCGTCAGCGCCTGGTGTTCCCAGGTCCAGGCGGATTCGCGCTCGTAGCGGCGAAACGCCGCGAGGCTCGACACGAGCAGGCCCTTGGCGCCGTCAGGTCGCAGGCGCAGGTCGGTGTCGTAGAGCCGGCCGGCGGTGCCGACGCTCGTCAGCCATGTGTTGATGCGCTGCGCCAGGCGCACATAGCGCTGCTGCGCGGCATCGGGGTCGGCGCCCGCGTCCACGTCGTACAGGAACACGATGTCGAGGTCGGACGCGTAGCCCAGCTCCTTGCCGCCCAGCTTGCCGTAGCCGACGATCGCGAAGCGCGGCGGCGGTGCGCCAGGCGCGAGCCCGCGCCAGCAATGCGCGAGCGTCGCTTCGAGCACGATGTCCGCCAGCGCCGAGAGATGATCGGCCAGGCGCTCCACGGTCAACCCTCCGCCGAGGTCCTGCGCGAGCAGGCGCACCGTCTGCGACTGCTGGAAGTGGCGCATCGCGTCCATCTGCCGCTCGACGTCGCCGGCATGCGCATCCATCTGTCGCGCGAGCTCCTCCCGCCATGCCTTGCCGTCCGGTTCCTCGAGCAATGCGCGCGCGTCGAGCAGTTCGTCGAGCAGGATCGGATGGCGGGTCAGGTAGTCGGCCGCCCACGCGGACGCGCCCATCAGGCCGGCGAGCCGTGGCAAAAGCGGCGGGTGCTCGACGACGAGCGCCAGGTAGGCGCTGCGCCGGCTCACCGCATCGAGCAGCGCGAACAGGCGCGTGAAGACCGTTTGCGGATCGGCCGACACGACGCGCTCGCGCGCGGCCACCGCGAGGAGCTTCGGCACGAGCTGATCGAAGCGCTGCCTCGAAGTTGCGGGCAGCTGCACATAGCGGCTGGCGGCGCGGGCCCGGCGCAGCGTATCGACGAGCGCGGGCGGATCCGGAAAGCCGGCCGCGGCGAGCTGGCCGACGACCTCGGGCGTGGCCCGCGGCTCGTGCCACAGGGCGACGTACGCCATCTCGACATCGTCGTTCGCCGCGTGGGCCGACTCGCCGAGCACGAGGGCGAACTGCGCCATCACGTTGCCGCGGTGCACGTCGAGCGCGCGCACGAATGCTGCGGCTTCGGCGAACCCCATGCTTTCGGCGAGCGCGGCGCGCTCGGCGGCGTCCGCCGGCAACGCCTGCGTCTGGCGGTCGTCGCGATACTGCAGGCGATGCTCGACGTTGCGCAGGAACCCGTAGGCGTCGTGGAGCGCGCGAGCCGCGGCGCCGGGCAGCACCCGCCGGCGCGCGAGCGCCGCCAGCGCCGGCAGCGTTCCGCGCACGCGCAGCGCCGGGTCCCGCCCGCCGCGGACGATCTGCAGCGCCTGCGCGACGAACTCGACCTCGCGAATGCCGCCCGGGCCGAGCTTGATGTCGGATGCGTAGTCGGTCCGTCGCTCCTGCGCGCGGATCTGGCGGTGGATGTCGCGCAGCTCCTCGTAGGCGTCGTAGTCGAGGTATTTGCGGTACACGAACGGCGTGACCAGCTGCGCCAGCGCGTCGTGCGCGCCGCCGGTCAGCGGACGCGCCTTGAGCCACGCGTAGCGCTCCCAGGCGCGGCCCTGCGCGATGAGGTAGTGCTCGAGCGCGGCGAACGACACCGTCAGCGGACCGCTGTCGCCGTAGGGACGCAGCCGCATGTCGACGCGGAACACGTAGCCGTCGGCCGTCACTTCGGCGAGGGTGGCGATGATCCGCCGGCCCAGGCGATCGAAGAACTCCCGGCTGGCGAGCGGCCGCGCGCCATCGGTCTCGCCCTCTTCCGGATAGACGAACACGAGATCGATGTCCGACGAGACGTTGAGCTCGCCGCCGCCGAGCTTGCCCATGCCGATGACGATCAGCTGCTGCGGTGTCCCGGATTCCTCGCCCCGGGGCTCGCCGTGGGCGTCCGCGAGCGCGCGCGCGTGCAGCGTCGCCGCCGCGACGATGGCGACCTCGGCGAGCGTCGTGATGGTGGCGACGACCTCGGCGAGCGGCGCGCGGCCGGTGAGATCGCGGGCGAGCGTATGGACGAAGACCCGCTGGCGCAGCCGCCGGAGCGCCGCCGCGAGCGCTGCCGCATCGCCGCGCTCGACGAGACCGTTCACGGCATGGCGTGCCTCGGGCCAGGCGAACGGCGCGTCCACGCCGGCGCCGATCACGTCGGCGAGGGTCGGGTCCGCGTCGAGCGCGGCACGGGCGTAGCGGCTCCATTCGAGCGCGCGCGCGAGATCCATGGGCGAAGGCAATGACGGCAAGACGTGCGGGCGGCGGTCGGCGAGGCCCGGCGTTACGCTGCGGACCTGGCGAACCCGCCGTCATCCGCTACAATCCGCCCGAACGGCCCATTCTATGCCTTCTGCGCGCGCTCACTCCCGCGCCCCGATCGAGCACGCGTCGCCGGGCTCCGTCCGCCGGCTGCAATTCGCCGGCACGTTCGTTCTCGCGCTGGTCGCCCTGGTCTGCGCACTGCTGCTCGCGGTGCGCTTCGTCGCCTTCCCGCAGATCGAGTCGCACCGGTCGGCGATCGCCGCCTACCTGTCGAAGCGCATCGGGCAGACCGTCGAGATCGACGCGATCGCCACCGGCTGGGACGGGTGGAACCCCCGGCTGTCGATCCGTGGCGTGCGCGTCAGCGATGGCGCGGGCCGGCGCGCCACGCCGCTGCTGGAGCTGCCGCGCGTCGATCTCATCGTGTCGTGGACGTCGCTCCCGCTGTTCGAACTGCGCCTGCGCGAGCTCGTCATCGACGGTCCCCGCCTGTCCGTGCGCCGCGATGTCCGCGGCCGCCTGCGCATCGCGGGCATCGCCATCGAGCCCGACCAGCGCGACGACGATGCGGCGTTCACCGACTGGCTGCTGCGCCAGCGCGAGATCGTCGTCCAGAACGCGCTGATCATCTGGGACGACGAGCTGCGCAACGCGCCGCAGCTGGTGCTGGACCAGGTGCAGTTCCGGCTCGAGCGCTCGCCCGGCCACCATCGGTTCGGGCTCACGGGAACGCCGCCGGCCGACCTGGCGGCGCCGCTCGACCTGCGCGGCGACATCGCGAATCTCGATCCGGCGGACTGGCAGCGCGTGCAGGGGCGATTCTATGTTCGCCTCGACTACGCCGACGTGGCCGCATGGCGCGAGTGGCTGCCGCTGCCGCTGCCGGTGGAATCCGGCAAGGGCGCGCTGCGCCTCTGGATCGACGCCGCCGGCGGCCAGCCGCGCGAGATCACGGCCGACGTCGAGCTCGCCGACGTCGAGGCGCGGCTGGAAAGCGATTTGCCGCCGCTCGGGCTCGACCACTTTGCAGGACGCATCCACTGGAAGCTGGAGGCGCGCCAGCGCTCGCTGCTTGCGCGCGCGCTGACGTTGCGCACGCGCGACGGCGCCGTGCTGTCCCCGACGGACCTCACGCTGGTGCTCGACGCCGACGAGACCGGTCGCGTCAGCGCGGGACGGCTCGCGTTTCCGCGCCTCGATCTCGCGCCGCTGGCCACCGTCGCTGCGCATCTGCCGCTGCCGGCGAAAGCGCGCCACGACCTGACGCGGCTGGCTCCGCGCGGACGCCTGGTCGACGGCAAGCTGGCGTGGGAGGGCTCGCCGGAGGCGCCGCGCGCCTTTTCGGCGAGCGGCGCCTTCGAACGCCTCGGCGTCAACGCCCTCGAGCTCTTTCCGGGGGCGGACGGCGTCAGCGGCCGCTTCGATGCGACGGAGTCGCACGGATCGCTGAAGCTCGCGAGTCACGCGATGACGCTCGCGCTTCCGCGTGTATTCACCGATCCGCTCGCGTTCGAGTCCGTCTCCGGGACGGTCCGCTGGCAGCGCGACGCCGATGCGCTGTCGGTCTCCATCGGCGATCTCGCGTTCGCCAACGCGCACGCGACGGGCACGGCGTCGGGCACGTGGCGCTCGCTGCCCGCGGGACCGGGCGCGATCGACCTGCGCGCTCAGCTGGGGCGCGTGGCCGCCGAGAACTTGCATCGCTACCTGCCGATCAGGCTCAACGAGCACGTGCGCGACTGGGTGCGCCGCGCGCTGGTCAAGGGCACGGTGTCCGACGCCCAGCTCGTCCTCAAGGGCAACCTCGCCGATTTCCCGTTCGTGCAGGGCAAGCGCGGCCAGTTCCTGGTCACGGCGAAGGCGCAAGGCGCCACGCTCGACTACGCCGAGGGCTGGCCCGTGATCTCCGATATCGATGCCGACCTGCGATTCGAGGGGGCGCGGATGGTGATCGATGCGGCGCGCGGCCGTACGCTCGACGCGCCGATCGGTCGCACCCGCGCCGAGATCGCCGACATGGCGGACCCGCGTCCGGTGCTGCGGATCAGCGGCGACACGAGCGCGGCGACGAGCGAGTTCCTCGCGTTCATTGCGCGCAGCCCGGTCGCCGAATGGACCGCGCATTTCGCCGATCGCGCGCAGGCGAGCGGCCAGGGCCGGCTCGCGCTCAAGTTCGATCTCCCGCTCAAGGCCCCCGAGGACACGAAGCTCGACGCCGCGTTTGCCTTCAGCGACAACCAGCTCCGGGTCGGCACGCTGCCGCCGCTCACCCGGCTGTCCGGCAACCTGGCGTTCACCGAAGCCGGGCTCACCGCCAACGACATCACCGGCGAAATCTTCGGCGGCCCGGTCAGGCTCCAGGTCGCCGGCAGCGGCAACCGCCTGCGCGTCAACGCGGCCGGGACCGCAAGCGTCGCCGGCGTGCGCACCGGCGCGCTTGCCGAGGCGCCGCTCGCCGATCGCGTCAGCGGCACCTTCGATTACACGCTGGTCGTCAACGCGCGCCCGGTCGCCGCGACCTGGGTGCTGGAGTCCACGCTCAAGGGGGTGGCGGTCGACCTTCCCGCGCCGCTGGGCAAGAGCGCCGAACAGGTGTCGCCGCTGCGCGTCGAGCGGCGCGCCGGCGCGCCGCCGCGTTCCGACGACATCATCGCCGTCGACTACGGCGGCATCGCACGGCTGCAGTTGCGCGGCGCCCCCGACGCGCGCTTCGATCGTGCGCTGCTGTTGCTCGGCAAGGCGGTGGAGCGACCCGCCGAGGCCGAGCGGACGGGCTTGTGGATCCGCGCCAACCTTCCCGCACTCGAGCGTCGATGACTGGCTGACGATCGGTCGGGCGGGCCTGGCGGCAGGCGGGAGCGGGCCCGCGGGCGGGAGCGGCGCGGCACGGTCCCTGACGCTGGAGGGCGCCGATCTCGAAGCGTCCACGCTGCAGGCACTCGGGCGCAGGTTCGACGATCTCAAGATCGTCGCCCGGCACAATGGCGACGACTGGCGCCTCGCGCTGGACGGCCGCGAAGTCGCGGGCACGGCCGTGTGGCGCGCGCCCACGCCGATCATGCCGAATGGCCGGGTCGTCGCGCGTCTCGCCCGGCTGACCGTTCCGGCCGCGGGCGACCTGACGCCGTGGAAGCCGCCGGCGGCCGATGCTGCGAAAGGCGGCGCGAGCGCGGCGAATCCCTGGCCGGAGATGGATCTCGCCACCGACGCGCTTTGGGCGCGCGGCCGCGATGTCGGAAAGCTCGACGTCACCGCCCGTCCCGTCGGCACGGACTGGCAGATCCAATCGCTCAAGCTTCGCAACGATGAAGGGTCGATCGACGCCTCCGGCTGGTGGCGGGCGGGCCCGCCGCAGGAGACAACGCTCGACGCCGTCCTGAAGACGCCGGAGGCCGGCGCCTTCCTCGCGCGATTCGGCATGTCCGACGCGATCCGCGGCGCCCCGTCGAAGCTGGAGGCGAAGCTTGCGTGGCCCGGCTCGCCGTCGGACTTCGAGTACACCTCGCTCACCGGCAGTCTCAAGCTGGACTCGGGCGCCGGGCAGTTTCTCAAGGTGGAGCCGGGGATGGGGCGGTTGCTGGGGGTCCTGTCGCTGCAGGCGCTGCCGCGCCGCATCACGCTCGACTTCCGGGACGTGTTCAGCGAAGGCTTCGCTTTCGATTCGATCGCCGGCGCCGGCACCATCGCCAGCGGCGTGATGAGCACGGCGAACCTGCGTCTCGCCGGTCCCGCGGCGACCGTCGACATCTCGGGCAGCGTCGACCTCCCGGGCGAAACGCAGCAGCTTCGCGTGCGGGTGCAGCCCGCGCTGTCCACCGGCATCTCCGCGGGCGCCGCCGCGCTGTTCATCGCGAACCCGCTCATCGGTGCGGCGGTGGGCGCCGGAACGCTGCTTGCGCAAAAGCTCCTGAAGGACCCGATCGAGCAGCTCTTCAGCTATGAATACGCGGTCTCGGGCGGCTGGGCCGACCCGGTCGTCGAGCGCCTGGGCAGCCGGACCGCCGCGGCGAGCGCCCAGACGGTGACACAATGAGCACGATGAAGGTGGCAGCGATCCAGATGGTGTCGGTGGACGACGTGGCGGCGAACCTCGCGCAGGCGCTGCCGCTCGTCGACGAGGCGGCGCGCGCGGGCGCAGCCCTCGTGCTTTTGCCCGAGAATTTCGGCTACATGGGAAAACGCGCCGCGGATCGCCATGCGGTGCGCGAGCGCGACGGCGCGGGACCGCAGCAGGAATTCCTGGTCGCCGCGGCGCGTCGCAACAGGATGATCGTCATCGGCGGCAGCGTGCCGATCGACTGCGGCGACCCGATGCGCGTCAAGCAGACCCTGCTGGCCTACGGCCCGGACGGCGCGCGCATCGCGCGTTACGACAAGATCCACCTGTTCCGCTTCACCCATGGCGACGAGGATTACGACGAGGCGCGCACGATCAGCGCGGGCGATGCGCCCGCCGTGCTCGACGCGCCGCTCGGTCGCATCGGCCTGTCCATCTGCTACGACGTCCGCTTTCCCGAGCTCTATCGCGCGCAAGGCGACGTGGCGCTGATCGTCGTGCCCGCGGCCTTCACCGCACGCACGGGCGCCGCGCATTGGCACCTCCTGCTTCGCGCGCGCGCCGTGGAGAACCAGTGCTACGTACTGGCGGCGGCGCAGGGCGGCACGCATCCGGGCGGCCGGCGGACGTACGGGCACTCGATGCTGGTCGATCCCTGGGGAGAGATCGTCGCCGAGCGAACGGAGGAGGGGCCGGGGATGATCGTCGGCACGGTCGATCCGGCGCGTGCGGCGAGCGTGCGCCGCAGCCTTCCGGCGCTGGCGCACCGGACGCTGCGCTAGCCGGGCGTCGCTGCGATCGTCAGTCGCGCTGCGAGCGCAGCGCGGCTTCCAGCGCGTCGATGCGCTGCATCAGCCGCAGGACGACGGCGAGCGCGTGCGAATCGTCGAGCGCGTACTCGTCCCGCAGGCGCCGCGCCCGCCGGGCGACGACGACGCAGCGCTCGCTGTAGACCTCCGCTGCGGCGGACGCGGGGACCAGTGCGCCGCATTCGACCAGGTCGGCAATCTCGCGTTCGGTGAGTCCGGAGCGCTGGACCAGTTGCGCGAATGTCACCGTGCCGTCGTCGTCGAGATACAGCGCCTGGGCGATGTCGAGGGTCATCGGCGATCTCCGTCAGCCGAGGTGTGCGCGCGGATCGAAGTTCGATGCATCGCGCAGCGACTCGTAGAGTTTGCGCTGGCGCTCGTCGGTGACCGTCGGGACGGCGATCTGCGCCTGCGCGTACAAATCCCCCTTGGTGCCGTCGGGTCGTGCCATGCCACGGCCCGACAGACGCAGCTTCTGCCCGGCACGCGTGCCCGCGGGCACCTTGAGCGTCACGCGTCCGGCCGGCGTCGGCAGATCCACGCTCGCACCGAGCACCGCCTCCCACGGCGCCAGCGGCAAGGTCGACGTGGATGTCCATGCCGTCGACGCGAAACACCGGATGCGCGGCGACTTCGATGTCGAGATAGAGATCGCCGTCGGGGCCGCCGCGCAGGCCCTTGCCGCCCCTGCCCGGGACGCGCAGCTTCTGGCCGTCGGTGACGCCGCTCGGCACGCGCACCTTCATCCGATGCGGCACGCGCCGCGCGCGCCCTTCCTCGTCGTACTCGATTGCCGCGAGGTCGAGCTCGAGCTCGGTGCCGGCGAACGCCTGCTCGAAGGTGAGGTGCACGGCGGCCTCGTAGTCGTTGCCGCGGATCGGCCGGTCGGCGCGCGCGCCGCCGCCCCGCCGCGCCGAGAAGCCGGCGAAGAGGTCGGCGAGGTCGATGTCGTCGAACGAGAACTGCGCGCCGCTCGCGTGCGCCCGCCCCCAGTCGGGCGGCGGACGGAAGTCGGCGCCCGATGCGTACTGCCCGAGCTGGTCGTACGCGGCGCGCTTCTCCGGATCCTTCAGCGTCTCGTAGGCCTCGCCGACCTCCTTGAACTTCTCCTCCGCGTCCTTCTCCTTGGAGACGTCGGGATGATATTTGCGCGCCAGTTTCCGGTAGGCCGTCTTGATCGCGTCGGCGCTCGCATCGCGCGGAACGCCCAGCGCCGCGTAGTAATCCTTGTACTTCATGCGCGCGGCCTTCCCGTCAGGAGCACGATCACCGCGCCTCCGCCGCCGGCGTGGCGCGGCGCTTCGCAGTAGGCGAGCACGTCGTCCCAGTGCGCGAGCCAGCGCCGCACCCTGCCCTTCAGCACCGGTTCCCGGTTCGGCGAAGTGAGGCCTTTGCCGTGGATCACCCGCACGCAGCGCAGCCCCGCACCGCGCGTCCCGACGAGAAAGTCCGACAGCGCATCGTGCGCCTGGTCGGTCGTCATGCCGTGCAGGTCGATCTCCGCCTGCACGACCCAGCGCCCGCGACGCAGTCCGGTGAGCACGTCGGTGCCGAGGCCGCGGCGCAGGAACGTCTGCTCGCCCTCGAGCTCCTGGCCGATGTCCCACGACTGCGGCGCCGGCTCGTGCCCGTATTTGGACATCAGCAGCGCGTCGCGCTCGTCGGCGATGCGCTGGCGCGGCACCGGCGCAGGACGGGTGCGCAGGCCGCTCGCCTTGTTCGACGGCGGCAGCCGCGTGACGTCGGCAAAGGCACGCGCCAGGTCCACGTCGCCATCGGCGTGCTTCGACGCCGCGACGGCGCGCGCCGGCGGCGCGGGCGTGGCCAGGGACGCGGGACGCGCCGGCGGGGGGGGCGTGGCCAGGGACGCGGGACGCGCCGGCGGGGCGGGCTTGGCCAGGGACGCGGGACGCGCCGGCGGCGCAGCCTTCGCGAGGAGGTCCTTCAGGTCGCCGAGCTTGGGCATCGGGTCACGGCCGCACGGCTTCAATGGGCTTCGAGAAACGCTTCCGCATCGAGCGCCGCCATGCAGCCCGTGCCTGCCGAGGTGACCGCCTGCCGGTAGACGTGGTCGGCGACGTCGCCCGCGGCGAAAACGCCCGGAACAGAAGTCTGGGTTGCGTTGCCTTCGCTGCCGCCCTTCACCTTGATGTAGCCGCCGGCCATGTCGAGCTGGCCCTCGAAGATCTGCGTGTTCGGCGTGTGGCCGATCGCGATGAACACGCCCTTCACCGGCACGTCCTGCGTCGCGCCGGATTTGGTGCCCTTCAGGCGCGCACCGGTCACGCCCGAGTCATCGCCCAGCACCTCGTCGAGCGTATGGTCCCACAGCACCTTGACGTTGCCCCCGCCGGCGGTCTTGGCCAGCAGGCGATCGACGAGGATCGCCTCGGCGCGGAACTTGTCGCGGCGATGGACGACGGTGACGTTCCGCGCGATGTTCGACAGGTACAGCGCCTCCTCGACCGCCGTGTTGCCGCCGCCGATCACGACGACGTCCTCGCCCTTGTAGAAGAAGCCGTCGCAGGTGGCGCATGCGGACACGCCGCGCCCCATGTGCGCCTCCTCCGACGGCAGCCCGAGGTAGCGCGCGGAGGCGCCGGTGGCGATGATCAGCGCATCGCATGTGTACGCGCCGTTGTCGCCCTGCAGCCGGAACGGCCGCGTCGAAAGGTCGACCGACTGCACATGATCGAACACGAGCTCGGTATCGAAGCGTTCGGCGTGGCGCTGGAAGCGCGCCATCAGGTCGGGACCCATGACGCCGTCGGCGTCGGCCGGCCAGTTGTCGACGTCGGTCGTGGTCATCAGCTGGCCGCCCTGGGCAAGACCGGTGATGACGACCGGCTTCAGGTTCGCGCGCGCGGCGTAGACTGCCGCCGTGTAGCCGGCGGGACCGGAACCGAGAATGAGCAAACGTGCGTGTTTGACGGACATGAAGGGGAGGCGGGCGCGAAAGCGCAAAAGTTTAATTCATGTGTGGGCGGCGGCCGGGCGCACAAGCGCGCATGCCGGCCCACGACGAATACCATGCCGGCGCCGCGCGCGCACGGTATAATGCGCGCGGTGAAGTCTCGGCGGCAAGTGCATGTTTTTCAAGAAGAACGGTAACACGAAACGCAAACCCGTCTCGGCCGGCGACCCGCTGTCGCCGCGAATCCGCCGGCTGGTGCAGGAAGCGTGGGGGGTGCTCATCGTCGCGGGCCTCGTGTACCTCGTGCTCATCCTCGCCACGTATACGCGCACCGACCCGGGCTTCTCCTTCACCGGCACCGGCGCGCCGATCGCCAATCGCGGCGGCGTCTTCGGGGCGTGGCTCGCGGATCTTTTGCTCTACCTGTTCGGACTCTCCGCGTGGTGGTGGGTCGTCGGCGGCGTGGTCGTGATCGTGGCCGGCTGGCGCCGCTTCGCGCATCCGCAGGTCGAGTCCGATCATCCGGCGGCGCTCGCGGCGCTTGGCTTCGGCCTCGCACTGCTTTCGAGCGCCGCGCTGGAGGCGATCCGCTTGTGGCGCATGCCGGTGACGCTGCCGCTCGCCCCGGGCGGTGCGTTCGGCGAGTCGATCGGGCAGGGGCTGGCCCGCATCATCGGTTTCAACGGTGCGACGCTGATGCTGCTGGCGCTGTTTGCGGTCGGGTGCTCGCTGCTGTTCGGCGTGTCGTGGCTGCGGGTGATGGAACGCCTCGGCAGCGGCGTCGAGCGGGCGATCGCGTGGGCGCAGCGCAAGCGCGAGCGCGCGCAGGACCGGCGCATCGGCGAGCTCGCGACCGCCGAGCGCGAGCACGTCGTCGAGCAGTTGCGCGTCGATGACTTCGAGCGCGAGCCGGTCGTCGTCGTGCCGCCGGCGGCGGCGCTGCCGCGCTCGGAACGCGTGGTGAAGGAGAAGCAGCGGCCGCTGTTCAAGGAGCTGCCGGACTCCGCGCTGCCGCCGCTGTCGCTGCTCGAGGACGCGCCGCCCGCCACCGAGGCGGTCAGCGCCGAGACGCTCGATTTCACCTCGCGCCTCATCGAGCGCAAGCTCGCCGACTTCGGCGTGGCGGTGAAGGTGCTGGCCGCGTATCCGGGACCGGTGATCACGCGCTTCGAGATCGAGCCGGCGGTGGGCGTCAAGGGCGCCCAGATCGTCAACCTGATGAAGGACCTCGCCCGCGCGCTGTCGGTGGTGTCGATCCGGGTCGTCGAGACGATCCCCGGCAAGTCGTGCATGGCGCTCGAGCTTCCGAACGCCAAGCG
Source organism: uncultured beta proteobacterium (assembly GCA_963793355.1). Classification (GTDB taxonomy): domain Bacteria; phylum Pseudomonadota; class Gammaproteobacteria; order Burkholderiales; family Casimicrobiaceae; genus VBCG01. Next base: position 657,412 of record CAWBZT010000011.1, on the reverse strand, counting down.
GCAGATCGTCAAGCTGGTCGAGATCCTCGCCTCCACGACGTACAACGACGCCCCCGGCGCGCTCACGCTGGCGCTCGGCAAGGACATCGCCGGCAAGGCGGTCATCGCCGACCTGGCGCGGATGCCGCATCTGCTCGTCGCCGGCACGACCGGCTCGGGCAAGTCGGTCGCGGTCAATGCGATGATCCTGTCGCTGCTCTACAAGGCGGAGCCGAAGCAGGTGCGGCTCATCCTGATCGACCCCAAGATGCTCGAGTTGTCGGTGTACGAAGGCATTCCGCACCTGCTGGCGCCGGTCGTCACCGACATGAAGCTGGCGCCGAACGCGCTGCACTGGTGCGTCGGCGAGATGGAGCGGCGCTACAAGCTGATGTCGCAGCTGGGCGTGCGCAACGTCGCCGGCTACAACCAGCGCATCGTCGAGTCGAAGAAGGCCGGCAAGCCGCTGACCAATCCGCTGTCGCTGACGCCGGAGTCGCCCGAGCCGCTCGAGGAGATGCCGCAGATCGTCGTGGTGGTCGACGAGCTCGCCGACCTCATGATGGTGACCGGCAAGAAGATCGAGGAGCTGATCGCGCGCATCGCGCAGAAGGCGCGCGCCGCCGGCATCCACCTGATCCTCGCCACGCAGCGTCCGTCGGTGGACGTCATCACCGGTCTCATCAAGGCGAACATCCCGTCGCGGATCGCGTTCCAGGTTGCCAGCAAGGTCGACGCGCGGACGATCCTCGACCAGATGGGCGCGGAAACGCTGCTCGGGCAGGGCGACATGCTGTACCTGCCGCCGGGCACCGGTTATCCGCTGCGCGTGCACGGCGCGTTCGTCTCCGACGCCGAGGTGCACCGCGTCGTCGAGCATCTGCAGTCGCTCGGCGGGCCGCAGTACCTCGAGGGCATCCTCGAAGGCAGCGCGGGCGACGGCGCGGACGACGGCGTGTCGCTCGACGCCGGCGACGCCGAGGCCGATCCCATGTACGACCAGGCGGTCAACGTCGTGCTGAAGACACGGCGGCCGTCGATCTCGCTGGTGCAGCGGCACCTGCGCATCGGCTACAACCGCGCCGCGCGGCTGATCGAGCAGATGGAGCGCGCCGGACTCGTTTCGCCGATGCAGTCGAACGGCAACCGCGACGTGCTGGTGCCGGCGGGGAAGGGCGAGACCGCGTGATCCGGCCGCGCGGAGGCTGCGTGGCGGGCGCCGCGGCGCTGTTGCTGTGGGTGCCGGCCGTCGCCGGTCCGGTCGAGGTCTATCGGACCGGACCGTCGTTCTGCCCGCACGACCGGCCCGGCGACGCGCAGGTGCTGAGCGAGGCGCAGATCATCGATCGCGCGCGCGCGCTCCTGCCGCGCGAGTTCTGCGCGAACGCATTCGCTGCCGGCTGCGACGCCGACGCCGAGGCCGCGTATGGAGCGTGGCGCGTGTTCGTGCGCCAGTACCGCCTCGCCGGCACGCGCCACGAATACCAGGGGCTCGACCACAGCTACATCGTCCTCGATCGGGTCGGCAACTGCCTCGCCAACATCCCGGGGACTGAACTCGGCGGCCGCAATTGAATCGGATACCCTTGATGAAGACGACCTTCCGGCGGGTTGCCGCGCTCCTCCTGCCGCTGGCCCTGGCGCTCGCCGCCCACGCGCAGGCCACGGGCCTCGCGCAGCTGCAGGCGTTTCTCGACGGCACGAAGACCGCGCAGGGGACGTTCCGGCAGACGGTGGCGAGCAAGACGCGCCCCACGGCGCAGGATTCGGACGGCACGTTCGCGTTCGCCCGTCCCGGGAAGTTCCGCTGGACGTACGCCAAGCCGTTCGAGCAGCTCATCGTCGGCGACGGCGCGCGGGTCTGGGTGTACGACCGCGACCTCAACCAGGTGATCGTGCGCAAGCTCGACGTCGCGCTGGGCGCGACGCCGGCCGCGCTGCTGGCGGGCGACAATGCGCTGGCGAAGAATTTCATCCTGACCGAGGGGGCTGCGGCCGGCGACCTCGAATACGTCGACGCGGTGCCGAAGACGCCGGAATCGCAGTTCACGCGCGTTCGCATCGGATTCCGCGACAACCTCCCGCGCGCGATGGAGCTCACCGACGCCTTCGGGCAGATTACAAACCTCGCGTTCGTGACGTTCGAGCGCAATCCCCCGCTGGCCGCTTCGCTGTTTAGCTTTGACGTGCCCGCCGGCGCGGACGTCGTCGGCGACGTCAAGTAGCACCGCCCCGCCGCGTCTACGGCAGCGCCAGTCCCTTCGCCCGCATGACGGCGCGCGCGCGGTCGGGGTAGTCGGTGATGAGGCCGTCGGCGCCGTCGTCGATCAGGCGCGCCATGTCGGCGGACTCGTTGACGGTCCAGGGCAGCACCGCGAGGTTCAGCGCGTGCGCCTCGCCGATGCGGGCGCGGGTCGCGTTGCGCCAGAACGGCGACCACACGGCGCAGCCCGCGGCCTGAACCAGACGCGGCGTCGAACCGCCGAACGCGCGCACGTCGAGCCCGGCCGTCCACGGCGACGCGGCGCCGTCGCGTCCCTGGATCGTGTCGTTGTCCCGCGTCTCGATCGACAGGCACGCGGTCCGCAGTGACGGCATCAGCCGCTTCGCCTCGATGAGCGTGCGCCAATCGAACGACTGCAGCGTCACGCGGTCGGCGAAGCCGGCGTCGCGAATGGCGACGACGGCGAGCTGCGCGAACGTCGCGGCGTCGACCGTTTCGTCGGGCCGCGTCGGATCGATCTTGGTCTCGAGATTGAGGCGCACCGCGTTGTCGGCCTCGCGCACGAGCGCGAAGAGCTCTGCCAGCGTCGCAAAGCGTTGCCCGTCGGCCGGCTGCTGCGCCGGAAGCTGCGCCGCATAGCGGCTCGCGGGATCGACGCGGCCGACGTCGTAGCGCGCGAGCTCGGCGAGCGTGAGCGACCGGATGGGCGGTCCGGCGCCCGCGAGCCATGCCCCGTCCGGCCCGCGCACGAGGGCGGGATTCAGGCGCGGATCGTGCGACAAGACCAGGATGCCGTCGCGCGTCACGGCGAGGTCGGTCTCGAGCGTCGTCACGCCGATGGCAAGCGCGCGCCGGAAGGCGGCGAGGGTGTTCTCGGGCGCGAGGCCGCGGGCGCCGCGATGTCCTTCGAGATCGAACGCCGCCGCCGGCAGGCTGGACAGCAGCGCGGCGACGGCCAGCGCGCCGCGGGCCATGCCCCTCATGGACGCAGCCACTCCCGCACGCGTGGGTGCGCGAGCACCTCGGGATTGACGACGAACTGCGGACGGCGCCGGGCAAGCGCGTCGACGATGCTCGACAGGCCGGTCGTCGCCATGTTGTGGAAGCACTCGTCGGTCCAGCACAGGGAATGCGGCGTGACGATCACGTCGTCGCGCGCGAGGAGCGGGTTGGCGGGATCGACGGGCTCCTGTTCGAAGACGTCGAGCGCCGCGCCGGCGATCCGGCCGCCCTCGAGCGCCGCGATCAGCGCCGCCTCGTCGACGATCGGGCCGCGCGCGACGTTGATGAAATAGGCATCGCGGCGCATGCGGGCGAACTCGGCCGCGCCCACGAGGTGACGCGTCGACGCATCCAGCAGGCAGCAGACGACGACGAAGTCGGATTGCTCGAGCAGCGCTTCCATGCCCACCTTGCGCGCGCCCACGTAGGACAGCTCGACCGCATCGACGTTGGGATCGGTCGCGACGAGGACGAGGTCGAAGACGCGGGCCATGCGCAGCAGCTCCTTGCCGATGCGCCCGGCTCCGATGACGCCGAGCGTGCGGCCGGTGAGGCCGCGGCCCATGTTCTCCATGCGCTCGTGCCAGCGCCCGGCGCGCGTCAGGCGATCCTTCAGCATCAGCCTGCCGGCGAGCGCCAGGATGAACGTCAGCGCGATGGTGGCCACGGGCCGCGGCATCGACGACGGCGTATTGGTGACGATGATGCCGGCCGCGGTCATGGCCGGGACATCGACCGAGTCGTAGCCGACCCCATGGCGGGCGACGACCCGCAGCTGGCAATCCGCGCGCGCGACGGCCGCCGCGGGCACGCGCGCCGTATTGACGTAAACCGCGTCGTAGCGCGCGGCGTGGTCGGGTGTGAGGTGCGGGACGACGGCCGGCAGGTATTCCCATTGCAGGTCGCGCGCGTCGTCGAGGATCGCCAGCGGCGCGCGGCCGAACGCGGGCTCGCCGTGCGCGTCGAGGATGTCGCGCGTGAGCCCGACCGTGAAGCGGGCCGCCATCGTCATGCCTTCCCGCGCAGCACCGCGAGCCCGGCCGCCAGCGCGTTCTGCAGCATCAGCTGGTCGAGGCCGTACGCGAAGAGCCGGAAGCCGCGCTCGGCGTACCGATGCGCCCAGGCGTCGTCGGTGGCGATGAACGCCGCCGCCTTGCCGTTGGCCTCGCACGCCGCGATGATCCGCGACACCGCCGCCTCGAAGCGCGGATCGTCGAACGCGCCCGGAATGCCGAGGAAGTTGGTGAGATCGAAATGGCCGAGCCACAGGGCATCGACGCCGTCGACCGCGGCGATCGCCTCGACGTTCTCCAGGCCTTCGGCCGTCTCGATCTGCGGGATCACCATCGTGCGCGCATGCAGCGCCGCGATCTTCGCGCGCACGTCGCCGCCGCGGTAGTCGTCGTGCGCGAAGCCGAACGCGGCGCCGCGCCTGCCGGCGGGGGGATAGCGGGTGCACGCGACGATCTGCCGGGCCTCGTCGGCGCTGCCGACCATCGGCACCATCACCCCCATGGCGCCGACGTCGAGCGCGCGCGCGATGAAGTGGTATTCGCCGCGGGGAACGCGCACCATCGGCACCACGCCGAGTCCGCGGCACAGCGCGAACTGCGTCTTCAGCGTCTCGAATCCGAGTCCGGTGTGCTCCATGTCGAAGAGGACGAACTCGGCGCCGGCGTTTCTGCAGATCTGCGCAATGCCGGGCGAGAAGAACTCGAACACCATCGCGCCGCAGCAGCGCCTGCCGGCGGCGAGCGCGGTCTTCACGGGATTGCCGGGTAGGTCCTGTGTCATTGCGAAGAGCGGTGTCCGGAACGCTTCCCGCGGGCTTTCGTGTTCGGGCGCCCGCGGAAAGCTTCCGGACGCCTCCTGCGAACGCCGGCGTTAGCCAGGGCGATCGGCCACGGAATGTACCGCGCATAATCCGCTCGGGCAACGAAAGCGCGCACGTGAGCGATCTCTTCACCCAGGAAGCCGGAACCGGCGTGCCGCTTGCGCAGCGGATGCGCCCGCGGACGATCGCGGAGGTCGTCGGGCAGCGGCACCTGCTCGCGCCGGGCAAGCCGCTCGCGGTGGCGTTCGCCGCGGGGCAGCCGCACTCGATGATCCTCTGGGGGCCGCCGGGCGTGGGCAAGACGACCCTCGCGCGCCTGATGGCGCACGCGTTCCAGGCAGACTTCATCGCCATCTCGGCGGTGCTCGCCGGCGTCAAGGACATCCGCGACGCGGTCGCGCGCGCCGAAGCCGCGCGCGCGCAATACGGCCGCGCGACGATCCTGTTCGTCGACGAGGTCCACCGCTTCAACAAGGCGCAGCAGGACGCGTTTCTGCCGTTCGTCGAGCAGGGTCTTCTGACCTTCATCGGCGCGACGACCGAGAACCCGTCGTTCGAGGTGAACGGCGCGCTGCTGTCGCGCGCGGCGGTGTACGTGCTGGAACCGCTGTCGCCCGAGGACCTCGGCGTGCTGCTCGATCGCGCGCTCGCGCTGTCGCCGCCCCCGCTGGCGCTCGACGCGCCAGCGCGTGACGCCGTGGTCGCCTACGCCGACGGCGACGGCCGGCGCGTCATCAATCTCGTCGAGCAGCTCGCCGTGGCCGCGCACGCGGCGGAGCGTGCGAGCGTCGACCTGGCGTTCGTCGAAGCGACGATCGCGCGCTCGATGCGCCGCTTCGACAAGGGGGGCGAGGCGTTCTACGACCAGATCTCGGCGTTGCACAAGGCCGTGCGCGGCTCCGATCCCGACGCCGCGCTCTACTGGATGTGCCGGATGCTCGACGGCGGTGCCGATCCGCTCTACGTGGGGCGGCGGATGATCCGCATGGCGACCGAGGACATCGGCCTCGCCGACCCCCGCGCGCTGCGGCTGGCCCTCGATGCCGCGGAAACCTACGAGCGGCTCGGCTCCCCCGAAGGCGAGCTCGCCCTCGCGCAATGCGTGATCTACCTCGCCTGCGCCGCGAAAAGCAACGCCGTGTACACGGCGTACGGCGCGGCGCGCGCGTTCATCCGCGAGGACGGCTCGCGTCCGGTGCCGCTGCGGCTGCGCAATGCGCCGACGCGGCTCATGAAGAAGCTCGGCTACGGCGAGGGCTACCGGTACGCGCACGACGAGGAAGGCGCCTACGCCGCGGGCGAGCGATACCTGCCCGACGACATGCCGGCGACGAAGTTCTACGCGCCGACCGAGCGCGGTCTCGAGGCGCGGATTCGCGAAAAGCTCGCGGCGCTGCGGGAACGCGACGCAAAGCGCCCGGGCGCAGCCGACGCGGACGATGCCTGAGAATATGCGCGCAAGCGTCTGATAAACTTTGCGAATGCTCGACATCAACCGCTTCCGCAACGATCTGCCGGGCGTCGTCGCCGCCCTGGCCAAGCGCGGCGTCATGCTCGACGTCGCGCGCTTCGAGGCGCTCGAATCCGAGCGCAAGCGCATCCAGACCGCGACACAGGAGCTGCAGGCCAAGCGCAATGCGCTGTCGAAGCAGATCGGCGTCGCCAAGGGCAAGGGAGAGGATGCGAGCGCGCTCCTTGCCGAGGTCGCCGGGATCGGCGACGCCGCGACGAACCTCGAGGCCTCGCTGGCCGGCGTCCAGGCGGAGCTGCGCAAGTTTCTGCTCGAGCTGCCGAACCTCACGCACGCGACCACCCCCGATGGGCGCTCCGCCGCCGACAACGTCGAGGTGCGCCGCTGGGGCACGCCGCGCGCGTTCGCTTTCGCCGCGCGCGACCACGTCGACATCGGCGAGGGCCTGGGGCTGCTCGACTTCGCCACCGCAGCCAAGCTGGCCGGCGCGCGCTTTTCCTTCCTGCGCGGCGACCTTGCGCGGCTGCACCGCGCGCTCGCGCAGTTCATGCTCGACGTGCACACGCGCGAGCACGGCTACACCGAGTGCTACACGCCGTACATCGTCAACGCCGAGACGCTGATCGGGACGACGCAGCTGCCGAAGTTCGAGGCGGACATGTTCGCGGTGAAGAAGGGCGGCGCGGACGCGGAGGGCGAGAAGCTCTACCTGATCTCGACGTCCGAGATCACGCTGACGAACACCGTGCGCGACGAGATCCTGCCGCTCGCCGCGCTGCCGCTCAAGCTCACCGCGCACACACCGTGCTTCCGCTCGGAGGCAGGCAGCTACGGCAAGGACACGCGCGGGATGATCCGCCAGCATCAGTTCGACAAGGTGGAGCTGGTCCACGTCGTGACGCCGGAGTCGTCGTACGAGGCGCTCGAGACGCTGACGCGGCACGCGGAGACGATCCTGCAGCGGCTCGAGCTCCCGTATCGCGTGATGGCGCTGTGCACCGGCGACATCGGCTTTGCGGCGGCGAAGACCTACGACCTCGAGGTCTGGCTGCCCGGGCAGAGCGCCTATCGCGAGATCTCCTCCTGCAGCAACTGCGAGGCGTTCCAGGCGCGGCGGATGCAGGCGCGCTACCGCAACGCCCAGGGCAAGCCCGAGCTGGTGCACACGCTCAACGGCTCCGGGCTGGCGATCGGACGCACGCTGGTCGCCGTGATGGAGAACTACCAGCAGGCCGACGGCTCGATCGCGATCCCGGCGGCGTTGCTGCCTTACATGGGCGGGCAGGCGCGGATCGCTGTTCGGAGCTGACGCCGAAGCAGGCCGGATGCGGGCGGGTACGCCTGCGCAGCCCCCTGAACACTGAAGGCTGCGCAGGCGTACCCGCCCGCAGCCGGCCGTTTCCGCCGGCGCGACTAGCGCAGGTTGCCCGTGTGCCCGAGCGAGTAGCGGCCGGGCTGCGGCCACACGGTGAGGCCGTGCGGTTCCTTCCCCACGGCAATCTTGGTCACGGCGCCGCTCGTCGTGTCGAACACGTAGACGACGTTGTCGTAGCGCCCGGACAGCCACAGCTCCCTGCCGTCGGCGCTGACGTTGCCCATGTCCGGGCTCCCGCCGCCGGGAATCGGCCAGTTGGCCACGACCTGGCGCGTCGCGAAGTCCACGACCGACACGCTGCCGGGTCCCGATGGGGGTCCGTGGATGCGGTTCGAGCCGCGGTTGGCGACGTACAGCTTCGTGCCGTCGCGGCTGGGGTAGAGTCCGTGCGTCCCCTTGCCGGTGAAGATGAAGCCGATCTGGCGGAACGACGCGCCGTCGACGACGTGCACGCCGTCGGCCATCATGTCCGCCACGAAGAAGACCTTGCCGTCGGGCGAGGCCCGGATGTCCTGGGGCATTCCCTTCCACACGGTGCAGATGACTTCGTCGCGGCCGTCGGGACCCTTGACGATCCGCGTCGGCCGGCCCGGCTGGATCACCTGCGTGTAGCCCAGCACCTTGCGGTTGACGAGATCGATCTTGGCCACGGTGCCGGAGAATTCGCACGTGAAGATCGCGAACGTGCCGTCGATCGCGAAGTCGGCGTGATTGATGCCCGCGCACTCCGGCACAAAGATCGAGTACTGGAGCTGCATCGTCTTCGGATCGCGGAAATCGAGACGCTTGATCGCCTCGGCGACGACGATCGCCGACTTGCCGTCGGGGGTGAAATACATGTTGTACGGGTCGTCGACCGCGATGGCCTTTCCCGGCTTTCCGGTTCTCGGGTCGATCGGCGTCAGGCTGCCGTCGGTGCGGTTCTCGGCGTTGTTGGTCACCCACAGCGTGCGCAGGTCCCACGACGGCACGATGTGCTGCGGATTGACGCCGACCCTGAAGCGGTCGACGACCTTGCGCGTTGCCGGGTCGATGACGTAGACGTCGTTCGACTGCAGGTTGGGGACGTAGACGCGCGCAGGATCGTCGGCGACGGCCGCCGCGAGCTTGCCGGCGCCGGTCTCGCTGTACAGGTTCGCGGGGTTCGGCACCGGCGGCATGCCGGGGACCGTCACGATGGCGCCCGGGCCCTGCGCAGCGACCCGCAAGGCGAGCAGGCCGACGAGCGCCGCGATCGACGCGGCGGCGGCGAGCGAGCGGGGGACCATCGGCGGGGGCGGAATTCGCGGCAAGCGGAGGAGCGATCAGCGGCCTGCCGTGGCCTTGCGAATCTCGGCGACCGTGTCCGCGACGATAGCATTCGCGGCAAGCGCGCCCAGCTCGCCGCTTGACCGGCGGGGATCCCCGTACACGCCATCCGCCGCGGAGGGCGGTGCCCGCATCCGGTCCTCGCGGACGAGCTCCGGCGCGAGCGCGAGCGTCAGCGACGTATCGGCGAGCCCTGCGTGCGTACCGATCTCCTCCGGCCGATAGCCGCGTGCCGCGAGCGTTGCGGCGAAGCCGCGTTCGGCCGCGCGGTAATAGGCGTCCGGGACGACGACCCGCGCGTCGTGCCCCTTCCAATCGCGATCGAGCCGCGCGGCGACCGCCGCGAGGTTCTTCAGGTAGCCGCCGTGATCGCCGAGCAGCACGATGGTGCGGAATCCCGCGCGGCGGAGGCTGCGCGCCGCGCCTTCGAGCACGGCCTCGAAGGCGGGCGCCGGCACGCTGATCGTACCGGGAAAGCGCATGTGCGACGTCGGCGGGTCGACGTTGCCGTCGGGAACGTAGGCCACGACCGGCGCGACCACGGCGTTGCCGAGTGCGCCGGCGATGCGTCCGGCAAGGATCGCCGCGCGCGCATTGTGCTTGCCGAGCGCCATGTGCGGCCCGTTCTGCTCGGTCGCGCCGATCGGTATCAGCACCGTCGTCGTGCCGCGGTCGATGCGGGCCTTGAGCTCGGGCCACGTCAGGTCCTCGAGGCGCACCGTCGCCGGTGGCTGCGCGTGCGCGAGCGCGGCCGCCAGCGCGGCCGCCAGCGCGGCGATCGCCGTCGCGGCACGAATCCGGGATGAAGCCATGGTGGGAATCCTGTCGAAGGGGCGGCGGCACCGCACGTTCAGCGCGGCAGCGGGTCCGCGTCGGCGGTGAAGCGCCACCGCGGCTGGTAGGGCTGCTCGGCGCGCAGCAGGATGTCGTAGTAGGCGCGCACGCGATCCACGAAGGCCACCGGCATGCCGCCGCGTGCGTAGCCGTACTTGGCATTCGCGTAGTAGTCCGGCTGGGCGAGCAGCGGCAGCGTCTTGCGCACGTCGCTCCACAGGTCGGGATTGAGCTTCTGCTTCTGCGCGAGGATCCGCGCGTCCTCGAGGTGCGCGACGCCGATGTTGAACGCGGCCAGCGCGAGCCACGTCCGGTCGGGCTCGCCGATGCGCGCCGGCAGCTTCGCCTTGAGGTCGCGCAGGTAGCGGCCCGCCGCGGCGATCGACGCGCGCGCGTCGAGGCGATCGGCCACGCGCAGCTGGCGCGCGGTTTCCTCGGTGAGCTGCATCAGCCCGCGCACGCCGGTCTCGGAGGTGGCGAACGGGTCCCACTGCGATTCCTGGTACGCGACGGCGGCGAGGAGGCGCCAGTCGAGTCCGGTGGCCGCCTGCGCGACCTCGAAGTCGCGGCGGTAGGTCGGAAGCAGCGTCCTGATCCGCTCGCGGAAGGCCTCGGCGTCGACGCGCTCCATGCGCTCGACGGGCGCGAAGTAGCGCTCGGCATAGCGAGCGAGCGTGTCGTTGCCGCGCAGCTTGTTGAGGAACGCGTCGACGGCCGCCTGCAGCGCCTGCTGCGACGGTGCGATCGCCCACGCCAGCAGCCGCCGCGGCCCGGCGGGGAAGGCGACCGCGAAGTCGAGGTAGATGTTCAGCGCGATCGCGGCGTCGTTCGACGGCACGACCGCATAGTCGATCGTCCCGTCGGCGACCTGCGCGATCAGCGCGTCGGATGACGGCACGTCGATCGGCTTCCAGTCGACTTCCGGGTGCGCGAGCCGCGCCGCCGCGAGCTGCGCATCCAGTCCGGTGCCCTCGGGATAGACGACGGTCGCGCCGACCAGGTCGGCAAACGTCTTCGGCCTGAAGCCGCCGCGGTTGTAGATCAGGACGGGCTCGACGGCGTGCGTGCCGACGCTCCACAGCACGCGCGGCGGTGCGTCGCCGGCGCCGTCGTCCTTCGCCGGCGCGCCCTGGAACAGCTGGCCCGCGCCCATGTGCACCTTGCCGGCCGCGACCTGCGCGAGCAGCGCTGCGGCGCTGTCCACGATGACGACGCGCAACGGCACGTTCTGTTCGCGCGCGAACCGGGTGAGCAGATCGTGGTCGAATCCGGTCGGCTCGCCGGCCGCGCCCGGGAACCACGACGCGGGGCCCGGCCGCACGGCGACGACGAGCTCATGGACGACCGCCGGCGGCGCCAATGGCTGCGGTCCGCAGCCTGCGAAGAGGATGATCGCGCCGGCGAGAAGCGCAATGCCGCTTCGCAACGCTCGGCGGGCCCCCCCGACGGTCGCGGCATCGCGCATGAGCCACGATTATAGCGTCGATGCATGAAGTTCCCGCGGGCGCCGACGCGCGGCCGGCTATAATGGCGGCGTACCGCGGCGGGTCGCCCCGCATTGCAAGGTCGTGAATCTGGTCAGGTCCGGAAGGAAGCAGCCAAAGCGACTCCCTGCAAGTGCCGGGGGAACGGCTCGCCACCCCTCTCTCGTCATCTGAGCGAAGCGAAGGACCACCGTCCGTGTCCAGGTCCGCAGTCGGCATCGGACGGTCTTCGCGTCGCCTCGGGTGGCCACGCTCATGAGTTATCAGGTTCTTGCGCGCAAGTGGCGGCCGCGGACCTTCGCGGAGCTCTCGGGTCAGGCGCACGTGGTGACGGCGCTGACCAACGCGCTCGCGCGCGGGCGGCTGCACCATGCCTACCTGCTGACCGGCACCCGGGGCGTGGGCAAGACGACGATCGCCCGCATCCTCGCCAAGAGCCTCAATTGCGTGACCGGCGTCACGCCGACGCCCTGTGGCGTCTGCGCCGCGTGCACCGAGATCGACGCCGGGCGCTTCGTGGACCTCCTCGAGCTCGACGCGGCGTCGAACACCGGCATCGACAACATGCGCGAGATCCTCGACAACGCGCGCTATGCGCCGACGGTCGGGCGCTACAAGGTCTACCTGATCGACGAAGTCCACATGCTGTCGAAGGCGGCGTTCAACTCGATGCTGAAGACGCTCGAGGAGCCGCCGGAGCACGTGAAGTTCGTGCTGGCGACGACCGACCCGCAGAAGATCCCGGTCACCGTCCTTTCGCGCTGCCTCCAGTTCAACCTGAAGCCGCTGCCGCCGGCGGTGATCCAGGCGCGCCTGGCGCACATCCTCGGCGCCGAGGCCATCGCGTTCGACGACGGCGGCCTCGCCCTCATCGCGCGCGCGGCGGAAGGCAGCCTGCGCGACGCGCTCTCGCTGCTCGACCAGGCCATCGCCTTCGGCGCCGGCCAGGTGCGCGAGGACGTCGTCCGGCCGATGCTCGGCGCCGTCGATCGCGACCATGTCTACCGCATCGTCGATGCGCTGATCGCCCGCGACGGACCGGCGCTGGTCGGCGAGGCCGACGCGCTCGCGGCGCGCGGGCTGGCGTTCGACGCCGCGCTGCAGGACCTGGCGTCGCTGTTCCACCGGATTGCGGTGGCGCAGGTGGTGCCGGCGGCCGTCGAAGCGATGGACGACGCCGAGCGCGTCCGCGGCTACGCCACGGCGCTCGGACCCGAATCGGTGCAACTCGCCTACCAGATCGCTGCGCAAGGGCGCGCCGACCTGCCGCTCGCGCCCGATGAGGCGACGGGGTTCGCGATGACGCTGCTGCGCCTGCTGGCTTTCGAGCCCGTGGCGGGGAACGACGAGCGCAGCGCGTTGCGGCCGGCCGGACCGACCAGCGCTCCAATCGCGCGCGACGCGGCACCGCCGGCGGCAGCCGCTTCCCCCGGCCGTCCCACGGCGCAGCGGCACGTCGCGAATGTCGCCGCCTTGCACACGCCGGCCGCGCGCGATCCGGCGCGCGCGGATGCCGTCCCCGGTGCCGCGCCGGACCGGCTTTCGCTGCCCGGCGATCCTTCGCAATGGCCGGCGCTGGTCGCCGCGCTGAAGCTGACGGGGATGGCCGCCCAGCTGGCCGCGCAGACCGCCTGGGTTTCGCTCGACGGCAACGCGCTGACGCTTGCGCTCCCGGTCACGCACAAGCATCTGGCGGACAAGACCTACGCCGACAAGCTGAGAACGGCGCTCGAAGCCGCCACCGGGCGCAAGCTGCTGCTCGCATTCGAAGTGGGCGAGGCCGCGGCCGGGTCGCTCGCCGCCCGCGAGCGGCAGGCCCGCGAGGCGGCGTACGCGCAGGGCGAGCAGGCGTTTCGCGACGAGCCGTTCGTGCGCGAGCTGCTCTCGCGGTTCGACGGGCAGGTGAAGCCCGAATCCATCCAGCCGCTCGGCGGCGACACGACTCCGACCTGACACGGGCGGCGGCGCAGGCCCCTGCGCGTTGTCGCCGCGCGTTGCGCTGCCGGGGGGCTTGTCTTTCGGCGTTCCCGCCATGAGGTAAAGTCCCGGAGGCGCCGCGCGCGATGCGCTTGGCCCATTTACCGTTTCCGGGACCTACGCCCATGATGAAGAACCAGCTGGCCGGCCTGATGAAGCAGGCGCAGCAGATGCAGGACAACCTCAAGCGCGCGCAGGAAGAGCTCGCGCACACCGAGGTCGAGGGCCAGGCGGGCGCCGGCCTCGTCAAGGTCGTGATGACCTGTCGCCACGACGTCAAGCGCGTCGCGATCGATCCGTCGCTGCTCGCCGAGGACAAGGACATGCTCGAGGACCTGGTCGCGGCGGCGATGAACGACGCGGTGCGCCGGGTCGAGGCCACCACGCAGGAGAAGATGGGAGGCCTGACCGCCGGGATGCCGCTGCCGCCCGGCTTCAAGCTGCCGTTCTAGCCCGTGCAGCCAGCGCGATGACCGACGCCCGCAACGCCGCGCAGGAGCCGCTGTCGAGCGTCGACGAGCTCGCGCGCGCGCTTCGCTGCCTGCCCGGCGTCGGGCCCAAGGCGGCGCAGCGCATGGCGCTCCATCTGCTTCAGCACGATCGCGATGGCGCGGTGCGACTCGCCAACGCGCTGCTGCACGCGTCACGCGCCGTCCAGCATTGCGAACGCTGCAATACGTTCACCGAGGAAGCGCTGTGCGCGCTCTGCCGGTCGAGCAAGCGCGACGCGACGCAGCTGTGCATCGTCGAGACGCCGGCAGACCTGCTGATGGTCGAGCACACGCAGGCGTATTCGGGACTGTATTTCGTGCTGATGGGTCGGCTGTCGCCGCTCGATGGCATCGGCCCGAAGGAGATCCGCCTCGATCGCCTGCTCAAGCGCGCCGCGGACGGCGTGGTGCGCGAGGTGATCCTGGCGACGAACTTCACCAACGAGGGCGAGGCGACGGCGCACTACATCGGCGAGATGCTGCGCGCCCGCGGCCTCGCGGTCAGCCGGCTGGCCCGCGGCGTGCCGGTCGGCGGCGAACTGGAGTACGTCGATGCGGGGACGCTCGCGCAGGCACTGCGCGAGCGGCGCCCCGTCACCGCCTGACACGATGCGTCGAGTCTGCGCGGCGGCCGCTTCGAGGCAGCATCGATGAGCGGTGCCGTGCCCGCGCCGACGCGCCGCAAGCGCCGGGCAGCGACGGAACGGCGCCGCTTCATCGTCACGGCAAGCGCCGCCGCGGCGTTCCCCGCGCTCGGCTTTCCCCGGATCGTGAAGGCGCAGGTCGCGCGCACGATGCGCTTCCAGGGCGCGTGGTCGCCGAACGACCCATTCCACGAATACGCGCTCGACTTCGCGAAGCGGGTGAACGACCTGGCCGGCGGCGAGCTGGCAATCCAGATGCTGCCGGCCGGCGCGATCGTCACGCCGGCGGCGCTCTTCGACGCCGTCTCCAAGGGCACGCTGGACGGCGCCCACACGGCGCTCGTCAACGACTATGCGCGAAACCCGGCGCTCGCCCTGTGGGGCGCGGGCCCGGCGTTCGGGATGGATGCCAACATGCTGCTCGCCTGGCATCGGCTGGGCGGCGGCAAGGCGTTGCTCGCCCGGATCTACGACGCGGCCGGCGGCAACGTCCAGGCGTTTCTCTACGGACCGATGTTCACGCAGCCGCTGGGCTGGTACCAGCGGCCGATCGGCAAGGTGGCGGATTTCAAGGGCCTGCGATTCCGGACGATCGGACTGGCCGAGGAGGTGTTCGCGGAAATGGGTGCCGTGGTCAAGGCGCTTCCGGCCGACGAGATCGTGCCGGCGTTCAGAGACGGACAGCTCGATGGCGCCGCGTTCAACAACCTGAGCTCCGATCGCGGGCTGGGCCTGCCCGAGGTGACGAAGCTGTGCATGCTGCAAAGCTTCCATCGCAACGCCGAGCAGTTCGAGATCCTGTTCAACCGGTCACGTTACGAGCGCCTGCCGGCGCCCTTGCGGACCGTCGTCGAGAACGCCGTCGACGCCGCTTCGGCGGAGCTGTCCTGGAAGGCGATCGATCGTCTGTCGCGCGACTACGTGGACCTGCAAGTCGGCGTCAAGGTCAAGTTCTACAAGACGCCGGACGCCATCCTGGAGAAGCAGCTCGATCTCTACGACCAGGTGGTCATGAAACAGGCCGCAGGGAATCCGCTGTTCAAGGCCGTCGTCGATTCGCAGCGCGCGTTCGCGGCGCGCGTCGTGCGCTGGGACATGGACAACAATGTCAATCGACGCATGGCGTTCAACCACTATTTCCTGCCCAAGGCCGCGCCGACCGGAAGATCCTGAGGTGCCCGGAGGGGCCGCCGGGTGGCGAAGGATCCCGACGTGCCCCGGATGGCCTGCGTGGCGGCAGGTCGAGCGCGCACCGCATGCGGCGGCGCACAATGCCAAGCCACCCCGGATCGGTATAATCGAAACGAGGATGCGCGCGCCTTGGGCGCACGCTGCTCGTGTCCGTTGCATACAAGAGCGAGTTGCATCGCCCCGTTCAATGCGCGCGCAAGCGCTTCTAGGAGGATGAGCCCATGAAACAAGAAACGCAGTCACCGGCGTCGCCTGCTCCGGCTGCTCGTACCCGCCGCCGCTTCCTGAAGACCGCGACCGCGAGTGCGGCGGGCGCGGCGACGCTCGGCTTCCCGATGATCGCCAAGTCGCAGTCGCCAATGGTGATCAAGATGCAGGGCGCGTGGAGCAGCACCGACATCTTCAACGAGTTCGCGCAGGAGTTCGTCGACCGCGTCAACCAGATGTCGGGCGGGCGGCTGAAGGTCGACTATCTCGTCGCCGGCGCCGTGGTCAAGCCGTTCGAGGTCACCGACGCCGTGAGCAAGGGCGTGCTCGACGCCGGGCATACCGTGCCCGTCTACTGGTACGGCAAGTCGAAGGTCGCGTCCCTGTTCGGCTCGGGCCCCATCAACGGCTGCGATTCATTCCAGACGCTCGCGTGGATCTATCGCGGCGGCGGGCTCGAGCTCTACCAGGAACTGCTCACGAAGCTCGATCTCAACTACGTTGGTTTCTTCGCGATGCCGATGCCGACGCAGCCGCTCGGCTGGTTCAAGACGCCGGTGACCGACGCCAGCCAGCTCAAGGGCCTCAAGTACCGGACCGTGGGCCTGGCGGCCGACCTGTTCCAGCAGATGGGCGCCAAGGTGACGCAGCTGCCGGGCGGTGAAATCATCCCTGCGCTGGAGCGGGGCGTCATCGACGCGTTCGAGTTCAACAACCCGACGTCCGACCGGCGCTTCGGCTCGGCCGACGTGATCAAGAACTACGAGATGGGTTCGTTCCACCAGGCGATGGAGTTCTTCGAGATCATCATCAACAAGAAGAAGTGGGACGCGATGCCGAAGGACCTGCAGGCGATCTGGAAGTACGGCGTCGAGGCCGCATCGCAGTCCAACTACTGGACCGCGATGAAGAACTACCCGAAGGACCTGCAGGAGCTGATCGTCAAGAGCAAGGTCAACGTGTCGCGCACGCCGAGGTCGGTGTTCCAGGCGCAGCTCGATGCATGGGACGTGCTGACCAAGAGGTTGTCGGACGAGGATCCGTTCTTCAAGCGCGTCGTCGACTCGCAGCGCGCCTGGGCCAAGGAAGTCGTCTATTACTGGTTCCTCAACGACGCCGAGTTCAAGATGGGTTACGAGCACGTCTTCAAGACCAAGATCCCTTCGTCGGCCTGAGTCGCATTTGCGGAAAAGGTAGCCAGGGCGGCGCGGGTTGCGCCGCCCTGTTTATTGAGCGCGCCACGGCGCGCGGGGGGCTTGCAGCGTGATCAGCCGCTTCATCTATGGCGTCGACCAGCTGAGCCGGATGGTCGGGCACGCCTTCGCGTGGTGCATCATCATCCTGACGCTGGGCACTTCGTACGAAGTGTTCGTCAGCTACGCCCTGAACAGTCCCACGAGCTGGGCGTTCGACTTCAGCTACCTCATGTACGGCGCGCTGTTCTTCATGGCGGGCGCCTACACGCTGTCGCGCGACGGGCATGTGCGCGGCGACTTCCTCTACCGCCTGTGGCGCCCGCGCACGCAGGCGATCGTCTCGCTCGTGCTCTACGTGCTGTTCTTCTTTCCCGGCGTGCTCGCGCTCGTGTATTCGGGCTGGCTGTACGGGATGGAGGCGTTCAAGATCCGCGAGGTGAGCGTGAACAGCCCGGTTGGCATTCCGATCTGGCAGCTCAAGCTGCTGATTCCCTTCGGCGCCGCCTTGCTCGCGCTGCAGGGGGTCGCAGAGGTTCTGCGCTGTCTCCAATGCATCCATGACAACCGCTGGGCCCCGCGGCTGCACGATGTCGAGGAACTCGAGGACGTCCTGGCACAGCAGCACGCCGGCGGCGCTTCGACGGGTCAGGAAGGCGGCAAATGAGCGATCCTGCCGTCGCGCTGATGATGCTGGGGTTGTTCATCTTCCTCATCCTGCTGGGATTCCCGATCGCTTTCACGCTGATGGGCATGGCCGTCGGCTTCGGCTACTACGCGTACTACCAGCCCGGCCAGGAGATCTTCGACAGCAGGCTGTTCTACCTGCTGACGCAGAACACCTGGAGCATCATGAGCAACGACGTGCTGGTCGCGGTGCCGTTGTTCCTGTTCATGGGCTACGTCATAGAGCGATCCAACATCCTCGACCGCCTGTTTCACAGCCTGCAGGTCGCGCTGCGCCACGTGCCCGGCTCGCTGGCCGTGGCGACGCTGCTGACCTGCGCGCTGTTCGCGACCGCCACCGGGATCGTCGGCGCCGTCGTGACGCTGATGGGTCTGCTCGCGTTTCCCGTGATGCTCAAGGCGGGCTACGACCAGCGGCTGTCGGCGGGCGTCATCTGTGCGGGCGGCACGCTCGGCATCCTGATTCCGCCGTCGATCATGCTGATCGTCTACTCGGCGGCGGCGTCCGTATCGGTCGTGCGCCTGTACGCGGCGGCGATGATCCCGGGGTTCCTCCTCGCGGGACTCTACGTCGGCTATGTCATCACCCGCGCCGTCATCAACCCGAAGCTGGCGCCGAAGCTGCCGCAGGACCAGAGCGATGTGCCGTGGAGCAAGGCGCTGCTGCTGCTCGCCGAGGCGTTCGTGCCGCTCGCCGTGCTCATCTCGGCCGTGCTGGGCTCGATCCTCTTCGGGCTGGCGACGCCGACCGAGGCGGCCGCGGTCGGTGCGCTCGGCAGCCTCGTGCTGGCGGCGGTCTACCGCGCGCTCAACTGGCAGCGCCTGCGCGAGGCCGTGTATCTGACGTCGCGCACGTCGGCGATGGTTTGCTTCCTGTTCGTGGGATCGTGGACCTTCTCGTCGGTGTTCTCGTACCTGGGCGGCGAGGGAATCATCAAGGAATTCGTGCTCGGACTCGACCTCAATCCGATCACGTTCCTGATCATTTCCCAGATCATCATCTTCCTGCTGGGCTGGCCGCTCGAATGGACGGAGATCATCATCATCTTCGTGCCGATCTTCCTGCCGCTGCTGCCGCATTTCCACGTCGATCCGATGGTGTTCGGCATCCTGGTCGCGCTCAACCTGCAGACCTCCTTCCTCACGCCCCCGATGGCGATGTCGGCCTACTACCTGAAAGGCATCGCGCCGCCCTTCGTGCAGTTGTGGACGATCTTCAAGGGCTGCTTTCCGTTTCTCGGCATGGTGTTCGTCACCATGTTCCTCGTGTACGTTTTCCCCCAGCTGATGTTCTGGCTGCCCAACCTGTTCTACGGCAAATAGGATCCGTGCGTTGGATGCGCTGCCGCTGAACTGGCTTTCGGCCACGGAGGCCGCCCGCGGGATCCGGGACGGCCTGCTCACCTCGGAACAGGTCACCGAGGCCTGCCTCGCGCGCGTGCGGGAGGTGGACGACGAGGTGCAGGCGTGGGCATTCCTGGATCCGGCGCATGCGCTCGGACAGGCGCGCGCCCGCGACGAGGCGCGCCGCGAGGGCCGGGCGACGGGACCGCTGCACGGCGTGCCGGTCGGGATCAAGGACATCATCGACACCGGCGACATGCCCACCGAGGACGGCACGGTGATTCATGCCGGCCGCACGCCGGCGCGCGACGCGGCCGTCGTGGCCATGCTGCGTGCCGCGGGCGCGATCATCCTGGGCAAGACGGTGACCACCGAGCTCGCGACCTACGCACCCGGCAAGACGCGCAATCCGCACGATCGCCGGCACACGCCGGGAGGATCGTCGAGCGGCTCCGCGGCTGCCGTTGCCGCCGGCATGGTGCCCGCTGCCGTGGGTACGCAGACCAACGGCTCGGTGATCCGGCCGGCGGCATTCTGCGGCGTCTACGGCTTCAAGCCGAGCTTCGGTCTCATTCCGCGCAGCGGCGTGCTGAAAATCTCGCGCACGCTGGATCACGTCGGCGTGTTCGCGCGCACGCTGGCGGACGTCGCGCTCGTCACCGAGCAGATCGTCGGCTACGACGCGCTCGACCCCGACACCGCGCCGCGCGCGCGTCCGCCGCTGGTCGCCACCTGTGCCGAAGAGCCGCCGCTCCCGCCCGTGCTCGCCTACGTCAAGGGTCCGGCGTGGGATCGCGCGAGCGACGATACGCAGGAGGCCTTCGCCGAGCTGGCCTCGACGCTGGCCGACCGCATGGCCGACGATCGACCTGCCCGCGTCCACCAGCCAGGCACTCGACTGGCTCGCGGACCATCATGGAAGCGGAGATGGCCGCCAACCTCGACCTGGACTGGGAGAAAGGACGCGAGCGGATGTCGGCGTCGCTCCTCGAACAGCTTGCGCGCGGCCGCGAGATCACGGCGCTCGACTATCTGCAGGCGCGCTGCGCCCGCATACCCTTGCTCAACGAAGGGTTCGACGAGATCTTCGAGCGCTGCGACGCGATCGTCACGCCGGCGGCCCCGGGCACCGCGCCGGAGGGGCTCGAATCGACCGGCGACCCGGCGTTTTGCACGCTGTGGACGCCTGTGCGGGATGCCGGCGATCAGCCTGCCGCTGATGCAGGGTGCGAACGGGCTGCCGATGGGCGTGCAGCTGGTCGGGCGGCGCGGCGACGATGCGCGCCTGCTGCGTACCGCGCGCTGGCTCGTGGCGCGGGTCGAATCCGACTGACGTGGAAAGGAGAACTCGCCATGCTGCTCAGAAATCGCCGCCGGTATCGTGGCTGCCGCTGCTGTTGATCCTGTTCATCAGTCCGGTCGTCGTCAAGCTCAAGGACGTTGCCCTGAGCGTGGTCGTGCTGATCGGGATGACCATGATGCTCATCGACCTCTGGCAGTCGCTGAGGTCGAAGGACGACTGAAGCGTTCTCGCCGTCGCGTACTGCGCGCGGTCGGGAGTAACCTCACCGGCGTCGCCTGCCGCGCCGATGCAGCGGGAGGCGCAGCCATGCTCGTCAGCGAAATCCTGCGCATCAAGGGCAATGCGCTGTTCACCACGACGCCCGAGCGCCGGTGCAGGAGGCCGTGCAGGTGATGGCGCAGCACGACATCGGCTCGCTGGTCGTCATGGACCGCGGCCGGATGGTCGGCATGCTGACCTTCGCCGAAGTCCTGAAGGCGCTCGTCGGAGCGCGGCGGCGCGCTCGGCGACCTGCGATCGGCGAGATCTGCCAGCGCGACCCGCTGACCGCGGCGCCGGCGATCGACGTCATGGAGCTGCGGCGCACGATGCTCGAGCGCCACGCGCGCTACGTTCCGGTGATGGACGGCACGATGCTGCAGGGCGTCGTCTCGTTCCACGACGTCGCCAAGGCGGTCTACGAGGAACAGAGCTTCGAGAACCGGATGCTGAAGAGCTACATCAAGGACTGGCCGGAGACCGAAGGGCAGTAGCGCCTCGCCGCGGCCGGCCGCAACGGCCGTTCGAGGCCTCGACGGCGCGCGGCATCATTGCGCCGCCTGCAGGATGAACATCGGCCGGGCGCTTGGCGTAACGCGCCGCGTCGACGTCGCGCCAGGATCGCGCGGTGCGGCGCTCGATCGACTCGGTGTCGCAGCGTCAGGTCCGCGGCGACGCAGACTTCGCGTCGTGGCCGACACGCCGCGGCCAGCCAGCGATTGCAGCATCGCGGCATTGCGATACGGCGTCTCGATGAAGACGCTGCGCGCGCCGCTCGCGCCGCGAATCCTGCTCGAGCGCGCGCAGCGCGGCCGCGCGGGCGTCGCGGCCGGACCGGCAGATAGCCGTGGAAGGCGAAACGCTGGCCGTTCATGCCTGACGCCATCAGCGCCAGCAGGATCGCCGATGGCCCCACCAGCGGCACGACGCGAAGCCCGCGCGCATGCGCCGCCGCCACCACCGCGGCGCCCGGGTCGGCCACGCCCGGGCAGCCCGCATCGGAAAGGATGCCGACGTCCGCGCCGGCGCGAGCGGGGGCGAGCAGCGCGTCGTACGCGGCGGACCCGGCGGCGTCGGGCATCGGGACAACGTCGAGGTCCGCGAGCGGCACCTCGATCGCCGAGCGTCTTCAGGAACGCCCGCGCCGCCTTGGGCGTTTCCACCACGCCAGTGCCGCAAGGCGCGTGCGACTGCCAGCGTGCGCGCCGGCAGCACGGCGTCGGGCGCCACGGCGCCGAGCAGATTCGGCACCAGGTAGAGCGGTGCCGCTCATCCGGCGCGGCCGGCCGGCGCGGCGAGGATCGCGACGCCTTCGGCGCGCAGCAGGTCGACAACGGTGATCAGCGGCAGCCCGATCAGCGCCGTAGGGATCGTCTGCTGTCGATGCGCGTGAACAGCGCGATGCCCAGGGCCTCGGAGCGTACCGAGCCCGCGCAATCGTAAGGTTGTTCGTGGCGCAGGTAGGCGTCGATCTCCGCGTCGGCGAGGCGACGGAATACGCTCGTCACGTCCACCAGGCGAACGGCGCAGCGGCCGCTGGCCGCGTCGAACAGCGCGACGCCGGTATGGAACACGACCGTCTGCCCCGACAACGCCCGGAGCTGCCGGAACGCGTGCTCGTAGTCCCCCGGCTTGCCGACCGGACGGCCGTCGAGATCGGCGACCTGGTCGGCGCCGATGACCAGGGCGTCGCGATGGCGGCCGGCCACCGCCCGCGCCTTCGCCTCCGCGAGCCGCGTCGCGGTCGCAGCCGGCGGCTCGCCCGGCAGCGGCGTCTCGTCGACGGCGGGCGCCACGGCATCGAACGGCAGCCCGAGCTGCTCGAGCAGCGCGCGGCGGTAGCGCGACGTGGAGGCGAGAATCAGCGGCGCTCGACGCATTGTCCGTTGTTTTTTCGACCAATTTTTTGACAGGTTGTGGCTTTGCCGCTATTATGTCGTGTTTACGTGCGGCGGCGCAGTTTGCACGCCTGGATCGGCATGACAAAGCGGTCTCCGGCCGGCGGGACCCGCGGACGCTTCGACGCCTTCCGGCTCGCCCGTGAGGGCGAGCAGCTCCAGGGGTCGGTCGATGCGGCGTCGCTTCCGCGCCTGGCCGACCGCGTCCTCGGGACACCGGCGCCCGTCGCCTGGCGGATCGAAGGCACGCGCGACGCGCTCGGCCGCCCGGCGCTGGCGGTCGAGCTCGATGGCGACATCGGGCTCGAGTGCCAACGCTGCCTGCAGGCGCAGGCGTGGCCGGTGCATTCGCGAACGCTGCTCGTGCTGGCGCGCGACGACGCGGAACTCGCGCGTCTCGATGCCGACAGCGACGACGAGATCCTGCTGGCCTCCGCGCCGCTCGATCCGGCGCAACTGGTCGAGGACGAGCTGGTGCTGGTGCTGCCCTACGCACCGCGCCACGCGGAGGGCGAATGCCGCCCCCCGCGCGATGCCGGTGCGACCGGCGAGAACTGAAGACCCGCTGCACGCGGTCCCTGAACATAGGAGAGCACCATGGCAGTCCAGCAGAACAAGAAATCGCCGTCGAAGCGCGGCATGCATCGCGCGCACGACTTCCTCGCGCCGCCCGCGCTCGCCGTCGAGCCGGTCAGCGGCGAGACGCACCTGCGCCATCACATCAGCCCCAGCGGCTATTACCGCGGCAAGAAGGTCGTCAAGACCAAGGCCGACGAGTAATATCCGGGGCGCGCCGCCCGCGCGCCCCGCCGCAGGCGAAATCCCCGACGCGACGGGCGCGGCCCTCCGGCGCGTCCCCTCGCGCGCGACACCGATCCCGCCCGCCGATCCCTCGACATGTCCGTCACCGTCGCCGTCGACGCGATGGGGGGCGACCACGGCCCGACCGTCACCGTGCCCGCGGCGCTCGCGTTCCTCGAAGCGACGCCCGACGCGCGCGTCGTCCTGGTCGGCCTCGCGGCGCCGCTCGAAGCCGCGCTCGCGCGGTCGCAGTCGCCGGCGCGCTCGCGCGTCTCGATCCATCCGGCGAGCGAGGTCGTCGACATGGACGAGCCGCCCGCCGATGCGTTGCGCAAGAAGAAGGATTCGTCGCTGCGTGTCGCGATCAACCTGGTGAAGGACGGCACGGCGCATGCCTGCGTCTCGGCCGGCAATACCGGCGCGCTGATGGCGATCGCGCGCTTCGTGCTGAAGACCCTCCCGGGCATCGACCGCCCGGCGATCGCCTCGCAGCTGCCGACGAAAAAGGGCGTCACCACCGCCCTCGACCTCGGCGCCAACGTCAATTGCACGCCGGAGCAGCTCGTCCAGTTCGCGGCGATGGGCAGCGCGCTGGTCACCGCCGTCGACGGCATCGAGCGGCCGACCGTCGGGCTGCTCAATATCGGCGAGGAGGACATCAAGGGCAACGAGGTCGTCAAGCAGGCGGCCGAGCTGCTGAAGGCGTCGGGCCTCAACTTCTACGGCAACGTCGAAGGCGACGACATCTACAAGGGCACGACCGACGTCGTCGTGTGCGACGGCTTCGTCGGCAACGTCGCGCTGAAGACGTCCGAGGGCCTGGCCCAGATGCTCTACGAGTTCCTGAAGGCGGAGTTCACGCGCAACCCCCTGACCCGGCTCGCTGCGCTCGTCGCCTATCCGGTCCTCATGGCCTTCAAGCGCCGGATCGATCCGCGGCATTACAACGGCGCGACGCTGGTCGGCCTGCGGGGCATCGTCGTCAAGAGCCACGGCGGCGCGGACGCCGTATCGTTTCGCGTGGCGCTCGCCAAGGCGCACGCGGAAGTGGCGCATGGCGTGCTCGAGCGCATCGCGCAGCGGATCGCGGCCATGCCGGCGGTGGCGCCGCCGGTGGCGCTCGCCATCGACGAAGGCGGCGCGCCGCATGCATAGCCGCATCGCGGCGACCGGCAGCTACCTGCCCGCGCAGGTGCTGACCAATGCCGATCTCGCGGCGCGCGTCGACACCAGCGACGAATGGATCCGCGCGCGCACCGGCATCCGCCAGCGCCACATCGCCGCCGAAGGCGAGCAGACCTCGGATCTCGCGCTCGCCGCCTCGCGCATCGCCCTGGCGCGGGCGGGACTGACGGCGCGCGACCTTGATCTCATCATCGTCGCCACGACCACGCCGGACATGATCTTCCCGTCCACCGCCTGCATCCTGCAGGAGAAGCTGGGGGCGCACGGCGGGCCCGCGTTCGACATGCAGGCGGTGTGCTCGGGATTCGTCTACGCGCTCGCCGTCGCGGACCGGATGATCGCCAGCGGCATGGCGCGCAACGCGCTCGTCGTCGGCGCCGAGATCTACTCGCGCATCCTCGACTGGAACGACCGCGGCACCTGCGTGCTGTTCGGCGACGGCGCGGGCGCCGTGGTGCTCGCTCCCGCGGAGGCGCCGGGCCTGCTGACCGCGCACCTCCACGCCGACGGCCGCTACCGATCGCTGCTGTGCGTTCCCGGCCAGGTGCGCAGCGGCGCCATCGACGGCACGCCGTTCCTGCACATGGACGGGCAGGGCGTGTTCAAGTTCGCGGTGAAGGTGCTCGCCGACGTTGCGCAGGAGGCCCTGACGGCGACCGGCCTCACGATATCGGCGCTCGACTGGCTCATTCCGCACCAGGCGAACATGCGGATCATCGATGCGACCGCGAAGCGGATGGGACTTCCGCTCGAGCGCGTGGTGACGACCGTCGACCGCCACGCCAACACGTCGGCGGCGTCGATTCCGCTCGCGCTCGACGACGCGGTGGCGACGGCCGCATCCGTGCGGGCCAGCACGTCATGATGCTCGGCGTCGGCGGCGGCTTCACGTGGGGCTCGGTGCTGCTTCGATGGGCATGAGGAAATTCCGATGAACTTCGCTTTCGTGTTTCCGGGGCAGGGGTCGCAGCAGGTCGGCATGATGAAGAACTTCACCGATCTGCCCGAGGTGCGCGCGACGTTCGACGAGGCGTCTTCCGCGCTCGGCGAGGATCTGTGGGCGCTCGCGCAGGACGGTCCGGAGGAGGCGCTCAATCTGACGCGCAATACGCAGCCGGTGATGCTCACCGCGGACATCGCGCTGTGGCGCGCCTGGCGCGGCGCGGGCGGCGCGCTGCCGTCGATCGTGGCGGGACACAGCCTCGGCGAGTACGCCGCGCTGGTGGCGGCCGGCGCGCTCACGCTGGCGGACGCGGTGCCGCTGGTGCGCTTCCGCGCCGAGGCGATGCAGGACGCGGTTCCGCCGGGCGTGGGTGCGATGGCGGCCATCATGGGCGGCGACGATGCGGCCATCGCCGCGGCCTGCCGCGAGGCCGCACAGGGCGAGGTCGTGGAAGCCGTCAACTTCAATGCGCCCGGTCAGCTCGTGATCGCCGGGCACAAGGGCGCGGTCGAGCGCGCGATCGCTGCGGCAAAGACGAAGGGCGCGAAGCGCGGCCTGCTCCTGCCCGTGTCGGCGCCGTTCCACAGCTCGCTGCTCAAGCCCGCGGCCGAGCGGCTCGCGCGAGCGGCTCGCGCAGGTTGCGGTCACGTCGCCCGCCCTGCCTGTGCTGCACAACGTCGACGTCGCCCGACACCCGGCGCCCGACGCGATTCGCGCCGCGCTGGCGGGACAGGCGGCAAGCGCCGTGCGCTGGAGCGACACGATCCGCGCGTTCGCCGGGCAGGGTGTCAGCCACGTCATCGAGTGCGGGCCGGGCAAGGTCCTGGCGGGGCTCGTGCGGCGGATCGACGCGTCGCTGACGGCGCTCTCGCTCGGCGACCGCCCCGAGTTCGACGAGGCGCTGGCGCTGCTGAAGGGAGGCGCGAATGCCGACGCGTGAACTCGAAGGCGAGCTCGCGCTCGTCACAGGCGCGACGCGCGGGATCGGGCGCGCGATCGCCGAGACGCTGGCGCGGGAAGGCGCGACGGTCATCGGCACGGCCACCACGCCCGAGGGCGCGGCCGCCATCGAGGCCGGCCTCATGGCGGCGGGCGGAAAAGGGCAGGGCCTCGTGCTCGACGTCAGCGACGCCGCTGCGACCGCTGCCGCGCTGGCCGGCGTCGAAGCGCGCCACGGCGCCGTCACGATCCTCGTCAACAACGCCGGCATCACGCGCGACAACCTGCTGCTGCGCATGAAGGACGACGAATGGGACGCCATCATGGCGACCAACCTGACGCCCGTCTTCCGCCTCTCGAAGGCGGTGCTGCGCGGCATGATGAAGGCGCGGCGCGGCCGCATCATCCAGATCGGATCGATCGTCGGCTCGTCCGGCAATCCGGGCCAGGCCAACTACGCCGCGGCCAAGTCCGCGCTGCTGGGATTCACCAAGTCGCTCGCGCTCGAAGTGGGCAGCCGCAACATCACGGTCAATTGCGTCGCCCCCGGCTTCATCGACACGGACATGACGCGCGCGCTGCCCGAGGCGCAGCGCGCGGCGCTGCTGGCCCGCATCCCGCTCGGCAAGCTCGGTTCGCCGCAGGACATCGCCGAGGCGGTCCTGTTCCTGGCGGGCCCGCGCGGCGCCTACGTCACGGGCGCCACGCTGCACGTCAACGGCGGCATGCTATGGTATGAGGGGCGTCGGACCGGCTCAGGGGAGCCCGATCTGGTAAAATCGCGCGGTTTTCGCGCCACAATCCGCAGAGAGGCAAGGAGAAATTCGTGGAAAACATCGAACAGCGGGTCAAGAAGATTGTCGCCGAGCAGCTGGGCGTGAACGAAGCCGAGATCAAGAACGAATCTTCGTTCGTCGACGATCTGGGCGCCGATTCGCTCGACACGGTGGAACTCGTCATGGCGCTCGAGGAGGAGTTCGAGACGGAGATCCCCGACGAGGAAGCCGAGAAGATCACGACGGTCAAGCAGGCCGTCGACTACGTCAGTTCGCACGTCAAGAAGTAATCGGGGCGTCGCGGCGTCCCCAAGACCGCCGCGCACTCCGGGCGCCTGCCTGCGACCGGCGCGTTCGCCCCTCCCGTCCCCACGCCATGTCCCGACGCCGTGTCGTCGTCACCGGAATCGGTATCGTCGCCCCTGTCGGCATCGGGGTCGCCGCCGCATGGGCCGACATACTCGCGGGGAAGTCGGGCATCACGCGGATCACGCGCTTCGACGCCTCGGGCTTCCCCTCGCAGATCGCCGGCGAGGTGAAGGGCTTCGACGTGTCGAAGTAGCTGTCCGCGAAGGAGGCGCGCCGCTACGACACGTTCATCCACTACGGACTGGTCGCGTCGATGGAGGCGATCACCGACGCGAAGCTCGACGCCTACACGGGCGACCGGGAGCGCGTCGGCGTGTGCATCGGCTCGGGCATCGGCGGGCTGCCGATGATCGAGGACACGCAGATCGCCTATCAGGCCGGCGGCGTGCGCAAGATCTCGCCGTTCTTCGTGCCGGGCTCGATCATCAACATGATCTCGGGGCTGGTGTCGATCCACTACGGCTACAAGGGCCCGAATCTCGCCACGGTCTCCGCCTGCTCGACCGCCAACCACAGCTTCGGCGAAGCGGCGCGGCTCATCGAGTACGGTGACGCCGACATCATGGTTGCCGGCGGGTCGGAGGCGACGGTCTCCCCCCTCGGCGTCGGCGGATTCTGCGCCGCGCGCGCGCTTTCGCATCGCAACGACGACCCGGCGACGGCGAGCCGGCCATGGGACGTCGGTCGCGACGGCTTCGTGCTCGGCGAGGGCGCCGGCGTGCTGGTGCTCGAGGAGCTCGAGCATGCGAAGGCGCGCGGAGTGCGCATCTACTGCGAGCTCGCCGGCTACGGGATGAGCGCCGACGCGCACCACATCACCGCGCCGCCCGAGGATGGCGACGGCGCGCGCCGCAGCATGGTCAATGCGCTGCGCAACGCCGGCATGGCCGTGACCGACATCGATTACATCAATGCGCACGGCACGTCGACGCCGCTGGGGGACGTGGCGGAATGCATCGCCGTGAAGCGCACGTTCGGGGATCACGCGGCGAAGGTCGCCGTGTCGTCGACCAAGTCGATGACCGGCCACCTGCTCGGCGCCGCGGGCGGCGTCGAGGCGGTGTTCACGGTGCTCGCCATCCGCGACCAGGTTGCGCCGCCCACGGCCAACCTGTTCGAGCGCGATCCGCAGTGCGATCTCGATTTCGTGCCGCTGGCCGCGCGCAGGATGACGATTCGCGGCGCGCTCTCGAACTCGTTCGGCTTCGGCGGCACCAACGCGACGCTCGCGTTCCGCGCGCTGTGAACCGCAGCGCGCGCGCCCGCGACCGGCGCCTGCGCCACTCCCGAACCCCGACGTCATGGCACTGATCGTCCAGAAATACGGCGGCACCTCGGTCGGCAGCACCGAGCGCATCAGGAACGTCGCGAAGCGCATCGCGAAATTCCATCGCGAGGGCCACCAGGTCGTCGTCGTGCCTTCGGCCATGGCCGGCGAGACCAACCGGCTGCTCGGGCTCGCGCGGGACCTGTCGGCCAATCCTGCCCCGCGCGAGCTCGACGTCGTCGCCGCGACGGGCGAGCAGGTCACGATCGGCCTGTTGGCCATCGCGCTGCAGGAGATAGGCCTCAGCGCGAAGAGCTATACCGGCGCGCAGGTGCGCGTGCTGACCGACAGCGCATTCACCAAGGCGCGCATCCTCGAGATCGACAAGGAGAGGATGCGCGCCGACCTCGCGGCGGGGACGATCGTCATCGTCGCCGGATTCCAGGGCGTCGACGCGGACGGCAACATCACGACGCTTGGCCGGGGCGGCTCCGACACGTCGGGCGTCGCGCTCGCCGCGGCGCTCGTCGCCGACGAATGCCAGATCTATACGGACGTCGACGGCGTTTACACGGCCGATCCGCGCATCGTGCCGGGTGCGCGCCGGCTCGACCGGATCACGTTCGAGGAAATGCTCGAGCTCGCGAGCCAGGGCTCGAAAGTGCTGCAGATCCGCTCGGTCGAGTTCGCGGGCAAGTACAAGGTCAAGCTGCGCGTGCTGTCGTCGTTCGAGGATCCGGAATCCACCGGACCCGGCACGCTCATCACGTACGAGGAAGACGAGGACATGGAACAGGCCATCATCTCCGGCATCGCGTTCAACCGCGACGAGGCCAAGATCTCGGTCATGGGCGTCGAGGACCGGCCGGGCATCGCGTACGGCATCCTCGGGCCGATCGCCGCGGCCAACATCGACGTCGACATGATCGTGCAGAACATCGGCGCGTCGGGCCACACCGACTTCTCGTTTACCGTGAATCGCAACGAGTACCAGCGCGCGCTGGACGTGCTGGCCAAGGCGAAGGGCGCGGATTTCACCGCGCGCGAGATCATCGGCGACAACCGCATCTGCAAGGTGTCGATCGTGGGCATCGGCATGCGCTCGCACGTCGGCCTGGCCGCGAAGGCCTTCAAGGCGCTGGCGGAGGAGGGGATCAACATCCAGATGATCTCGACGTCCGAAATCAAGATCGCCGTGATCATCGACGAGAAGTACCTCGAGCTCGCCGTGCGCGTGCTGCACAAGGTTTTCGAGCTCGAGCAGGCGCCCGAGAGCGCGTAGCAACGGGAGGGTGGGCCGTCCGCATGGACGCCCCCCGAGCCGGGCCGGTACAATCGCAGTCCCGGAGACGTGGCCGAGTGGTCGAAGGCACTCCCCTGCTAAGGGAGCATACGGGCCAAAACCTGTATCGAGGGTTCGAATCCCTCCGTCTCCGCCACCTTGGTCGGTGCCGGTCGTCGGTCCAGCGCGCCGCTGCCGGCGGGTTTTTTCCTCCGGTCCTTTGCGCCCGCTGAAGCGGGCGTCGGGTCGGATTGCGCGCTTCGCCAGCCTACCGAGATCCGGCTCAGCGCAGCCCGAAGAACGTCAGCACCGCGATCACGACGACGACCAGTCCGACGATGTAGATGATCCTGTTCATGACTCCCCCGGATTTGTTTCCATGGGAGCAATGGCAGGCCGGCGTCACTGCCGACCTGCCATTCCCCGTGAGACGGCGTGGACCGCTGCGAACTATCTTCGCGAGAGAGCGATGCGCTATTGCGAGATCTTCATCTCGTTCTTCACTTCCTTCACGCCTTCCGTGTCGCGGGCGATCGAGACCGCCTTGTCGATTTCCGTCTGACTCTTCGCCGAGCCGCTCATCCAGACGACGCCGTTTTGATCGGTGTCGACCTTGATGTGCGCCAGCGTAGCCGGGTCCTCGGTCGCGAGCTTGGTCTTGATCTTGGTGGTGATCACCGAATCCGTCACGAAGGTCGCGGGCTTGTTGCGATCCATGTCGGAATCGGTTGCCATGGCAACCGGCGTGAGCGCGGCACCGATGACGAAGCAGGTCGTGGCAAGGGCGAGTTTCATGCGTCGATCTCCATGCGTGGATGACCAGGCAAGTCTGAATGACGCCGGTCGCGTCGGCAGTCGGGCGAGCGCTGAAGTTGTGCGCCGGCATCGTCCTACACCGCGCACCGGACGTACCTCCGTCGGGGCGCGCCGCGCAAATCGCGTCGACCAGGCTGGATCGGGACGGAAACGGCCGGCTGAGCCGCAGCGGATTGTCGGCTTACCCGCTATGACGTCCTAGCGCGGAAGGTTCCAGACGCGCGCCATGTACTCGCGCGTCGCGCGGTCCGACGAGAACCAGTGCATGTTGGCGGTGTTGAGCACGGCGCACCGCCACCATGCGGCGGGATCGTTCCACATCGCGTCGACCGTTCGCTGGGCCGCGCAGTAGGCATCGAAGTCGGCGCAGACCATGAACGTGTCGCGGCTTCGCAGGTCGGCGCAGAGGTCGGCGTAGCGCGCGGGATCGTCCGGCGAAAAGTCGCCGCGCTCGATCGCCGACAGCACGGCATCGAGCGCCGGCGACGCTGCGATCGCCTCGCCCGCCTGCGCCGGGTTGCCGCGCCGGGCGTCGACCTGTGCCGCGTCGAGGCCGAACATCACGACGTTTTCGGCGCCCACATGGTCGCGTATCTCCAGGTTCGCGCCGTCGTAGGTCCCGAGCGTAAGCGCGCCGTTGAGGGCCAGCTTCATGTTGCCGGTGCCCGAGGCTTCCAGGCCGGCCGTGGAGATCTGCTCCGACACGTCGGCCGCGGGGATGATCGCCTCGGCGAGGCTGACGTTGTAGTTGGGAAGGAAGACCACGCGCAGCCGGTCGCGTGTCGCGGGATCGTCGTTGATCGTCCGGGCGACGTCGTTGATCAGCTTGATGATGAGCTTGGCACGGGCATAGCTGGCGGCCGCCTTGCCGGCGAAGATCTTGACGCGCGGCGCGCGCGCCTCCGAAGCCCCGGCGCGAAGCTCGCGATGGAGTGCGATGGTGCCGAGCACGTTGAGCAGCTGGCGCTTGTACTCGTGCACGCGCTTGATGTGGACGTCGAACAGCGCGTCGGGATCGGCGCTGATGCCCGTCTGCTCGGCGATGAGGCGCGCGAGCGCGATCTTGTTGGCGCGGCGCGCGCCCGCGAGACGCCGGTGCAGCGACGAGTCGCCGGCATGAGCGGCGAGTGCCGCGAGGCGCGAGGGATCGTCGAGGGCGTCCGCCCCGACCACCTCGACGATGATGCGGGTGAGCGCCGGGTTGGCCTGGTGCAGCCAGCGCCGGAACGAGATGCCGTTGGTGACATTGACGATGCGATCGGGATAGAGCGCGGCCAGGTCGCGAAAGACCGTCCGGCGCATCAGGTCCGTGTGCAGCGCCGAGACGCCGTTGACGTGCCGCGCGCCGACGAACGCGAGGTGACCCATGCGGATGCGGCGCTCGCCGCGCTCGTCGACCAGCGAGACGCCCGCGAGTGCCGCCCCGCTGCCGTCGCGCTGTCGCTGTCGCTCGAGGTGCTGCGCGTTGATCGCGTAGATGATTTCCACATGGCGCGGCAGCAGGCTGCCGAGCAGGTCGACGCTCCACGACTCGAGCGCCTCGGGCAGCAGCGTGTGGTTGGTGTAGTTGAATACCGACGAGGTCACGTCCCAGGCGAGCTCCCACGGCATGCCGTGGAAGTCGACCAGCTGGCGCATCATCTCGGGAATCGCGATCGCGGCATGCGTATCGTTGAGCTGTATGGTCGCGTGATCGGCGAGCGACGACAGCTCGCCATGCTGCTGCTTGTGGCGGCGCAGCAGGTCCTGCAGCGACGCCGATGCGAAGAAGAACTCCTGCCGCAGGCGTAGCGCCTGTCCGGACGGGGTATCGTCGCCGGGGTAGAGCACGCGCGAGATGGCCTCGAGCCGGACGCGGTCGGCGAGGGCGCCGACGTGCTCGCCGCGATTGAAGTGCGCGAGATCGAGCGGATCGAGGGCCCGCGCCGACCAGAGCCGCAGCGCATTGACATGGCTCCCGCGCCAGCCGACGATCGGCGTGTCGAACGCGACGGCGCTCACCTGCTCGGCAGGTCGCCACGTGCGCCGCGTCGTGCCGTTCAGCCGCTGATCCTCGACATGGCCGCAGAAACCAATCGTGAACGCGACCTCCGGCCGCTCGAATTCCCACGGATTGCCGTTGGCGAGCCAGTTCTCGGGGAGCTCGTGCTGCCAGCCGTCGTTCATCACCTGGCGGAAAATGCCGTGGTCGTAGCGAATGCCGTAGCCATGCGCCGCGATGCCCAGCGTGCTCATGCTTTCCACGAGGCAGGCCGCGAGGCGTCCGAGGCCGCCATTGCCGAGCGCCGCGTCCGGCTCCAGCCGGCGCAACCTCTGCAGGTCGAGGCCGAGCTCCGAGAGCGCCTCGGCCACGATCGCGGTCAGGCCGAGATTCGACAGCACGTCCCCGAGCAGGCGGCCGATGAGGAATTCGAGGGAGAGGTAGTAGACGCGCCTGCGGCCGTCGCGATAGGCCAGCCGCGTCGTGTCGCTCCAGCGATCGATCACGCGGTCGCGGACGGCGAGCGCGGTGGCCACCAGCCAGTCGTGATCGCGCGCGTGGCTCGGGTCCTTGGCGACCATGTACGTGAGCTTGTCGACGATGGCGTCGCGAAAGGCGGCGGGCGACGGGGCGCCGCGGGGCGCGGGCGCCGCGACAGGCAGGGCGAGGCCCGCGGTGGAGGCGGCGTCAGGCATGGCGGGTGGCGAACGCGGACAATACGGATATACGGCGCCTCGCAGCCTCGCGGCGGCGAGCTCGACAGCGGGAAGTATACGGCGTTGCGCTGCAGGGTCTGGCATGATGCCTCGTGTGCGACCGTCCGTGATCGCCTTACGTGAGGGCACGGATATTGCGCGGGCGCTCGTCCAACGGAATATTGAACTGTTTGAGCACGACGGCGGTCAGCCCAGAAGACGGGGCTTTCCGCCCCGATGGGGAACCCGGATGACAACCAGAACGGCCCGGGAGTTGCGCGCCCCTGCGCTGGATGCGGTGCGCATCGGGGACCAGGACAGCTACCTGTTCCGCGAGGGCACGCACGCCTCGCTGCCCGATTTCATGGGATGCGCGCTCGGCGCGGCGGGAGCGAGCTTCCGCGTGTGGGCGCCGAACGCGTCGCGCGTCGCGGTCATCGGCGCGTTCAACGACTGGAACCCCGACGCGACGCCGCTGGCGCCGCGCGCGGACGAGACCGGCATCTGGGAAGCGTTTGTCCCGGGAGTGAGCGAAGGCGACGCCTACAAATACCGGATCGTGGCGCGCGACGGCGGTCCCGGGTTCGACAAGGCCGACCCGTTCGCGTTCCACGCGGAATGTCCCCCGCTGACCGCCTCACGGGCGACGCGGCTCGACTACGTCTGGGGCGACGATGCCTGGATGGCCGATCGCCGCTGGCGCAACGCCGCCGACGCTCCCATGTCGATCTACGAGGTCCATCTCGGCTCCTGGCGCCGTCCCGACGTCGCGCGCCTGCCGACCTACCGCGAGATCGCGCAGCCGCTGGCCGACTACGTGCGGTCGCAGAATTTCACCCACGTCGAGCTGATGCCGGTGACCGAGCATCCGTTCTACGGCTCGTGGGGCTACCAGACCACCGGCTATTTCGCCCCGACGGCACGCTACGGCACGCCGCAGGACTTCATGAACCTGGTCGACACGCTGCACCAGGCCGGGATCGGCGTGATCCTCGACTGGGTGCCGTCGCATTTCCCGGACGATCCGCACGGACTTGCCCGCTTCGACGGCACGAGCCTGTACGAGCACGCCGACCCGCGCCAGGGCTACCATCCCGAATGGAAGAGCCAGGTCTTCAACTACGACCGCCACGAGGTGCGCTCGTTCCTGGTGTCGAGCGCGCTGTTCTGGCTGCGCCGCTATCACATCGATGCGCTGCGCGTCGACGCCGTCGCGTCGATGCTGTACCTCGATTATGCCCGCCGCGATGGCGACTGGATCCCCAACGAGCACGGCGGCCGCGAGAATCTCGGCGCGATCCGCTTCCTGCGCACGCTCAACGAGGCCTGCTACCGCGCGTTTCCCGATACGCAGGTGATCGCGGAGGAGTCGACGTCCTGGCCGATGGTGTCGCGGCCGACCTACGTCGGCGGCCTCGGATTCGGCATGAAGTGGAACATGGGCTGGATGCACGACACGCTCGACTACATGCGCCACGACCCGGTGTTCCGCAAGTTTCACCACAACCAGCTCACGTTCTCGATCTGGTACGCGTTCTCGGAGAATTTCGTGCTCGCGCTCTCGCACGACGAAGTGGTGTACGGCAAGGGCTCGCTGATCGGCAAGATGCCGGGCGACGACTGGCAGCGTTTTGCGAACCTGCGCGCGATGTACGGCCACATGTGGGGCCACCCGGGCAAGAAACTGCTCTTCATGGGCGGCGAGTTCGCGCAATGGCGCGAGTGGACGCACGAGGGCCAGCTCGACTGGCCGCTGCTGCAGGAGCCTGCCCACGCCGGCATCGCACGCTGGGTCGCCGATCTCAACGCACTGCACCGCGCGCGTCCGCCGCTGCACCAGCTCGACTTCGACGCGGCGGGCTTCGCATGGATCGACGCCAATGACGCCGAGGCGAGCGTCCTGTCGTACCTGCGGCGCGCGCGCAGCGGCCCTGCCGTGCTCGTGGTGACGAATTTCACGCCGGTGCCGCGCCACAACTACGTCGTCGGCGTGCCGGAAGGCGGCCGCTGGCTCGAGCTGCTCAACAGCGACGCGGAGATCTACGGCGGCAGCGGCATGGGCAATCTCGGCGGCGTCGTCGCCGCGCCCGTCGCGGCGCATGGGCACTATCATTCGCTCAGGCTGACGGTGCCGCCGCTCGCCACCCTGTACCTTGCCCCGGAGGGAACGTCGCCATGAGCGAAACGACGGCGGGCGCCCTGCGCGGCGCCGCTCAAAGCGCCAAGGGCGTGCGCAAGCCGGCGCGCGCATCGTCGGCCGCGGCCATGGGCAGCGAGCCGGCCGACGGGCGCAACCGCGTGGTGATCGAGGGCATCTCGCCCGCGGTGGACGCCGGTCGTTTCGCGGTCAAGCGGGTCGTCGGCGACCGCGTCGTCGTCGAGGCCGACTGCTTTGCCGACGGCCACGACGTGCTGGTATGCCTGCTTCGTTTCAGGCACGACGCCGATGCGCCCTGGCGGGAAGTGCCCATGGCCGCGCTCGGCAACGATCGTTTCCGCGGCGCGTTCGTCGTCGAGCGCATCGGCGGCTACCGCTACAGCGTATGCGCGTGGGTCGACCCCTTCCTGTCGTGGCGCCACGATTTCGAGCGGCGCATCGATCCGGACGACCTCCGCGTGGCGGCGCAGGTCGGCAGCCAGATCATCGCCGCCGCCGCGGCGCGCGCCCGCGGCGAGCCGCGCAAGCGCCTGACCGAATGGGCGCGCGCACTCGCCGAAGGCACGGACGTGGAAGCGCTGCGCGCGCTGGCGCTCGACCCGTCGCTGGGGGCGCTCGCGGAGGCGTATCCCGACCGCCGCTTCCAGTCGACGTCGCCGCTCGAATATCCGCTGACGGTCGACCGCGAGCGTGCGGGATTCTCGGCCTGGTACGAGCTCTTTCCCCGCTCGACCGCGGCGTCGCCCGGAACCCACGGCACGCTGCGCGATTGCGCGGCGCGGCTGCCCTACATCGCGGCGATGGGATTCGACGTCGTCTATCTCCCGCCGATCCATCCGATCGGCCGCCTGCGTCGCAAGGGACGCAACAACCGCCTCGAAGCGGGTCCCGACGACGTGGGCAGCCCGTGGGCGATCGGCGCGGCGGAGGGTGGCCACAAGGCGCTGCATCCGGATCTCGGCTCCCTCGACGATTTCCGTCACCTGGTCGCGGCGGCGCGCGCGCTCGGCCTCGAGGTGGCGCTCGACATCGCCTTCCAGTGCGCGCCGGATCATCCGTACGTCGACGCGCATCCGGCTTGGTTCCGCCACCGTCCCGACGGCAGCGTCCAGTACGCGGAAAACCCGCCCAAGAAATACCAGGACATCTACCCGTTCCACTTCGAGTCCGACGACTGGGCGGCGCTGTGGCACGAGCTCGCCAGCGTGCTGACGTACTGGATCGGCGAGGGGGTCAGGATCTTCCGGGTCGACAACCCGCACACCAAGCCCTTCGCCTTCTGGGAATGGGCGATCACCGCCATTCGCAGCACGCACCCGGACGTGATCTTCCTGGCGGAGGCCTTCACGCGCCCCAAGGTGATGCACCGCCTGGCCAAGCTCGGCTTCACCCAGTCCTATACGTATTTCACCTGGCGCAACGCGCGCCACGAGCTCGTCGAGTACTTCACCGAGCTCACGCAGGGGCCGGGACGCGATTATTTCCGGCCGAACTGCTGGCCGAATACCCCGGACATCCTGCCGGAAGCGCTGCAGGTCGGCGGGCGCGGCGCGTTCATGGCGCGTTTCATTCTCGCGGCGACGCTGTCGCCGAACTACGGCATCTACGGTCCGGCGTTCGAGCTGCTCGAGTACCGGCCGCGCGAGCCGGGCAGCGAGGAATACCTCGATTCGGAGAAGTACGAGATCAAGGCGTGGGACCTCGACCGTCCCGACAGCCTCGCTCCGCTGATCGGCCGCGTCAACGCGGCGCGCCGTGACAACCCGGCGCTGCGCCACGGTGGCACGCTCCACTTCTTCCCGACCGACAACGAGGCGCTGATCTGCTACGCACGCATCGACGCCGCGCAGGAAAACGTGGTGCTCGTCGTCGTCAACCTCGATCCGTATCACGTGCAGTCGGGCTGGGTGAACGCCGATACCGCCGTGCTCGGGGTCGAGGGCGCCTACCAGGTCCACGACCTGGTCGACGACGCCCGCTACCTGTGGGACGGACCGCACAATTTCGTGCAGCTCGATCCGGGACGCGTTCCCGCGCACGTGTTCCGCGTGCGCCGGCGCGTGCGCAACGAGCAGGACTTCGACTACTTCCTCTGAGGCGCGGCCGTGCCCGATTCCAAGGTCGTTCCGCCCCCTCCCCCCGTGCCCGCGGGCCAGCGCAGCGCGCCCGCTGCCGATCCCGTCCCGCCGGCGACGGTGGAGGCGGCGGACACCGCGCAATGGTACAAGGACGCGATCATCTACCAGCTGCACGTCAAGGCGTTCTTCGACGCCGACGACGACGGCACCGGCGATTTCCGCGGCCTCTCCGAGCGGCTCGACTACATCCAGAATCTCGGCGTCAACACGATCTGGCTGCTGCCGTTCTATCCGTCGCCGCTGCGGGACGACGGCTACGACGTCGCCAACTACGTCGACGTGAACCGCCTGTACGGCACGCGCGCGGACGTGCGCCAGTTCGTCCGCGAGGCGCACCGCCGCAACCTGCGCGTGATCACCGAGCTGATCGTCAATCACACGTCGGACCAGCACCCGTGGTTCCAGGCGGCGCGCCGCGCGCCCAAGGGCTCCAACAAGCGCAACTACTACGTCTGGAGCGACGACCCGACGAAGTACGCCGGCACGCGGATCATCTTCACCGACACGGAGAAGTCGAACTGGGCGTGGGACGAGGTCGCGCAGGCCTACTACTGGCATCGCTTCTTCAGCCACCAGCCGGACCTCAACTTCGACAATCCGCAGGTGATGAAGGCGATCTTCCGCGTCATGCGCTTCTGGCTCGACGTGGGCGTCGACGGCTTCCGCCTCGACGCGATTCCCTACCTGGTCGAGCGCGAGGGGACCAACAACGAGAACCTGCCGGAGACGCACGCGGTGCTGAAGAAGCTGCGCGCGCTCATCGACGCCCACTATCCGAACGTGCTGCTGCTCGCCGAGGCCAACCAGTGGCCGGAGGACGTGCGCGAATACTTCGGCGACGGCGACGAGTGCCACATGGCCTACCACTTTCCGCTGATGCCGCGGATGTACATGGCCGTCGCGCAGGAGGAGCGGCACCCGATCACCGAGATCATGGCGCAGACGCCCGAGATCCCGGATGCCTGCCAGTGGGCGATCTTCCTGCGCAACCACGACGAGCTGACGCTGGAGATGGTGACCAACAAGGAACGCGACTACATGTACAGCATGTACGCCGCCGACCGCCGCGCCCGGATCAACGTCGGCATCCGCCGCAGGCTCGCGCCGCTGCTCGACAACGACATGGCGCGGATCAAGCTGATGAACAGCCTCCTGCTGTCGATGCCCGGCTCGCCGATCCTGTATTACGGCGACGAGATCGGCATGGGCGACAACATCTACCTCGGCGACCGCGACGGCGTGCGCACGCCGATGCAGTGGCGCCCCGAGCGCAATGCGGGCTTTTCGCGCGCCGACCCGCAGCGCCTCTACCTGCCGCCGATCATGGACCCGATTTTCGGCTACGAGGCGATCAACGTGGAGGCGCAGGAACGCGCGCCCACGTCGCTGTTGCGCTGGACACGCCGCATGCTCACCGTGCGCAAGGAGTTCGCCGCGTTCGGCCGCGGCTCGCTCACGTTCCTGCGTCCGGCGAACCGCAAGATCCTCGCCTATCTGCGCGAATACCGCGGCGAGACCGTGCTTTGCGTCGCCAACCTGGGCCGGACGGCGCAGCCCGTCGAGCTGGACCTGGCCGCGCACAAGGGACGCGTGCCGGTCGAGCTGATGGGCCGCACGACGTTCCCGTCCATCGGCGAGCTTCCCTACCTGCTCACGCTGGAAGGCTACGGCTTCCTGTGGTTTCGCCTCGCGCCGGCGGCGGAGGACACCGCACGCGCAGAGGGTGTCCGGGCGCGCGACGACTTGCCGGTGCTGGTCCTGTTCGACGCCTGGGCGAGCCTGTTCCGCGAGCGTGTCGTGCCATGGCGGATCCGGCTGTCCGAAAAAGTGCGGCGACAGTTCGAGACCGAAGTGCTGCCGCCGTTCCTCGCGGAGCGGCGATGGTATGCCAGCAAGGGCGAGGCGGTGCGCACCACCGAGATCGCCGACCACGTCGAATGGAAGGGCGGCGCGCGCGACTGGCTGCTGACGATCGTTCGCGTCGAGTCCGCGAGCGGCAAGGCGCGGGCGTATTTCCTGCCGCTGGTGCTCGCGTGGGAGGACAGCGACGAGGCGCTGGTGCGCAACCTCGGGACGTTCACGCTCGCGAAGGCGCGCCAGCAGGCGCAGGTGGGCATCGTCGCCGACGCTTTCGGCGACGAGGCGTTCGTGCGGGCGCTGGTCGCCGCGGTGGGCGACGGACAGGAGCTCAAGGCGGCGCGCGGCACGCTGCGGTTCCGGCCGACCGCCGCCTTCGGCCGGCTCGCCGGCGCGGGCGTCGGCACGCTTCCCGTCGCGGCGCCCAGCGCAAAGCAGCACGAACACGGTGGTCATGCTCGGCGAGCGCCTGATCGTCAAGGGCTATCGCCAGCTCCAGCCGGGCATGAACCCCGAAGTGGAGATCGGTCGCTACCTGACCGACGTCGTCGCGTTCCCCCATTGCGCGCCCGTTGCCGGCAGCGTCGAGTACCTCGCGGACGACGGCCGCATCGCGGCGCTCGCCGTGCTGCAGGGCTACGTGCAGAACCAGGGCAGCGGCTGGGACTACACGATGGCGTACCTCGATCACTTCTTCGAGGACGTGCTGCGGGACCCCGCCGCGATGGCTGCCCCGGACGTCCACGGCGGCTTCCGTGGCCTGATGCAGCGGCTCGGCACGCGCACGGCCGAGCTGCACGCGGCGTTCGCGCGGCCGACGGACGACCCCGCCTTCGCGCCGGCGCCGCAGACCTCCGACGACATCGCGGCGGCGGCGGAGCGCGTGCGCAAGGAAGCCGTCGACGCGCTCGACCTCCTCGCGCGGCGCCGCGACGCGCTGCCGGAGGCCGTGCGCGGCGAAGCCGATGCGCTGCTCGCCGGCCGCGACGCGCTGCTGGCACGCATCGCCGGGCACGCGGCCGACGCTCCTGCCGGCGCGAAGACGCGCCTGCACGGCGACTATCACCTCGGCCAGGTGCTGGTCGCGGAGAACGACTTCGTCATCGTCGATTTCGAGGGCGAGCCCTCCCGCACCATGGAAGAGCGGGCGCAGAAGCAGTCCCCGCTCAAGGACGTCGCCGGCATGCTGCGCTCGTTCGACTATGCGCTGCACGCGGCGCAGTTCGAGGCGGTCGCGAAGCACCGCGAGGCGCGCGAGCCGCTGGCGGCGCACGGGCGCGCAATGGCTGGCGCAGACGGTCGAGGCGTTCTGCGACGGCTACGATGCGGTGGCGCGCGCCGAAGGCCTGGGCGAGATCCGCGGCGCCGGTCGCGGCGCCGTCGAGCTCTTCCTGATCGAGAAGGCGGTGTACGAGCTTCGGTACGAGCTCGACAACCGGCCGGACTGGGTGCGCATCCCGCTGCTGGGGCTCGCGCAATTGCTGGCGGCCGATCGCTGAGCCGCGCATCGGCGACACGGCGTAACGTACCTCCGGGGGAACGCGATGGACCAAGTCAACATCCTGCTCGAGCCGATCCGCGAGTCCCTGCACCAGATCGGCGTCTTCCTGCCGCGCCTGTTGCTGGCGCTGCTCATCCTGATCGTCGGCTGGCTGGTGGCGAAGGCAGTGCGCTTCGCCACCGTGAAGGGCCTGCGGGCGCTCAACTTCAACGTCGTCACCGACAAGGCGGGCATCGACGACTTCATGCGGCAGGGCGGCCTCGAGGTCGACGCGGTCGCGGTGCTCGGCGCGCTGTTCTACTGGCTCGTGCTGCTGGCGGCGCTGATGATCGCGTTCAACAGCCTCGACCTCGCCTACGTCACCGACCTGCTCGGCCGCATCGTGCTGTTCGTGCCGAAGGTGATGGTGGCGGTGCTGATCCTGGTCTTCGGCGCCTACTTCGCCCGCTTCGTGGGCATGGCGCTGACGACGTACCTGCGCAACATCGGCGTCGCCGACGCGCCGCTGTTCGGCCGCCTCGCGTTCTACGCGATCACCATCTTCGTCGTGATGATCGCGCTCGACCAGGTCGGCCTGGGCGAGATCATCCGCGAGACGTTCCTGATCCTCGTCGCCGCCATCGCGCTCGCCCTCGCGCTCGCGTTCGGCATCGGTGGACAGAAGCGCGCCGCGGAGATGATCGCGCGCTGGACGGCGCGCTCCGACGAGGACGACGGCGCGGGACAGCCGCCCAAGTCGGTCCTGTGACGAAGGGTACGGCGCGGCCGCGGCCGATCATCCGCGGTCTGGCCGGGCCGGCCCGAGCCCCGCGGCGCGCACTGGGACGGCGAAGGCGTCAATTTCGCCGCTGTTCTCGGAACACGCCGAGCGCGTCGAGCTGTGCCTCTTCGATCCGACGGGCCGGCGCGAGCTCGCAGCGCGTCGCGCTGCCCGAGCGCACCGACCACGTCTGGCACTGCTATCTGCCCGAGGCGCGGCCCGGCTTCTGTACGGCTACCGCGTGCACGGGCCCTACCGACCGGAGGAGGGCCACGCTTCAACGCGCACAAGCTGCTGCTCGATCCCTATGCGCGCAACATCGTCGGCGCGTTGCGCTGGAGCGACGCGCTGTTCGGCTACACGGTCGGCCACAAGCGCGGCGACCTGTCGTTCGACCGCCGCGACAGCGCGCGCGCGATGCCCAAGTGCAAGGTCATCGACCCGGCGTTCACCTGGGGCGACGACCGCCCGCCCGACGTGCCGTGGCACGACACGGTCATCTACGAGCTGCACGTGCGGGGCTTCACGCTGCAGCACCCGGACGTGCCGCCGCAGCTGCGCGGCACCTACGCCGGGCTCGCCACGCGCGCCGGTGATCGACCACCTGAAGCGCCTCGGCGTCACGGCGGTCGAGCTGATGCCGGTGCACGCGTTCGTCGACGAGCGCCGGCTGGTCGAGCGCGGCTGCGCAACTACTGGGGCTACAACACGATCGGCTTCTTCGCGCCCGACCCGCGCTACTCGCGCGCGCGGCAAGCGTCAACGAGTTCAAGACGATGGTGAAGACGCTGCATTCGGCGCGGGCATCGAGGTGATCCTCGACGTCGTCTACAACCACACGGCCGAGGGCAACCAGCTCGGGCCGACGCTCTGCTTCCGCGGCATCGACAACGCGTCGTACTACCGGCTGCAGCCGGACGACGCCGCGCCACTACGTCGACTACACGGGCTGCGGCAACACGCTCAACATGCGCCACCCGCGCGTGCTGCAGCTGATCATGGACTCGCTGCGCTACTGGGTGACGGAGATGCACGTCGACGGCTTCCGCTTCGACCTCGCCTCCGCGCTCGCGCGCGAGCTGCATGCCGTCGACCGCCTCGGCGCGTTCTTCGACGTCGCTCCGCCAGGATCCGGTGCTGGCGCGCGTCAAGCTGATCGCCGAGCCGTGGGACCTCGGCGAAGGCGGCTACCAGGTCGGCAACTTTCCGCCGGGCTGGGCGGAGTGGAACGACCAGTACCGCGACACGATGCGCGCGTACTGGAGAGGCGACGGCGGGCTGATCGGCGAATTCGCGCGCCGCCTCACCGGCTCGTCGGATCTGTACGGGCGCGGCGGCCGGCCGCCGCACGCGAGCATCAACTTCGTCACCGCGCACGACGGCTTCACGCTGCGCGACCTCGTCTGCTACGACGCACAAGCACAACGAGGCCAACGGCGAGGACAACCGCGACGGCAGCGACAACAACCTGTCGTGGAACTGCGGCGTCGAAGGCCCGACCGACGATCCCGGCGATGCACGCGCTGCGCGCGCGCCAGTCGCGCAACCTGCTCGCGACGCTGCTGCTTTCGCAGGGCGTGCCGATGCTCGTCGCCGGCGACGAGATCGGCCGCACGCAGCGGCGGCAACAACAACGCCTACTGCCAGGACAACG
The DNA here is from genome assembly GCA_963793355.1 of uncultured beta proteobacterium. Lineage (GTDB taxonomy): Bacteria > Pseudomonadota > Gammaproteobacteria > Burkholderiales > Casimicrobiaceae > VBCG01. The sequence continues at coordinate 613,586 of CAWBZT010000011.1, read as the reverse complement.
CCGATCTCGCTGGATCGACTGGACGATGCGACGAGGCGCGCAGCGCTGCTCGCCTTCGTGCGCGCGCGTGCATCGACGCTGCGCCGCGAGCATCCGGTCTTCCGGCGCCGGCACTTCTTCCGAGGGCCGCGCGCGTGCACGGCGACGGCCAAGGACATCGCCTGGCTCAAGCCCGACGGCACGCGAGATGACCGACGACGAATGGAACCACGATTTCGCGCGCTGCCTCGGCGTGTACCTCGCCGGCGACGCGCTCGGACGAGGTCGACGCGCGCGGCCGGCCGGTGCATCGACGACGATTTCCTGGTGCTGTTCAACGCCCACCACGACGCGATCGCCTTCACGCTGCCGACGATCGGCGGCGAGCGGCTGGACGTGCTGCTCGACACGGCTGCGCGACGACGGCCTGCTGCCGGCACGGCACGTTCGAGCCGGCGGCACGTCTACCCGCTCGCGGGTCGCTCGCTCGTCCTGCTGCGCAGAGCTGCCGGCGCCGGCAGTGACGAGCGTGGCGCCATCGCGATGCCGCTTCGGCGCGGCGAGCGCGGACGGCGAGGGCACGCGCTTCCGCCTGTGGGCGCCGGCGCGCGCGGCAGCGTGGAGCTCGTCGCTGCGGCGCGGCGCACGGCGCCCGCGCCATGCCGATGCCGCGCGTCGATGACGGCTGGTACGAGCGTCGCGATCGGCGACGCCGGCAGCGGCACGCGCTACGCGTTACCGCATCGACGGGCGGCCTCGTCGTTCCCGATCCCGGCGTCGCGCTCCAATCCCGACGGCGTGCACGCCGCGAGCGCGGTCGTCGATCCGCTGGCGTATCGCTTGGAACGACGACGGCTGGCGCGGACGGCCGTGGGACGAGGCCGTCATCTACGAGCTGCACGTCGGCACCTTCACGCGCGCACGGCACGTTCGCCGCGGCGACCGAGCGGCTCGACGTACCTCGTCGACCTCGGCGTCACCGCCATCGAGCTGATGCCGGTGGCCGACTTTCCCCGGCGCGCGCAGCTGGGGCTACGACGGCGTGCTGCCGTTCGCGCCCGCGCGCCGCTACGGCACGCCCGGACGACCTGAAGCGCCTGGTCGACGCGGCGCACGCGCGCGGCCTCATGGTGCTGCTCGACGTCGTCTACAACCACTTCGGCCCCGAGGGCAACTACCTGCACGCCTACGCGCCGCAATTCTTCAACGCGCGGCATCGCACGCCGTGGGGCGCGGCGATCAACTTCGACGGCGAGGGCAGCCGCGCGGTGCGCGACTTCTTCATCCACAATGCGCTGTACTGGCTCGAGGAATTCCACTTCGACGGCCTGCGCCTCGATGCCGTGCACGCGATCGTCGACGACTCGCAGCCGGACATCGTGACCGAGATCTCGCAACGCGTGCGCGAGCGCCTCGGCCGGCGCAGCGCGCACGTGCACCTCGTGCTCGAGAACGACCGCAACGAGGCGCGCTATCTGCGCGCGACGCGCGCGGCGACGCCGCCGCTCGCGACCGCGCAGTGGAACGACGACCTCCATCATGCGCTGCACGTCCTCGCCACCGGCGAGCCCGACGGCTACTACGCCGACTACGCGACGCGTCCGCTCGCAGCGCTCGGGCGCTGCCTCGCCGAAGGCTTCGCCTACCAGGGCGAGGCCTCGCGCCTATCGCGGCGGCGCGCCGCGCGGCGAGCCGAGCAGCGCGCTGCCGCCGGCGGCGTTCGTGTCCTTCCTGCAGAATCACGACCAGATCGGCAACCGCGCGTTCGGCGAGCGCCTCCATCGCGCTGGCCGACCCGCAGGCGCTCGCGCGCGCTGACGGCCTGCGTGCTGCTCGCGCCGTCGCCGCCGATGCTGTTCATGGGCGAGGAGTTCGGCGCGCATCGACGCCGTTCCTGTTCTTCTGCGATTTCGGCCGGCGATCTCGCCGACGCCGTGACGCGACGGCCGGCGCGCCGAGTTCGCGCGCTTCGCGCGCTTCGCCGATCCGGCCGGCGCGGCAGACGATTCCCGATCCCAACGCGAGCGCGACGTTCGTCGCGCAGCAAGCTCGACTGGCGCGAAGCGGTGCGCCGCATGCCGGGCGCCGACGTGGCGCGCGTTCTACCGGCGCTGCCTGGCCGCTGCGCCGCGTGCACATCGTGCCGCTCGGCCAGCGACATCGCCGGCGGCGGCGCGTTCGCGTCGATCGAGCGACGGCCTGCTGCACGGTCGCGTGGACGCGCGCGACGGGCGCGCTCTGCACCTGGTGGCCAACTTCGGCGCCGCACGCGACCGCGCACGTCGACGCTGCCGCGCCGGCCGGCCTCGTCTATCGCGAGCGCAGCGACCGACGCCGCGCCCGGTACGATCGGCAGCGCTGCCGGCCTGCACCGTCGCGACTCGTCGCTGCGCGCCGCGTGAACGACCTCGCTGCGCCGACTCGCGCGCGCGCACGGCATCGCGCTCGACTACCACGACATCTGGGGTCCGGCATCGCGTGCGCGCGACGCGACGCTGCGCGCGCTGCTCGCGGCCATGGGCGTCGACGGCCGAGCGACAGGCAGCGATCGCGCGCGGCGCTGCGCGCCGCACGAGCGCGGCGGACGCGAGCCGAGCGCTCGCGCCGATGACGTCGTGCGCGAACGCGCGCGCCCGTGGCGGCTGCGCCTGTCGCTGTCCATCGCGCGCGTCGCGAGACGGCGGCGTCGTCGTGGCAGGTGACGGGCGAACGGGGGAGCGCCGACGCGTGCCCGCACGCGTCGACGATCGGGAGCGAGCAGCGGTCGACGGCGTGCCGCGTCGTCGCTGGATGTCGCAGCTCGCGTTCGACGCTGCCGATCGGCTATCACCGCTTCGCGCTGCTCGGCGACGACGAGCCCGCTCGCCGCAGGCACGCTCGCCGTCGCGCCGCGCCGCATGCTACCGGCCGCCCCGCTCGCGCAGGCGAGCGAGCCTGGGGTGCCGCCGTGCAGCTCTACGGCCTGCGCTCGGCGCGCAACTGGGGCATCGGCGATTTCACCGACCTCGCGCGACCTGGTCGAGCAGTGGGGCGCGGCGGGCGCGACGTCGTCGGCGTCAATCCGCTGCACGCGCTGTTCCCGGACGGACCCGGCGCGCGCCAGCCCGTACAGCCCGTCGAGCCGGCTGTTCCTCAACGTGCTCTACATCGACGTCGACGGCCATCGCGGAGTTCGCGCGACTGCGCGAAGTGCACGCGAGCGCGTCGGCTGCGCCGCCGTTCCAGGCGCGAGCTCGCGGCGCTGCGCGCGCGCCGCTCGTCGACTATGCCGGCGTCGCCGCGCGCCAAGCTCGACGTCCTCGACGGCCTGTCACGCGCACGCGCGCGACGCGCCACGACGCCGCACGCCAGCGAGCGCGGCGCCGCATTTCGACGCGTTCAAGGCCGCGCAAGGCGAGCGCTGCGCCGAGCGTCGCGCGCTTTCGAGGCGCTGCAGGAGCATTTTCGGCGCGCGGATCGGCGCGGTCTGGGGCTGGCCCGCGTGGCCGGCGGACCGTATCGCGATCCCGACTCCGCGCGCCGTGCCGCGCTTCGCCGACGCGCACGCCGATCGCGTCGACTTCTTCGCCTGGCTGCAGTGGCAGGCGAGCCTGCAGCGCGCCGCAGTGGCCGCGCGAGGTCGCGCCGCGCGGCGCTCGCCGTCGGCCTCTACACGGACCTCGCCGTGTCGGTCGATCGCGGCGGCGCCGAGGCCTGGGCGACGCCAGGCGCTGTATGCGGTCGACGGCGCAGCGTCGGCGCGCCGCCGGACGAGTTCAACCGCGGCGGCCAGGACTGGGGACTGCCGCCGCTGATTCCCGGGCGCCTGCGGGACGCCGGCTACGCGCCGTTCCTCGCCACGCTGCGCGCCAACATGCGCGACGCCGGCGCGCTGCGCATCGACCACGTGATGGGACTGTCGCGACTGTACTGGGTGCCGGCGGGCGCAAGCCCCCGACGGCGCGCCTACGTCCACTATCCGTTCGACGATCTGCTCGGCTTGCTCGCGCTGGAAAGCGTGCGCCATGCGCTGCATGGTCATCGGCGAGGATCTCGGCACCGTGCCCGACGACGTTCGCGCGACGCTGCGCGACCACGGCATGCTGTCGTACCGCGTGCTGCTCTTCGAGCGCGACGCCAGCGGGGATTTCCTGCCGCCGCAGGCCTATCCCGCGGCGGCGCTGGCCGTCGCCACGCACGCACGACCTGCCGACGCTCGCCGGCTGGTGGGCGGGCCGCGACATCCTCGTGCGGGCCGAGCTAGGGCTGCTCGCGGCGGACACCGACGTCGAAGCGGCGCTGGCGGCACGCGTGCACGACCGCGGGCGCCTGCTCGAGGCGCTCGCGCGCGAGCATCTGCTGCCCGGCGCGACGACGGTCGACGCGGCGGCGGCACAGACGCTGTCGCCGGCGCTGGCCGTCGCGCTGCACGCGTTCCTTGCCCGCACGCGCGCGGCGCTGACGCTGGTCCAGCTCGAGGACGTGCTCGGGCTCGCCGATGCACGCCAACCTGCCCGGGACGACGACGCAGCATCCCAACTGGCGGCGCAAGCTGCCCTGCGGTTTCGACGACCCGGACGCGCGCGCCCTGTTGCATCGCCTCGCCCTGCGGCTGGCGGCCGAACGACGGCGCGCGCACACATGACGGCTGCGGCGCGGCGCAAGCGCTCGGCCGCGCTCGCCGGCGCGCCGGTGCTGCCGTTGTCCGCAATTCCGCGCGCGACGTACCGCGTGCAGCTGCACCGCGGCTTCACGTTCGCCGACGCGACGGCGCTGGTGCCTTATCTCGCCGCGCTCGGCGATCAGCCACGTCTATTGCTCGCCGTACCTGCGCGCGCGACCCGGCAGCCCGCATGGCTACGACATCGTCGACCATGGCCGGCTCAACCCGGAAATCGGCAGCCGCGCGGATTTCGACCGCATGGTCGACGCGCTGGCCGCGCACGGCATGAGCCACCTGTGCGACGTCGTGCCCAATCACATGGCGGTGATGGGCGCCGACAACGGCTGGTGGCTGGACGTGCTGGAGAACGGTCCGGCGTCGGCCTATGCGCCGTCGTTCGACATCGACTGGGACCCGCAGGACGAGGCGCTGCGCGGGCGCGTGCTCGTCCCCGTCCTCGGCGAGCCGTATGGCGTCGTGCTGGAGCGCGGCGAGCTGTCGCTGGCCGTCGACGCCGCGACCGGCAGCCTCGCCGTGCACTATTTCGAGCACCGCTTTCCGCTCGATCCGCGGACCTATCCGGGCGTGCTCGACGCTGCCCGGGCGCTGGTCGGGGACGGCGACGCCGGGCACGCAGCCGCGCTGGCCGAGGTCGCCGACGGCTTTCGCGCGTTGCCGCCCCGGCGCGGCGGCAGCCGCATTGCGCGGCGCGCCGCGCCGCGCTCGCGCAGCTCGCCAAGGACGCGTCTCGCGGCGCTGCTGGCGCGCGCCGCCGGCGTCGCGACGGCGATCGCGCGCGCCGTGGCGCGCGCTCAACGGCGTGCCCGGCGAGCCCGCGAGCTTCGGCCGCCTGCACGCGCTGCTCGAGGCGCAGGCCTACCGCCTCGCGCACTGGCGCGTCGCCGCCGACGAGATCAACTACCGCCGCTTCTTCGACGTCAACGATCTCGCCGCGCTGCGGATGGAGCATCCGCCGACGTTCGAGGCGACGCACGCGTTCATCCTCGAGCTTGCCGCCGAAGGTGCGATCGGCGGGCTGCGCATCGATCATCCCGACGGGCTGTTCGATCCGGCGGCGTATTTCGAGCGGCTGCAGCGCCGCTACGGCGAGCTGCGCGCCGCGCGCGACGGCGCGCCGGCGGCGCCGATCTATGTCGCGGTGGAAAAGATCACCGCCGCGCACGAACGCCTGCCGGAGCGCTGGCAGGTGCACGGGACGACGGGCTACCGCTTCGCGACCGTCGTCAACGGCCTGTTCGTCGACACGCGGGCCAAGTCGCGCATCGACCGCATGTGGCGCGCCTTCGTCGGCGACGAGGCGCAGGCGCTCGCGGACGCCGCGTACGGGCACCGTCGCCGGGTGATGGAGAGCGCGCTCGCGTCCGAGCTCGGCGTGCTGACGCAGCGCGCGCTGCGGATCGCGCGTGCCGACTGGCGCACGCGCGACTTCACGTTCAACGCGCTGCGCGAGGCGATCGTCGAGATCGTGGCATGGTTTCCCGCATACCGGACCTACGTCGACGCTGCCGGCGCCACTGCCCAGGACCGCCGCTACGTGACGTGGGCGGTCGCACGCGCACGCCGCGGCGGGCGCCTCGCGCCGCCGCAGATCTTCGATTTCCTCGAGAACGTGCTGCTGGGAAGGGCCCAGCGCGGCCCGGGCGCCGAGGCGGCGCGGGCGCTCGACTTCGCCATGCGGGCGCAGCAGTTCACGTCGCCGGTCGCGGCGAAGGGCATCGAGGACGGCGCCTTCTATACGTTCAACCGGCTCGTGTCGCTGAACGAGGTCGGCGGCGACCCCGAGCAGTTCGGCATCACCGTGCGCGCGTTCCACGGCGCCAGCGCCGACCGGGCCGCGCACTGGCCGCATACGATGCTCGCGACGTCGACGCACGACAACAAGCGCGCCGAGGACGTGCGCGCGCGCATCGACGTGATCTCGGAGCGGCCGGCGGCGTGGCGGCTCGCCGTCCGGCACTGGCAGCGCCAGAATCGTCGTCATCGGCGCGTGGTCGACGGCGTCGCCGCGCCGTCGCGCAACGACGAGTACCTGCTCTACCAGACGCTGGTCGGCACCTTCCCCCCCGAGGCGGTCGACGCCGACGCGCAGGCGCGCTATCGCGAGCGCATCGAGCGCTACATGGTGAAGGCTGCGCGCGAGGCGAAGGCGCGCACGAGCTGGCTGCTGCCGGACGCGACGTACGAGTCGGCGCTGACGGGGTTCGTGCAGGCGATCCTGAGCGAGACCGGCAACCCGCTGTTCGTCGCCGACCTGCGCGCGCAGTGCGCGGCGTACCGGTGGTTCGGGCTCCTGAACAGCGTGTCGATGACGCTGGTGAAGGCGACGTCCCCCGGCATCCCCGACTTCTACCAGGGCAGCGAGCTCCTCGACGATTCGCTGGTCGATCCGGACAACCGCCGTCCCGTCGATTTCGCGCAGCGCCGCGCGCTGCTCGACACCCTCGACGCGCTCGCGGCCGCGCCGGCGCCGGCGCGCGCCGCCGGCGTGCGCGCGCTGCTCGACGCGCCGCACGACGGGCGTGCGAAGCTGTGGGTGATCGCCCGCGCGCTGGCGTTGCGCAGGGACCGGCCCGCGCTGTTCGCCTACGGCGACTACACGCCGCTGCACGCCGCGGGGGAAGGCGCCGACCGTGTCGTCGCGTTCGCGCGCTCCCACGCCGCGGAACGCGTCGTCGTCGTAGCGGGGCGCCTGTTCGCGGCTGCGTCCGTCCGCGTCGATGCCTGGTCGGCGGCCGACCTCTTCGGCGCCACGACCGTATCGCTCGCGGGCGCGTTCGGCGGTGCGCCGTTCATCAACCTGCTCACGGGCGAGCGCCTGGAGGCGCAGGGGGACGAAGTCGCGATGGCGCAGCTGTTCGCCCATTTTCCGGGGGCGATCCTGGTGGCGGCGGATTGATCGCGATCGAAGGCCCGGAACTCTCGCCGCCGGGGCCGGTCATCCGCACATGGAGTCGGCACCGCGGGTCCTGATCGCCGGCGCGGGCATCGCGGGCCCGACGCTGGCGTTCTGGCTGCTGCGGGCGGGCTTCATACCCACGCTGGTCGAGCAGGCGCCGGCGTTTCGCGCCGGCGGCTACATGCTCGATTTCTGGGGCGTGGGCTACGACGTCGCGGAGCGGATGGGCCTCCTTCCCAGGCTCGAGGCGGCGGGTTACCACCTCCGGGAAGTGCGGCTCGTCGACGCGCAGGGACACCGCGTCGGCGGTTTCGGCGCCGAGGTGTTTCGCCGCCCGCTCGGCGGGCGCTTCCTCAGCATCCCGCGCGGCGAGCTCGCCCGGCAGATCTTCGACACGGTATCGCCGCGCATCGAGACGCTGTTCGGCGACAGCGTGAGCGCGCTGGAATCCGCCGCCGAGGGCGTGCGCGTCAGCTTCGAGCGCCAGCCGCCGCGCCGGTTCGACCTCGTCGTCGGCGCCGACGGACTTCATTCGACCGTGCGCCGCCTGGCGTTCGGACCGCAGGCGCGCTACGAAACCAGCCTCGGCTATCTGGCGGCGTCCTTCACGGCGACGGGCTACGCGCATCGCGACGAGGGTGCGTACGTCAGCTACAGCTTTCCTGGCGCGCAGGTGGCGCGCTACTCGCTGCGCGACGACCGCACGGGTTTCTTCCTCGTGCTGCATCCTGCGGTCGCGATCGAGATCGACCCTCACGACCGCGCCGCGCACGACGCGCTGCTGGAGTCGACGTTCGGCGGCCGGGGATGGGAATGCGACGAGATGCTGGCGGCGCTGGAGCGCGCGGACGACCTGTACTTCGACCGGGTGAGCCAGATACGCATGCCGCGCTGGTCGCACCGACGGATCGCGCTCGTGGGAGACGCGGCGTTCTGCCCGTCGCTGCTGGCGGGGCAGGGCGCCGCGCTGGCCATGGCGGGGGCCTACGTCCTGGCCGCGGAACTCGCGCACGCCGCCGGCGACTACCGGCGCGCGTATCAGGCGTACCATGAGCGGCTCGCGTCGTTCATCGAGCGCAAGCAGCACGCGGCACTGCGCTTCGGCGCCTGGTTCGCCCCGCGCACGCGCCTCGCGCTTCACCTGCGCAACGTCGCGTCGCGGATGCTGGCGGTTCCGGCCATCGCCGACCTGGCGATGGGACCGGCGTTCGCCGATCACGTCTCGCTGCCGGAAGCGGCGTGACATCGCGCGGCGGCGCCGTGCGCCGCGGCGCCGACATCGGAGGAGGCAACATGCGCGAAGATCCGAGCATCGTCGAACGCCACTACGCGCGCGGCCACACGCTCGACACCATCCTGATGGCGCTGCGCGGGCAGGGCAAGGACCCGTCGCGGCTGTCGCCGATGGACCTCGCGCCGGTCGACGAATTCCATATCCGCGGCCGCGATGCGACCGTCGAGCTCGCGGCGCGCCTGCGCCTTACGCCCGGCTTGCAGGTGCTCGACATCGGCTGCGGGCTGGGTGGATCCGCGCGCTACCTTGCGACCGAGCACGGCTGCGCCGTCACCGGCGTGGATCTCACCGAGGAGTACGTCGATGCCGCACGCTCGCTCGCCGACCGGGTGGGCGTGCACGAGCGCGTCGATTTTCGCACTGCCAGCGCCCTCGCGCTGCCCTTTCCCGACGGCGCGTTCGACGTCGTCTGGACCGAGCATGCGCAGATGAACATCGAGGACAAGCGGGCGTTCTACGCCGAGGCGGCCCGCGTGCTGGCGCCCGGCGGGCGCCTGGTGTTCCACGATTTCTTCAAGGGCGACGGCGGGCCGGTGCAGTTTCCCGTGCCGTGGGCCGACGCCGCGGCGATCAGTTTTCTCGTCGCGCCCGACGACGCGCGCGCCATTCTGCGCGGGCTCGGCCTTCGCATCGTCGATTGGGTCGACCAGACCGAGGCCGCGTGCGCGTGGCTGGAGGACCGGCTGCGACAGCCGCCGTCGCCGCTCGGCATCCATCTGCTGATGGGACCGACTGCGCGCCTCAAGCTCGAGAACGTCGTGCGCAATCTGCGTGACGGGCGCGTCGCCGTCATCCAGGCGGTGGCCGAAAAGCCGCGACCGGGCTGACCTCCGTCTCGCGCCGCCGCCTCACGCCGCTTCGACGCCCTTCGGCTCGCCGTTGCGCATGAGCGCGCGCGCGATGCGCCCGAGCGTCGTCGCCTGGACGAGCAGGCTGAACAGCACGACGCCGTAGGTCGCCATGATCAGCGTGTTGCGGCCGGCGACGTCGGGCAGCGAAAGCGCCAGCGCGACCGAGATGCCGCCGCGCAGGCCGCCCCAGGTCATGATCGCGACCGCCCGCTTCGCCCTGGCGTCGAAGCCGCGCAGCAACGCCATCGGCGCGGCGACGCTGATCAGCCGCGCGAGCAGCACGATCGGGATCGCGCCCAGCGCGGGAATCAGCGCCATGGGCGTCGGTTCCAGCGCGATGAACTCCAGGGCGATGAGGCCGAACAGCAGCAGCGTCAGCAGTTCGTCGACGAGTTGCCAGAACGAGAACAGCTCCTGCTTCGTCCGGTCCGACATCGCGAATTGCTTGCCCTGGTTACCGACCAGAAGCCCCATGATGACGACGGCGATCGGGGCCGAGGTGTGCAGCGATTCGGCCAGCGCGTATCCGGCGGTGGCCATCGACAGCGTGATCAGGATCTCGACCGCGTAGCTGTCGACGCCGCGCAGCATGTAGACGCCCACGCCGCCGATGATCCCGCCCAGCGCCAGGCCGCCGGCCACCTCGATGGCAAGATCCAGCGCGAATTGCGACATCGACAGTTCGCCGCCTTGCGCGAGCAACCCCGCGACGGCGATGAAGAGGACCACGCCGGTGCCGTCGTTGAAGAGGCTCTCGCCGACGATGCGCATCTCCAGCGCTGCGGGTACGCCGACCTTGCGCAGCACGCCGAGCACGGCGATCGGATCGGTCGGGGAGATCAGCGTTCCGAACAGCAGGCACGGAAGGAAGGGCAGCATCAGCCCGGATGCGCGCGCCGCGTAGTAGGTCGCCGTGCCGACGATGAGCGCCGAAATGGCGACCCCCAGCGTGGCGAGCAGCACGATCGCCCACTTCTCGCGGCCGATCCGGTCCCACGTCAGGTGCAGCGCCCCCGCGAACAGCAGCGGGCCGAGCATGCCGTGGAAGATCGCCTCGGAGAAATCGATGCGCCCCACCAGCTCTTTCGCCCAGGCGGTCATGCCGGGGTGGAGCGCGCCGACGATGGCGACGATCACCGAGCCCAGCAGGCCCACGGCGGTGATGCCGACCGGCTCGGGCAGCTTGACGAACCGGTAATTGAGGTAGCCGAAGCAGGCGACCAGCGTGAGGATCAGCGCGATGACATGGAAGAAGGTCACACAGGCTCCCGGGGCTGGACGCGATGATACCGATCGTCGCGCCATGCGCCGGCAGGCCGCGACGCCGGGCAGGGCCGGCGACGGCACCGGCACGGGCGTGCGTCGGCGTCCGGCGGCGCCGGGGACGCGATCACACGATCGGCTGCGTGCCCGCGGCGTCGGGCGCGGCCGGGGCGACACTGCCCCCGGGCGGCGGGGTCTCGGCCGCGGCGCTGCGATGCTGGGACGGTCCCCCCGGGCGCAGCAGGTTGCGCGCGGTGTTGATCAGCGCCACGTGCGTCAGCGCCTGCGGCAGGTTGCCCAGGAACCGCCGCGCAGCGGGATCGTATTCCTCGGACAGCAGTCCCACGTCGTTGCGCAGCGCGAGCAGGCGCTCGAACAGCGCGGTCGCGTCGGCGTGCCGTCCCTGCAGCGCGAGGTTGTCGGCGAGCCAGAACGAGCACGGCAGGAAGACGCCTTCGCCGGCCGGAAGCCCGTCGACGCAGCCTTCGGTCCGATAGCGAAGGACGAGCCCGTCGACGGTGAGCTCGCGCTCGATCGCCGCCACGGTCGCGCGCACGCGCGGGTCGTCGGCCGGCAGGAAGCCCACCAGCGGAATCAGCAGCGCGCTGGCGTCGAGATTCGCCGTCTCGTAGTGCTGGACGAAGACGTTGCGCCTGGGATCGACGCCCCGGGCACAGACTTCGGCGTGGATGCGCGCGCGGGTTTCGCGCCATCGGTCCAGCGGACCGGCAAATCCGTAGCGCTCCGCTGCGCGGACGGCCCGGTCGAGCGCCACCCACGCCATTACCCGGGAATGGGTGAATGCGTGGGCATCGCCGCGCATCTCCCAGATGCCCTTGTCCGCGTCCAACCAGTGGGCCGCGACGTAGTCGGCCAGCGTGCGCTGGAAGCCCCACGCGTCGGCGTCCGGCGCCAGGCCCGCCGAACGCGCGACGTGCAGCGCGTCGAGCAGCTCGCCGTAGATGTCGAGCTGGAACTGGGCAGCCGCGCCGTTGCCCACGCGCACCGGCCGCGAGCCCTCGTAGCCCGGCAGCCACGGCAGCTCCAGCTCCGTGAGGCTGCGCTCGCCCGCGACGCCGTAGAGCACCTGCAACTGCCGCGGATCGCCGGCCGCCGCCCGCAGCAGCCACTGTCGCCAGGCCCGCGCCTCGTCGTGATAGCCAGCGAGGATGAAGGCGTAGAGCGCGAACGTGGCGTCGCGGATCCAGCAGAAGCGATAGTCCCAGTTGCGCACGCCGGCGATGCGCTCGGGCAGCGACGTCGTCGCCGCTGCGACGATGCCGCCCGTCGGGCTGTGGGTCAACGCCTTCAGCACCACCAGCGATGCGCGCACCTGCGCGTCCCACCGGCCCTGGTAGGTGCAGCGCCCGCACCACTCGTGCCAGAAGCGCTCCGCGGCTGCCAGCGCGGCGTCGGCGTCGACCGGGATCGGTCGCGGCCGGTGCGACTCGAACCAGGTCAACACGAACGGGACGCGCTCGCCGGCGGCGACGTCGAAGGTCCCGGCGGTCGTGAAATCCTCCCCGCGCAGCGCGACCGGCGCGCGCAACTCGAGCGAATCGGGCCCGGCGATCGCGAGCAGCGCGCCGTCGACGCGCCGCACCCAGGGAGTGATCGCGCCGTAGCCCATGCGCATCACCAGGTCCGTGCGCATGGGGACGCGGCCGCGCAGACCCTCGACGATGCGCACGAGATCCGTGCGGTCGGGCCACAGCGGCATGAAGTCGATGATCCGGACGGCGCCGTCGGCGGTCTCGAACTCCGTTTCGAGCACCAGCGTCTCGGGCCGATAGGCGCGGCACACGCGGCGCACGTCGCCGGCGGGAGCGACCCGCCAGCGGCCGTGTTCGGGCGTCCCGAGCAGCGCGGCGAAGAACGCCGGGGAATCGAACCGCGGCGCGCCCATCCAGTCGATCGAGCCGTCGTCGCCGACCAGCGCTGCGGTGCGCGTGTTGCCGATCAGCGCATAGCGTTCGACCGGCAGCGCCATCGTGGGCGCCGCAGGCTCAGTGCATGCGTGCGCCCAGCCGCTCGCGTCGCGACTGGCAGGGCGCACACCGCGATGCCGTCGGCAGCGCCGCCATCCGCTCGTCGCCGATCGGCTCTCCGCAGTCGGCGCACACGCCGAAGGTCCCGTTCTCGATGCGCTCGCGCGCCGCACTGAGCGCCTGCATCTCGTCGAGCTGTCGATCGATGCGGCGGTTCTCGACCGCGACGGACACCTGCGCCTCGGCATGATCGGCACGATCGCCGACGCGCTCCTCGAATTCGCTGGTGCGCAGCGCGTCGACCTCCTCGAGCTCGCGCGCGATCTCCTCGCGCAAGGTCCGCTCGCGCTCCGCCAGCTCGCGGAGCAGGGGGCGCAAGCGCTGTCGGGGTGCTCTCGTCGTCATCGTGATGGCCTCGGGTCGTGTTCGTGATGAACGCCTCGGATTGTGACCGTTCGCACGCTACAAGTTCCCGCAGCGCGCGCCGCGCGGGGACGCGCGCGCACTGCACCCTTCGCGTAAGGGCTTCGCGGTAGCATCGGGTGGAAATCAATTATATGGTAGTCCATGCAATCGCGGTCGGCGCGCCTGGAGGGGCGCGCGGCCGACACCGGATGGAGGAGGCGCGGGGGCGGCGCGGCGCGGCGCCGCCCCCGCGAGGCGGGAAGGCGGCGGCTAGCGGGCGGTGCGGCGCGGCGCGGCGCGGGCCGCGCCCGGGGTGGAACCTCGGCGCCTGCCGGCCGCCCGCGCGTCACCGTCCAGCATCACGTCCGACAGCGGGGCGCTCGTCGCCGCGGCGCCGTGGCGCGCAAGGTGGCGCAACAGGCTCGCCAGATCGCGTCGCAGCGCGCGCAGCGACGGGGTGGGCAGGTCGAGGAGCGCCTGCTGCAGCACGCCTCGCAGCGGCCGCGGCGCGCGCCGCAGGACGGTGGCGCCCCTCGCGGTGAGGAAGACCCGCACGACGCGACGGTCGTCCCCCACGCGGCGACGCGCGACCAGCCGCGCCTCCTCGAGCCGGTCGACGATGTTGCTCGCCGTCGACTGGTGGACGGCGAGCTGGTTCGCGAGGTCGCCCACGCGCAGTCCCGGCGACGCGTCGACCTGGGCGAGCGCCCACAGCTGCGCGCCGCTGACGCCGCACTGCCGCTGGACCGAGCCGTAGTGCTGCTTGATCGAGCGCACCACGACGCGGAATTGCATCAGCACGGCGATCATCGCCTGGTGATGCTCACCCTGCCGCGAGCGCGGCGCCTGCGAGCGCTTCGTCGTCATCGGCCCGTCCGTGCGCTGAAACTGCGGATTATGCGGCCTCGATCCGCGGCTGCGGAGCCCGCCGTCCCCCCGGCGCGGGGAACCTCGCGCGGCGCGGGCCATCGAACCTTTCGAATCTTCAAGGGGAGAGCACCGATGATGGACTTTGCACAGCGGCTGGGCATCCCGGGCCTGGCCCTCCTGGACGGGCCGGGGCTCGCGATGCTGCGCATTTTGCTGATCGTCGTCGCGGCGTGGATCGCCGCGCGGCTTCTGAGCCGCGCGATCCGGCTGTTCCGCATGCGCATCGCCAGCCGCTTCACCGAGCGTGAGGACGTGCGCCGCGCGGAGACGATCGGCCGCGTCCTGCGCTACTTCGCCAGCGTGACGATCACCCTGATCACCATCGTCCTGGTGTTGAGCGAGCTCGGCGTCTCCGTGGCGCCGATCCTGGGCGCCGCCGGTGTCGTCGGCCTCGCGATCGGCTTCGGCGCGCAGAGCCTCGTCAAGGACTATTTCACCGGCTTCTTCCTGCTGCTCGAAAACCAGCTCACCACCGGAGACGTGGTGCGCGTCGCCGACAAGGGGGGGCTCGTGGAGGACGTGACGCTACGCTACGTGCGCCTGCGCGACTACGACGGCAACGTGCATTTCATCCCGAACAACCTCATCACGACGGTCACGAACATGAGCCGCGGGTTCGCGCAGGCGGTAATCGACGTCGGCATCGCCTATCGGGAAGACACCGACGTCGCCGTCGAGACCATGCGGGCCGTGGGGCGGGAGCTGCGCCGCGACCCGGCCTTCGCCGAGCGCATCCTGGATGACCTCGAGGTGGCCGGCGTCGAGCGCTGGGACGATTCCGCCGTCGTGCTGCGCTGCCGGTTCAAGGTGCGTCCGCTCGAGCAGTGGGGCGTGCGCCGCGAGTTCCTGCGGCGGCTGAAGAAGGCCTTCGATCGCGAAGGCATCGAGATCCCGTTTCCCCATCTCACCATCTACGCCGGCGTCGACAAGCGCGGCCACGCGCCGGCCTTCCCCGTCGCGACGTCGCGTGCGAACGGCCACCCGGGCAACGGCGAGGACCACGCGGGCGCCGCGTCCTCCGCCACCTGACGTCCCCCTCACGACGGGCGCGCGCCCGGCTGCGCGGCGAAGCTGCAAGCGCGGGGGCTGCGCCCATGGGGGCTGCAAGCGCGGGGGCTGCGCACACGGGGGCTGCAAACGCGGGGGCTGCAAACTGCGCGCCGGGCGCGCCTGCTATCGTATCCGCGATGGGCGAGTCCCCGAACGATTTCTGGCGCAACCTGCGCGGCGAGCTGGTGGCCGGCCGGCAGTGGCGCGATCGTGCGGTGGTGCTGGCGTTCGCGGTGATCACCGGCCTGGTGGTCGTGGCGTTCACCCTGCTGGCCGAGTACGCGACGGCCGGCTTCGACCGCATGTTCCGCCGCTCGGCGCTGACCGCCGCGGCCTCGCTCGTCGTCACGCCGGCGCTGACCGTCGCGATCCTCTGGTGGACCCGCCGCTTCGTCCCCGGCGCGCAGGGATCCGGCATTCCGCAGGTCGTCGCGGCGCTCGACGACGCGATGCCCGCGCCTGCCCGCGCGGGCCTCGTCTCCCTCCGCCTCTCCCTCCACAAGATCGGGCTCGTCTCGGCGGGACTGCTCGCGGGGCTCTCGATCGGCCGCGAAGGCCCGACCGTGCAGGTCGGCGCGGGGGTGATGCAGCATGCGCGGCGCTGGCTGTCGCCGCACGCCGGGATCGACGCGCACGACCTGATCGTCGCCGGCGCGGCGGCGGGCATCGCCGCCGCGTTCAACACGCCGCTCGGCGGCGTCATCTTCGCGCTCGAGCAGCTGTCGCGGCGGCGCAGCTTCTCGCACAGCGGGCTGGTCATCGTCAGCATCGTGCTCGCCGGGCTGGTCGCCGTCTCCGCGTTCGGCAACTCGACCTATTTCGGCGAGCTGCGCGTGCAGCAGCTCGACTGGTCGCTCCTCGGCCCCGGCCTGCTCGTGGCGCTGGTCAGCGGGCTTGCGGGCGGGCTGTTCTCGCGGCTGATCGTCGTCTCGACGCGGGGGCTGCCCGACCGGTTCTCGCGCTGGCGCGCCGACCATCCGCTGCGCTTCGCCGCCGGCTGCGGCCTCGCCGTGGCGGTGATCGGCATCGTGAGCGGCGGCGCCACCGGCGGCGCGGGCTACGCGCCGACGCGCGCGCTGCTCGAAGGCCACGTGCGAGCTGCCGGCGATCTACACGCTGCTCAAGTTCTGCGCCACGTGGCTTTCGGCGTGGTCGGGCGTGCCGGCCGGCGTCTTCGCGCCGTCGCTGGCGATCGGCGCCGGGCATCGGCAACGACGTCGCGCTGCTGACGGGCATCGGGGCCGAGCGTGCGATACCGCTGATCGCCCTCGGCATGGCGGGCTTCCTCGCCGCCACCACGCAGGGACCCCTGACCGCGTTCATCATCGTGATGGAGATGGTGTCGGGCCATTCGATGGTGCTGAGCCTGATGGCGACCGCGCTGCTGGCTAGCGGGATCGCGCGCTGGTTGACGCCGCCGATGTACCTCGAGCTCGCGGCGCTGCTGGGGCCCGCGCCGGCAGCGCCGCCGGCCACGGCGCCATGACGCGCCGCCCGCACCGGCGCTTGCCTACGACGGGTGGATCTCCGGCGCCACTTCGATGATCGATGCGCTTCTGCTCGCGGCGACCCGGGTGCTGACGTACCGGAACCAGGTCTGGCTGACCAATGCGAGCGGCTTTTTCTTCGAGCGCGACGGGCGCCTGTTCCTGGTCACCAGCCGCCATGTGGTGCAGGACGAGTCCGCGAACCACCAGCCCGACCAGCTCGGCATCGAGATCCACGTCGACGCCGGCGACATGGCGCGCTCCGCCGACATCTTCATCCCGCTGTACCGCGACGGCGCGTCGATGTGGCGCCAGGGCGTGGACGGCGCGGGCCTGATCGACGTCGCGGCCGTGGAGATCGACCGCGCGATGCTCCCGGAGGGCGCGGCGTATCGCGCGTTCACCCCGGAGCACCTCTACGCGCCGGGCGCCTCCATCCCCGTCGGCACGCCGCTGCTCGTCGTCGGGTTTCCCCTGGGATTCCACGACACGCTCCATCACCTGCCGGTCGCGCGGCACGCGGTGCTCGCGTCGTCGTTCGGCTTCCGCTTCCAGGGCATGGGCTGCTTCCTCACCGACGCGCGGACGCATCGCGGCACCAGCGGCGCGCCGGTGGTGATGCGGGCCCCGCCGCCCGAAGCGCGGCATCACGCGCTCCCGTGGACGCTCCTCGGCGTGCACTCGGCGGTCTTCGACGTCGGCTCGCGCGACTTCGGCATCGACGAGGCGCTGGGCCTCAACTGCGCCTGGTATGCCGACATCCTGCTGACGCTGACCGGCGACTGACGCGCATCCGTTCGCATGAACCTTTCCGATCCGCCGACGAGCGACTGGCACGACGAGCTGCGCGAGCGCGGGAGCGTCATCACGCTGCGGCCGATCGTGATCCCGGTGCTGTGGATCGCGTTGCTGCTGTCGCTGCTGGTGCACCTTGCCGCTTTGTGGGAATGGTTGCCCAAGCTCAATCCCATCGCCGCGGAGCCTGGACTCAACGACAAGGCGGCCGCTTCGGCGCCGATCATCGCCCGGCTCGGCGTTCCGGCGCCGAAGCCTGCGGAGGCGCCCAGCGCGCCGCAGGCGCCCGCCGTCGAAGCGCGGCCGACCCCGCCCCCCCAGCCGCCGCCTCCGCAGCCGCCGCGGCCCCGTCCGCGACCGCGGGTCGAGCGCCCGCCGCCCCCGCTCGCCACCCCGGCGCCGTCGCCGCTCGTGGTTCCCGCGCCACCCCCGCCCGAGGCGCCACCGGCAGTCGCACGCGCGACACCGCCGCCGACGCCCGTGCCGGCGCCACCGCCGGCCACCGGCGGCGACCTGTCGTCGTATATCGCGTCGCGCCGGCGCGCGCGCGGCGACCCGGAGACCTCGGGGTCGCCGGACGGCGCGCCGGTCGAGAGCGACATCGCCCGACGCGACCGCATCGTCGCGTCGAACCTCGCCTCCGTGAATTCGCAGCCTTTCAACGAAGGTCCGCGCAATTCCGGCGGCGTATTCCAGATCATCCGCGTCGGCTACGACGATGCCGAGTTCGCGTTCTTCGGCTGGAACCGCGACATCAAGCGGCGCGCGAACATGCGCATCGAGGTGCGCCGCGGCGCCGACGACCCGGACATCCAGCACGCGATCGTGCGCAAGATGATCGCGATCATCCGCGAGTACGAGGTCGAGGATTTCACCTGGGAATCGCTGCGCCTCGGACGCAACGTGCGGCTCTCGGCGCGACAGCGCGACACGGCGGAGCTGGAGGCGTTCCTGATGCGGGAGTTCTTCGAGGCGACGCGCCCGTAGCGTCGCCTCGACGCGATAGCGCGCGCGTCAGCCCGGCGTGAGCGGCATCGCGGCGCTGTTGCGTGCGATCACGAAGGCCAGCGCGCTGCGCAGCTTCGCGGGCATCACGGGCTTGTGCAGCAGTACGAGGCCGCTGGCCTTGATGCGCGCGAGCTCCTCCGGCGCGCTGGCCCCCGAGATGAGCACCGCCGGCACGTCAGCGCCCCACGCTGAGCGCATCAGTTCGACGGCGCGCACGCCGTCCGTATCGCCGCGCAGCCTGAAGTCGACCAGCAGCGCGTCGGGCGCCCGGCCTTCCGATTTCGCGATCGCCTCCTCGGCATCCGCGGCGACGATGGCGTGGCAGCCCCAGGTGGCGAACAGCTCGCGCATGCCGTCGCGAATCGCGGCCTCGTCGTCGACGACCACGATGGTGCGCTGCTGCAGTGGTGTCACGCGCAAGTCGCCGGGCAGCTGATGCCCGGTCGACGGTAGCGCCTGCGCGGGCGTCATCCACACCCGGAACGCCGAGCCGCGCCCCGGCGCGGAAACCACCTCGATCTCGTGCCCCAGAAGGTCGCACAGGCGGCGGACGATCGCGAGGCCGAGCCCCAGGCCCTGCGTGCGATCGCGCCCCGGGTTTCCGATCTGATAGAACTCCATGAAAATGCGCGGCTGCTCCTCCGGCGGGATGCCCGGCCCGCTGTCGCGCACTTCGATGCCCACGCGGCCATTGCGCCGGCGGCAGCCGACGACGACGCCGCCGCGGGTCGTGTAACGCAGGGCGTTCGCGACGAGATTGCGGACCACGCGTTCCAGCAGGATGGCATCGGACTGCACGGCACGCGCGGTCGGCACTACGCCCAGGCGCAGCCCCCGCTCGATCGCCTCGGGCGCGAAGTCGTTGAGAATGCGCTCGAACAGCGGGTCGACGGGCATCGGCTGGAGGCGGGGGACGATCGCGCCGGCGTCCAGCTTCGAGACGTCGAGCAGCGACGACAGCAGCGTCTCCAGCGAGGCGACCGTGGTGTTGATCTTCTGCACCAGCGCGCCGCCGACAGGGTCGCGGATGCGCTCGTCCAGCGCGCCGGCAAACAGCCCGAGCGCGTGCAGCGGCTGTCGCAGATCGTGGCTCGCCGCGGCAAGAAAGCGCGACTTCGCGCGGTTGGCCGTGAGCGCGTCGTCGCGTGCCGCCTGCGTCTCGGCGAGCTGCGCGGCGAGCGCGGCGCTCTTCTCGACCACGCGCTGCTCGAGCTGCGCGTTCGACCGCTCGGCGGCATTGAGCGCGCGCACGAAACGATCGACCAGGATCCAGCCGACGAGCATGAGGAAAGCCAGCGAGGCGTACGGCACTAGCCACAGCGGGCGGATGACCAGGGGATCCTCCGCGATCACGAAGTCGTGCACGGCGAACACCGTCGAGATCGCGCCGGTCAGCAGCAGCAGCGCGCTCTCGGCGTTGCGCATCGCGATCGCATAGCGCGCGACGGCGGCCAGCGCGACGATCACCATCGCAATGCCGATCGCGCGTATCACCACCGTGGCCGGCGCCAGCACGCCGAACGCACTGCCGAGGTAGAGCGCGGGCGCGAGCGATAGCGTGAACGCGATCACGAACCAGCGGTACGGTCGCCACGTCACGCTGGCGAAGTGCAGGCAGAACAGGCACAGCAGGGCGACGAAGGTCAGGTAGAACACGTGCCACCAGATCGCCCAGTGGGGCTGCGGCAGCAACGGCGCGGGCAACAGCGAGGCTGCGGTGTGGAGCCCCCAGATCACTGCGGCTGTCCCGAACAGCACGTACGCCGGTTCGCGGCGGCGCGCCCACAGCACCAGGATGATCAGGCCTACGACAACCATCGTCACGCTGACGAGCGCCGGCGCAACGACGAATTTCATGAGATCCGCGTAAGCGTGGGCGCGGATCGGCGCCTCCGGTCCCGCCTTCACGGGGCCGAACCCGCCTTCCGCGGGAACCGCGCTGTAGACGCGGATCGCGATCACGTTGTGCCCGGCGCGCACGACACCGCCGGGCAGGATAAAGGCAGGCGACATCTCCCAGCTGCGGGGCCGGCGACCGGCGAGTGCGCCGGTGCTTCCGACCGAAACGCCGTTCACGAACACTTCGGCGGGCAGCGTGGTCGTCGTGAGGTAGATGCCGAAGGTCTGCGCAGGCTCCTGGGCGAGCGGCCAGTCGAGCAGGTACCAGCCGGGCCCGGTGAACGCCGGTCGCGTCGTCTCCCAGGGATCGGGCAGCGACACCTCGGTGCCCCCGTCGCGTGGCGGTGCGAGCGCAGCGCTGGGTACGAAGCGCGCCGTCGTGATTGTCGCGACCCCGGTCGTCGCCTCGGCGGCGGCGCCGAGGGCGCACAGGAGAACGGCGGCGGCGAGCCGGAGTACGGTCCGCGCGGCAGCCCGAATATTCACGTCGGCGCGTGCTTCCGCGTGCCTATAATCGTCCCGGTATCCTGGATGACGAGCACGATGGCCATGTCCGAGCCCGACGCGCGGTCCGGTGCGCGCACGATCGCGGTGGCGGACGATCATCCGATCGTCCGCGCCGCGCTCGTCAATGCGCTTGCGGCGCTCGGACCCAGCCACCGCTTCCTCGAGGCGCACGATGCGGCGAGCACTTTCGCGCTCGTCGACGCGCATCCCGAGCTCGACCTGTTGCTCCTGGATCTCGCGATGCCCGGCGGAAAGGGTATCGATGCGGTCCGCGACATTCGCGCGCGCGCACCGGATCTTCCGGTGGCGATCGTATCCGCGGAGGAGGACACCCGCGTCGTCAACGAGTTGCTGGCGCTCGGGGTCTGCGGCTTCGTGCCCAAGTCCGATCCTTCCGGCGTCATCGTGAGTGCGGTGCGCCTGATGCTCGACGGCGGCATTTACTTCCCGCCTCGTCTGCTGCGCACCGGGATATCGGCGCCGGCCGTCGAGGGCACGGGAATGAGTGCCGCCGACCGCCTCGGGCTCACGCCGCGCCAGTTCGATGTGGTCCGCCTGCTCGCGCGCGGCGAACCCAACAAGGTGATCGCGCGTCATCTCGGTGTCACCGAAGGCACGGTCAAGGTCCACCTGCTGGCGATTTTTCGCGCTCTCGGCGTCCGCAATCGCACGGCGGCTGTCCTGGCCGCCCAGCGCTATCTCGACTAGGCGCATGGCGTCAAGGTAGCTGCGAACCGCCGTCGCGTCTACGGGTGGCGTCCCGCCTTCGGCATACGCCGTTCGGCATAGCGGCCCGTGCCCCTCTGCCGATCGGTCGACGCGCGCCTGCACGTTCGTTGAATTGGCCGCCCCCGCCGTGCATCGCACACTGGCGCCATCGCACGCTGATTCGCGTGCCGATCGGGAGACGGTGATGACGCAACTCGAGCCTATGGAAACGGAAGCGCGCCGCCGCGCGCGCAACTATCGGGCCGCCGCCGCGGCCGCGTGCATACTCGGTCTCGCGGCGACGCTGTTCATCCACGCCGGGCCGACCGCCCGCGATTCCGCAACGATCCGTGCTGCCGCCGCCCTGGCGACGCAGGGGGCTGCGGACGAGGACGATTACCTCCGCACGCTGGCGCGCGACCCTTCGGTCCCACGCGCGCAGGACGTATTCGCCGCGACGCCGACGACGCGCGACGAGACCCAGGCGCCGACGTTCTAGCCGCGTCGCAGCATCGCGCCCGGTGCGAAAGCGTCGGGCGCCAGCGTGTGTTTTTCTTCTCCGCGCCGCGCGGGTGTTCCCTCGCGGCGCGATTTCCGTCGACGCCCTCCTGAAGTCGCCGCGCGGTAGAATGGGCGCAAGGTGTCGCGCGCTGCGCGCCGCCTTCACGCTTTCACGTTCCGGGATCGAACGAATGGACACCACGACCACTGCCGCGAGCGTCGGCGCGCGCGCCGCGCCGCCGTTCCGTGCCGATCACGTCGGCAGCTTCCTGCGCCCGCAAGGCGCTGCTCGACGCGCGCGAGCAGTTCAAGGCGGGCGCGATCGACGCGGCAGGGCCTGCGCGCCGTCGAGGACGACGCGATCCGCGGACATCGTCCGCGTACCAGGAGGATCTCGGGCTGCAGCGGCATCACCGACGGCGAGTTCCGCCGCACCTACTTCCACATCGATTTCCTGACCCAGCTCGAGGGCGTCGAGACGAAGGGCGGCATCGCCGTCAGCTTCCACAGCGCGGCACGGCAACGTCGACTTCGCGCCCGCCGGTCGATGCAGGTGACGGCCAAGGTCCGGCACGCCAGGCCGATCCAGCTGCGACGACTTCAAGTTCCTGCAGTCGGTGACCACGCGAACGCCCAAGGTGACGATCCCGTCGCCGACGATGCTGCATTTCCGCGGCGGCCGCGAGCGCCATCAGCAAGCGACGCCTATCCCGACCTCGACGCGTTCTACGCCGACGTCGCGCGCCGGCTATCGCGACGAGATCGCGAGCCTGGGCGCGGCGGGCTGCACGCTACCTGCAGCTCGACGACACCAACCTCGCCTACCTGTGCGACGCGAAGATGCGCGAGGGCGCGCGCGCGCGCGGCGACGATCCCGACGAGCTGCCGCGGCGCTATGCGCGGCTCATCAACGCCGCGATCGCCGCAGCGTCCGGCGGGCATGACCGTCTGCGTGCATCTGTGCCGCGGCAACTTCAAGAGCGCGTGGGCGGCCGAGGGCGGCTACGAGCCGGTCGCCGAGGTGCTGTTCAACGAGCTGGCCGTGGACGGCTACTTCCTCGAATACGACGACGCGCGCTCCGGCGACTTCGCGCCGCTGCGCCACGTGCCGAAGGGCAAGACCGTCGTGCTCGGCCTCGTCAGCACCAAGGTCGGCCAGCTCGAGTCCAAGGACGATCTGAAGCGCCGCATCGACGAGGCCGCCAAGCTCGTGCCGCTCGAGCAGCTCTGCCTGTCGCCGCAATGCGGATTCTCGTCCACCGTGCACGGCAACGACATCGCGCTCGAAGCGCAGGCGGCGAAGCTGCAGCTCGTCGTCGAAACGGCGCGCGAAGTCTGGGGCGGCGTCTGACGCGCGCCTGATGCGCGCGCCGTCGGGCGGCGGCGCATTGCGCGCGTGACCCCGGTCGGAACCGATGCCTCTCGCCGCCGAAGAGACGATCCTGGCGCCCGGCGTTGCCGAGGTCGGCGAGCGTGCGCTCGACCGCGCGTCGGGGGCGCCGGCGTCGGCGGGAAACGCCGTCCGGCTCCTGCTGGATGCCGAGCAGAACTTCGCTGCCTGGCTCGACGCCATCCGCCGCGCCGAGCGCACGGTGTTCTTCGAGAGCTACATCTTCGCCGACGACGAGGTCGGCACCGTCTTCGCCGACGCGCTGGCGGAGCGCGCCCGGGACGGCGTGTACGTCTGCCTCGTCTACGACTGGCTGGGCTCGTCGCGGATGCGCACGCTCGCGGCGACGATGCGCGCCGCCGGCGTGCACGTGCGCGTGTTCAATCCGCCGCGCCTCGACAGCCCGCTCGGCTGGTTCACGCGCGACCATCGGAAGACCATCGCCGTCGACGGCAAGGTGGGGTTCGTCAGCGGGCTGTGCGTCAGCGCGCGCTGGCTCGGCGATCCGGCGAAGGACCTGGAGCCGTGGCGCGACACCGGCATCGAGATCCGCGGCCCCGCCGTGGCCGAGCTCGAGCACGCGTTCGCCCAGGTGTGGGACGTGTGCGGCGATCCGCTGCCGCCGCAGCATTTGACGCCCGAGGCGCAGATGCAACACATCGGCGAGGCGCGGCTGCGCGTGGTCGCCGGCGTGCCCAGCGCGGCGTCGACGTTCCGCCTCGACCTCGCGGTCGCGTCGCTGGCGCGCAAGCGGCTGTGGCTCACCGATGCCTACTTCGTGGCGACGTCGGCGTACGTCCAGGCGCTGCGCGCCGCCGCGAGGGATGGCGTCGACGTGCGGCTGCTCGTTCCCGGCGCGAGCGACATCCCGGCGCTGCGGCCGCTGTCGCACGCGCAGTACCGGCCGCTGCTCGAGTCGGGCGTGCGCGTCTACGAGTGGGAAGGCACGATGCTGCACGCCAAGACGGCCGTCGCCGACGGGCTGTGGGCGCGGGTCGGGTCGACGAACCTCAACCTCGCGAGCTGGATGACCAACTACGAGCTCGACATCGCCGTCGTGGACGCGCCGTTCGCCGCCATCATGGCCAAGCAGTTCCTCCAGGACCTGTGCCGCGCCACGGAGATCGTGCTGACGCCGCGCAACCGCGTTCGGTCCACCGACGCGAACGACGGCACGGCGACGCAGCTCGGCGCACCGCGGCCCGCGGTGCGCCGGGCGATGTCGGGCAGCGCGAACCGGGCGGCGGCCGGGGCGGTCAGCGTCGGCAGCGCGCTGGGCGCGGCCTTCACCAACCGGCGCACGCTCGGGCCGGCGGAGGCGGGACTGCTGTTCATGATGGCGGCCATCGTCGTGACCATCGGCGTCATCGCGGCGATCTGGCCCCGGGTACTCGCGTGGCCGCTCGCGTTCATCCTCCTGTGGCTGGGCGTCGGCTGGGCGCTGAAAGGCATCGCGCTGCGGCGCAAGTCGGCGCGCGCCGTGCCTGATGCGGCCAAGCACGCGCCTGCTGCGCCTGCGGACGGCGGCAAGGCCGGCTGACGCGCGCAACGGATCCGGCGCCTCGGAGCCGTCCCACGCGCGTATCGGCGTTCGTCCGACTCGCGGCGGAAGTGCGCGGGTCTACCATCGAAGCTGTCCTTTCCCGGGAGGTGGCCGATGAAGATCACACGTTCGCGCAATACCGAAGAACTCGCCGATGCCTTCGCCGATCTGATCGCGGAAGGCCGCGAAATGTTGGGCGAGGTCGTCGATCGCCCCGCCAAGAGTTCAGCCAACCTGCGGGAAACGCTGGGCGACGTCGGGCGCAAGCTGGCCGATTTTCAGACGTCTGCCACGCGGGCCGCGCAGGCCGGCGCGGCGCAGACCACCAGGGCGGCCCGGCGTGCCGACGAGTACGTGCACGACAACCCCTGGCCGGCCATCGCAGGCGGCATCGCAATCGGCGTGCTCGCGGCCAGCTTCTGGCTGACGCAGCGGCGCTGATCCCGTCCGGCCTCGCTGACGCGCATCGCTTCGGCGAGGACCGCAGAGA
The DNA here is from genome assembly GCA_963793355.1 of uncultured beta proteobacterium. Taxonomy (GTDB): domain Bacteria; phylum Pseudomonadota; class Gammaproteobacteria; order Burkholderiales; family Casimicrobiaceae; genus VBCG01. The sequence continues at coordinate 587,939 of CAWBZT010000011.1, read as the reverse complement.
ACCCAACGCCATTGCGAGCCCATGGACGCTCGCAATGCCGTTTCGACACGCTCGCCGCGCCGCTCGCGCCTGCTCAAGGCGGGAGTCGTTGCGATCGGCGTCATCGCGATCGCGACCGTCGTCGGGCTCGCGGTTTCCCCGACGTTCCTGCGCCACGGTCTCGAGCACTATCTTTCCGCCCGTCTCGGGCGTGACGTTCACATAGGCGATCTCGCGCTCTCTCCCGGACGGATCACGCAGCTCCGTCTCACCGACCTCTCGATCGCCAACGCGGCGTGGTCCGAGGCGCCCGCGATGGCGCACGTGCGGGAGCTCGACGTCTATTTCCCGCTGTCCGGCTTGCCGAGCATCACGCCCGCCTATGCCCGCCTCGTCACGCCTGAAATCCGGCTGGAGCGAAACGCCGAGGGCGCCGCCAACTGGGACTTCGACGGCGGCGGCGCGTGGGCAGACCTTCCGGCGACGGACATCGTCGACGGGACCCTGCGCTACCTGCATCCGTCCGAGAAGACGGATGTCCATCTCACGCTGTCGACCCATTCGGTCGAAGGCGAACGATCGGCGCTGCGCGTCAAGGGCAAGGGCAGCCTTCACGGCGCGCCGCTCGCGCTCGAGGCGACCGGTGCGGGTCTTCCCGCGCTTCAGCGGACCGACGATCCGTATGCGCTCGAGGTCCACGCGCGGTCGGGCAAGACGGAAGTGCACTTCGATGGCACGGTGGTGCCCGGCGACCCGGAGAACCTTCGCGGCGAACTTCGACTGCGCGGTCCCGACATGTCGGCGCTCTATCCGATCGTTCCGACGCCGTTTCCCTGGACGCCGCCGTACGTGCTCAAGGGCGAGCTGGCCCACGCGAGCGGCCGCTGGTCGTTCCGGCACTTTGCCGGAAGCGTCGGCGACAGCGACCTCGCGGGCGACTTCGAGGTCGACACGTCGAAGCCGCGGTCGAAGACGATCGCCGACCTGACCTCGGCGCGCTTCGACTACCAGGACCTCGGCGGGTTCGTCGGTCTGCCGCAGGGTGCGCCGCAACGTGCGGCAGCGCGTTCCGCCGCCGCCGCGTCAGCGCCGGACAAGCTGTTCTCGGTCCGGGAATTTGACTTGGCCGCGCTGCGCGACCACGACGCCGACGTGAAATTCCGCGGCAAGGCCGTGAAGCTGGGCAAGACGCCGCTCGACGACATCGTGTCGCACCTGAAGCTCGAAAGCGGCGTCATGCATTTCGACCCGCTGGACTTCGGCATTGCGGGCGGGCACGCCGTCACCAACATCACGATGGATCTGCATCGCGGCGCACCGGATGTTCAGGGTCGCGTGGAGGTCAAGGCGGTGGAGCTCGAGCGCCTTTTTCCGAAACTCGCGCCGCCGAGCGGAACGGTGGGGCGCATCGCGGGACGTGCGCATTTCAACGCGACCGGCGCCAGCGTGGCGGCGATGGCCGCCTCGCTCGACGGCGAAGCGGCACTCGTGCTTCGCGGCGGCGAGGCGAGCAAGCTCCAGATCGTGCTGACCAACCTCGACCTGGCGCGCGCGGCGTCGTTGCTGCTGCGCGGCGACGAGACGGCGTCGCTGCGCTGTGCCGTGCTCGCCGTGCATGCGCAGGATGGGGTGGTCACCCCGTCTACGTTCGTCGTCGATACCTCGGAGGTGCTCATTCACGGCGCCGGTACCGCGGATCTGCGGAATGAACAGCTGGACGTCACGCTGACCGCGGAATCGAAGCGACCGAGCCTCGTCGCGCTGCGCGGGCCGGTCATCATCGACGGTCCGATGTCGCACCCGTCGGCGCATCCGGCGCTCGGGCAGGCGGTGACACGCGTAGGTGCCGCGGTGGGGCTGGGCGCGCTGGCGCCGCCCCTCGCCTTGCTGCCGTTGATCGACCTCGGCGGCGCCGACGACGTCGATTGCCGATCCGTGGTGGCGAAGGCCCGCGCCGAGACCGACACGACGAAGCGGCTTCCGCGCGAAGCCGCACGGCGCAAACCGAAGGGGAAGGTGCAGGAGCGGACGGCCTCGACGGCCGAATGATCGGCGCGCCTTTGGGGCGGGCGAAATCGATGATAAAATCAACGTCTTGCGCCCGTAGCTCAGTTGGATAGAGTACCTGGCTACGAACCAGGGGGTCGTGGGTTCGAATCCTGCCGGGCGCGCCAGAAAATCAAGGGGCTAGCGAGAGCTAGCCCCTAATCATTTCCGGCGGGCTAGCGCCGGGCTAGCAAGGGAGAGGGGCGATGAAGTGCCCGCACTGCCAAGTCGCATTCCGCGACTCAACCAAAAGTCAGACGATTGGCGAAGACCATCACGAGGCTTGGGGGTACAGCACTGCGTCTGTCCTGAATGCGGACGCATCGTGATCCATTTGTACCGCGGACGAATGCTTCAGCCCGTGTCCGGCGGCCCGCCTGCGGCGCTTGTTCCCACCCATTTATCGTACGGAGACAGTCATGGTGTGCCCGCGTGGCAGCGCGCGGTCGGTAGCGGCGGAGGTGCCGGCCAAGTTTGCGGACGACTATCGGGAGGCGGCCCTAGTGTTAGGCGACAGCCCTAAGGTGAGTGCCGCTCTCAGCCGGCGTTGCCTGCAACACCTGCTGCGCGAGAGAGCGGGCGTTAATAAGCCGGACCTTGCGCAGGAGATTCAGGAGGTAATCGATAGCGGGAGTCTGCCGTCCCGCCTTTGCGAGGACATCGATGCGGTGCGCAATATCGGAAACTTTGCAGCACATCCTATGAAGAGCACGTCCTCTGGCGAGATTCTGCCGGTTGAAGTCGGCGAGGCGGAGTGGAATTTGGACGTTCTGGATGGGCTATTCGATTTCTATTTTGTGGAACCCGCGAAGCGAAAGATCCGCATTGATGAACTCAATGCAAAGCTTGCGTCGGCTGGCAAACCGCACATCAAATAAGCTCACTGCGCCCGGCCAAGCTCCTGCGCGCGGGCGGATCGGTCGTGCGGGATACCTATCTGTGAAAGCCTCGTCACCGACGAGCCTTTTTCTGGCCGTCCTTTTGCAGCCAATCGTCCGGCCTCCTGCTCGCGCTCGATCAGCTCGCCCATGCGGCCCGCGTAGAACGCGCCAGAATGCGGCGCCCGTTGCCGCTGACCTATCCGGCGGCCGTAGAAGCGCGCAGCGGTCGTTCTACGCAGCCGCAGGTGGCCTTTCATCGCGCGGTGCAGCGCGACCCCTACGACGTCAGCGGCGCGAACGACATGATCCTGTGGGCCTTGCGCCTGCTGGTCGACGAGCTGCCCGGCGTCGACACGAACGCCGTGCCGTCAGGAAAACTTCGCCGGCAGGCCGCCAGGATCGCGCCAGGCGCGACGCAAATTCGGCCGACGTCGCCGTCTAGGTGTGAGTTCTACGACCGTTGTTCACCAAACTGAGCCAGTCGGGGGAGCGGCGCCGAATGTCCCCGGCACTTCACCTGCTATTTATGCCAACCTCATCGCGGCGAAACCGCGGGGTCGGCGCGCTGGAATCCATCGCAAGCGATGGTCAGCGGGATCGGCTTTGTGATTTGAAAGTAGCACGGCTCACGTACCCGTTGGGGCTTACCCAGTGGCGCTCTTGGCGACCCGAGTTGAGGTGTTGCACTGGCGCTACGCTAGGAATTTGTGTATGCGGTGATCCGTTAGCCGTGCACGGGAAGCTGGCGCCATCCGCTGAGATTAAACGGACGAGGCGGTCCGTGGCGAAACAGCCAATTTGCGATTGTGAGGCGAGAAGGTATACTTTGCGCTTCACAGAATGAAGCGCAAATATGCCCAATACGCCTCAATGGATATGGCGGCAGCCGGACTGGCCGAAGTTCGCCTTTGACATGAAGGTGGTTGCGCCCGCGCTAAACCGGGCGCGAAGCACGCAGGGCCGCATTCTGGGCAAGGCCCAGGCGCTCGGTCTGGCCAACCTAGGCTCCGCGCTGGCGGAGATCTGGGTCGAAGAGGCGAACGCGACCGCCAGGATCGAAGGGGAGAAGCTCGATCTGAACTCGGTGAGGTCGTCCGTGGCGCGCCGCTTGGGAATGCCCTCGGTCGGGACGGCTTCGCGCTCGGTCGAGGGGTTGATTGACCTGATGGATGACGCTACACGGCATTGGCGTGAGCCCTTAACGGTCGAGCGGCTGTGCGGCTGGCAGGCAGCGCTTTTCCCCACGGGATTTGCTGGCGTCAAGAAGGTCAAGTCCGGCGCGTTGCGTACCCACGCGACTCCGATGCAGATCGTGAGCGGCCCGATTGGGCGCGAGAAGGTTCACTTCGAGGCACCGCCATCCAGGCGCCTCCCGCGCGAGTTGGGAGAGTTCTTGGGCTGGTTCCAAGGCTCGCGTGACAGTTCTGTCGATGGTCTTCTTCGTGCCGGAACCGCGCACCTCTGGTTCGAAACACTGCACCCATTCGAGGATGGCAATGGGCGCGTCGGGCGGGCCATCATCGACCTGGCCCTGGCACAGGACGCCAAGCTGGATCAGCGGCTCTATAGCGTTTCGCGTCGTTTGGCCGAGCACCGCAATGACTACTACGCGGAGCTGGCGGCTGCGTCGCGAGGCGGGCTCGACATCACGCGGTGGCTCACGTGGTTCGTTGAGCAATTTGAGGAGGCGTGTCGCGCGTCCGAGGCAGTTATCGATTTGTCGCTGGCCAAGGCACGCTTTTGGTTGCAGCACGGGCAAGCTCCGTTAAGCGAGCGACAGCGCAAGGCAGTGAATCGAATATTGGATGCTGGACCAGGCGGGTTTGAGGGCGGGATGAGCACGGACAAGTACGGGAATCTGGTGCGCGTCTCCCGTGCGACCGCCTATCGTGATCTAGAGGAGTTGGTCCGGTACGGCCTTCTCACCCAAGCCGGCGTCGGCCGGGGCACAAGGTATTTCGCCGCAATGGAGGGCTGGAGTGGGGGCGACCTGACACCCAATTTAGTCCGGGATGGCGTTAGAGTCCGCGGTTAAGTTTACGCCGTCGTTATCCTGCGTTTTTTGGCCGGCAGCGAACTCGTGCGGCGTCCGGTTGCCGAGCGAGCTGTGCGGTCGTTCGGTGTTGTACTCGATCCGCCAGGCTTCGATGATGCTGCGAGCGTGCGCGAGGCTGATGAACCAGTGTTCGTTGAGGCATTCGTCGCGGAACTTGCCGTTGAAGCTCTCGATGTACGCATTCTCGTTCGGCTTGCCGGGTCGGATGAACGACAGCTGGACGCCGGTCCGATGGGCCCATTGGTCGAGCACCTTGCCGTCGAACTCCGGGCCGTTGTCGACGGTGATCGATTGTGGCAAGCCGCGCGTATCGGCAAGGCGGTCGAGCACTCCCTGCACTCGTAACCCCGTGATCGAGGTGTCGACCTCGATGGCCAGGCATTCACGAGTGCAGTCGTCCACGATGGTCAGGCAGCGCAAACGGCGACCGCCGATGAGCGGGCACCGGCGGGGCAATGTAATCCGGCGCGAGGGGTTGGCCGGACCCCACCCAAACCCCACCCAATGCGGACAAAAACGCGGCGTTGCTCTCGAGGCGAGGTGAGCGGGCCTAAGGATCTGGAAAAATGAATAGGGAACGCACTCGGCGCGTTACCTGGACCGTTGCTGCTCTCGCGGGGCTCGGCATTGGAGCATCCACTTATGCGGCCTATCGACGCGACATTCGCGTAGCGCGGGCGCGAATCCAATCAGGGAGTCAAGTGGCGGCGACGCGGTGTGGGCCGATCGAATATGCGATCGCCGGTCAGGGTCCGCCGGTGTTGGTGGTGCATGGAGCGGGCGGAGGCTACGACCAGGGGCTCGATCTTGGCGGTCCGCTGACCACGAAGGCGTGTCATCGCGGTGTCGCGATTCGGCTACCTCCGAACGCCGCTGCCACGCGATGCCTCCGCCGCAGCTCAGGCCGACGCGCATACCTATCTCCTTGACACGCTTGGTATCGACCGAGCAGCGGTCATGGGAGCTTCCGCCGGTGCGCCGTCGGCCATGCAATTCGCCTTACGACATCCGGAACGATGTCGCGCGCTGGTCCTGCTTGTGCCTGCTGCGCTTGTGCCGCGCCCGGGCGGTTCGGCGGCGGTGACGCCGCCGATGAAGGCGATGCCGGCATGGACCCGACAATTGTTCGACTTGGCGCTTAGATCAGATTTTCTCTTCTGGGCAGCGCAGCGCATCAGCAGAGCCAGCATCATCCGCACTATTCTTGGCACACCGTCCGATGTAGTGCAACGCGCGAGCGCCACCGAGCAGGCGCGCGTGGCCTCCATACTTGAACACATCCTGCCAATTGCGCCGCGACGGGCCGGACTGCTCAATGACGCGGCAGTGATCTCGACGCTCGAACGCTTCGATTTGGAGCGGATTGCCGTGCCGACGTTGGCGATAAGCGCCGCCGACTGTCTTTATGGGACGTTCGAAGGTGCTCGTTACACCGCCGAGCACATTGCCGGGGCGCGATTCATCGGCTACACGGCGGGCGGACATCTATGCGTTGGGCATCAGGAGGAGGTCGCATCGGAGATCGCAGCGTTCTTGCTGTAGTCGCAGCAGCGCTGATCCCAGTCCGTAGTCCTTCGTCCAATACGCGGGTCTGTTCACCTCTTCCGACAGTGACAAACCGGGGCCTCATCACGACGGTTCACCTTGTCGGACGAGGAACTGTGTGATCAAGACGCTGCTGAGATGCGGCATTTTGTCGCCCCTGTTTTATGTCGCCGCAGATATCATCGCCGGCTTGACTCGGGCTACAGCTTCACCGATCAAGCAGTCAATGAACTGTTTGCGATCGGCGTTCATGATGCGGTGCAGCGCGTGTTCGGCACACTCCTGCTCCGCCTGATGGCGAGCGATTTGTACGATCTCCTTGTCATGCTCTACAACGTACGGTCCCTCCAGGGTCAACCGGCCGGCGGGAAGACGATCGTGGATACGCCTACACGCGGGGCACGCGCCCGCAGCACTGCTCGCCCCCCGTTCCGCCCATTGCCATCGGCCAACCCGGTAGACGGCGCCGCACGCCGCGCAATGGGTCGGCTCGCGGTACTTGCCCGTCGCCTGATAGGGGTCGTGCCGCGAGGTATCGAGAATACGGGCGCCAAAACGCTTGACGCCGCCCGGGAATGTCATGGGACTGGGGATTGATTTCCGCTTCACGCGTGCTCCTCGCGCCCCTCGCTGACAGTTCATGTTCACACCGTTCGAGGACTTACGGATTGACCGGGATCAACGACCTATCGGAGGCGACGCATTACCATGAACCCAGTTGCGACTGCAATTCCATGCGCAGCGGGACCCGACAAATCACAGCAAGGAAATGAACATGGCAAACATCACGCGATTCGATCCCTTCGGGGAGCTGGCGCGCTTCGACCCGTTACGCGATCTCGAAAGTGCGTTCCGCCTTCCGCGTACCTTTTGGCGAGGCATGCCGGAGGCACCCGACATCAAGATGGACGTATCCGAGGACGAGAAAGGCTACCGGGTGAAGGCGGAGATCCCGGGCGTCAAGAAGGAAGACATCAAGGTCTCGATCGACGGCAACCAGGTCTCGATCGGCGCGGAGGTGAAGAAGGAGACGGAAGAGAAAAAGGGCGAAACCGTGATCCGAAGCGAACGCTACTACGGAAACCAGTTTCGAGCATTTACGTTGCCTTACGAAATAGATCAGAGCAAGGCCGAAGCGAAGTACGAGGACGGCCTGCTCAACCTGACGTTGCCCAAGAAAGTTCCGGGCACGGCCAAGCAAGTGGCAGTGAAGTAAACAGCACGCGCTTTATGTGTCGGCTTGGCCGACGCATGTTCAGGGATCGCGAAGATGCGGGCGAGGCGCTGGCGCAAGCGCTGCGGCGATGGCGCGGCAGCGACCCGCTCGTGGTCGCGATTCCCCGCGGTGCGGTGCCGATGGCAGCGATCGTCGCGCGGCAGCTTGGTGGCGCACTCGATGTCGTGCTCGTTCGAAAGCTGGTGTCACCGTACAACTCCGAATTGGCGATCGGCTCGGTCGATGAGACGGGATGGACATATATCGCGCCACACGCCGAGGAGGCAGGCGCGAACGCTGCGTACATCAAGCGTGTCGTTGGGCGCGAGCTCGCGACGATCGGCGACCGGCGCAAGCGGTATACCCCGAACCGGGGGCCGTTGGATGCGGAGGGTCGGTTGGTAATTGTCGTGGACGACGGTCTTGCCACCGGCGCAACCATGGTGGCCGCGCTTCACTCGCTGCGCGCGCGGCGGCCCCGGCGCCTCGTTTGCGCTGTCCCGGTCGCCTCGACCGAAGCCCTCGCGTTGGTCGAGCGGTATGCAGACGGAGTCGTATGCCTGGAGTCGCCGCCATTGTTTCACGCCGTGGGACAAGCGTACCGGCACTTTCCGCAAGTCAGCGACGACGAGGTGATCGCCGCACTCGAGACGCCGACGTCGAGGATGCCGCAGTAGACCGTCGCTACCTACGCGCGTAAGCGTCGCAGGAGTTCTGTGCCTGCCTTGACGCGGGTCAAAATCCCAGGGGCTGCCGGCGGCGATAATGCCCGGAGAGTTTAAACACGCCCAGGAAATCGTGAACCAGGACCCTGTGCTGTTCTGCCTTGAAAGCAGCCGAGTGTTCGCGAACAAGGTCGCCTCGTCGATGGGTGCACGGCTGAGCGAGGTCGAGGAGCGCGAGTTCGAAGATGGCGAGCACAAGGTGCGACCGCTGGTGAACGTGCGCGACCGCGACGTCTACGTCGTACATTCACTTTACGGTGAACGGAAGCAATCGGCTGACGACAAGCTTGTGCGCCTCCTCTTCCTGATCGGAGCGCTGAAAGACGCCTCCGTGGGTCGGGTTACCGCGATGGTCCCTTACCTGGCGTACGCGCGCAAGGACCGCAAGACCAAGCCTCGCGATCCGGTTACGACGCGGTACGTAGCACAGGTATTCGAGGCGGTTGGAACGGATCGGATCGTGGTGATGGATGTGCACAACGTCGCCGCGTACGAGAATGCGTTTCGCTGTCGGGCGGAGCATCTCCAGGCAGCGCCCGTCCTTGTCCGATATCTCGCTCCGATGCTGGGTGACGAACTGGCTGTCGTGGTCTCACCGGATTCGGGCGGCGTCAAGCGGGCAGAGGAATTTCGCCGCCGTCTTGCCCAGCGCTTTGGTCGGCCGGTCGGGCTTGCCTTCGTGGAAAAGCATCGCAGCCAGGGAGTGGTGACCGGCGAAGCTGTCGTGGGAGACGTGCGCGGCGCCGTCGCGATCGTCGTCGACGATCTCATCAGCAGCGGCACCACCATGGCGCGCGCGGCGGTCGCCTGCCGGGAGCGCGGCGCGCGTCGCGTGTATGCGGTCGCCTCGCATGGCGTGTTCGCCGGGGCGGCCAACGAAACGCTGGCCGGCGAGGCATTCGAGAAGATTGTCGTGACTGACTCGGTGCCGCTGCTTCGGGTCGAGGCGCCCAAGCTGAGCGCGAAAATTGAATGTGTGAGCGTCGCGGACCTATTTGCGGAGGCGATCAAGCGCCTGCATAGCGGCGGATCGCTCGTGGAACTTCTCGCATGACCCACTGGCGTCTCGCACGGGTCGCATGAGCGGAGCCGCAGAGATTCTCGGCGCGCAGGGTGCAATCGAATTCGGGTCGCCGCTTACCGCAAGACTGCCGACTTGGCGGAGCGCCGTCCCGAGCCGGGAGACTTGATTCTAACCGTGGGTCCGAGCCGTAATCTCCGCGGCAGCGCGAAGCGGATCGGGAAACGCACGATCCATCTCGCTTACGAAGCGCGGCAGCGCATCCTCCGGCAGGTGATCGATACCTGCCGCGGCCAGGCGACCGCCCCCGCTGGGGAATCTGCGGCACAGGGCATCCGCACCCGACGGGGACGCTAGCGGCGCACGCACGCTGACGGCGTATCCACCTTCGCGATCAGGGGTCAGTACCGCATGGGCGAGGTTTGCATAACCGTTCGCAAGCCTGTTAGCCATCACTCCGCGAACGCGGCGCGCCCACGCAGCATCGGGCAGGACGTAGATGGTCGCTCCGCCAAGCGCAACCTCCGGCTCGGCAAGAGCAGCCAGTCTGAGGTCCGCGTGCTTCTGCTCGGAAAGGCGCCGGCACACTGGCGCGTCGCGGATGAAAGCGAACGGATCCGCGTAGGCAGCGAGCGCGCGGTACAGCTCGGCGGGATGTACGATGAGGTCGGCTTCGCAGTCACCGTAGGCGTTGTACGCGATATCCTCACCCAGCTCGCGCAGGCGACGCCTTGGCGTTTCATCCAAGCCGAGCCTGTCCGCGAAGGCTCCCGCGGGACGGGCGAGATTGTCCCCGTATGCGCCGGCGATTGCCCACAGACGATGAAGTCCGTGCAGATGCCGGTCAACGAGGAGGCTCGTGCAGGTCTCGGCCGAGGTGTCGATGTACGCTTCGAGGTTGGGATGCACCGGCAAATCACCGGCGAAATGATGATCGAAATACTTGACCCGTACGCCGCGTTCGAGCAGCGAAACGAGCGCGGAGCGGTTGACGTCGGCGGATACGTCGAGCACGGTTACGAGGTCGCCGGGCTCAGCTTCCACACGACGGAGGAGCGCGATATCACGCTTCACGCCGGTGATAAGCACCGCTTTTGCTGGCGTAGCGAGACGAAGCTGGTGCAGCGCGCAGATGCCGTCCGCATCTCCGTTGAACACGTCGAAAGTCTTCATCGGGGTTCCATTTGCGATCGTCCGGACCGATCATTCGCATCGGGCGACGTGTCGTGACGCAAGCTCGAGATATCGTCGTGCCCGGGCGGGCCAGCGCTGCGGATCGCGGCTGGTTGGATCGAGCAGGTGACGGATCGCGAGCCTGGCGCGTACACAGGCCCGGAAGCTCTGGTAGAAGTGAACGAGCGCGTCTGGCGGCGCATCGTCCATCTCGCGTCGATAGGTATCGAGGAGTACACGTCTCGCCTGCGGTGCGCCAAGGCGCTCGCACTCGAGGGCGAGGAAGCCGATCTCGTCGACGGCGTCGAGCGTTCGCAGCTTCGTCGAGAACTCGAGGGCGTCGATGATGCGCGGTGCTTCATCGAGGCAAATGTGCTCTGGACGGAGGTCGCCGTGGCCGTCGACAATGCGTTTCGCGCGGACACGCTCATCGAAGCATGACGCACGATCGAGAAAGCGAAGCTGCCGGTCGCAGACGTCCTCGATCACTTCGATCGACAGGCCGAATTCAGGTAGGCAAAGCTCGCGGCGGTTGGCGAGCGTGGCTCGGCGGAGCCGACGCGGGTACTGTTCCTCGGATAGCGATGCCGGCGACTGCCGGTAGACGCTGCACAGCAGCTTCACTACAGGCACGAGGTCGGACGCGCGAAACAGGCCCTCCGCGATGAGTCGATCGAGCATCCGGTCGGCGGGCAGGCGTCGCATGCGGACCAACCAATCGCACGGCTCGCCCTGTCCGCCAACGCTGAGCGCTCCGGACGGCAAGCGGGTGAGCGCAACCATGTCGAGATACAGGTCCGGATCGAACCGGCGGTTGACTCGAAGTTCCTCGATGCAGTTGGCCCTGCGCGCTTCTATGCTGCGCAGTTCGATGAGCTCTTCCACGACCGGCTTCTTGAGCTTGTAGGCATATTGCTCGGTCAGGAACACCCACGACCGGTGAGTCTCGACCGGCTCGACGGTGCCGGTCGGCTCCGGGTAGTTGCGGGGGCGCGAAAGGAACGCCACCTTGTCCGCAAGAGGACCGGCGGCTAGAGAGGAGCCACGCACGTCGCTGGGCGCCGCCCCTCGAGAGCGAACGCGTCCCTCGATCGCGCGCCATGCGGCGCTCGAAAGGCCGCGCTCGAACGGCTCTTCCGCGTCGCAGGCCAGCAGGAAGCGGAGCTCGTCGAGCGCAAGCCCATCGGACGCTCGAAGTTGTCGCCTCAACACCGCGACGTCGGCTTCCGACGCGTCCGTGCCGAGGCGAGATCGCGCCACTACCCTGGCTTCTAGGGTGGCCGGCGAAGCGACGCAGTCGACGATCACGAACGGCACGGCACGTTCCGCTGCAAGGTCGCGGAACATGTCGCGCTGCCAGCGGTATAGAAATGTGCCGTCCACTAGCGCAGGAAATCCGCCGCTGACGATTGAGGCCGCACATGCGCGAACGTGATCGTAGACGCCGCGGGTCGCATCCGGCGTATAGATCCCACCGTCGAGCGCCGAGCCGCTGCGCGCCTCGGCCGGAAGGAGCGCCAGACGCTTGCGCTCGACGTCGGTGCGGATACGCACCGCCTGGGCGCGCTCGAGCAATAGCTGCGACATTGTGGTCTTGCCGCAGCCGCTCGGCCCGTGCATGAGCACGATGGCCGGGTACGTACCCTTTGCGTAGGACGAGGCAATCGAAACGTACTGTGCGAATTCCTTGTGATAGGCCTCGCGCGCGTTGGCCGGGGCTTGCGATGCACGCAAGCAGGCTACTTTCGCGCGTACCATTGCCCGGTAGACGAGGTAGAACCGAAGCACGGCCGCTCCACCATAGTCCCCGGAGCGCTCCAGATAGGCGGAGAGGAACCGATATGCGAGGCGGGGACGCCCACATCGCTCGAGATCCATGACCGTGAATGCGACTTCGGACATGGTGTCGATCCAGCGCATCGATGGGTTGAACTCGATACAGTCGAAGGGTGTGACCTCACCCTTGACGAGGGCGATGTTGCCGAGGTGTAGGTCGCCGTGGCATTCCCGGATCGATCCCGTAAAGCGTCTCCGCTCCAGTTTCTTGCGAATCGTCGACCCTTGGCGACGCGTCCAGCGTCTGAGCGCCTCCAGCGCCACTCGATCCCAGCTTTCGGGCGCGCAAGCCGCTATTTCGGCGAAATTGGCAAGCGCGGTGTCGACCACGCGGCGCGATGCGCCATGCCCCGAATCGGGCAGGGCTACGGGCGCCGCCGCATGGAAATCGGCGATTCGCGCGGCAAGTGCATCGACGTGGTCCGAATGCAGCCCGTCGTGCGCAAGCATGTCGCAAAGCAGCGCGTCCTGTGCGAACTCCCTCATGCGGACCGCGTACTCGAGCACTTCGCCGGGACCGCCGATCGCGGGTGCCGTCGGGCTACCTGTGATCTTCACGACGTCGATATAAAGCGCGGGTGCAAGCCGTTGATTGAGCCGCACCTCCTCCTCGCAGAATCGCCTTCGCGCCTCGAGTGTGCCGAAATCCAGGAATTCGAGAGTTATGGCCTTCTTGATCTTATACGCGTAGATCCCGGTCAGAAGGACATAGGATATGTGCGTTTCCAGCAGCCGCACGGGAGCATCGCGCGACGAAAGCCTGTCACGGAGCGCCATGAGCAGCGACCTTTGGCGCGCGAGCGCCGGCGACGGTGGGGTCCGGAACGCGGTGTCCGACGTGTGCGGCTCGGACGCGATGATTGTGCTAAGCATCGGGATGCGAGCGAAACTGCGTTCGCCTGGCCAATGGACAACGAGCCAAAGGCGCAGCAGGCTTTGCGGACACGAGCCTGGTTCGGGAAGCCCTCGATACCCCGCGCAAAAGCAGCACCGGCACCTTGGCCCCACGCGCGACGGATTCGGCGTCGCTTGCCATCACCTGCCGATTAAGTCCGCGCCGGATGGCGGCAAGAATGCATTTGCATATTGGCGAACTCCGGGCTTCGGTAACTGGAATGTTCCCCGATGCAGCCTCATGGCGGGCGGCCTCACTGGCCGCACGGCTCTACGCCATGTTCTAGCATATCCGCGGTAGAGATCACCGCCTTGTCCTGCATCAAACCTTGCGCTTCCAATGCTTCGCTGATCAGCGGCAGCTCGGACCCATCGCATCAGTGCCGGCGACCGGCCAACACCTGCCGGTCGATGTGGCCGTGAACGTTCCGGTAAGCGCCCATTGACCGGGCGGCGTCGTCTGGGAAAAGGCATGGATAGCGCGCCTCGGCGCGGCCGCGTTCATGCGACCGCCGCGACAAACAGAAGAAACAACTTTGATGAGCGGGCCGTGCGAAAGATCGCCGAGACCGCGCGCGTAAGGTTCGAAGGAATGCCGGGGCTGAGCTCAAAGGCCTTCACACTCAATCCCGGGAAGTGTGAGGCCACGAACTTCTACGTTTGGCATTCAGAGGAGGCCGCCAAAGAGTTCTTCACTTACGAGCTACTCGAGCGGGTAGCCGGTCTCTACGGTGTGCGCCCCAGCATCGAGTTCGTGCAGATTGCCACCCTCGTGGAAAATATCCGGCCTTGAGGTCTTCCAGTTCACGAGCGACTGCTTTGGAGCAGCGCGAGCTGCTCGGGGTCGGAAACAGTCGTCAACTGAGTCAACTGGGGGCAGCTGTCGGCCAGGTCCGGACCTTGCGAATCAGTACCTGAATACCGCCGCATCCAGACGTTCAAGCCCGCGTCAGGCCAACCCAGGATCGCAGTATCCTAGATCGATGCTCACGCCGTTCGGACAGAATCTCTACCTGGTGGATGGACCGACAGTTTCGTTCTTCGGTTTTCCATATCCGACGCGCATGGCAATCGCGCAACTCTCGACGGGCAGGGTATGGGTATGGTCCCCTATCGCATTGACTAAAGAATTGGCCGGCGCCGTGGAGGCCATCGGGCCTGTCGCCTACATCGTATCGCCGAACAAGCTACATCACTTGTTCCTGCCCGAGTGGAGAAATCGCTGGCCGGATGCGCGGCTCTATGCGCCCCCAGGTCTTGCCCGGAAGAAAAAGCGGCTTCGGTTCGATGCCGAGCTTGATGAAGAGGACGAGCCGTGGAAGACCGACATTGATCAGGTGGTGTTTCGTGGATCGATTGCAATGGAGGAAGTGGTCTTTTTTCACCGGGCGTCACGCACTGCGATCTTCGGGGATCTGATCCAGCGCTTTCCCGAGGTGAATGCCAAGGGTTGGAAGGGGATGATGATGCGCCTTGATGGCCTGGTCGGTCGGCACGGGAGCACGCCGCGCGAATGGCGCCTGAGCTTCCTGACACGGGACCGTGCGCGCGCTGCACGACGAACGGTGCTCGGATGGAATCCCCAACGGCTTGTGATTGCCCACGGCGAATGCGCAGCCACCGGCGCGACCGAGATCATCGGAGCTGCCCTGAGCTGGATCTGACGCGGTGATTATGAATGGCCCTGTCACACCGCATCCGTTGCTGCCATCTCGAGCCAGTCCAGACGACTGCCGCGACGAATAGAGCGAGCAATTGTTCGAATCGTTCCACTCGGCGTTGGTGGCTATTGTTCCGCGCCGGTGTTGCGGAACGGCATTCTACGTATCCGTGGTCGGGCGGGCATCAGGCGTGAGGTCACCTCCCTCTCCCGAGGGCGTCCGTCGCGTCGGCGCTGGCGAGCGGAATGTGGCTGTGAGCCGAGAGAGGGTCCGGGCAGCCGCGATCGCACCTTCGCGTTTCCCCGCCCACCGCAATTGAAGCCATAATGACCTTCCGCAGCGGGCAGCTCCCTTCGCCAATCGGCGAGCGGGCGATTGTCCGTGACCACCGGGGAGGGCGTCGCCATGCACAATCGTCGGCCATGGGCCTATGCGATATATGTCGTAACGGCGCTCGGCATGGCCGCGGCGATCGCCCACGCAAAGCAACCGGAGGCAGACGAGCACGGCTACCGCACCGGCACTCTCGTCCCTTCCGACGAGAACGAGTGCGCGGGCGTTCCGGGTTGCCTCTCGGCTACGCTCCCCGCGACCAGCGTGCCGGCCGGAGGCCGCGTCGCGAAGCGCTTCGCATGCCCCGCAAGCCACCCGAACCTCTGGGGCTGGGACGCCGCTCAGCACGAGCACATCCTGGTGCAGATGATCGACGTCGACCAGTTCACCGTCACGGTGGAAGGCGTCAACGCGTCGGATACGCCGGGTGATTTCATCGTTTCGCTGGGCTGCTCCGTCACGCCTTACGCGGGCAGCGGCATCCAGAAATCGCGCCAGCTCGCGCCGACGGCGGAGCTGACGAAACGCAAGCCGTCGCGTACGATCCGCGGCCGCGTGAGCCAACCGGGAAACCTGGCGGACAGCGCGTGCGACGGCATTCCGGATTGCCAGCCGCAGACCCAGGCCACGTTCGCGATGGGCGGCTGGGCAAGCACCACCAGAAGCTATCAGTGCAAGACGCCTTATCCGTACGCATGGCAGATCAGCTACTCGCAGACGGGCAGCCCGTCCGTGAGCGCGATCGGAGCGATCTTCGCGGAGAACCCCGGCACCTTCGACGTGCTGCTGACGAACTGGAATCCGTTCGCGACGGACGACGTCACGATCGTTGTCGCGTGCTCCAAGGACAATTCGTTCAGTGGCAACTCCTGCGGTGCACCGCAATCCGATCCCGGCTGCCCGCAGGTTCCCGGTTCGCAACACGAGTACTGCAGCAAGGGTCCGGTGCCCGTGTGCTTTGCGATCTATGAAGAACGCTGCCAGCCAAGCAACCTGCTGTATCAGTGCACGATCGACGTGATCGTGCCCTGGTGTCAGCCTTGCCCCGGCCAATAGGCTGAAAAGGGTCGCAGCGTCGGCCGAGTCGCGGGTCGGGTAGACTGACGCAGCTTGAACTCATGCGGCGCATCGAAGGGCGAGCCAGTAAGTTTTGGCGGCTTTGCGCTTTGTTACCCGGTAATGCGGAATCAGGGAGATAGTGAAATGAAGGCATTGCGCAGCGTACTCGCAACCCACCGAATTGAGTCTCCAAGGGAGATGGAGATGACCTCGCGACCTGCGAGCGTGACAGCGCGACGCTCGGCTATTTTGAAATTCGTGGTTCTCCTCGCTGCCACGACGACACTCATTGCCGGTTGCGGGAAGAAAGACGACGTGATTTCCCAGGCCGAAAAGAAGGACGTGGCGAAGGGTGTGCCGGCGCCGGGTATCGAACAGACGAAGGCGATCGCCGAGGAAGGGCTTCATTTACGGGCTGCCCCTGGTGATGAACTACGCGGTGATGAATGAATTCGCGGTGGACGCGAAGTCCAGCCAGTTCAAGGCGCCCTTCAACGAAATCTACAACGAGCGTCACGTCGCCACCCCGGAGGATACGGCGGTCATCACGCCCAACAGCGACACACCGTACTCGATCCTCTGGCTGGACCTGCGTGCGGAGCCCATGGTGGTTTCCGTGCCGGCCGTGGAGAAGAAGCGCTATTACTCGGTGCAGTTGATCGACGGCAACACGTACAACTATGGCTACATCGGCAGTCGCGCGACGGGCAACGACCCTGGCAACTACCTCATCGTCGGTCCTGACTGGAAGGGCGAGACGCCCGCCGGAATCAAGAAGGTGTTCACCTCGACGACGCCGTTTGCGCTCACGCTTTTTCGGACTCAGCTTTTCAATGCAGCGGATATGCCGAGCGTGGAGAAGGTACAGGCGGGTTACAAGGCGCAGCCGCTTTCGACGTTCCTCAAGCAACCCGCGCCGCCGGCCGCGCCGAAGATCGATTTCGTCCCCGCCACGACCGCGGGGATCAAGGACAATTTCTTCGAGTATCTCGACGCCGCGCTGCAGTTCGTCCCGCCCTCGGCAGAGGACAAGGAGATCCGCGCCAAGCTTGCCAGCATCGGCATCGGGCCGGGCAAGACCTTCGCGTTCAAGGAACTCTCGCCGGAGCACAAGGCGGCCGTCCTGCTGGGCATGAAGGAGGGTGACGACAAGGTCGACAAGTATCTCTGCCGGCGGGACGAAGGTCATCAACGGCTGGAACATCAGCGCGTTGTTTGGCGACCGCGCCTTCTTCAACGGCAATTGGCTGGTGCGTGCCGCCGCTGCGAAGGGCGGCCTTTACGGCAACGATGCCGTGGAGGCGATGTATCCGTATACCCGCGATCGATCAGACGGGGGCAACGCTCGACGCCAGCAAGCACAACTACACGATCACCTTTCCCTGCCGGACAGCTCCCGCCGGTGAATGCCTTCTGGTCGGTGACGATGTACGACGGCAAGAGCCAGCTCCTGGTCAAGAACCCGATCAATCGCTATCTCATCAATTCGCCGATGGTGCACGCGATGAAGAAGAACGCGGACGGGTCGCTCACCCTCTACCTCCAGAAGGACTCTCCCGGCAAGGCGAAGGAAGCGAACTGGTTGCCCGCGCCCAACGACACCGTCTACCTGGTGATGCGCCTCTACTGGCCCAAGGACACGCCGCCCTCGATCCTGCCGCCCGGCGAAGGCACGTGGAAACCTCCGGCGGTCGTGGCTTCGAAATAAGGCCGACCTCGGCGGTCTTTGCGCATTCACGCTGGCGAGAAGCGGACCCGTCAGCGACCCGTGGCCACGGGCTGCACCGGCGCCGCCACCAGGTGTTTGGCGCCCTTGTTCGCCTGCCACCATGCCATGAGCGCGGCGAAGTCTCCGCCGAACTTCGACGTTTTCAGCGCTTCATAGTTGGCCACGCACGCTTCTCCGTGGCCGGCGGCGATACCGCCGGTGGTGGCGGCGTAGTCGCACGCCCAGAATTCGGCTTCCAGCGCCTTGATCGACGGCTGCTCCGCCGTGGCCTGCCGGGGCTTGACTGCTCCGTCGCCGTGCTGGGCCCACGCCGCGACGCTCGAAAGCGTAGTGGCCGCAGCAAGTACAATCGCCATGCCTGCAATGGATTCTTTACTGAGAGTCATGGTGCGTCTCCTTTTGCCGTTGACGTTCGGGGCCCTCTCGCGAGGACGTCGCCAAGGTAGGGGCTGGCCCGCGTCCGTGTCTTTGCGATACGCTTGATTTTCTGCTGGGATTTCGCTGATTCCATCCGCCCGCGAGATCGGCGTTGACCTTCCTCTTCGACGGGTATTCGCTCAATCCAGGACGGCGCGAGCTGCGCCACGGCCGGGAAGACGTCGCGGTCGAGCCACAGGTCTTCGACCTGCTGCTTTACCTCGTCCAGAACCGTGATCGCGTCGTCAGCAAGGACGAGCTCATGGCGCAGGTATGGAGCGGCCGAATCGTTTCCGAGTCGACGGTGAGCAGTCGCATTACGGCCGTCCGTCATGCCATCGGCGACGACGGCGAAAAGCAGCGTCTGGTGCGCACGCTTCCGCGCAAGGGCTTCCGCTTCGTCGGGACGGTGAGCGCGGAGGATGTCGGCGGGGACGCGGCGCCCGCGTCGGAAACGGCCGCAGGCGCGACACCGCGTCTCGCGGCGGAGCGCCGGCAGCTTACGATCGTCGCCTGCAGCATTGTCGATGCGGCGGGACTGGCGCGCAGCGACCCCGAGGAACTCACGGAGACCCTCGCCCTTTATCGGCAGTGTCTTGCAGAGACGATCGCACGTCACGGTGGCCACATCACGCGCCATACGGATGACGGGATCGTGGCCTGCTTCGGCTATCCGGTCGCGCACGAGGACGATGCCGAGCGGGCAGTGCGCGCCGCGCTTGCCGCGACGCACGCCGTTGCCGGGCTGTCCTCCCCAGGGCTGGCGCACGCGCTGCACGCGCGGGCCGGAATCGCGACCGGCCTCATGCTTGTCGGTGCTGGGGCGGATGCTGCCGCCGACGGTGAGCCCTCCATCGCAGGCGAAACGGTGTTCGTGGCTGCGCGGATGGAGGCGCTTGCACCCGCGGGGGCGGTGATCGCCGCAGCCGGTACCCGCCGGCTCGTGGGCGAACTGTTCGACTACGATCCTGGATGGTCGCAATCCGACGCCGTGCGGGTTCTGCGCGAGAGCACGGTCGCGAGCCGCTTCGAGGCGCTGCGCCCGAACCGCAAACCCCTGATCGGCCGCGAAGAGGAGCTCACCCTTCTGCGCGGCCGCTGGGAGCAGGCGAAATCCGGCGAAGGACGGGTGATCCTGGTCTGGGGCGAACCCGGCATCGGCAAGTCCCATCTCGTTGCCGCGTTTCAGGACGAGATCGGCCGCGAGCAGCACGCGGCAGTCCGCTATTTCTGCTCACCGAGCCGCACGCAAACCGCACTCTATCCGGTCATCGCGGAACTGGAGCGCGGCGCCGGCTTCGACGCCGGCGACGCGGACGCGACGAGGCTCGACAAGCTCGAGCGCCTGCTCGCGACGCGCTCACCGGACGCGAGCGTGGACATTCCGCTGGTGGCGGACTTGCTGTCGCTCGCCACCGGGGACCGCTATCCCGCGGCCGCCCTCAGCGCGCAACGGCGCAAGGAACTCCTGCTCGAAGCGTTGGGCAGCCAGTTCGCGGCGTGGGCCGCACGCCACCCGCTGCTCGTGCTTCTCGAGGACGCACATTGGATCGATCCGACGACGCGCGAGCTATTCGACGTGATGGTCGAACGCGTGGGGACGCTTCCAGTGCTGCTGGTGATCACCCATCGCCCGGAATTCAAGCCGCCGGGGCTCGGGCTGTCGCACGTTACTGCACTGACGCTCTCGCGACTCGGGCGCCGCAGCAACGAAGCGCTGGTGAAGCAGACGGCCGGCGGCAAGGATATTCCGGTCGCGCTCCTCGACGAGATCGTTGCGCGAACCGACGGCGTTCCGCTGTTCGTCGAGGAACTGACGAAGTCGATCATCGAGAGCGGCATCCTGCGCGAACTGGGGGATGCCTACGTGCTGGACACACCATCTACGCACGTGGCCGTGCCGTCGAGCCTCCACGCATCGCTGGTTGCCCGGCTCGACCGCGTCGGCGCGGCACGCGCGGTGGTCCAGATGGGCGCTGCGCTTGGTCGTGAGTTCCGCTACGCAGTGGTAAAGGCGGTGGCGCAGCTGCCCGACGCCGACCTTGCGCCCTTTCTCGACGCACTGGTCGCCTCGGAGCTCGTTCATCAGCGCGGCGAGCCGCCGTGGTCGGTGTATGTGTTCAAGCATGCGCTGGTGCAGGACGCCGCGTACGAAACCATCGCCAAGCGCGACCGGCCCGCGCTTCATCGGCGCATCGTCGACGTGATCGAGGCACAGTTTCCCGATGTCGTCGAACGGCATCCGGAACTGCTCGCACATCACTGTGCGCGCGCCGCCTTGACCGAGAAGGCCATCGACTACGCGATCAGGGCGGCGCGCATAGCGCTCACGAGGTCCGCGGGGATCGAAGCGCAGACCCAGGTGGAAAGTGCCATGCGGTTGGTCGGGACGCTCGCGCCGGGTCGCGCGCGCGATCAGATCGAAGGACGCCTTCATCACGCCCTCGGCGACGCCTTCGTCATGACCCAGGGCTTCGCGTCGCCTCGCGTGATGAGCGAGATGTCGAAGGCGCGTTCGCTGCTCGACGAGAAGGCGCATCCCCTGGAGGCGCTCGGAGCGCTGTCCGGATTGTTCAACTACCACCTGATCCGATCGGAATCGCCGCGCTGCCTCGCGCTCATCGCGCCGCTGCTGCACCGCAAATCGCGCGATCGTTCGTCCGGCACGGTCGTGCATTACCTTGCCGGCACGGCGCATCTCCACCTGGGCAACTTCGCGCGGTCGATCGAGAACCTGGAGGCGTCGCTGCGCCTGTACGACGAGGACGCGTGTCGGCCCGTGGCATTCGTCGGCGGCTACCATCTACGCTCCTTCACTCTGATCTGGTTGGGGCTCGCCTACCTCTACGTCGGCGACGTCGCGCGGGCCGCGCGGACGGTCGCCGCCGCGGTGAGCGATGCGAGGAGCCGGTTGCATCCCTTCACCCTGGTCTCCGCGCTGCTCGCGCTGGCGCGATTCCGCCTGCACACGCGCGATCTGCCGGGCGCGATCGCCGCTACCGAGGAGGGCATGGCCATTGCGGCGGAGCAGCGCAGCCCGTACCACGTCTCGCGCGCCGCGGTCTTGCGCGCCGTCAACGTCGTGGAGGAAGGCCGCCCGCGCGAGGGCATCGCGCTGATGGAAGACGCGCTGGCTGCGCATCGGGCGACCGGCGCGAACTTCCAGAGCTCGTTTGTTCTGTCGTGTCTCGCCCGCGCACACTCGCTCGCCGGTCACCACGCGCGCGCCGACGCGCTCGCCCTCGAGGCGCTGTCGGATGTCGACGGCACGGGAGAGCGCTGGTGGGAGGCGGAAGCCTGGAGGGTTCGCGCCGAGATCCTCCTGTCCGCGTCGGACGGCGCGCGCGAGGAAGCAAAAGCCTGCCTCACGCGCGCGCTGGAGTGCGCTCGCCGACAGCATGCCCGGTTCTGGGAGCTACAGGCCGCGCTGAGCCTCGCGCAGCTGCTGGTCGCAGAGGGCAAGAGGGTGCAGGCAGAGCGGTTGCTGCGACCGATTTGCCGGACATTCGACGACGGGTACCCGATCGAGGCGCTGGCGGCGGCCAGGCGCCTGCTCGAGACGACTCGGAATCGGACGACCAAACGCCGCAGCAACAGCACCCCGCGGACTTAGCAGTCCGAACGTTGATCGCCGTCAGCCTTGACCCTGTCTCAAGCTTCCGTGCGCGCCGATAATCGGTCTCTGTCGTCGCGTTCTCTCGTGGCGGGGCGTCCCTGCGAAAGCGGCCGGGGGGCGCACCGCACCGTTCCTATTGCTCGCCGGCGGGTTGTGGTGCAGGAACGGTCACCTCACCAACGTGACCGGGACGTGCACGACGTGGACAACCTTGGTGGCGATCGAACCCATGACGAGATTGGCAATGGCCCCCATCCCTCGCGTTCCCATGACAATGGCGTCGCACTTCTCCTCTTCGATATATTGTGCGATCGATTCAGGGATAAGACCGACGCGAACGCGGGCGCGGTGCGGGATCCCCGCATCATCGAGCAGTTTTTCCGCGGGTGCGAGCACCTCGCGGCCCGCGTCCGACTGGATCTTGTCCACCTCCGCTTTCGACAGAAACGCGCGGACGCGGCCTTCGATCGGCTCCTGGATGTTCAGGACGTCGAGCTGCATCGCCAGGTTCGCTCGCGCAAGGTCGATGGAATATCGCGTGGCGCGCAGCGCATTCTCCGAACCATCGATGAGCAGCAGAATTCTCATCGCACCGTCTCCGCAGGTGTAATGACGACAGAAATGCTACGCCCGCCCGGCGAGCAGAACAAGGCGCCGTGGTTGCGTGGTCGTCGATTTCTGCAAACCCGAAAATTTGCCAAGCTCAAGTCACCAGGGCACGGGCGATCGAGTGCGGTGTCGAACCCACCGGCCGGAGAAGCCTGAAGGATCCTCCGCCGTTGCAACGCGCAGACGCTGGACCGATCGAGGGACGAGCATGAACGATCTTGGTGAGGGGATCTGGCTGGCGTTTGCGGTGTGCCTGGCGGTGATTGGTTTCGCCGGTGTCAAGTTGTGTCGTTATGGCGACGTGATTGCGGAAAAGACCGGCATGGGCGGCGGCTGGGTGGGGCTGGTGCTGGTGGCTGGGGTCACCTCTCTGCCAGAGCTCGTCACCGGAGTCAGCGCAGTCGCGGTCGCGGACGCGCCGGAAATCGCCGTGGGCGACGTGCTGGGCAGCTGCGTTTTCAATCTGCTGATCATCGTCGTGCTCGATTTTCTGCATCGCGGCGAATCGGTGTACACGCGGGCGCGCCAGTCGCACGTGTTGTCCGGTGGTTTCGGCATCGTGCTGATCGGGTTTGCAGGTTTCAACATCCTGCTCGCTCGCAGCGGCTTCGGCTTGGCATTGGGGCACGTCGGCGCCTATGCCCCGATCATTCTGCTGCTGTACGCGATCGCGATGCGGACCATCTTTCGCTACGAGAAGGAGCAGCGGGAAGCTCATGTCGCCGCCGCTCCGCGATATCCTCGGGTGACGCTGAGCAACGCCGTCCTCCGCTATGGCGCCGCCGCGATCGCGGTAGTGGTCGCGGGCGCGGCGCTGCCCTTCGTCGGCAAGCAGATCGCGCTGCAGATGGGCTGGCACCAGAGCTTCGTCGGCACGTTGTTCGTGGCTTTTGCCACTTCGGTACCGGAGATCGTGGTGACGCTCGCCGCGTTGCGGCTGGGGGCGATCGACATGGCCATCGGCAATCTCTTCGGCAGCAATCTGTTCGACATTGCCATCCTCGCAGTCGACGACCTCTTCTACCGCCCAGGGCCGATTCTGGTCCATGTCGCCCCGACCCACGCCGTGTCCGCCCTCTCGGCCATGATGATGACGGGCGTGGCCATCATCGGTCTGCTGTATCGACCCAGGGCACGGGTGCTCAGGACGGTCGGCTGGGGCAGCCTCTTCCTGTTTTGCATTTACTTGCTCAACACGCTCGCGATCTACCTGTATGCCGAGTAGATCTGGGCATGGTGCAGTTCGCTCGCATCCCGTCTGGCATGTCCTGGAAGCCGAACAGGTCGCGCGGCGGCTCGGCGTAGATCCTTCCCGGGGGCTGTCCGAGGCGGAAGCGAAGGCGCGCCTGGCCCGTCGGGGCCGCAACGTGCTGCGCGAGCAGCGCCGGCGCTCTCCACTGGCGATGCTGCTTGCGCAATTCGGTGATTTCATGATCCTGGTACTGCTTGGCGCGGCCGTGATCGCGGGTGTCGTCGGCGAATTGCAGGACAGCGCGGTGATCCTGGTGATCGTCATCCTCAATGCGCTCTTCGGCTTCGCTCAGGAATATCGCGCCGAACGCGCCATCGCCGCCCTCAAGGCAATGGCGGCGGTCAGCGCGAAAGTGCTGCGCGACGGGCAGTCGCAGCGGTTGCCGGCGGCCGACATCGTGCCAGGCGATGTGGTGCTGCTGGAAGCGGGCGATGTCGTGCCGGCGGATTTGCGGCTCATCGAGGCGGTGCGGCTCAAGGTCGAAGAGGCACCGCTCACCGGCGAATCGGTGGCGGTGGACAAGGGAAAGCGGGCGCTGGAAGCGGCCGACCTGCAACTGGGTGACCGCCGCAACATGGCCTACAAGGGCACGACGGTCGGCTATGGACGGGGGCGTGGTCTCACCGTAGCCACCGGCATGGATACCGAACTGGGCCGCATCGCGTCGCTCTTGCAGGAGGATGTCGCACTCAAGACGCCGCTGCAGTTGCGCCTGGCGCAGTTCGGCCGCCGCCTGGCGTACGCGGCGCTGGCGATCTGCGGCATCGTGTTCGCCGTCGGACTGCTCCGCGGCGAACCGCTGGTGCTGATGTTTCTGACCGCTGTGAGCCTGGCGGTAGCGGCCATTCCGGAGGCGCTTGCCGGCCGTCGTGACGATCTCGCTCGCGCTGGGCGCGCGCAAGATGGTCAGGCAGCACGCGCTGGTGCGGCGCCTGCCGGCGGTGGAAACGCTGGGTTCCGTCACCTACATCTGCTCCGACAAGACCGGCACGCTGACACAAGACCGCATGCGGCTTGGAGCGGCATTTGTCGACGGGGAACTAACCCGCGACTGGTCCGGGCGCGCAGGGCAGGAGCCCTGGCGCAGCCTGTTCCGCGCCGTCGCGCTGTGCAACGACGCGCAGCCCGCACGGCATGACAAGGTGGTGGGCGAACAGACGGAGGTTGCGACTCCTTATAGCCGCCCGCGACGCGGGCTACGACAAGGCAGCGCTGGAACTGTTCCTACCCAGGCTAGGTGAGTTGCCGTTCGACTCGGAACGCAAGCGGATGACGACGTTTCATCGCGACGGGGACGCGGTGATCGCCTTCACCAAGGGCGCGCCCGAGACGGTGCTGAGGCGTTGCACGCAGGTGCTCCGTGCCACGGGAGCCGCCGCCGATCGACCGCCACTCGATGGTGCGCGAGTCGGAGCACATGGCCTCGGAAGGCCTGCGCGTGCTTGCCGTCGCTTCGCGCGCGTGGCCCGAGCTGCCGGCGGAGGAATGCGCTCGACCGCTGCGAGTCGGAGCTCACGCTGCTCGGGCTGGTGGGGCTGATCGATCCCCCGCGGCAGGAGGCCAGGCAGGCGGTCGCTCTGTGCGGCTCCGCCGGCATTACCGCCGTCATGATCACCGGCGATCATCCGGCTACCGCGCGCGCCATCGCCTGCGAGCTCGGAATTCTCGGCGACAACGACGAGCGGTGTGATGACGGGCGCGGAGCTGGCGAAGCTGCCGCGACGACGAGTTCGAGCAGCGGGTCGAGCACGTGCGGGTCTACGCGCGCGTCGATCCGGAGCAGAAGATCAGGATCGTCAAAGGACTCCAGGACAGGGGACAGTTCGTCGCCATGACCGGCGACGGCGTGAACGATGCGCCGGCGCTGCGCGCGGCCAACATCGGCATCGCCATGGGCAAGGGCGGAACGGACGTGGCGCGGCAGGCGGCGCACATGGTGCTGCTCGACGACAATTTCGCCACCATCGTGCACGCGGTGCGCGAAGGACGGCGGCTGTTCGACAACATCCGCAAGTTCATCCGCTACGCCGTAACCACCAACTCGGCCGAGATCTGGACCATTTTCATCGCCCCGTTCCTGGGGTTGCCGATCCCGCTGCTGCCGATCCACATCCTGTGGATCAACCTGGTCACCGACAGCCTGCCTGCGTTGGCATTGGCGGCGGAACCCGAGGAGAGGGGCGTGATGCGACGCCCGCCGCGCCCGCCCGGCGAGAGTATCTTCGCCCACGGCATGTGGCAGCACATGGTGTGGGTCGGCTTCCTGATGGCCGGCGTCACCTTGCTCACCCAGGCGTGGGCCTATCACACCGCCAATGCCCATTGGCAGAGCATGGTGTTCACCGTTCTGACGCTGTCGCAACTGGCCACGTCATGGCGATCCGCTCCGAACGGAATTCGCTGTTCGAGATCGGCCTGTTGTCCAATCCGCTGATGCTGGGCGCGGTGGCTATCACCTTCCTTCTGCAGATGGCCACGCTTTATGTGCCGTCGTTCAACCGCATGTTCCACACCGCGCCGTTGAGCATAGGCGAGTTGGCGGCGTGCATCGCGCTATCGCTGATAGTCTTTGTAGCGGTCGAAACGGAGAAACTGCTGATTCGGCGCGGGATCCTCTACCGGGAGGCGGCGTCACGACCGCCGCTCTGATTGCGGGCTGATCGGTCCCCCCTTGCTTCGCGGACCCGGCCCGCACAAGCCCCGACCGGCGCGCGTCCGGCGGACCCTCCAAAGCTCGCGACCGCGCCTCGGGGCCCTAGCGTGACCTGGATCAATCCGCCGTCCGCCCCGTATGGGAACATGGCAAACATCATCCGCGTCTCTGTGGAAGACACATGAGCAGGAGACGAAAAGCATCGGCCGATTCTCCCGCAGGCAGGCCATCGACAACCGTGGCGCGCCTGCGGCCGCGAGCGGCAGCGCGCGCGATCAAGGCTGCAGCGAAAGCGGTGCCGGCGGCACCCGACTTTCCGCTCGACCCGGAATTTCTGCGTGACTCCTATGGCATCCACCGCATTCGCGGAGATGATCGACCGCTCGCTGCACGCTGCGATCGCGCGCTTCACCGCGGGTCTCGCGCCGATGACGCTGATCGGCGCTTACTGCCGACTGGGCGGCGCATCTCGCTGCGGCGCCGGGCAAGCAGGCGCAGCTTGCCGAGAAGGCCGGCGCAAGTGGCTGCGGCTCGCCAACTACGCCGCGCGCCGCACCCTGGCGAAGCAGGACTGCGAAGACGCCGTGCATCGAGCCGCTGCCGCAGGACCGGCGCTTCCGGGCGAAGGCGTGGCAGCGGCCGCCCTACGACGTCATCTACCAGTCGTTCCTGCTCGACCAGCAATGGTGGCATAACGCGACGACGGGCGTGCGCGGCGTCACCCGCAGCACGAGCAGATGGTCGCGTTCGGCGCGCGGCAGTTGCTCGACTGTGTCTCGCCGTCGAATTTCATCCGCGACCAACCCCGAGGTGCTCGAGCGCACGCTGCGCGCAGGGCGGCATGAACCTGCTGCGCGGGCACTGCAACTTCGTCGAGGACTGGGAGCGTGCGCTGGGCGGCAAGCGCCGGTCGGGCACCGAGCGCGTTCCAGGTCGGGCGCGACGTCGCGGTGACGCCCGGCAAGGTCGTTTTTCGCAACCGCCTGATCGAGCTGATCCAGTACGCGCCGGCGACGACGACAGGTGCGGCCCGAGCCGGTTCTGATCGTGCCGGCGTGGATCATGAAGTACTACATCCTCGATTTGAGCCCGCAGAACTCGCTGGTGCGCTACCTGACCGAGCAGGGCTATACGGTGTTCATGATCTCCTGGAAGAATCCTGGTCCCGACGACCGCGATCTGGCGATGGAGGATTACCGGCAGCTCGGCGTCATGGCTGCGCTCGACGCGGTCGGCGCGATCGTGCCCGAGCGCAAGGTGCATGCGGTCGGGCTACTGCATCGGCGGCACGCTGCTCGCCATCGCCGCGGCCGCGATGGCGCGCGACGGCGACAGCCGGCTCGCGTCGACGACCTTCTTCGCGGCGCAAACCGATTTCACGGAGGCCGGGGAACTGATGCTTTTCATCAACGAGAGCCAGCTCGCGTTCCTGGAAGACGTGATGTGGGAGCAGGGCTTTCTCGACAGCCGGCAGATGGCCGGCGCCTTCCAGCTGCTGCGCTCGAACGACCTGATCTGGTCGCGCAGCGTCCGCGACCTATCTCATGGGCGAGCGCGAGCCGATGACCGACCTGATGGCCTGGAACGCCGATGCTACGCGCATGCCGTACCGGCATGCACAGCGAATACCTGCGCCGCCTGTTCCTCGACAATGACCTGGCCGAAGGCCGCTTCACGCTGGCGGGCGGCGGTCGCGCTCTGCCGACATTCGCGCGCCGCTCTTCGTCGTCGGCACCGAATCGCGACCACGTCGCGCCCTGGCGTTCGGTGTACAAGTTCCACTTGCAGACCGACGCCGAAGTGACGTTCCTGCTGACCAGTGGCGGCCACAATGCCGGCATCGTATCCGAGCCGGGCATGCGCGAGGCACTATCGCGTGGCGACCAGGCGCCGCGGCGATCGCTACCTCGCCCCGGATCGTTGGCTTGCCGTCGCGCCGATGAAGGACGGCTCCTGGTGGCCGGAATGGAAGGCATGGCTCGACGCACGCTCGGGCGCGCTCGTTGCGCCGCCGCCAATGGGGGCGCAGCACGGGGGCTACGCGCCGGTGGGCGAAGCGCCCGGAACTTATGTCCTGCAGGGCTGAGCGCCGCCTCACTCGGCCGAAGGCCTGAAGCGACGCTTCCGCCTGCCGTCAAGACCAGGCGGTTCGCGGCTCCAGGAGGAACGAGGACCTGGGCTCACAAGGGATGCGACGGCACGCGCAACAGCAGGCGGAACAACAGACGCCAAGCGCGGCATCGTGGGAGCCGCTACGCGCTTCCTTCAACTACGCGTCTTTGCTGTCACGCGTATCGTCATTGTGGTGGACGCGCGCCGGCGGCCGTACGAGTATCGATAACGCGAGCCGCGCTCGTCTCACCGATCTCGTCGCGTTTGCCCGCGCCCGCTCGAGTCTCTATCGCCACGCTTACAGCGGGTTGCCCGAGCAGCCTATCGAAGTGATTGAACTGCCGGTCATGACCAAGCGAGCGCTGATGTCGCACTTCGACGGGTGGGTGACCGACCCGGCGATCACCCGCACCGGTGTCGAAGACTTCCTCGCCGACCGCACTCACATCGGCGAGCGCTACCTCGATCGTTACGTCGTCTGGAAGAGCTCTGGCAGCACGGGCGAGCCCGGAATCTACCTTCAGAGCGACGAGGCGCTGGAAGTCTATGATGCCCTCATTGCCTCGCAGCTTGCCTCGCCGATGCTCGCGCGGCAAGGTGCCTGGGGCGCGATGGCGCATGGCGGGCGCGCTGGACTGATCGCGGCGACGGGCGATCACTTCGCGAGTATCGCCTCGTGGGAGCGCGTCTGCCGCGCCAATCCGTGGATCAATGCCCGCGGCTTCTCGGTGATGCAGCCGCTCCCCGAGCTCGTCGAAGCGCTGAATGCCTATGCGCCTGCTTACCTGGCGAGCTACCCGACGATGCTCTCTCTGCTGGCCGAAGAAGCCGAAGCGGGGCGGCTGCGGATCGCTCCTGCGCTGCTCTGGTCGGGCGGCGAGTACCTCTCGCCGACGGCGGCCGGCGAAATCGAGAAGAGCTTCAACTGTCCGGTCATCAACGAGTATGGCGCCTCGGAGTGCATGAGCGTCGCGTTTAGTTGCCGCGAAGGCTGGCTGCACGTCAATGCCGATTGGGTGATACTCGAGCCCGTGGACGCGGATTATCGTCCGACGCGACCGGGCGAAGCTTCGGCAACCGTATTATTGACCAACCTTGCCAACCGCGTGCAGCCGGTAATCCGCTACGATCTCGGGGATAGCGTGATGGCCAATCCCGGCCCTTGCACCTGCGGCAGTCCGCTACCGGCCATTCGTGTCGAGGGCCGGCGGGACGATATCGTGTCGCTGCGCGCACCGGATGGCCATCGAGTGCAACTGCTTCCGCTGGCGCTGACGACCGTCATCGAGGACGCCGTGCGCGTGCATCGTTTTCAACTGGTGCAAACCGGTGCCGATCAACTTCAGCTCCGGCTGGGTATCGAAGACGGCCCCGCGAAGCATGCCGCCTGGCATGCGGCGTCGAAGGCGCTGCGCGCGTACCTGTTGCGCCAGTCGCTGCCGAACGTCCATGTCGCACTGGATGCGCACGACCCGGTTCCCGACCCCCGAAGCGGAAAGCTGCGGGAGGTGATCGTGACGGCGCCGCCAGGCACTGCCTAGGGTCGGTCCCGATTGCTAACGAGCGCTCCGGCGCACATACTTATCCTCTCGGCGCCCACCCGGCCGCCGATCCGGCTGCAACGACGTTCAATTCCAATGCGAAGGCGTCGGGCGAGGGAAGGCCAAGGACGTCGCCGAGCCGGGTCCCCCCAGGGAGCTACCGCCAAGACGGCCGACCAGGCCGCGGAACTACGGAGGCGTGCGGGCGTGTCCCGCACGCCGAAAACGTTGCATAGTGAGGAGGAACGATGATCACGCAGCATCTGGCACGGGGTTCAAAATTTCAACTGTTTCTTGCTGGGTCTTTTGCTCAGCAATTCGATCTTCGCGGCCCGCCGGGGGTAAACGGGCCAACGAGACCGGATCGATGGGGCCGGTGCCCAAGGCGCAATGCGGTCCTTCGGATCGCACCGAAAGCGGATTGCAGGGCCAGACCACGTTCGGAGGAACGCGCGAGCGGCGACTCGGAACGCGGCTACAACTGCAATCTCGAGCTCGTCGGCCAGTTTCGGGGCGAGGGCGCCTTTTCGCAGGATGGGCCGTCGTACTTCGATCACTGCGCCTACATGGCGACGGAGAACAACCCGCAGCAGGCGCACCCCGGTATCGTCGTGATCGATGTTTCGGATCCCAGGAATCCGCAGCCGACCGCGTACCTCGACGAAACTGCCGGCGGGGCTCAACCCGCACGAAAACATCAAGGTGAACCAGGCGCGCGGACTCCTCGGGCTCGCCCAAAGCAACGGGCCGAATTTCGCGGTTTACGACCTGAACGAGGACTGCGCCCACCCGAAGCTGGCGTCCACCATCGACGGTGCCCAACAGCTCGGGCCACATGGGCGGCTGGGCCGAGGACGGCAAGACGTACTACATCGGCCAGAGCTTTCGCGGCGTCGACGGCATCATGCCGATCATCGACGTCACCGACCCGTACAACGCGAAGTGGCTCCTCAACTGGACGTTCACCGGCGATGGCCGGCCCCACGACCTCTCCACCAACAAGGACGGCACGCGGATGTACGCGGGGCAACCCGGCAACTTCGGCGTGGCGCCGAACAATTCTTCGTTCGGGCCGGATGGGCTGGTGATCCTGGACATGAGCGACATCCAGTACCGTCTCCCCAATCCGCAGATCCGGATCATCAGCAGGCTCTTCTGGGACGATCAGGGGCAAGCGGAACAGATGCTTCCCTTCTTCTCGCATGGACGCTCGTACCTCATCAGCACCGACGAGTCCGGCGGTCAGGGAGGCGTGGGTGGTCTGGCGGCGGCATGTGCCCGGGGAGCGTCGGCGTACGGCTATTCGAACGTCATCGACATCACCGACGAGACGAACCCCAGAATCGTCTCCAAGATCATGCTCGAGGTGCACGATCCCGCAGAATTGCAGCGAAATTCCTTGATGAGCCGCCGGAAGTCGGCGGCGGGCTCCTCGACTATTCCACTGAAAGTTGCGCTATCGACCGTCCGATGAATCCGACGATGGCCGCCTGCGGCTCGAGAGGTACGGGCACCCGGGTTTACGACATTCGCGATCCCCTCCACCCCGCGGAGATCGCGTACTGGAAGGGGCCGGCTCCGCGGACGGCCTTCCTTCCCGGATCGGGCAGCTGGTCACCGACCGTCGATCGAACCGTCGAAAAGCAGGCGGGTCTGGCGCGCTTCGTGAAGGTCCCTGCCGCCGACGGGAAGGGGCACGAGCTGAATCTCTGGATCGTCGGCGATGCCGGCGGCTTTCAGGTTCTCCGCTTCACCGACGATTTCCTGAAGACGAAGCCGGGCAAGGCGATCCACGCCGAAGCGTTGGAGGATCCGGACGAAGACTAGTCGTCTGGCCAGCTGACAAGCCGGGCAACGCAGTGTTGACGTTCGTTGCCCGGTTGCCGTCTGCTCGAACTGTACTGGCTCTTCGACCGCGGTCGAAGAGCCGTTTTTTTGGGTCCGGACGGTCGTTGGCGAGGTGACGTCAGCCGATAGTCCTTGTCACGGCTCAAAAAAATCCAAGGCCCCCGGTGCCGCCGGGGGATGATGCGAGCCTTCGGCGACGGGCCTCCTCAATGCATGTACGTGTCGACGAAATCGAGCACGTCCTGACGGTCGACGCGAAACACGCCGCCCGTGCCTGCGCAGTCGTGAACGTGCGGCAAATCCGCTTCGCCGCGAGTCTAGACCAGTGGTACCTGCTGGGCAAACTGAACGGGCCATGCGGGGCTGCGGCCGGCGTTGCGGACTCGACCGGCGGTTGGTACACGGGCGGCCATCGGCGAGTTAGCATCGCGGGTGAGCTTCGATGCGCTCCACGCGCGTTGCGCGTGCAGCCCGACGTTCCGGCCAAACTTACTTCAGCGGAGGTTTCATGTCTCACTACATCGACGCCATCCTCATCCCGGTGCCGCGCGCCAACCTCGACACGTACAAGCGCATGTCCGAGGAATGGGGCAATGCGCACCTTCGTCACGGCGCTCTGTACTACTCTGATTCGATCGGCGACGACGTCCAGCCCGGCAAGGTCACGTCGTTTCCGCAGGCAGTGCAGCTCAAGGACGACGAAGTGATCGCCCTGGCGTGGGTGGTGTATAGAAACAAGGAGGACCGTGACCGCATCGGCAAGGCGGTCATGGACGATCCGCAGCTCAAGGCGTCGATGGACCCGTCGAAGATGCCCTTCGACGGCAAGCGGATGTTCTGGGGTGGGTTTCAGACGATCATCGGGCTTTCGGCCGGACAGTGAGCGAAGCGAGGGCATTCCTGCGCGGGCGCTCGCCGGAAAGGACGCAAATCGTGCCCATCGACGCTCGCGGCGGCTTCATCGTCGCCGATCGACGGCATGGGCACGCCGCGCTCCGGACGACCCTCCATCAAGGAGCGGTGCCGCACAACGTCCCGTTCTGCAGGCATTGCGAATCGATACCTGCCGCGCGCTGCGCTTCGTTCAGACGCCAGATTTCATCACTGGTCTTCCTGTTCGCCTCGCAGCCGCAGATCTGGCTGGCTGCGCAGCTGAAGCCGACTTCGGTCTCCAGCTTGAGAATTTCGGAAACGCTGTGTTTCCCGAGCCCGGTGCAGGCCGATTTCACGAGGAAGGGATCGGACGCGACCGTGCAGAGCGTCGCATCGCAGGTGAATCCGACCTGGACCCCCTTCTCGTTGCTTTGCTTGTACTCGCTGCACACTTTCTGGCAGCTCACGTTGGGCGGTACCTGCGGAAGGTAGCCCGGCGGCAGCAGTGGGCACCCCGAGTCCCCGGGCGCGTCGGGCCAGCAGTCGTGCGGTGGCGGTGGCGGCGGGGGGAGCAGGGGCAGCAATTCCTGTTTGGGCGAATAGGCGGCGGACCAGACGTTTTGGTCTCCGAGGGTACAGGACTCGGTGCTTTGCGGCGTTCCCTGTCCCACCTGGAAGTTGCCTTCCCAGAGCGGGCATGCGCATTGCGCGAGCTCGAGTCCGGTGTAGGGATCGATGACCGGATCGCCGCTGGATCCATCGCGCAGCTTTGCACACGGAGCCGTCATGCATCCGGCATACAAGGGATCGGGAACCGCCGGCTTGTAGCAAGCGGTACTTCCCAGCGGAATATCTCGATTTGCGGCGAGAGCGAGGCTGAAGGTCGAGATCACCTCTGCGCCGGGAACGAAGGTGCCACCGTTGATGGAGTCGCAAACGGGAGCCCAGTGCGGGCCGGTCGGCTGGCACTTGCTGCCGTCGCTGTCGCACTTCCTGACCGTGTCGAGGTAGACATCGAGGTTCAGGATGGCATTGATGTCGACGAAATACAGGTGCCCTGCGGGAATCACGTAACACGTGCAATTCGCGGTCCATGGATTCGACAGGTCGCAGGGCGTTGCGGCTCCGCCGGTCTGCGTTCCCTCCGGCCCCGAGTAGTAGCAAAGCGCGATCTCCCCACCTCGGCACGCGAGGAAGTTTTCCTTCTTGAGCAGGATGTCCGCCCAGGGGAGGCCGAACGGGGTCGTCATCATCGTGTTCAGCGTGAAGGGCTTGTTCTTGGTGAATTGGTCGAAATTGAACGACGGGTCCCCGCTGCGGACCTGACCCGAGACCCCCAGCGCCCAGATCGCGCCGAGCACGGCGATCCATCGGGGCCAGCGGTTGGTACTGAGTCCCGCCATTCCCTCACGCTTCGACGACATGTATCGGACAAGCGCCGTTCGGGAAGTCATGCCTGAAGGCATTTTTTCGTCCTCCATGTCCGTGGGCGCGTCCCGACACTCGAAGGTTCAGCGGTTCGGATCTGACCGGGTGGGGCCGGCCGCCGACCATGCGGCTCCCGTGAAAACATGCGCCGAAGCGGGTGCCCAGTCAACCCGGGGACGCTTGCGCAATCTCGCGTCGTGTCGAGGCTCGGAAGGGCATGTGAGAATCGAGCCCCAAGTCCGAGGGCCGAGCGACGGCAGCGCATGATTGAGTTCCGCAGGTTCCAGCGACGCGTCGACAACAACGGCGTGGTGCGAGAGCACGTGCGGCTTGCGTATGCGCTGCTGGTCTCGCTTCTGATCCACGCGTTGCTGTTGAGTCTGACTTTCGGTGACCGGGGATTTTGGCTTCCAGGCCTCGGGTTCCCCGGGCAGGATCAACGGATGGGGACATCCGATCTGCATGTCGCCGTCGTTCCGACGCAGATCGCAGCCGCGGAGCCGGCGGTCACGCCGATCGCGGAGCCTTCGCGGCAGGCACGGGTCGAGCAGCCCGTTGCAAGCGGGCCGGCGCCGACGCAGTCGGTGTCCCGTGCGCCGACCGCACGGCGGGCGGCAGCAGCGAACGTGCGGAAGGCCGATCCGAAGACGGAACCCGGTGCAAAGGCAGCCGCAAGTCCACAGGCAGCCGCAAGTCCACAGGCAGCCGCAAGTCCACAGGCAGCCGCAAGTCCACAGGCAGCCGCAAGTACAGAGACAGGCGCGGCCCCCGCGGAAATGCCATTGGACGCTGATCGATCTGGTGACATCAATCCGTCACCGAATTCCGCGCCGGCAGCTGTTCCGTTGACGCAGACCGCCGAGCCCACGTGGGTCGTCCCCGTCGCTCCTGTGATGCCAGCGCCCGCTATTGCGGAAGCGCCAAGCGCGGCAAGCACGGAGACAGCGACGCCGGCGCTCCAGGAGGCCGGAGAAGTCGCACCGGCGCGAAACGACCGAGAACCGTCGTTGCGGGCCGTCGAACCGGCCAAGCTCGATCCTTCCCAGCAAGCGCGGCAACGAAAGGAGGCGGCGGCGCAAGAGGAGGCGGCGCCACAGGAGGCGGCGCCACAGGAGGCGGCGCCACAGGAGGCGACGCCACGGGAACCGGCGCCACAGGAAGCGGCGCGAGTCGAGACCGTGCGGCCAGAGACCGCACGAGTCGAGAACACTCGCGTCGAGGCCGCGCCGATCGAGGCCGCGCGGGTCGACGCGGAACGCACCGAGGCTGAACGCGCCGAAGCCGCACGGGCCGAAGCCGCACGCGCCGAAGCCGCGCGGGTCGACGCGGAACGCGCCGAGGCCGCGCGCGCCGAAGCCGCGCGGGTCGACGCGGAACGCGCCGAGGCCGCGCGCGCCGAAGCCGCGCGTGCAGAAGCCGCGCGCGCCGAAGCCGCGCACGCGCCGAAGCCGCACGCGCCGAAGCCGCACGCGCCGAAGCCGCACGCGCCGAAGCCGCACGCGCCGAAGCCGCACGCGCCGAAGCCGCACGCGCCGAAGCCGTACGTGTCGAGGCTGCGCGTGCCGAAGCCGCAAGCGCCGAGGCCGCACGTGCAGAAGCCGCACGCGCCGAAGCCGCGCGGGTCGACGCGGAACGCGCCGAGGCCGCGCGCGCCGAAGCCGCGCGCGCCGAAGCCGACGCGCGCCGAAGCCGCGCGTGCCGAAGCCGCACGCGCCGAAGCCGCACGCGCCGAAGCCGCACGCGCCGAAGCCGCGCGCGCCGAAGCCGCACGCGCCGAAGCCGCACGCGCCGAAGCCGCACGCGCCGAAGCCGCACGCGCCGAAGCCGCACGCGCCGAAGCCGCACGCGCCGAAGCCGCACGCGCCGAAGCCGCACGCGCCGAAGCCGCACGCGCCGAAGCCGCACGCGCCGAAGCCGCACGTGCCGAAGCCGCACGGGCCGAAGCCGCGACGCGCCGAAGCCGCACGGGCCGAAGCCGCACGCGCCGAAACCGCACGGGCCGAAGCCGCGCACGCCGAAGCCGCACGGGCCGAAGCCGCGCACGCCGAAGCCGCGCGAACCGAAGCTGCACAAGAAACTGCGAGAAGGGAAGCGGCGCGCCGGGCGATGGGGCGGCAGCTGGATGAGGAGGCTGCCCGGCGTGACGCTGCATCGGCTGCAGCACGCCAGTCTCCCTCGCTGCCGTACTCCTGGAACACCCCGCGTCGATACAGGCTGTTCGGCCGCACCGACCCCAACGCCGAAATCATCCTCTACGCAGAAGCCTGGAGCCGGAAGATCCAGCTGAACATGACGTTCGACATGGTCCGCGAAGCGGCGAAGGAACCTCACAGCGATCCCATGGTGACGGTGGCCGTTCGCAGCGACGGCTCGGTGGAGTCGGTGACGTTCGTGCAATCGAGTGGCGTGCCGGCGATCGACGAGGCGATACGACGCATCGTTCACAGCCAGGCGCCCTACCAGTCGTTTGCGCCGGAACTGGCCCGCGAATACGACGTGATCGAGATTCGCCGAACCTGGCATTTCGACATGGCGATCCGGCTCCGAATGATTCTCGCCGATTTTGCAAACGCCTTGAAGTGGTTAAAATTGCCGGTATCGGCAACCCACGCTGTCTTCGCAATCTTCGAGCTCACGGAGCGATCCCATGGCAAGCCAGAAACCCAACATCCTCCTCATCATCGGTGACGACAGGATGCAGGCCGTGCGGGGCAAGGCGTGACGCAGGCAGAAGCTTCGCAGCGTGCTGCCGTCGGGACATCCACGGAGGGAATGGCGTGGATTCCCGGCGGCACGTTCCTCATGGGGTCGAACGATCACTACCCCGAGGAGGCGCCGGCGCACCGCGTGAGCGTCAACGGCTTCTGGATCGACCGCCACACGGTCACCAACGCGCAGTTCCAGCGCTTCGTCGAGGCGACGGGCCACGTCACGCTGGCCGAGCGGCCGGCGAACCCGGCGGACTACCCGGGCGCCAAGCCGGAGATGCTGGTGCCGTCGTCGGTGATGTTCGCCAAGGCACCGCACCGGGTCGACCTGCGCGACCACTACAACTGGTGGGTGTACACGGCGGGGGCCGACTGGCGCCATCCGCGCGGTCCGCACAGCTCGCTGGACGGTCTGGACGACCATCCGGTGGTGCACGTCGCCTACGAGGACGCCGCGGCCTACGCGAAATGGGCGGGCAAGGACCTGCCGACGGAGGCGGAGTGGGAGTTCGCGGCGCGGGGCGGTCTGGACGGCGCCGAGTATGTGTGGGGCGACGAGTTCACGCCGGGCGGGAAGCATCTGGCCAACACCTGGCAGGGCGAGTTTCCGTGGCAGAACCTGCTGGCTGACGGGCACGAATGGACCGCGCCGGTGGGCTCGTTTCCGGCCAACGGCTACGGTCTGCATGACATGGCCGGCAACGTATGGGAATGGACCACCGACTGGTACCAGGACCACGGCAAGATCAAAAAGGCATGCTGCACGCTCGACAATCCGCGCGGCGGCGATCCCGCGGCGAGCGTCGATCCGCGCATGCCGGAGATCAAGATTCCGCGCCGGGTGATGAAAGGCGGCTCGTACCTGTGCGCGCCGAACTACTGCCGGCGCTATCGCCCCGCTGCACGCATGGCGCAGGCGATCGACACGTCGACGTGCCATCTGGGATTTCGCTGCATCGTGCGTGGGCAGCAAGGCGCGGATCCCAAGGCAGGCGCGTAGGCGCGAAGGCAAGCATCGACAATGGCGGCCGCAAAAGCTCTGGCCGGGTGGAACGAAACCCCGGCGAAGGCGGCGCTCGTCGGCTATGTGGAGCGGGTGACCACGCCCGGCTCCCCGGATTTCGTGCCCGAGATCGAACGCATCGCCGTTTTCGACAACGACGGGACGCTATGGCCCGAGGCGCCGATCCCTGTCCAGGCGGCGTTCCTGTTCGACGAGCTCGAGCGGCGCAGCGCGACGGAGGCCGATCTCACCGCGGATCCGATGGTTCGCGCCGCGCTCCGCGGCGATGTCGCCACGCTCCTTGCGGGTGCGCATCACGACGGCCTCATGCGCGTGCTGGCGCTGACGCATGCCGGTATGACCACCGACGAGTTCGACAGCTGCGTGAAGGCATGGATGGAAAGCGCAAGACATCCGCGCTTCGGGCGACGCTACGACGAGCTGAGGTTCCAGCCGATGCACGAGCTCCTCGCCTATCTGCGCGCGAACGGCTTTCGCACCTTCATCGTCTCGGCGGGCGGCGCTGATTTCATGCGCGTCTG
The DNA here is from genome assembly GCA_963793355.1 of uncultured beta proteobacterium. Classification (GTDB taxonomy): domain Bacteria; phylum Pseudomonadota; class Gammaproteobacteria; order Burkholderiales; family Casimicrobiaceae; genus VBCG01. The sequence continues at coordinate 549,183 of CAWBZT010000011.1, read as the reverse complement.
GGCCGAGCGCGTGTACGGCGTTCCGCCCGACCAGGTCGTCGGCTCGACCGGCCGCACCCGGTTCGAGAAGCGCGACGGTGCGCCGGTGCTGGTGAAGACCCTCGACTATCTCTTCGTCGACGACAAGGAGGGGAAGCCCACCGGCATCCATCAGCACATCGGGCGCCGGCCCATCGCCGCGTTCGGCAACAGCGACGGTGACCAGGCGATGCTCGAATACACGACGATCGGCAACCCGCGTCCGAGCTTCGGCCTGATCGTCCATCACACCGACGCCGCGCGCGAATATGCGTACGACGCGAATCCCCCGGCCACCGGCACGCTCGTCACGGCACTGGAGGCGGCGGCCCGGCACGGATGGACGGTCGTCGACATGCAGCGCGATTGGGCGGCCGTTTTCGCCTAAGGGTTTGGGCGGGTCTCGTGCAGTGCCCGACCTCAGCGGTTGTGCCGCGGGTCGAGGTCCAGGATGACCGCCGTCGACACCGGCGAGATGCCGACACAATCCGATTGGTCGCCCACGTTCGGCGCCTTCTCGCGCATCAAGGAATGCGCGCCCAGCACCACCAGGATTCCGAGCGAGCCGGCGAGGAGGTGCATGAGGCCCGACGGACCGAGAATGCTGATCGAGATGCCCCCCAGCACCGGACCGACCACTCCGCCGATCCCGTTGGCGAGCAACATGGTCGCACTTGCCGCCACGATCTGTTCCTTTGACAGCATGTCGTGGGTCAGGGCCAGACACAATGGGTAAATGCAAGCCGCCATGCCGTACAGGAACGCGACGCCGATGTAGAGATACAGATCGGATCGATGGCCATAGAGCGCCGTCAGAAGGGCGGCCGCCGCAGCCGTGCCCGCGATGATCATGATGACGAGCCGGCGGGGCAGGAAGTTGGACAGCAAGCCCATCGGCCATTGCAGCGCCATGGCCGCAAGAATCGAAATGCCCATGAATGCGGCGATATCCTCGACGGGGAGATTCATTTCGTAGGCGTAGACGGGCCCGACGGTCCCGAAAGCGCCCAGCACCACGCCACTCGTCGCAGCACCCGCGAGCCCCAGTTCCGAGCGCCGCCAGAGGGTGCGAAAGCCGAGCCTGCCGGTATCCTCGATCTCGGGTGGCGACGAGCGCGTGAGCGCGACCGGCACCAGCGACAGCACGATGCAGATCGCGGCGACAACGAACAGCTGGTATTCACCGGGATCGCCAAGCGCGACCAGGAACTGGCCGCCGGAAGCCGCCAGGAAAAACAGCACCATGTACGCGGCCAGCATGGCGCCGCGGGTCTGCTGAGTCGCGCGGGCGTTGATCCAGCTTTCCGTCACCAGCATCAGGCCGGCGACGCAGAAGCCCAGCGCAAAGCGGAATACCAGCCACGACGCGACCGAAATGTGCAGCGGATGTGCGAGGGCCGCAGCCGCCGCTACGGCGGCGAAGGCGGCAAATGCGCGTATGTGACCGACCCGCTGCACGATGCGCGCACCCTGGAAGCTGCCAAGCACGAAGCCCAGCGAGGTCAGCGCGAGCACGATACCGATGACACCCGGATCGTAGCCATCGATCTCCAGCCGCAATGCTGCAATCGTCCCCAGCATCGCATTGCCGGTCACCAGCAAGGCGAGACTCGAGAACAGCGCGACGACGCCGAGGATTGCCGGGAGAAACAATGGGCCAGCTCGATCGTGGGCTCGACAGATGAAACTATGATACTAGTCGGCCCCCGGCTGGATGCCGCGCGACGACCCGTTTGGTTGGCGACCGGTTTCGGCGCCGACCCGCCGGAGCTGTCCCGGCGCCTGCGCATGGCGTCTAATTCTTGCCGTCGATCCGAGGGGTGGGGAGAATTGCGTTTGGCCCGACGCGCCCGCCGGCCTCGATCGCGGCAGCGGATAGTGCCCTGTCGAAGGCAACATTGGTCGCGTCGATGACGCGTTGCATCGACGAGCGCTCGAGCACTGTCGCGTAGTCGCGCAGCTGGTCGTCCGACAACGGCGCGTAAACGGCCGCCACGTACGCCAGCGCCTCTGGCGCGAGGCCGGCGGCGATCTGCCGGCGCACTGGTTCGAGCCTATTCTGTTTGGGGTTGTCGAGCCCAAGCTTCCCGTCATACGCAGGCGGGATCTCACGGACCTCCCCGCCTGCTGCGAGCGCCGCGACGCGGGCCACATTGAGCGCCATCGTCGCGGTTCTGTCCTCGGCGCCGCTCGCCTTCAGGACCCGCTCGAGCTCCGCCTTGCGCGCCGCCGGCAGATTGGCGAGTGTCGGGAGTGCGTTTTCCGCTGCACGCCTTGGCGCCTCCTGCGACGAAGCTGCCACCTCGAGCGCGGTCACGCGCTTGCCGAAGGGCGTGTCGAGCCACTTCAGAAACGTTTCGGTGTCGCCTTGTGGCAACAGGGCCTCGAGATGCGATCGGATGGCGACGCGCAGTCGGTCGCCGGCGAACGCAACCTTGAGCGCACTGCGCAGGCGCTCCGACTGATCGTCGGTAAGCCTTGGCATTCCGGTCTGCGGTTCGGCCTGCGCTCGCTCGATCTGACGCAGCGCTTTGCCCTCGATCAGTGCGAGTTGATCCGCGAGCCCCGATTTCTGGATGTACGCGTCGATCCATGCGGCCGATGCGAACAGCGGCGACGAAAAAACAGAGCACCCGAGCGCGACGAAAACCAGTCGAGCATCCAGTCGGACGTTCACGCTCGCCCCTGCGGCCGCCTTGGCACGGCGATCGCCTTCAACCGGATTCCTCCGATCGCTTCGCGGCCAGGCGTGCGGCGAACTTGACCAGGTCGATGACGACCCGGCCGTGGGTGCCGCGTCCGATCTCCTCGGCGCCGTCCATGGCCTTGACCGTGAACTCGACGTGCCGTCCGGTCACACCGATGACCTCCGCGGAAGCGACGATACGACGACCGACCGGGGTGGCGGCGAGATGGACCACGTCCACGCGGTTGCCGACGGCACTCTCGCCGGCCTCGAAGTACGGCTTGATCGCTTCCAGTGCCGCGTTCTCCATGGCCATGATCATGACCGGCGTCGCGAGCACCGCCGGAAGCGCCGCATCCTTGAAGCGATTGGCGAGGTGCTCCGGAGCCACCACCATCGTGAACGAGCCAACGGCCCGGGCGGGAATTGCGCGCATGGGATCTCCTTTGGGAAAGGATCTCCGCGAAGTATAGAAGGGTCGGCGCCCGCCTCAACGATTCGGGCGGGGTCCGCGCTGCCGCCCGCGGCGAGCGATGCGGGCATGGACAAGCGTGACGGTGGCCAGTCCGGCACACAGCAGCGCAAGAGCGACGGCAAGCAATGCCGCGTCGGCGGCCGCCGGCATGGACAACCGGAAGGTCTCCCGGAGCGCCGGCGTTGCGATGATCGCGAGGTAGGCGGTTACCGTGCCGATGGTGATCAGCCAAAGCGCTCGGTTTCCCGCGACGATGTGCCGCCAGACCCGCCGGCCGCCGGAGCGGGAGAAGAAGATCAACGCCAGGTTCGCGAGGATGACGGCGGTGAACGCAAGCAGACGGGTCCGTCCCTCGTCGCTCGCCGCCTGAACGGACACCCAATAGACGCCGAGCACGAAGGAGAGCGCAATGCAGCCTTCGAGAACGGCGAGCGCCAGGGGTGTGCCCCACAGCAGTCGCTGGCCGCGCCCGCGCGGGGGACGGCGCATGACATCGGGTTCTTCCGGCTCCGCCTCGAAGGCGACCGAGCACGCGGGATCGATCACGAACTCGAGGAACACGACGTGCGCGGGGAAGAGGACGAGCGGCCCCCCGAGAAGGACCGGGACGAGGCCCAGGCCGGCGATGGGAATGTGCACCGAAACCAGGTACGACATCGCCTTGCGGAGATTATCGAAGATGCGCCGCCCTTGCCGGATCGCGCGCACGATGGACCCGAAGTCGTCATCGAGCAGGACCAGCGCGGCGGCCTCGCGCGCGACATCGGTGCCCCGGCCGCCCATGGCGATGCCGATATGGGCTGCTTTCAACGCCGGAGCGTCGTTGACCCCATCGCCGGTCATGGCCACGACCTCGCCGCGTGCCTTGAGGGCGTTCACGATGCGAAGCTTCTGTGCCGGGACGACACGCGCGAACACGTCGATGGCGGACAGGCGCGCGCCGAGCGCCTCGTCGCTCATTGCGTCGAGATCGGCACCCGAGACAAGCGACGGCTCGGCCGCGAGCCCTGCCTCGCGGCCGATCGCTCGCGCGGTCACGGGGAAATCGCCGGTGATCATGATCACCCGCACACCCGCGTCACGGCACTCGCGCATCGCCTTGCCGACGTTGGGCCGCAAGGGATCGGCGAGGCCGACCAGCGCGATGAACTTCGGAGCGAGATCGCGAGGATCGTGCGGCAGCGTGGCCATCTCGCGCTCGATCGTCGCCACGCCCAGGACCCGCAATCCGGACTCGGCCATTGCCGTTGCTTCGTCCAGCACCGTGGTCGCCTCGACTCCCGTCAGATTGCAGCTCGACGATGCTCTCCGGCGCGCCCTTCGCCGCCACGGTGACCCGCGGGGAACCGTCGTGGCGCCATACGTGCGTGACCGCCAGCAAGTCGGACGAGAGCGGATATCGCTGAACGAGTGCTGCATCGCAGGATTGGGCGGCCGAGTGCAGCTCATGGAACGCGCGTTCCATCGGATCGAACGGACTGGGCTCGCTTGCAAGCACGCTGATGCGCAGCGCCTCGGCGAAGACGGGGGGAAGCGCTTCGCCATCCGCCTGCGGGACATCGAGGCTCTGGCCCTGCGTGTAGATCCGGCGCACCGACATGCGGTTCTGGGTCAGGGTGCCGGTCTTGTCCACGCAAAGCACCGTGGCGGCGCCGAGCGCCTCGATCGCCGAGATTCGCCGCGTGAGGACCTTCACGCGCGTCATTCGCCACGCCCCGAGCGCCAGGAACACCGTGAGCACGACCGGGAACTCCTCGGGCAGTATCGCCATCGCAAGCGTCAGGCCGGCGAGAAATCCATTCAGCCAGTCGCCCCGCGTCACCACGTAGATCATGACCAGCACCAGGCAGAGCAGCAGCGCGATGGCGGAAAAGACGCGAACGAGCCTGCGGGTCTCGACCTGCAGCATCGTCGCCTCGACGCCCATCTCCGTGAGCGACTCCCCGATCCGCCCCATCTCGCTGCGAGCGCCCGTTGCCGTCACGCGCGCGATCCCGTGACCCTTGACGACGAGCGTGCCGGCATAGACGCGCGACGCCGCTGCGTCTTCCGGATCGGGTGTGGATTGATGCGTCGCCTGCTTGCCCACCGGCACGGACTCCCCGGTCAGGAGCGACTCGTCGACGTGCAAATCCGTGCCGTCCAGCAGTCGGCCGTCCGCGGCGATGCGGTCGCCTTCGCGCACGATGAGCACGTCGTCGACGACCACCTCGCGGCCCGGGATCCGCCGCTCGACGCCGTCCCGGATCACCAGCGCACGCGGGCTGGACAGGTCGCGCAGCGCGGCGAGCACGCGCTCCGTCTTGTGCTGCTGGAAAATGGTGATTGCGAGGATCGCCGCAACCGACGCCGCCAGGAACAGTGCCTCGACGCGGTCGCCAAGCGCCAGATAGATGCCCGCTGCAACGAGCAGCAGCGCGAACATGGGCTCGGCGACCGCGTGTGCCGCGTTTGCCACGAACGAACGCGCGCGAGCGCGCGGCAGTTCGTTATAGCCCCATGTCGCGAGGCGTCTTTGCGCAGCCTCTTGGCTCAGGCCAGGCGATGATTCCATGTGATGCGCGGGAGCAAGGCTCGTAGCCGCCGAGCATCTGCGTCACGGCAGCGCGTGATGGTTCGCTGTTGCCGCCTGCGTTGGCTCATCGCATGCCGCGGGTCGACGAGCGAAGAAAGCCGCTAGGGACGCGGATCCTTTTCGGCAAGCGACATGATGTAGCGGGCCATGGCTCTTGCCTGTGCCGGTGACACTTCCGGATGCGGAGGCATGTGCCATGGTCCGCCACCGTGGATCCCGGCGCGGATTTCGTGGGCAATCTTCGAGACCGCATCGCGGTGGTCCCGGTAGCGCGCGGCGACATCCGAAAAGGCCGGCCCAGCGAGGGGCTCCCGATCCGCATGGCAGATGTAGCAGCGGTATTGCGTGAGTGAAGCCGGCGGCTCGGCCGGGACCCCGGCGATCGCCAGGCCGGCGGGAAGCGAGCAGGCTACGATCACATGACCGGCATGCCGCCAGATGCCGCTGCGACGAGCGCCCCGAGGTTGGTGTCGGCGCATTTGCGATCATTGTATGCGCTTCCCGCGACGCGAAAAGGACGCGATGCTTCGGGCGGGTTGATCCAGGTCAAGAACGCGCCCGGTCGCAAGTGCAGAAGCGAATGGGAGTACGCGCGATCGTTACGGCCTCGCTCGCGGAACAATGCGCGGATGGGGAGCAAGCTACCGCTAACGACGCGTCGCATCGGCTGGCCACACGGGCGACGCGTCGCCCACCGGTCGAAACGATTTGACCGCCAGGATCCCCAGCCCGACGAAGGCGACCAGCACGATGCCCTGCGCGATGACGAATGGAGGTTCGGATCCCTTCGGCGCCAGTGCATGCAGGGAGGAAACCTTCAGGAACGCCTGCGCGACCAGCACGAACACGTTGAGATACAACGCCAGGAGTGCGCTGGCGACATAAATCCAGCGCCAGGACCCCGCCAGGTGATAGCCGTAGAGCGCCGCGAGCGCGATCGCCAGCACGACGAGCGAGATCACCCCGACGATGTGGGAGGGCAGGATGCGCTCGAACGGAAAGAAAAATCCGGTGACGCTGGTGAGGACGGTGGTCGCCAGGAAGAGCGCCGTCCAGCCGCGCGACACACGGGAACCCAACATGCCGGCCATCACGACGAATCCCGCCACGATTGCCACCAGGCTCAGCACGACGTGAAAAGACGTGAAGGCGAACAGCGACATTCCGAGAATCACGATCAGCTCCTCGGTGGGATAAGGCGATCAGGCGCCGGCGTTCGGGTGCGGATCGCCGTCGCGACCTCGCCGGTTTGAGTGGTCAGGATCTGATGAACGCCAGCAGGTCGGCGTTGATCGTCTCGGCTTCCGTCGTGGGCATTCCATGCGGAAAGCCCTTGTACGTCTTCAGCGTCCCGTTCTTCAGCAACTTCGCGCTGAGCGGAGCGGAGTCGGCATAGGGGACGATCTGATCGTCGTCGCCGTGCATCACCAAGGTCGGTACGGAGATCTGCTCGAGATCGGCGGTGAAGTCGGTCTGGGAAAATGCCACGATGCCGTCGTAGTGCGCCTTGGCACCGCCGCTCATGCCCTGACGCCACCAGTTCTGGATGACCCCTTCGGACGGTTTCGCGCCCGGACGGTTGTAGCCATAGAACGGACCCGCGGCGACGTCGCGATAGAACTGCGACCGGTTGCCGGCGACCTGCGCCTGGAAGCCGTCGAACACATCCTTGGGCAGGCCGCCGGGATTCGATGCGGTCCTGACCATCAGCGGCGGGACGGCGCTGATGAGGACGGCCTTGGCGACCCGGGTTTCTCCGTGCCGCGCCAGGTAACGCACGACTTCGCCGCCGCCGGTGGAGTGGCCGACGTGAACGGCATTCTCGAGGTCGAGATGCGCGGTGACGGCCGCAAGATCGTCGGCATAGTGGTCCATGTCGTGCCCGGCGGCCGTCTGGCTCGAGCGCCCGTGGCCCCGGCGGTCATGCGCGACGACGCGAAAGCCGTGATCGAGGAAGAACATCATCTGGGCGTCCCAATCGTCCGCGCTCAACGGCCACCCGTGCGAGAACACGATCGGTTGCCCCTTGCCCCAGTCCTTGAAATAGATCTGGGTGCCGTCCTTCGTGGTGACCGTGCTCATGCGGTGCTCCGGTGTGCGTTTCGCGGGACTTCCGTGTGCGCGCGGCGTTCAGTGCCCCGTGGAGTCGCCCTGGCGGCTCGCCTCGAACAGGAACCAGGTCCGGCGCTCCGTCTCGTCGATCCACACTTCGATCAGGCTGGCCGTCGCGATGTCCCGATGGTCGTCACACACGTTGTGCGCTTCCCGCAGGTTGGCGGAAAGCGTCTTGTTGTCCTCGCGCAGCTCGGCGAGCATGTCCAGCGGCTGTACATAGTCGGCGTCGTTGTCGAGCACGCGTTGGGTGCGCGATATATGACCGATGGAGCGGAGCGTCGTACCGCCCACCTTGCGAACCCGCTCGGCGATGGGATCGGCCATCGCATAGATCTGGTCCGCCTGCTCGTCCAGCAGAAGATGGTAGTCGCGGAAGTGCGGGCCGCTCATGTGCCAGTGGAAATTCTTCGTCTTGAGATAGAGGGCGTAAACGTCGGCCAGAATGGCGTTCATGGCGGCCGTGATGTCCCGGGTGGCGCTGCCCTCGAGGTCGGTGGGGGTGATCAGTGGAGCCTTCTGCCTGCCCTTCAGATCCTGCACTTTCTTGGTGCCCGGCTTTTTCATGGCGGTCCTCGCTAGAGTTAGGTGGGGATCCCGGTTGCGCTCGCGGTATGCCGTCAACGAGGTCCCCGGCGCGGACCGCCATTCTCGCAGACCTTGGCCGGCGCCGCATGGCGTCTTCGTAGATCAATCGGGCGCGGGCTCGATCTCGCGTTCGTCCACGATGAATGTCGCAATGGCCCCGACGAAGTGCTCGGCGTCGGCAACCAGCCGCGCGGCAAAGTCGGATTTGTACATGGCTTCCATGGACGCAACGTCCTCGAACCAGAGCTCGACGATGCCGTCCGGCGTCTGCGTGACGATCGTCGAGCGCAGCGGGTCAGTCGGGTCTTCATTGCGAACCGAAAACCGCACGAATTGCCGTGTGACGTTGATCGTCAGCCGCTTCACTGCGGAATGGGAGGCGAGCAGCGGTGCATGGACGTTCGTCCAGTAATCGGCGAACTCCGCGCGCGACATCCCCGGCCTTCGGGTCATCAGCGTGATTCGTTTGATCATGCGGATGCCTATCCGGGTCCGGGCATCGTTCGCTGGTTGCTACAAGACACCGTAGCGCTGGAACACGTCCTTGAGCTTGGCTCCGCGGAGCAACTCGTCACGCGTCGTGTTTTCGCTGGCCACCTTGTCCAAAGCACGGGCGAGCACTTCGTCTTCCGCGCGGCGCGGCACCACGACCACGCCGTCGACATCGCCGAATACGAGATCCCCCGGCTCGATACGCACGCCCGCCACTTCGACCGGCACATCGATGTCCGCGACCTTGCCCCGCCCCTTCGAGTCCAGCGGCGCGATCCCGCCGTGGAACACCGGAAACCGGACCGCGCGGATGCCACGAACATCGCGGACGAAGCCGTCGGTGACCGCGCCCGTCGCGCCGCGCGCCCGCGCCGCCGTCGTCAGCAGTTCCCCCCACGGAGCGATGCGCGCCGAGCCGCCGCAGGCAAACACCATCACGTCGCCCGGCTTGAGATCATCCAGGATCCGGATCTCGAGCTCGTACGGATTCTCGTCGGCCGCCACATGGAAGACTTCCCGAAACAATCCTGTGCGAGCGAAGCCGGCGAGGACGAGGCCGTCGTCGAGCGGCCGGACGCGGGGCGCCATCGCCTGGCTCGCGAAGTCCGAGCTCGTCCAGAACGTCGGAGAGCACGGCGGCGTACAGCCGCTCGCGCAACTGGTCCAGAAAATCCGCGTCGCTTCGCTTGAGCATGACGTTCGCCTCGCTTGTCTCCGTGCGATTCCCTGGGTCGTTGACAGCGATCATCCTATATCCTAGGATCAAAAACAACCCGCCACCTGCGGCCCGCGACGCGTCGATTCGCGAACGGACGGTTCCGCGATCCGCGATGGCGCCGCCTGTCAAGCGTTGCACCCGTGAAAGCCGCCATCACCGATCACCACTACGCCGACATCAGCAACGCCATCGCGGTGATGGCCGACGCCGGCATCGATGTCGTCGTCGGGTCCTGCCGCAGCGAGGACGACGCGATCGCGCTTGGGCGCGACGCCGACGTCGTGATCAATCAGCACCTTGCCATTACGGCGCGCATCCTCGACGCCTGGCCGAATTGTCGCGGCCTCGTGCATTTCGGCAAGGGCGTCGACAACATCGACGTCGCGGCCGCGACCCGGCGCGGGATCTGCGTCGCCAACGTTCCCGACGCCAATTGGGACGAGGTCTCGAACCACGTACTGGCGCTGCTGTTGGGCTGGGCACGCGGCCTTCTCGTATTCGATCGCGACGTGCGCGCGGGCGGCTGGACGCACCGGATCGCCATCCCCCGCAGTCGGCTCGCCGGGCAGGTGCTCGGCATCATCGGCCTCGGGGACATCGGTCACGTGCTGGCGAGGAAGGCGCGTGGTCTCGGCCTCGAGGTGCTGGCCCATACGCGCAGCGGGGAGCGGTCGGGCGACGTCGCCTTCGTCGGATTGGACGAACTGCTGCGGCGATCGGACTATGTCTCGCTGCACGTTCCGCTGACCGATGCCACCGTTCACCTGATCGGAGAGCGGGAGTTGTCGTTGATGAAACCCCGTGCGTTCATCATCAATACGTCGCGTGGCCGCGTCGTCGATCAGACGGCGCTTGTCGCGGCGCTGAAGGCGCGGCGGATCGCCGGGGCAGGCCTCGACGTGACCGATCCGGAGCCCCCTGCGCGCGACGATCCTCTGCTTACGCTCGACAACGTGATACTGACGCCGCACGTCGCCTGGTATTCCGAAGAGTCGCGGGAGCACGTGACCGTGCAGGCGGCGCGCGAAGCCGTGCGCATCGCAATGGGCGAGGCGCCGCTTTCGCCCGTGAACCCTGACGTGGTCCCGCGGCGTGTGGCAGTTCGTCCCGCAGGCGATAACGGTCGGAGCGAATCCGCAGGAGTGCGTCATGCGCCGCGAGTAAAAGTAGGGCCGGTTTGCGCTGCGTGCGGGAGCATCGAGTCCGGATTCGCATCGATCGGCGAGCTTGCCGACGGCGTCACTGCCGGTGCAGGTGCCGATTGTCGTGATCAATGGGCGCGAGGACGGCCCGGTCGTCTACCTGCACGCAGGCTCGCACGGGCAGGAGACAATCTATTCGGTCGAGGCGCTGCAGCCGCCTGCGCGCCGAAATCGATCCGTCCCGGCATGAAGGGCGCGATCATCGCGGTGCCCGTTGGCCAACCTGCTTGCGCACCAGTTCGCCACCCGCATCGCGCCGCACTATGCGGCGCGCGAAGGCGTCGCATTCGCCGGGCGACATGCACAAGCTCTGGCCCGGCGATCGCCGGGGAAGCCTGACGCAGCGGATCGTCGCACTTCCTCTGGACGCGAGATCGCCAGCAATGCGATTGCGCGATCGATCTGCATGCGGTGGGCGAACCCAGCATTGCGTTCACCTTCATGTACCGCGGGGGCCAGCGCGATGCGGACGGTACGCCGGCGTGGGAGCGCAGCTCGCGGTTGCCCGCGCCTTCGGCCTTACGGTGGTGACGACGTCACCCAACCCGCTCACGCTTGCCGGTGCCTGCCTGGACGCGGGCAAGCCGGCATTCATGGTCGAGATGACCGAGCTCGCGGATGCTGAACGAAGCCGTCGTGCGCGGTCGCTTGCGCGGCATCCGCAACGTGTTGGTGCAGCTCGGGATGCTGGATGGGGCGATCGAGCCGCAGCGCGAGTTCCTGGATCGTCCCGGGCGTGCATCGCGGCGTTGCCGACGATCCGCGCCGAACGAGGCGGCATTCATCCGCTTCGAGGTCGAGTGCGGGACGTTTCTCCCGCCGGCACCGTGATCGCGCGTACGCGCGACGTGTTCGGCACGGAGGTCGAGGCCATCACGATGCCTGCCGATGGCTACGTCATGACCTTTCCCCCGCAAAGCTGGGTAGGACACCAGGCGGTTGCCACCGGCGATCTCGTCGCCGACATCTTCGGCTGAGCGGATGGCCGAATCTCGCAACGTACGAAGGAGCGACCCCAAGTGAAAATTACCGAAGTCGAAGCGATCATCCTGCGGCAGCCGGTGATGGACGGCGCGATTGCCGACGGCAGCCAGGACGACCTCATCGTCCGCATTCATACCGACGAGGGCATCGTCGGCATCGGCGAGGTCGACTCCGCGCCGGAGGTGGCCAAGGCCGTCTTCGAGGCGCCCCATTCGCACTACATCGCGACCGGACTTCGACACGTGCTGATCGGCCAGGATCCGCTGGACATCGAGGGCCTGTGGCGACGGATGTACATGGGCACGGTGTACTACGGCAGGCGCGGTGTGGCGATGCACGCGATCAGCGGCGTGGACCTCGCGCTTTGGGACATCAAGGGCAAAAAGCTCGGCAAGCCTGTGTCGGCATTGCTCGGCACGCGAAAGCGCGATCGCGTCCGCGCCTACGCGTCGCTGCTGATGCCGGACACCGAGCGGGAGGTCACCGCGAGCGTCGAGAAGCTCGCTTGCCGCAGGGCTTCACCGCCATCAAGTTTGGCTGGGGCCCGATCGGCAAGGACGAGGAGCATGACGTGCGCCTGGCGCGTGCGGCGAAGCGTGCCGCGGGATCTGCTCGAGATCCTGATCGACGCCGGATTCGGCTACGGCGCCGATGCCAAGCGCGCGATCCGCGTGGCGCGCGAGCTTTCGAGGACCTTGGCATCTACTGGCTCGAGGAGCCGTTCGAGCCCGACGAGTTCGAGGCGTACGCCGAATTCGCCGATGCCGTCGACCTGCGCGTTGCCGCAGGCGAGGAAGAATCGACGCGATGGGGATTTCGCGAGCTGGTCGAGCGCGGCCACGTCGACGTCGTCCAGCCTGACGTGACGCGCTGCGGCGGGCTGTCCGAGGCGCTTCGGATCGCCCGCCAATCCGCGATGCGCGGGATCTGCGTGCGTTCCGCACGCATGGAAGAGCGGCATGATCAAGGCGGCGTCGCTGCATCTCAACGCCGTGCTCGACACCGCCTACTTCCAGGAATACTGCGTTGCGGACACGCCGATCAACCGCTCGCTCACGCGCGAGCGCATGCCGGTCAAGGACGGCTGGGTCGACGTTCCGGACCGGCCCGGCCTGGGCATCGAGCTCGATCCCGAAATTCTCGAACGCTATGCGGTGGGGACCAAGCCGCTGCCCGTGGCTGCGTGACGACGCCGGCCTACAATATCGGCGCGCTTCAACTCCCGACGCTCGCCGGTGTTCGCGCGTCGAGGGATGGTGGCGAGCGCGCATCCGCTGGCGAGCCTGGCCGGCGTGCGAATGCTGCTCGACGGCGGCAATGCAGTGGATGCAGGGGTCGCGGCCGCTGCGGTGCTGGGCGTCGTGGAGCCCTATCAGACCGGGCTGGGCGGCGATGCGTTCGCGCTGATCCACACGGCACGCGACGGCCAGGTCCGCGCCCTCAATGCAAGCGGGCCGGCACCACGCTCCGCGACCCTCGACGGCTACCGCGCGCGCGGGCTCGCCAGTGTCCCTCGCCACAGCCCGCTCGCCTGGACGGTGCCCGGTTGCGTCGATGGCTGGTCCCAGATGCTCGCCGCGCACGGGCGATTCACGCTGAACGAGGTTCTGCAGCCGGCGATCGAATACGCCGAAGGAGGCTTTCCGGTTGCTCCCGGCGACGCCCTCAGCTGGAGCCTCAGCGAAGCGCGGCTTCGCGAGGCCGGCCCGGCAGCGCGATCGCTGTTGATAGACGGGCGCGCGCCGCGGGCCGGCGAGGTTCTCGTGCAACGCGACCTCGCCCGCGCGCTGCGCAGTGTCGCAGCCGGCGGCCGCGATGCGTTCTACGAGGGAGAGATCGCCGAGCAGCTGGTTGGCTACGCCCGCCAGGCGGGCGGATTGCTGAGCCGAAGCGATCTGGCCGAATATCGTGCACAGTGGCAGGAGCCGGTAAGCGTCGACTACCGCGGCTGTCGCGTGCTCGAATGCCCGCCCAACGGGCAGGGCCTCGCCGCGCTCATTGCGCTCAACGCCGTCGCTCAGGTCGACCTGTCGCGTTATCCGCGGGACTCGGCGGAGTGCTGGCACCTGCTGATCGAGGCGACCAAACGGGCGATGGTCGATGCGCAGGATCACGTGGCCGATCCGCGTTTCGAGGACATCCCGGTTGCGCAGCTGCTCGCCGGCGCGCGCCGGCCCGGCACCTTCACCGCATCCGCACCGCTCGCGCGGGCCTGGGGGCGATCCGACACGGTGTATCTCGGCGCGACGGACGCGGAAGGGAATGCCGTGTCGTTCATCAACAGCGTGTTCGACGATTTCGGCAGCGGTCACGTCGCGGCCGGCCTGGGATTCGTCATGCAAAATCGCGGCGCGGGCTTTTCGCTCGATCCCGATCACCCGAATCGTCTCGCGCCCGGCAAGCGGCCGTTCCACACGATCATTCCGGGCATGGTGACACGCGACAATGCCGTGCACACGGTGTTCGGCGTGAGCGGCGGCTACATGCAACCGCAGGGCCATCTTCAGCTGGTGGTGAACCTTCTCGACTACGGTCTGGACGTGCAGAGCGCGATCGACATGCCGCGGTTCTGGTGGGAGGAAGGGCGGCGGGTGGTGATCGAGGAGGGGGTGCCGGACGCGACCTGCTCGCAGCTCGCGGCGTGGGGGCACGAAATCGTCCGCCGCGAGCATCGCGGCATGGGCGGCGCGCAGGTCATCAGCCAGCTTCCCGATGGCGTCTGGGTCGCCGGCTCGGAGCCGCGGCAGGACGGCTGCGCCATTGGGTATTGATGCCGGGGCAGCGCACCCGGCGGCCGGGAGAAAAGGATTGTCAGCCATTGTCCTAAGAGCTAGGATGGATTGATGAAGCGAATGGACCGTGACGACGCGGCGCAGGAGCGGGGCCCGAACGAGCTGAAAGGCCTCGCGAAGCGCCCGGTGTCGTGGTCGGAAATCGAGCGGGCGTTGCTGCTGCGGATCGCGCGCAAGGAATACCTGCCCGGGCAGAAGATCCCGACTTGCGAAGCGTTGGCGGCCGAGTTCGGCGCGAACAAGAACACGGTGAGCAAGGCATACCGCTCGCTGGCGCAGCGCGGTTTCTTGCTGACGCGCGCCGGGTTCGGCACCTTCATCGGCAAGCGTCCGGTCCGGGTGACGCTCGACGGCGCGCTCGACGGCATCACCGGTTTGCTCTCCCTCGCCTTGCAGGAAGCGAAACTGAGTGGCCTGACCCAGGCGCAGTTCCGCAAGTTCGTCGATGACGTCGTGACGCAGGCCTACGGTCTTGCCGGCCCCCGCATCGGATTCATCGAGTGCAATCGCCGCGACGCCACCGTTCTCAGTCGTGATCTGCAGCTCGCGGTGGCCCATCCCATCGAGCCCCTGCTGATCGACGCGGTCCTCGCCGCGCCGCAGCGGTTCGTTGCCGACTACGACATCCTCGTGGTCAACATCACGCACCTGGCCGCGATCGAATCGGCGGTGGCCGCGCGAAGCGCCCGCGGCGGGCGCGCCCAGATATTCGGCCTGCATATCCCCATCGATTCCGAAAGCCTCGTGCGCGTCGCGCGACTGCGGGCAGGCACGCGCGTGGGCATCGTCTGCGACCTGAAGCAGACGCTGCTGTCGCTGACGGGCATGGTCGACGGATGCAATCCGGCCTTGCGGGTCAAGGGATGCCTGACGAGCGAGCGGACGTCGATCGGCAAGCTCTTGCAGTGGAGCGACGTCCTGCTGGTAACGCCGTCGGCGGCCGAGCGCATGCCGATCGCCGAATCGCAGGTACCGATCGTGTCGCTCGAATTCAGACCCGATGGCCGCTCGGTGGCGCAACTAACGACGCTGATCGCGCAACGCATGCCGGTGGCCGTGAACTACGATTCCAGGTCGATCGCGCGACCCGACCCGGCGGGCCGCCGATGACCGCACCACTGTGGAAATCCGTACCGCGGGGCATCTGCCCGCACCGTGGCGAATCTTTCACCTAGGAGATCAGATCATGAACGTCAGACTTGTCGCTCTAGCCGGATCGTTCTTCATGCTGCTCGCGTCGGGTGCATCCAGCGCCCAGTCGGAAACCTCGACGCTGACCAAGGTAAAGAAAAACGGGGTCATGAAGGTCTGCTATGCGCAAGGCTCGCCGGAATCCTACAAGGATCCGAAGACCGGCGAATGGATGGGCGTCTTCGTGGACCTGGCGAACGAGCTGGCGGCGTGGATCAAGGTGAAGGTCGAGCCCGTGGAAGTGCAGTGGAATACTGCGGTGCTTGCGCTAAAGCGTGGCGACTGCGACTTCTTCGGGAGCAGCTTCGTCTACAACGCGCCGCGCGCGCTGGAGGTCGATTTCGTCACGCCGTTCCGGGCGAAGGGACTGAATGCCATCATTCGCAAGGACAACAAGAAGAATCTCACCAAGATCTCGGATCTCAACAACCCGAGCGTGACGATAGCCGTGGGCCTGGGGTCGCGCGAATACGAGACCGGGAAACGGCTATTCCCCAAGGCCAAGTTCCTCGCACTTCAGATCAACTCGGACGTCGAGACGCTACCGCCCACGCAGCGTGGCGACGCGGACGTGACCATTCTGCCGATCATCAACATCAACTGGTGGCTGCAGATTCCCGAGAACGCGGCGTGGGGCAAGATGGCGTTCCCGGGCGAGGACTTCGGCAACGCGCCGGTCGGATGGGCCGTCCGCTATGGCGATCAGGAATGGAAGGACTTCCTCGACCAGTACGTGCGGTTTGTCGCAGCCAACGATCTCGTCAAGCACACCTATGACGAGTACATGGCGAAAACGAATCCCTTCGCCAAGAAATAGCGCCGTCGCCGGCGCGCAATTCCTCCCGTGACCGGGCGGCCGTGCGCCGCCCGGAATCGTCGCTGGGTCGACAGGATCCCTCCTTGTCCTTCACACGCCTCTGGCAGGTATTCTCCGAATACCACGACGTGCTGCTGGCCGGGATATGGGTGACGGTCTCGCTTTCCGTGCTGGCCATGCTCGTCGCCGTGGTCGCGGGCCTGGTCGCTTGCCTTGGCACGCTGGCGCGCAGTCGCTGGGTGCGCGCGCCGGCGGTGTTCTACGTGGAGTTCTGCCGCAACACCCCGATCCTCGTGCAACTGGTGTGGGTTCACTACGCCTTGCCGGAGATCATCGGCGTGAAATTCGACGCGTACACGAGCTCGTTGATCGCGCTGGCGCTGCAATCCAGCGGATACCTTGCCGAAGAGTACCGCGCCGGCATCGAGTCGATCGACAAAGGTCAGATCGAGGCAGCGCAGTCGCTCGGGATGACCTATCAGCGGCTGATGCGGAGGATCGTCATTCCCCAGGCGCTGATCCGGATGCTGCCCGGTATCCTCAACCAATACGTGATCTGCTTCAAATCGACCAGTATCGTCTCGATCATCGCCGTGCCCGACCTCATGTACCAGGCGGGACTCATCGTCAGCGCGACGTTCCTCCCGATGCCGGTGTATACGGCCGTGGCGCTGACGTACTTCGTGCTCGTGTTCCTGGTGTCGTCGCTCGTGCGGTACCTGTCGCGCAAGCTGCCGATGGGTGGCTACTTCGGGAGCCAGCGCCATGGGGCCGCCTGACCCGGTGATCCGCCTCGATCGGGTGCACAAGCGCTTCGGGCCGCTGGAAGTGCTGCGCGGCGTCGACCTCGCGGTTCCCCCGGGTTCGACGTTTGCCGTCATCGGTCCGAGCGGCTCCGGCAAGAGCACGCTGGTTCGCTGCATCAACTACCTGGAACGGATCCAGGGCGGCGCAATAACGGTGGGTGACGTCACCATCACGGCAAAGGGTCCCGAGCGGGCGCGAACCAGGCTTTCGGGGCGCGACATCGCCCGCTACCGCACTGGCATAGGGATGGTCTCGCAGTCGTTCAACCTGTTCCCCCACCTGACCGTGATGGGCAACATCATCGAGGCGCCCACCGGCGTGCTCGGCTGGAGCAGGGACGAGGCTACGCAGAAGGCGCTTGCGCTCCTGCGCAAGATCGACCTCGGCGACAAGGCGGACGCCTATCCGGCCGACGCTCTCCGGCGGGCAGCAGCAGCGCGTGGCCATCGTGCGATCGCTGATCATGAATCCCAGGATCATGCTGTTCGACGAGCCGACGTCGGCGCTCGATCCGGAATTGACCGGCGAGGTGCTGCGCGTGATCCGGGATCTGGCCATCGGGGGCCGGACCGCAATCATCGTCACGCACGAGTTGCGCTTCGCCCGCGAGGTCTCCTCCCACGTCGTATTCATGGAAGCGGGGGCGATCGTCGAACAGGGCCCACCCGAACGGGTGCTGGGCGATCCTCAGGAGGCGCGCACCGCCGCGTTCATCCACGGCATCTTCAATTGAGGCTTCGACGCGCGGCGCCGGTCCTAGGCGTCGCTGCCCGAGCATCTCGCGCATCGCGCGAACGGCGTGGCGATAGCCGCCGGGTCCGAGCCCCGCGATCACCGCGGTCGCGATCCTGGAGACGTACGACCGATGGTAGTACTCCTCCCGCCGATGGATGTTCGAGATGTGCAGCTCGATGATCGGCCCGTCGAACATCTTGAGCGCGTCCAGGATGGCAAGCGAGGTGAACGAGTACGCGGCCGGGTTGATGATGATCCCGCTGCCTTGCTCCGCAGCTTCGTGGATCCAGTCGATCAGTTGCGCCTCGCTGTTGCTCTGCCGGAACACGATCGGCAGGTCGCCCGCCTCTGCCCGGCACTGCGCTTCGATTTCGGCCAGCGTCATCGATCCGTAGATCGCGGGCTCGCGCTTGCCCAGGCGGTTGAGGTTGGGGCCGTTCAGGATGAAGACGGGCCGTGCGGCGGAGGAGGGCGTCATGGCGGTGCGCGTGCGAGGAGGTGGCGTTCCGGATCAGCCTTTGTAGCCGAACATCCGCGGCAGCCATAGCGTCACGTCCGGGACGAACGTGATGATGGCGAGCACCACGATGGCAGCAGCGATGAAAGGCACGCATTCGCGCACGATGCGCCCGAGCGGCTGGCCGGTCATGCTGGCGACGATGAACAGCAGCAGGCCGAAGGGCGGCGTGAGCAGGCCGAGCATGACGTTGACGACGACGACCACGCCGAAGTGGACGACGTCGATGCCGAGCGCCTTGGCGGTCGGGATCATGATCGGGACGATGACGAGCAGGATCGTCGTACCCTCGAGCAGGCATCCCAGGCCGAGCAGGATGAGGTTAACCAGTAGCAGGAACCCCGGCGCCGAGAGGTGGAACCCGCTCATGAACTGCGCGACCGACGCCGGGATGTTCTCGACCGTGACGACGTAGTTGAAGACCAGCGCGCCGGCGATCAGCATGCCGACGGATGTCGTGGCCTTTGCACTGGAGAGCAGCACGCCGTAGAGCTGCCGCAGGCTCATCGCGCGATAGATGAACGCCGCGGCCAGCAGGGCGTAGGCGGCGGCAGCCGCGGCGCCCTCGGTGGGCGTCATCACGCCGCCATAGATGCCGAACAGCAGGATCACGGGGAGGAGCAGCGCGGGGAAGGCGTCCAGCGCGATCCTGGGTATCGCGCGAAGCGGCACCGGGGGCTCGACCGGATAGCGGCGGCGTCGCGCGATGATCGTGTTCATGATCATGAACGCTGCGCCGAGCATCAGCCCCGGGACCACGCCGGCGAGGAACAGGTAGCCGATGGAGGCGTCGGCCACCAGCGCGTACACGACCATCGGGATCGAGGGCGGGATGATCGGCCCGATGACGGCCGCGCAGGCCGTGATCGCGGCGGCATAGGCGACGGGATAGCGGCCTTCGCGCGTCATCATGCCGATGATCACGCGGCCGATGCCCACCGCGTCCGCGATCGCGGAGCCCGACATGCCCGCGAAGATCACGTTGGCGACGACGTTCACATGGCCCAGGCCGCCGCGGAAGCGGCCGACCAGGACGAGGCAGAACCTGAGCAGGCGGTCGGTCAGGCTGCCCGTGTTCATGAGGTCGGCCGCGAGGATGAACAGCGGAACGGCCAGCAGCACGTAGCTGTTGTAGAGGCCGTTCAGCAGCTGCTCGGCCGCCGTGCCCAGGTCCAGCCCGGCGGTGATCAGGTAGAAGATCGACGCCGCGATCATCGACAGCCCGATCGGCAGGCCCATCGTGGCCAGTCCGACAAGAACGACGATGCAGAGGACGAATGGCGAGGGCATCACGCCGGGACGTCCGTGTCGCTCCGTTCGTCATCCGACCGACGCGGACGCAGAGTCCGGTACGCAAGGCACGCATGCCGTACGATGCACGCCACGGCGAACGCGAGGTAGATCGAGTACAGGACGTCGAAGCGCATATGCAGATACGCCGAGTGCTCGCGCTTCATGAACGACACGTATTTCCAGGTGGCGGGCAGCGACCACACGAGCAGCACGATCAACGCGACGCTCGTAATCAACGTGAACGCACCGCGGACGCGCGGCGGGACCGCCGAGTACACGAGATCGAAGCGGACCTCCTCCCGATCCGAGAGGATGAATGCGGCGGTCCACAGCACCACCCACACCCAGCAGAGCACCGTCACTTCCTCGGTCCACCCGAGCGGGTGGTTGAGAACGTAGCGGAAGAAGATCTGCAGCAGGAAGCTCACGAACATCGTCGTGATGAGCGCGACGGCGATCGCGTCGGCAAGCGACCGCAGCAGGCGCGTCGCGGATCGGCGGGGCTGGGTCACGCGATTCCGGCGAACGGGGGCGCGGGAACCTGCGCCCGCGCGCCGTTCGCTATCCGCCTGCCGTGTCGATCACCGTGTGGACCGAGAGTCGACGCACCACGGGCCGGATCACAGCGCGTTGATGCGCTCGAGCGCGCCCTTGGGCCAGTCCTGCCCGTACTTGTCGAGGTACTTCTTCTGCGCATGGGTGCGGAAGGCGTTGATGTCCGGCGTGTAGACCTTCTTGCCCTGCGCCTTGAAGAACTCGGCGACATCCTTTTCCTGCGCGTTGAACTTCACCGTGTAATCGTCGATCGCCTTGTCGGCCGCCTGCTCGAACTTGGCCTGGACCGCCGGCGGGAAGGCATCCCACGTCTTCGCCGATACGGCCATTAGATCGTAGCCGATCACATGGCTCGTGAGCACGAACTGCGTCGTCACTTCGTAGAACTTCATCAGCTTGGAGAGCAGCAGCGGATTGTCCTGGCCGTCGATCGCGCCCGTCTGCAGCGCCGTGTAGACCTCCGCGAAGGCCACCGGCGTCGGGTTGACGCCGATCGACTCGCCCAGGAACTGCCAGAACTCGCCGGGCGGCATCCGCAGCTTGATGCCGGCGAGGTCCGCGGGCGTCCTGATGGTCTTCTCGGGCTTCAGGTTCACGTGACGGGCGCCGAAGTACACCGGCGTGATGATCTGCACGTCGAGCTTGTCGCGCGCCATCTTCATGAACTCGCGGCCGACGTCGCTCTTGAAGGTCTTCCTGAGGTGGTCGGAATCGCGGAACAGGTAAGCCGACGTCATCAGCGACCATGCCGGCAGCTGCTTCGAGATGTCCTGCGGCGCAAGGTTGGCCATCTCTAGATTGCCGCGCTGCAACGCGACGAGCTCGGTGCCCTGCTTGAACAGCGAGTTGTTCCAGTAGGGCTCGAAATCGAAGGTGTCGCGCATCGACGCCGCAAAGTTCTTGTAGGCCTCCGCGCGCAGGTCCTGCTCCGTGAAAGCGCAGGAGAAGCGCACCTTGGGCTTCGCCTGGGCGAACGCGGTGGGGACAGCGGCAGATGCCGCGAGCGAGCCTCCGGCGAGCAGGAACGACCGACGATCGAACGGCTGCATGACACCTCCTGGCGTGGCCGGCGACGGATGCCTGCCGGCATTGTTGGATGAAATGCGTTTTGTTGGAGAATAGCAGTACCATCCTATAATTCCAAGCGTCCGTCCGGCTTATCATTTCGACGGCGCAGGCTGCCGCCAACAGGATTGACCTTCGGATTTCGAGCATGAACGAGAGGGGATCGGACGCCGCGACGATCGGCGACAGGGTCTACGGGCGCATCCGCAGCGATGTGATCTTCGGCCGTCTGGCGCCGGGCCAGCGCCTCACCCTCGACCGGCTGCGGCACACCTATGGCACGAGCGTGGGCACGCTGCGCGAGGTCCTGAACCGGCTGACGTCCGAGGGCTTCGTTGCGGCGGAGGGCGCGCGGGGATTCGAGGTCGCGCCGGCCTCGGTGGCGGGGTTACGGGAAGTCGCGGCGATGCGCCAGCTGCTCGAGTGTCATGCGCTGCGCGACTCGTTCATGGCCGGCGGCATCGAGTGGGAGGGGCGGGTGGTCGCCGCTCACCACAAGCTGGCGGCGCTCGAGCGGCGGATGGTCACCGGTGACCGTGGCGCGAGCGAGGACTGGAAGCGCTACGATGCCGCGTTCCACAACGCGCTCATCTCGGCCTGCGGATCGAGGCTACTGCTCGAGATGCATGCCGCACTCTATGACAAGTATCTGCGCTACCTGGTGCTCGCCGACGTGTTTCGCGGCGAAGTGGCGGTGAACGAGCATCGCCAGCTGCTCGGGCACGCGCTCGCGCACGACTGGCAGTCCGCCCAGCGCACGCTGGTCACGCACGTGCAGGATTGCGTCGAGCACATCGTGGCCAAGAACGTGCTCGCGGATGACATGTCCTTGACCTAGCCTCGGCGCCGGAGGTGGGTGCGCCGGACGCGACGCGCCAAGGATGCGGATCGCGGCGAAGCGATTTGTAGCGCGAATTGCCCAGTCACTGCTTCTTGCGCGGTGCCTTCGCCTTCACGACCGTCATCTGCTTCAGGCGCGCCGAAGCCTCGCGCTTGCCCATGGCGCGCAGCTGCACGAGCTTGGCGATCTGCGTGTCGTGCGGACGGGTCTGCCCACCCTCCCAGTTGTAGACCGACTGGGCGCTGACGCCCACCAGCTTGCCCAGATCCGCGGCGGACAGCCCGAGGCGTTCACGCTGGGACCGCAACCCCTTCGCGACGAAGCGGACCTTCGTCGCTTGCTGCGCGTGGGCGGCGGCTGTCGGCGACGGCGCCGCAAGCGACTTCCTGGACAGCAGCCTCACCTGCTGCTGGAGCTGCGACACTTCCCGCTTCAACGCCGCAATGTCCTTGCGGTGCTGGACCGTGGCCTTGCGTGTCCCTTCCAACTGGCCCCGACTTTCCTTGCGGGACAGGCGCGTGATTTCCGCGCGCAGCGCGGTCTGGATGTTCGGCATGGGGATTCCTCGTTTGGGGCGGGTACTTTAGCAAATCGGCGCGCGCCATCCCGCGCCCGCACCGTGGTGACGCCTTGGTCCGGCGCCCATCGCGTTGAAAGGTCGCGACAGCCGACGCCGGTGCGCGACCTCGAGTAGGCGACAGGACCCGGGGTGCTAGATGGCGCCCGCCGGCAGCACGCGGCCGACGACCTCGCCGAATCCGATGCGCGCGGCGCCCGGCTTCGCGCAGTAGGCGCGCATGACCACGCTGTCGTGGTCTTCGAGAAACGTGCGGCGCTCGCCGCCCGGCAGCACGATCGGCCGCTTGCCGCCATCGGTGAGCTCGAGCAGCGACCCGGCTTCCGTCGGTGTGGGACCCGACTCGGTGCCGCTGCCGAGCAGATCGCCGGGCTGGAGATTGCAGCCGTTGACCGTGTGATGCGCGACCATCTGCGCGACGGTCCAGTACGCGTGGCGATACGTCGTGTGCGACAGCCGGGCAGGCGCCATGCCCGCGGCACGCATCGACGCCGTCTCGAGGTAGACCTCGAGCTGCACGTCGAACGCGCCGCTCGCGCGATTGGCATCCGATTCGAGATACGCCAGCGGCTGCGGATCGTCGGCCGGCCGCGTCCACGCTGCGCGATACGGCGCCAGGGCCTCGAGCGTCACGATCCACGGTGAAATCGTCGTCGCGAAGTTCTTGGCGAGAAAGGGCCCCAGCGGCTGGTACTCCCAGGCCTGCAGGTCGCGCGCCGACCAGTCGTTCAAAAGGCACAGCCCGAAGACGTGCGATTCGGCGTCCGCGATCGCGATGGGCCGGCCGATCCGGTTCCCGGCGCCGATGAACACGCCGACTTCCATTTCGTAATCGATTCGCCGGCTCGGGCCGAGCACGGGCGCCGACGCGCCCGGCGGCATCGTCTGTCCCGTCGGACGCGCGAACGCCTGGCCCGATACGGCGATCGACGAGGCGCGCCCGTGATAGCCGATGGGCACCCACTTGTAGTTCGGCAACAGCGGATTGTCGGGACGGAAGAGCCTGCCAACGGCGGTCGCGTGATGGATCGACGTATAGAAATCGGTGTAGTCGCCGATCGCCGCCGGCAGCGCGTATTCGGCATCGCCCTGATGCACCAGGCAGCGACGCAGCGCGTCCTCGGCAGCGGCGCCGCGACGCAGTGCGCGCGAGAGCGAAAGCCGCAGCGCCCCGCCCGCCGCATGCCCCATGGCCATGAAGGCGTTGAGCTGCGGTCCGGCGCAGGCCGCGGCCGCCTCGGCAGCCACGCCGTCGAACGCGCGGACCGCGCGCGCCGCAGCGAGGTCGACGATGGCGTCGCCGATCGCGACACCGCCGCGAAAAGCCTCGTTCGTGCCGCGGCGCCGGAACACGCCGAAGGGCAGGTTCTGGACGGGAAAGTCGCCCGCGCGATCGTTGGCGGAGTCGAGCCACGACGACAGCGAGGGATCGTGCGTCTCGTCGAGCATCGGCGTCATGGGTCCGATGGTCGCGGCCGCACGGCGCTACGCCGCCTGGATGACGCCGCGCCGGAGCTGATCGCGCTCGAGCGACTCGAACAGCGCCTTGAAGTTGCCCTCGCCGAAACCCTCGTCGCCCTTGCGCTGGATGAATTCGAAGAACACCGGTCCGAGCAGCGTCTGCGAAAAAATCTGGAGCAGCAGCCGCTGCTTTCCGCCTTCGGTCGTGCCATCGAGGAGGATGCCGCGCGCCTGCATCGCGTGCGCCTCCTCGCCGTGACCGGGCAGGCGCTCTTCCAGCATCTCGTAGTAGGTGGCGGGCGGCGGCGTCATCACCGGAATGCCGGCCGCGCGCAGGCGGTCGACGCTGGCGAACAGGTCGTCGGTCAGAAGGGCGATGTGCTGGATGCCCTCGCCGTTGAACTGCATGAGGAACTCCTCGATCTGGCCGGTCGACTTCGACGCCTCCTCGTTGAGCGGAATGCGGATCCTGCCATCCGGCGCCGTCATCGCGCGCGACGTGAGCCCGGTGTACTCGCCCTTGATGTCGAAGTAGCGGATCTCGCGGAAATTGAAGATGCGCTCGTAGAACGCGGCCCAATAGGCCATCCGGCCGCGGTAGACGTTGTGCGTGAGGTGATCGATCAGCCTGAAGCCGTGGCCCCGCGGATGCCGATCCGCGCCCTCGACGAAGCGGAAGTCGATGTCGTAGATCGACGTGCCGTCGCCGAAGCGGTCGATCAGGTAGAGCGGCGCGCCGCCGATGCCCCTGATTGCGGGCAGCCGCAATTCCATCGGGCCCGTGGACATGTCCATCGGCTGCGCACCCTGGTCGAGCGCGCGCTGATAGGCGACGTGCGAATCCCGCACCCGAAAGGCCATGCCGCACGCGGACGGGCCGTGCTCGGCGGCGAAGTAGGCCGCGACGCTGCGCGGCTCGCGGTTCACGATGAAATTGATGTCGCCCTGGCGATAGAGCGAAACATCCTTGGAGCGGTGCCGCGCCACTTCGCTGAAGCCCAGCTTTTCGAGCACGGGCTCGATGACGTTCGGCGTGGGCGAGGCGAATTCCACGAACTCGAAGCCCATCAGGCCCATCGGGTTGTCGAAAAGGTCGGTCATCTGCCTGCTCCTCGTCGCGTCGCGCGCCGCGAGCGCAGGTTTCGACTCGCCCCCGCGCGGCGCGCACGTCGCCATGATACGCATGGCGCCGAATGCGCGTCGGCAGTCGCCTTGCTTGCCCCGTCGGACACTGCCCTCGCGAGCGCAGGCGCCGGCCGGCCCGCTTGACGACGTCGCTGCCGATCGGGAGGATGGGGACCACGGCAGGAGCGGCTGCGATGACCGATGCACTCGTCGTTCGCCCGATGACGCGAGGCGAGCTGGATACGCTGGTGGACTGGGCGGCCGCCGAGGGCTGGAATCCGGGCCGCCACGACGCGCAGATCTTCTGGGACACCGACCCGGCGGGGTTCGTCGCGGCGGAGCTTCGCGGCGAGCTGATCGGCGGCGGGTCGATCGTGTCCTATGCCGGGCGCTTCGGCTTCATGGGATTCTTCATCGTCCATCCCGATCTTCGCTCGCGCGGTCTCGGCCGGACGCTGTGGCTGCGCCGGCGCGACATGCTCGATGCGCGCCTGCGCGCAGGGACGACGATCGGCATGGACGGCGTGTTCGCGATGCAGGAGTTCTACGCGCGCGGCGGGTTCGTGCTGCACCACCGCGACCTGCGTTTCGAGGGCGTGGGCGTGGCATCGAACGCGGCAGCGGCGCTGATCGATTTGCGCACGCTGCCGTTCGCCGAGGTGGCGCGCTACGATGCCGCGCATTTTCCCGCGCCGCGCGAGCGCTTTCTCGAGCGCTGGATCGCACAGCCCGACGCCCGGGCGCTGGGCGCGACGCGCGACGGGGTATTGCAGGGCTGCGGCGTCGTCCGGCCGTGCCGGAACGGTTTCAAGATCGGACCGCTGTTCGCCGCGGACGCGGCGACGGCCGATACGCTGTATCGCGGTCTCGCGGATATTGCGCCGGGCGCGCCGCTGTTCCTCGATGTCCCGGAAGACAACCCCCAGGCGCTCGCGCTGGCCGCGCGGCACGACATGCGCGAGGTCTTCGGCTGCGCGCGCATGTACCGCGGTCCCGCGCCGGTGCTGCCGCAGCACGAGATTTTCGGCGTGACGTCGTTCGAGCTCGGCTAGCCTGCGCGGCGCCCCGTCGCGCGGGGGCGCCCGCCCCGGCGCGACGGCCTCGGCGGCGCGGCGAACGGGATCGATCGCCCGATCGCGCGCGCGTTCATCGCGTATGCGCGCTGTGCCACAGGTCCGTCGACCCGGCGCCCACATTCACCATGACGAGCTGACCGCCGAATGCCGCGAGCGCCACGCCTACCGCGCTCGACTGCTGCTCGATCTGCACGTTGGGGCGCCAGGTGCCGTCGAAGATCGAGTGCCACAGATGAATCAGGATCGGCGGCCGCGCGGCGGCAGCGCGGCTCGGCGCAGCACCGGCCGCTCGCCGAACTGCGGCCGGCTGGCGCTCTGCGCGAGCTCCAGCGCGGTCGCGAGCGCGCGCTTCGAGCTGGCGATCCCGCCCGTCGCGGGCATCCTGCGGCGCGTTGTCGACCTCGATGTCCGGATCGGTGCCGTAGTTCTCGACGCCCAAGCCGACGTCGGTGAACCAGAACGAGAACTCGGGCTGCGTGGTTTCGCGTGCCGTCGACGAGCTTGTGCCGCGGATTGATGCCGATGACGCCGCCCCAGGTGCGCGTGCCGACCAGCGGGCCGATCTTCATCAGCTTGAAGCAGTGCGAGAAGATGTCGCCGTCCGAGCCCGCGTGCTCGTTGGTCAGCGCCACCACGGGTCCGGCGCGGCGATTCGATCGGGTAGGGCTCCGGCCGGCCCCAGCGCGACAGGTCGTAGCCGATGCGCCGCCGGGCGACCTTCTCCAGCAGCAGCTGCGAGACGTGGCCGCCGCGGTTGTAGCGCACGTCGACGATCAGCGCGTCGCGATCGCACTCGGTCCCGAAGTAGCGGTGGAATTCGGCGAAGCCGGCCGACATCATGTCGGGCAGGTGGAAGTAGCCGACGCGGTCCGCCGGACTCGCTCGTGCACCCAGGCGCGGTTGCGCTCGACCCATTCGCGGTAGCGCGCCGGCGCCTCGTCGGCGAGCGTCGTGACGAGCACTCGGCGCGTCGCCGGCGGTCGCGACGCGCAGCGCAAGCTCGACCTTCGCCTTCGCCTGGTGGACGAGCAGCGCCTGCGGCGGCCGCTCGCGCGACACCGGCTGCCCGTTGACGCGCGACGATGCGTTCCCCGACGCTTCGCCTCGACGCCGATCGCGTTGCAGCGGCGAATCGGCGCCGGCATCCCAGGGATCGCCGCGACGATGCGCGCGATCGCGTAGCCGTCGCCGTCGTCGGCGACGCGAAGGTCGAGCGGCGAGATGGCCGAGCGCGACCGGCGGCGGCCGGCGGTGGTCGCCGCCCGTCTCGTAGGCGTGCGACGTGCCGAGCTCGCCCTGGATCTCCCAGATCAGGTCGGACAGCTCGCTGCGCGTCGACACGCGCGCGAGCAGCGGCTCGTAGCGGCGGTAGATCGCCCTCCCAGTCGACGCCCGACATGTCGGGCACCCAGAACTGGTCGCGCTGCAGGCGCCATACCTCGTGCAGCATCTGCGCCCATTCGCGGCGCGGGTCGACCGACAGCCGCACGCGCGCAAGATCGATCCAGCCGCTCTTGCGCGACGGCTCGTCGCGGCCGGCGTCGCGCGTCGCGCGCGGTCGCGGCCTGCGGTCGGCGCGGATCGCGCGCAGCCGCTTGCCTTCGCGCACCACGAGCGTCGGTCGCGTCGCCGGCGACGACGAACGCGTCGGCCTTGCTCGACCAGCGTCGTCGCGTTCATCGTGCGGAAATCGAACAGCTCGAGCCGGCCCGGCGGCGTCCTTGTGGCCGCCGCGGCCGTGCGCGCCCGCGATCGGCAGCAGCGTCCAGACCACCTTGCCGCCCGCGACGCCGGCGATCTGGCCGAAGCGGCCTTCGGGCACCGGAAACGCCGCCACGCGCCGCACGATGCCGTCGAGGTCGACGCGCAGCGGGCTCCGGCGCGTCGGCCTTCGCGTCGCGCGGCCTTCGGGCGCTCGTCGTCCTGGATGCCCGCTGCGGCTCGGGCTCGAAGGGCGGCCGCTGCCCGGCATTGCAGCGCGATCAGGTACGGGCGCGCGGCGCGCGGAAAGCTACAGCTCGAACTGCACGCTGTCGTAGACCGGGTCGAACGTGCGCAGCGACAGGAAATAGAGATACCGGCCGGCGGGATCGAACGCCGGGCAGTAGTCGCGGAACTCCGGCTGCGTCGCGAGCGCGGTGGCTCCGCCGGCGACGTCGTGCAGCTTGATCGCCGAATGGCGCGGGCTCGTCCAGAACGAGTACGCGAGCCACGCGCCGTCGGGCGACCAGGCGAGCTCCTCGGTGCGCCCGCTGTCGCTGCGGTCGATCACGCGCAGGTCGTCGGCGGCGACGTCGCCGACCAGCACCTCGTGGCGGTGGTTGGCGAGCGCGACCGCTGGCCGGACCGGCGCGGCGCGCATCGCGACCACGCGGCCCACGTCCCAGGGCTTCACCGTCGCGGTCGCCGTCGCGGAACACGACGATGCGCTCGTCGCGTGTCTCGTCGCTGACCGCGACGAGCGTCTCGCCGTCGGCGAGCCACTGGCCATGGCGATAGCGGACACCGTCGGTCTCGCCGTGCTGGCGCACGGCGCCCTCCCACAGCGCGAAGGTGAACAGCTTGCCGCGCGCGTCGATCGCGAGGCTGTGGCCGGCCGGGTGCACGTCGAAGTCGGCGAGGTTGTCGGCGGCGTCGACGAACTTGCGCGCCGCCTGCGTCCGGTGCGACAGGCACGTCGATGGGTACGCGCGCCGTGCGGTCGCTCGCGGGATCGAACAGCCAGACCTCCGCGCCGCATTGGTAGACGATGCGGCGGCCGTCGGTCTGCGCGTTGCGCGCGTAGAAGTCGTC
Source organism: uncultured beta proteobacterium (assembly GCA_963793355.1). Taxonomy (GTDB): domain Bacteria; phylum Pseudomonadota; class Gammaproteobacteria; order Burkholderiales; family Casimicrobiaceae; genus VBCG01. The sequence continues at coordinate 519,688 of CAWBZT010000011.1, read as the reverse complement.
GTGATCGGTGTGGCGGCGCCGGTCGCTGCCGTCGGGGCGGCACGAATAGAGATTGCCGACGCCTTCGGCGTCCGACAGGTAGTAGATGCGCTCGCCGATCCACATCGGGCACGTGAGGTTGCCGTCGAGCTCGCGCATGCGGCGGAACTCGCCGCTGCCGGTCGGCGTCGATCCACAGATGGCCGGCGGTGCCGCCGCGGTAGCGCTTCCAGCGCGCGGGGTCGGCGGTGTTGCGGCCGATCACCATTGCGCGTTGCCCGGGCCGAACGCGAGGTGGTTGACCTGGCCGAGCGGCAGTCGGCTCCGGCATGCCGCCGTCGCTGCGGCAGCGTGAACGCGCGATAGTTGCGGAAGAACGGCTGGCCGTAGGTGGATGACGAACAGGATCCGCCCGTCGGGCGTGAAGCCGCGCACCATCACGTCCGGGCCGAGCCACGTCATCCGGCGCGCGGCCCCGCCGTCGGCCGGCATCAGGTAGACCTCGGGATGCTGCTCGTCGCGGCCGACGAAGGCGATCCACGCTCCGTCGGGCGAGAGCGCGGGCGTCGACGGCTCGCCCAGGCCGGCCGTCAGCCGCCGGGCGACGCCGCCGGCGGCGGCGACGCGCCAGAGATCGTCGTCGCAGACGAAGGCGACGTGTCGCCGTGCAACGTCGGGTGGCGCAGATAGCCTGGCTGCATCATGGCGAAATTGTAACCGCTCCACGCCACGGCTCGCCCCCGGGGAACGCCGTCGCGCCGCGCGTGGTCTCAGCCGATCCGAAGCAGCGCGCTGCGGGCGCCAGCGCGTCCGCCGCCCGCTCGCCGCGCGGTCCTCCGCCGCAGGGCCGCGTAGGCATGTTCAACGGCGGCCGGAAGGAGTCCGACATGGCTTCCGACTGGAAACTCGAGGGTTCGTATTTCGAGACCTGCAACTGCGAGGCGGCGTGCCCGTGCAATTTCGGTGGCCCGCCCACCGAGGGAAGATGCACGGCCCTTGCGGGGTGGCACATCGACGAGGGCCGCTTTGACGCCACGCGGCTCGACGGTCTCAACGTCGCGCTGGTGGCGCATGCGGACGGCCACATGCTGAAGACCAAGTGGCGCGTCGCGCTCTATCTCGACCAGCGCGCCGACGACGCCCAGGCGGACGCCCTGACCCAGATCTTCGCCGGGAAGCAGGGCGGGCTGATGGCGCAGATCGCGCAGTTCGTCGGCGAGGTGGCCGGCGTGCGGCGCGTGCCCATCGACTTCAAGGCGGAAGGACGCCGGCGCAGCATCCGCGTGGGCGACCTCGGCCGCGCGGAGATCGAGGCGATCGACGGCGGGGACGGCGGCGATACGGTGATCACGAATCCGCCGCTGAACCTGGCCCCCGGCGAGCCGCTCGTCGTCGCCCGCAGCAAGCACTACCGGTATGCGGATCACGGCATGAGCATCGAGGTGTCGGACCGCAACGGCTTCTACGCGCCGTTTTCCTACGCGCCATGAGCACGAGCCACGCGCCGGCAGGCGTCGGCGTCGCGCTCTGTGCGTGGGGCAGGTGGCTGCTGCTGGCGTGATCGGGCCGTGATGATCGGGCCGGTGGGCGGCGGCGCGCGAGCGCAGCCTGGTGCACCCCCGGCCACGGTTGAGCGAGCAAGCACGGAACTCCGCACGGCACGGCCGTGTCTCGCAGATGCGGGGTCGGCGTCGTCCGCGGACGCCGGGCCATGCGCGGGCGCCCATGGAACCCATTGCCTGCCCCGATTGCGATCTGCTTCAGCGCCTGCCGCCGCTCGCCTCGGGGGGCACGGCTCGTTGCGTGCAATGCGGCCGGGCGCTCGCCCGGCGCCACGATTCCATCGACCGCCCGCTTGCGCTGCTCGCCGCCGCCGCCATCGCCCTGCTCGTTGCCAATACGACGACGCTGATGGACGTTTCGGCGCTCGGGCAAGGATCGAGCACGACCCTCATCGGCGGCGCCGTCGCGATGTGGCGCCACGGCAGCGAAGTCACGGCGGCGGTCGTCGCGCTTTGTGCGGTGGCCGGCCCGGCGGCACAGGTCGCCCTGTTCCTGGCGGTATTGGTCGCGGCCCGTCGCACGCGCGTCCCGCGCTGGGTCGGGGACTGGCTGCTGGGCGCGAACCTGCTCGGCCACGTGTCGATGGCGGACCTGACCTTGCTCGGCCTTCTGGTGGCGGTGACCAAGATCGCGCAGGTGGCGAGCATCGTCCCCGGCGTGGGCATCTATGCGCTCGGCGCGTTCGTTGCGCTGGAGACCGCCGCGCTCGCGACCCTGGACGTGCGCGAAATCTGGCGCCGCGTGCCGTGGGTCGACGGCCGCACGGCGGACGCGCAGTTGACGCTCGTCCGTGACGCGGGAGTGCCGACGTGAGCGTTGCGATGCCGGGCGCGGCCCGCGCGGGACTCGCATCGTGCGCGGGCTGCGGCCTGCTGTCGCGGCCGACGAGCGCCGCGAAGCCCGGCTATTGCCCGCGCTGCGGAAGCCGGCTCGCCTGGCGCCGCGAAGGCGCGCTGCAGCGGACGTGGGCATTGACGGTGGCGGCGGCGATGCTCTACGTGCCCGCCAACGCGCTGCCGGTGCTGACGACGACGGGATTCGGATGGTCGCAGTCGGACACCATCCTGGGCGGTGTCGAGGTGCTCTATCGGTCCGGCTCGTGGCCGCTGGCGCTGATCGTGCTGGTTGCGAGCATCGTGATCCCCCTGGGCAAGATCACCGCGCTCGCCTATCTGCTGATCGGCGTGCAGCGCCGCAGCGCGCGCAACCTGCGCGTGCGCGCGCGCCTGTATCGCGTCATTGCGCTCATCGGGCGGTGGTCGATGCTCGACGTCTTCGTCGCGACGTACACGGTGGCGCTGGTGCAGCTGCCGCCGCTGTTGCATGCCCGACCCGGACCGGGTATCGGATTCTTCATGGTCGTCGTCGTGCTCACGCTGCTCGCGACGCGCGCGTTCGATCCGCGGCTCATCTTCGACGCCGCGCACGCCGGCGGGGAAGCGGGTGGCTGAGACCCCGGAACTCGACCGGCTGCCCGAGGCGCGCGCGATGCCGCCGGCGCGCGCAGGAATCTCGGCGATATGGCTGGTTCCCCTCGTCGTCGCCGCGGTGGCGATCGGCATCGCCATCTCGCACTTCCTGAGCGAAGGGCCGACGATCACGATCGTCTTCAAGTCGGCATCCGGCGTGGAGCCCGACAAGACCGTGATCAAGTACAAGGACGTCGACATCGGCAAGGTGACGGCGGTTCGCCTCACCGACGATTTCGCGCAGGTCCAGGTCACCGCCAAGATCATGGCCAGCGCCGCGGGACTCATGGTCGACGACGCGAAGTTCTGGGTCGTCAAGCCGCGGATCACCCTGACCGGCGTGTCCGGACTCGGGACGCTGCTCTCCGGCAACTACATCGCCTTCGAGGCCGGTACGTCGGGCAAGCGGCGGACGGATTTTGTCGGGCTCGATGCGCCGGCGCTCACCACGAACCGGCCCGGGCGGGAATTCGTGCTCGAGGCCCGTGACCTCGGATCGCTGGACATCGGCTCGCCGGTCTACTACCGGCGCCTGCCGGTGGGGCAGGTCACCGGCTACGATCTCGCGCCCGACGGCCAGAGCGTTCGCATCCGGGCATTCGTCGAGGCGCCGTACGACAAGTACGTCGTTACCGCAACGCGCTTCTGGAACGTGAGCGGCATCCGCGTGTCGCTGGGCCCCGAGGGCTTGGACGTCAACACGGAATCGCTGGCGGCGCTGCTCCTCGGCGGCGTCGCCTTCTCGCTGCCGCCGGCGGCGGCGATCGACAAGCCCGCCGCCGCGGCATCGGTCTTTCGCCTGTACCGCGATCACGACACCGCGATGCGCACCAACGAGGCCGGCGGAAGGCGCTTCGTGCTCCATTTCGACGAATCGCTCGACGGTCTGGTCGCGGGGGCGCCCGTGACGTTCCTCGGACTGCCGGTGGGCGAGGTCGACGGGGTCGGTCTTGCCTTCGATCCGGCGCACGATCGCTTCCGCCGCCGTGTCGTCGTGACGTTCCATCCCGAGCAGATCTTTGCGCACACGATCGTCGCCGGAGGCGAGGGCGCCGCCGGCAACGTGGGGAGCGGCAATGCGGGCAAGGGCGCCGCCGTCAGCGCGGGACGCGGCAACGCGGCCGCGGGCAAGGGCGCAAGCGGCGTGCTCGCGGGCGGGTCAGCTGCCTTCGACGTGCTGTTGCAGCGCCTGGTCGACGGCGGGCTGCGCGCGCAACTCAAGAAAGGGCGTCTGCTCATCGGCCAGCCTTACGTCGATTTCGACTACCACGCGCACGGCACAGGGACGAAGGCCCGCCTGGATCTTGCGGCCGCGCTGCCCGAACTGCCGACGGTGCAAAGCGAGCCGGCCGATCTCGAAGCGCGCCTTGCACGCATCATGGCGCGGGTCGACCGCCTCCCGCTGGACGAGATCGGCCGGCTGATGCGCCAGGACCTCGAGGCGCTCGATCGGACGCTCGCGAGCGTCACCAAGGTGATGAACGACACCGGCGTGCGCCTGCTGCCGGCGCTGGAGGCGGACGTGGAGCAGCTGCGCCGCGCGATCGGCGCCGTCGAGCGCGCGATGGACGGCGCCAACGCCACGCTGCTCGGTCCGGACGCGGCGGTGGTGCAGGAGCTGCGCGACGCGCTGCACGAGTTCACGCGCGCGGCGCGAAGCGTGCGGGTGCTGGCCGACGAGCTCGAGCGGCAGCCGAGTTCGCTGATTCGCGGCAAGCCCGCGGAAAGCGGCCCGCGATGACGCGGCGCATCGCACAGCGCATCGTCGCGTGCGCCGTCGCGCTGGTGATGGCCGCCTGTGCGTCGCCGCCGGCGCGCTTCTACGCGCTGCGTGCGACGGCGCCGCCCGGCGCGGCGGCCCCGGAGCTATCGGTCGTCGTCGATCCGGTCGCGGTGCCGGCGGCGGTCGATCGACCGCAGATCGTGGTGAGCGCCGGGTCGCAGCGGCTCGAGCTCGAAGACTATGCCCGCTGGGCAGCGCCGTTGCAGGACGGCATCGGCGAGGCCCTGGTGGCGAACCTGATCGCGCTGCTCGGCACGCCGCGCGTTGCGCTGCTCGGACAGGCGTCGAGCGCGATCCCCGACTATCGGGTGCGCGTCGTCGTGCTGACGTTCGCCGCCGCGCCCGGAGAATCGGTCGATTTCGACGCGGTCTACACGGTGCGCCGGACCCGCGACGACGAATCGCGGTCGGGGCGCACCCGTTTTCACGGTCGCCTGAACGCGGACGGCTACGATGCCGTGGTCGGACGCTTCGGCGATGCCGTCGCGGAACTGGGCGGCGACATCGTCCGTACGATCCTCACGCTGCGCGCGCCGGCACGCGGTGCGGGAACGCCGCCGCGCTAGTGTCGCTTGAAATACTGGACCTCGCGCTCGTGCTGCCGGGCCGCCGCCAGCGTGGCGAACGTGCCGAGGTTGCGCCGCTTGCCGGTCTTGCGATCGAGCTTTCGCGAGTAGAGCCGGTACTGTCCTGAGTGCAGTTTGCGGATCATGGTTTGTGGCGGCGTTCAGCGGGCCTTGCGCCGGGTTGCCGCAGCCTTTTTCGCGGCGCGCGATCGCGTAGCGGGACCTTTGGTCCGTACCGCCTTCATCGCTGACGCATGGCGCTTGGCGGGCCCCCGCTTGGCGGCGGACTTGCGCGCCTGGCGCGACAGCGCGTCGTGCGAGGCGCCGCGCTTCCCCTCCTTCTTGAGCGCCATGCTGGCGGCACGCGCGCGCGTCGCCGTCGTTTCACTGCTGCGCTTGCGCGCAGTGGTGTTCCCGCTGCGCTTGCGCGCGGTAGTGGTTTTCTTGCCGCGCTTGCGCGCGACGGCGGACGACGTCGACTCGCCGTCGGGGGGCGGCGGCAACTTGACGCCGGCGCGACGCGCCTTCGACAGGCCGATGGCGACTGCCTGCTTGGCGGAGCGCGCCCCGTGCTTGCCTTCGCGCACGTGATGAATCTCCTCGCGGACGAATTCGCCGGCCTGCGTCGACGCGGCCTTGCCCTGCCGTGCATCGCGCCGGGCCCGCTTCAGCGTTTCCTTGTCGGGCATGGGTTTCCCTCTCGTCAGTGGGTGGGCTCCGAGATCGACTGGAGCGCATCTCCCGCGGGCTCGGGCCGCGCCAGCGCGAGGTCGCCGAGCGACACGATGCCGACCAGGCGCTTGTCGCGGCTCAACACCGGCAGGCGCCGGACCTGCAGGTCTTCCATGTTGCGGGCGACGTCCTCGACCGACTCGTCCTCGTAGACGTAGCGAACTTCACTGGTCATCACCTCGCCGACCTTGCAGCGGTCCGGGGCCAGTCCGCGCGCGACGGCGCGGATCGTGATGTCGCGGTCGCTCAGCATGCCGACCAGCCGATCGTTCTCGCCCACCGGAAGGAGGCCGAAATCGTTCTTCTCCATCAGCTGCGCGGCGCTTTGCAGGCTGTCGGCCGGAGACGCGACGACGACCTCGCGGGTCATGATGTCCTGAACTTTCATGGGCAATCCTTTGGATGGACACGCGCGGTCCTTCACGCGTGCGTCCGATGTTCGGCCATTTCGCGCGTATTGTCCGTCGGCAGGACGAAGTACGCGCCGTAGGACGATGCTCACATGCGCGCGGCCGTCGTGGCGAACGATCCACCGATGCGGCGAGCGCGGCGTCGCGTCAGGCGAGAGGCCCACCCATGTTGCCGTCGACGTCGACCCACAAGTGCGGCAGACCGAGCCCCGCCAGCCACGCCGGGCCGTCCGCCTCCTTCAGCATCGCGATGGTCGACGCGCTACCGGCGACGATGCACAGATCCGCCTGCACGCTGACCGCGGCAAGGTGGCGCACCGGCCACCCGGTGCGCGGATTCAGGATGTGCCCGTAACGCACGCCGTCGATGACGATGCAGCGCGCGTAATCGCCGCTGCTCGCGATACCGCCACGGTCGAGCGAGACCACGCGCGCGACCTCGCCCGGCGCGCGCGGATGCTGCAGCCCGATGCGCCAGGTGTCGCCGTCCGGGCGCGGACCGACGATCGCGATGTCCCCGCCGAGATTCACGAAGCCGCTTTGTACGCCGCATTCGCGACACAGCGTTGCGGCGCGGTCAGCCGCGTACTCCTTGACGACGCCGCCGAGGTCCAGTTCCAGCCCCGGCTGGGGGAAGCTCAGGCGGGGCGGCGCCCAGGCGAGCTTGTCGAAGCCCACGTGCGCGAGCAGACGGTCCACCTCCGCGGGGTCGGGCAGGGTCCCGTCCGTGAAGTTCCAAGCGCCGCGCAAGCGCCCCGACGTGATGTCGAACAGGCCACCACTCTCCTCGAAGCACGTCGCCGCGTAGTTCAGCAGCCCGGCGGTCTCGGCGTCGACCTCGATGCTGCCACCGCTCGCCGCAACGCGATTGAGCGATGAAAGCAGGCTGCCGTCGCGATAGCGTGAGTAGCGCTGCTCGAGCCGCTCGATATCGGCCACGACGGCGGCGGCGGCCCGCTGCGCATCGTGCGGGTTGGCAGCGAACAACTGCAGCTCGCACGGCGAGCCCATCGCCTGGAAGCCGCGGCGGAAGAGCGTGGCAGGCAACGTTGGCGCTCGCTTGCATCACCGGCGGCCGGGCCGCTTCAGCGCACGACGCGCGCCCGTTCGACGATCGCATCAGCGCGCGCCTTCGGAAGCGCGGCACCGCACGTGCCGAAGGCGCTCCCCCATTGCGCGACGGCGCCGCGCAGGCGCGTCGCCATGAACGCTTCCACGACGTCGGGGGTCGCGTGGCGCAGCAACTCGACACCCTGCACGGCCCGGGCGAGCGCCTCGGTCCCGGGGCGCGCCAGGTATTCGTCGTCGGCCATGGCATCGACGAGCGAGCCGAGGCGCCCGATATAGGCGTCGAAGTCCGCGTGGCAACCGCGGACGGTCGCGAATTCGGCGAACAGCGCGTCGCGGCAGGCGTCGTCCCTGCGCAGCGCGCGGCGGACGTCCATGCACATCATGTTCGCCGTGCCTTCCCAGACGCTGTTGAGCGGCGCCTCGCGATACAGTCGCGCGATCGGATTCTCCTCGATGAAGCCATTGCCGCCGTGGCACTGCAACGCCTCGTACGCGATCGCGGGGGCGCGCGCACAGTTGAAGAATTTCGCCATCGGCGTGGCCACGCGGGCGAACGCCGTTCCTGCCCCTCCTCGCCGAGATGGTCGGTCGCCTTCGCGACGCGAAGGGCCAGCAGCGTGGCTGCCTCGACCTCGACGGCCATGTCGGCGAGCACGCCCGCCATCATCGGCTGATGCAAGAGCGGCCCGCCGAAGGCCTCGCGCGTGCCGGCATGGTTGAGCGCCAGGGTCAGTGCCTGACGCATCAACCCGGCAGACCCGATCGCGAAATCCAGCCGCGTCAGGTGCGCGTGCGACAGGATCTCGCGGATGCCGGCGCCTTCCTCGCCGACGCGGATCGCAAGACTGTCGCGGTATTCGATCTCGCTCGAAGCGTTCGACTGGTTGCCGCACTTGTCCTTGAGGCGCTGGATGAAAAAGCGGTTGTAGCTGCCGTCCGGCAGCGTGCGCGGCAGGAAGAAGCAGGTGACCCCGCCATTGACCCGGGCCAGCGTGAAGAATCCGTCGGCTTGCGGCACCGAGCAGAACCACTTGTGGCCGGTCAGCGCGTACCAGTGCGCCGTGCCGCCGTGATAGTCGTCGCTGTGCGAGAACACCGCGGCCGTCTGCGTCTCGCGCAAGTCCGAGCCGCCTTGCTTTTCGGTCATCGCGTAGCCGACGACCACCGCCGGCTTGTCGCCGACCTCGCGGCGGTCGAAGGCGTAGCGATTGCCGCGAACCTTGTCGGCCCAGATCGCGCAGGGCCGGTTCGGCTTCGAATCCCGCGCGCGCCGCGTACGCCATGCCGGTGGGACAGCCCGTGCCGTGCTCGACCTGGTTCCACAAGAACGAAAGAAGCGCGCGCGCGTAGTGCGGTTGCGGTTCCGGGGTGTTCCAGGCCAGCGCATGCACCTCGTGCGCCACGCGAGCGTCATCAGCTCGTGCCACGCCGGGTGGAAGCTCGACCCAGTCCATGCGGTGGCCGTAGCGGTCGTGCGTCACGAGTTCCGGCAGATTGCGGTTGGCGAGGCGCGCAAGCTCCTGGACGCGCTCGTCGCCGACGAGGCGGCCGAGCGCCGAGCACCGCGCGGCCGCCCACGGCGCCTCGCGCCCGATCGCGGAGGCGAGCACCGCGTCGCCGTCGAACGCGTTGAAGCCGCTGGCCGGGGCAGCCTGGTTGCGGACCACGTGTGTCGCATGGCTGCCCGACTCGGGACGAAACTGTGCAGCGCGGGTGGGTGCGTTCATGCCCGTTTCCTGGATGAGGGGTTGATGGTGTGAAGGTGCAGTGCAGGGCCGCGTGCCGCCGCGACGGATGCGCAACAGAGGTCCGCGATGGCGCTGGCGAGCGCGCGCACCGAAGAGCGGTCGTCGTGCGCGGCGCGGACACCGGCGTTGAGCGGCGAGAGCGGCCCGATCAGCCCCTCCATGAAGCCGCCCACGATCACCGTGGCCGCGAGATCCGGATCGATATCGGCGCGGAACTCGCCGGATTGCTGGCCGTCGCGGACGATGCGCCTGATCCGCAGGCTGATCGCGTGCCGGTAGACGAGCCGTGCGCGGTCGATTTCCGGATCGCAGGGCTCGGCGATCAGCGCATACGCCAGGCGCCGATTGCGCATTGCACGCTTGACGAACGCGGCGGCCCCCGCGTGCAGCCGCCGGGCGGCGGTGTCGGTGCCGTCGGCGATCGTCTCGAGGACGTCCACCTCGCGCTGCGATACCGTGGACAGGACCTCGACGAAGAGCTCGGCCTTGGACGGGAAGTAACGATAGACGGTACCGGTCGCGAGTCCGGCCGCAGCGGCCACGTGGCTCACCTGCGCTGCGGGCCAGCCGCCTTCGCCGACGAGCGTGCGTGCCGCCGCCAGTATGCGGTGGCGTTTGTCGGCGAGGCGGGCCCTGACGCTTTCGGTCTTGCGATACGCCATGCCGCGACGAGCCTGTTCCGTAAACCTGTGAACGGTAATTCAGTTCTTGCGTCCGGTCAACCCGATCGCCGTAACATTCTTCGTCGCGCGGGTGCATCCGAATCACCGCGCCGTGAGCCGCCTTGTGCGGTCGGGCAAGTTGGAATAGCATTCAATCATCGAGCGCTGTCGTCACGCTGTCGTCATGGCGGCGCTGGATCCGGCGATTACCGCAGGCGTGCAGGCGAGCGCGATCGCCCGGGAACGGCTCCCACGCGACGAGGAGCCGCACGACACCAGGCAATCCGGAGGCTCCTTCGTTGGCAACGCCCGCAGGCCAGGCGCGCGAATTTCGCCGGCAGGACAATTGGGAAGCGCCGCCGGCTGCGCCGGCATTCGCCGATGCGGCGGCGCCGCGCCGCTCGAAGGCGCGGCGGCGCCTCGAACGCATCGGATGGAGCCTGCTGCCGCCGCTGACGTTCGTCGCGATGGTCGTGCTGTGGTGGCCGCGGTGATCTACGCGTTCAAGATCCCGGCGTACCTGCTGCCCGGCCCGGTCGCGGTCTTCGCAGCGCATCGTGACCGACGCGCCGATGCTGTGGACGCACTCGGTCGTGACGCTGACCGAGATCATCGCTCGGCTTCGCGCTCACGCTCGTGACGGCGATTCCGCTGGGCCTCGTCATCGCCCTGTCGCTGCTCGCCCGCCAGATCGTCTATCCGCCGATCATGCTGATGCAGCTGGTGCCGAAGATCGCCGTGGCGCCGCTGTTCCTGTCTGGCTCGGCTTCGGCATCGAGTCGAAGGTGCTGCTCACCGTGCTGATGACGTTCTTCCCGCTGCTGCTCGCGAGCATCAGCGGCTTCCAGATCCTCGACAACCGCTTGCTCTACCTGACCCAGTCGATGGGCGCGTCGCAGCTGGCAGACGTTCCGCTACCTGCGGTTGCCGGCGGCGCTGCCGGTGATCTTCTCCGGCGTGAAGACGTCGGCGACGATCGCCGCGACCGCCGCCATCGTCGCGGAGTTCGTCGGCGCCAACAAGGGACTCGGCTACGTGCTGCTGCGCGGCACCAGCACGATGGACATCGAGCTCACGTTCGCCGTGCTGGTCGTGCTCACCGTCATCGGCATCGCGATCAACTACGTGGTCGAGTTCAGCGAGTGGGCCATGACGCCATGGCAGCGGGCGAAGAACAACTAGCGCGGGCGCGCCTCGGGGTTGCGCGTCCGCGGCATTCACGACAAACCCTGTTTCGAGAGGACACCACCATGCGTGCATCGATTCGCAGATTCGGCGACGATCGGCGCCATCGCCGCCGTCGCAATGGCCGCCAGCGCGGGCGCGAGCGGCGGCCACGCCGGTCACGTTCCAGCTGAACTGGGTGGCCGGCGGCCCCAATGCGGGCTTCGCGGCGGCGCTCGGCGAGGGCTACTACAAGGATGCCGGCCTGGACGTGACGATCGTCCAGGGCAACGGCTCGGGCAACACCGCGCAGCTGGTCGCCAACGGCCGCGCGCAGCTCGCGTACGCCGACGCGGTCGCCGTCAGCCAGCTGATCGCCAAGGGCGCGCCGATGAAGGTCGTGTCGACGATCTACCAGTCGAACCCCAACGAGGTCATGGCGCTCAAGAAGACCGGCATCAAGTCGGTCAAGGACCTCAAGGGCAAGAAGGTCGGCGTGCCCGTCGGGCTCGTCGCAGACGACGATGCTGCCGCTGTTCCTCAAGGCGAACAACCTCAAGGAAACCGACATGACGCTGCTCAACATGCCGCCGGCGTCCATGGTGCCGGCGCTGCTGCAGGGCCAGGTCGACGCGATCCTCGGCTCGATGGACGCCTACCAGATCCAGGCTCGAGGCGCAGGGCGCGCAGCTCGACACCTATCCGCTTCGCCGACTACGGCGTGCCGACGGTCAGCACGTCGATCTTCGCCAGCCAACAGCTTCCTCAAGGAGCAACCCGGACGTGCGTCAAGAAGTTCATCGCGGCGAGCCTCAAGGGCTGGAGCTTCGCGCTCGACCATCCCGAGCAGGCGGTCAAGGACCTCAAGCAGGTGTTCCCCGAGGTGAACGAGAAGCTCGCGGCAGCGGAGCTGGCGGCGATCACGCCGCTGTTCTGCAGCGGCGGCGCGAAGTACATCGGCAAGGCGGAAGACGCGCACTGGACGCGCAGCCAGGACCTGCTGGCCGAGGTCAAGCTGCTGCCCGCGGGCAGGATCCGAAGAGCTACTACACCAACGACTACCTGCCGCCGGCTCGCAGACTGCGTCGCCTGCAAGTAGTGAGCGGGCCGCGGCACAGGAGCGCAGCGATGGAGCCACGCACGTCGAGCCGTCCGGGCTACCGGTACGCGGACCTGCACGTCGGGATGGCGTTCCGCAGCCCGGGGCGCACGATCACCGATGCCGACCTGGTGGCGTTCGCCGGACTGACCGGCGACTTCTCCGAGCTCCACACGAGCGACGTCTACGCCAAGGCCAGCCAGTTCGGCCGGCGCGTCGCGCACGGGATGCTCGGGCTCGCCTACGCGCACGGCCTCATGTGGGCGCGCACGGGCGAGCTGCGGGAAACGGCCGATCGCCTTCCTCGGCATCAGCGACTGGAAGTTCGTCGGCCCGATCTTCATCGGCGACACGATCTTCGTGAACTACGCGATCGCCGAGCTGCGCGACAGCCGGTCGCGGCCCGACGCAGGCGATCGCGACCTTCGACGTCGACCGTCGTGAACCAGGACGGCGACGTGGTGCAGCAGGGGCGCAAGGCGCTGCTCGTGTCCAAGGTGCCGCTCGATGCCGTCGGCCGCCTCCGGGAGTCGCCGCGCACTGAGCGGAGAGCCCGCTGCGCGCAGCCGCCGAGCGCGCCGAGATCGGGCGTGCCGATCCGCATCCGCCGCGTCTCGAAGACGTTCGGCGAGGACACGCGACAAGCCGTTCCGCGCGTTGAAGGAAATCACCGTCGACATCGACGGCGGGCGAGTTCATCTCGGTCGTCGGCCCGTCCGGCTGCGGCAAGAGCACGCTGATGCTGATGGTGGCCGGCCTTGCTGCAGCGCACGCACGGCGACATCGTCGTCGGCGGCAAGACGCGTGACCAAGCCGATCACCGACGTCGGCATCGCCTTCCAGGACCACCTGCTGCTGGAATTCCGCACCGCGTTCGACAACGTGATGCTGCAGGCGGACATCCGCAGCCTGCCGCGCAGGAAGATCGAGGCGCGCGCGCGCGAGCTCTTCGAGCAGCTGCAGCTGACGCACGCCGATGGACAAGTATCCGCGGCAGCTCTCCGGCGGCATGCGCCAGCGCGTGTCGCTGATCCGCACGCTGGTGCACGATCCGTCGCTGATCCTGATGGACGAGCCGTTCGGCGCGCTCGACGCGCTCACGCGCCTGCAGGTGCGCACGGACCTCGAGGCGCTGTGGCTGCGGCGCCGCCCCACGGTGCTGTTCATCACGCACAGCGTGGAGGAGGCGGTCGGCCTGTCGGACCGCATGCTCGTGATGAGTCCCGAGCCCGGGCGAGAGTCGTCGAGGAGATGATCGGTGGAGCTGCCGCGGCCGCGACCGATCGTGCTCGGCGACGCGCCGGAGTTCGGCGCCTACGTCGATCGCATCCACCGCCATTTCGAGCGCATGGGCGTGCTGCACGGCGTCGGCGTGCCGCGAGCGGGCACCGGCGTGACCGATGGGCGGCGCAGCGCTGCGTTCACCTGCGCCGCCGAAGGCGCGATCGCCGAGATCGCGCTCGACCACGGCCCGCTGAACCTCGTGACGCGCGCGCTGCTGCGCACGCTCAGCGGCGTGCTGTCCGACCTGGCGGCGCGCGAGGACGTGCGCTGCGTCATCCTGCACGGCGGGAATGCGACGGGCGTTCTGCGCAGGCAGCGACATCAAGGAATTCGACGCACCTGCGGCGCGACGCCAGCGAGCACAAGATCCTGTTCGAGGACATGGTGCTGCGTCAGCTCGCCCGCCTGCCGATGCCGACGATCGCCGCGATCGACGGGCCGGCGCTGGGCGGCGGTTTCGAGCTCGCGCTCGCCTGCGACCTGCGCGTGCTGCGGCGCGGCGTCGCCGTCGGGCTCACCGAGTCGCGTCTCGGCGGCCTGGCCGGCAACGGCGCCGTCCGGCTTACCCGCCTCGTCGGACCGGCCCGCGCCAAGGAGCTGCTGTTCACCGGCGAAATGATCGCCGACGAGCGCGCGCTCGCGTGGGGACTGGTCAACGGGTGATCGACGATGGCACGGCGCTCGAGGGTGCGCGCCGGCTGGCCTCGACGATCGCCGCGCGCGGGCCGCTGTCGAACCGCCTCGCCAAGACGCTGGTCGATGCCGCGCAGGACATGCCGCTCGACGCCGCGCTGTCGATGTCGACGGTCGCGCAGCAGCGCATTTTCGACAGCAGCGACCTGCACGAAGGCGTCGCGGCGTTCTTCGCCAAGCGCGAGCCGGCGTTTCGCGGACGGTGACATGGAAAAGATCACGGCAGACGAGGCGGCGCAGCTGATCGAGGACGGTGACGCGATTCTGATCAGCGGCTCGGGCGGCGGTCACGCGGTGCCCGAGGCGCTCCTCGCCGCGGTCGAGCGGCGCTTCCTCGCCGAGGGCAAGCCGACGGGACTGACGTCGATCAGCGTCGTGGGCGTCGGCGACCGGGCGGCGCTCGGCGCCTCGCACCTCGCGCACGAGGGCCTGCTGAAGCGCGCGATCACCAGCGCGCTGGTCGACTCCCCCGGCCTCGTGACCCTCGCGGCCGAGGACAGGATCGAGGCGTATACGCTTCCGCAGGGCGTGCTGTCGCAACTGATGCGCGACATGGCGGCCGGGCGCCCGGGGCTGCTGACCAAGACCGGGCTCGACACGTTCGTCGATCCGCGCCAGCAGGGCGCGCGGCAGAGCCCGCGCACGCCGCTCGATTTCGTCGAGGTCGTCACGCTGGCGGGCGAGGAATGGCTGCTGTTCAAGCCGATCCCGCTGTCGGTGGCCTTCCTGCGCGGCACGACGGCCGACGAGGACGGCAACGTGACGATGGAGGAGGAGGCGGTGCTGGGCGAGATGCTCGCGATGGCGCAGGCGACCCGCCGCGCCGGCGGCATCGTCGTCGTGCAGGTGAAGCGGATGGCGAAGCGCGGGACGCTGCACGGCAAGGACGTGAGGATTCCCGGCATCCTCGTCGATTTCGTCGTCGTCGATCCCGGGCAGCGGCAGACGTACGCGACGTACTACGATCCCAGCTACTCCGGCGAGCTGCGCATTCCGGCGGGCGACATCCAGCCGCTGCCGTTCGGGCCGCGCAAGGTCATCGTGCGCCGCGCGGCAATGGAGCTCTACCCGGGGGCGATCTGCAACCTCGGCGCCGGCGTGTCGACGGGACTGTCGACGATCGCCGCGGAGGAGGGCCTGCTCGACGCCGTCTACCTGACCAACGAGCAGGGGATCATCGGCGGCGCGCCGATCACCGGCCGCGACTCCGGCGGCGGCCAGAATTTCGCCGCGATGATCGAGCAGCCGGCGCAGTTCGACTTCTACGACGGCGGCGGGCTCGACCTCGCATTCCTGTCGTTCGCCGAGGTCGATGCGCAGGGCAACGTCAACGTCAGCCGCTTCGGCAGCAGGATCATCGGCGTCGGCGGCTTCATCAACATCAGCCAGAACGCCCGATGCGTCGTGTTCGGCGGCACGCTCACCGCCGGCGAGCTCGACGTCGGCTGGGAGGACGGCCGCACCGTCATCCGCAAGGAGGGCCGCCACCGCAAGTTCGTGCCCAGGCTCGAACAGGTGTGCTACAGCGCGGCGATCGGGCGCGCGCGCGGCCAGATTGTGCTGTTCGTGACCGAGCGCGCGGTATTCCGCGTCGGGCCCGACGGCCTCGAGCTGATCGAGATCGCGCCGGGGCTCGACGCCGGGCGCGACGTCATCGCGCACATGGGTTTCCGGCCCGCCATGGCGCCGGCGCTGCGCACGATGGATGCGCGGATCTTCGCGCCCGGCGTCATGGGACTGGCGCCGGACGTCCTGCGCAAGCCGCGGGCGTTCCGTTCGGCGCGCGTGGCGCGCTGGCACGCCGAGCGCGACACGGCGGATCGCGCATGAGCATCACCGGTGCCACGCGGCTGTTCGCGATCGTCGGGGACCCGATCGCGCAGGTGCGCTCGCCCGAGGTCTTCTCGGAGCGCTTCGCCGCGGCGGGGATCGACGCGGTGCTGATACCGGCGCATGTCGCCGCCGACGACTTCGACGCGGTCGTGCCGGCGCTGATGCGACTCCGCAATCTCGACGGGCTGCTCGTCACGGTTCCGTTCAAGGCACGGTTCGTGCGCTTCGCGACCCGCCTCGGACCGACGGCGCGCTGCATCGACGCCGTGAACGCGCTGCGGCGCGAAGCCGACGGCTCCTGGACGGCCGACATGTTCGACGGCGCCGGCTTCGTGCGCGCGGCGCAGCGCAAGGGGCAGCGACTCGAGGGCCGGCGCGTGGCGCTGTTCGGCGCGGGCGGGGCGGGAAGCGCCATCGCCTGCGCGCTGGCCGCAGCCGGGGCCGCGTCGATCGACATCGTCGATCCGGCGGCGGGCAAGGCGCAGGCGCTGGTCGACAAGCTGCGGGCGGCATTCCCGGCGTGCGCGCTCGCTGCCGCGAGCTGCCCCGTCGGCGAACGCCGACATGGTCGTGAACGCCTCGCCGGTGGGCATGCAGCCCCGCGACGGACTGCCGGCGGGCTCTCGGCGCGCTGTCGCCGGACACGCTGGTCGGCGACGTCGTCGTGCTCGGGACCTCGACCGCGCTGATCGCGCATGCGCAGCGCTGCGGCTGCCCGGTCGTGACCGGCAAGGACATGCACGCCGGGCAGGTCGACGCCCTCATCGCGTTCCTGGTGCCGGGCAGGCCCTGAAGGCGAAGCGCCGCGCCATGGCCCACGTTCCCGCCGAGCGCTGCCTCGGCATCATCGAGCTCCTCGCCGAGCACGCGAGCAGCCTTCCGCTCGGGGAAGATCGCGGAACGGCTGGCGCTGCCGAAAAGCGGCGCGCATCGGCTGCTGGCGACGCTGGTCGACCTGGGCTGGGCCGAGCAGGATGCGGAAACGGGGTTCTACCGCCTCACGATGCGGCTGGCCGTCCTCGGCCAGCGCTTCTACGTCGCGACCGGCATTCCGGACATCTGCCAGCCCCTGCTCGATCGCCTCGCGCGCGAGTGCGCGCGAGTTCGTGCGGCTCGCGGTCGTCGACGCCGCGTCGCTCGTCTGGGTGGCCCATGCGCAGGGCGCCACCGGCGGTCTCGTCTACCAGCCGTCGCTGTCGACCAACACCGTGCCGCTGTACGCGACGGCGAGTGGCAAGGCCTACCTCGCCACGCTCGGTGGAGAAAAGTCGATTCGCAACGTCGTGCGCAACGGCGCGTTCGACGACGCCGACCGGTACGGGCCCAATGTCCTGCGCTCGACCCGCGCGCTGCTGCGCGAAGTCGACGCGACGGCACGGCGCGGCTACGGGCTGGCGCGCAACGAGGCGGAGCCGGGCGTCACGGCGCTGGCGGCGGCGATCCGGCCGCGCGACGGGGGCCCGGCCCTCGGCACGGTGAGCATCGCGGGGCCGAGCGTGCGCATGACCGACGCGCGCGTGCGCGAGCTCGCCACGCTGGTCGTGCGCAGCGCCGCGGACCTGTCGAGCCTCTGGCCGCTGCGGCGCCGCAGTGGTGCACGCGACCCCGCGCCGTCGCTCGCCGAAACGGCGTCGATCTGATACAACAACGGGCGCCGCGGCTGCCGCCGGCCGCGTGAACCGCGCTTCGCCATGAAGACGATCCTGCTGGGCTGCATCGCCGACGATTTCACCGGCGCGACCGATCTCGCCAACAACCTCGTGCGCGCGGGAATGCGCGTGGTGCAGGCGATCGGCGTGCCCGACGGCGACGTGGAGGGCGATGCCGACGCCGTGGTCGTCGCGCTCAAGTCGCGCACGATCGCCAGCGCGGCGGCGGTCGCGCAAGCGCTCGCGGCGCTGCACTGGCTGCGCGCGCGAGGCGCGCGTCAGATCTATTTCAAGTACTGCTCGACGTTCGACAGCACGCCGCGCGGCAACATCGGACCGGTCACCGAGGCGCTGATGGACGCGCTGGCCGACGTTCCGGGCGCGGATTTCACGATCGCCACGCCGGCGTTTCCCGACAACCAGCGCACGGTGTTCAAGGGGTATCTGTTCGTCGGCGACGCTGCTGCTGCAGGAAAGCGGGATGCGCAACCACCCGCTGACGCCGATGACCGACTCCAACCTCGTGCGCGTGCTGCAGGCGCAGTGCCGCCGGCGCGTGGGCCTGATCGACTACGCGGTCGTCGCGCAGGGCCCGCAAGCGATCGCGGCGCGGATGGCGGCGCTGCGCGCGGGCGGCGTGGGCATTGCCGTCGTCGACGCGGTGTCCAACGACGATCTGCGGCGCCTCGGCCCGGCGCTTGCCGGCCTGCCGCTCGTGACCGCCGGCTCGGGCGTGGCGATCGGCCTCCCGGCCAATTTCGGCCTTGCCCCTTCGAATGCCGCGAGCGCCTTGCCGGCGGCGGACGGCGCCCGGGCGATCGTGTCGGGCAGCTGCTCGCTGGCGACGCAGCGGCAGGTGCGGCATTTCATCGACCGCGGCGGCGCGGCATTCGCCGTCGATCCCGCGGCGATCGCCGCCGGCCGTGACGTGGCCGGCGAGGCGGCCGGCTGGGCGCGCGAGCGCCTTCCCGGCGGGCCCGTGCTCGTCTATTCCACCGCCGACGCCGCCGCGGTCCACGCCGTCCAGGCGCGCCTCGGCAGCGCGCAGCGCGGGCGCGCTGGTCGAGGGCGTGCTGGCGGAGGCGGCGCGGCGGCTCGTCGGGCAGGGCGTTCGCCAGCTGGTCGTCGCGGGCGGGGAGACCGCCGGCGCCTGCGTGCAGGCGCTCGGCATCGCGCAACTGCGGATCGGGCCGCAGATCGACCCGGGCGTTCCGTGGTGCCACGCCGAGAAGCCGGTCGCGCTGCATCTCGCCTTGAAGTCGGGCAATTTCGGTGCCGACGACTTCTTCACCCGGGCCTTCGCGGAGCTTCGATGAACGAGCGTGCCGCGCGCGAGGAGATCTGCCGCGTCGGACGCAGCCTGTTCGAGCGCGGCTACGTGCATGCCACGTCGGGCAACATCAGCGTCCGGCTCGACGACGGCGCTTGCCTCATCACGCCGACCGACGCCTGCCTGGGCTTTCTCGACCCGGCACGGCTCGCCCGCGTCGAGCCCGACGGCCACCAGTCGGGCGGCGATCGCGCGAGCAAGACGCTCGCATTGCACGCCGCCATCTACGCCGCGGCGCGGCACTTCGATGCCGGCACGGCGTGCGTCATCCATACGCACAGCACGCATTGCGTCGCGCTGACGCTGCGGGCGCACGGCAGCGAGCTGCTGCCGCCGATCACGCCGTACTTCGTGATGAAGGTCGGGCGCGTGCCGGTGATCCCGTACCATCGGCCCGGTGCGCCGGAGTTGGCGTCGCTCGTTGCGCAGGCCATCGCGCGCTACGGCGAGTCGGGCGCGCCGATCCGCGCCGTGATGCTCGCGCGCCTCGGTCCTAACGTCTGGCACGATTCGCCCGCGGCCGCGATGGCCGCGCTGGAGGAGCTGGAGGAGACCGCGCGCCTGATGTGCGCGGCGTCGCCGCAACCCGTGCCGCTCGACGAGCGGGAGATCGACGCGCTGCGCCGCGCATTCGGCGCGCGCTGGTAGATCGACGCGCCGCGCGTTCGCCTCGTCATCACCGCCGCGCGGAGCCGTACCGTTCGGGGTTCGCGGCACGACGACCGCGCTTGACCGGCGTCAAGGGTCGGCGCCATGCCAGCGCGCATGATGGCTGCGTCGGGCCGGCCGGGCTCGCGGAATCGACCATGAGCGCCGCCTACCACGAACGCCGCCACGCCATGGTCGAGCACGCCGTTGCCGCGCGCGGCGTGCGCTCGGAGCTCGTGCTGGAGGCGATGCGCACGGTGCCGCGCGAAGCCTTCCTGCCGCCGTCGATGGCGGAGTTCGCCTACGAGGACGCACCGCTGCCGATCGCCGAGGGACAGACGATCTCGCAGCCCTACATCGTCGCGCTGATGACCGAGGCGCTCGGCCTTGCGGGCGGCGAGCGCGTCCTCGAGATCGGCACCGGGTCGGGCTACGCGGCGGCGGTGCTGTCGCGGATCGCGCGCGACGTGTACACGGTCGAGCGCATCGGCCAGCTCGCGGAGAAGGCGGCGGCGGTCCTCGCCCGGCTGGGCTACGTCAACGTCCACGTCCTGCACGGCGACGGCACGCTCGGCTGGCCCGACCACGCGCCGTACGACGCGATCGTCGTCGCCGCCGGCGGCCCCGAGGTGCCCGAGACGCTGAAGCGCGAGCTCACGATCGGCGGGAGGCTGGTCATTCCGGTCGGCAGGGACCGCAGGACGCAGGAACTGGTGCGCGTCACGCGGGTCGGCCCCGACGACTATCTGACCGAGGAGCTCGCCGACGTGCGCTTCGTCCCGCTGATCGGCGCAGAGGGATGGACGCCGGAGGGACGCGCCGCGGCGGGACGGCACGCGCCGGCCGCGCCCACGGACGCCGAGCTGTCCCGGCGGCTCGCCGGTGCGCGCGAGGACTTCGCCGCGATCGACGAGGCCGATCTCGCGCCGCTGCTCGCGCGCATCGGGCAGGCGCGCGTCGTCCTGATCGGCGAGGCGACGCACGGCACCTCCGAGTTCTACCGGATGCGCCAGCGGATCACGCGCGCGCTGGTCAAGCGGAAAGGCTTCGCATTCGTCGCGATCGAGGGCGACTGGCCCGACGCCGCGCGGATCGACCACTACGTCCGCCACGCCGGGTATCCGCCATCCGATTGGACGGCGTTCGCGCGGTTTCCGACGTGGATGTGGCGCAATGCCGAGGTCCGCGAATTCGTCGACTGGCTGCGGGCACACAACGGCGAGACGCCGCCGGAACGCCGTGTCGCCTTTCACGGGCTCGACCTCTACAGCCTGCACAATTCGATCCGCTCGGTGCTGAGCTACCTCGACGACGTCGACCCTGCGACCGCTCGCGTCGCTCGCCACCGCTACGCATGCCTGACGCCATGGCAGTCCGACCCCGCCGTCTATGGGCACGCCGCGCTGACCGGCCGCTACCAGTCGTGCGAACGCGAGGTCGTGACGATGCTCGGCGACTTGCTCGAAAAGCAGCGCGCGTACGCCGAGCACGACGGGGAGCGCTTTCTCGACGCGGTGCAGAACGCGCGCCTGGTGGCCAACGCCGAGCGGTACTACCGTGTGATGTACTACGGCTCGCGCGAATCGTGGAACCTGCGCGACTCGCACATGTTCGACACGCTGAAGACGCTGCTCGCATTTCACGGCCCGGAGAGCCGCGGCGTCGTCTGGGCGCACAACTCGCACGTCGGCGACGCGTCGGCCACGGAGATGGCTTCACGGGGCGAGCACAATCTCGGCAAGCTCTCCCGCGACGACTTCGGGACGGCTATGTACTCGATCGGGTTCGGCACGCACGACGGCACCGTCGCCGCCGCGTCGGAATGGGACGGACCGCTGGAGATCAAGCGGGTGCGGCCGGCGTTACCGGACAGCTACGAGGCGCTGTGCCACGAAGCAGGCGGCGCGCGGTGGCTGCTGCCGCTGCGCAATCCGCTCCGACATGACGCCGTCGACGCGCTGACCGCGCCGCGCCTCGAGCGCGCGATCGGCGTGATCTACCGGCCCGAGTCGGAGCTCGCCAGCCATTACTTCCAGGCGTCGCTGCCGCGCCAGTTCGACGAGTACGTCTGGTTCGATCGCACCAGCGCGGTGTCGCCGCTCCCGACGCACGCGCTGGACGGCCTGCCGGACACCTATCCCTTCGGCGTCTAGCGCCGGCCCCCGGGGGCGGCCTCCGCCGGCAGCGGGACGCGGACGCTGATGCGGGTGCCGTGTCCGGGTGCGCTGTCGATCGTCATGAAGCCGTCGACCAGATGCACGCGCTCGCGCAGACCGACGAGCCCGAACGACGTCGCCTTGCGCGGGTGCGTCACGTCGAAGCCGCGGCCGTCGTCCTCGACGCGCAGCGCGATCTTCTTCCCGTCGGACCGCACCTCGATCGTCACGCGCGTCGCGCCCGCATGGCGCGCGACGTTGGTCAGCGCCTCCTGCACGATGCGGAAGACCGCGGTCGCGTACGGGTCGGCGAGCTCGATGTCGGGCGGGTCGATGGTCACCTTGCATTCGATCTGGTAGCGCTCGGTGAACTTCTGCGTGAGCCATTCGATCGCCGCGACGAGGCCGAGATCGTCGAGCACCAGCGGGCGCAGGTCCGCCGCGATGCGGCGGGTCGCCGCCACCGATTCGTCGAGAAGCTTCTGCATGGCGGCGAGCTTGGCGCGGGCGGCCGGATCGGCGCCTTCGGCGCGCTCCCTGATCCAGACGACGTCCATCCGCAGCATCGCGAGCGACTGCGCGAGCTCGTCATGCAGCTCGCGCGCGATGCGGCTCTTCTCCTGCTCGCGGGCTGTCGCGCCAACGCTCGCGAGCTGCCGCAGCTCCTCGCGCGAGCGCTGGAGCGCCTCCATCGCGTTCTGCCGCTCGGTCACGTCGCGCAGGATCACCGTGTAGTACTTGCGCCCCTGCACCGAGACCTGCGAGATCGACGCGTCGATCGGAAACTCCTCGCCGCTGGCGCGCAGGCCGGTGACGATGCGCAGCGACCCCATCCGGCGCGACTGCTCGGCGCCTTCGCCGAAGCGCCGCACGTGCTCGGCGTGCGCCGTGCGGTAGCGCTCGGGGAGGAAGCGCTCGAGCGGCGCGCCCACCGCCTCGTCTCGAGGGCATCCGAACAGCGTCACGGCGGTGGCATTGAGCAGCACCACGCGCTGGTGGTCGTCGACGGTAATGATGGCGTCCATCGCGGAGTCGATGATGCCGGCGAGCTGGCTGCGCGCATCGGCAGCGTTCTGCTCGGCGTGCCCGACCCCCCGCGCCGACGCGCGCGCGCTCTCGGCGAGCAGCACGATCAGCACGAACATCGACGCGAGGACGCCGTAGGTCCGTCCCACGTAGTAGCCGAAGTCGAAGCGCCCGGCGTTCAGCATGGTCGACAGCGCGATGTCGAACAACCATGCGCAGGTCGCCACCATGAGCCAGAGGTCCAGCACCGCATGGGGCTTTCTGCGCCAGAGCGTGATCAGCGCAACGACGTTGAGCGTCCAGACCGACGCCGCGAGCGGCAGCATCGTCGGCAGATAGCGGTTGTCGCGCACCAGCGCAGGCAGCCCGACGGCGCTGACATCGGTGAGCGCGGCCACCGCCAGCGTCAGTGCGAGCGCCAAGCCGGCGCAGAGGACGACGACGAGCACCGGCTTCGTGGCCAGCACCGCCCGCGGCGCAGTACGCCTCCGCAGCAGCGCATACGCGAGGATGGCGAGCGCGAATATCGCGTGCGACGCCAGGTAGAGCCAGATCCGTCCCGCGCCCGCGACGCCCCAGGCGTCTGGCGCGAACATGCCGGGATACGTCAGCAGCTGGGCTGCGGCCATGAAGCCGGTGATCAGGTAGCCGATCGAGATCGCAAGCAGCGCGGCGGAGCCAAGCGTCCAGAACAGCGTGAGCAGCAGCGCTGCCGTCATCAGCCCGGAAATGGCGATCGCCGCCTGGTGGACTGCGATGAAGGCGGGCAGCGTGGGCAGCGGGACGCGCGCGAAGGGCGCAGCGGCGAGGAATGCGATCACCGACACCACGACCGCGGCGCCGGCGAGCCTGTGCTCGCCCGGCTGCGGCGCCGCGGTGGACAGCGAGATGCCGGGCGATGGCGCGCGGACGGGCGAAGGCGGCTGGTCGAGCATGCCGGAAGCGTCCAGGAGGGGACAGCGCGGGGTCGTCGGGACGTCATGGTACCGCGCCCCGCGAGGCACGAACCCCGGTCCGGTGCGGGACCGTTGTCTATAATCGGCGGCATGCACGCTGCCATCACGCATCGAGGCGTCCGCTGCATCGGCGCGCCCGGCCGATGATCCGCGTCGTCGTCGCCGACGACCACACCATCCTGCGGGAGGGGCTGAAGGAGCTTCTGCGCGGCGCGGGCGACATCGAGATCGCCGGCGAGGCGGCCGACGGCCACGAAGTGATGCAGCGCGTCCGCGAGCACGAATTCGACGTGCTGCTGCTCGACATGTCGATGCCCGGCAAGAGCGGCACCGAGCTGATCCGGCAGGTGAAGGCCGAGCGGCCGCGGCTGCGCGTGCTCGTTCTTTCCATGCACGAGGAGCACCAATACGCCGTGCGCGCCATCAAGGCGGGCGCGTCGGGCTATCTGACGAAGGAGAGCGCCTCGGCGCAACTCGTGTCGGCGATTCGCAAGGTCGCGGCCGGCGGCGCGTTCATCAGCGCCGAGGTCGCCGAGCAGCTCGCGCTGTCGGCAATGCCGCATGCCGAAGGTCCGCCGCACGCCGCGCTGTCGGACCGCGAGTACCAGGTGTTCCAGCGCCTCGTCGCGGGCGCGTCGGTGACCGACATCGCAGCGGAGCTCAACCTGTCCGGGAAGACGGTAAGCACGCACAAGGCGCGGCTGATGGAGAAGCTCGGCGTCGCCAACGCCGCGGACCTCGTGCGCTACGCGATCCGTCACCAGCTGGCCGAGGGACCGGAGCCGCTGGCCTGACGGGACGGACACCGGGGTAGGGGGAATCCTAGCCGGGCGCGGGGCCGCCCGACCCCGACAATCAGGCGCCCCCGATCGCTGCAATCAGCGGCGGCCGATGGACCGCGCGGGGCCGCGCCTCCGAGAATCGCTGCCATGATCTCGGAACAAGACACCGGCCCACGTCCACGTGCCAGCCCGCGCGCTAGCGGAGGCGCCCGCCGAGGCGCCCGCGTCTACATCGTCGACGACCTGCCGGCGATGCGCGAGCGCCTTGCCGAGATCGTCGGCGGGATCGTGGGCGTGTCCGTCGTCGGGACGGCGGCCAACCCGGCCGATGCCATCGCCGGCATTCTTGAAGCGCGTCCCGACTGCGTCCTGCTCGACTACCAGCTCGACGGCGGAACCGGCCTCGACGTGCTGCGTGCCGTGCACCTGCGCGCGCCCGAGATCGTGTTCGTCGTCCTCACGAACCACGCGAATCCACAGTACCGCCGCGCGTGCCTCGCCGCCGGCGCGAACCACTTCCTCGACAAGAGCACCGAGTCAGGCCTTATCCGCGACCTGGTCGAGGGCATCGAGTCGGCGCGGCACTGACTGCACGGCAGCTATCGACAGGGAGACAGCGATGACATCGGCAGCCACGTTGGAACGCATCGACACGGGTGATCTCTATCGACGCACGATCGCGCAGGTGATCCCCGCGAAGCGCGACGGCGCCGGCGCGGCGTGCCACTGCGCCGCGTGCAGCCTGGAGCTGCACTGCTTTCCGCTCGGTGTGCGCGCGGCGGACGACGCCGTCTCGATGCGCCGGCGGCTTCTCAAGGGCGCGACGCTGTTCCGTCCGGGTGATCCGTTCACCGCCCTCTACTCGATCCGCTCCGGCTCGTGCAAGACGGTGCTCCTGACCGAGGACGGCCGCGAGCAGGTGTCCGCGTACTACATCCGCGGCGAGGTCGTCGGCATCGACGGCATCGGCTCGGAAACGCACAACTGCGAGGCGATCGCGCTCGAGGACACCGAGATCTGCGTGATGCCGTTCGCGCACCTCGAGGTGCTGGCGCGCGACAGCGAGCGCATCCAGCGCACCATCCACGGCTTGCTGGCCAGCGAGATCGCGCGCGAGCGCAACATCATACTGATGCTCGGGACCATGCGTGCCGAGCAGCGCCTCGCCGCGTTCCTGCTCGACCTCACGCGGCGCTATCGCGCGCGCGGCTATTCGTCGACCGAGTTCGTGCTGCGGATGACCCGCGAGGAGATCGGCAGCTATCTCGGGCTCAAGCTCGAGACGGTGAGCCGGCTGTTCTCCCAGCTGCACCGCGAGGGCCTCGTGCAGGTGCAGGGGCGCGTGGTCAAGCTGCTCGACATGACCGCGTTGCGGAGTCTCGTCGCCGGCAACGCCTGAAGCGGGACGCGGGAACCGGCGCGCGCGAGCGAGCGCGGCGGGAGGCGGCGCCGCGAGCAGCTGCGCCGCGAGCAGCTGTGCCGTGGAATCACGCGCCGCCGTAGCGCTCGGCCCGGACGCGCGCCGCGGGCACGCCCTCGGCCACCAGCGCCGCCGTGGCGGTCGCGACGAAGGCATTCGCGCCGCAGACGAATGCATGCAACGGCGCGTGTCCCCAGCCCGACAGCATGGCCGCGAGCAGCGGGCGATCGAGCCGCCGCTCGTGGTCGCCCGGCCGGCGCGCCCGCTCGCGGGTGGTGATCAGCGCAAGCTCGAGCGCCGGGTCGCGCGCCTCGATCGCCAGCAGCTCGTCCCGATAGACGATGTCGTCCCACGTGCGCGACGAATAGACGACCAGCGTCGGCAGCCCGCGCCGGGTGACGTCCCGGTGGCGGATCATCGACATCAGCGGCGCGATGCCCGAGCCGCCGGCGATCAGCAGCAGCGGCCCGCCGTCGCGCTCGCGCCAGACGAAGTGGCCGCCGATCGGCCCGCGCATCTCGAACACGTCGCCCGGCTGCGCCACGTCGTGAAAGTAGGCCGAGACCTCGCCGTCGTCGAGACGCTCGATGGCGAGCTCGAGCAGCGGATCGCCCGGCGCGGATGCGATCGAATAGCTTCGCTGCGCCTGGTAGCCGTCAGCGGCCGTCAGGCGCACGTCCGCGTGCTGGCCCGCGACGTGCGTGGGGAACGGTGTCTCCACCACGACGCGTACCACGCGCGGCGTCGCGCGATCGACGCGCGCGACCGCGACCGCACGCCAGGCGAGGGGCGACGCTGCGGGCGCCGCCGTCATGGATCGTTCGTGTAGCGCTGCTCGCGCCAGGGGTCGCCGCGGTCGTGATAGCCGCGCAGCTCCCAGAAGCCGGCCTCGTTGCGCGCCGTGAACTTGAGCGCGTTGACCCACTTCGCGCTCTTCCAGAAGTAGAGATGCGGGACGAGCAGCCGCGCCGGCCCGCCGTGCTCGGCGGCAAGCGGCGCGCCCGCGTAGCGAATCGCGACCATGCCCTTGCCGCCGGCGAGATCGGCGAACCGCACGTTGGTGTCGTAGCCATCGAGCGACTGCGCGAGGGCGAAGGCCGAGGGCGGCGCCACGCCCGCGGCGGCGAGCAGATCGTCGACGGTCACGCCTTCCCATTGCGTGTCGAGCTTCGACCACTTGGTGACGCAGTGGATGTCGCCGCGCCAGGCCGTCTGCGGAAGCGCGTTGAACTCGCGCCAGCTCCACTGCGCCAGCGTGCGCGCTCCGTCCTTGAGCGTGAAGGTCCAGCGCGCAAGGTCCACGTCCGGCGTCGGGCCGAAGGAGAGCACGGGAAAGTCGTCGGTCCACGACTGGCCCGGCGGCAATCGCTGCGCCGTTCCCGCCGCGGGGCGGCGTCCGGTGAATCCGCGTGTGCTCATGGCCGTCCTCGTCCGCGCGGCGCCGCGCCGCCGCTCGATTATGCCCGAGCGTCAACGCGTGCCTGAAATCGGCTACGCTTCGCGGCACGACAGGCGACGCAGGGACCAAACGGACGTGAATGCGCAACGCGAGGACCGGCAGCACATACGCGAGCTGATCGAGAACTGGGCCGTATGGCGCGACGCGGGCGACTGGACGCGCTTTCGCACCGTCTGGCACGACGACGGCGTGATGATGGCGACGTGGTTCCAGGGTCCGGCGGAGGAGTTCATCCGCGTCACGCAGGAAGGCTGGAAGAAGGGCGTGAGCATCCTGCACTTCCTGGGCGGCACGTCGATCGACCTCGCCGGGGAGCGCGCGGTCGCGCAGACGAAAATGACCATCTCCCAGCGGGGCCCGGTCCACGGCGTCCTCTGCGACGTCGTGTGCACTGGACGCTTCTACGATTTCCTCGAGAAGCGCGGCGGCCGATGGGGCCTGGTCCTGCGCCAGCCCATTTACGAAAAGGATCGGGTGGACCCGCTCGATCCGGGCGCGCGATTGACGCTGGACGCGGCGAAGCTCGCCGCATTTCCCGCGGGCTACCGGCACCTCGCCTATATCCAGACGGCGATCGGCTATGCGGTGAAGCGCGACATGCCGCAGCTCACCGGCCCCGAGGTCGACGCGCTGTACGCGCGGGGCGCGGCGTGGCTGGCGGGTGCGGCCGCTGCCGGCTGACGGCCAGGCCAGGCGATCGACCCGCCGCGCGACAATGACGCCGAGCGCGGGGCTGGGTCATGCGCCATCCCGTGCGGCTGGGCTCATGCGCCATCCCGTGCGGCTGGGTCATGCGCCGTCCCGTGCGGGCGGGTCGAAAGCGACGGCGGGCGCCGCGCCGAGGTAGGCACGGCGCAAGGCCGGATTGGCGAATACGTCGGCCGGGGCGCCGTGCGAGACGATGCGCCCCTCCTCGAGCAGGTATGCGCGATCGGCGAGCTCGAGGGCCATCGCGACATTCTGCTCGACCAGCAGCACCGCCGTGCCGCCGGCGTTGACCTCGCGGATCGCGCCGAACATCGCTTTCACGAGCAGCGGCGACAGGCCGAGCGACGGCTCGTCGAGCAGCAGCACGCGCGGCTGCGCCATCAGCGCGCGGCCGATCGCCACCATCTGCTGCTGCCCGCCGGAGAGCAGGCCGGCGAGCGCGCCGAGCTTGTCGCGCACGGCGGGGAACAGCGCGCACACGCGCTCCAGCGCATCGCGCGCGCCGCGCCGGGCCGCCGGCGCGTAGGCGCCCATCTCGAGATTCTCGCGCACGGTCATGCGCGTGAACAGGCGGCGTCCTTCCGGGACCAGCGCGATTCCGGCCGTGCAAAAGCGATGCGGCGGCAGCGCCGTCAGGTCGCGTCCCGCCATCGTGATCGATCCCGCGCTCGCCCGGTGAAGTCCGCCGATCGCGTTGATCAGCGTCGTCTTGCCGGCGCCGTTCGGACCGACGATCGACACGAGCTCGCCGGCGGCGAGCGACAGCGACGCGTCCTGGACCGCGGGCGCCGCGCCGTAATCCGCCTCGAGGCCGCGAACCTCAAGCATGGGCTTCGCCGAGATAGGCGACGGCGACGTCCTTGCGCGCCATGACATCGGCCGCGCTGCCCTCGGCGAGCACGCGGCCCTGGTCGAGCACGACGATCCGGTCCGACAGCGCGGTGACGACGCGCATCACGTGCTCGACGAGGACGATCGTCGTGCCGTGGCTCCGGATGCGTCCGATCAGCGCCACGGCCTCGTCGATTTCCGCCGGCGTCAGGCCGGACAGGACTTCGTCCAGCATGAGCAGGCGCGGACCGGCAGCCAGGCTGCGCGCGAGCTCCAGGAACTTGGTCTGGTGCAGGTTGAGGTCGCCGGGCATGGCGCCGTCGCGTGCCGGCAGGCCGGTGAATGCCAGCCAGCGCGACGCCGCGGCATCGGCCTGCGGGCGATCGAGCGCCGCCGCCCCGAACATCGCCGTCAGCGCGACGTTGTCGTGCACGGTGAGGTGCGCGAACGGGCGGGGGATCTGATACGTGCGGGCGATCCCCGCGCGCGCGATCCGGTGCGCGGGCCACGTGGCGAGGTCGGTTCCCGCGAACGTCACGCTGCCGGCGTCGGCGCGATAGTGTCCGCTGACGACATTGATCAGCGTCGACTTGCCGGAACCGTTGGGGCCCAGCACGCCCAGGATCTCGCCCTCCCGCACGTCGAGGTCGACGCCGTCGAGCGCGCGCACCCCGCGAAACGACTTGGCCAGGCCGCGTACGGCGAGCAGCGGGGCGCCTGGCGTGCGAGGCGGCGGCGACGCGCGCGACGATGACGGCGGTGCCGGCATCACCGGCAGGGGCACGCCCGCCGCACGCGGCGCCTGATTCGACGGCAGGGACTCGCCTGGAACGGCCAGCGGCCCGGCGGGCGCGCCGCGCGGCCGTTGCGTCGGCGGGCGGGCGCGGGCACGCCGGCGCCGCCAGGCGTGGACCCGTCCCAGCACGCCGTCCGGCATGAACAGGACCGCGATGACGAGCACCGCGCCGACGGCCGCCTTGCCCACGATCGCCTGCTCGGCGGCGGTCGACGCGTAGAGCAGCACCGTGATCACCGTCGCGCCGATCGCCGGGCCCGCCCAGTAGCGCGTGCCCCCCAGCACGCTCATCAGCACGACCGTCAGCGGTACGGTGATGTTGAACGTCCCGCCGGCGGTCACGTAGGACACGAAAAGCGCCTGGATGCCACCGGCGATGCCGGCGAGCGCGCACGAGACGCCGAGCGACACCAGCTTGTAGCGATACGTCGGCACGCCCATCACCTCGGCCGCGTCCTCGTCGTCGTGGATCGCGAACAGGCCGAGACCGAGCCGCGCGCGCACGACCAGGTACGCGATCGCGAGCGTTGCCGTGGCCAGCCCCAGCGCCATCAGGTAGAACGCGCCGGACGCCGTCGGCGCGAGCTTCGGCACCGCCACGCCGGAGAGGTAGACGCCGGGGCCACCGTCGATCGGGGTGTTCAGCACGATCGTGGCGAGCACGAACGTCGTCGCCAGCGTCAGCAGCGCGAACAATTCGCCGCGCACGTGCCGCACGCGGAAGACGACGGCGCCGAGCCCGACGCCGAGCAGCGCCGCGACGATCGCGGCCGCCGGCAGCGTCGCCAGGAACGGCCAGTCGAACGTGCCTGCGAGGACCGCCGTCGTATAGACGCCGGCGCCGTAGAACGCGCCGTGACCGAACGAGAAGTAGCCCGAGTAGCCGGAAAGGATGTTCCACGACGTCGCGAGGACGATCCAGTGGAACACGAGGTAGAGGAACGACTCGTAGAACGCCGGCAGCCCGAGCAGCGGGACGAGCGCGAGCGTCGCGCCCGCGGCGACGATGGCGACGAGCGTGCGGTCGGGCTTCAGGTGCGGCCCGGGCGCAGCAGCAGCAGCGCGATCAGCAGCGAGAACGAGACGATCGGCGCCCACGAGGGCGACGCGAACGCCATCGTCACGGCTTCGCTCACGCCGATGACGATGCCCGCCGCGAGCGGGCCGAGCGGCGAGCCCAGGCCGCCCAGCATCACCGCCGCGAACACCACGCCCACCCAGGCGTAGATCTGCGCCGGCGTCAGCGTGAACGACAGCGCGAGGCACACGCCGGCGACGCCCGCGAGCGCGCCGCAGACGCCGGCGAGGATCAGCGCGTGCGCGCGGCGGTTGACGCCGAAGGCCGCGGCCATCGGGGCGTCCTCGGCGAGCGCGCGCAGCGCCCGGCCGAGATTCGTGTAGCGCATGGCCGCCCAGATCCCGAACGCGAGCGCCAGCGCGAGAACCAGGGTGATGAGCTCCGGCACCGGCACGAACAGCTCGCCGACGCGAAACTTCTGCTGCGCGTAGGACGATTCGAGCTTGCGGAAATCCGCCGTCCACACGTACTGGATGAACGCCTCGATGATCGCCGTCAGGCCGAACGTCGCCAGCAGCGAGTTGAGCGGCGTGACCGCGAAGCGCGACAGCAGCCACTGCACGGCGACGCCGAGCGCGAAGAACAGCGGCACGATCAGCGCCAGCGTCAGCAGCGGGTCCATCCCGCCGACGCTGGCCAGCTGGTAGCACAGGTACGCCGCCAGGAAGGCGAACGCGAAATGCGCGAGGTTGATGATGTGGAGCAGGCCCCAGGCGAGCCCGAGGCCCAGCCCCAGCAATCCGTACAGCCCGCCGATGAAGACGCCGGACAGCGCCGATTGCGCGAGCAGCGTCCCGCTCGGAAACGTCATTGAACTTGGAGCGTCGCCCCCGGCGCGGCGTGGTCCTTCGGATACACGGTAACCCAGCGGCCGTTCTGCACCTGCTTCACCTGCATCAGGTCGTCGCCGTAGTTGCTCGGGCCGTCGAAGCGCAGCTTGCCCTGGATGGTGTCGATTCTGTGCGTGCGCAGGTAGGCGGCAATCTTGGCGTCGTCGAGGCTGTTCGCGCCGCGCACGCCGGCCTCGAGAATCTGCCACGCCGTGTACGACGCCGCCGCCTGCACCTCGACGTTGGTGTCGGGAATGCCGGCCTTGGCGGCGCGCTCGTGGTAGAGCTCGATGAACTCCTCGGCGCCCGGCGCGCTCGTGTAGGGCGGGTGCTCCTCGAACACCGTCATCGACAGCGCGTTCTTCGCGAGCGGCGACTTCGACATCGGCCCGGGCGCCGGGTACATGTAGAAATGCTCCTGCGGGTGGTAGTCGATCTTGTTCATCGCCTCGAGCAGCTGGTTGCCTTCGAGGCCGATCGCGCCGACCCAGATGAAATCGGGCTTCGCGTCCTTGATGCGCGCGGCGATCGGCGCGTAGTCGAGGTTGCCGAAGTCCCATTCGAGGAACAGTACCTCGGTGAGGCCGCGCTTCTTCGCCACTTCGCGCGCGCCGACCGACATGAAATGCACGGACGGAAACTTGCTGGTGACGATCGCGATGGTCTTCGGCGGCTTCGGCGACGCGGCGAGCGCGTCGAAGACCGTGTTCGGGACGGTGTTCGCCGGATCGGCGCCGAGCGACCACGCCGGGAACTGCGCGTCGTACTTCGCCATCGACGGAATGCCGAACGTATGGTGGACGAGGACCTTGTTGTAGCGCTGCGCGACGCCCATCGCGGACAGGATCGCGCCGGTGGCGTACGGACCCATCAGCAGGTCGACCTTGTCGGCGGTGATGAGCTGCTCGTAGAGCGTGCGCGCGAGGTCGGGCTTCGACTGGTCGTCCTTGACGATCCACTCGACCTGCCGGCCCAGCAGGCCGCCGCGCTTGTTGAGCTGATCGACGTAGATCTCGCCGACGACCTTGTGGACGAGCGCCGTCGCCGCGAGCGGCCCGGTGAGCGCGAGCGTGCTGCCGATCTTGATCGGCGGCTGCGCGCCTTGGGCGGCTGCGCCCGTGGAGACGAGGGCGAGCGTGCAGGCGAGGGCGAGGCCGCGCGCGAGGCGACGGGCAATAGTCATGTGATTCCTCCGCATAGTGTTGTTATAGGTTGAATATCAACGAATCATGCTGGCGCCGGCGCTTCCCGATTGGCGATGAAGTCGTCCGGGACCGCCGGCCCCCAGATGTAGAAGGAATCCTCCGGCGGATGGTCGGCCGCCGGCCAGTCGACGTCGACCGGGACGAAGTCGATGTCGTACGAGTACTCCGCCCAGCTCCCCCACGGATCCTGGACGTAGTAGAAATAGTTCGACCCGAGCACGTGGCGGCCCACGCCCCAGCCGTGCGTGTAGCCGGCGCTGCGCATCAGCTCGGCGCCGAGGCCCACGTCGTCGAAGCGGCCGACGTCCCAGCTCGAATGGTGATAGCCCCGGCGCATTCGATTTGGCGAAGGCGACCAGGTGATGGTCGCTCGCGTGCGGCCCGTGCAGGAACGCGATGATGTCGGCCGAGCGGTCCGACAGCCGCAGCCCCAGCGCTCGCTCGTAGAACGCGACCTGCCGCGGAACGTCGGGCGAGAACAGCAGCACGTGCGAGAGGCGCCGCGGGTGGACCGGCGCCGCCTTGCTGCGGTTGGGCGCCGCGCCTTTGCCGGGCGGCGGCGCGGCGGCCGGCGGCAGGGACGTCTTGGCGGCCGGCGTCACCTTCGGCCCGACGACCACCTGGATCGGCGTGCCGTCGGGGTCGCGCGTCCACGCGCCGCTGCCGTCGGACAGCGGATGCGGCTCCGCGGCACCGGCGGCGCGGACCTGCGCGCGCGAGCGCATCGTAATCCTCGGCATAGGCGCCGAAGCTCAGGTACTGGAGCCGCTTCGGCTGGCCGTCCTCGTACACGCTGCCCCAGCAGTGCGGATGGCCGTGCGTGTACAGGTCGAGACGCTTGCCGTCGCGGCGGGCGTCGAGGCCGAACGCGCGATAGAACTTCTCGGCCGGCGCGAGATCGGGCACCGAGATCACGAAGCGGTCGAGGGAGTGGACGCCGAGCACGTTCGGGCGCCGGGTCGTGGTGGCTTGGGTCATGGCGGAGACGGTTAAGGCGGCGCGGCGTGCGCCACAGACCGCGGAAGATAGCAAACTTGCGCGCGGCCGGGGGAAACGCGCCGCCGCGCGCTTCGAGCCACGCGCCGCGCTCACCTTTTATGCGTGCGCTCGATCCACGCGGCGAAGGCCGCCATGAACCTGGCGAGGAACTGGCGCGTGGCGTCGTTGGTCAGCGTGCCGGCATCGTCGAACATCGCGGCTGCCTGGCCGATGTAGGCCTCCGGCTGCTGCATCACCGGCATGTCGAGGAAAACCAGCGACTGGCGCAGATGGTGATTCGCGCCGAATGCACCCATCGCGCCGGGCGACACGCTCACCACGGCGGCCGGCTTGCCGCTCCACACGCTCTTCTCCCTGGGCCGCGAGCCGACGTCGAGCGCGTTCTTCAAAAGGCCGGGCACCGAGCGGTTGTATTCCGGCGTGACGAAGAGCACGGCATCGGCGTCGGCAAGCCGCGCGCGGAACGCGGCCCAGGCCTCGGGCACCGCGTCCTCGCGATCCTGGTTGTAGAGCGGCAGCGCGGAGATGTCGACGTCGTCGAAGGCCAGACCGGCGGGCGCGACGGCCTCGAGCGCGCGCGCCATCCTGCGCGTGATCGACGCCTTGCGGAGGCTGCCGACGAGCACGGCGACCGTGTGGGAGGTGGGCATGGGGCGGGTTCCTTTGGACGAGGCGCCGGGTGCTGCGCGCAGGTTGATGCAAGAAAGTATACGAGGGTCGCGCGGGGCCGCCGTGGGTAGAATTCACTCCCCCTGGATCTTGCCCGCCGCCCGGCGCCCGCCTCATGACCGCGACCCCCGACACTTCCGCCCGCCGCGAGACGCTCGGCTTCCAGACCGAGGTCAGGCAGCTCTTGCAGCTCATGATCCACTCGCTGTACTCGAACCGCGAGATCTTCCTCCGTGAGCTCATCTCGAATGCGTCCGACGCCTGCGATCGCCTGCGCTTCGAGGCGCTCGACCATCCCGACCTGCTGGCGGGCGACGGCGATTTGCGCATCCGCGTCGCCTACGACAAGGCGGCGCGCACGATCACGGTCGCCGACAACGGCATCGGCATGTCGCGCGACGAGGTGATTGCCAACCTCGGCACGATCGCCAAGTCGGGCACGCGGGAATTCTTCGCCCAGCTGACCGGCGACCGGCAGAAGGACGCCAGCCTGATCGGCCAGTTCGGCGTCGGCTTCTACTCGTCGTTCATCGTCGCCGACCGCGTCACGGTAAGGACGCGCCGCGCCGGCGCGCCGGCCGCGGCCGGCGTGTGCTGGGAATCCGACGGCGGGGGCGAATTCACGCTC
Organism: uncultured beta proteobacterium; assembly: GCA_963793355.1. Lineage (GTDB taxonomy): Bacteria > Pseudomonadota > Gammaproteobacteria > Burkholderiales > Casimicrobiaceae > VBCG01. The sequence continues at coordinate 484,462 of CAWBZT010000011.1, read as the reverse complement.
GAGCCGGTCGAGCTCGCGGCGCGCGGCACGTCGATCACGCTGCACCTTCGCGAAGGCGAGGACGACCTGCTGTCGGGCACGCGCCTGCGCGCGATCGTGCGCAAGTACTCCGACCACATCGTGCAGCCGATCGTGATGAAGAAGGAGGAGTGGAAGGAGGGCGGCTACGTCGAGCTCGACGAGGACGAGACGGTGAACCGCGCATCGGCGCTCTGGACGCGGCCGAAGTCGGACATCACCGACGAGCAGTATCGCGAGTTCTACAAGCACGTCGGCCACGACTTCGACGATCCGCTCGCCTGGTCGCACGCGCGCGTCGAGGGCCGGCAGGACTACATCGAGCTCCTCTACATCCCGGCGCACGCGCCGTTCGACCTGTGGGACCGGCAGGCCCGGCACGGCATCAAGCTCTACGTGCGGCGCGTGTTCATCATGGACGATGCCGAGAAGCTCGTCCCCGCGTATCTGCGCTTCGTCCGCGGCATCGTCGACGCTTCCGATCTGCCGCTCAACGTGTCACGCGAGATCCTGCAGGAATCGCGCGACATCGAGACGATCCGGGGCGGCTGCGCGAGGAAGGTGCTCGACCTGCTGACGAACCTGGCGGCGGACGAAAAGGACAAGTATGCGACGTTCTGGCGCGAGTTCGGCCGGGTGCTGAAGGAGGGCGTCGGCGAGGATCATGCGAACAGGGAGCGGATTGCCTCGCTTTTGCGCTTCGCATCGACGCACGCCGACAGCGCCGGGGAGAGCGTCTCGCTCGCCGACTACGCGGGGCGGATGAAGGAAGGCCAGGACAAGATCTACTACGTCACGGCGGACAGCTTCAATGCCGCGCGCAACAGTCCGCACCTCGAGATCTTCCGCAAGAAGGGAATCGAGGTGCTGCTGCTGTCGGACCGGGTCGACGAATGGGTCGTCGGCCACCTCACCGAGTTCGACGGGAAGCCGCTCGTATCCGTGGCCAAGGGCGGCCTCGACCTCGGTGCGCTGGACGACGAAGCGGAGCGCAAGGCCGACGAGGCGGGCGCCGCGGAGCTGGGCGACCTCGTCGAGCGGATCAGGAAGAGCCTCGCCGAGCGCGTGAAGGACGTGCGCACCACCCGTCGCCTGACCGATTCGCCCGCGTGCCTCGTTGCCGACGAGCACGACGTCGGCGGCAACCTCGCGCGGTTGCTGAAGGCGTCCGGCCAGAAGGTGCCGGACACCAAGCCGATTCTCGAGATCAACCCCAGGCATCCGGTGATCGCGCGGCTCGTTGGCGAGCGCGAGCGCTTCGATGCGTGGGCGAATGTCCTCTACGACCAGGCGCTCCTCGCCGAGGGCGGGCAGCTCGACGATCCTGCGACGTTCGTGCGCCGGATGAACGAGCTGATGATCGCGCTGTCGGCGCAAGGCGCCGCGCCGGCGGAGGGCTGAGTCGAGCGCGGCGCGTCGGTGGACGCGCGGCCGGGGCGACGCGCCGGGCAGCGTCGGTGTATCGCTTGGCGCTAGGAAGCGGGGGTCAGCACGGGTGGCGTCCAGCGCCGCTCCAGCATCGCCGCCTTGGGCCAATAGACGCGCAGCATGACGATGAACGGTCCGGCCGGCGCGGGCAGCCAGTTCTGCGCCTTGTCGCCCTCGGGCGCGTCCTTCTGGATGGGGATGTCGATCGAGCCGTCCGCGTTGCGCCTGATGTCGTCCTTGTCGCTGATCTCGTAGCGGGCGATCGGGTTGCTCACGAGATGCCGATTCGCGTCGTACACCGACAGCGACCAGAATGCCTCGGCAGGCGGCGCGGCGTCCTTGGCGAAGTGCATCGTGTAGCGGTTGGCGCCGGTCAGCTTGCGTCCCTGCGCGTCGAACATCGTCGTGGCGAAGATCGCGTCCTCGGGAGCGTTGGCGCCCAGATTGACCTCCGCCATCACGGCGCGCAGCCCGTAGTTCGCGCCGTAGCGGCCGGTGTCCAAGTAGATCGACCAGCCGTTGCGCAGATCGCCCAGGTTGCTGCCGGCGCTCCGGGCCATCGCCTCGCGCGCGGTCTTGACGCCGTCGGCGATCGCCGTCGCCTTGTCCGGCGCGAGCTTGCCGATGTCGAACGGCTGGCCGGCGACGATGCCGAGCGTCTTCATCTTCTCGACGATGGGGCCGTCCTCCTTCGTCGGGGGGTTTTGCTTCAACAGCGACGCGACGCGCGCGAAATAGGCGCCCGCGTCCATCCTGGCGACCTGCTCGGTGGCCGGCGCCTGGGGACTGGCGTGCGACGCGGGCGGCGCCTTGCCCGGCCGCTTCTTCCATTTCGACAGCGGCGTCGCGGAGAACCGGTCCTGCAGCTTGGCTGCGGCAGCCGCGCCGCCCTTGCCGGCGGCCTCGATGCGACCCACGACCCACACCATGTCGGTCGGCGCCTTGATCACCGTCACGTCGTCGGGGAGCGCGCCCTTGTAGAACGGGCCGACGATGGCGAAGTCGCGCTTTTCGTTGCCGGTCGTGCGCACGCCCGGCGAGGAGAACACGTTCGTCCACGCGTCGAGCATCGGCATCACGTAGTAGCGGTCGCGCGATTCGGGGAACGACAGGATGACCGGCTCCTTGGACAGGTCGAGCCACGCGCGCGAATAGAGGATGTCGGGGTTCGGGTAGATCCCCTTGGTCGACGGGTCGGCGGTGCGCCGCTCGTGGTCGAACGTGTTCACCGGCGCTTCCGCGGTATCGATCTCGCGCGTAACGTCCATCAGCACCAGCGGATACGTGAACACGTAGGCCTCGCCCGCCAGGCGCTGCAGGCCGGCGTTGGGATTGGGCGGCGGGGGTGCGGGCGCGGGCGCCTGCGCGACGGGCGCAGGCGGCGCCGGCGGGGGCGCCGGCGGTTCGGACTTGCCGCAGGCGGCGACGAGTGCGCCGGCGGCGAGGAGGGCGACGTGGAGGCGGAGCATCGATTTCATGGCAGCGAATCCCGGGCTTTGCGAGGCGCAAGTATGCCGTGATCACCGGGGGGCCGCGCAAGACGGCAGATTTTCCCGCGCACGCATGGTGTAGCATCGTCGGGGCATGACGATGTTCGCGTTCCTGGGGAAGAGCCTCGCGTGGCTCGCCGGCGTGGTGGCATTGCTGCTGTCGGGCCCGCTGCTGACGCTCGCCTTCGGCAGCGCCACGATGCACGGCGACTGGCGCACGGCGACGCACCGCCCCGCGGGCATCGCGCCCGATCCGGCGACGCATCCCGAAGCGATCGTGCAGGTGTACGCCAGCCGTGCGTTCGGCTGGCGGGGTGCGTTCGCGGTCCATACGTGGGTGGCCGCCAAGCCCCTCGGTGCGAAGCGCTACACGCGCTACGAGGTGATCGGCTGGCGCGCCATGCGCGGGGGCTCCGCGCTGTCGATCACGGACGACGCCGCGCCGGACGCGGAGTGGTACGGTGCCGCGCCGGTGCTGATCGGCGACCTGCGCGGGCGGGATGCGCAGGCCGTGCTGGCGAAGCTGCCGGCCGCGGCGCAGCGCTATCCGTACGCGCACACCTACAGCGCCTGGCCCGGACCCAACAGCAACACCTTCATCGCGCACCTCGGACGCGAGATTCCCGAGCTTGCGCTCAACCTGCCGTCGATCGCCATCGGGAAGGACTACCTGCCGCTCACCGACCCGATCGCCGCCGCGCCGAGCGGCACCGGCTGGCAGCTCTCGGCCGCGGGCCTCGTCGGCGTCACGCTGGCCCGCGTCGAAGGCCTGGAGATCAACCTGTTCGGGCTGGTCGCCGGGGTGGACCTCCTCCACCCGGCGCTCAAGTTCCCGGGCGTGGGGCGCCTGCCGGGCGGGCTCTGACGCGCCGCCTGCGGCCTGCCGACGATGACCAGCACGCTCGACATCGCGTATGCGCGCCTCGCCGACGCTCAGGCGATTTCGCTCCTTTCGCGCGACGCGATCGAGCACGGCCTCGGCTGGGTCTATCGCCCCCAACTCATCGCGCGATACCTGCGCGACCCGGACACCGTGGTGCTGGTGGCGCGGCTTCGCGGCGAGTTCGCGGGTTTCGCCATCATGCAATTCGGCGACGCGCACGCGCATCTCGCGCTGATGGCCGTCGCGCCCGCGTTCCGCCGGCGCGGCATCGGCCGCCGGCTGCTCGCCTGGCTGATCGAAAGCGCACAGGTGGCGGGGGCGGTCTCGGTGCACCTCGAACTGCGCGCGGGCAACCACGCCGCCCGCGCGCTGTACCGCGCCGCGGGATTCGCGGAGTCGATGCGCGTTCCGGGCTACTACCAGGGGCGCGAGACGGCGCTCAAGATGCTGCGGCTGCTGCGCACCGCCCCGGTCGCGTGAAAGCGCTGCAGAAAACGGCGCCGCGCTTCGGCGTCGAACTGCGCGACGTCGAACCGCCCGGGCGCGCCGGGCGCGGGCGAAGTGATCGTCGATGTGGCCGCAGCGTGCATCTGCGGCTCCGATCTCCACATCTACGAATGGACGCCCGGCTACGGGTTCATGGCGGCGGCGATGCCGGTGACGCTCGGCCACGAGTTCGCCGGCCGGGTGAGCGCGGTGGGCGAGGGCGTCGGCGCACCGGCGCCGGGCGCGCTGGTCGCCGTGCGTCCCTCGGTCACCTGCGGGCGCTGCGACGCCTGCGCGCGCGGCGACGCCGACCGCTGCGCCGCGCGCCGCGGCATCGGCGTCACGCGCGACGGCGCGTTCGCGGCACGCGTGCGCGTGCCGGTGGCCAATTGCGTGGCGGCGCCGCAAGGACTCGCGGCGGAACTCGTCGCCCTCGCCGAGCCGATGACCGTCAGCGCCGAGGCCGTGGCCACCGGCGGCGTCGGGCCGGGCAGCCGCGTCCTCGTGCTCGGTCCCGGCAGCGTCGGCCAGGGAGCGGCGCTGTTTGCGCGGGCCGCCGGGGCGGCGCAGGTCGTGGTCGCCGGCCGGGATGACGCGCCGCGCCTCGCGTGCCTGCGGGCCATGGGCTTCGAGGCGGTGGTGGACGTGGCGGACCGGCCGCTCGCCGACGCGCTGGCGCCGTATCTCGCGTCCGGCAGGTTCGATGTCGTGATCGAGGCGACGGGCGTGCCGGCGATCGTCGGCCCGGCGCTCGACGTGCTCGACACGCGTGGCGTGCTCGTGGTCTGCGGCATCCATCCGCACCCGGCGAGCGTCGACCTGACGCGGCTGGTCCGCGCACAGCTCGAGATCCGCGGCTCCTACCGCGCGCCGGTCGCGACGTGGCCGCGCGTGCTCGACTTCCTGCATGTCCACGCGGCGCTCGCGCAGGCGATGATCACGCATCGCCTGCCGCTCGATCGCGCGCTCGAGGGCTTCGAGCTGGCACGCACGCGCGCGGCCGCGAAGGTCGTCCTCGCGCCCTGACGGCGCGTCGCGCCCATGAGCATCCGCGGGACCGCCTTTGTCGCGCTGTGGAACGACGTCGACGGCGCGTGCGACGCCGAATACGAGGCGTGGCACACGTTCGAGCACGTGCCGGAGCGCGTCGCGAACCCCGGCTTCGTCGACGCTCGCCGCTACCGCGCGGCGGAGCGGACGACCGGGCGCTATTTCACGCTGTACACGCTGGCCTCGCTCGACGCGCTGCGCAGCCCGCGCTACGCCGACGTCGTGGAACGTCCGACGCCGTGGTCGCAGCGGATGCGTCCGCGGCTGCGCGCCTTCCGGCGCTACGCCTGCGACGTCGTGGCGGCCGCGGGGCGCGGGCGCGGCGCGGCGATCGGGACGCTCGTCGCCGACGCGGGGGACATCGCCGTCGATGCGCCGGCGCTGGGCCGCGCGCTTGCCGGCCGCGTCGAGCGCGACGGTGTCGTCGCGCTGTCGCTCGGTCGGGCCGACACGTCGTCGGGCTTCCCGCTCGCGTCGGCACTGGACACGCCGGCCTCCGAGCGGTCGCCGTACGTCGTGCTCGTCGAGGCGCTGGATCGCGCAGCGGCCGACGCAAACCTGGCGCAAGTGGACGCGGACTGCCGTGCGCACGGGATGTCGATCGTGCGGCGCGGATGCTACGACCTCGTGTTCGACGTGGACCGCGCGTCGCTGCGCGGCGCCGACGAGGCGCGGCCGTTGCCGCGCGAGGACTTGCGGCACCGCTTCGACGGCGATTGAAGCGCGCGCGTCGCCGCTACGCGCTGCGCGCGCGCCGGCCGATGCGCGCCTTCAGACGCGACCACAGGCTGTCGCGGGGCATCGGGTCGTACAGGCGCTTGTCGACGTAGCACCAGCCCCAGCGATCGCCGGGCTCGAGGGAGCGCATCAGCGGGTGCCCCGTCGCGTGGAAATGCTTGGTCGCGTGCGTGTGCGTCGAGTCGTCGCAGCAGCCGACGTGCCCGCAGGTCAGGCACAGCCGCAGGCCGATCCAGGACACGCCGAGCTTCGTGCATTCCTCGCAGCCGCGGGTGCGCGGGGCAGCGGGTCGCAATCCTTCGAAATGTTCGCAGCGCGCGAGCGGCGGGGACCCGGTGCTCATTGCAGCTCCTGTCGATGTCGTTCCGATTCGAGGAATTCCCGCTCGTTCACGCCCAGAAGACGCGAGACGCGGATGGGGACGTCCTTCTGCTGCAGCCCCGACACGCGATCCTGGACCTTGCGGTCGGCCACGGTCATGCGCGTGCGCAGCCGCACGTATTCGGACCAGGACGTGATGATGTAGCGCTCGACGAAGCGTCCCTCGCTGCCGAGGTCGCGATAGACGCGCCAGCTCGCGGCGCCGTTGCGCCGGCGCGTCGGTTCGACCAGCTTGATCGCGTGCAGGAAGGAGGGAAGATTTTCCAGCGCGATCTGGTATTCGATCTGGATGAGCACAGGCCCGTCGTCGGGCAGCGGCTCGGTCACCATGGCGATCTCGGGCATGTGCAGGCTCGGCGTGACGTCGGCTTCCTCGCCCATCCGGACGCGCCGGCCGCGATTCACGGCGAGTGCGATCAGCAGCGCGCCCGCGGAGGCGGCGAGCGCGGTGCGCGTGCTGGTGGCGGACGCCACCGCGCCCCAGAGGGCGCTGCCGGCGGCGAGGCTGGCCTGCACGGCGACCAGGTTCATCGCGACCGCGCGCGCGCGCACCCACGCCGGCGCCGAGCTCTGCGTGGCCGCCGAGAGGCTCGCGAACACGCTCACCCATGCCATGCCGCAGCAGAACGCGCCGACGAGCGCGAGCAGCGTGAGATGCGCCGCGGCGACGAGCAGCGATGCCACGATCCACAGCACGGTGCCGAGGCCCACGACCGCACTCACCGATTTGTGCGCCAGCAGGCGGGGAATCGACAGTGCGCCGGCCACTGCGCCGATGCCGAAGCCGGCGGACAGCAGGCCATAGCCGCCCGCACCCAGTCCGAGCTGGTCGCGCGCGATCACCGGCAGCAGCGCCCAGAAGGCGCTCGCGCACACCGCGAAGCTCAGGTTGATGACGATCAGCGTGCGCATGGCGGCCGAATGCCGCGCATAGCGAAGGCCGCTCTGCACGCCCGACAGGATCGTCTCGGGGATGCCGGGGAGAGGGCGATCGCGCTTGCGCCAGCGCCGCATCGCGACCACCATCGGCACGAACATCAGCGCGCTGACGAGCAGCGCGTTGCCGGTGCCGACGCCCGCCGCGATCGCGCCCGCGAGCGCCGGGCCGACCGCGCGCGCGACGTTGAACGCGACGGCCCCCAGCGCGACGGCGCGCGACAGGTCGGCGCGCCCGACGATGTCGTTGATGGTCGCCGACTGCGCGGGCATGTAGAAAGTGAAGCCGGCGCCGATGACGAACGTCAGCGCAAGCAGCGCCGCGGGGCCGATCCAGTCGGCGAGGGCGGCGACGCCGAGGGCCGCGCTCGCGACGAGCAGCAGGACCTGGGTCGCGATGATCACGCGACGGCGGTCGACGATGTCGGCGAGCGCGCCGGCGAACACGCCGAACAGCAGCGCGGGCGCGGTGCTCGCCGTCTGCACCAGCGCCACCATCAGCGCGGACGGCGTCAGCGTCGCCATCAGCCATGCGGCGACGGTCGCCTGCATCGTGTAGCCGACGGCGGTGCCGATCGAACCGAAATAGAAGCGGCGAAACGGCGGCAGGCGAAGCGGCGACGACGCAAACGTGCGCGCCAGTAGTGTCGAAAGGGCCGTCGCCACGCGCCACTATAGCGTGGATGCCGCCGCGCGCCGGGGGCGGGCTCGACAGCGGCGCGGGCCTAGTGCGCGGAACGCGCGCCGGCGATCGAGCGTGCCAGGCGCCTGGTCAGCGCGCGCGGACGCTCTCGATGTGCGGCGTCGGCGCGAGCGTCGGTCGGCGGGCGTCAGCCGCCCATGTCCTGGCGCTGCTCGAGGTCGATGCGCAGCTCGTAGAGATCCTCGTCGAGCGCGTCGCGCACCGACACCAGGCCGAGCGGCCGATCGAACTCGACGACGGGCAGGTGACGGAAGCGCCCCTCGTGCATGACGCGCAGCGCATGCAGGAACGGCTCGTCGGGATGAATCGTCTGCGGCTGCCGCGTCATGACGTCCGCGAGGGTCGTGTGCGCGGGATCGCGGCCCGCGGCGAGCACCCGGAACAGCGCGTCTCGCTCGGTGAAGATGCCGATGAGGCGCGTGCCGTCGACGACCAGCAGCGAGCCGATGTTCAGGCGCTTCATCTGCTGCGCGGCATCCTCGACGGTGGCCGTCTTGACGGCGGTTGCCGGCGTCTGGCCGGCGATGATCGAGCGGATAGAGCGGATCGGCATGGCGGCACCCCTCATCGTCGCTGCGTCATTGAAGCCGCGGCCGCCGACTGCGTCAAGCCGGGTTTCCATACCGTGGCCCCAGCCACGCCTTGCGTCGCGGCCGCGGCGGCGGCGCGGCCCGCCGCGGGGCACCGGCGGAGCAGCTGTGTCACGCCTCGAGCTCGCCGGGGGACAGCTCGTCGACGTAGCACCACGTCCACGCCTCGTCCGGCTCGATCGAGCGCACCAGCGGATGCTTCGTCGCCTGGAAATGTTTGCTTGCGTGGCGGTTCGGCGAGGAGTCGCAGCACGCGACGTGACCGCAAACGAGGCACATGCGCAGGTGCACCCACGTCGCGCCGATCCGGACACAGTCCTCGCAGACGTGCGTGGTCGGCAGCGTGACCCGGATCTGGTCGAGGTGCGTGCATTCGGCGGCCATCGAGGCTCCCTGGCGGTGTCGCCGCGGAACATGTTGCAAGTGGCGCAAGCGAGTGTCGATGATCCGGGAAAGCGGCGCCGATGGCAATGCTCGCCGCGGTGCGCCGCCCGGTTGCGCTAAGCTTGCCGGACCAAGCTTGCGGGCATCACGCCCGGCGCTTGCAGCCCGCGCCGCACGCCCCCACCTATTTCGCCATGCCTCCCGTCACCGCTGCGCTCCTCGTCGCCAACGTGGCGATCTTCCTGTTCCAGCTCGTGCTGCCGGGACTGGTGGTCCCGTTCGCGCTGTGGCCGCTGGCGACCTCCCAGGTCGAGCCCGGCCTGTATTTCGCGCCGTGGCAGCTGGTCACGTATGCGTTCCTTCACGGCGGGCTGATGCATCTCGCGTTCAACATGTTCGCGCTCTACATGTTCGGCAGCGCGATCGAGCGGGTGTTCGGCGCCCGCCGTTACCTCATCTACTACTTCGTGTGCGTCGTCGCCGCTGCGATCACCCAGCTCATCGTCGCCGCGCTCACCGGCGCGATCTATCCGACGGTCGGCGCGTCGGGCGGCGTGTTCGGGCTGCTGCTCGCATACGCGATCTATTTCCCGAACAACCGCGTGATGCTGATCTTTCCGCCCATTCCCATGCCGGCAAGGGTGTTCGTGCTTTTGTACGCGGCGCTCGAGCTCGTCCTCGGCGTCACCAACACGCAGGCGGGCGTCGCGCATTTCGCGCATCTCGGCGGCCTGGCCGGCGGCTGGCTGTTGCTGCGCCTGTGGCGCGGCGGCGGCACGCGCTACCGCGGCTGAAACCCGCGCTCGTAAACCGGCCGCGCCGGGCGCCACCGCGGCGGACGGTATCATCGGGGCCTCTATTCGCAGGGCGGGGGCATGAAGATCACGCTGGTGGGATCGCGCTACTTCGGCGCGACGGCATTCGATGCCATCCGCAACGCGGGCGTCGGCATCGCGCGCGTCGTCGTGCCGGCCGCCGACGACCGCCTTGCGCAGGCGGCGCAGGCCGCCGGCGTGGAGATCGCCGTGCTGGAGGATCCGAAGAACGTTCCCGCGAGTGCGATCGCCGCCGGCACCGATCTCATCGTCACCGCGCACTCGCACGCACGGGTCAGCGCGGAGGCGCTCGCGCGGTCGCGCCTCGGCGGCATCGGGTACCACCCGTCGCTGTTGCCCCGGCATCGCGGCATCGCCGCCATCGAATGGACGATCCGCGAGGGCGATCCGATCGCCGGCGGCACGATCTATCACCTGGCCGAGCGGATGGACGCCGGCGCCATCGCGGCGCAGGACTGGTGCTTCGTCAGAAAGGGCGAGAGCGCGCGCGACCTGTGGGAGCGCGCCCTCGCGCCGATGGGCTTCCGGCTGCTCGTCGACGTGCTGCGCGGCGTCGCGGCGAACGGTGTGCTGCCCGCGAAGCCCCAGGACGAGGAGTTCGCCACCCGGGCGCCGATGATCCCCGCACCGGCACCCACGCCGTCGCACTGAGCCCGGAGTCCCTCGCATGCGCGTGTTCAACTTCAGCGCCGGCCCCGCAGTGCTGCCGGAGGTGGTCCTCGAGCGTGCCGCCGCCGAAATGCTGGACTGGCATGGCAGCGGCATGTCGGTGATGGAGATGAGTCACCGCGGCAAGGAATTCATCTCCATTGCCGAGAAGGCGGAGGCGGACCTGCGGGCGCTGCTGGCCGTCCCGCCGCACTACAAGGTGCTTTTCCTGCAGGGCGGCGCGATCGGCGAGAACGCCATCGTCCCGATGAACCTCGTGGGCGGGCGCGCCGTCGCCGACTACGTCGACACCGGCGAGTGGTCGAAGAAGTCGCTCAAGGAGGCGAAGAAGTACTGCACGGTCAACGTCGCCGCGAGCGCGGCCGACGCCGGCTACACGTGCGTGCCGCCGCGCCCGGACTGGAAGCTCACGCCGGGAGCGGCGTACGTCCATGTCTGCACGAACGAGACGATCGGCGGCGTCGAATACCACTTTACGCCCGACACCGGCGACGTGCCGCTCGTCGCCGACATGTCGTCGCACCTGCTGTCGCGCGTCGTCGACGTCGCCGGCTACGGCGTGATCTACGGCGGCGCCCAGAAGAACATGGGCCCGGCGGGACTCACCGTGGTCATCGTGCGTGACGATCTGCTCGATCGCGCGCTGCCGATCACCCCGTCGGCGTTCCACTGGAAGGAGCAGGCGGCGGCGGACTCGATGCTCAACACGCCGCCCACCTACGCCATCTACGTCGCCGGCCTGGTCTTCGAGTGGCTGCTCGCGCAGGGCGGCGTGGGCGCGATCGAGCGCGTGAACATCGCCAAGGCGAAGCTGCTGTACGACTACCTCGACCAGTCGCCGTTCTACCGCAACATCGTCCGCAGGGAGGACCGCTCGCGGATGAACGTGCCGTTCAAGCTCGCCGACGAAGCGCTGGACGGCGCATTCCTCGCGGGCGCCGAGCAGAACGGCATGGTGCAGCTCAAGGGCCATCGCGCCGTCGGCGGCATGCGGGCGTCGATCTACAACGCCATGCCGATCGCCGGCGTGGAGGCGCTCGTCGCGTACATGCGCGAGTTCGAGCGCAGGCAGGGCTGACGCCGTCATGGCGAAATTCCAGATCCAGGTCTACAACCAGATCTCCAGCCACGGCCTGCATCGCTTCCCGGCGGCGCGCTACACCGTCGGCAAGGCGATCGAGCATCCCGACGCGATCGTCCTGCGCTCGCACGATCTGCACGCCGCGGCGATCCCGCCGTCGGTGAAGGCGATCGGCCGGGCAGGCTCGGGCACGAACAACATTCCCGTGGCGGCGATGTCGGCACGCGGCGTGCCGGTCTTCAACGCGCCCGGCGCGAATGCCAACGCCGTCAAGGAGCTGGTGCTGGCGGCGCTGCTCATGGCAGCGCGCAACGTGGCGCCCGCGCTGGGGTACGTGAACGCCCTCGACCGCGCCGCCCCCGATCTCGAGCAGCGGGTGGAGGACGGGAAGAAGCAGTTCGCCGGCCACGAGCTTCCCGGGCGGACGCTCGGCATCGTCGGCCTCGGCGCGATCGGCAGCCTCGTCGCCGACACCGCGATCAAGCTCGGCATGAAGGTGACGGGGTTCGATCCGGAGATCACCGTCGATGCCGCCTGGCGACTGCCGTCGACAGTGAAGCGCGCGCACGGCATCGACGAGATCCTGAAGCAGGCCGACTTCGTGACGCTCCACCTGCCGCTTCTCGCCGCGACGCGCGGCCTCATCGACGCCAAGCGCCTTGCGCTGATGAAGCCCGGCGCGGCGCTGCTCAATTTCGCGCGCGATGCCATCGTCGACGACGAGGCCATCGTCGCGGCGCTGCGCTCGCGCAGGCTGCGCGCGTATCTGTGCGACTTCCCGAGCCGCGCGCTGATCGGCGAGCCGGGCGTCGTCGCGCTGCCGCACCTTGGCGCTTCCACCGAGGAGGCCGAGGAGAACTGCGCGATCATGGTCGTCGACCAGGTGCGCGAATTCCTCGACAACGGCGTGATCGCCAACGCAGTCAACTTTCCCGGCGTCGACATGCCGCGCGAGGCGCCGTTTCGCGTTGCCATCGCCAACGCGAACGTTCCCAACATGGTGGGCCAGATCTCGACGGCCATGGCGAAGGCGGGCCTCAACATCCACAACATGGTGAACAAGTCGCGCGGCGAGATGGCGTACACGCTGGTCGACGTCGACAGCGCCGTCGACGCGGCCGTCGTGCGCGCGATCTCCGGCATCGACGGCGTGCTTTCGGTGCGCGCGCTTCCGGCGGAGCCCGACCGCGATTGATGCAAGCGCGGCGGCAGCGTTCGTCGTGGTGCGCCTGCCTCGCGTTGTTGCTGTGGGTGGCGGCCGCGCCGAACGTGCGCGCCGAGGTCTGGGCGTTCATCGACGACGCCGGGCGCGTGCATTTCGCGGCGCGGCAGCAGGATGCCCGCTACCAGCTCTTCTATCGCGGCAGCTCGACGCTGGACCCGTCGGCGGCCGATGCGTCCGCCGCGCAAGCAAGGGCGGTGATGGAGCGCTCGCCGCTCTATCGGCGCATCGTCACGCATCCCAATGCGCGCCGCTACGCGCCGCTCATCGAGCGCACCGCGGTCGCCTTCGGCCTCGATACCGCGCTCGTGAAGGCGATCGTCGCGGTCGAGTCCGGTTATGATCCGGCCGCCGTGTCGACGAAGGGCGCGGTGGGCCTGATGCAGGTGCTTCCCGAAACGGGCGAGCGATACGGCGTGGCGGCGGACGCGAGGCGCACGGTCGCCGACAAGCTCATGGATCCGGGACTCAACGTGCGCATCGGCGCGCGCTATCTGGCCGACCTTCTGAAGCTGTTCGCGGGTGACCGGACGCTGGCACTCGCGGCCTACAACGCCGGCGAACAGGCCGTGCGGCAATACGGGAACCAGGTGCCGCCCTTCGCGGAAACGCAGGATTACGTCGACCTCGTCACGCAGTTCGAGCGCTTCTACCTGCCGCCGCCGCCACCGCCGCCGTCACGGCCGGTGCTGGACCTGCCCGGCAAGCGCACGGCGCCGCGCTGAGGGTAGAATCGTCGCGGTTCATGCCTTCATCGGGGGTGTGTCATGGCTCAGACCACGGCAGGGATCGATCGCCAGAGCGCGTCGCGCTGGGTGCTCGTCCTCGGTATCGTGATGATCGTCGCCGGCGTGCTCGCGGTGCTGGCGCCGGGTCCCGCTGCGCTGGCGACCAGCCTGTTCTTCGCCGCGATGTTCATCGTCGGCGGCGTCGCCGAGATCGCGCACGCCATCGCCACGCGGTCGCACGAGGGCTTCGGATGGAAGCTCCTGTCGGGCGTCGCAATGGCGGCGCTGGGGATCCTGTTCGCGGTCCGCCCGGTCGCCGGCATCGCGTCGCTCGCGCTCTTGGTCGGCGCGCTGCTGCTCGCCAATGGCGTGTGCAGCGTCATGCTCGCGTTCCGGCTGCGGCCGCGCAAGGGCTGGGGCTGGGTACTGTTCGACGGCGCGCTCTCGATCGTGCTGGCCGCGATGATCGCCATCGGCTGGCCCGCGACGTCGATACCCATCATCGGGCTCCTCACCGGCTTCGCGCTGATCTCCGGCGGCGTCTGGCGGATCGTCCTGGCGCGCGCGCTTCGCGACGCGACGCCGGCCACCGCCTGACGGGACAACGCTATTTCGCGCGTGCGGCTTCGCCCTGCGCGCGCAGCGCATCGAGCGATGCGCCCATCGTCAGCGCCTGCGGATCGACCTTGACGTGCAGCAGGGCGGGGCGGCGGGCCGCGACGGCCCGCTCGAACGCCGGCGCGAACTCGTCGGTCCGCGCGATCGTCTCGCCATGGGCGCCGTACGCGCGCGCCAGCGCGGCGAAATCGGGATTGACCAGCGTGGTCCCCGACACCCGGCCCGGATACGTGCGCTCCTGGTGCATCCGGATCGTGCCGTACATCCCGTTGTCGATCACGCAGAACACGACCGCGAGCGCGTACTGCACGGCGGTCGCGAGCTCCTGGCCGTTCATCAGGAAGCAGCCGTCGCCGTTCCAGGACAGCACGAAGCGATCGGGATGCACGGCCTTCGCCGCCACGGCCGCCGGCACCCCGTAGCCCATCGAGCCCGAGTAGGGCGCGAGCTGCGAGCGATAGCCGCGGTAGCGAAACGCCCGGTGCATCCACGCGGAATAGTTGCCCGCTCCGTTGGTGACGATGACGTTCTCCGGCAGGCGCTCGTCGAGCCATTGCGCGATTTGCCACAGATCGACGTCGCCGGGCACCGGACGCGGTGCGCGCCAGGCGTCCCAGTCGGCGCGCGCGGCGGCGGTGGCCGTTCGCCACTCGGCCCGCGCGAACGCCGTGTCGGCGCAAAGCGCGTCCAGGAACTCGCGTGGCGTCGCGTTGACGGCGATCGCGGGCTGGTAGACGCGGCCGAGCTCCTCGATCCCGGGGTGGACGTGGATCAGCGCCTGGCGCGGTGACGGCACTTCGAGCAGCGAATAGCCCGACGTCGTCATTTCGCCCAGCCGCTCGCCGACGACGAGCAGGACATCGGCGTCGCGCACGCGCGCGGCGAGTCGTGGATTGACGCCGATGCCGACGTCGCCGACGTAGCTCGGGTGGCGGTTGTCGAGGAGGTCCTGGTGGCGGAAGGCGCAGGCGACCGGCAGGCCCGTGCGCTCGGCGAGCGTGCGCAGCGAGGCGCAGGCGGCGGCGTCCCAGCGGCTGCCGCCCACCAGCACGAGCGGGCGCAGCGCGCGCGCCAGCGCGCTGCGCACGGCGGCGACCTGCGCGGCGGTCGGGCCGATCGGCAGCGGATCCACGCGCGGCGGGTCCGCGACGTCGCCGCGCGCGCCGAGCATGTCTTCCGGCAGCGCGAGGACGACCGGTCCCGGCCGCCCCCCCATGGCGACGCGGTACGCGTGCGCCACGTACTCGGGAATCCGCCCGGGCTGGTCGATCTGCGCGACCCACTTGGCGACACTGCCGTACATGCGGCGATAGTCGATTTCCTGGAACGCCTCGCGATCGGTCATGTCGGCGCCGACCTGGCCCACCAGCAGGATCACCGGCGAGGAATCCTGCGCGGCGGTGTGAATTCCCACCGCGGCGTTCGTCGCCCCCGGCCCGCGCGTCACCATCGCGATTCCCGGCCGTCCCGTCAGCTTGCCGTACGCGTCCGCCATGTACGCGGCGCCGCCTTCCTGGCGGCAGACCAGGAAAGCGAGCCGCTCGCGGGCATCGTGCAGCGCATCGAGGACCGCGAGATAGCTCTCGCCCGGCACCCCGAACGCGTGCGTCGCGCCTTGCGCAAGGAGGGAGGCGACGAGGATCTCGCCGCCGGTGCGGAGGGTCATCGCAACTCGGCAATCGATCGTGGCGGCGCCGATTCTACGCGACGCCACCCGATGCCGCCCCTATAATCCCGGCGTTCCGCGCTGCGGCCTTCGCGCCTGCCCGCCCTCGATGCCGACCTTCGACACCGTCTACGACGCGTTCTGCTACACGCTGGCCGGCATCCTGCTCGCGCTCATCACGATGCGCACGCGGCGCGACCTGCGCGCCGGGTCGATCCCGCTGGTGGTCCTCCTGCTCGTCGGGCTCGGGCTGCTGTGGCTGCTCTACGAGTTCGGCGAGCCGCTGTCCAAGGGGCCGCTGGCGATGGCCTTCCGCGAGGTGCTGCTGTTCCTGATCACCGTCGCGTTCGCGCGCATCGCGATCACGTTCTTCTTCCGGACGCTGCTGCGCAAGGCCGACATCCCGCGGATCCTCGCCGACGTTCTGTTCGTGCTGGTGCTGGTCGCCTACGCGATCTGGCGGCTGCACGCGGCCGGCGTGAATCCGACGTCCCTCGGCATCAGCGCGGCGGCGATCGGCACCGGCGTGGCCTTCTCGCTCAAGGACGCGCTCGCCAACCTGTGGGGCGGCATCGCCGTGCAGCTCGACAACACGGCGCGCGTCGGCGACTGGGTGCGCATCGACAACGTCGTCGGCCAGATCATCGACATCCGGCTGCGCTATCTGGCGGTGGCGACCAACAGCGGCGAAACCGTGATCGTCCCGAACGGGCACGTGGTGCAGAACAAGCTCACCGTGCTGGCGCGCCGCGGCGATCAGCGCATCCCGTGGCGGCGCGAGATCGAGTTCCACGTGTCCTACGCCGTGGCGCCGACGCGCGTGATCGGCGTCGTCCAGGCGGCGCTGGCGCGGGCCGAGATCGCCCACGTCGCGGTGAACCCGCCCATCATCGTGCTGCTGAAGGAGTTCGGCGACAGCGGGATCGGTTACGCCATCCTGTACTGGCTCACCGATCTTCGCAACGATGTGCAGACCGATTCGCAGCTGCGCATCCACCTGCACGCGGCGCTGGCGCGCGACAACATCGAGATTCCCTTCCCGCATCGCGTGCTGCTGCGCGGGACACCGGCGCGGCCGCCCGGCGCCGCCGACAAGGCGCTCGCCCAGCGCACCGCGACGCTCGGCCGGATCGAGCTCTTCGCGCCGCTCACCGAGGAGGAACGGCGCGCGCTCGCCGCCGAGCTCAGCGGCTGCGTGTTCGTGAAGAACGACGTCATCTCGCGGCGGGGCGAGACGGCCGACGCGATGTTCGTCCTCGCGGACGGTACCGTCGCGATTTACGGCGATCCCGATGCCGCGACCGGCACGCGCCCGCGCCTCGCGACGCTGACCGCGCCGGCCTACTTCGGCGAAATGGGGCTGCTCACCGGCCAGGCGCGCACGGCGAACGTCGTGGCCGAGACCGACGTGCTGTGCTATCGGCTCGACAAGTCGGGCTTCGATGCGATCCTGCGCGCGCGGCCCGAGCTGGCCGACGGCCTGTCCGACGTGGTCGCCAAGCGCCAGGCCCAGAACGATGCCACGCTGCAGGCTGCCGATGCCGATGCGCAGGCCCGGATGGCTGTCACCCGCGCCTCGGAGCTGGTCCGGAAGATCCGCCAGTTCTTCGACCTGTCGAGCTGAAACTCCGCCGCGCGCGGATTACGCGGCGGCCAGGTCCTCGCGCTTGAGCAGGAATACCGCATCCGCGGCCGAGGGCGTCGCGAGCCACACGAAAGGCAGGCGGGGAAAGGTCGCTTCGACGGCCTCGCGCCCGCTGCCCACTTCGACGACCAGCGTTGCGCGCGCATTGAGGTACCGCGGCGCGGCGTCGAGGATGCTGCGCACGGCATCGAGCCCGTCCGGGCCGCCGGCCAGCGCGAGCGCGGGCTCGTGACGGTATTCCGCCGGCAGCGCCGCCATCGCATTGGCGGTCACGTAAGGCGGATTGCTGATGACGAGATCGTAGGCCTTGCCGCGCAGGTTGGCGAACAGGTCCGAGCGCAGCAGGTTGACGCGACCGGCGAGACCGTACTCGAGCACGTTGCGCTGGGCGACGGTGAGCGCGTCGACGGAGAGGTCGACGGCGTCGACGTCCGCCGCCGGGTACGCATGCGCCATGAGGATCGCGAGACAGCCGCTGCCGGTGCAAAGGTCGAGCGCGCTGCGCACGTCGCCCGCGTCCCCGACGTAGGGCGCCAGGCCGTCGGGAATGAGCTCCGCAATGTACGAGCGGGGAATGAGCACGCGCGGGTCCACGTGGAAGCGGAAGCTGCCCAGCCATGCCTCGCCGGTGAGGTAGGCCGCCGGAATGCGCTCGTCGATGCGTCGTGCGAAGAGGGCGGCGAGATGACTTCGCTCGGCGGCGGTGAGGCGCGCGTCGAGGAACGGGTCGAGGCGATCGAGCGGAAGATGCAGCGCGTGCAGGACCAGGTAGGCCGCCTCGTCGTAGGCGTTGTCGATGCCGTGGCCGAAGGTGAGCTGCGCTTCGCCGAATCGCGACACGGCCCAGCGCAGCCAGTCGCGCAGCGTCTCGAGCTCGTGCGGCGCGGTCATCGACTAGAGCAGGCGCTCGAGGATGCCACGGTAGATTGCTGCGAGCGGCTCCAGGTCGGCGACGGCGACATGCTCGTCCAGCTTGTGGATCGTCGCGTTCACCGGCCCGAGCTCGACGATCTCGTCGCAGATGTCGCGCGATGAAACGGCCATCGGACGTGCCGCCCGTCGTCGAGAGCGTCGGCCGCCGGCCGGCGACGGCGAAGATGCTCTCGGCGGCGACGTCGACCAGCCGGCCGTGCGCCGTCAGGAACGGCCGGCCGTGCCCGGTCCACTCGAGCGCGTAGTCGAGGCCGTGCCGCTGCAGCACGGCCTCGAGACGCTCCGCCAGCGATTCGCGCGTGCTCGCCGTCGAATAGCGGAAGTTGAACAGGACCTGCAGCGATCCGGGGATGACGTTGGCGGCACCGGTGCCCGCATGGATGTTCGAGCACTGGAACGTGGTCGGCGGAAAGTGATCGTTGCCGGCGTCCCAGCGCGTCGCCGCGAGCTCGGCGAGCGCCGGTGCCGCCAGGTGGATCGGATTGCGCGCGAGATGCGGGTACGCGATGTGCCCCTGGACACCGCGCACGGTCAGCATGCCCGACAGCGTGCCGCGGCGGCCGTTCTTGATCATGTCGCCCAGAAGGGTCACGGACGACGGCTCGCCGACGATGCAGTAGTCGATGCGCTCGCCGGCGGCGGCGAGGCGCTCGACGACGCGCACCGTGCCGTCGACGGACGGACCTTCCTCGTCGCTGGTGACCAGGAAGGCGATCGAGCCGCGCGGCGACGCTCGCTCGGCCAGGAAGGCTTCCGTCGCGGTGACGAACGCCGCCAGCGAGCTCTTCATGTCGGCGGCGCCGCGACCGAACAGCAGGCCGTCGCGCTCGACCGGCGCGAACGGATCGGAGCGCCATTCGGCCAGCGGCCCGGTGGGAACGACGTCGGTATGGCCGGCGAAGCACACCAGCGGCCGCGCCTCGCCGCGGCGCGCCCAGAGGTTCGTGACGCCGTTGCGCACGATCGTCTCGCAGCGAAAGCCCAGCGGCTCGAGCCGCGCGGCGATCAGCGCCTGGCATCCCGCGTCGTCCGGCGTGAGCGAGCGCCGCGCGATCAGCTCGCGCACCAGGGCGAGCGTCGGGTACGCTGCGGTGTCCATCGGCCGATGTTATCAAACGCCGCCGCAAGTCCGGGGCGGGAGAACAAGCGCCTGGTTCCGCAAGCGGAAGCGGCGAGCGCCGCCGCGTCCGGCACGGACGCGACAATGCGCGATCGACCCTCGCTAGTGCGGCCGGTTGAGGAGCTCCGGATTGATGGTCATGCCCGTGAAGTCCGCCGCGGTGGCCGACGCGTCTTCGTCGGCGGCGCGGCTCTCCATCGATTCGACCCGGGAGGTCGGGGAATTCTGGTTGATCTGCCAGGCCAGGTTGGTCGGCGAATCGGACGCCTTCATCGCCTCGTCGTAGTTCACGACGCCGTCGAGGTACAGGCGGCACAGCGCCTGCTCGAACGTCTGCGATCCCGGGTAGAGGGACTGCTCCATCGCTTCCTTGATCTGCACGAACTCGCCGTTCTTGACCAGATCGGCGATGAGCGCCGTATTGAGCAGGATCTCCACCGCGGGCTGCTGTACGCCTTCCTTGTTGCGCACCAGGCGCTGGCAGATGATCGCGCGGAGGCCGATCGACAGGTCGTTGAGCAGCGCCGAACGCGCGTCGTAAGGGAACATGTTGATGATCCGCGACAGCGCGTGGTAGCTGTTGTTGGCGTGAATCGTCGACAGGCACAGGTGGCCGGTCAGCGTATGGATCAGCGCCGACTGCATCGTGTCCTTGTCGCGGATCTCGCCCACCATGATGAGGTCGGGGGCCTCGCGCAGCGCGTTGGCGAGCGCGGCGTGGTAGTTCATCGTGTCGACGCCGATCTCGCGCTGGTTGACGATGCTCCTCTTGTGCTGGAACAGGTACTCGATCGGGTCCTCGATGGTGAGGATGTGGCCGGACTGCGAGCTGTTGCGGTGGTCGATCATCGCCGCCAGCGTCGTCGACTTGCCCGAGCCGGTGGCGCCGGCGATCAGGACCAGCCCGCGCTTCTCGGTCACGATGTCGAGCAGCACGCGCGGCAGCTTGAGCGCCGCGAACGGCGGCACGTTGCTGCGCACATAGCGGATCACCATCGAGATCGTCCCGCGCTGGCGGAAGATGTTGATCCGGTAGTTGCCGTACGCCCCGTCCAGGTGCGAGAGGTTCATCTCGAGCTCGTTCTCGAACTCGCGCGCCTGGTCCTTGCTCATCAGCTCGTAGGCGATCCGGCGGACGGTCTCCACGTCCATCCGCTGGGTCGTGACGGGCGCGACGACGCCGTTGATCTTGATGTTGATCGGCGCGCCGCAGGTGATGAAAAGGTCGGACGCCTGCTTTTCCGCCATCAGCTTGAAATACGGGTCGAGGTACATGGCAAGGCCTTCGCGGCTAGAATGTGTCGACGATACGTTGGCATCGTACCTTAGGTGTCGGTGATAATGTCATGAATTGACGGCTGTTTGCGGGCTGGCGGCCGGGTGTTGCGAAAACGTGGCCGCCGCCCCGCCCTGGGCGCAGCCGCGCCGCGACCCGCAGCGACTCACGCAACCCTCAGCAAATCAAGGTCTTAAGCAAATTCCATGCTGGCAATCATTGGAGGGTCGGGGCTCACGCGCCTGTCCGATCTGGAGGTGGCGCACCGGGAGGTCGTCCGCACGCCCTACGGCGAGCCGTCGGCGGCGCTGCTGTTCGGCCAGCTCGGGGGCGTCGACATCGCGTTCCTGGCGCGGCATGGCCACGGCCACACGATTCCGCCCCACCGCGTCAACTACCGGGCCAACCTCTGGGCGCTCAAGGCGCGGGGCGCGGACGCGGTGATCGCCGTGGCGTCGGTCGGCGGCATTCGCGACTGCCAGCCGGGGGACCTCGTCTTGCCGCACCAGCTCATCGATTACACGGCCGATCGCGCGCACACCTTCTTCGACGGTACCGACCAGCGTGTCGTGCACGTCGACTTCACCCACCCCTATGCGCCGGAATTGCGCCACCGATGCCTGGCGGCCGCTCGCGCGGCGGCGGTGGCGCTGGCGGATGGCGGCGTCTACGGCGCCGTCTCCGGCCCGCGCCTCGAGACCGCGGCCGAGATCGATCGCATGGACCGCGATGGCGCGACGCTGGTAGGGATGACGGGCATGCCGGAAGCCGTCCTGGCGCGCGAGATCGACCTGCCGTATGCGGCGATCTGCGTCGTCGTGAACCACGCGGCCGGGCGGGGCGACAGCGCCGGACAGGTCTCGCTCGAGCGCATCGCGACCGTACTGGAGAAAGGCATGGACCGCGTCCATACGCTGCTGCGGGAGCTCGCTTCGACGACGCGCGCCGGTGCGTCGGCCGCGCCGTGATCCGCGACGTGCTTCGGATGGGCGACCCGCGGCTGCTCGAGCGCTCGCGCGAGGTGCAGCGCTTCGGCGCGCCCGCGCTGGACGCGCTGCTCGAGGACATGCGCGACACGATGCGCGCGCAGGACGGCGCCGGCCTCGCCGCGCCGCAGATCGGCGTGCCGCTGCGCGTCGTCATCTTCGGCGTCGAGCACAATCCGCGCTATCCGGACGCCGAGGCCGTGCCCTATACGGAGCTCGTCAATCCGGTGATCGTGCCGCTCGGCGACGAGAGGGAGGAGGGCTGGGAAGGCTGCCTGTCGGTGCCCGGCCTGCGCGGCATCGTCCCGCGCTACACGCGGATCGGCTACACGGGCTTCGACCCGCAGGGTCGCCGCATCCAGCGCGAAGCGTCCGGGTTCCATGCACGTGTCGTCCAGCACGAGTGCGACCACCTGGACGGCATCCTCTACCCGATGCGCGTGCGCGACTTCTCGCGCTTCGGCTACACGGACGTGCTGTTCCCCGACGTGGCGGACGCGCCGCCGGACTGAGGGGAAGGCCGATTACGCATTGTTTCCGCCGGCGCAGCACGGTTTGGGCGCTGGCCGCCGTGATGCTGTGCGGCTCGTGCGTGCCGTTTCGCGCTGCCTGCGCAGCGACGCTGACGGTGGGTCCCGGCCTTCGCTTCCAGCGGGTTGCCGACGCGGCGCAGGTCGCGCGCGATGGCGACGAAATCGAGATCGCCGGCGGCACCTACGCCAACGATGTCGCGGTCTTCCACCAGCGACGGCTCGTCATCCGCGGCATCGGCATGCCCGTGCTCGACGCCCGCGGGAGCATCGCCGAGGGCAAGGCCATCTGGGTCTTCCGCAACGGCGATTTCGTCGTCGAGGGCATCGAGCTGCGCGGCGCGCGAGCGCCCGATCGGAACGGTGCCGGGATACGCTTCGAACATGGGCGCCTGAGGGTGCGAAACTGCCGCTTCCTCGACAACGAAAACGGCATCCTGACCGGCAACGATCCCGCCGCCGAGCTGCGGATCGAGAACAGCGAGTTCGCCCAGGCGCCGCGCGACCGCGGATCGCTCAAGCACCTGCTCTACGTCGGTCGCATCGGCCGCTTCGAGATGACCGGCAGCCGGCTCCATCAGGGCTTCGAGGGGCACCTCGTCAAGTCGCGCGCGCGGGTGAGCGACCTGCGCTACAACCTGCTCTACGACGGGCCGGGCGGGCGCGCCGCGTACGAGCTCGAGTTTCCGAACGGCGGCCTCGGGATCGTCGTCGGCAACGTCATCGGGCAAAGTGCGGAGACGACGAATCCCGTCGTCGTCGCCTACGGCGCCGAGGGCGCGGCATGGCCCGATAACGCGCTCTATCTCGTCAACAACACGCTGACGAGCGATCGTGCCCTCGGCGCGTGGTTCCTGCGGGTATGGCCCGGCGCGTTCGCGACGAAGCCCGTGGTGATCGCGGTCAACAATCTCACTGTCGGCGCGGGCCTGTTCGGCTGGGGGGCGCCGGGCGAGTTCGCCGGCAATTTTCCCGTTCCGGCGTGGGTACTGGGCGACCCGTCTACGCTCGACTTCTCCCTCGCCCGATCGTCGTGGCTGCACGGGTGGGGCGTAACGCCCCCCGCGCGGGACGGCGTGTCGCTGGCGCCGAGCGCCGAATTCGCCCTGCCGGTCGGGACCCGCGCGATCGCGCCCCCGCCGTCGTGGACGCCAGGGGCCTTCCAGACGCCCGACCCGCGGCGCTGACGGCGGCGGCGCTACGTGCGCAGCTGCTCGAACAGCGCCGTCTCGAGCCGCAGCAGCGCCTGCTCGTCGTGCAACCGGGCGCCGTCGATCAGGAACACGTCCTCGGCCCGCTCCCCGAGCGTGTTGATCTTGGCGCTGGCGACGTTGACGTTGTTGCGCGCCAGCACGTAGGCGATGCGGGCGAGAAGCCCGGGCCGGTCGCCCGCAACCACCTCGAGGATGTAGTGCGTCCCGCGCTCGTCGGGAAAGATCTGCACCTGCGGCGTGAGCGGAAAGTGCCGGAGCTGGCGCGAAATGCGGCCGTCGGCGGGAGGCTCGAGCGCCGCCGGCTCGGCGAGCACGCGCGTCAGCTCGAATTCGACGAGCTGGATCGTGTCGCGGTAGGCGGCCAGCGGATTGGCCGGGTCGTGCACGGCGAAGGTGTCGAGCGCGTACCCGTTGCGCGTCGTGTGCACCTTGGCTTCGAGGATCGACAGCCCCGCGCGCCCGAAGAAGCCGCAGACGCGCGCGAAGAGCTCCTTCTGGTCGGGCAGGTAGACGAGCACCTGCATGCCCGCGCCGTCACGCGCGAGGCGCGCCTTCACCACCGGTGCCGTGCGTTCGACGCGCCAGTAGAGGTGGCGCGCGTGCCACGCGATCTCGTCGGCCGTGTGCCGCTGGAAATACGGCGTGTCGAGGTATCGCCACAACGCCTGCTCGGCGTTGTCGGGCACCGCGTAGAGGCGCAGCAGCCGCTGGGCCTCGACCTGGCGTGCCTGCACGCTGTCCTGGATCGTGCGCGCCGCCGTTTCTCCCCCGAGCACGCGCCGGGTGGCATGGAAGAGGTCCTCGAGCAGCTTGGCCTTCCAGGCATTCCACACGCGCGGGCTGGTGCCGCGGATGTCCGCAACGGTCAGCAGGTACAGCGCGATGAGCCGGCGCTCGTCGCCGACCCGCTGCGCGAAAGCGTCCACGATGCGCGGATCGGTGATGTCCTGCTTCTGCGCGGTCTGCGACATGAAGAGGTGGTTCTCGACCAGCCACGCGACCAGCGCGGCGTCGTCCCGCGGCGAGGCCGTGCTGGATGGAGAAGCGGTGCGCGTCGCGGGCGCCGAGCGTCGAATGGTCGCCGCCGCGGCCCTTGGCGATGTCGTGGAAGAGGCCGGCGAGAAACAGCGCCTCCTTGTGCTCGAAGTCGGCGATGAGCCGCGAGCAGAGCGGATATTCGTGCGCATGCTGCGGTTCGGTGAACCGGCGCAGGTTCCGGATCACCATCAGGATGTGCTCGTCCACCGTGTAGACGTGGAAGAGGTCGTGCTGCATCTGCCCGACGATGCGGCCCAACACCGGCAGGTACTGGCCGAGAATGCCGAACAGGTTCATCCGGCGCAGCTCGTGCGTAAGGCCACGGGGCTCGCGGAAGATCTGCACGAAGCGCGCGCGGTTGCCGGGGTCGCGCCGGAATGCGACGTCGATCCGGCGCCGCTCGCGCCACAGCGCCCTCAGCGTCCGCGCGCTCATCCCGATCAGCTCGGACGAGCGCTGCAGCATCAGGAAGGCGTCGAGCATCGCCGAAGGACGCCGCGCGAACAGGTCCTCGTCGCGCATGTCCAGCAGCTCGTCGACGCGCTGCCACTCGTCGTCGATCGGCACCGGCGCCGTCGCGGCGGGGTTGAGGCGCGCATGGATGTTCTGCAGCAGGATGATGTTGACCTGCCGCACCAGCTTGGCGGCGCGGTAATAGCGCTGCATCAGCTGCTCGCTCGCGCGGCGCGTCGGCGTGTCGGCGAGGCCCAGCTCGCGCGCGAGCGCCGCCTGCAGGTCGAACACCAGGCGATCCTCGCGGCGATCCGCGAGGTAGTGCAGCCGTACGCGCAAGCCGCCGATGAAGCGCTCGTGCCGCGCCACGGCGCGCGCTTCCGCCATCGTCATCAGATCGTGCCGCGCGAGCTCGCGCCAGCTGCTGCCGTAGCCTGCCGCGCGCGCGATCCACAGGACCGTCTGGAGATCACGCAGGCCGCCGGGGCTCTCCTTGACGTTCGGCTCGAGGTTGTACGCCGCGTCGTGATACTTGAGGTGGCGCTGCTGCTGCTCCAGCGCCTTCGCCTCGTAGAACGCGCGCGGATCGAGCGACTCCGCGAAAAGGCGGCGGAACTTCTGCGTCAGCCGCCGCGCGCCCGCCAGGTGGCGGTGCTCGAGGAGGCTCGTGCGCACGGTCACGTCGGCCGCCATCTCGCTCGCGCATTCCTCGATCGTGCGCACGGCGTGCGCGAGCTCGAGGCCGATGTCCCAGAGCGCGGCGAAGAAGCGCTCGAGCGCCGAGGCCCCGGCCGCGTCCGTCGGGCCAGGCAGCAGCACCAGGACGTCGACGTCCGAGTGCGGGTAGAGCTGCCCGCGTCCGTAGCCGCCGACGGCGAGCAGGGCGTGCGTGGCGGGCATGCCCGCCTCGGCCCAGACGCCGATGACCGCGCCGTCGACCAGGCGCGCATGCTCGCGCAAAAGGCGCGTTGTGTCGGGATCGTCGAAGAACGCGTCCTTGAGCGCCTCGCGTCCCCGCGCGAGCTCGTTGCGCCAGAACAGCACGCGCGGCCGCCCGTCCGCAGGAGGCGCCGCGGGCACGGTCGCGGCGGGCGGCGCGTCGACGCCGGCCGGGCCGGTCACGACGACAGCGGCGGGGGCGGCGGCGTGCCCGCCGATTGGGTCAGGATCTCGAACCCTTCGTCGGTGACGAGCACCGTGTGCTCCCACTGCGCGGACAGCGAGTGATCGGCGGTCACGATCGTCCAGCCGTCGGCGAGGCAGCGGATGCCCGGCCGTCCTGCGTTGATCATCGGCTCGACGGTGAAGATCATTCCGGGCTGGAGCTTGACGCCCGTACCTGCGCGTCCGTAGTGCAGCACCTGCGGCTCCTCGTGGAAGTTCCGGCCGATGCCGTGGCCGCAGAACTCGCGCACGACCGAGAAGCCGTGGCCTTCGGCGAAGCGCTGGATCGACGCGCCGATGTCGCCCAGGTGCCCGCCGGGCCGCACCGCGCGGATGCCGCGCCACATCGCCTCGTAGGTGACGTCGACCAGCCGCTTGGCCTGGATCGATGGCTTGCCGACGTGGAACATGCGGCTCGTATCGCCGTGGTAGCCGCCCTTGATCACGGTGACGTCGACGTTGACGATGTCGCCGTCCTTCAGCTTCTTGTCGCCCGGGATGCCGTGGCACACGACGTGATTGACCGAGGTGCACAGCGACGCGGGATAAGGCGAGTGGCCCGGCGGCGCGTAGTTCAGCGTCGCCGGAATCGTCTTCTGCACGTTCACCATGTAGTCGTGCGCGAGCCGGTCGATTTCGCCGGTGGTGATGCCCGCCCTGACGTGCGGCGTCAGGTAATCGAGCAGCTCGGAAGCGAGACGGCCGGCTTCACGCATGCCGGCGATGTCCTCCGCGGTCTTGAGTTCGACGGACATGCGGATTCAGGCGCGCAGCAGCTCGTTGATGCTGGTCTTCGAGCGCGTCTTCGCGTCGACCTGCTTGACGATGACCGCGCAGTAGAGGCTGTGGCTGCCGTCGGCAGCGGGGAGGCTGCCCGCCACGACGACGGATCCGGCCGGCACGCGGCCGTAGGTGACGGCGCGCGTCGCGCGATCGTAGATCTTCGTGCTCTGGCCGATGAACACGCCCATGCCGAGCACCGAATTCTCCTCGACGATCACGCCCTCGACGACCTCGGAGCGGGCGCCGATGAAGCAGTTGTCCTCGATGATCGTCGGATTGGCCTGCAGCGGCTCGAGCACGCCGCCGATGCCGACGCCGCCCGACAGGTGGACGTTCCTGCCGATCTGCGCGCACGAGCCGACGGTGGCCCACGTGTCGACCATCGTGCCTTCGTCGACGTACGCGCCGATGTTGACGTACGACGGCATCAGCACGACGTTCGGCGCGACGTAGGCGCCGCGCCGCGCCACGGCCGGCGGCACGACGCGCACGCCCGCCTTCGGCGAACGCCGCCGCGTCGAACAGCGCGAACTTGGTCGCGCACCTTGTCGTAGAAGCGGAACGGCGCCTGCGGACCGGCCAGGCCGATCGGCGCGTTGTCGGCGAGCCTGAACGACAGCAGCACGGCCTTCTTGATCCACTGGTGCGTCTGCCAGCTCGCCGCCGACCTTCTCGGCGACGCGCAGGCGGCCGGCGTCGAGCTCGCCGATGACGTGTCGCTACGGCGTCGCGCAGCGCGGCGGGCGCGCTGTCCGGCGACAGCCCGGCGCGGGATTCCCAGGCGGCGTCGATCGTCGACTGCAGTTCGGACATGGGGATGCGCGGAAAAAAACGAAATTTTACACGGCGGTGCGCCGCGCCCGCCCGCAAGGGCCGTGCAAATCCGGGATGGGGCCGGGCGACGGCCGCAAAAGCGCCGGTCCGGCCACGGGCGGACGCCTGGGCGTACCGCGCACCTACATCGCCTTGAACCGCTGCGCGAACGTGCGGGAAACGGTGAGCTTCTCGGGGCGGGTCTTCAGCGCTGATCACCGGCTGGTCGCGCCAGTCGCGCTCGACCTGCGCGATCGCGCGCAGGTTGACGATCGTGCCGCGGTGGATCTGCCAGAACACCTCCGGGTCGAGCTCGTCGTACAGCTCCTTGATCGGCTTCCTGATCAGCGCCTCGCCGTCGGCGGTGACCACCTTCGTGTACTTGTCCTCGGCCTGGAAGTAGAGGACGTCGTCGACGGCGATCATCTGCATCGCGGTGCCCGAGCGACGCGCGGATCCACTTGAGCGGCGGGCGCGCGCCTTCGCGCGTCGCGAGCCGCGCGAGCAGCGCGGTGAGATCCGCGGGCGGCGCGGCGAGGCGCGCCTTCAGGCGCGCGACGACCTTGGCGATGCGCTCCGCCGATGACCGGCTTCAGCACGTAGTCGACCGCCCCCTCGTCGAACGCCGCGACCGCGTATTCGTCGTACGCGGTGACGAAGACGACGTGGTCATGCCGGCCAGCTCGCGCGCGACGTCGAGGCCCGAGCGCACGGGCATGCGGATGTCGAGGAACGCGACGTCGGGCTTGCGCTCGACGATGGCGGCGAGCGCCTCCTCGCCGTTCTCCGCCTCGGCGACGATCCGCAGCTCCGGCCAGGCCTCGGCGAGGCGCGCCTTGAGCTGCGCGCGCAGCAGCGGCTCGTCCTCGGCGATCAGCGCGGTGGGGAGCGTCGTCATCGGCGGGCGATCAGGTTCCCGGCTCGAACGGCAGCGCGAGCGTCGCGCGCGCGCCGTGCGGGCGCAGCGGCTCCAGGGTAAACCGGCCGCGGCTGCCGTAGAGCGCGGCGAGGCGCTCGCGCACGTTCGACAGCCCGACCCCGCTGCCCTGGCGTGGAAGCGCCGTCGCCAAGGCCGCGGCCCGTGTCGGCGACGGTCAGCACGACGGTCTCGCCGTCCCGCGCGCGCGTCGATCGTGACACGGCCGCCGCCGGCCGCCGGCTCGATGCCGTGCTTGATCGCATTCTCGACCAGCGAGATCAGCAGGTTCGGCGGGAACGGATGCGACTGCAGCTCGGCGGGAACGTCGATCGCGAAATCGAGCCGCGGGCCCGATGCGCATCTTGAGTATGTTGAGGTAGGCGCGCGCGAGCTCCGCCTCGCGGCCGAGCGTCGTCGAGGCGGCGCGCAGCTGCGGCAGCGCGGCGCGCAGGTACTCGATCAGGTGGCCGAGCAGCGCGTTCGCCTGCTTCGGATCGGTCTCGGTCAGGAACTGCACCGAGGCCAGCGTGTTGAACAGGAAGTGCGGCTCGACCTGCGCCTGCATCAGCTTGAGCTCGGCCTCGATCGCCTGCTTGGACAGCAGATGGCGCTCGGCTTCGGCCTTGTGCAGCGCGGCCGCGGCGCGCGTCTCGCTGAACTTCACGAAGAAGATCAGGCTGATCAGCAGGCCGTTGAAGAACGCCAGCGACCGCGTTGTAGGCGAAGAACTTCGCCCGCTCGCGCACGTGGTCGACCGGATAGCCCTTCACCAGGACCACCAGCACGACGCCGATCAGCGCCCCGACCGCGGCCGCGCCGACCAGCCGGAGAAGGGGCGAGCCCTTGTCCCAGGGCCGGGCGACGTTGACGCAGTAGGCGATCGCGAAGCCGTAGATCTGCACGGTCACCAGCGGATGCCAGAACGGACGCGGATCGTCGATCCACAGCACGCCCGCGATGCCCGTGTTGATCGCCGCGATCAGCAGGATCGTCGCCCACGACGCATTGAATCCGGCGAGCAGCGGATGGAGCTTCGGCGGCGCAGGAATCGATGCCATGGGCGGCATTCTAGGGGTGCGGCGCGCCGGTTTCGCGGTCCCGCGACGGAACGCCGCGCGCGGCGACGGGGCGTCGCGTGGTCGCTATGGGCGGAACGGGCCGGGTGGCGGGGCGGGCCCGGACCGTCAGGGAATTCAGCCGCGGCGAGCGAGCGCGATGATCCGCTCGATCGCCTCCGCGCATTCGTCGTGGCTCGCGACCAGCGCGATCCTGATGCGGCCGCGGCCGGGGTTCGCGCCGTGGGCGTCGCGCGCGAGAAAGGCTGCCGGGCAGCACCTGACACGTTCTCCTCGGCGAGCAGCCGTCGGGCGAACTCGGCGTCGTCGCCGGGCGTCGCTGGCCCACAGGTAGAACGCGGCGTCGCGGCATCGGCGCAGGGAAGCGACCGCGGCAAGGCGCGGCTGCAGCGTGGCGAACTTCGCCGCGTACTCGGCGCGGTTGGCGACGCACGTGCGCTTCGTCGTTCCAGGCGGCGATGCTGGCGGCGGCGACCGCGGCCGACATCGCCGAGCCGTGATACGTACGGTAGAGCAGGAACGCCTTGATGAGCGCCGCGTCGCCGGCGACGTAGCCGGAGCGCAGCCCCGGCGCGTTGGAGCGCTTCGACAGGCTGCCGAAGACGACGAGGCGCGGGAACCCGCCGCGCCCGAGCGCGTGCGCGGCGCCGAGCGCGCCGAGCGGCGGCGCCGCCTCGTCGAAGATAGACCTCCGAATAGCATTCGTCGGAGGCGATGACGAAGCCATGGCGATCGGACAGCGCGAACAGCGCGCGCCACGCGGCGAGATCCAGCACGCGACCGGTGGGATTGTCGGGCGAGCAGACGTACAGGAGCTGCGTCCGCGACCAGACGTCGTCGGGAACGTCGTGCCAGCGATGGCGCTTCGCCGGCGGCGGACGCCGCGTTCACGCAGTAGGGGAGCGCGCCGGCGAGCAGCGCCGCCCCTTCGTAGATCTGGTAGAACGGATTGGGCATCACGACCGTCGCGCCGGGCCGGCTGGCGTCGACGACCGTCTGCGCGAACGCGAACAGCGCCTCGCGGCTGCCGAGCACGGGCAGCACGTTGGCGGCGCGTGATCGAGCGCGGGCAGCCCGTGACGACGGCACGAGCCACGCGGCGATCGCCTCGCGCAGCGCAGGCGCACCGGCCGTCGTGGGATAATTTGCGAGGCCGGTCACCGCGCCTGCGGCGAGCGCATCGAGCATGAGCTGCGGCGTCGGATGCCGCGGTTCGCCGATCGACAGGTTGATCGGGCGCTTCGACGACGGCGGCACGACGCCCGCCGTCAACGCACGCAGGCGTTCGAACGGATAGGGCTGCAGGGTCGAAGGCGGGGATTCAAGAAAGACGACGCGTGCGAGGCGAACCGATTATACCGACCGATTCCGCAGCGCCGCCTCGCGGCCCCGCGCGGCCTGCGCGTCGCCAGTGCGCTGGCGATGATCGCGGCGCTCGCGCTGCTCGCCGCCGTCGTCGCGTACTGGGGCTGGCAGCTCGCGGCGCCGGCGCGCGTGCACGTGCCCGCCGCCGCGCCCGTCGACCCGGCCGCGGCATTGCTCGCGTCGGGCCTGTTCGCCGGTGGCGCGGCGGCGGCGCCGGCCGCCGCCGATGCGCCGCCGCAGGTGCTGGGCAACGATGTCCGGCTGCTCGGCGTCTTCGCCGAGGCGAACGGGCGCGGCTATGCGCTGTTCCGCACGGCGAGCGGACCGCTTCTGATCGCGGCCGGGCCAGGAATCGCCCCCGGCGTCACGCTGGTCGAAGTGCGACCGGACGGCATCGCGATACGCGATTCCGGCGGCGAACGCTCGATCGAGCTGCGCGCCGCGACGGCGCGGCCAGCGGCGGCGAGTGCGTCCGGTCGCACTCAAGGCGGCGCCCGCCCCGGCGCGCGCGCAGCGCAGCGCCTGTGCGCCGCCCGCGGGCTTCCAGGGCGACGTGATCGCGCTCAACGCCGAACTCATGGGCGGGCTGATCGCGCAGCCCGAGAGTTGGCGCGCGCTGGTCGCGCCCGCGAACGGCGCGCTGGTCGTGCGCGACGACAGCGGCTTTGCGGCGATGCTCGGCCTGAAGCACGGCGACCGCATCGAGCAGGCGAACGGCATCGCGCTCACTGTTCCCGACGACATCGTCGGCGCGATCCTGCGCCCGCTCGCGTCGAAGCAGACCGTTCGCATCGTGGGCTCGCGCGACGGCCGCCCGCGCGAGCTGTGGCTGCGCAACGTGACCTGCTAGACGTTGCGCCGCGCCTGCCGGCGCGCGCCTTTGCCGCTGCTCAGGACGCTGTCGACGCCGGCAGCCAGTGCGAGCAGCTCGCCGGGGGCCGCGATCCAGCCGGTCGCCGGCCAGCGTCGGCGGATCGCTGCCGGCGCCGACATAGCCGTAGCGCGCGACGATCGTCGCCATGCCGGCCGCATTGCCGGCCTTGACGTCGCGCAGGTCGTCGCCGACGTAGACGCATTGCGCGCGGCGATGCCCAGTTGCGCGGCCGCGTGCAGCAGCGGCGCCGGATGCGGCTTGGCGTGGGCCGTCGTGTCGCCGCTGACGACGACGCGGGTGCGCGCCGCGAGGCCGAGCGCGGCGACCACCGGTCCGGTGAAGCGCGTCGCCTTGTTGGTGACGATGCCCCAGGGAATCGCGCGGGCGTCGAGCGCGGCGAGCAGCGCGTCGATGCCGTCGAACAGCCGCGTGGTCGCGGCGAGCCCGTTGGCATAGTGCGCGAGGAACGCGTCGCGCAGCGCCGGATACGCCGGATCGCTCCGGCGTGACGCCCATGCCGGCGCCGAGCATCCCGCGCGCGCCGGCCGACGCATGCGGACGCAGCTGGTCCACCGGGACGGGCGCGAGGCCGCGGTCGTCGCGCACGCGGTTGACGGCGGCGGCGAGGTCGCCGGCGGTGTCGGCCAGCGTGCCGTCGAGGTCGAACAGCACGGCGCGCGCCGCGCAGCATGCGCGCCGCCGGAAAATCAGTCATCGGCAGCCGGGCGCGTGAAAGCGGCCAGATAGTTGACGCTGGTGTCCGGCGCCAGCCGGTAGCGCTTCGTCAGCGGGTTGTACGTCATGCCCAGATATCGGCGAGATCGAGGCCGGCGCGGCGCGCCCATCCGGCGAGCTCGGCCGGCCTGATGAATCGCGCCCAGTCGTGCGTGCCGCGGGGCAGCAGCCCCAGCACGTATTCGGCGCCGACGATCGCCAGCGCATAGGACTTGGGATTGCGGTTGAGCGTCGAGAAGACGAGCGTGCCGCCGGGCCTGGCGATCGCCGCGCACGCCGCGACGATCGACGCCGGCTGCGGGACGTGCTCGAGCATCTCCAGGCAGGTGACGACGTCGCACGCGTGCGGCTGCGCGGCGGCGAGCGCTTCGGCGCGATTGAAGCCGGTATTCGACGGCAGCACCCGATTCGAGCTGGTGCAGCCGCGCCACGCCGAGCGCCTTGTCCGACAGATCGATGCCGAGCACGTCGGCGCCGCGGGCGGCCAGCGACTCGGCGAGGATGCCGCCGCCGCAGCCGACGTCCACGACGCGCTTCCCGGCCAGTCCGCCGGCCTGCCGCTCGATCCATTCGAGCCGCAGCGGATTGATCTCGTGCAGTGGCCGGAACTCGCTTCCCGGGTCCCACCAGCGGTGCGCGAGCGCCGAAAACTTGGCGAGCTCGGCGGGATCGACGTTCTGCGCGGTGATCGTCATCGAAGGCTCCGTTCAGGCGAGGCGCTGCCGCCAGGTCGCCGTGCGCCCGGCAAGTGCCGCCGCGTCGATCGTGGTCAGCGCGCCCGACTCGACGACGCGCCGTCCGGCGATCCACACGTCGCTGACGTCGCTGCGCCCGGCGGCGTTGACGAGGTGCGAGACCGGATCGTAGACGGGCTGGATGTCGAGGCCGCCGAGGTCGACGGCGATCGCGTCGGCCGCCTTGCCCGCGGTCAGCGAGCCGATCCGATCGTCCATGCCCAGCGCGATCGCGCCGTCCAGCGTCGCCATGCGCAGCGCGGTCGCCGCGGGAACGGCGGCGGCGTCACCGCTCGACACCTTGGCGAGCAGCGCTGGCGAGGCGCATTTCGGCGAACAGGTCGAGGCGGTTGTTGGAGGCCGCGCTGTCGGTGCCGAGCGCGACGTTGATGCCTCGCGGCGAGCATGCCGCGAACGTTGCGCGACGCCGCTCGCCAGCTTCATGTTCGACGCCGGGCAGTGCACGACGCTGCAGCGCTGCGCCGCGAGCTTTCCGATGTCGCCGTCGCCAAGGTGGACGGCGTGGACGGCAATGAGCGTCGGGCCGGTCACGCCGAGTCGTTCCAGCCGCTCGACGGGCGTTTCGCCGGTCGCGCGGCGCGAGTCCTCGACTTCGCGCTGGGTCTCGGCGACGTGCGTCTGGATCGGCAGGTCGAGCTGGCGCGCGTACATCGTGACCTTCGCCCACGTCGCATCGCTGACCGTGTACGGCGCGTGCGGCGCGAGCGCGAACGCGAGGTGCGGCGCGTCCTTGAATGCGTCGCGCGCGGCGAGCCCCTTCTGCAGATAGTCGTCGGCGTCGGCGGCGTACGGCGTCGGAAAGTCGAGCACCGGCATGCCGACCAGCGCACGCATGCCCGCGGCTTCGAACGCGCGCGCCGCGGCATCGGGAAAGAAGTACATGTCGGACGCGCAGGTGACGCCGCCGCGGAGCATCTCCGCCGCGGCGAGCAGCGTGCCGTCGTGCACGAACTCGGGCGACACGAAGCGGCCCTCGCGCGGCCAGATGTGCTGCTCGAGCCACGCCTTCAGCGGAACGTCGTCGGCGATGCCGCGCAGCAGATTCATCGCCGCGTGCGTGTGCGCGTTGACGAGTCCGGGCAGCAGCACGTGCGTCGGCAGGTCGACGCGCTCCGCCGCGACGAACGCGCGCTCCGCGTCCGCGGACGCGACGATCGCCACGATCTCGCCGCGATCGACGACGAGCGCGTGGTCGTCCAGCACGCCTTCCGGCTCGACCGGCACGATCCATCGCGCACGAATCACGAGATCGACGGAGCGGGGCGCGGCCATGGACGACAGTCTAACGAACCTGCGCTCGGCTCTTCGTGGCTGTCGTTACGCAAAGGGCGCCGGGCCGCCCCACGCCCTTTGCGCGAGCATCGGGCGTTCGCCGTTCCGACCGAAGGTAGATTTTTACTTTCGGTCGCGCCAAAAAAAAACCCCGCCGGTGCACGGCGGGGTTTCGATGTCGCGGAAAGCGCGTCTTAGCGACGGACGGTTGCTTCGCCCTTCACTTCGACTTCGACGCGGCGGTTCGGCGCGAGGCACGCGATCAGCGCCTTGAAGTTGGTCATCGTTGCAGACGACACCCGGAACCGGCTGCGTCTTGCCCATGCCGAGGGTCTCGATCTTGTCCTTCGGCACGCCCTTGCTGACCAGGTAGTCGCGGACGGCATCGGCGCGGCGCTCGGACAGCTTCTGGTTGTACTGCTGCGTGCCGATGCGGTCGGTATGACCGGTGACGAGCACGAGTTCGAGCTTCTGCACCATCGGAAGCTTCGACAGGATTTCGCTGTCGATCGCCGCCTTGCCTTCGGGCTTCAGCACCGCCTTGTCGAAATCGAACAGCGCCTTCGACGCCAGCGTGATCTTCTGCACGGCCGGCGCAGGCGCAGGCGGCGGCGGGGGCGGCGGGGGCGGCGCGGGCGCAGCAGCGGGCGGCGGCGGCGGTGCCGGCGGCTTCGGAACGAGATCCGGATCGCATGCGGCGATCGCCATGCTCGGCGCCCAGTAACCCGTTCGATAGCAGAGGTTGCCCGCCAAGCCGCGTGCCCCGTTGTAGGAAGCGCTCTTGACGACGTTGTTGTCGGGCGTGCCGCTCCATGAGAGCACGTATCCGCAGTTCGTCGTGCTGCAGCCGGCGACCCCCGGGACATAGCCCCTTGGGTCGGCCATTTGCGCCGCAGCGCTGCCGGCGAAGGCGGCGGCAAGCGCGCCAAACGCTACACCGGAGACGAGACGTCGAGTCATTGTTTCACCCCTTTGGCTTTGGTTTTGAACAGGTTTTTTGTGAACCCGGCAACTTGGCGCGGACGGCATCGCACCGGCCTCGCGTATCCTCAGTATCCCGGGGAACTATAGCACAGCGCTCGGGGCCAAGCAAAAGAACGGCCCGCTTTGTGCCCTGCGGACCGGCGACTGTCGCGGCAATACAACGCCGTGTTAAAATTTCGTATTTTCAAGGGCCTCCGCGGCAATCGCCGAAGCCCGCGCCATGGCATAACTGCGTGCGCGAGCGCCCAAGCGCGTGAAAACCGCCAGTAATGCGTTTTTCTTGCGGCTTGCCCCCGTACCGAACCGAATTTGCCAGGATTTCCCCCCTCCATGGAGCAGTTTGCCAAAGAAACCCTTCCGGTAAGCCTCGAAGCCGAAATGCGGCACTCGTACCTCGATTACGCGATGAGCGTGATCGTCGGCCGGGCGCTGCCGGACGTGCGCGATGGCCTCAAACCGGTGCACCGGCGCGTGCTGTTCGCGATGCACGAGGCCAACATCGCCTTCAATCGGCCGTACGTGAAGTGCGCGCGGGTGGTCGGCGACGTGATGGGGAAGTACCACCCGCATGGCGACATGGCGATCTACGACGCGCTGGTGCGGATGGCGCAGGACTTCTCGCTGCGCTATCCGCTGATCGACGGCCAGGGCAACTTCGGCTCGGTCGACGGCGACAACCCGGCGGCGATGCGCTACACCGAGTGCCGGCTGGAGAGGATCGCCGCCGAGCTGCTCGCGGACATCGACAAGGAAACGGTCGATTTCGTCCCGAATTACGACGGCAAGGAGCATGGAGCCGACGGTCCTGCCGTCGCGCGCTGCCGAACCTGCTCGTCAACGGCTC
Source organism: uncultured beta proteobacterium (assembly GCA_963793355.1). Lineage (GTDB taxonomy): Bacteria > Pseudomonadota > Gammaproteobacteria > Burkholderiales > Casimicrobiaceae > VBCG01. The sequence goes on along the minus strand of CAWBZT010000011.1, from coordinate 447,776 downwards.
GTCGGGCATCGCCGTCGGCATGGCGACCAACATCCCGCCGCACAACCTCACCGAGACCATCGACGGCTGCCTGGCGCTGCTCGACCAGCCCGGAGCTCACCGTCGACGAGCTGATGGAGCATCGTGCCGGCGCCCGACTTCCCGACCGCCGGGATCATCTACGGGCTCGAAGGCGTCCGCGAGGGCTATCGCACCGGCCGCGGCCGCGTCGTGATCCGGGCGCGCACGCACGTCGAGGACCTGGAGCAAGGGCAACCGCCAGGCGATCATCGTCGACGAGATCCCCTACCAGGTGAACAAGGCGAACCTGCTCATGCGCATCGGCGAGCTGGTCCGCGACAAGAAGCTCGACGGCATCTCCGACCTGCGCGACGAGTCCGACAAGTCGGGCATGCGCGTGGTCATCGAGCTGAAGCGCGGCGAAGTGCCCGAGATCGTCCTCAACAACCTGTACAAGCTGACGCAGCTGCAGGACAGCTTCGGCATGAACATGGTCGCGCTGGTCGACGGCCAGCCGCGGCTGCTCAACCTCAAGCAGTTCCTCGAGTTCTTCCTGCAGCATCGCCGCGAGGTCGTCGTGCGGCGCACGCGCTTCGACCTTGCGCAAGGCGCGCGAGCGCGGCCACATGCTCGAAGGCCTCGCGGTCGCGCTGTCGAACGTCGACGAGATCATCGCGCTGATCAAGGCGTCGGCGACCCCGGCCGAGGCCAAGGCCGCGCTGATGGCGCGCGCGTGGCGCTCGCCGGTGGTCGAGGAGATGCTGAGGCGCGCGATCGCCGACGCCGCGCGGCCGGAAGGGCTGCCGCCGGACTTCGGTGGCATGGCACGAAGGCACGGCTACCGGCTGTCGGACGCGCAGGCGCAGGCGATCCTCGAGCTGCGGCTGCAGCGGCTGACCGGCCTCGAGCAGGACAAGATCACCGGCGAATACCGCGAGGTGATGGAGCTCATCGCCGACCTGCTCGACATCCTCGCCAAGCCGGCGCGCGTCACGCAGATCGATCCGCGACGAGCTGCACGGCGATCCGCGACCAGTTCGGCGACAAGCGCAGGAGCGAGATCGTCGCGCAGGGCGTCGACCTGTCGCTCGAGGACCTGATCGCGCCGGAGGACATGGTCGTCACGCTGTCGCACGGCGGCTACATGAAGGCGCAGCCGGTCGCCGAGTACCGCGCGCAGCGGCGCGGCGGGCGCGGCAAGCAGGCGACCGCGACCAAGGAAGACGATTTCGTCGACCGCATGTTCATCGCGAACACGCACGACTTCATCCTGTGCTTCTCCAACCGCGGCCGCGTCTACTGGCTCAAGGTGTACAACGTGCCGCAGGGCCAGCGGCAGTGGCGCGCGGCAAGCCGATCGTCAACCTCGTGCCGCTCGCGGACAACGAGAAGATCACCGCGATCCTGCCGGTCAAGGATTGGAACCACGGCCAGTTCGTGTTCATGGCGACGGCGAAGGGCACCGTCAAGAAGACGCCGCTGTCCGATTTCTCGCGTCCGCGTCCGTCGGGCATCATCGCGGTCGACCTCGACGAGGGCGATCGCCTGATCGGCGTCGCGCTGACCGACGGCAAGCACGACGTGATGCTGTTCAGCTCGGGCGGCAAGGCGGTGCGCTTCGACGAGAACGACGTGCGCCCGATGGGCCGCAATGCGCACGGCGTGCGCGGCATGATGCTCGACAAGGGCCAGCAGGTGATCTCGATGCTGGTGGCCGAGGACGAGACGCAGTCGGTGCTGACCGCGACCGAGAACGGCTACGGCAAGCGCACGCCGATCGTCGAATACACGCGCCACGGCCGCGGCACCAAGGGCATGATCGCCATCCAGCAGTCGGCGCGCAACGGCAAGGTCGTCGCCGCGGCGCTGGTGCGGCCCGACGACGAAGTGATGCTGATCTCCACCGGCGGCGTGCTGATCCGCACGAGCGTCAAGTCGATCCGCGAGATGAGCCGCTCGACGCAGGGCGTCACGCTGATCAACCTCGACGAGGGCGAGAAGCTCGCCGGGCTCGAGCGGGTGGTCGAGCGCGACGACGAGGAGCAATAGACGATGCGTGCGCCGGGACAGCAGGGCGCGGGGTCGCGGACGCGGCGCGCGCGCCGCGGGCGATGAGCGGCAGCGGCGACCACGACGGCGAGCTCGCCGCGTCACCGCGCGGCGATCGACGCGCTCGACCGCGAGATCCTCGCGCGCCTCAACGCGCGCGCGGCGCATGCGCAGGCGATCGGCGAGCTCAAGGCCGACGGGGGCGGCACCGCCTATCGCCCGGAGCGCGAGGCGCAGGTGCTGCGCGCGGGTGCGCAGCAAACAACCGCGGCCCGCTGGCCGATCGACGCGGTGCAGGGCGTGTTCCGCCAGGTCATGTCGGCCTGCCTCGCGCTCGAGCAGCGGCTGCGCGTCGCCTACCTCGGTCCGGCCGGCACGTTCAGCCACGCGGCGGTCGCCAGGCATTTCGGCCGGTTCGTCGACGCGGTGCCCTGCGCGTCGATCGACGAGGTGTTCCGCGCGGCCGAGAGCGGCCGCAACGATTTCGCCGTCGTCCCGGTCGAGAACTCGACCGAGGGCGCGGTCGGCCGCACGCTCGACCTCATGTGCGCGACCGAGCTCACGATCTGCGGCGAGGTGAACCTGCGCGTGCAGCAGAACCTGCTGTCGAATGCCGCCGCGCTGGACCAGGTCAAGCGCAGTCTATTCGCACGCGCAGTCGCTTTCGCAGTGCGTCGAATGGCTGTCCCGTCACCTGCCGGCGGTGCCCCGGGTCGCCGTGTCGAGCAATGCCGAAGCGGCACGGCTCGCCGCCGGCGAGCCCGGCGCGGCGGCGATCGCCGGCGAGATCGCGGCGTCGATCTACGGCCTCGCGATCCTCGCGCCGCACATCGAGGACGAGCCCAACAACACGACGCGCTTCTGGGTGCTCGGCCGGCATGCCGTGGCGCCGTCGGGGCGCGACGAAGACGTCGCTCGTCATGTCCGCGCCCAACCGTCCCGGCGCCGTCCATGCGCTGCTCGAGCCGTTCGCCAAGCACGGCGTGTCGATGTCGCGGTTCGAGTCGCGCCCTGCGCGCACCGGCCTGTGGGAATACCTGTTCTTCGTCGATCTCGTCGGCCACCGGCAGGAACCCGCCGCCGCGGCTGCGCTGGCGGAGCTCGCGACCCTCGCGCCCGTTTCTCAAGCTGCTGGGCTCGTATCCGGCGGCGCCGTCCTAGCTTCCGCCTTCACGGGCTCAGGGCCTTTCCATGACTGCCGTTCCGCCGCACGAGCGCGCGCCCGAGTACGTGCGCCGCATCGCCCGCTACGTTCCGGGCAAGCCGATCGACGAGCTCGCGCGCGAGTACGGTCTCGACCCGCGCTCGATCGTCAAGCTCGCGTCGAACGAGAATCCGCGCGGTCCGAGCCCCGGGGTGCTGGCGGCGATCGCCGCGGCGGCGGGCGAGGTGACGCGCTATCCCGACGGCAACGGCTTTCGCGCTCAAGAACGCGCTGGCTGCGCGATTGCACGTGTCGCCCGACGCAGATCGTGCTCGGCAACGGCAGCAACGACGTCCTCGAGCTCGTCGCGCAGGCTTTCCTGCGGCCGGGCGACGACGCGGTCTACGCGCAGCATGCCTTCGCCGTGTATCCGCTGGCAACGCAGGCGCGCGGCGCGAACGGCATCGAGGTGCCGGCGAAGGCCCTCGGCCACGATCTCGATGCGATGCGCGCGGCGATCACGCCGCGCACGCGCATCGTCTTCGTCGCAAATCCGAACAATCCGACCGGAACCTGGCTGCCGCCGGCCGACGTGCGGGCGTTCGTCGCAGTCGGTGCCGCACGACGTCGTCGTCGTGCTCGACGAGGCGTACAACGAGTATCTCGCACCGAGCATCGGGCCAACGCGACGGCGTGGATCGCCGCGCTGCCCGAACCTCGTCGTGTCGCGCATCGTTCTCCAAGGCGTACGGCCTGGCCGCGCTGCGCGTCGGCTACGGCGTCGCGCACGCCGGACGTGGCCGACCTGCTCAACCGCGTGCGCCAGCCGTTCAACGTCAACTCGCTGGCGCAGGCGGCCGCGCTGGCCGCGCTCGACGATTCCGCCTACGTCGAGGAGAGCCGCGCGCTCAACCGCGAGGGGATGCGCCAGCTCGAGGCGGGCATCGCGGCGCTCGGCCGGCGCGTGCAGCCATCGCACGGCAACTTCGTCATCGTCCACGTCGGCGACGGCGCGAAAGTCTACGAAGCGCTGCTGCGCCAGGGCGTGATCGTGCGCCCGGTGGCCAACTACGGCCTGCCGGAATGGCTGCGCGTCACCGTCGGCCTGCCGGGCGAGAACGCGCGCTTCCTCGACGCGCTCGCCGGCGCGCTCGGGCGCTGAGGACGCCGCTCGCGTGCAGATCGGCAAGCTCGTCGTCGTCGGCGTCGGTCTGATCGGCGCGTCCTGCGCGCTCGCGCTGCGCGCGGCGGGCGCGGTCGCGCGACGTCGTCGGCGTCGGCCGCGGCGCAGGCGAACCTCGACGCTGCGCTCGCGCCGCGGCGCCGTCGACCGCATCGCGCGGCTGGATCAGGCGTGGACGGACGAGCTCCGCGACGCCGACGTCGTGCTGCTCGCGACGCCGGTCGCGACAGTACGCGACGCTGCTGCGCGCGCTGGCGCTGCACGCTGGCGCCGATGCGGTCGATCACCGACGCGGGCAGCACGAAGCAGTCGACGTGCTCGCCGCTGCGCGCGCCGCGCTCGGTGTCGCGCCTGCCGCAGTTCGTTCCGGGGCATCCGATCGCCGGCAGCGAGCGGTCCGGCGCGGCCGCCGCGGATCCCGAGCTTTTTCGCGGACGCAACGTCGTCCTCACGCCGGTGCCGGAAACGTCACCTGCGGCGACGGCGCGCATCGATGCGCTGTGGCGCGCCTGCGGCGCGCGCGTGCGCACGATGACGGCCGGCGATCACGATCGCGCATTCGCCGCCATATCGCATCTGCCGCACGTCGCTGGCGTTCGCGTTCGTCGCCGAGCTGGCCATCGCGCGGCGACGCCGCGACGCTGCTCGGGCTTGCCGGGAGCGGGTTCCGCGATTTCACCCGCATCGCCGCCAGCTCGCCGGAGATGTGGCGCGACATCGCGCTTTCGCCAACCGCGGCCCGCTGCGGGCGGAGATCGCGCGCCTTCGCGCCGCGCTCGAGGGCATCGACCGGTGCCTCGCGGCCGGCGACGGCGCGGCGCTCGAGGCGCTGTTCGCGCGCGCGGCCGCCGTGCGCCGCGAATGGGATGCCGCGCTGCCCGTCGCCGGCGACGGCGCCTGACGCATGATGGCCGCGACGCTCCCGCCGGCGCTCACGCTCGGGCCCTTCGGGCGGGCCGCCGGCACCGTCGCGCTGCCCGGCTCGAAGAGCATCTCGAACCGCACGCTGCTGCTCGCCGCGCTGGCGTCCGGGACGACGGCGCTCGAGCACGTGCTCGACGCCGACGACACGATGCGCATGCTGGATGCGCTGTCCGCGCTCGGCGTGCCGATCGAGCGAGCCGGCGCCGCGGGACGCATCACCGTGCACGGCGTCGACACCGCTTTCCCGTGCGCTCGGCGAAGCTGTTCCTCGGCAATGCGGGCACGGCGTTCCGGCCGCTGACCGCGGTGCTGGCGATGATCGGCGGCGACTACCAGCTGACCGGCGTGCCGCGCATGCACGAGCGTCCGATCGGCGATCTCGTCGACGCGCTGCGCGGGCTGGGTTGCGACATCCGCTATGCCGGCGCCGCCGGGTTTCCGCCGCTGGAGATCGGACTGGCCGGCGGCAGCGCCGGGCGGACCGGTCGAGATCCGCGGCGACGTCTCCAGCCAGTTCCTGTCGGCGCTGCTGATGGCGCTGCCGCTCGCGCGGGGCGCGGAGGCGCGTGCGACGACGGTGCGCGTCACCACGCCGCTGATTTCGCGGCCGTACGTCGAGATCACGACCGCGTCTGATGGCGCGCTTCGGCGTCGCCGTCGAGACGCCCGATGCCGCGACGTTCCGCGTCGCCGCGGGCGCGCGCTACCGGGGCCCGCCGACGCTTGCCGTCGAGGGCGACGCGTCGACGGCGTCGTATTTCCTCGCGGCGGGCGTGATCGGCGGCGGACCCGTGCGCGTGGAAGGCGTCGGCCGCGATTCGATCCAGGGCGACGTCGCCTTTGCCGACGTGCTCGCCGGCGCAGGGCGCCGACATCCGCTTCGGCGCGGACTGGATCGAGGCGCGGGGCGGCGCCCGCCTTGCCGGCGGGACGATCGACTGCGACCGGATTCCCGACGCGGCGATGACGCTGGCGATGATCGCGCTGCTCGCCGCACGGCCGACGCGGCTGCGTCAGCATCGGCAGCTGGCGCGTGAAGGAGACCGACCGCATCGCGGCGATGGCGGCCGAGCTCGCCAAGCTCGGCGCGCAGGTCGACGCGGGCGCCGACTGGCTCGAGGTGCATCCGCTCGCCGCGCCGCCGCGCGCCGCCACGATCGACACCTACGACGATCACCGCATGGCCATGTGCTTCGCGCTGGCCGCGCTGATGGGCGCGCCGGTGACGCATCAACGATCCCATGTGCGTGCGCAAGACCTTCCCCGGCGTACTTCGCCGCGTTCCTCCAGGTGGCCGGCCGGAGCGCGCGCGGATGAGCGCGGCGCTGCCGGTCGTCGTCGCGATCGACGGTCCGGCGGCGTCGGGCAAGGGAACCATCGCCGCGGGCGTCGCGCGCGAGCTCGGGCTTCGCTACCTCGACAGCGGCTCGCTGTACCGGCTGGTGGCGCTCAAGGCGCTGCGCTCGGGCATTGCGCTGAACGACGCGCCTGCGCTGGCGGCGGCCGCCGCGCACCTCGACGTCGCCTTCGACGGCGGCGGCGTGACGCTGGACCGGCAGGACGCCACCGAGGGCATCCGCAGCGAGGCCGTCTCGGCGGCGGCGTCGCAGGTCGCCGTCCATCCGGAGGTGCGCCGCGCGCTGCTGGCACGCCAGCACGGCTTCCGGCAGCCGCCCGGGCTGGTCGCCGACGGCCGCGACATGGGCACGGTGGTCTTCCCGGATGCGCTCCTCAAGGTGTTCGTGACGGCGAGCGCCGAGGAGCGGGCGCGGCGCCGGTATAAGCAGTTGATCGCAAAAGGAATCTCTGTTACGATTGACAGTCTTTTGCGCGATATCCGCGAACGCGACGCGCGCGACTCGGCCCGGGCCGCCGCGCCCTTGAAGCCAGCCGCCGACGCTGTGATCCTGGATACGACCGATCTCACGATCGACGCCGCGATCGGCGCCGTCCTCGACCTGTACCGGTCGCGCGCGGCGGCGCGGCGCTAGTCCGGGTCCGCAGCGTTCACCGCGAGCGCCGCGCTGTCGCCAGCAAGGGGCCGCGGTACGCGCGCTACAAGCCGGCGCGCGGCGCGCGGAGCATGTTCAACCAACCCGTCCCGGGCGAGAAACAGGGTTCTCGATCGGGCCGGCTAACCGTTTCGAAAGGAACCAACCCGTCATGGCTACCGCCACCCAGACGCCGGCGCCCGCCGGCGCCGAGAACTTCGCAGCGCTGTTCGAGGAATCCCTCGCCCGCCAGGAAATGCGGCAGGGCGAGCTCATCACCGCGGAAGTGACGCGCGTCGACTACAACGTCGTCGTCGTCAACGCGGGACTCAAGTCCGAGTCGTTCATCCCGATCGAGGAATTCAAGAACGACGAGGGCGAAGTCGAGGTCAAGCCCGGCGACTTCGTCACCGTCGCGATCGAGTCCATCGAGGACGGCTACGGCGACACGCGCCTGTCGCGCGACAAGGCCAAGCGCCTGAAGGCCTGGCACGACCTCGAGGCGTCGATGGAGCAGGGCTCCATCGTCTCCGGCCTCGTCACCAGCAAGGTGAAGGGCGGCCTGACCGTCATGATCAACGGCATCCGCGCGTTCCTGCCCGGCTCGCTGGTCGACATCCGGCCGGTCAAGGACACCACGCCGTACGAGAACAAGTCGCTCGAATTCAAGGTCATCAAGCTCGACCGCAAGCGCAACAACGTCGTCGTCTCGCGCCGCGCCGTGCTCGAGGAAAGCCTGGGCGAGGAGCGCGAGAAGCTGCTCTCGACGCTGTCGGAAGGCGCGATCGTCAAGGGCATCGTCAAGAACATCACCGACTACGGCGCGTTCGTGGACCTGGGCGGCATCGACGGCCTGCTGCACATCACCGATCTCGCCTGGCGCCGCGTCAAGCATCCGTCCGAAGTGCTCGCGGTCGGCGACGAAGTCACGGCCAAGGTCCTCAAGTTCGACCAGGAGAAGAATCGCGTCTCGCTGGGCATGAAGCAGCTCGGCGAAGACCCGTGGGTCGGCCTGTCGCGCCGCTATCCGCCCGGCACGCGCCTGTTCGGCAAGGTCACCAACATCACCGATTACGGCGCGTTCGTCGAGATCGAATCGGGCATCGAGGGCCTGGTGCACGTGTCCGAGATGGACTGGACGAACAAGAACATCCATCCGACCAAGGTCGTGCAGCTCGGCGACGAGGTCGAGGTGATGATCCTCGAGATCGACGAGGACCGCCGCCGCATCTCGCTCGGGATGAAGCAGTGCATGCCGAACCCGTGGGACGAGTTCGCGATGAACCACAAGAAGGGCGACAAGGTGAAAGGCCAGATCAAGTCGATCACCGACTTCGGCGTCTTCGTCGGGCTGCCGGGCGGCATCGACGGCCTGGTGCACCTGTCCGACCTGTCGTGGGCGAATCCCGGCGAGGCGGCGGTGCGCGACTTCAAGAAGGGCCAGGAAGTCGAGGCGGTGGTGCTCGCGATCGACGTCGAGCGCGAGCGCATCTCGCTCGGCATCAAGCAGCTCGAGGGCGATCCGTTCACCAACTTCGTCGCGATGCACGACAAGGGCAGCATCGTCACCGGCACGGTCAAGACGCTCGACGCGAAGGGGGCGGTCATCGCGCTGGGCGGCGATGTCGAAGGCTATCTGCGCGCGTCGGAGATCTCGCGCGACCGCGTCGAGGACATGCGCACGCGGCTGAAGGAAGGCGACGCCGTGTCAAGCGATGATCATCAACGTCGACCGCAAGAACCGCAGCATCAACCTCTCGATCAAGGCAAAGGACAACGCCGACGAGAGCGAGGCGATGCAGCGGATGAGCGACGGAGAACACGGGCGCCAACACCGGCACGACCAACCTCGGCGCGCTGCTCAAGGCCAAGCTCGACAACAACAGCAACTGACGCGCAAAGAGGCGAGCACGATGACCAAATCGGAGCTGATCGACCGCCTCGCGGCGCAGTTTCCGCAACTGGTCGCCAAGGATGCCGAGCTGGCGGTGAAGATGATCCTCGACGCGATGGCCGAAAGCCTCGCGAAGGGCGAGCGCATCGAGATCCGCGGGTTCGGCAGCTTCGGCCTCAACTACCGGCCGCCGCGCACCGGGCGCAACCCGAAGTCGGGCGAGAAGGTGCAGGTGCCGGAGAAGCACGTGCCGCACTTCAAGGCGGGCAAGGAGTTGCGGGAGCGGGTCGACTTCTCGGAAAGGCGACACGATAATAGTGACGCGGGCGGAGAATATTCTGGTCCGCAGATGCAGATCGTCCGCTGGATCGTCGGCGTCGTCGTGTTCCTCGCCCTGCTGTTCCTTTCGCTGCAGAACGCGGAGCCGGTCGACGCTGCGCCTCTTCGACCTGCGACGATTGGCAGGCGCCGCTGATCTTCGTGGTGCTGATCGCGTTCGCGCTCGGCGTGGCCGCCGGCCTGCTGGCCGGCGCCGCTCGAAAGCCGCGCGCCTCAAGCGGCAGCTGAACCGCCTGCGGCGCGAGCACCAGCGTGCCGGCGAGCCGCCCGCGCCCCACGGCGCGGCGCCGGGGACCGGCCCGCGTCGGGCCCGGGATTCGAGCGGCTGACGCGATCAGCTAGCCGGCCATGGATTTCGAGCTCTGGTGGCTGCTGCCGATCGCGGCAGCTGTTCTTCGCGCTGGGCTGGATCGCCGCGCGCATCGACATCAAGCACCTGCTGCGCGAATCGCGCGCGCTGCCGCTGTCGTACTTCCGCGGCCTCAACTTCCTGCTGAACGAGCAGCCCGACAAGGCGATCGAGTCGTTCATCGAGGTGGTCAAGGTCGATCCGCAGACGATCGACCTGCACTTCGCGCTGGGCTCGCTGTTCCGCCGCCAGGGCGAGATCGACCGCGCGATCCGCATGCACCAGAACCTGCTCGACCGCCCCGACCTGCCCGCCGACAAGCGCAACGACCGCGACCTTCGAGCTCGCGCAGGACTTCCATCGCGCGGGACTGCTCGATCGCGCCGAGGAGCTGTTCACCAGGCTCGACGGCACGCCGTTCGAGCATCCGTCGCTCGGGCACCTCATCTCAGATCTACGAGACGGAGAAGGACTGGCCGAAGGCGATCAGCCGCGACGCGGCGGATGGAGGCGCTCGCCAAGCAGCCGTACTTACAAGGAGATCGCGCAATACCACTGCGAGCTTGCGCAGGCGGCGCTGCTGCGCAACGCACGTCGCACGACGGCCGAGCGCGAGATCGAGCAGGCGCTGCGCGACCCACCGCGGCTGCGCGCGGGCGAACCTGGTCGCCGGCGACCTCGCGGCGCAGCAGGGCGACCTGCCCGCGGCCGTCGCCGCCTGGCAGCGCATCGAGTCGCAGAACCCCGCGTTCCTCGCGCTGGTCGCCGACCGCTTCGCCGACGCCTATCGCAAGCTGGACGATCTGCGCGACCGGCATGCGCGTGCTGCGCAACTACCAGGCGCAATATCCGTCGCTCGATCTCCTGAACGCGCTGTTCACGCTGATCGCTGGAGCACGAAGGGCCCGACGCCGGCCGCCACGCTGATCAAGGACGAGCTCGCGCGCAATCCGACGCTGCTCGGCCTCGACCGCCTGCTCGAAGCGCAGCTGCTGGCGGCGCCGGCGGAGCGCCGCCACGACCTCGAGCTGGTCAAGGAGCTGGTCGCGCCAGCACATCAAGCGCCTCGGCCTGTATCGCTGCGAGCAATGCGGCTTTCGCGCCAAGCAGTACTACTGGCGCTGCCCCGGCTGCCAGAAATGGGAGACGTATTCGCCCGCGGCGCACGCGAGACGCCCGGACGGCTACGCATGGACGGTCATGATCCGCACGCGATCCCGGCCCGCGCGTGTTCGTCGCGCTCGACTTTCGCGACATCCGTGCGCGCGCTCGGCGCTTGCCGACCGCCTCGATCCGGCGTGCTGCGGCTTCAAGGTCGGCAAGGAGCTGTTCGTCGTCGCCGGGCCCGAGCCGGTGCGCTGGCTGGTCGACCGCGGCTTCAACGTCTTCCTCGATCTCAAGTTTCACGACATTCCGAACACCGTGGCGCAGGCCTGCGCCGCGGCGACGCGGCTTGGCGTCTGGCATGCTGAACGTGCATGCCGGCGGCGGCCGCGCGATGCTCGCCGCCGCGCGCGATGCCGTCGACGCGCACCGCGGCAGCAGTCCGGGCGACGCGCCCGCTGCTCATCGCGGTGACGGTGCTGACCAGCCTCGACGATGCGGACCTGCGCGAATCGGCGTCGCCGCGGGGCCGCGGCGCAGGCGGTGCGGCTCGCGCGGCCTGCGCGCGCGACTGCGGCCTCGACGGCGTCGTCTGCTCGGCGCAGGCGCCGGCGCTGCGCGCGCGCGTGCGGGCCGCGACTTCAAGCTGGTCACGCCCGGCATCCGTCCCGCCGGCGCGCAGAAGCGACGACCAGGCGCGCATCGTCACGCCCGAGGCGGCGATGGCGCAACGGCGCCGACTACCTGGTCATCGGCCGGCCGATCACGCAGGCCGCCGATCCGGTGCGCCGCGCTGCGCCGCGATCAACGCCCCACTCGGAGTCGCCTGCATGAAGATCACGATGATCGGCACCGGCTACGTCGGGCTGGTCACCGGCACCTGCCTCGCCGAAGTCGGCAACGACGTGCTGTGCCTCGACGTCGACGCGGCGCAAGATCGCGATCCTCGAGTCCGGCGGCGTGCCGATCCACGAGCCGGGGCTCGAGCCGATGATCCGCCGCAACGTCGCGGCCGGACGCCTGCGCTTCACCACCGACGTCGACGCGGCCGTGGCGCACGGCGACGCTGCAGTTCATCGCCGTCGGCACGCCGCCCGACGAGGACGGCAGCGCCGACATGCAGCACGTGCTCGCAGGCCGCGAGCAACATCGGCCGGCGCATGACCGATGGAAGATCATCGTCGACAAGTCGACCGTGCCGGTCGGCACGGCGGATCGCGTGCGCGCGACCATCGCCGCGGAGCTCGCCGCAGCGCGGCGCCGCGCCGTGCCGTTCGCCGTCGTCTCGAATCCGGAGTTCCTGAAGGAGGGCGCGGCGGTCGACGACTTCATGAAGCCCGACCGCATCGTGATCGGCGCCGACGACGAGCGCGCGATCAGGCGATGCGCGCCGTCTACGCGCCGTTCCAGCGCAATCACGAGCGCACTGCTGGTGATGGACGTGCGCTCGGCCGAGCTCACCAAGTACGCGGCCAACGCGATGCTCGCGACGCGCATCTCGTTCATGAACGAGATCGCCAACCTCGCCGAGCGGCTCGGCGCCGACATCGAGTCGGTGCGCCAGGGCATCGGCTCCGACCCGCGCATCGGCTACCACTTCCTCTATCCGGGCGCGGGCTACGGCGGCAGCTGCTTCCCGAAGGACGTGAAGGCGCTGCAGCACACCGCGCGAGCAGCACGGGATGCGCCGTTGCAGCGTGCTCGCGCGCGGTCGAGGCGGTCAACGAGGCGCAGAAGCAGCGTCCTGGTGGACAAGATCGTCGCGCGCCTTGGCAGCGACCTCGCCGGCACGCACGTTCGCCGCTCTGGGGCCTCGCGTTCAAGCCCAATACCGACGACATGCGCGAAGCGCCGTCGCGCGTGGTCATCGACGGCGCTGCGTCGCGCGCGGCGCGCGCATCGCCGCGTACGACCCGGTGGCGATCGACGGAGGCCAGGCGCATCTTCGGCGGCGTAGCCGCGGTCGTCGTTCGCGGCAAGTCGCCGCTGGCCGCCTGCGACGGCGCCGACGCGCTGCGTGATCGTCACCGAGTGGAAGGAGTTCCGCAGCCCCGACTTCGACAGCCCTGCGCCGCCGGCTGAAGTCAGCCGCTGCTGTTCGACGGCCGCAACCTCTACGAGCCCGCGCTGGTGCGCGCCGCGGGCCTCGAATATTTCGTCGGTCGGGCGCCGTGACTGAGCAAGGCGGCGGGCCTTCTCCGAAGCGCGCTTCTCGCGATTCCGCGAGCGCGTCGCCTCGGCGCAGCGTGCTCGTCGTCGGCGACGTGATGCTCGATCGCTACTGGTTCGGCGACGTCGAGCGCATCTCGCCGGAAGCGCCGGTGCCGGTCGTGCAGATCGCGCGCACCGAGGAGCGCCCGGGCGGCGCGGCCAACGTCGCGCGCAACGCCGCCGCGCTCGGGTGCGCAGCGACGCTGCTGTCGGTCATCGGCGACGACGAGCCGGGCCGATGCGCTCGACGCGCGCTGCTCGACGTCGAGCGTGTCGACGACGTCGCTTCCTGCGCGACGCCGCGCTGCAAGACGACGGTCAAGCTGCGCGTCATCGGCCGCCAGCAGCAGTTGCTGCGCATCGACTTCGAGACCGCGCCGTCCGCACGAGCTGCTGGCGGCGAAGCCTCGGCCGACTACGAGCGGCTGCTCGGCAACGCCGACGTCGTCGTGCTGTCCGACTACGGCAAGGGCGGCCTCGCGCACATCGCGCGCGATGATCGCGCGCGCCGCGCGCAGGCGGCAAGCCGGTGCTGGTCGATCCGAAGGGCGACGACTGGGAGCGCTATCGCGGCGCGACGCTGATCACGCCCAACCGCGGCGAGTTCCGCCAGGTCGTCGGCCGCGTGGCGCGACGAGGCCGATCTCGCCGCGACGGCGCAGACGCTGCGCCGCGAGCTCGACCTCGGCGCGCTGCTGGTGACCCGCTCGGAGGAAGGCATGACGCCTCTTCACCGACGCCGGCGCGCTGACCATCCCCGCGCAGGCGCGCGAAGTCTTCGACGTCTCCGGCGCCGGCGACACCGTCATCGCGACGCTCGGCACGCTGCTCGCCGCGGGCGCGCCGATCGCCGACGCCGTGCGCATCGCCAACGAGGCCGCCGGCGTCGTCGTCGGCAAGCTCGGCACCGCCGTCGCGCACCCTGCCGAGCTCGGCTGACGCGCTGCGCGCGCCGCGCGCCTGACTCATGGCCAAGGCGAAGACGACCTACCAGTGCACCGAGTGCGGCAGCCAGGCGCCGAAATGGCAGGGGCAGTGCCCGGACTGCGGCGCGTGGAACACGCTGGTCGAGGCGCTCGCCGCGGCGCCGGCGACGCGCTTCCAAGCGTCGCCGGCGCCCGCTCGGCGGTGACGCGCGCTGGCCGCGGTCGAGCCGCAGGAGAACCGGCGCATCGCGACCGGCCTCGAGGAATTCGACCGCGTGCTGGGCGGCGGCCTGGTGGCGGGCGGCGTCGTCCTGCTCGGCGGCGATCCGGGCATCGGCAAGTCGACGCTGCTGCTGCAGGCGTCGGCGGCGCTGGGGGCCGCGCACCGCACGCTCTACGTCACCGGCGAGGAATCGGTCGAGCAGATCGCGCTGCGCGCGCAGCGGCTCGGCCTGGTCAACGCGCCGGTCGAGCTGCTCGCCGAGGTGCAGCTCGAGGCGATCGTCGCGGCGATCGACGCCACGACACCGGAAATCGTGGTCGTCGACTCGATCCAGACCGTCTACACCGAGGCGCTCACCTCGGCGCCGGGCAGCGTGGCGCAGGTGCGCGAGTGCGCGGCGCAGCTGACCCGCCTGGCCAAGCAGCGCGGCGTCGCGATCATCTTCGTCGGCCATGTCACGAAGGACGGCGCGATCGCCGGTCCGCGCGTGCTCGAGCACATCGTCGACACCGTGCTCTATTTCGAAGGCGAGCCGCATTCGAGCTTCCGCCTGGTGCGCGCGATCAAAAATCGCTTCGGCGCCGCGAACGAGCTCGGCGTGTTCGCGATGACCGAGCGCGGACTGAAGGGCGTCACCAACCCGTCCGCGCTGTTCCTCTCGCAGCACGGCAGCCCGGTCGCCGGCTCGGCGATCGTCGCCACGCTCGAAGGCTCGCGGCCGCTGCTGGTCGAGATCCAGGCGCTGGTCGACCCGGTGCAGGCGGCGGCATGGCGCGGCGGCTCGCCGTCGGCCTCGACCCGCAGCGCCTCGCGCTGCTGCTCGCCGTGCTGCATCGTCACGGCGGCGTCGAGACCGCCGGCTACGACGTCTTCGTCAACGCCGTGGGCGGCGTCCGCATCGGCGAGCCGGCGGCCGATCTGGCCGTGCTTCTCGCCGTTCAATCGTCGTTGCGCAACAAGCCGTTGCCGGACAAACTTATCGTATTTGGCGAAGTCGGGCTGGCCGGAGAGATCCGCCCGGTGCAGCGCGGGCAGGAGCGCATCCGCGAGGCCGCGAAGCTGGGGTTCCGCACGGTGCTGCTGCCCGCGGCGAACCGGCCGAAGCAGGGCGTCGACGGGGTCACGCTGGTGGCCGTCGACCGCCTCGACGCCGCGCTCGCGTGGCTGCGCGGCGAGGCGTGAGCGCCGCCGCGGACACCCGGCGGTGACCTGCGTTCGTCCTCCTGCCGCGAGGGCGCGGCGGTGACTAGCGTGAACCGCCCACGGCCTGACGTGAACGGCGGTCAGCCGTCGTCCCGCGGCTCGACCCGGAACGGCTGGCGCCGGCGCTGGCGATACTGCCCGGCCATGTTGAGGTACGCTGCCTCGAGCGCGGCGGTGGTCTCCGCAGTGTCGAACAGCGCGCTGGCGCGTCCCGGCCCGGTCAGGTAGGCGCGCAGGCGCGCGCGCCGCGCATCGTCGCGCGCGAGATCGACGGCGAGCGCGACGTAGTCGTCGACGTCGCGGGCGGCCAGCTCCGGCAGTCCGACGGCGACGAGCAGGCTCTGGGCGACGCGTCCGGCGAACGTCTCGCCGCGCCACGTGACCAGCGGGCATCCGCACCACAGCGCATCGCTGGCGGTCGTGTGGGCGTTGTAGGGCCACGTGTCGAGGAAGAGATCGGCATGCGCGTAGAGGCCGAGGTAGTCGGGATT
The DNA here is from genome assembly GCA_963793355.1 of uncultured beta proteobacterium. Lineage (GTDB taxonomy): Bacteria > Pseudomonadota > Gammaproteobacteria > Burkholderiales > Casimicrobiaceae > VBCG01. The sequence continues at coordinate 431,745 of CAWBZT010000011.1, read as the reverse complement.
GGGCCGCGTTCGCGCGAACACCAGGCGCGCCGGGGCGACGCCGCGTGCGGCGGCCTCGCGCCGGAGGTTGGTAATCGCGGGGTCGTCGTCGCCGCGCGCCAGCAGCCACAGCACCGAATCCGGCACGGCGACCAGGATGCGCGCCCACGCGTCCATCACCTCGGGTTGAGCTTGTACGTCGCGTTGAAGCAGCAGAAGACGCGGACCCCGGGGGGCAGTCCGAGCGATTCGCGCGTCGCCGCCACCGGTAAAGGTCGCTGCAGGTCGTTGATCTGGTAGCTGCGCGGAAGCTGCACCAGCGCCTCGGCGTAGTCGGCCTGGTCTTCCGGCGGGGCGACGATGTGGTCCGCGATCAGGTAGTCGGCGAGCGTCCCGCCGAGTGTGCCCGGGTAGCCCAGGTAATGCACCTGGATGGGCGCCGGCCGCAGCCCGAGGACGTCGGGCGGCGCGCCCTCGGTATGCCCCTTGAGGTCCACCAGGATGTCGATGCCGTCGGCGCGGATCGCGGCGGCGACTCTCTGCGCGGGCCAGCCGGCGGCGTCGACGAAGCGATCGAACGCCTTCTTCACGCGCGCGCGAAGCGCACTGCCGTCATCGGGTCCGGTGGAGTAGGCGAAGACCTCGAAGCAGCGCCGATCGTGGCGCTCGAACATGCCGGCGGCCAGGTAAGCGGTCGCGTGCGTGTGGAAGTCCGCCGACAGATAGCCGAGCTTGAGGCGGCCCGCCGAGAGCAGCCGCGGCGGCGCAGGCGGAGCAGGGCGGACGAGTGCTGCCGTCCACGCCTCGGCGGCGGCGCGCTGCGCGCGTCGCGTCGCCGGTTGCGACAGCAGCACGAACGGCGAGACGGGCGGCGAGCCGGGCGGCACACCCTTGCGCAGGCGCTCGCGCAGCACCGGCAGGGTGCGCCAGTCCGCGAGCCGCATGCGCAGAAACGCGAGCTGCGACAGCGCTGCGCCGTGGCGCGGATCGACACGCAGCACCTGCTCGTAGGCGTCGGCCGCCGCCGCCAGGTCGCCGCGTTGCTCGTGCAGCGTGGCGAGCTCGAAGCGCAGCGCGGTGTTTGCCGGCTGGCGCGCGATCGCGGCGTCGAGCGTCGTCTGCGCCGCATCGAGGCGGCCGAGCGAGCGCTCGAGCTGCGCCTTGTGGCCGGCGTAGGCGGTCATGTCGCGCGCGGCGCCTGCGGCGCGCGACGCCGCATCCAGCGCCTCGAGGACCGCGCCCCGCGGCGCCAGCGCCAGCGCCAGGTTGTGCCAGGCGGCGGCATGCGTCGCATCGGCCGCGACGGCCTGCCGCGCCGAGTGCTCGGCGTCGGCGTACTGCTGCAGCGCGAGCTGCGCGCCCGCGAGGTTGCTCCAGATCTCGACCGACGCCGGCGAAAGCCGTGCCGCTTCCTTGAGCGCGTTGACCGCGGCCTCGCCGCGGTCGACGGCCTGCAGCGCGAGCGCCAGATTCGACCACGCGTCCGCCGACGCCGGATCGATGACGATCGACGCCCGGATGCGGTCGATCGCCTGCGCGTGCTTGCCCGCCTGCAGCAGCACGACGCCCGAATGGTGAAGGGCGCCCGCATGCTTCGGGTCCGCCTTGAGCACGGCGTCGTAGCGCATGAACGCCTCGCGCAGCTTGCCCTCGCGGTGAAGGCGCAGCGCGCGGTCGAACTCGGCGGCGAGGTTGGCGGCGGGACTCACGAGCGAAGCGGGGCGCTCGCCGGCGTGCCATCGCGAGCGTTCCGTCGAGCGGCGCGGCAGGCCGGCGAAAAGCGCGGAGTCTAGCCGATGGCGCCGGCGCCGCCGGCGCGACCGGCAACAATCAGCACGGTCCTGTTTCCTGCGTCGCGCCCGCGGCGTGTCTGCCGGCAATGTAGCCGAAGGTCATCGCGGGTCCGAGATTGATGCCCCCCGACGGGTAGAAGCCTCCCATGACGCTGGCCATGTCCGTGCCGACGGCGTACAGGCCCTCGATCGGCGTGTCGTCGCGGCCCAGGACCTGGGCCAGCGCATTCGTCTTCAGTCCGGCGAATGTCCCGAAGCTGCCGGGCTCGACCTTCACGGCGTAGAAGGGCGCCTGCTCGATGGGAGCGACGCAGGGATTGGGGCGATGCAGCGGGTCGCCCTGCTTCCGGTTGTACGGGGTCGAGCCGCGTCCGAACGCCGGATCCTTGCCATGGCGGGCGTCCCGGTTGTAGGTCTCGACCGTCGCGGCCAATCCGTCGGGGTCGATGCCGCATGCCGAGGCGAGCTCGCCGACGGTGTTGCCGCGCGTCAGATAGCCGCTGCGAAGGTAGGGCGCCAGCGGGAGCGGGAAGGGCTTCGCGAAGCCCAGGCCATACCGGCGCTGGAAGCGATGGTCGCAGACGAGCCAGGAGGCGACCTCCCGGCCCTCCGGCACCGCGGCCACCATCGCCGCCGTATAGTCGTAGTAGCCATCGGCCTCGTTGACGAAGCGTTCGCCGCTGGCGAGCACACCGATGACGCCCGGCTTGGCGCGGTCGATGATGTGCGGGAAATGGCCGACGCTGCCGTCGGCGTAGTTCACCTTCGACACCGGCGCCCACGCGACGGGCGACGCCAGGTCGGTGACCAGCATGCCGCCGGCCGACTCGCCGAGAGTGATGCCGTCGCCGGAGCAGCACGGCGGCGGCAGCGCGAGGTGCTCGCGCCCGGTCGGCGTGCGCGGGAACAATGCCTTGCGTCGCTGCACGTCGTGGGGAAAGCCCCCTGCAGCGAGCACGACGCCTCGCGCCGCCCGAATCTCCGTTTCTTCGCCGGCCTTCGAGATCACCGCGCCGCGCACGGCGCCGTCGCCGTCCAGGATCAGGCGGAGCGCCGGCGCGGACCCGACCAGCGCCACGCCCAGCCTGTCGGCCGAACGGGCGAGGCGCGCGATCAATGCCGCGCCGTTGACGAGCTGCATCGCGCGCCCGTGGATCACCAGGTCCCGCACGTGGCGGGCGACGCGCTTGCAAACGTGCAGCAGCGCACGCGTCGATCGCGTCATGCCGAGAAAGGCCATGAGGTCCGGTCCCGCCATGATCGGCATGCCCAGGAACGAGGTCTCGCGCATCGGCTTGCGCAGGCGATGGATCAGCTGGCCCGCGTCCCGTCCGTCGCAGGGTGCGGCGATGACCTGATGGCCGCCGGTCCCCGCGCCGGGGGTGTTGCCGTGGATGTCCGGGATCGCGTTCCCGTCCACGAATTGCAGTTCCGTGTGCGCTTCGAAAAACGCCACCATGCGCGGGGCGTTGTCGAGGAAGGCGTCGACACGCGCCGCGTCATAGCGATCGCCGAGCTCGTGCCGCAGATACGTCCGCGGCTGCTGCGGATCCTCGTCGATGCCGGCGCGCCGGGCCAGCGGATTGCCGGGCACCCACATCCAGCCGCCCGACCAGGCGGTGGCGCCGCCGAACACCGGTTCCTTCTCGACGACCACGACCGCGAGTCCGTGCCACGCGGCCGTCACCGCGGCAGCGAGGCCGGATGCCCCCGAGCCGACGACGAGGAGATCGCAATGCATATGGAATCGGGAGGGACGTTGGTGTCGCAGTTCTCCAAGGAAATGATCGCCCTCGCTCCACTAGGCTAACCCTTTGATTTGCCGCAGGTAGCTAAAGATCAGGGCGAGCGTTACGCCGAGGACACGTTTGCGCAAGGCTGGTCCATTATGGAGCAGCTCGGCGAGATAGTGCCTCCAAATAGCACGAAACCGAGAACCCACGAGAAGCTGGTCCGCAAAGTGAGGCTCAACGTGCTCGTCGCTCAGCGATGGACGAGCCGCAGTAGCTTCCGAGTTGAACCGCCGACGCGCCGGCGAGCAAAATCGGTGACGGAATGACGCTAGAGCACCGTCAAAAGGATTAGGAAGCCGTGAAAAGGCCGGGTCGGCCATAAGATGTAAAAGCCATGGCTTGATCTATCGGACAACGTCAGATCAACTTCGCTTCAGCGCCCAAGATCGGCCATCCTTCTCGTTGGCCGACGCCCGACTGGCCGACCGCTTCAGACGGACAGCAGCCACTGGCTGACGTTGAACGAACTGGTGCTATCGACCGAGGCCGTGTGAAAACGCGTTTCGAATTTTTCCGGTGGGCCAATCACGACGATGCGAACTTGCGCACCAGGTTGGAGTGGTGTGTATGCGCGCCAGTAACTCGGTAGCAGTGACCTCGGTGGAGAAATTTTTCGCCACCTATGAAGAACTCGACGTTTTCACACAGCCTCGACCCGTTGCAGACAGTCGTTGATAGCAAAGCGGACATAGTTGCGGGGCCCTGAAGGGCGCGACCTCGCTAGTTCATTGAACCATTCGCGCTGCCCGTTTGATGCGTCAGTACCTAGCCCGCATACTGCTCGCGTTTCCAAAAAAGAGGGGGGAGTCCTTCATGGAGTGGCCCACGATCGCGCGCATCTCGACGCTGGCACCGCTGCCCGACGGCTACCACTACGAGAAGCTGTCGGCTGCGGACGTGCTGCCGCTGATCGCTGGTATCCGGCGCTGGCATCCCGACATTGCCGTGGGCGGCGGCAGCTGCTACCTGCGCGAAGCCTTCTACCCTGCTCGGCTTCTTCCCCGGCTACGACCGCGAGTTGGTCGCGCCTGGCGTGGTTAAGCGCGTCTACCAGGCGGTCTATGCGAAGCTTCTCGCGCCCGAGAACAAGGTGCTGCGGCCCGACCCCAAGAACATGACGCCCAGAACGAAGGGATTGTACGAGCTCCTGTTCCCGGATTGAGCCAAGTAGTGCAACGACCGCTCTCGGCAACTTCGTGCGATGTCGGCTGTTGGCCGGTCAGCGACGGGCGTCAACTCGCCTTGGGTCTGCGTCGAACTATTCCTTTGGCGCTGCCTCGGGACTTGGCGATTGAGGTCGCTTGCTTCGTTGACGAGGCGATGACCTGGTCCCATGGCGCCACTTCTCCTCGCATGCGATCTGCCAGAAAGTCGACCATCATCCTCAGCAATTGTGGCTGATGCAGGCGAGATAAATACACCGCGTGGATACGAAGAGGCTCTGGCTCGCAGTCGGGTAGCAGACGAATGAGTTCACGGGAGGCGAGGTCCGCGCTGACAAAGTAGGTCGGCAACATCGCAATCCCGGCGCCGGCGAGGGCGGCTCGGCGCGTGACGGCTGCCTCGTTGCTCTGCAGGTGTCCTCGCACGGGAATCCGGAGCGTCTGGCCATTTCGTTGGAGGCGGAACTCCGTCCGGCCAACGTAGGCGTGGGTGATGCAACGGTGGTGTCGAAGGTCGTCCGGGGTGCTGGGATAGCCGCTTGCCTTGATGTACGCCGGCGACGCGCAAACAACGGACCGGCACACTCCCAGCTTCCGCGCCACCAGCGAATCGTCGAGCACGTTGCCAATCCGCACTGCCAGGTCGATGCGTTCCTCCACTAGGTTGACGGTTCGCTCTGTTGCGATCAACTCGACCTGTGTTTGCGGATTCTGAGTGAGGAAGTCCGTCACCACGTCGGCCAGGTAGGCCGCGGCAAAGGAAGTGCTGGTCGTCATGCGCAGCTTGCCGGCGGGTGCTGCCTGCCTTGCACCGGCCGCGCTTTGTACGTCGCGCGAAAGTTCGAGCATCTGGCGGCAGCGCTGCAGCGCTTCCTCGCCGGCATCCGTGAGGCTCACTCGCCGTGTCGTCCTATGCAGCAGACGTACTCCGAGCCAACGCTCAATGCTTTCGAGATAGCGCGAGACCATGGCCCGTGACATGTCCAGTGCTTGGGCCGCCTCGGTCAGGCTGGCGCGGTCAGCCACTTCGGCGAAGACCTGCATGGCGGTGATTCGGTCCATCGATTAGATCGATCCAGTAGACAAACTGTCTATGATTCTACTGTTTATTGACAGTTTAGTAACGAATAGAGTGGCGCCATCGCCCAACCACTGAGGGATTCCATGATCAAACCTCTTCTTCCGCTGTTTGCCAGCCTGACCCTCGGCGTTGTCGCCAACGAGGCCGCCGCCCAGTCGAGTCCTGCGGCGCTCTCCCTGCAGGTCTACAACGCGGACGCCGGCAGCTTCCACGTCAATGCCGTCTTGGTATCCGGCCAGACGGACGCCGTGCTCATCGATACCGGGTTCACTCAGGCCGATGCGCACCGGATCGCCGCGATGGTTCTCGACAGCCGGAAGACGCTGAGGACTATTTACGTCAGCCAGGCCGACCCGGACTTCTACTTCGGCGCGGGTGTACTGAAGAAGTTGTTTCCCGAAGCAACGCTGATCGCGAGTGCGCCCACCGTGAAGAAGATCCAGGCGACGCTACCCACCAAGCTGCAGGTGTGGGGGCCGCGACTGGGCGCCAATGCGCCGACGGACGTTCCAGTGCCCGAAGTCATGACCGGGAACACGATCATGCTTGAGGGCCAGACGCTCGAAATCAGGGGGCTGGATGATTCCCTCCAACACCGCAGCTACGTATGGATTTCTTCTTTGAAGGCCATTGTGGGCGGGGTCAATGTTTTCGCCGGTCTGCATGCCTGGACGGCTGACACGCAGACCGCGCAGGAGCGAGCCGACTGGAGCAGGAAACTGGGCTCGATGTCAGCGCTTCAGCCGACCACTGTCGTTCCAGGCCACATGCTGCCAGCCCAGAAGCAGGACGCGTCGCAGCTTTCCTACACCCAGTCCTACCTGACGAGCTTTGAATCAGAACTGGCAAGGGCGCCGAACTCGGCCGCGCTGATCGAGGCGATGAAGTCGGCCTATCCCACAGCGGGCCTGATGGTGGCACTTGAGATCGGTGCTAAGGTCAACAAGGGCGAAATGAAGTGGTGATGCAAACCAACTGATCGAGCACTTGCCGCCCGCATGGATGCAAGCGATGGCGTTTGCGCTTTGTGTCCGCTATTGGCGAAATCGCGTTGAGCCATGCAACGGCCGCAGTTGGCCCGAACGCGCCCATTGATGAGCGGAGACTGAACAACCGCTCCCGCGGGCATTGCCCCCATTGGCGGTGCGAAGGTAAACGGCGGTCAGGATCGATGGAATCCATCCCTCCGAGTTTGAATCCAATCGGGCGGTGTCCGTAGGGTCGAATACCATTTAGGACACATAAGAACTAGCGGGCCCCGCGCTACTCCCGCGCTCATTTCTTACGCGGCACCTCGAAGCGCCAGGCGGTAAAAGGCGATGACTTCTCGACCCAGCCGCTCTAGCACATTCGCATCGAGTCGCTGGCGATGGGCTACTTAGGAACTCAGTGACGACATCGGTTGCGAACCTAACGAGCAGCGTTGGCACCCCTCGCAGAGATCGACCGAGGAGCACGTCGCGCGAGAAAAGCAAGCAGCGCGTTCCTTTCCGCGTCCTCCATGTGCTCGACGATCTGCACGATTCGCTGGGTAGCAGGAGCCATCGACGCAAACTGCCCGGAGTCGTCGATCAACGCGATCAGCGGTACCTCGTAGTAAGCGGAGAGCGATCTAAGTAGCTCCAGCGAAGGGTTTCGGGTTGCTAGGGCTCGACTGACACACGGAACGATGACCCGTAATTCGCAAATCGACGCGCTTCCCACATTGGGGCCACTGTTGCCTATTGAATCCGGTACACCTTTACGTTGGAGCGCTGCGCCATCCTATCGCGGCGTACCGGCATAACCGTCTTGGTGTCGTATAATTGGTATTATGTCAAATGATGCAAATGCCCGCCGTCACACGCGAAGGCCATCCGCCCGCGCGCCGACAACGAGGCTTTTCCAATTTCGAACAGCAGCGCGCCGGCGTTTTCACCGCGGACCCAGCCTTCAAGGCGAAGGCGCGCCGGCGTCACCGGTGCGTATGTGAAGGTCGCGCTGCGGGAACGGTATGTCGATCCCGGCGTCCGCGAGCTTGCGCAGGATGGCGACGCGCAATCCGCTTTGCGCCTGCAGGCCCACGTCGATGGACTGCACCCAGGCCAGCAGCCTGAAATCGAGCGAGCTGTCGCCGAAGCCCCGGAACATCGCGAACGGCGCCGGCGCGCTCATGACTTCCGGCACCTCCGCCGCGGCCTGCACGAGCAGTCGCAACACCACGTCCGGATCGGTTCCGTAGGCGACGCCGACGTCGATCTCGTAGCGGCGCTGGCGGTCGGAGCGCGTCCAGTTCACCACTTCCTTCGACACCAGCTCGCCGTTGGGGACGACGACCTCCGCGCCCTGCGTCGTTCGGACGATGGACGAGCGAATCCCGATGTGCTTGACCTCGCCGAGCAGCGGACCGACCTCGATCAGGTCGCCGATCCCGACCGGCCGCTCGACGATGAGGATGAGCCCGGAGATGAAATTGTTGACGACGTTCTGCAGGCCGAAGCCGATGCCCACGCCGATGGCGCTCGCGACCAGGGTCACCTTGGCCATGTCGATGCCCAGCGCGGCGAACGTGAGCACGGTGCCGACGATGACGATGGTCCAGCGCGTGAAGGTGATGATCGCGTATCCGGCGCCCGGCCGCAGGCGGAGCCTGGGCACGATCTCCCGGTCGAGGATGTAGCCGGCGAGTCCGGCGAGGATGAACGTCGCGAGGACGACCGCGAGCGCCATCGCGACGCCGTTCGCGGCGATCGAGACCGTGCCCACCTCCAGCGTGGCGCCCAGCAGCGATCCGATCGCCGCGCGCAGCGCGGGCACCAGGCCCAGCCCCCCCAGCGTCATGATCACCACGCCCGCGACGGTGAGGACCGCGAGCAGCCGGCGGACGGTGCGCAGCAGCGCCGGGTCGGCGCTGTGCGCGCTGCGCAGCCATCCCGCGAGCGGCGACGACAGGAGCGCGAGCACCGCGCCGTACAGCGCGACCGCCGTGGCGCCGAAGACCAGCCCGAAGCCGAGGATGCTGCCCACGCCCGAGCGCAACAGCCGGGTCGGCCCCTTGAACCCGAATAGGACCTCGAAGAGCGTGAACAGGGCGACCGCGATCACGAGCAGCGCCGTCGCGCGCACCGTTCCCGGACTCGCCGGCCGGAAGGCCTGCTGCAATCGCCCCCTGTGCAGGTCGACGGCAACCGGCACGGCGATGATCATGACCTGCACCAGCAGCATCAGGCGATCGGCGATCGCGCTGGCCTCGATCACCCGGCGCAGGACCAGGAGCATCGTCGCGCCCGCGAGGCCGTACAACGTCAACGGGACATTCGCCGGGAGCGCGCGCTGCGCCACCATCGCCGCGGGAATGGGGACCAGCACCAGCAGCGCCTCGTAGAACATGACAGGCGGGTCCGGCGCCAGCCACCACAAAGACATCAGTGCGATCAGCAGTGCGGCGGCAACGGGTCGACCGTAGGCGCGCAGTTCGGGTCGGCCGCCCTCCCCCGGCCGTCGTGCGAACAGCCATCCGGTGAGCGCGACCACGCCGAAGAAAACGCCGGCGATGCCTGCACCCTCGCGCACCAGGTAGTCGCGCAGCAGGTGCCAGGCCGTGCGCAGCTGCACGCCCACGGTCTCGAACTGCGCCGGAGGCGCGCCGAGGCGCCACAGCGGCGATTCCTGCAGCCGCAACTTTTGCGAGCGGACGCGATCCTGCTGCGCGGCGACGACGGCGCGCGCCTCGTCGATGCGCACCTGCAGCGCGAGCGCGCGGTCGAGGGCCAGCAGCACGTCGTCCCGGCTTTCCCGAACCTGGGAACTGGTTCCGCGCAGCTTCGCCTCGATCGATCGCGCGCGCTCGAGGACCGGCGCCGGCACGAGTTGCGCATTCAGAAGCGCAAGGCGCGCCTGCCACGCGTTGGCGTCGGCATCCAGCGCGTTGCGGTCATGCTCGAGGCGCCGGGCCGTGGACGCGAGCGCGTCGACGATGGCCTTCGCGCTGCCCTCGAATGTGCGCAGCAGCCGATCCTGGTCGAGTGGATCGCTCAGCTCGGCGCGCGCTGCCGCGCTCGCGGCCAGCGCGTCGACCTCCGCCTCCAGCGCGGCGGCGCGGCGGGCAAGGTCGCGCCACGCACCGATGTCCCGCAGGTCGGCCAGCGCGGAGCGCTGCAGCCCGTCGCTCGACAGGACCAGCGTGAGCGCGTCGACCACGGACGCCGCGGCCGCCGGCTTGGCCGGCGCAGTCTCGGTCGCCGCGGCCGTGGACTGCGCGCCGGCCGCGCCGGACGCGACCAGCGCGCTGAACGCCGCGGCGAGCCATCGACGGCGCATGAAGATGCTCATCAAGGCGTGCGCGCGTCCGCCCCGGCGGGCATCGTCGTCAAGGGGCTGCCGCGGCGCCCGCGCCGGATGAGGGCACGGGAACGACCTTCGCGCCGACGTCCTTCAGCAGCCGCTGGAATTCGGGCGACGCGAGGATGATCGTTCCGGCGGCGGCCCGCAGGCGATCGACCGCCTCGTCGGGCAGCACGAACGAGGTGGGCTGCCGGTTGAGGTAGGCGCGCTCCGCCGGGTCGGCAAGCGCGGCAAACGACACGTCGATCGCATAGATCTCCGCTTCCGGCGCCCTTGTCGCGGTGCAGATGGGCGCGTCGGGGTGCGCGGAACAGCCGGCGAGGCTGCGGATCTGCCGCGACGTGGCCCACCGCGCCGCGATGTCCTTCAGCAATTCCACCGCCTCGTAGGAGTAGTGATCGATCGGAACACCCGTCGCCTTGAGCAGGATGTCCAGCGTGCCGGGCGGCGTTTCCGACTTGTCCCAGTCGGTGGGCGGCGACGAAAGCGAATTGACCACGAAGACGACGACCCGTTTCACGTGGTCGAGCGGCGTGGCCACCCCCGACCCGTGCAGCGCCTCCAGCAGCTGCAAGGCGTCGAGCACCCCGCGCATGCCGACGTTGTCGGACACGCCGCCGTCGACCAGGTGGATATAGGGACGCTCTGCGCCGTCGGCGTAAGTCTCCGCTTCCCTGAGATCACGTATGGCGCGCGCCGCGGGACGCGGCGGGTTGGTGGATTGGGCGAACGGCTGGCCCATGGCGGGGGCGTGTAATCGCAGGTACCGCCATGGTTGTCGATCGTGACCGAGGAGAGCACGACCGGCACCGCGGACGACGCGGCCGCGGCGCGTGACAGCCGAATGGCATCGAGATCCGAGCACATGACGTTGAAGAGGTTCTGGTTGAACGTCACACGGGCGCCGGTCGAGATGTCGGTGGCCGACGCGAGGACGAGCGGTCCATCGCCGCGGTCGAGGTCGCCGAAGGTCGCGCCGTGGAACAGGATTTCATCGTACAGCTGGGCCGCGAGCTCGGAACGGCCCCACCCCGTCGACGACAAGTCGCCCCAGTAGAACGGATTGAACGCGCGCGCGATGAGCTCGCCCTGGACGTTGCGCTTGAGGAAGCGCTGCTCGTAGTCGCCGAACAGCTTGTCGCCATACAGGCCGTAAGCCAGCGCCGTGAAGCTGCCGCCCGACACGCCGGTGATGACATCGACACCGTCGATGAGACGAATCTCCTGCCGTCCGGTGCAACAAGCTCGTTGCGATGAAGGAACTCGAGGACGCCATACGAGAAGGCGGCCGCGCGTGTGCCGCCGCCCGAAAACGCCAGGACCACCAGGTTGTCGCGGTTCTTGAAGTACTTCTGCCGGGTCTGGAGCATGTACCCGGCATTCGGGTCGATCGCCGTGAGCGCCGGGTTGACCGGGCGCGTCGCGCAGCCGGCCAGCAGCAGCAGTGCGACGACGGCGCACCGCAGCGCTTTTCCCCCCTGGCCCATCGCGGCGACTCTGGACGCGGTTTGCGGTCTTCCCAAGGGCCTGCCTTTCGCCAAAAGCGGAGGTGACACGATGTCCGACCTGGCAGCGACTATGGTGGCGCCGCGACGCGGCGGAATACGACGATGGTGCTGCGGCACGCACGTGTTATCGGCCGCGCGCGCCATCCTCTCATAGGCGCTGCAAGGCGTGGAGTGGGCGACGTCCGCGCGAATGGATTGGATGAGATCACGATCGCACCCATCGGAATTTCTTACAATTCGGTGTCGCCTACATCGCGAGCGTGACAACTCCTGGCGGCAACTCGTTGATGTAGAACAGCAACTGAGGCTTCACCCGGGCACGGCACGGACGTTGCTCACGTTCGAGCGACGGCTTGGGTGCGAGTTGCCGACGGAGCCTTGAACCAGCTCCGGACACCCAAGCCAACTTTTTGTGGAGTGGCAAGGGGGAAGCGGCACTGCGGCCGGACAGGCAATTCATGCTCCGGCCCAGGCAAAAAGGCTGCGTCGAAAGACGTGGCCTTTTTTTTCCCATTCAGCCACTCAGAGTGAACTGTTGCAGGGAAATCTCTGAAGGAATGCCTTCGATCGCATCGGCGACGACGCGCCCGCTCGCGAGCGCCAGCGTCCACCCGAGCGCCCCCTGCCCGCAGTTGACGAACAGGCCGCGAATCGGCGTGCCGCCGAGCAGCGGCGAGCCCTTCGGCGTCGCCGGACGCAGCCCCGTCCAGGGCTGCAGCGCGGGCAGCGGCGCGCGATAGTCGGTGGCGTCCGGAAAGGCCGCGCGCGCCTCGGCAACGAGCTGGCGCACGCGGACCGGGTCCGCCCGCATCGAGTAGCCGGCGATGTCGGCCATGCCCGCGACGCGCAGCTGGCCCCCCGAAGGCGTGTGAAGCGGCGCATAGACGACCTTGCGCTTGAAGTCGGTCACGCTGACGGCGGGCGCCGCCCCGGTGACCGGAAGCGTGAGGCTGTAGCCCTTGAGCGGATACACCGGCAGGCGCACGCCCAGCGGACGGATGAACCAGGGCGTCTGGGCGCCGAGGGCCAGGACGAAAGCGTCGGCGGTGATGTCCCCGTCGTCGCTTTCGACGTGGGACACGCGACCGCCGTTCGTGACCATGCGCCGCACGGTAATGCCGAGGCGCAGCTGCGCGCCCAGCGCGGCCAGGCGATGCTCCAGGCCCACGCAGAAGCGGTAGCAGTCGCCGACCTCCTCGCTCGGCGTGTAAATGCCGCCGGCGACGCGCTGCGCAAGCTGCGGCGACGCGGACAACGACGGCTCGAGCGCGAAGCACTCGTCGCGCGACAGGGCGGACTGCTCGCAACCGAGGGCGCGCTGGTAGTCGACCAGCCGCCGCGCGGCGTCGAAGCCGGTTGCGTCGGAATGGACGATCAGCTTGCCGTTGCGCGCATGGCCGAACTCGATGGCTTCGCGCGCCTGAAGCTCGGTCATCAGGCGGCGACTGTAGAAGGAGAGCTCCAGCAGGCGCCGCGTGGTCAGGTCACTCTGCTTCGCATTGCACGCCCACACGAACGCCAGCAGCCAGCGCCACTGCTGGGCGTCGAGCTTGGGATAGAACCGCAGCGGGGAATCGCGGCGCAGGAGCCAGGGCGGTATCTTCGGCAGCACCCCCGGACCGGCAAGCGGCGCGACGTAGCTGTACGAGAGCTGGGCACCGTTGGCGTAGCTCGTCTCCAGCGCGACACCGTCGTTGCGGTCGACGATCGTGACCTGGTGGCCGTCCCGCAGCAGGTAATAGGCGGTGGAAAGGCCGATGACGCCAGCGCCGAGGATGACTACGCGCATCCGCCCTCGCCGGGGGGCCGCGCCGTCCCGCGTTCGCTCAATCCAGGTCCGCCAGCGCGAAATCCGCGAGCGCCTCGATGACGGCGGCGTCCTCGCCGGCGGCGCGTGCGACGTCGAGCGCCACCTCGGGAGCGGCGGCCTGCGCGGCGGCCAGATGGCGCGGAAAGTCCTCGCGCAGATGGCCGCCGCGGCCGAAGAAGAGGGGCACGACGCGAAGACGTACAGCCCCCCGATCCGCCAGCGCCCGCACCGCGGAAGGCAGGTCCGGCTGCATGTGCTCGAGATAGGCCAGCGCGACGGCGACGTCCGGTCGCCGCGCCTGGACGCGTGCGCGCAAATGCTCGAACGGCTCGGCCCAGCGGGTATCGCGTGCCCCATGCGCGAACAGCACCACGCCCCGCTCAGCCATGCGGCCGATTATAGCGGGCCGGCCGTCCCTTGCGACACCTGGTTAGTTCTCGGCGGAATAACGCGATAGCCATCGATTCCTTCTAATTATTACGACGGCTGCGTAATGTTCACGGGTCCGGATCAGACCGCTTGACCATGTATCGCTACGACGACTTCGACCATCGCATCGTGCAGGAGCGCGTGGCCCAGTATCGGGGTCAGGTGCGGCGCTTCCTCGCCGGCGAGCTCGGCGAGGACGAATTCCGGCCGCTGCGGCTGCAGAACGGCCTGTACATCCAGAAGTACGCGCCGATGCTGCGCATCGCCATTCCGTACGGCCTGCTGTCGACGCTGCAGCTGCGGATGCTGGCGCGCATCGGCCGCAGGTACGACCGAAGCTACGGGCATTTCACCACGCGCCAGAACCTCCAGTTCAACTGGCCGAAGCTCGAGGACACGCCGGACATCCTCGCCGACCTCGCGAGCGTCGAAATGCACGCGATCCAGACGTCGGGCAACTGCATCCGCAACATCACGAGCGACCACTTCGCCGGCGTCGCCGGCGACGAGGTGGCCGATCCGCGGCCGTGGTGCGAGCTCGTGCGGCAGTGGTCGACGCTGCACCCCGAGTTCGCGTACCTGCCACGCAAGTTCAAGATCGCGATCACCGGCGCGACGACCGACCGTGCCGCGGTGCTGGTGCACGACATCGGATTGCAGCTGGTCCGCGACGCGACCGGCGAGACCGGCTTTCGGGTGGTCGTCGGCGGCGGGCTCGGCCGCACGCCGATCATCGGACACGTGATCCGCGAGTTCCTCCCCCGCGCGGAGATCCTCAACTACCTCGACGCGATCCTGCGCGTGTACAACCGCTACGGGCGCCGCGACAACAAGTACAAGGCGCGCATCAAGATCCTGGTGAAGGAGCGCACGCCCGGGGTGTTCACGCGCGACGTCGAAGCCGAGTGGGCCCACCTGCGCGGCGGTCCCGCGACGGTGCCCGAGGATGAGATCGCGCGCCTGGCGTCGCACTTTCCCGCGCCTGCGTACGCCGCGCTGCCCGCGGAAGACGCGGGCTACAAGTCCGAGCGCGCCGACAGCCGCGCCTTCGCCAACTGGACGCAGCGCAACGTACACGCGCACAAGGTGCCGGGCTACGCGATCGTCACGCTGTCGCTCAAGAAGACCGGCGTGCCTCCCGGGGACGTCACGTCGGACCAGATGGATGCGGTCGCCGACCTCGCCGACGCCTACAGCTTCGGCGAGCTCCGCGTCTCGCACGAGCAGAACCTGATCTTCTCCGACGTGCGCCAGCGCGATCTGTTCGCGCTGTGGACCGAATTGAAGGCGCTCGGCCTCGCGACGCCGAACATCGGGCTGCTCACCAACATCGTCTGCTGCCCGGGCGGCGATTTCTGCTCGCTCGCGAACGCGAAGTCGATTCCGATTGCCGAAGCGATCCAGCGCCGCTTCGACGACCTCGACTACCTGCACGACGTCGGCGAGCTCGACCTCAACATCTCGGGCTGCATGAATGCCTGCGGCCATCACCACGTCGGCCACATCGGCATCCTCGGCGTCGACAAGGGCGGATCGGAGTGGTACCAGGTGTCGATCGGCGGCTCGCAGGGCAACGACGCCGCGCTCGGCAAGGTGATCGGCCCGTCGTTCGCCGCGCAGCAGATGCCCGACGTCATCGCGCGTCTCATCGAAACCTATCTCGCGCAGCGGCACGACGACGAGCGCTTCGTCGATACCGTGCACCGGGTCGGGATCGAGCCGTTCAAGGAGCGCGTATATGCCGCAGCTCATTAGGAACCGGGCGCTCGCCGACGACCGCTGGACGCTCGTGCGCGAGGCGCTGGCCGCGCTGCCTGCCGGTCCCGTCATCGTGCCGCTCGCGGTATGGACGGCGCAACGCGCGACGCTGGCTGCGCGCGGCGACGTCGGCGTCTGGCTCGCACCCGCCGACGAGCCGGCGGAGATCGCCGGCGACCTCGTCGGCCTGCCGCTCGTCGCGGTCGACTTTCCGCAATTCACCGACGGCCGCGGCTATTCCATCGCGCGCCTGCTGCGCCAGCGCTACGGCTACCAGGGTGAACTGCGCGCGATCGGCGACGTGCAGCGCGACCAGCTCGCGTACCTCGCGCAGGTCGGCTTCGACGCCTTTGCGATACGCGACGGCAAGGACGCGCGCGACGCGCTCGCCGGCCTCCGCGACTTCACGGACGGCTACCAGCTCACCGCGGCGCGGACGCCGTGGTTCCGCCGCCGCCACGACGCGTCGCGTGCGCTCGTCGAGTGACGCGATGACGGCAGTGCCCCGCGACGGCAAGCGCGATGCGGCGATCCTCGCGGCGCGCGTGACCATGCTGCTGCGGCGCGCTG
This sequence comes from uncultured beta proteobacterium, assembly GCA_963793355.1. GTDB lineage: Bacteria > Pseudomonadota > Gammaproteobacteria > Burkholderiales > Casimicrobiaceae > VBCG01. The sequence continues at coordinate 415,538 of CAWBZT010000011.1, read as the reverse complement.
CCGCCGAGCATGCGCCTGTCGTCCTCGCGTCGAGCTTCGGCGCGGAGGACATGGTGCTGATCGACCTGATCGCGACGAACGGCCTGCCGATCGGCGCGTTCACGCTCGACACCGGGCGGCTGCCCGACGAGACGCATGCGCTGATCGATCGCGTTCGGGCGACGTACCGGCTCGCCATCCACGTCTACGTGCCGGACACGGCCGCTGTCGAATCGTTCGTCGGGGTCCACGGCATCAACGCGTTCTACGGCAGCGCCGAGCTGCGCATGCAATGCTGCGCGATCCGCAAGACGCAGCCGCTGGCGCGTGCGCTCGCCGGTCGGGGTGCCTGGATCACCGGCTTGCGACGCGCGCAGTCGCTGACGCGGCGCGACGTGGCCGTGGAGGAATTCGATACCATCCACGGCCTGCCCAAGTTCAACCCGCTCGCCGACTGGACGCGCGACGACGTGTGGGCCTACGTCCGCGAGCATCGCGTGCCCTGCAATGCGCTGCACGACCGCGGCTACGCGAGCATCGGCTGCGCACCGTGCACGCGCGCGATCGAGCCCGGCGAGGACGAGCGCGCGGGCCGCTGGTGGTGGGAGAGCGCCGAGCGCAGGGAGTGCGGTCTGCACCGCCGGCCGGGCGCCGTTCCCGCCGCTTACGTCGCTTCGGCGCCTGCCGCATGACGCCCTTCGCCGCCTTCGACCTGCCGCGCGTCGCCGACGCGCCCCCCGCGCCCGGGATGGACGAGCTCAACCATCTCGACTGGCTGGAGTCGGAGGCGATTCACATCCTGCGCGAAGTCGCGGGACAGTGCGCCCACGCTGCCCTGCTCTTCTCGGGCGGCAAGGATTCGCTGGTAATGCTGCGGCTCGCGGAAAAGGCGTTCCGGCCGTGGGCATTCCCCTTCCCGCTGCTGCACATCGACACCGGTCACAACTTTTCGGAGGTCATCGACTTCCGCGACAAGCGTGCGGCGGAGCTCGGCGAGCGGCTGATCGTGCGCTTTGTCGAGGACTCGATCGCGCGCGGACGCGTCGTGCTGCGCGAGCCGTCCGAGAGCCGCAACCGCCACCAGTCGGTCACGCTGCTCGACGCGATCGAGGAGTTCGGCTTCGACGCGCTGATCGGGGGCGCGCGCCGCGACGAGGAGAAGGCCCGCGCGAAGGAACGCGTGTTCTCGTTTCGCGACGCGTTCGGCCAGTGGGATCCGAAGAGCCAGCGGCCCGAGCTGTGGAACCTCTACAACGCGCGCGTGCACCAGGGCGAGCACGTCCGCGTGTTTCCGATCTCCAACTGGACCGAGCTCGACGTGTGGCAGTACATCGCACGGGAGCGGCTCGAGGTGCCGTCGCTCTACTTCGCGCATCGGCGCGACGTGGTGAGGCGCGGCTCGCTGCTCGCGCCGGTCACGCCGCTGACGCCGCCGCGCGACGGCGAGCGCGTGGAAACGCTGTCGGTGCGCTTCCGTACCGTCGGCGACATCACCTGCACCGCGCCGGTGGCCTCGGAGGCGGCGGATGTCGGTGCGATCCTCGCCGAGACCATTGGCACGACGATCACCGAGCGCGGCGCGACGCGCCTCGACGACCAGACCAACGAGGCGTCGATGGAGCTGCGCAAGAAGGAAGGTTACTTCTGATGGCGGCGATCGACCACGTGGAGGCGATCGACCACGGCGTGCTGCGCTTCCTGACCGCGGGCAGCGTCGACGACGGCAAGAGCACGCTGATCGGGCGTCTTTTGTACGACACGCGCTCGATCCTGGCCGACCAGCTCGCCGCGATCGAGCGCACGTCGGCGCGCCGCGGCGGTCCGCTCGACCTTTCGCTCTTGACCGACGGCCTCGTCGCCGAGCGCGAGCAGAGCATCACGATCGACGTCGCGTATCGGTACTTCTCGACCGCGCACCGCAAGTTCATCGTCGCCGATGCGCCGGGCCACGTGCAATACACGCGCAACATGGTCACGGCGGCGTCGACGGCGCAGCTCGCGATCCTCCTCGTCGACGCGCAGCACGGCATCGTGGCGCAGACGCGGCGCCACGCCGCGCTGGCGCACCTGGTGGGCGTCGCGCAGCTGGTCGTCGCGGTCAACAAGATGGATCTCGTCGACTGGCGCGAGAACGCTTTCGCGACGATCGTGGCGGATTTCTCGGCGTTCGCGGACAGCCACGGCATCGCCGGCGCGCGCTTCATCCCGATGTCGGCGCTCCAGGGCGACATGGTCGTCGATCGCGGCGCGCATCTTGCCTGGTACGACGGTCCGACGCTGCTGCAGGTGCTCGAGACTGCCGAGGCCCCGAAGCGGCGCGGCAGCGCCGCGCTGCGCCTGCCCGTGCAGTACGTCGCGCGGCCGGAGGGCGCGAACGCGCGGGCGTATCTCGGCCGCGTCGAAGCGGGCTCGATTGCCGTAGGCGATGCGGTGATGGTGCTCCCGTCGGGCCGCACGACGCGGGTCCGGGCGTTGCGGGTGGGCGGCGCCGCGCGGGTGCGCGCGGGCGCGCAGGCGCCGGTGGCCGTCGAGCTCGATGACGACGTCGACGTTTCGCGCGGCGACCTGATCGTGCACGCCGACGAGGCGCCGGCGCCCGCCCGCGCGGTGGAGGCCGATGTCGCGTGGCTCGGCACGGCGCCGCTCGATCCGCGCCGCAACTATGCGTTGCGGCACACCACGCGCGAGGTCCGCGCGCGCGTCGCGCACGTCGCCGACCGCTGGAACGTCGAGACGCAGGTGCGCGAGCCCGCGCCGGCGACGCTCGCGATGAACGACATCGGCCGCGTCCGTTTCGCATTGGCGCAGCCGGTGTTCGCCGACCGCTACGACGCGCAGCGCTGCACCGGAAGCTTCATCCTGATCGACGAAGCGACCAACGACACCGTCGCCGCCGGGATGATCCGATGACGGGCACGGTCTACCTGGTCGGTGCCGGACCCGGCGCGCCGGACCTTTTGACGCTGCGGGCGGCGCGGCTGCTCGCGGCGGCGGATGTCGTCTTCCACGACGCCCTCGTCCATCCGGAAACCATCGCGCTCGCGACGAAGGCCGAGAAGATCGCCGTCGGCAAGCGCTGCGGCCGGCACTCGACGGCGCAACGCTTCATCAACAAGCGCCTCGTCGACGCGGCGGCGGTGCACCGCATTGTCGTGCGCCTGAAAGGCGGCGATCCGCTGCTGTTCGGGCGCGCTCAGGAGGAGATCGCCGCGCTCGAAGCCGCAGGCGTCGCCTGCGAGGTGGTGCCGGGCATCACGGCGGCGCTCGCCGCGGCCGCGGCCGTAGGCACGTCGCTGTCGCAGCGGGGAACCGTGCGCAGCATCGCGCTCGCGACGCCGCGGGTCGGCGACGGCGAGGACGCGAGCGACTGGGCCAGTGGGTTCGCGCACGCGGACGCCGGCGCGATCTACATGGGCGTTGGCGAAGCGTCCGCCGTGGCGGCCGCGCTGCGCGCCGCGGGCAGGCCCGCCACGCTCCCGGTCGCCATCGTCGAAAGCGCGTCGCTGCCCGGCGAGCGCGTCGTCTACACGACGCTGGCCGGGCTGCCGGCGATCGACGCCGCGCAATTCGCCGGCCCCACGCTGCTCCTGGTCGGGCCGCAGTTCGTCGACCGCCGCGCGGTCGACGTCTCGCTGCAAGCCTTGCGTCGCGCCGCGGTCGCCTGACCGGCTCACCCGGGCCCGGCGGCTCGGCGGCGGCGGCCGCGGAGGTATCATGCGCGACGCGCTTGCCGTGCGCGTGCGCGGACGCCGTCGTCGCCGCATGCCTCTGCCTCTGTTCTCCCTCCCGCCGCCCGCCCAACGTCACTGGATCGAGACGCGCCTCGCGCGCCCGGCGCCGGCCGGCGCGGTCGGGATGAGCGACGGCTTTCGCCTCCCCGGCCGCGCCGGCGAGCCCAGGCCCGCGGCCGTGCTGGTGCCGATCGTCAACCGTCCCGAAGGCCTGAACGTCCTGCTGACGCAGCGCAGCGAACACCTTCCCGATCACCCGGGCCAGATCAGCTTTCCCGGCGGCCGCGTGGAGAGCGCCGATCGCGACCACGCGGCCGCCGCGCTGCGCGAGGCCGATGAAGAGATCGCGCTGCCGCCCGAGCGCGTCGCGATCCTGGGCGAGCTCGCCCGCTACGAGACCGTGACGGGCTACCGCGTAACGCCGGTCGTGGGCTGGGTCGAGCCGCCGTTCGAACTGCGGCCCGATCCCTACGAAGTCGCCGAAGTTTTCGAAGTGCCGCTAAGCTTCCTGCTCGAGCCCGCCAACCAGCAGCGGCATTTCCGCATGCTCGGCGCGCTGCGCCGCGATTTCTGGGCGATTCCGTACCACGACCGGTACATCTGGGGCGCCACGGCCGCCATGCTGATGATCCTCGATCGCACGCTCCGCGCATGAGCGCGCCGGGCCGATCCCTAGCGCGAATTGCCCTGGAGTGCGCAGCGCGAAGGGCAGCCCAATGAGCGCGCCAGCGAGCGGCGCGTCGCCGGCAGGCCTCGTTCTGTCGGGCGGCGGCGCGCGCGCCGCGTACCAGGCCGGCGCGCTGCGCGCGGTCGCCGCGCTCCTCGGCAAGCGCCGTCCGCAGCCCTTTCCCATCGTCTGCGGGACGTCGGCCGGCGCGATCAATGCGGCGGCGCTCGCCACGCACGCGGACGCGTTCCGCACCGGCGTCGCGCGGCTGCTGCGCTGGTGGCGCCGCATCGACGTCGCGGACGTCTATCGCGCCGACTTCGGGACGCTCACGCGCCATGGCGCGCGCTTCCTGGCCGCGATGACCGGCGTCGGCCGCCCGCCGCCCTACGCAGCGTCGATGCTCGACAACGCCCCGCTCGCGCGCCTGCTCGCGGCCGTCATCGATCTCGACCGCGCGGCGTCGCACATCGCTTCGGGCGCGCTCGGCGCACTTGCCATCAACGCCACGAGCTACAACACCGGCCACGCCGTGACGTTCTTCCAGAGCGCCACGGGCCACGCGGGCTGGACGCGCACGCGAAGGCGCGGAGAGCCGGCGGCGCTGACGATCGCGCACCTCATGGCATCGACGGCGATTCCGTTCATCTTCCCGGCGGTGAGGGTCGACGACGACTACTACATGGACGGCTCCGTCCGGCAGATCACGCCGCTGTCGCCGGCGCTTCATCTCGGCGCGCGGCGCATCCTCGTCCTTGCCGTCGGCCAGTTCTCCGGGCAGCCGCCCAACCAGCGGCCACCGACACCGGCGTATCCCTCGTTCGCGCAGGTCGCCGGGCACGCGCTGTCGTCGATCTTCCTCGACAATCTCGGCGCAGATCTCGAGCGGCTGGCGCAGATGAACCGCCTCGTCGGGCTGCTGCCGCGACAGCGCCTCGCCCGCCACGGCATCGCCCTCGCCCACGTCGATGCGATGGTGCTCGCCCCCTCGCAGGACATCGGGCCGCTCGCGCTCGCGTACGCCGCGCGACTGCCGGCCGGCGTGCGCACGCTGCTGCGCGGGTTCGGCAGTACGCGCGGCAGCGGCGCGAACCTCGTGTCGTACCTGCTGTTCGATCGCGATTTCTGCCGCCGGCTGCTCGCGCTGGGCTACGCGGACGCGATGGCGCGCCGGGACGAGATCACGGCGTTCCTGGACGAACGCCACGCGCGCTATCTGCCGATCTTTCGCGCCGACGCGTCGTGACGGATCCGGCACGCGGCCGCTCCATCACGTAAAATCGCCGCGGATTCCCGGGACCCCGACGATGCTGACGCAGACCAGCCCTCGTACGCACAGCTTGCGCGGATTGTCGCCGCACGGCTTCCACCGCGTGGTCTATTACGAATGGGGCGATCCCTCCAGCGACCGCGTCGTCGTGTGCGTCCACGGCGTGGGCCGCAACGGCCGCGACTTCGACGTGCTGGGGGAGGCGCTCGCGCCGACGCATCGCACGCTCGCGGTCGACATGCCCGGGCGCGGCCAGAGCGATTGGCTCGCCGATCCGCACGACTACGTGTTTCCGACCTATCTCACCACGCTGACGGCGCTGATCGCGCGGAGCGGCGCGAACACCGTCAGCTGGGTCGGAACGTCGATGGGCGGCCTGCTCGGGATCGTCGCGGCGTCGATGCAGAAGTCGCCCGTGGCGCGCCTCGTCGTCAACGATGTCGGACCGGTGATCGAGCCCGCGGCGCTGGCGCGCATCGCCGAGTATTTCGGCGCCGACCCCACGTTCGCGACGTACGACGAGATCGATCGCTACGTGCGCCAGATCTCGGCGCCGTTCGGCCCGCTGACCGACGCGCAATGGATGCACGTCGTCGGGCACAACGTGCGCCGGCGCGACGACGGCCGCTGGGGACTCGCCTACGACCCCGGCATCGCGGTGCCGTTCCGCCAGCAGCCGGCGCCGCCGGCGCTGTGGCCGGTGTGGGATGCGATCACCTGCCCGACGCTCGTGTTGCGCGGGGCGCAATCCGATCTGCTCTCCCCCGCCACCGCCGCCGAAATGGCGCGGCGCGGTCCCCGGCCGCGGCTCGTCGAATTCGCAGGGGTCGGCCACGCGCCGATGCTCCTCGCCTCCGACCAGGTCGACGCCGTCGCTGCCTTCCTGCGCAGCGGCGGGTGACGTGACCGTGAAGCTCGCGCTCAACTTTCCGCCGCTCGAAACGGGCGGCGGCCGGCCGGCGGAATCGCGCCCGGCGAAGGTCGGTGCGTGGCTGGACAACATCCGCGACCGCGACACCCTGATCGCCGCGCGCCTCATCGGCGACGCGGTCGCGGCGACCAACCGCACCGCGCTTTCGGACGCGCGACGCATGGAGCTCGGCACGATGTACGGCCGCGCCGCCGCATCCCTGTGGGTGCCCCTGGCCAAGCGCTTCACCAAGGCCACGCAGCCTCTCACCGGCGATGCGCAGGATGCGGCCCGCGCGGCCGTCGTGCTCGCGAGCGAGCTCTCGCACATCTGGAAGCGGCTGCTCGCCCGCGAAGCGGATAAGCGGCTGTCGCTCGGCGGCCAGCGCCTGATCTCGGCGCTGATCTACCGCACGCTGCAGGCGTCGAACCGGGTACTGGTCAACAGCTATTCGGCGTACGCACCGGTGCCGGCGTTCACCTGGCACGACATGCACGCCACGTACGCCTACGCGCGTATGCGCGAGCTGCACCTGACGACGCCGGGCACCGATCCGGGAGAGCGCACGCCCGAGCTGGTCTACATCCAGGCGTTGCTGCTGGCGCTGTCCAACCCGTACGGATTCGTCCCGGGGCAGGTCGAGTCCGTGGTCCGCTATCTGCACGAGCACGCGCAGCTCGCGAAGCTCACCGACGTCGCGCCGGTGCACCGGATGCAGAAGGCCGTCGCGATCGTCCCGGTGGGGCACGATTTCCCGCCGTTCTCCGCCAACAAGGGCGGCTCGGTCCAGGGCGCGAAGCTGTTCCTGCTGACCTACGACCTCGCCTTTCACCTGCAGGCGCAGGTGCGGCAGATCGAGGCGGGCGGCGACATTCCGCCGGGTCTCGCCCGCGACAACGCGTTGCGTCCCCGCCACCTCGCCTTGCTCAAGCGCATGCTGCGGCAGTGGGCGATCCCGCCGGCGCGCCAGTTCGGACGCCTTCCCTCGCGCGGCAAGGTTCGCGTGTTCATCGGCTTGTTCGGACTGTGGCACGCGGCGCGGCACGGCACCGAGAAGGCGCCGGCGCTGGATCTTCCGGTGCCCTGTGCGTGCCAGATCCTCAACCAGACGCCCGGCGGCTACGCGTTGCGCCAGCTCGGCATGGCGCCGGTGGCGCTGCGCATCGGCGATCTCCTCGCGATCGAGCTCGAGGGTCGCACGAAGCCGCAGGTCGCCATCGTGCGCTGGTTCCGCAACGCGCCGGAGATGGCGGCGCTCGAGTTCGGGTGCGAGCTCGTGTCGGACGCGCCGGAGTCGGCGACCGCGGCGCCCACCGAAGCGACGAGCGCGGCGCCGACGCCGGTGGTGGTCCTGCCCGGCGACGACGCGCGAAACGGCAATGCCGACAGTCGCGCGCCCGACCAGATCGTTGCGCCGAGCGGCACGTTCGCCGTGGAGCAGGCGGTGCGGATCTGGCGCGCGCGCGGCATCGGCGTCGCGGTGCTGGTGAAAAGCGTCGACCAGGGGCCGGACTTCGAGATGTTCGACTACGTGGCCGTGGCGGAGTGATTCGGACAGGCAGCGCCTGCGCGCGCCGCCGCGCGAAGGATGTGCGAAGGTGAACCGCCGCGGCCCGCGATACGGCGGACCCGGTCCCGCAACGCATTGAGGTATAATGTGCATTGCGGCCCTTGATCCAGTCCCCTTGCCGCAGTCGATTCCGACCCCGCAGTTTCCCCGTTTGGCTGTGACTGGCCGCCTGTCAGGCGTATGGCCGAGCACCCATTCGAGGTATGTCATGGCTTTTTCCACACTCGGGCTGTCCGAAGCGCTGTTGCGCGCGGTGGCCGACGAGGGCTACACCGTCCCCACGCCCATCCAGGCGCAGGCGATCCCGGCGGTCCTTGCGGGCGGCGACCTGCTGGCCGGCGCGCAGACCGGCACCGGCAAGACGGCGGGATTCGTCCTGCCGATGCTCCAGCGCCTGTCCACGCGTCCTTCGCCCCATGCCCCTGCCGGCCATCGGAAGGCGCCGCGCGCGCTGATCCTCACCCCGACGCGCGAGCTGGCGGCGCAAGTCGAAGCATCGATCAAGACGTACGGCCGGCATCTCAAGGTCACGTCGACCGCCGTGTTCGGCGGTGTCGGCATCGGCGCGCAGATCGCGCAGCTCAAGCGCGGCGTCGACATTCTCGTCGCCACCCCCGGTCGCCTGCTCGACCATCACGGCCAGCGCACCGTCGACCTGTCGCGGATCGAGATCTTCGTCCTCGACGAGGCGGACCGGATGCTCGACATGGGCTTCATCCCCGACGTCAAGCGCGTGCTCGCCCTGCTGCCCCGCCAGCGCCAGAACCTGCTGTTCTCGGCGACGTTCTCCGCGGAAATCAAGGCGCTCGCCGACAAGCTGCTCGATCGACCGCGCACGATCGAGGTCACGCCCCCCAATTCCACCGTCGACGCGATCGCCCAGCGCGTGCATCCGGTGAACCGCGACGCGAAGAGCAAGCTGCTCGCGTGGCTGGTCGGTCACCATCGCTGGAAGCAGGTGCTGGTGTTCACGCGCACCAAGCACGGGGCCGACAAGCTCGTGCGCTCGCTGCACGGCGACGGGATCGGCGCCGTCGCCCTGCATGGCAACAAGAGCCAGAACGCGCGCACGCGCGCGCTGGCCGACTTCAAGGCCGGGCGCATCGAAGTCCTCGTCGCGACGGACATCGCTGCGCGTGGCATCGACATCGACCAGCTGCCGCACGTGGTCAACTACGACCTGCCCAACGTGCCCGAGGATTACATCCATCGCATCGGGCGCACGGGACGCGCCGGCGCCGATGGCGAGGCGATATCGCTCGTGTGCGTCGACGAGCATGCCTTCCTGCGCGATATCGAGCGGCTGATCAAGCGTTCGATTCCGCGTCACGTGGTGCCGGGGTTCGAGCCGGATCCGAACGCGGTTGCGCAGACGGTGTTCACGCAGCGCGGGCGTGGCCAGGGCCAGGGTCAGGGCCGGCAGCCCGCGCCGGCGCGGACGCGTCCCTCGCCGCGCGGGCCGTCGCAACCGCGCCAGGGACGTGCGGCGCCGCATGGCGGACGGGACTCGCGGGACGGCGACACGGCACGCCCGCCACGCAACGCATCGCCGAAGGGGCGCGGCAAGGTTCACGCCGCGCCCACCGCCGGCCGCGCAACCGGGCATGGCGGTGGCAAGCCGCGACCGGCCAACGGTCATGGCGGCGGCGCGCCGGCGCCGTTTCAACCGCGCTCGAAGACGCGGCACTAGCCGCGCGAGCGGCGTGCGGGCGGGCGAAGCTCATCGCCGCCGGAAGCACGGCGGCGACGAGCTTTGTGCATCCAGGGGATCAGCCGGCTTCGCCGATGAGTTGCGCGCAGGCGGAGGAAATCGCGGACATCTGATCGGACGCCTTGCCGCCCGGCGTCGTCGACCATCCGCCCTTCTCGATGAAATCGCCGCGCGCCCACGTATCGACCTTCTTGAGCGCGACCAGGTTGGCCGCGACTTCCGGCGCGCGCTGGAAGCGCTCGACGCACACCGGCGCCAGCGCCGCCACGACGGCCGTGTTGACGCGCTGATTCGCGTCGGCGTCGGCACGCCCGCCGGTGACCCATCCGCCCCAGGTGAATCCGACGATGGCGGCGGCAATCGCGCCGCCCGCCATGCCCCAGGCAGCCGGTTTCGTTTCGACTGGAATCTTCATTTGCGACCGCCTTTCGATGAGCGTGGGAAACACGCGCCATACTCCGGCGATTGCGTGGCGCCGTATGTACGGTGTCGCACACAGCGCGCGGTTTATCGTTTTGCGCAGGACCGCTCGAGGCTCGAAGCCCGGTACCGCGATCAGCCGAGGATGAGGTCGTACGCGTCCCGGTCGGCCTGGTAACACCCGCATGCAACCGCCTTGAGACCGCGACGGTCGAGGACGGTCAGGCTGCCACGCGTGTATTGAATCAGGCTGCGCTGCTGCAGCGACCTTGCCGCCGCTGTCACGCCGACGCGGCGAACGCCAAGCAGGAAGGCGAGAAACGCCTGCGTGACATGGAAGGTATCGGCATGCGCGCGATCCTGCGTCATCAGCAACCAGCGCGCGAGCCGCGCCTCGACCACGTGGAAGCGCATGCAGGCTGCCACCTGCGCCATCTGGCTCAGGTGAACGAAGATGTAGCGGTCGATCGCGCGCCGCCACGGCGGACTACGCACAAGCTCGTGCCGGAACGCCGCCGCGCCCATTCGCAGCGCCGAGCCCGGCCCCTGCACGACGGCACGCACGGCCGACACGTCCACGCCGAGGACGATGGGGATGCCGAACATGCCCTCGTTTCCGACGATCCCCACTTCGAGCGCGCCCGAATCGTCGATCGGCATTACCAGCGAGACGGAGCCGCGGATCGGGAAGTAGACGTGGTTCAGGCGCTCGCGCGGAGTGTAGAGAACGTCGGCAAAAACGAGATCGATGGTTTCGCAGCCGCCCAGGATTCGCGCCAGGTCGCCGCGCGGCAGCCCTTCGAGCAGGCGATTGGTAATGGGGGGACGCTGGATCATGGGAGGACGCCTCGTCCCGAAGGACGGCGGGACGGACACTACCGCGGCGCGGATCGTGCCGTCTGCGCGGTGGCGCACACAAAGGCCGCGTGGCGCGGGGCCTGCGTCCCCGTGCGCCGACTCCCAGGATCTGCAACCTGAGGAAGCCTCTGGCCTAGGGGGCGGCGTACGGCAGCAGGCGATCGAACTCCGTCTTGACCACCTGGTAGCACTCGCACGAGCGCGCTTCCAGGCGGGGGCGATCGAGTACGGTGATGCGGCCGCGCTGATAACGAATCAGCCCGGCATCCTGCAGCTTGCCGGCGGCCTCCGTGACCCCTTCGCGGCGCACGCCCAGCATGTTGGCGATCAGCTCCTGCGTCATGGAGAGCTCGTTGGTCGACAGACGATCCAGGCTGAGCAACAGCCAGCGGCACAACTGCTGGTCGACCGAATGGTGCCGATTGCATACGGCCGTCTGCGCCATCTGGGTGATGAGCGCCTGCGTGTAGCGCAGCAACAGGTGCATCATCGGGCCGAAGCGCGCGAACTCCTCCTTCAGCAGGTGCGCCTTCAGGCGCATGCCATGCCCCGCGCTTTGCACGACCGCATGGCTGGGCGTGGTCTCGCCGCCCATGAACAGCGATATTCCGAGCATGCCCTCGTTGCCGACGACCGCGATTTCCGCCGACGCGCCATCCTCCATGACGTAGAGCAGGGAAACAATGGCGGTGATGGGAAAATACACGTGCCGCATTCGCGCGCCGGGCTTGTAGAGGACTTCGCCCAGCGGCATGGACACCGCTTCGAGGTGCGGGGCGAGACGCGCATAGTCCTGCCCAGGCAGCGCGTCGAGGAGGTGGTTCCGCGTCGTGGGTGGATGCGCAGGCGCCCGCGCGCGTGGCGACGCGCTTGGGCGTGGCGACAATTTCTTCGCGCTTGCGCGCGGCGGGCGGGTCGTATCAAGCGGCATCACGACGCATAGTGTAATCCCTTGGTGCGCTATCGCACAGAAAGGCGTGCGCGAGGCCGCAGGCGGGCGACGGGCGGCACTAAGCGCGCCAGCGTACAGACGGCTCCCGGCGCCGCGCATAACCTTCTCGTCAAGGGGAAAACGCGCCCTTCGAGCCGCAGGTTCACGCATCGAGTCACGATGCGTGCCCCGACGCGTGCTATCTGCATGCCTCGAAAATTGCCGTCGGGCCTCCAACCGGCTTCCGACAACGTATCGAACCCCAAGGAAACGAACGCATGTCCAGACTGATGATTGCATTGTTCGCCGCCGCCGGACTGCTTGCAGCCGGCCCCGCCGCATCGCAGATGACTTCGCCCCGAAGCGCCGCGACGCCGATGTCGAAGGACGGTTACACGCTGGCGAAGAAGAGCGCCGAGGCGCAGTACAAGCTCGACAAGGAAGCGTGCCTGTCGATGAGCGGCAACGCCAAGGACGTTTGCATTGCCGTGGCCAAGGGCAAGGAGAGCATCGCCAACGCCGAAGCGGATGCCGCCTACGAGAACACGGCGAAGGCACGCAGCGAAGCCCGCATGGCGCACACCCAGGCCGCGTACGACGTCGCTATCGAGAAGTGCGACGACATGGCGGGCAACCCCAAGGATGTATGCGTCAAGGAAGCCAAGGCCGCGCTGGTCAAGGGCAAGGGCAGCGCGAAGGTCGGCCTCGTGACGGCCGAGACGCAAAGCGATGCGGCGGCCAAGCAGGCCGAGGCCCGCAAGGACGCGAGCACCGAGAAGAACGACGCCGACTACAAGGTCGCCCTCGAGAAGTGCGATGCGCTCGCGGGCGCCGCGAAGGATTCATGCGTCGGCAGCGCGAAGACGCAATACGGCAAGTCCTGAGAACGAGGCCGCCGCACCGCTAGCGGGCGGCGAGAACGGCAACGCCGAGCCGGCGGTCGGGGATTTCATCCCCGGCCGCTTTTGCTTTTCCCGCCCAAAGGCGGGGCACCTTGGCGGCAGAAGGTGCGCTACCGCACAGACCGCCCAACGGCGCATACCCATAGTGATGGGCGTGCATTTTCGCCGCGTTCCACCCTCCCCGAGGATCCAGAAATGAAATTATCGTTGATCGTGCTGCTGGGATTGCTTTCCGTTTCGCTTTCGGCGTGCAACACCATCGGTGGCGCGGGAAAGGACGTCAAGGCCACGGGCGCAGCCGTCGAGAAGGCCGCCGACGACGCCAAGCCGAACTAAGCGGGCATCGCATTTGCCTCCGTCCATACGGGCGACACGATGAGCGCGGCGGAGCAGCTCGACCCTGCCACCGACATACCGCGCATCATCGTTTCCCCTTCGCGGGTCGCAGTCAATGCCCGGGGCATGGCGCTGGGCATATTGGCTGCAGCGGCGTTGCTGTTTACGGTTCATTGGGCTGAGCCCTTTCTGGTGCCACTGCTGCTCGGCATCGTCCTGGCATACACGTTGAATCCGCTCGTCACATGGCTGGAAGCCATCAAAGTTCCTCGTGTCGCGGGCACGAGCGTCGTGATGATCACGGCGATCGCAGTGCTGTTGTTCGGCACCTATTCCCTGCGTGGACAGATGCAGACGATCGTCACGCAGGTACCGGAGGCAGCAAAGAAGGTCGCCAACGCAATCAAGAGCCTTCAAATCGGTCGGCCCGGCGACATGCAGAAATTGCAGAACGCGGCGACCGAGATGGCAGCGGCGACCTCGCAGGCGACTGCGCCCGTCACCGAGGCATCACCGGCGTCGCCTCATCCGGCGACCCGCGTCGTCGTCGAACCGCCCCCCTTCAAGCTCGGGGCCCTCCTGTGGGAAGGCTCGATGGGTGCGGTCGTGGCACTGGGCCAGGCCTTGATGGTGGTGTTCCTGGTGTTCTTTTTGCTTCTCGGCGGCGATCGATTCAAGCGCAAGTTGGTGCAGCTGACCGGACCGTCGCTGTCGCACAAGAAGATCACCGTCAACATCCTCGACGGCATCAACGATTCGATACAGAAGTACATGTTCACGCTGCTGGTGACGAACCTGCTCGTCGCCCTCATCACCTGGACAGTGTTCCGCTTGATTGGACTCGAGAACGCGGGCGCATGGGCCGTCGCTGCCGGGTTCCTTCACCTCGTTCCCTATCTCGGGCCGGGCGTGACCGCCGCGGCGACCGGAATGGCGGCGTTCATGCAATTCGAGTCGTTTGGCCCGGTCTTCCTCGTGGCGGGCTCATCCATCGCGATCGCCACCGTCGTGGGGACTTTCGTCACGACCTGGATGGTCGGCCGGATCGCCAACCTGAATTCGGCGGCGGTGTTCATCTCGCTGCTGTTCTGGGGCTGGCTGTGGGGTGTGTGGGGATTGCTGCTGAGCGTTCCCATCATCGTCATCGTCAAGGTCGTCTCGCAGCACGTCGGGCAATTGCACCCACTGGCCGAATTGCTCGGAGATTGAAGCTGCGAACGACGCGCGAGACGGGGCGGCGCAATTGGTGACAGGCGACACGTCGATCCTCGGACACCTGACGCAGTTCAGGACGCGGCTGCGCACGGGAGGCACGCCGCCTCAGGCAGAGTTGCCGGAACTGCCGCTGCGTGCGGAGCTGTTCAGCGCGGACCAGATGGAGCGCCACGGCCAGGTGCTTGCCGCATCGCATCGGCTGTCGCCACGGCGCGACGGCGATCTCCTCCTGCCCCGCCTGGCCCACAACGAAGCCGCATTGATCGGCGTCTGCGCGCGACTGACCACCGCAGTGTCGGCCAATCACCGCATCGGCCCGGCCGGCGAGTGGCTGCTCGACAACTTTCACCTGATCGAAGAGCAGATCGCCACCGCCAAGCGGCATCTGCCGCGCGGCTACAGCCGGGAGCTGCCCCGGCCTGCGCACGGGCCTTCGGCGGGCCGGCCACGCGTCTACGACATCGCGCTGGAGACCATATCGCACGGCGACGGCCGGGTCGACGCCGAGAGCCTCCATCGCTTCGTGACCGCCTACCAGTCGGTGACCACGCTGAACCTGGGCGAGCTCTGGGCGATCCCGATCATGCTGCGACTCGCGCTGATCGAGAATCTGCGCCGCGTCGGCGTGCGCCTCGCCGCGGGACGCGCCGACCGCGATCTGGCGAATGCCTGGGCGGATCGGATGATCGCGATCGCGGAGCGCGATCCGAAGAGCCTCATCCTCGTGGTCGCCGACATGGCGCGCTCGTTGCCGCCGATGGGGAGCGCGTTCGTTGCGGAGCTCGCGCGACGCCTGCAGGGCAGGAGCGCGGCGCTCGCTCTCGCGTTGACGTGGATCGAGCAGCGACTGGCGGAATCGCACCTGACGATCGAGCAGTCGGTGCAAGCGGAGAACCGGCAGCAGGCGTCCGACCAGGTGTCGATCAGCAACAGCTTCGGCAGCCTCCGCTTTCTGAGCGCGATCGACTGGCGAGAATTCGTCGAAAGCGTAAGCCTCGTCGAGCAGGTCCTGCGACAGGACCCGCGGGCAGTCTACGGCGCGATGGAGTTCTCGACGCGCGATCGCTATCGGCACGCGGTCGAGCGCATCGCGCGGCAGGGCCGACTGAGCGAAGTGGAGGTGGCCGCGAAGGCGCTCGAGCTCGCGCGCCAGGGCGTGGCCGGCGACGGCAGCGACAACCGGAATGAGCATGTCGGCTACCACCTGATCGGTCAGGGCCTTTCAGCACTGGAGCGCTCTGCCGGCGTCGCGGATTCCATGGCGCGGGCGCTGCGAAGCGCCGGGCACCGCTTTGCGCTGCCGCTCTACCTCGGCGCGGTCGCGCTGCTCACGGGCCTCGTCGCCACGTGGTTCGTCACCAACGCCGTCGATGCGGGGACGAGCGGCCCGACTGCTGGCGGCGGTGATCGCGCTGTCGCTGCTGGCGGCCAGTCAGGGGGCGGTGACGACGGTCAACTGGCTGGCCACGCTGCTGGTGAAGCCGCAGCCGCTGCCGCGGATGGATTACAGCGCGGGCATCGCGGCGCAGGCGCGGACGCTCGTGGTGGTGCCAACGATGCTCACCAGCGCGCGCAACGTCGAAGCGCTGGTCGAGGCGCTCGAGGTGCGGTTCCTGGCCAACCGGGACGACCATCTGCACTTCGCGCTGCTGACCGATTTTGCCGACGCGAAGCGAGCAATCGCTTGCCGGCGGACGCACCGCTTCTGGACCTGGCAGCGGCGCGGATCGCGGACCTCAACCGGAAGTACGGATCCGCGGTCGACCCGCCGGCGAAGGATGGCGGTGGGGAAGAGGACGGTGCGGAGCGTTCGGCGGCCGCCAGCGCGTTCTATCTGTTCCATCGCGCTCGCAGCTGGAACGCAAACGCGCGGGTCTGGATGGGTCGCGAACGCAAGCGCGGCAAGCTCGGCGATCTCAATGCGCTTCTGCGCGGAGGCGATCCGGCGATGTTCGCGCTGATCGTCGGCGCACTGCCGGTCCTGGCCGACGTGAAGTACGTCATCACGCTGGACACCGACACGCAGTTGCCGCGCGACGCGGCGCGGCAGTTCGTCGGCGCGATGATGCACCCGTTGAACATGCCCCGGTTCGATGAATCGCGCAAGGACACGAGCCGGGAGGTCGTGACATCGGGCTACGGCATCCTGCAGCCGCGCGTGTCGGTGAGCCTGCCTGGAACCAACCGGTCGCGCTATGCGCGCCTGTACGGCGGCGAGCCCGGCATCGACCAGTACACGCGCGCGGTTTCGGACGTCTACCAGGACGTCTTCGGCGAGGGCTCGTTCATCGGCAAGGGCATCTACGATGTCGACGCGTTCGAGCGCTCGCTGAAGGGACGCTTCCCCGCGAATCGCGTCCTGAGCCACGACCTGCTGGAGGGATGCTATGCGCGGGCCGGGCTGCTGAGCGACGCCGAGCTGTACGAGGAATTTCCCGCGCGCTACGCCGCCGACGTCGCGCGCCGGCGGCGATGGATCCGTGGCGACTGGCAGCTCACGGGCTGGCTGCGCCAGCGGGCGCGAGGCCCCGACGGGCGGCGCGAACGCAACCCGCTCTCCATGCTGTCGCAATGGAAGGTATTCGACAATCTGCGGCGGAGCCTCGTGCCCGCTGCGCTGGCGACGCTGTTGCTGCTGGGGTGGACGACGCTCGCGTCCGCCTGGATCGGGACCGCCTTGGTCCTCGGCGTCCTGCTGCTGCCGTCCGCGCTCGCGGCACTGGGAGGTCTTGCGCACAGCACGATCGAGGTGCCGTTTCGGCAGCGTCTGGCCGCTTCGGGTTACGCGGCCAGGCGGAACGTCGCGCAGGCCCTGCTGGCATTGGCATTCCTGCCCTACGAGGCCTATTTCAGCCTCGACGCGATCGTGCGCACCGTCGGCAGGACGCTGATCACGCGCCGGCGCCTGCTGGAGTGGCGCCCGTCGGGCGACGTCGATCGCCCGCCCGAGCGGCACGACCGCGCCGACCTGCTGGCGTGCTACCGCGAAATGGCGGTCGCGCCGGTGGTCGCGGCCGCGACCTGCACCGGACTCGCATTGGCGAACGCGGCGGTGCTTGCCGCCGCCGGGCCGATCCTGCTGCTGTGGGGCGCAGCGCCCGCCATCGCCTGGTGGATCAGCCGACCCCTCGTGCGGCGGGGCGTCCGCCTGAGCGCCGATCAGACGCGGTTCCTTCGCGCGCTCGCGCGCAAGACGTGGGCGTACTTCGAGAGGTACGTCGGTGCCGAGGATCATTGGCTGCCTCCTGACAACGTGCAGGACCGCCCGAAGGTGCAGGTCGCGCATCGCACTTCGCCGACGAACATGGGCCTCGCGCTGCTCTCGAACCTGGCGGCGCACGACTTCGGCTACGTGTCGACCGGACGATTGATGAAGTCGACGACGCTCGCGCTTCGCAGCATGGAATCACTCGAGCGGCATCGCGGCCACTTCTACAACTGGTACGACACGCAGACGCGATTGCCGCTCGCGCCCCTCTACGTCTCGACGGTGGACAGCGGGAATCTGGCCGGCCATCTGCTGACGTTCCGGGCAGGGATAATCGCTTTGATCGACGAGCCGATCCTGAACCGGCAGTGGCTCGCCGGCGTCGACGATACATTCCGTCGACTCGCCGAGGCGGTGGGCGACGCGACGCCCGCAGGTGTCGCGCAGTTTGCGCAGGCACTGGACGCGGCGGCGTCGAATCCTCCGATCGTCCTGGCCGATGCGTGGCTGCAGGTGAAACGGCTCGCCGCCTGCGCGGACGACGCCGCCGCAGACGTGGCGGCGTACGGCAGCGCCAACGCGGGGACCGAGACCGCGTTCTGGGGCGCGGCGCTCGCCCGCCACTGCACGGATCTCCGCGACGATCTGCTGCTGCTCGCGCCGTGGCTCGCCGGCCCTGCATTGGCGGCGGTGCCCGCCGATCTCCCGGGGACCCGCGGCATTCCAACCCTCCGCGCGGTCGCGAAATCCGGCACCCAGGCCAAGGCGCGCATCGCGGTGCTCGAAGGTCTGGCGCTGCAGGCGGCGGGGCTCTCCGATGCGGACTATGGATTCCTCTTCGACAAGGTGCGCCGCCAACTCGTGATCGGCTACAACGTCGCCGAGCACCGGCGTGACACGGGCTACTACGACCTGCTGGCCTCCGAGGCGCGGCTGTGCAATTTCTTCGCCATTGCGCAGGGCAAGTTGCCGCAGGAAAGCTGGTTCGCGCTGGGGCGGCTGCTTTGCACGGTCGGTGGAGAGCCCGCGCTGCTCTCCTGGAGCGGGTCGATGTTCGAGTACCTGATGCCGCTTTTGGTCATGCCGAGCTACGAGAACACGCTGCTCGACCAGACTTATCGCGCCGCCGTGGCGCGGCAGATCGAGTATGGCCGGCAACGTGGCGTGCCGTGGGGCATGTCGGAGAGCGGCTATAACGTCTTCGACGTCCACCTCAATTACCAATACCGCGCGTTCGGCGTCCCTGGATTGGGCCTGAAGCGGGGACTGGCCGAGGACCTGGTCGTCGCGCCGTATGCGTCCGCGCTGGCGCTGATGGTCGCGCCGGACGCGGCGTGCCAGAATCTGCAGCGCCTGGCCGCCGGCGGATTGGCCGGCAGCCTGGGCTTGTACGAGGCCATCGACTACACGCCGTCGCGGCAACGTCGCGGCGAGACGAGCGCGGTAGTGAGGTCGTACATGGCGCATCACCAGGCGATGAGCCTGCTCGCCATTGCGTTCGCGCTCCTGGAACGGCCGATGCAGAAGCGCTTCGAATCCGACCTGCAGTTCCAGGCGACGTTGCTGCTGCTGCAGGAACGCGTCCCGCGAGCCAATCTGATCCACTCGAGCGCACCCGATCTATCGATGCTGCGTGCCGGTAGTGCACCCGCTCTGCCGGTGCGCGTCGTCACCGGCCCCGACACCGCGGTACCGGAGCTGCAGTTGCTGTCGAACGGCCGCTACCACGTCATGGTCACCCATGCGGGCGGCGGCAGCAGTCGCTGGAAAGACCTGGCGGTGACCCGCTGGCGCGAGGACAGCACCGCCGACAACTGGGGCACGTTCTGCTACCTGCGCGATACCGCGAGCGGCGCCTTCTGGTCCACCGCGCATCAGCCGACGCTCAAGCCGGCGACGCACTACGAGGCGATCTTCTCCGAAGGGCGCGCGGAGTTCCGGCGCAGGGACTTCGAGCTCGAGACGCATACGGAGATCGTCGTGTCGCCCGAAGACGATATCGAGGTGCGTCGCGTCCGCATCACCAATCGTTCGCGCATGCCACGAACGATCGACGTCACGAGCTACGCCGAGGTCGTGCTGGCGCCCGCTGCCGCGGACGCGCTGCATCCCGCCTTCAGCAATCTCTTCGTGCAAACCGAGATTCTCGAGCACCGGCGCGCCCTCCTCTGCACCCGCCGGCCCCGCTCGCTGGACGAGCACGTGCCCTGGATGTTTCACCTGATGACCGTGCACGGGATCCATCCGCCCGAGATCTCGTTCGAGACCGATCGAATGCGTTTCATCGGAAGGGGCAATTCGGTCGTCGCCCCGGATGCGATGCTCGAGCCGGGAAGCCTGTCGAACACCGCAGGCCCCGTGCTGGATCCGATTGCCGCGATCCGCCATCCGATCAAGCTAGACGTCGGGGCGACCGCGACGATCGACATGGTCACGGGCGCGGCCGAGACGAGGGAGGCCGCACTGCAGCTCGTCGACAAGTATCAGGACCGAAGTCGCGCCGATCGCGTCTTCGAGCTGACCTGGACGCACAGCCAGGTCGTGCTGCAGCAGCTCAACGCCACCGAGTCCGACTCGCAGCTGTATGGCCGCCTCGCCGGCTCGGTGATCTACGCGAACGCATCGTTGCGCGCCGCCGCGAACATCCTCGTGCGCAATCGCCGCGGCCAGTCGGGTCTCTGGGGCTACGCGATTTCCGGGGACCTTCCCATCGTGCTCCTGCAGATCACCGACGCTGCCAACATCGAGCTCGTGCGTCAGCTCGTACAGGCACACGCCTACTGGCGACTCAAAGGACTGGCCGTCGATCTGGTGATCTGGAACGACGATCGCGACGGCTACCGCCAGGCGCTGCAGGAACAGATCTTGGGCCTGATCGCCGCCGGCATCGAAGCCCACGTCGTCGACCGGCCCGGCGGCATCTTCGTCCGGCACGCGGAGCAGATATCGACCGAGGACCGGGTGCTGTTCCAGTCGGTCGCCCGCGTCATCATCGTCGACACGCACGGAACGCTGGCCGACCAGATCGACCGCCGCCTGCCCAGTGATGCGCGGGTTCCGCCGCTCGTTCCGACCCGCGGCTATCGCGCCGCGGCGGCGCCGGCCGCGAGCGCGCCGGTGGCGGACCTGAGCCTGTTCAACGGGATCGGCGGATTCTCCCCGGACGGACGCGAGTACGTCATCGCGCCCGAAGCCGGACGCACGACGCCCGCGCCCTGGGTGAACGTGATCGCCAATCCGAAGTTCGGCGCGGTCGTGTCGGAAAGCGGGCTCGGCTATACGTGGAGCGAGAACGCTCACCTGTACCGCCTCACTCCGTGGCACAACGATCCCGTGTGCGACCCCTGCGGCGAGGCGCTGTATCTGCGCGACGAGGAGACCGGGCACTTCTGGTCGCCCACTGCAGCTCCCGGCCGCAGCGGTGCGCCTTACGTCACCCGCCACGGCTTCGGCTACACGGTCTTCGAGCACGTCGACGATGGAATTCACTCCGAGCTCACCGTGTTCGTGGCGCTCGACACCGCGGTCAAGTTTTTCGCGCTGTCGGTGAGCAACCAGTCCGGTCGCGCACGCAAGCTGACCGCTACGGGATATGTCGAGTGGGTGCTGGGCGACCTCCGGTCGAAATCGGCGATGCATGTGACCACCGCATTGGACGCCGCGAGCGGCGCGGTCGTGGCGCACAATCCGTACAACGATGAATTTTCGGAATGGGTGGCGTTCTTCGATGTCGACGCGCCAACGCGAAGCATGACCTGCGATCGCGCCGAATTTCTCGGCCGCAACGGCACGGCGCGCGATCCGGCGGCGCTGTATCGCGTGCAGCTCTCCGGAAGGATCGGGGCCGCGCTGGATCCCTGCGCTGCGCTCCAGGTGCCCTTCGAGCTGGTCGATGGCGAGCAGCGGCAGATCGTCTTCCGGCTCGGCGCGGCCAGCAGCGCCGATGCGGCTGCCGCGCTGGTGCGCGATTCGCGTGGATCCGCGGTCGCGGGCAGGGCGCTCGAGCAGGTGATCGGGCATTGGCGGCACACGCTGGACGCGGTGCAGGTGGAAACACCCGATCTCGCGCTCGACCTGCTGACCAACGGGTGGCTCGTCTACCAGACGATGGCCTGCCGCATGTGGGCACGCAGCGGCTACTATCAATCCGGTGGCGCGTTCGGATTCCGCGATCAGCTGCAGGATGCGATGGCGCTGGTGCACGCCGCGCCCGACCTCGCGCGCGAGCACATCGTGCTGTGTGCGAGCCGGCAGTTCGTCGAGGGCGACGTCCAGCACTGGTGGCATCCGCCGTCGGGCCGCGGTGTGCGCACGCACTGCTCCGACGATTTTCTCTGGCTGGCTCTGGCGACCTCCCGCTACGTCCTGACCACGGGCGACCGGTCGATACTCGACGAGCGCGCGCCCTTTCTCGAGGGTCGGCTCGTCAATGCGGAGGACGACTCGTACTACGATCTGCCGGGCCGCGCGGACAAGAGTGCGGATCTGTATCAGCACTGCGTGACCGCGCTGCTCCACGCCCTCCGCTTCGGCGTGCATGGATTGCCACTGATCGGCTCCGGCGACTGGAACGACGGCATGAGTCTCGTCGGCCGCCACGGCAGGGGCGAGAGCGTCTGGCTGGCGTTCTTCCTCTGCCATGTCCTCGGGGAATTCGCCGGCGTGGCGCGGTTGCGAGACGACCTTTCGTTCGCACGCCGTTGCGAGACCGAAGCGATGCAACTCCGCCAGCGCATCGAGCAACACGCGTGGGATGGCGGGTGGTATCGCCGCGCCTACTTCGACGACGGCTCGCCGCTCGGCTCGCAAGACAACGCCGAATGCCAGATCGACTCGGTCGCGCAGAGCTGGTCCGTGCTGTCCGGCGGGGGCGATGGGGACCGCTCACGCACCGCGATGAACGCGGTCTACACCCGGCTCGTGCGACGCGATGACGCGCTCATCCAACTGCTCGACCCGCCGTTCGACAAGTCGGCGCTCGATCCCGGCTACATTCGCGGATACGTTCCCGGCGTGCGCGAAAACGGCGGCCAATACACCCACGGCGCGATCTGGACCGCAATGGCCTTCGCGGCGCTGGGCGACAACGCCCGGGCGTGGGAGTTGACGACCATGATCAATCCCGCGCTTCACGCGCGGACGCCCGAAGGCGTGGCCGTCTACAAGGTCGAGCCCTACGTCGTCGCCGCTGACGTCTACGCGCTCGCCCCGTACACCGGGCGCGGCGGCTGGACCTGGTACACGGGCTCGGCGGGGTGGATGTACCGCCTGATCGTGGAGTCGCTGCTGGGGCTGCGACGCGAAGGTGATCGCCTCCGCCTCGCGCCGTGCCTGCCTCCCGGCTGGACGATCGTCACGGTGCGCTACCGGCATCGCGAAACGTTCTACGAGATCGCGATTCGCCGTGCGTCGGTCGCGGACGGGGAATCGACCACTGTCGTCGCGGTGGACGGCGTATTGCAAGCCGGCGATTTCGTGCCGCTCGTCGATGATCGACAGGCGCATCGGGTCGACGTGCGCGTCGCCGCGCATTGACTTGGTGCGAAAGCGTACGCACCGCAGCGGCCGGAGCGCCAGTCCGGAAGGCGCGGCCGGTGCGCGCCCTATGTCAGCTCGTGGATCGCATTCTTGACAGCGTCTTCCACCTGTTGCCGATCGGCAGCGCTGTCTCCGAGAATCGTTTCCCATTGCAAGCGCAGGTAGGCAGATCGATTCCTGCTCTTCAGCACCAGCGTTTGCAGTCCGCGCTTGTCGCCGAACGCGTAATCGGTGGCGTACCCGAGGAGGTCGTGAACTCCGCGCTGCCATATCGCCGTCTGGACCCTCTCGATGATCGCCGCCATGCGGCGGTGAAATTCCCGCGGTATGTCCACCGTGAGTGGATCCTTGTCCGGCGCGGTCGATGGTGATGGCATGCGCAGCAGTATGGCCCTCCCGCGAGGCAGCCGCAACGGTGAATCGCCCATCGCATATCACTTGTCACGCGTTGAAGCGCTGCCTCCCGCTGGTCACGCGTCGTGCTGCCTCCCCCAGCGCGCCACCTGTGTGCGGTGCCGCACAGACCGGCGGACGGGGGTCGCGAACAATGGCCGCCCAATCATCGAAGGGCGGCATGTTGCTAAGAATGGTCTGGTCCAGCGTACCGTCTTCGTCGTTTTCGACGGCGCGTCTCAACGAAATCGTCGCGCCCTCGCGGCGCAACAACGAACGGAAACACATCTCGGGGATGCTGATGTTCTCCGGCGCACAGTTCCTGAGCATTCTGGAGGGCGACGACCAGGACGTGGCGAGACTGTGGCTCGCCCTGGAAAAGGACCCGCGACATGCCGGGCTCACCCGCATCGGTGAGGAGCGTTGCGGTCAACGATGGTTTCCCACGTGGACGGTGGGCTACATGGATCACGCCGACGTCGGCACCAGGATCGACGACCTCTACTCTCCGCTTTCACCCGCCCCGAGATGGGCAAATCGAGCCCGGTCCCTCATGATGTTGGCGGACAGCATGTAGTGCGGGCGATCGGAAGGAATCCATGTCTCACCAACCACCCAAGCAGCAGAAGAAGAAGCCCCAGCACACGCCGAAGGAGAAGAAGGCCATCAAGCAGGAAAGGAAGCATCGGGGGGATCCGGTGCCGCTGATCCGGCCGCCCCAAGCCGTGAAATGACCTATTGCATCGGCGTGATGCTCGAGCAGGGCATCATCTTCGCCTCCGATTCCCGCACCAACGCGGGGATGGACAATATCGCCAAGTTCTGCAAGATGACGGTTTTCGAGCGGCCGGGTGATCGCGTCATCGTGCTGCTGAGCTCGGGCAGCCTCGCCGGGACGCAGGCGGTGATCGGCGTGCTGAACCAGCGCCTCGCCGCCGCCGGGGGCGCACCCAACCTGTGGAACGCCCGGACGATGTTCGACGTCGCAATACTCGTCGCCGACGCGATGCGCGATATCGAGCGGCGCGACGGCGAGTACCTGGAGGAGAGTGAAAACGGCTTCAACGCCTCCTTCATCGTCGGCGGCCAGATCGGCGGCGAGCCGCTGCGGCTGTTCCGGATCTACGCCGAGGGGAACTTCATCGAGGCGGAGATCGGGACGCCCTACTTCCAGACCGGCGAGAACAAATATGGCAAGCCGATCATCGACCGTGTGATCACGCGCCTGACGCCCCTCTCGGATGCCATCAAGTGCGTGCTGGTGTCGTTCGACCTGACGATGCGCAGCAACCTTTCGGTGGGCATGCCGATCGACCTGATCTGCTACGAACGCGACAGCCTCGCGGTCCGCTGGCGGCGCCGGTTCGACGACGGTGACGCGTACTTCACCGACCTCAGCCACGAATGGAGCGAGGGCACGCGCGAGGTGTTCCGCCAGCTGCCCGAGCTGCGCTGGTGACAGGCGACGCCTTCGTCATCACGTGCGAGCACGGCGGCAATCGCGTTCCCGTTTCCTGCGCCGGGCTGTTTCGACGGCGACAGGGGTTGCTCGACTCGCATCGCGGGTATGACCCCGGTGCGCGCGCCATGGCGCGATCGCTGGCGTCGGCGTTCGGCGCACCCCTCGTGATCGCGACGGTCAGCCGCCTCGTGGTCGACCTCAACCGCTCGATTGGCCATCCGCAACTCCTCTCGATCGTGTCCCGCGGCGCGCCGGCGGACGTGCGGGCGCAAATCGTCGAGCGCTACTACCATCCGTATCGCAGGGAGGTCGAAGGGCGGGTACGACAAGCGGTGTCGCGCGGCCGGCGCGTCGTCCACATTTCATCGCACAGCTTCACCCCGGTGCTGAACGGCAGGGTGCGAAGCGCCGACGTAGGCCTGCTCTACGACCCGGCACGCCCCGCCGAGGCCGTGCTGTGCGCACGCTGGAAAGCGTCGCTGGCGGCCCTCGCCCCGCGCCTGCGCGTCCGTCGCAATTACCCGTATGCGGGAAAGGGCGACGGACTGACCGCGCACCTGCGCCGGGCCTTTGCGCCCGACGCCTACCTCGGCGTCGAGCTCGAAGTCAACCAGCGCATTGTCCTTGCCGGCGGCCGTCGCTGGATGACGCTGCGCAGGACCCTGATCGATTCGCTCCGCGCGGCCCGCGCGATGATCCATGGAGACCCATGATGCAGATCCGCGTCGGCTTCGAAATGATCTACGAATGCCCGCAACCCACGCCGATGATCTTCAACCTGAACGTGCACTTCACGCGGGTGTCCGATCTCGTCGGGCGCGACGACCTGCTCTTCGAGCCGCCTGTCCCGGTCGCGGCCTACCGCGACAGCTTCGGCAACTGGTGCACGCGCATCGTCGCGCCCAAGGGGCGCATACGCGTGTGCGCCGACGCGATCGTCAACGACTCCGGCGCGCCGGACGTCATCGTTCCCGATGCGCAGCAGCATCCGGTGCCCGATCTGCCCGAGGAGACGCTGCTCTTCCTGCTCGGCAGCCGCTACTGCGAGACCGACCGGCTGTCCGAGATCGCGTGGAGTCTCTTCGGCAAGGCGCCGACGGGATGGGGGCGCGTCCAGGCGATCTGCGACTACGTCAACGGTCACATCGCGTTCGGCTACGAGCACGCGCGCATGACGCGCACGGCGCTGGAAGCCTATTACGATCGGACGGGCGTGTGCCGCGACTACACGCACCTCGCCGTCGCCTTTTGCCGCTGCATGAACATCCCCGCGCGCTACTGCACCGGCTACCTCGGCGACATCGGCGTCCCGCCGCCGCATGGCACGATGGACTTTGCCGCGTGGTTCGAGGTCTTCCTCGGCGGCAGATGGCACACCTTCGACGCCCGCAACAACACGCCGCGCATCGGCCGGGTGCTGATCGCGCGCGGGCGCGACGCGGCCGACGTCGCGATCAGCAGCACGTTCGGCCCCAACACTCTGGTAGGCTTCAAGGTATGGACCGACGAAGTGCATGAGGCGGGTTCGCCATCGGGCAGGTTCATGATGAGATAGGGAGCGATCGTGAAAACCCCCAGGCGGCTCGAGGCGCTGGTCCGCGAGGGCCTGGTCGATTCGGTCGTGCGGCAACTGATGAGCGGCAAGGAGGCGACGGTCTTCGTCGTGCGCTGTGGTGCCGACGTCCGCTGCGCCAAGGTCTACAAGGACGCGAACAGGCGCAACTTCCGGCAGGCTTCGCTGTATCGCGAAGGACGCAAGACCAAGAACAGCCGCGAGGCGCGCGCGATGGCCAAGGGCACGCGCTTCGGCCGCCAGGCGCAGGAGGAGGCCTGGCAGAGCGTCGAGGTCGATACGCTGTACCGGCTCGCTGCGGCCGGGGTGCGCGTGCCGCGCCCCTTCGCGTTCTCGCATGGCGTGGTCGTCATGGAGCTGCTCACCGACGGCGACGGCAACGCTGCGCCAAGGCTCAACGACCTGGAACTCGCACCGGACGTGGCGCTGGACTACCATGCCCGGTTGATGCGCGAGGTCGTCCGCATGCTTTGCGCTGGCGTCGTCCATGGCGACCTGTCCGAATTCAACGTGCTCGTCGATCGCGACGGCCCGGTGATCATCGATCTGCCGCAGGCGGTCGACGCCGCGGGCAACAACAACGCCGCCGCGCTGCTGCAGCGCGACGCCGACAACATCACCGCGTATTTCAGCCGCTTCGCGCCGGCCCTCGGATCGACGCAGTTCGGCAGGGAAATCTGGAAACGCTACGAGCGCGGGGCGTTGACCGTCGACACGGTCCTGACCGGCCACGTGGAAGCTGATCGGAGTCCCGTCGACGTGGCCGGCGTCCTGCGCGAGATCGGCGATGTCGAGAAGGAGCACGAGGCGCGCCTCCGCTACAAGGCCGCGCTGCTGGAGCCATGAAGGACCTGCCGGGGGCGCGGGGTATGGCTTCGCCGCACGACCGGCGGGATCGCGCGGAGGGGCATCGGCCGATGGCTTCGTGCGGCGATCCGGCCCTCGCGGCGAGCGCGCGCACCATGGCGCCGGCCCGCGCGACCACGGCGGCGCTGCTTGCACTGGTGATCCTGCTGGTGCTGTGGGAAACGGTGCTGGCGCCGCTGCGCCCGGGGAGCGCGTGGCTGGCGCTGAAGGCGCTACCGCTCGCGCTGCTCCTGCCGGGCGTGCTGCGCGGCCTGCGGCGGGCGCGGCAATGGCTCGCCCTGCTCCTGCCGTTCTACGCTGCGGAAGGCTGCGTGCGCGCCGCCACCGAGCACGGCCGCCACGCGCTCGTCGCGGCCCTCGCCGCCTTGATCGCGCTTGTCGCGTTCCTCGCGCTGCTCGCGTGGTTTCGGGCCGAGCGCCGGCGGCGTCCGGAATAGCATCAGCGGCTGCGCGGACCGATCTCCGGCGCCTTCGCGGCAGCCGCGCCCGTCAGGCCCCTGGGCAGCGGAAACACCACTTTCTCGACGACCCCCGTCAATTCCGCGACGGCGTGCGCACCGAGCGATTCGAGGCGCGCGATGACCGCGCGGACCAGCACCTCGGGGGCCGAGGCGCCCGCCGTCACGCCGATGCGCTTCTTCCCCTCGAACCACTCGGTCTTCAGCTCCTCGGCCTGGTCGACCATGTAGGCCGGAATGCCGCGGTTCGCCGCCACCTCGCGCAGCCGATTGGTGTTGGAGCTGTTGCGGCTGCCGACGACCACGAGCACGTCGACCTGCGGCGTCAGCGCCTTTACCGCGTCCTGCCGGTTCTGCGTCGCGTAGCAGATGTCGTCCTTGCGCGGGCCGACGATTGCGGGAAAGCGCGCCTTCAGCGCGGCGACGACGGCCGCCGCGTCGTCCACGGAAAGCGTGGTCTGCGTCACGTACGCGACGCGCGCCGTAGGCGCCAGCGGCAGGCGCGCGACGTCGTCCACCGACTCGACCAGGTGCACGCCGGCGTCGCACTGGCCCATCGTGCCCTCGACTTCCGGGTGACCGGCGTGGCCGATCATCACGATGTCGTAGCCCTGGCGATGCAGCTTGGCGATCTCGACGTGCACCTTCGTCACCAGCGGACACGTGGCGTCGAACACCCGGAGACCCCGCGCCTGCGCTTCCGCGCGGACCGCGCGCGAGACGCCGTGCGCGCTGAAGATCACCGTCGCGCCCGCGGGAATCTCGTCGAGGTTCTCGACGAACACCGCGCCCTTGCTGCGCAGGTCGTCGACGACGAAGCGGTTGTGCACCACTTCGTGCCGCACGTAGATGGGCGCGCCGAACTGCACGAGCGCCCGCTCGACGATCGCGATCGCGCGATCGACGCCGGCGCAGAAGCCGCGCGGATTGGCCAGGATGAGTTCCATG
The DNA here is from genome assembly GCA_963793355.1 of uncultured beta proteobacterium. Taxonomy (GTDB): domain Bacteria; phylum Pseudomonadota; class Gammaproteobacteria; order Burkholderiales; family Casimicrobiaceae; genus VBCG01. The sequence goes on along the minus strand of CAWBZT010000011.1, from coordinate 386,591 downwards.
TCAGGCGTCCTTTGCCCCGCCGGCCGCAGGATGGCGCTGCCGGAAGCTGTCGAGGATCAGCGCCGCCGCGCCGCAGGTGATGGCGCTGTCGGCGACGTTGAACGCCGGGTAGGACCAGCCGCGCCAGTGGAAGAGCAGGAAGTCGACGACGTGACCGAGCACCAGGCGATCGTACAGGTTGCCGAGGGCGCCGCCGATGATCAGCGCGAGTCCCGCGCAGTAGAGCCTGCTGCCGCCCCGTTTCAGCAGCCACAGCATCAGCGCGCAGGCGCCGATCGCGATCGCCGTGAACAGCCAGCGCTGCCAGCCGGTCTCACCGGCGAGAAAGCTGAACGCCGCGCCGGTGTTGTACGCGAGCACCAGGCTCATGAAGGGCGTCACCGCCAGTGCCTCGCCGACGCGAAACGAGGCGACGATGGCGGCCTTGGTCGCCTGGTCGAGCACGATCACCGCCGCCGCGATCCACAGCCAGCGCGGCCACGGCACGACGCCGCGCGTGCCGGGATTGCGCAGCGCCGTGGTGCCGGTCACGCGAAGTGTCGCGGCTCGCCCGCGCCGAAGAGATTGGCTATGCAGCGCCCGCACAGCGACGGATGCGCGGGGTCGCGGCCGACGTCGGCGCGCCAGTGCCAGCACCGCTCGCACTTCGCATGCGCGCTTGGCGTGACGCGGATGGACAGCGCGTCGCCCGGCTCCACGCGCGCGGCCGACGTGATGAACACGAAGCGCAAGTCGTCGCCCAGCGCCGCGAGCGCCGCATGGTCATCCGGCGGCGCGGTCACCGCCACCTCCGCCTGCAGCGACGAGCCGATCGCGCCCGACTGGCGGACGTCCTCGAGCTCCTTCTGAACGGCGGCGCGCACGGCGAGGATGCGCTCCCATTTCGCCACCAGCGCCGCACTGTCGTGGAGCGCCGGCAGCGCATCGCCGAAGACGTGCGCGAATATCGTCGGCTCGTCCGGATGGACGATCCGCCACGCCTCCTCCGCCGTGAACGACAGCACCGGCGCCATCAGTCCGAGCAGCGCGTCGCGGATAGCGTACAGCGCGGTCTGCGCCGAGCGCCGCGCGCGGCTGTCGCGCGCCGACGTGTAGAGGCGGTCCTTCAGGATGTCGAGGTAGAAGCCGCCGAGCGTCTCGGAGCAATACGTCTGCAGGCGCTGGACGACCAGGTGGAAGTCGTAGCCCGCGTAATCCTTCGCGACCTCCGCCGCCAGCATCCGCGCCTGCGCGAGCGCGAAGCGGTCGATCTCGAACAGCTCGCCCATCGGCACCGCATCGCGGGCCAGGTCGAAGTCCGCCGTGTTGGCGAGCAAAAAGCGCAGCGTGTTGCGGATGCGGCGGTAGCTCTCGACCACGCGCTTCAGGATCTCGTCGCCGATCGCCATGTCGCCGGAGAAATCGGTCGCGGCGACCCACAGCCGCATGACCTCGGCGCCGAGCGAATCGGCGATCTTCTGCGGCGCGACGACGTTGCCCTTCGACTTCGACATCTTCCGCCCTTCGTTGTCGACGACGAAGCCGTGGGTGAGCAGCGCCTTGTACGGCGGCACGCCATTCAGCATGCACGAGATGAGCAGCGACGAGTGGAACCACCCGCGATGCTGGTCGGAACCCTCGAGGTAGAGATCGGCGGGGAAGCCGGTTTCCTGCGGGCGGGAGCCCGCGCCGGTGGCGCGGCCCTGCGGCCCGCCCATCACCGTCTGGTGCGTCGAGCCCGAGTCGAACCAGACGTCCAGCGTGTCGGTGAGCTTGCGGTAGCGCGCCGGATCGACGCCGAAGTCCTCGTGCGTCGCCTCGAACCAGGCCTCGATGCCGCCCGCCTCGACCTTGCACGCGGCGAGCTCGAGCAGCGCCGGCGTGTCCGGATGCAGCGCATCGGTGGCCCTGTCGACGAAGAACGGCAGCGGCACGCCCCATTGCCGCTGGCGCGACAGCGTCCAGTCGGGGCGGTGCGCGATCATGTTGTACAGGCGCGACTTGCCCCAGACGGGGAAGAACTGCGTGGCTTCGATCCCCGCCAGCGCGGTCGTGCGCAGCGATTCCTTCGGCTTCGTGCCGCGGTAGCCGGGGACCTCGTCCATGCCGGCGAACCACTGCGTCGTCGCGCGATAGATGATCGGGGTCTTGTGCCGCCAGCAATGCATGTAGCTGTGCACGTGCTTCTCCGCATGCCACAGCACATGCGCCTCGCGCAGCTTGTCCACGATCTTCGGGTTCGCGTCCCAGATCCTCAGCCCGCCGAACAACGGCAGATCGGCGGCGTAGCGGCCGTCGCCCTGCACCGGGTTCAGCATGTCGTCGTCCTTCATCCCGTACCGGCGGCACGACAGGAAATCGTCGATGCCGTAGGCCGGCGCGCTGTGGACGATGCCGGTGCCCTGGTCGAGCGTCACGTAGTCGCCGAGGTAGACAGGCGCGGCGCGGTCGTACAGGGGATGGCGGAACGCGATGCGCTCCAGCGCCGCGCCCTTGGCGGTCGCGATGACCTTGCCGTAGAGCTTGTAGCGATCGAGGCACGCCGCAACGAGGTCCTCCGCGAGGACGAGCGTGCCGCGCTCGGTCTCCACCAGCGCGTAGGCGATGTCGGGATGCGCGTTCAGCGCCTGGTTTGCCGGAATCGTCCACGGCGTGGTGGTCCAGATCACCGCGTGGACCGGGCCGTCCGGAAGCGCGGCGAGCCCGAACGCACGTGCCAGCTTCGCGCGCTCGGCCGGATCGGTGAGCGGAAAGCCGACGTCGATCGCGCTGTCGGTGCGGTCCTCGTACTCGACTTCGGCTTCCGCGAGCGCGCTGCCGCAGTCGAAGCACCAGTTGACCGGCTTCAATCCCCGGTACAGGAACCCGCGCTCCAGCACCCTGCCCAGCGTGCGGATCTCGTCGGCCTCGCTCTTGAACTCCATCGTCGTGTACGGATGCTCCCAGTCGCCCAGCACGCCGAGGCGCTGGAACTGCAGGCGCTGGCGCGCGATCTGCTCGGTCGCGTAGGCGCGGCACAGCCGCTGGGTCTCCGCCGTCGACAGGTGCTTGCCGTACGTCTTCTCGATCTGCACCTCGATCGGCATGCCGTGGCAGTCCCAGCCGGGGACGTACGGCGCGTCGAACCCGGCCATCGTGCGGCTCTTGACGACGATGTCCTTCAGGATCTTGTTGAACGCCGTGCCCATGTGGATGTCGCCGTTGGCGTACGGCGGGCCGTCGTGCAGCACGAAGCGCGGCCGTCCCTTCGATGCCGCGCGAATCGCCTCGTAGACCTTCTTTTCCTGCCACTCGCGCACCCAGCCCGGCTCGCGCTTCGCGAGGTCGCCGCGCATCGGAAACGGCGTGTCGGGCAGGTTAAGCGTGGACTTGTAGTCGGGCTTTTTGGCGGCGTCTTCGGGCATGGTCAATGCGCGGCGAAGTACGCGCGCGCCTGCTGTTCGTCGGTGCGGATCTGTTGCGTCAGCGTGGCGAGATCCGGATAGCGGGCCTCGTCGCGCAGCTTGTGCAGGAACTCGACCGCGATGCGGCGGCCGTAGATCGGCTCGTCGAAGTCGAAGATGAACACTTCGAGCACCGGCCTGCCGTCGTCGCTGACAGTCGGCCGCACGCCCACGCTCGCGACCCCGGCGCGCGGCATTCCGCCAAGCCCGTGCACGCGCACGGCGAAGATACCCGCGAGCGGCGGTGCGTGCCGCAGCGGCAGATTCGCGGTCGGAAAGCCCAGGTCGCGTCCGCGCTTGTCCCCGTGCGCGACGCGGCCGCTGATCGTGTAGGAGCGGTTCTGCAGCGCGCGGGCGCGCGCGAGGTCGCCGGCGGCGAGCGCCGCGCGCACCGCGCTGCTCGAGGCGCGCTCCGCCTCGACTTCGACGGTCTTCAGGCCTTCGACGCTGAACTGCCGGGCATTCGCGCGCAGCAGCGCGAGATCGCCGGCGCGCCCCTTGCCGAAGCGGAAGTCATCGCCGACCAGTACCCAGCGCGCGTCGAGCGCCCGCTCCAGCACGTCGCGGATGAACGCCTCGGGGGACAGCGAGGCCAGGCGCGCGTCGAAGCGCGCGATGATGGTGCGCTCGACGCCCAGCGTGCGGAACGCCTCGAGCCGCGCGCGGATCGACGAGACGCGCGGCGGCGCATGCTGGGGGGCGAAGAACTCGCGCGGATGCGGGTCGAACGTGAGCACGGCCGGCGTCAGGCGCAGGTCCTCCGCGCCCTCGATGAGGCGCGTGAGCATCGCCTGGTGGCCGCGATGCACGCCGTCGAAATTGCCGATCGTCAGCGCGACGGGAACGTCGGCTGTCGCCGGCAGGCCGCGAATCACTCGCACGGAAAGCCGTCCCTCTTCGCCAAAACATCGAATTTTAGCGGATCGGGCGCCGATGCCCCTGCGGGAGCACCGGTTCCAGCGCGGAGGAGGCTCCCTTACGAGCCGTCGCGCGGCACGCCGATGGGAACGAAACGCGTAGGCGGCGCGGAGTCGCCGGCGAGATTGGAGAGCAGCGGATCCTCGAGCAGGTCGGTCAACTGGGCATCGAGACGCTTGGCGAGTCCCTTGAATTCGCCGCACCAGTCATCGCCGCGGACGTGCGGCCAGACGCCCTCGATCATGTGCGGCTTCCCGTTCAGCGGATTGAGCGCAGGAGCGTTGCGCCGGCATTGGCCCCATTGGGCGGTCTTCCCGTCGCTGTTGCGCGCGTCGTGACGATCGAAGAACTGGCACGTATGGCAACGGTCCATGCGCTCTCTCAATGGATGACCGCGGCAAGGAACCCGCATGCAGGCGGGGCCGAAACGTCGGGCCGGCAACCACGCCGCGCATTGCGCACGAAGGGGACGCCACGCCGGGCTGCGGCGACGGCTGCCGCATCCGCCCGCCTGCGCGGGCGCAACGCGGGGCCGGCGGCGGTGCTGCGACGCAGGCTCGCGTCACGCCGCGCCCACCGTCGCATCGAGCGCGGGGCTTCGGACAAAAGAACGGTCGCCGACCGCATCGCTGTTTGCAGTTGAGTTACACCGGCGACCGCAAATCGGCTCTGATGTTCATCGTCACGCCGCGAGTGGCGCGAAGGCGGCGGCGAGCGGCGGCGGCACGTCCTGGACGCGTCGCATCGCGCGGTGTCCGGGCGCGTCCAGCATCGACTTGAGCTCGAGGTCGGCGCGCTCGGCCTCGGCGGCAAGGCTGGCGTCGTACGCTTCGCGCTTGAAGGGATCGGAAAGCACATCGTAGGCAGCGTGGATGCGCCGCACGAGGCCCGACAGGTCCTGTCCCGATTCGCTTGCGCCGAACGACATGCGTTCGAGGAGCGCCACGTAGGCAGCCTCGACACGCGCACTGTCCGCACCCGGCGCGATCTCCAGAAAATCGTAATGCGTGTAGTTCACTTGCATCTCCTGTCGGGTTCGATGAGGTGAGTTCCTGCGACGCTCCAACCTTCAGCAGCATCCGTGCCATTAGTGCCAGCCGTTGGTCGGGCACGTGCTAAATGTCTGATGCGACAGGAATCGCCGCAGGAGCGCGGCGACGCGAGCGAGCGACGGGCGGACGCGCGGGCGCGGTTGTAACCTACTGCAGAGGACGCGGTGACGACGCGCATTCTTCGCGCAGCGTCAACGCGATCGCACGCGCGGTCAGTTCATCGCCAGCGGCGCGGGGCCCGCGGGCGGCGGGAACGCCGCGTCGAGCGCGCTGCGCGTGTCCGCGTCGAGCACGATATCCGCGGCCTTGCGATTCTCCGCGATGTGCGCGGGCTGCGTGGCCTTCGGGATCACGATCACACCGGGTTGCGCGAGCAGCCAGGCGAGCGCGAGTTGCGCCGGTGTCGCATTCGCGGCCCGGGCGACGGCGGCGAGCGCGCGCTCGGCGAGCAGCGCGCCCTGCCCTAGCGGCGAATACGCCATCAGCGGCGTGCGCGGGCGCGGCACACCGGCACGAGATCCCATTCGACGCCGCGCGCGCCGAGGTTATAGAGCACCTGGTTGGTCGCGCAATCGTCGCCGCCGGCGGGCAGCGCCAGCAGCTCCTCGCATGTCGGCACGCATCGAAATTCGACACGCCCCAGGCGCGTATCCTGCCGTCGCGCCTGCAGCGCCTCGAATGCGGCGACGGTTTCGGCCAGCGGCACTCGCCGCGCCAGTGCAACAGGTACAGGTCGAGGTGGTCGGTACCCAGGCGCTTCGAGCTGCGCTTGCACGCGGCGACGGTGCCGCGCCGCCCGCGTTGTGCGGATAGACCTTGCTGACCAGGAACAACCGCTCGCGCTGGCCCGCGATCGCCTCGCCGACGATTTTCTCGGCCTCGCCTTCGCCGTACATCTCCGCCGTGTCGATCAGCCTCACGCCGAGCTCGATGCCGGCCTTGAGCGCCGCGATTTCCGGCGTCGCGCAGGTCGCGGCGCTCGCCCATGCGCCAGGTGCCCAAGCCCAGCGCGGGCATGGCCGCGCCCGAGCGGAAAGCGATCGTCGCATTGACTGCGGTGCTCATGCCCACCCGCTGGATTCGCCCATCAGGAACGATAACGCAATCAGCGTGTAGCCGGCGAGCCCCGGGCGCAGCGGATTACAATACCGACACCCATCGGATCCGACATGCCCCTCGATCGCTCAGCCAATGCAGCCCCCGGAGTCTCGCGTCGTCCGCGGCGCATGCCCGCACGATTGCCCCGATACCTGCGCGATGCTCGTCACGGTCGACCAACGGACGGGCGATCGAGGTTCGCGGGCGATCCGCGATCATCCGACCACGCGCGGCATGCTGTGCACGAAGGTCGCGCGCTATCTCGAGCGCACGTATTCGCCGGACGCGCGTCCTGCATCCGCTGCGCCGCGTCGGCGCCAAGGGGGACAGGCCGCTTCGAGCGCATCTCGCTGGGACGAGGCGCTCGACGACGATCGCTGCGCGCTTCAAGGACATCGCCGCCTCGCCCGACGGACCGCAGGCGATCCTTCCCTACAGCTATGCCGGGACGATGGGCTTGCTGCAGGACAGCTCGATGGACCGGCGCTTCTTCCACCGCCTCGGCGCGTCGCTGCTCGATCGCACGATCTGCGCGTCGGCCGGCAAGGCCGGCTGGGCCGCGACGGTCGGCGCGTCGATGGGCACGGACCTCGAGCAGTACGAGAACGCAGGCTGATCCTGATCTGGGGCAGCGAATCCGATCACGTCGAACCTGCACTTCTGGACGCCGCGCGCAGGAGGCCAAGCGCCGCGGTGCGAAGCTGATTGCGATCGACCCCTATCGCAGCGCGACCGCCGAGAAATGCCACGAGCACATCGCGCTGCTGCCGGGCACCGACGCCGCGCTCGCGCTTCGGCCTGATGCACGTGCTGATCGCCGAGGGCGCTGCTCGATCGCGATTACGTCGACCGCCACACGCTGGGATTCGATGCGCTGGCCGAGCGCGCGCGCGAATAGCCGCCCGAGCGCGTGGCTCGCACATGCGGCATCGCGGCGGCAGCAGGTCGTACGCGCTGGCGCGCGACTACGGGACGATCGCGCCCGCCGCCATCCGCCTCAACTACGGCATGCAGCGACATGCGCGGCGGCGGCAATGCGGTGCGCGCCGTCGCCTGCCTTCCGGCGCTGGTCGGCGCGTGGCGCGACCCTGCCGGCGGCGCGCTGCTGTCCTCGTCCGGCACGTTCCCCGTCGACACCGCGGCGCTCGAGCGGCCCGACCTGATCCGGGGCACGCCGCGCACGATCAACATGTCGACCATCGGCGATGCGCTGCTCGACTGCGACCGATCCGCCGATTCGCGCGCATCTACGTCTACAACTCGAATCCGGTCGCCGTGGCGCCGGACTCGGGCAAGGTCGTCGCCGGGCTTCGCGCGCGAGGACCTGTTCTGCGTCGTCCACGACATCTTCCGCACCGACACCGCCGACTACGCCGACATCCTGCTGCCGGCGACGACGCAGCTCGAGCAGCTGGACGTGCACGCGTCCTACGGCCATCTTACGCGCTGGCCAACAACCCGGCGATCGCGCCGCTCGGCGAAGCCATTGCCGAACACCGAGGTGTTCCGCCGGCTGGCGGCGCGGATGGGATTCGACGAGGCCTGCTTCCGCGACAGCGACGAGAGCATCGCGCGCGAATGCCTTCGTCGCGAGCCGATCCGCGCGATGGCCGGCATCGACTGGGAGACGCTCAAGGCGCGACGGCTGGCAGCGGCTTGAACGTGCCCTCGCCGTACGCGCCGTTCGCGCAGGGCAACTTTCCGACGCCGTCGGGCAAGTGCGAGTTCTATTCGGAAAAGCTGCGCCGCGCAGGGGATCGATCCGCTGCCCGCACTACACTGCCGCCGCGCGAATCGCGCCGCGAACGACCCTGCGCTCGCCGCGCGCTATCCGCTGGCATTGATCTCGCCGCCGGCGCGCAACTTCCTCAATTCGTCGTTCGCGCAACCTGCCGGTGTTCCTCGAGGAGGAGCAGACGCCGCGCCTCGACATCCATCCCGACGACGCGGCCGCACGCGGCATCGGCGACGGCGATCCGGTTCGGGTCTTCAACGATCGCGGCGCGTTTGTCGTCGACGTGCGCGCGTCACCGATCGCGCGCGGCCAGGCGTCGTCGTCGCGCCGTCGGTCTGGTGGCGCAAGCTCGCGCCCGGCGGCGAGAATGCGAATGCCGTGACCAGCCAGGCGCTGACCGACCTCGGCCGCGCGGCGACGTTCTACGACTGCCTGGTCGAAGTCGCGCCGGCTAGTCGGCGCGTCGACCGGCGCCGCGGTCGACGGCGCGTGCAAGCGTGGCGCGCGCGCAGCTAGACTTGCGCACGAGCCCCACCATCACGCCGAAGATCTCCAGCGCGCCTTCGGGACGGATCACCGGGTAGGCGCTGTTCTCGGGCTTGAGCACGAACTGCGCCGCCCTCGAGCTCGAGGCGCTTCAGCGTGAACTGGTTGTCGACGATGGCGATGACGATGTCGCCCTTCTGCGCGGCGCGCGCGCTTTTCGACGACGACCAGATCGCCTTCGAAGATGCCGGCGTCGATCATCGAGTCGCCCTTGACGCGCACCAGCACCGTCTGTCGACGGCCGCTCGATCAGGTAGTCGTCGATCGTGACGGCATCGGCCGTCGCATCGTCGATCGGATTCGGGCAGCCCCGCATGCACGGGCGCGCTCGGCCAGCGGGCGCGCGAAAAAGCGCCGCGTCGGCGCCAGCCGCCGGTCGGGCGTCGATTCGACGTAGCCGCGCGAGCTTGAGCCTCGCGACCAGCGCGGCGACCGACGACTTCGAGCGCAGGCCGAGCAGCCCGCCGATCGACGAGTACGACGGCAACGCGCGGTGGCGCGTGTAGTAGTCCTGCAGAGTCTTCAAGATAGGAACGATCGTTCGACATGGCGCTAGAATAGCGAACGAACGTTCGGGCCGTCAAGCCCCCTGCGCCACGACCGATCCCGATGCGCCTTGTTTGCCGCCTTCGCGTCGCCTTCGTCGATCTCGAGACCACCGGGACGTCGCGCCGGCGCGCGACCGGATCACCGAGATCGGCGTCGTGCGCGTCGACGCCGCGGCCGACGGCGTGCGCGTGACCGAATGGAGCCGCTGGTCGATCCCGGCGTGCCGATCCCGCCCGGCGATCGCAGGCGCTCACCGGGATCACCGATGCGATGGTCGCCGGCGCGCCGCCGTTCGCGAGCGTTGCGCCGGCAGGTGACGCGAGCTGCTCGCGGTTGCGTGTTCGTCGCCCACAATGCGCGCTTCGATTACGGCTTCCTCAAGCACGCGTTCGCGCGCGCCGGGGTCGCGTTCACGCAGCGCGTGCTGTGCACGGTGCGCCTGTCGCGGCGCCTGTTCCCGGACGCGCACGGCCATGGCCTCGATGCGCGTGATCGCGCGCCATGGCTCGACGCCGGCGACCGTCATCGCGCGCTCGGCGACGCCCGGGCGCTGTGGGCGTTCGTGCGCGCGCTGTACCGCGACCTGCCCGCCGAGGCGATCGAGGAGGCCGCGCGGCGCATCCTGCGCATTCCGAGCCTGCCGCCGCAGCTTGCGCCCGACGCGCTCGACGCGCTGCCCGAGGCGCCCGGCGTCTACCTGTTCTACGGCGACAACCCGCTGCCGCTGTACGTCGGCAAGAGCGTCAACCTGCGCGAGCGCGTCGCCGCGCATTTCTCCGGCGACTGGCGCAGCGAGACCGACCTGCGGCTGTCGCAGGAGATCCGCCGCATCGAATTCGAGGAGACGGCGGGCGAGCTGGGCGCGCTGCTGCGCGAGGCGACGCTGGTCAAGGCGCGGATGCCTGCGCACAACCGCGCGCTGCGGCGCAAGGCCGAAGCGGGCGTGCTGGTTCTCACCGACGCGGGAACGCCCGCGTACGTGCCGGCCGCCGCCGTCGAGCCCGGCGCCCTGCCGGGCGCCTACGGCCCGTTCGGCTCGCGGGCGAGCGGGCGCGAAGCGCTGCGCGCGCTCGCCGCGGAGCAGCGGCTGTGCTGGCGCCGCCTGGGGCTCGAACGCCGGCCCGGCGGTCCCTGCTTCCAGCGCCAGCTCCGCCGCTGCGCAGGCGCGTGCGTCGGCGAGGAAGACAGCGCCACGCACGACGCGCGGCTCGCCGCCGCTCTCGCGCCGCTGGCGATTCCGCGCTGGCCCTGCGCGGGCATCGCGCTGGTGCGCGAACAGGCCGTGTTCTCGGATCGCACCGACGTGCACGCCATCCGCGACTGGTGCTGGCTCGGCACGGCCCGCGACGACGGCGAGCTCGCCGCGCTGATCGAGGCGCCGCCGCAAGCGCAATTCGACATCGACGTCACGCGGCTGCTGCTCAAGCGCTACGCCGCAGGATCGCTGCGGCTGCTTCCGCTCCCGGAACCCGCGCCGATGTCCGGCGTCGACTAAGCGCGCGCTGCGTGCGCCGCCAGCGCGTGCGCGACACATGCCGTCAGCTTTTTCGCGTACGGCACGTGCAGGAACTCGTTGGGCCCGTGCGCGTTGGAGTGCGGGCCGAGCACCCCGGTGATCAGGAACTGCGCTTCGGGAAACTGGCGGCCGAGCATCGCCATGAACGGAATCGTCCCGCCCTCGCCGATCGCGGCTGCGGCCTTGCCGTAGAACGCCTGCGAGGCTTCCTCGAGCGCACGGGCGAGCCACGGCGCGGTCGGCGCCGCACACCATCCGCTCGCGCCCTGGTCCGCGTCGAACGTCACCGCCGCGTCGTACGGCGGATCGGCCTCGAGCAGGTGCTTGAGATCGCGCGTCGCCTTGGCGCCATCGAGGGTGGGCGGCAGGCGCAGCGAAAGCTTGAGCGCCGTGCGCGGCCGCAGCACGTTGCCGGCGTTGGCGATCGCCGGCAGGCCGTCGGCGCCGACCACGGACAGCGCCGGCCGCCATGTCCGGTTGAGCAGCGCTTCCGTCCGGTCGTCGTCCATCGGGCCGGTGTCCCCTGCGAAGGGAAACTCGCGCACCACGGTGTCGCCCATGATCGCGGCCGTCGCGATCGCCTGTTCGGCGCGCTCGACCGGGATCTGCACATGGAAGAGCGAGGGCCTGATATATCCGGTCGAGGCGTCTTCCAGGCGATCGATCAGGTGCCGCGCGATGCGGAACGACGAGGGCACGATGCCGCTCGCGTGGCCCGAGTGCACGCCTTCGGTCAGCACGTCCACGGTGAGCGTGCCGGCCGCCAGCCCGCGCAGCGACGTCGTCATCCAGAGCCGCTCGTAGTCGCCGCAGCCCGAGTCGAGGCCGACGACGAAATCGACGCGCCCGAGCCGCGGCGCGAGCGCCTCGAGATACGCCGGCAGGTCGTAGCTGCCGCTCTCCTCGCAGGTTTCGATCATGCCGACGCAGCGCGCGTGCGCGATGCCGTCCGCCTCAAGCGCGCCGATCGCGGCGAGCGCGGCGAACACCGCGTAGCCGTCGTCGGCGCCGCCGCGGCCGTACAGCTTGCCGTCCTCCATCACGGGCACCCACGGCCCGAGGCCGTCGCGCCAGCCGACCATCTCGGGCTGCTTGTCGAGATGGCCGTACAGCAGCACGGTGCGATCGCCGGTGGCGGCCGTCGCCGGCACTTCGAAGAAGAGCAGCGGCGTGCGGCCGGGCAGGCGCACGACTTCGACAGCCAGGCCCTTCACCGGCTGCGCGCGCACCCAGGCCTCCGCCAGCGCGACGACCCGCTCGATATGTCCGCTCGTCTGCCACGCGGGATCGAAGTGCGGCGATTTGGCGGGAATCCGCACGTAGTCGACGAGTTTCGGCACGATCTCGTCGTCCCACTGGCGGGCGATGCGATCGGCGGATTGGCGCGAGAGCATTGGAAGGAGTGGCAGCGATGGAGGGACGGCGAACGATAGCAGGCCGCCAGCGCCGAGCCGCTGCCCCGCCTTACGTAGAATCGCCGGATGTCGCTCCCACCGTATGCCGGCCTGACGCCGGACCGCGTGCTCGATGCGCTGGAAAGCGTCGGCATCCGCGGCGACGGCCGCCTGCTGGCGCTCAACAGCTACGAGAACCGCGTCTACCAGGCGTGGTGCGACGAGGCGCCGCCGGTCGTCGCGAAGTTCTATCGGCCCGGGCGCTGGACCGATGCTCAGATCCTCGAGGAGCATGCGTTCGTCGCCGAGCTCGCGTCCGCGGAGGTGCCCGCGGTCCCGCCGCTGGCGCTCGATGGCGTGACGCTGCACGCGTTCGAAGGCTTCCGCTTCGCCGTCTACGAACGCCGTGGTGGGCGTGCGCCGGAGCTCGACCACCGCGAGACGCTGGTGCGCATCGGGCGCTTCATCGCGAGGATCCATGCGGTCGGCGCGCAGCGTCGCTTCGCCGCGCGCCCTGCGCTCACGCCGGCGACGTTCGGCTTCGAGCCGCGCGACTACCTGCTCGCGCACGACTTCCTGCCGGCCGATCTGCGCGAGGTATGGCAGGGCGTCGCCGCGCATGCGCTGGACGCCGTCGCGCGCTGCTACGCGCGTGCCGGCGACGTGGGCGCGCTGCGCCTGCACGGCGACTGTCACGCCGGCAACGTCCTGTGGACCGACGCCGGTCCCCACTTCGTCGATTTCGACGACGCGCGCACCGGACCGGCGATCCAGGATCTGTGGATGCTGCTGTCGGGGGACCGTGCCGCGATGACCGGCCAGCTTCGTGCCGCGCTCGAGGGCTACGAGACGTTTCGTGCGCTCGACCGGCGCGAGCTCCACCTGATCGAGGCGCTGCGCACGCTGCGCCTGCTCCACTACAGCGCGTGGCTGGCGCGGCGCTTCGACGACCCCGCGTTCCCGGCCGCGTTCCCGTGGTTCGGCACGCAGCGCTACTGGCAGGATCGCATCCTCGAGCTGCGCGAGCAGATCGCGCTGATGGACGAGCCGCCGCTTTACGTCGACTGAACGCCCGGCGCGCGCAACCAACGGTACGAATGCCGGCCCGTTTGTGGCGCGCGCGTAACAAAATGCCGGTTGTCGGCGCGGGAATTTGGCGGCAAAGTTCGCCTGCCCGACCGACGACGCGAGGTCCCATGCCCGACGCGAGCCATCTGAACGACGAATACACGGCCTTCTGGAACAACGTGCTGGTCGCGAAGTTCGAGCGTTTCCGCGAGATCCTGCAGCGCGGTCTCAGCCTGCACAGCGAAGTCCCGCTGCGCAAGATGGCGCTGCCGCAAGGCGCCCGGGTCGTCGACGTCGGCTGCGGGTGGGGCGATACGGCGATCGAGCTCGCGCGGATCGTCGGGCCGAAGGGCTACGTGCTCGGGCTCGACTGCTGCGAGCCGTTCCTCGAGGCGGGGCGCAGCGACGCCCGCGCGCTGGGCGTTGCCAATGTCGAGTTCGTTGCCGCCGACGTGCAGACGTACCGGTTCGCGCCGCAGTTCGATTTCGCATTCTCGCGCTTCGGCATGATGTTCTTCGGCAATCCGGTCGCGGCGATGCGCAACCTGCGCACGGCGCTCAAGCCGGGCGCGCAACTGATGTTCATCGTATGGCGCGCGCTGGCCGACAACGCGTGGGTCCGCGTGCCGAAGGAGGTCGCGCTCGCGCACCTGCCGCCGCCGGGCGAGGACGCGCAGACCTGCGGTCCCGGCCCGTTCTCGATGGCGAATCCCGATGTCGTCACCGCGCAGCTCGCGGCTGCGGGCTTCGTCGACGCGAAGTTCGAACGCGTCGACGGCCCGGTGCGTGTCGGGCGCACGGCCGACGAGGCGGTGGCGTTCCAGCTCGCGATCGGTCCCGCGGGCGAGATCTTCCGCGAGGCCGGCCCGCTCGGCGAAGCGCGGCGGCCGGAGATCGAGCACGCGCTCAGGGAGGCACTCGCCCGGCATCTCCACGACGGCGCCGTCGTCATGCAGTCGAGCTCCTGGACGATCACGGCGCGCAACCCTTGACGCAGGTCGCCCCGCCGCCCGCGTTACAGGCGGCCGAAGGACCGTGGAACCCGGGCATCCGCTCGGAGCTTCCCCCCGAGCTGCTCCCGCTGTCGACGATCCTGCGGCCGGAGAACGTGTCCACTTCCGTGACGCAGGCGCGCGATTGGGAGGAGCTCACCGGAATGCCGCTCGAGGAGCTGGTCGTCTTCCGGCCGGAACGGCTGCTCGTGCACGAGGTGCTGATCCGCGTCACCGGCGACATCTCCGTTCCCGACGGCACCCGGGTCGAAGACCTCGGGATCAACTTCCGCCGGATCACGCATGCGATCCTGACGCGCCACCTGGAACCGCGGATGGCCGAAATCGTCGGCTGCTACGAGCGCGGGCGATCCGCCATCGCCGACGTCGTCGACGGCGAGCTCGCCTTGGCATTGACGCGCGGACGCACCGACGCCGCGTCGGCGCCGCCGCCCGGCGCCCGTGGCTTTGCGCGGATGCTCCGCTGGCTGCGGCCGCCGCCGGCGCCCGCGCGCCCCGACGAGGACGACGGATGGGACCGGGAGGAGCGCCTGCTGCGCGGCTGGGGAGAGAAGGCGCAGCGCGCCGCGGACCCGGCGCATCGCGCCGCGTACCGCGCGCTCGTTCGCGTGATGTCGGCGATACGCGGGCGCCACGGCCGCGTGTGGGGCGACGCCGGCGTGCTCGCGCCGCTCGTCACCGGGCTCGCCGCCAACGACGAAGGCGCCGCGGCCATCGGCGCCCTGATCGAGCCGTGGGTGCGCGAAGCCGCGCACGCCGAGGGCTTCGCGCTGCTCCCCGCACAGGCGCAGCCGGTGGTCATGAACACCAAGGGCGCGTCCGCCGCCGGCAAGAGCACGCTGCGGCCGCAGCAAAAGCGCCTGGCTGCGGAGATCGGCGTGAACTGGAGCGACTTCGCGCTGATCAGCCCCGACATCTGGCGCAAGTACCTGCTCGACTACCCATCCCTCGGCGAGCACTACAAGTACGCCGGGACGTTCACCGGCAAGGAGCTCGCGATCGTCGACGAGAAGCTCGACCGCTACATGGCGCGCAAGGCCGAGCGCGGGGGCATGTCGCACCTTTTGATCGATCGCTTCCGCTTCGACAGCTTCGCGCCCGATTCCGAGGAGGCCGGCAGCAACCTGCTGACCCGCTTCGGCCACTACGTCTACCTGTTCTTCCTGATCACCCCGCCCCACTCGACCGTCGAGCGGTCGTGGAAGCGCGGTCTAGACGTCGGCCGCTACAAGGCGGTCGACGACCTGCTGGCGCACAACATCGAGGCGTACGCGGGAATGCCGGAGCTGTTCTTCACCTGGGCGCTGCGGACGTCGAAGATCGTGCACTTCGAGTTCCTCGACAACAGCGTCCCGGCCGGCGAGCTGCCGCGCACGATCGCCTTCGGACGCAATGGCGAGATCAACATCCTCGACGTCGCGCGCATGCTCGACATCGATCGCTTTCGCAAGATCGACGTCGACGCGACGCGGCGCGAAGACGTCTACGGCGGCCCGGGCGCCATGGCGGCCGAGCGCAACACGGCGTTCCTGGCGCAATGCGTGCGCACGTTGCCGGTGGTCAATTTCGCCGATCGCGACAGCGGCCGCGTGTACGCGCGCCTGGAGGCGGGAAGGCTCGTCTGGACCGATGCCGGCCTGCTGGCGCGCGCGCTCGCCGACCCGGAGACGCGGGCGGGCCTGCGCGCCGCGGCGCCCGGTATCGAGACGGCCGGCGCCGGTACGCCCCACGCGCCGCGCGCGCTCGACGCGTCGCGTTATCACACGCTCGGGCGCTGGGGTGCGGCGGTCGCGGGCTGCTAGGGACGCGCGCCGCGCGCGCGGAACTCCAGCTGCGCGTCGACCATGGTGGACTGCATCCTGAGGATGTCGTCGAGCCGGCTCTGTTCGGTCGACGGCGTCGCATTGCTGCCGGTGAGCGGAACCCGCGCATCGGGCGGGGTGACCGCCGGGTAGACGTGCTGTCGCCACAGGACAGGGGCCGCGACGGCGGCAACGATGAAAAGAGCGATGACGCCGCTCGCCGCCGCCCCCCACTTCGTCCTGCGGCTCAGCACCCAGAAACGCGCGTCGCATTCCTGGCAGCGATAGGGGGACTTGAACGGATGCAGATGCGCCTCGCCCGGACTCGCGCCGGAGCGGCGGACGTTCGCGCTATGACAGATGGTGCAATGGTGCACTTTCCCGTTCCTCGATTCCTGCGCCCCGGCCGCCGCCTTTGAACCTTGCCGTGCTCCAGGATTGTATATGACAATGTCGTGGAAGTGTCGCACGGGAGGCACGCCCTGTCTGTAGTCCGGGCCCGGACAGAAAGACGCGGCCAGGGCGGACAGGTCGTGACCGCCGCCACGGCGAGAATCGCATCCATATCCTCAGGGAGCCGTCCATGCACCATGCCGCGAACGGGAAGCAGCGCAGCGCAATCCTCGTCGGCCAGTTCGACGACTTCGAAACTGCAAAGGCGGTTTCGCGGGAATTGCAGTCCGTCGGCTACGGGCCGCAGGACATCGAGCAGTTCGCACTCAATGCGCCCGGTCAGCACGACGCCAACCCCGTCGGCGTTGGGGGCGACCGTGCCGTCGCTGACGCGCAGGCGCGGGGCGCCGAAGGCGGTACGGCCTCGGGTGCGGCCTTGGGCGGCGTGGCCGGGCTCGCGCTCGGCGCCGTCGCCGTTCCGGTCGTCGGACCGCTCGCGGCGGCGGCGGGTCTGGCCGCCGGCGCCTACGCCGGCTCGCTGGCCGGCACGGTCCGCGAACTGAGCGACGGTGCCGAGGAGACGCAGCCGGTGCCGGAACGCCCCGCCGGAGTGCGCGTGGCCGTTCGCGTGCCCGCCTCCCAGCTCCACGGGCGCGTGCTGGGGGTATTCAACCGTCATGCGGCGCGCTCCATCGAGCAGGCCGCCGGAACCTGGGCCGAAGGCCAGTGGCGCGACTTCGATCCGGTGAGCGTGCCGCGCTGGATCCTCCCGCCACAGCGCTGAGCGACGCGGCGGCCGGCTCGCGCTCGTCGCGTTCGACGAGCACGCCGGCAATGACCTGCCACCGATTACGGCGGTGACGCCGCACATCCGGCGAAGCGCCGTGTGCGCTCGGCATGCGTGGCTTGCGCAGGTCGCGCCCGGACGCTAGGCTGCGTCATGATCCCGCCGCCCGACTTCCTCTTCATCCAGATCAACAAGCGCTGCAACCTGCGTTGCCAGCACTGCGACTTCTGGAAGCTCGACGACGACGACAGGCCGCGGTACCTGTCGCGCGAGCGGCGGCGCGAGGTGCTCGGCGAGTTCGCGCAGATGCGCCCCGGCGGCGCCGTCGTCATCTGCGGCGGCGAGAGCATGCTCGACCTCGACGACTATTTCGCCATCGCCGGCGCCAGCCGCGAATTCGGACTGCGCTGCCTTTCCGTCATCAACGGGACGCGCGTGCGCGACACCGAGCGCGCCGATCGCATGGTCACCGCCGGCCCGCACGAGATCTCCGTGTCGCTCAACAGCCATCGTCGCGAGCTGCACGACCGCACGCGCGGCGTCAAGGGCGCGTTCGACAAGGCGGTCAAGGCGCTGCGGCTGCTGATCGCGGCGCGCGCCCGCAACGAGACCGATACGCGCATTTACGCGATGGGGCTCATCTTCGACGAGAACTATCGCGAGATCGACGCGTTCTACGATTTCGTGCTCAACGAGGTCGGCGCCGACAAGCTCAAGCTCAACTTCATCCAGCCATCGTTCGGGCACGATGCGCCGGAGGACCAGTTCTTCGCCGATCATTACCGCGTCGACCCGGACGAGGTCTACGAGATCATCGGCGCGTGCGACCGGAAGTACGGCCTCGGCCTCAATCCGGTGTGGCGCGAGCAGGTGCGCATGTACTTCCGCTCGCTGCTCGCCGCGCGCGACGTCTCGCGCGGCTGGAGCTCGCGCACCGGGACGACCGAGCACATCTGCAACACGTACGAGCGCAACATCATGGTCGACCACTATGGCGTGGCGCGGCTGTGCTTCTCCACGATGTTCCCCGGCTTCCAGCTGCGCAAGGCGGGCGATCTCGATGCGTTCTGGCAGTCGGCGGAATTCATCCGCCGCGGCATGCGTCGCTGCAACCAGTTCTGCGGCATCAGCCACAGCGTGCGCCGCGAAACCAGCACGGCCGTGTCGCGCCGGCCGTTGCCGGTGCCGGTGGTCGCGGCGGCCGGCGCCGCGGCGGGCCGCGCGATCTTCGACTTCACCTACACGCTGACGCCGAGGTAGAACGCGCGGGCGCGGTCGCGCCGGTCCTCCACCAGCTCGCGCGCGGTCTCGCGGGCAGCGCGGCCGATCAAAGCGCGAAGCCGGGCATCGCGCGCCAGGCGGAGGATGCAGCTCCGCGCCGCCTGCTCGTCGGCGACGACGAAGCCGTTCGCGCCGTCCCGAAGCCATTCGCGCGCGCCGATCGCGTCCGCGAACACGACGACAGGACGCGCCGCGGCCATGGCTTCGAGCAGGTGGACATCCGACGCGCCGCGGTGGCCGGGGCGGCCGCGGTGCAGGACGACGTCGGGAAGGTCCGCGCCCGGCGCCGCCGGAGGCCGGAATGTTGGACGGGTCGCCTTCGGATCGTCGCGAAAGGCGCGCTCGAGGAACGGCGTCGCTGTCACCATCACGCGATGGCCATCCGCGGCCAGCGCGCGATACAGCGCCGGGTCGTTCGGATGGTCGTCCGCGCCGCCGGGCGCCCATGTCCGTCCGACGGTGACGGCGGCATCCGCACGCGCCGGTGCCGGCGCGACGTCGAGCAGCGCGGCATCGATCCACGGATAGTCGACCGGCACCGCCCGGGCGTCGTCCGGCGCCGCCTCCGCAAAGGGTCGCGTGACATCGAGGCGCGCGCCGGGATAGGCGTCCGCGACGCGCGCGAGCGAGCGCACGAGCGATTCCGGGTCGTCCCGGTTCATCCGCACGACAACGCGCGCCGGGGCGCCGACGGCGCGCGGCCGCGTCAATTCGATGGCGGCGTCGAACAGCACGAGCGTCGATGCGCCGGCGAGGTCGCGCGCGCCTTCCGTGGCAACGCGCGCGCGCGCACCGAGCGTGTCGCCAAGACGCTGCGCGGCGGCGGTGTCCGCCGCCGCGACAATGACACAGAGGCCGTCCGTTCCGTGCAGGGCGGGGCCGGCGTTGCGCCGCGACGCGGCGGTGAGTTCGAGGATCGTCG
This sequence comes from uncultured beta proteobacterium, assembly GCA_963793355.1. Lineage (GTDB taxonomy): Bacteria > Pseudomonadota > Gammaproteobacteria > Burkholderiales > Casimicrobiaceae > VBCG01. Next base: position 367,095 of record CAWBZT010000011.1, on the reverse strand, counting down.
ACCACAGCGCCCGATCACGTGTCCCGCGGGCCAGCCCCGCGCAGCATTCCTCGAGCATCAAGCCCGCCTCGCGGTCGACAAAAAGCGCCGCCGCGCGCTCGAGCAAGGGAAAGGCATCGGCCGCGTCGCCAAGATCGAGCGCAAGGCGCGCCGCGGCGAGCAACCCGGCGCGCGAGGGGGTCGCGCAGGCGACGCGCAGGCGCTCCCTGGCGGCGTAGGCGTTGCCCGTTTCGCGGTCCGTCTGCGCCGCCGCGAGCGCCGCGTCGGCAGGCGACGCGGCACCGCCATCGGCGCGCGTCGGAGGCAAGGCCTCGGCGCCTCGTCCCAGGAGCCCATGACATGCCTTGTAGCGCAGCCCGCTTCCACACGGGCATGGCGCATTGCGGGACGGCGTCCCGCGCGCGGTCGCCCCGGCATCTGCGGTGCGCGGGCGGACCGTACCGCTGCGCCCTTCGATCTCCGCCACCGTCGCCCGGAATTCGGCCGCTTCCGGGTTGATCGCCAGCGCGCGCCGGGCAAAGTGCGCAGCGTCGTCGCGCCGTCCGGTTGCCAGCGCCACGCGAGCGAGGCCATGCAGGGCGTTGGGGTCGTCGGGGTAAGCGGCCAGCGCCTCTTCGAACGACGCCCGCGCGCCGGCAAGGTCGCCGGCCCGATAGGCGCGCACGCCTTCCCGGCAGCGCCAGGCGACGCGCTCGTTGTGGAACGTTCCGTTCCCCGCCCATTTGGCGCGCAGGAGGTTCTCGTAGCGGGCCACCCGCGCCGCGTCGCGGTTGACGCCCTGCCCCGTCCCCGACGTGCCGAGGTCGGGCCGGTACCGGAAAGTCGTCGCCGACGGCACGAACACGAGGTCGCCGTGGCGCGCCACCTGGGCAATGAAATCGCGGTCTTCGCAGACGGCCAGCGCCGGATCGAAGCGGCAGCCGAGGTCACGCGCACGCGTGCTGATCAGCGACGCCTGCCAATAGAACAGCGGGCCGAAATGCATCAGCGCGCGGTTGAACGGTCGCCCGAACACCTGCTGCAGCCGTCCCTGCTCGTCGAACAGCCGCCCGGCGCCGTAAACCACCAGCGCGTCGGGATGCGCGCGCACGGCGTTCACCAGCGTCGAGACGTGCTCCGGCGCGCAGGTATCGTCGTCGTCGAGAAACGAGAACCAGCTCCCCTTAACGGCGTCGAGGCCGACATTCGCGGCGAGCGGCCGCGGCAGCGGCTCCGCGCGCGAGACCAGGCGCAGCGCGTGCCCGTCCCGCCAGTCGAGGGTCGGCAGCGGCGGATGGCGACCGCCGGTGGCGTCGACCACGATCACTTCCAGCGACGGATAGTCCTGTGCCGCGAGCGCTTCCAGCGCGAGGCGAAGCTCGGGCCGGCCCATGCTGCGCACCACGATGGACACCAGCGGATGCGCGGCGCGTGACGGCGAGGCGGCGGTGTTCGCAGGCATCGGGGGCGGCGGTCGGGCTGCGATTCTAGCGCGCGGCGCGCGCGCGGCGGGTGGCGTAGAGTTCGGCCGGCCACGCCGCCTGCGCCGGGCACCATCGCCGCGCGATCCGGCGCCGGAGGAATTCTCCCGTGACCGACAAGAGCCCTGCCGCCGTCACCGCGACGCGCATCGCCTATACCGTCGCCGCCGCGTTCTTCATGGAGACGCTGGACGCGACGATCATCGTCACTGCGTTGCCCGCGATCGGCGGCAGTTTCGGCATCTCCACCCTCGATGCCAGCCTCGGCGTCACCGTGTACCTGGTCGCGATGGCGGTGTTCGTTCCGGCGGCCGGCTGGTGCGCCGAGCGTTTCGGCGCGCGGCGCGTCTTCGCTGCCGCCATCGGCGGCTTCACCGCGGCGTCGCTGCTGTGCGGAGCGGCACCCACGTTTGCGGCCTTCGTCGCCGCCCGCCTGCTGCAGGGCTGCGCCGCCGCCTTCATGTCGCCCGTGGGCCGGCTCGTCGTCCTGCGCGAGACGCCCAAGCACCGCCTGATCGAGGCGCTCGGCACCATCACCTGGCCGGGGTTGATCGCGCCCGTGATCGGCCCGCCGCTCGGCGGGCTGATCGTCACGCACGCGTCATGGCGCTGGATATTCCTGCTGAACGTGCCCCTCGGGCTGGCGGGCCTCTGGTTCGTGCGGCGCGCGTTTCCCCGCCGTCCGCCCGGAGTGCCGCGTCCCTTCGATCTCGCGGGCTTCGTCCTCACTGCGCTGGCCGTCGCCGGCCTGATCCAGGGGCTCACCTCGCTCGGCGAGCGCCGCGGCGGCGTGACCGCGGCAGCGGTCCTCCTCGTCGTCGGCGTCGCCGCCACTTACGCGGCGATCGCGCATGCGCGGCGCGCGCCTCACCCGATGCTGCGGCTCCAGGCGTTCGGGGTGCCGACGTTCGCGCTTGCCATCGGCACCGCGGGCTTCCTGTCCCGGCTGGCCATCAACGCCTCGCCGTTCCTGCTGCCGCTCATGTTCCAGATCGGCTTCGGCATGAATGCATTCGAGGCGGGCTCGATGCTCCTCGTCTACATGGCGGGAAATCTCGCGATGAAGAGCGTCACCACGCGCCTGCTGCGCCGGTTCGGCTTCCGCACGGTGCTCGTGGTCAACGGCGCGCTGTGTGCAGCGTCGCTGTTCGCCTGCGCGTTCCTCTCGCCGGGCGACCCGCTGCCGCTCGTGTGCGTGCTGCTGTTCTTCACCGGCATGACGCGGTCGATGAACTTCACGGCGATGACGACGCTGTCGTTCGCCGACGTTCCCGACGATCAGCGCGCCGGTGCGACCGCGCTGGCCACGATGGTGCAGCAGGTCTCGATGGCGCTGGGCGTCGCGCTGGCCGCCTCGATCCTGGGCGCGTCCAAGGCGCTGCGGGATGCCACCACGCTCGCGCTGGTCGATTTCCGCTGGGCGTGGCTGTTCGTCGGCGCCCTGATGACGCTCGCCACGCTGCTCACGCTGCGCCTCGACCGGCGCGCCGGCGACTCGGTGTCGCGGCGCGACTGACCTCGTGAACCCTATTGCGCGACCTTGCAGTTACCGGAGTTCAGGCACGCATAGGCGAGCGAGCAGGTCGCGCGATCGCCGTCGATCGTGCAGCCGCAGGAACTCGAGAACGTGGAACACCATGCCTGCTGGCTGTGGGTCATGTCGCGATAAGCTGCGTTGGAGGTGGTGACCTTGGTCCCGGGCGATGCGCAACCGCCAACCAGGAATCCTGCGACGAGGACCAGGCCCAGCGACCGCTTGCGGTTCATTGTGCGCCCCTTTCTTTCGGTGGATGTTCTTGAGGTGTGTGGCCAGGGTCAACTTAGCGACGGACACACTCGCGCGTCTATCGGACGTGCGCGCCGGCGAGCGTCGGACGCGCACCGACACGCTTCGCAGCCTGCCCCGCCGCACGCGGCCGCTCCGGCGCGCGCCAGCACCGGCGGTCGCGCGCGACCGCTTCCGGCCCGCGCCCGGTACCGGCCGGTAGAATGCCCGCACGTCCGGCCCGTGACGAGCGCAGCGCAAGCCCGATCGCTGCCCCTTACCTGACGAACGTCCGCGAACCGCGAACCGATTCGATGCCGCCCATCGCCGACGCCGCGCGCCCCGGGGCGGAACAAGCGCTCCGCGACGACTACGACGACGTCGCGTATACCAGCGCGCCGGAGCCGTCGCGCCATCCCGAGCGGCTGGCGACCCTGGGCACGCTGCACGGGATCGCCGTTGCCCCGCTCGCCGCCTGCCGCGTGCTCGAGCTGGCCTGCGGCGACGGCGCGAACCTGGTGTCGATCGCTTCGACGCTGCCCGCCGCAACCTTCGTCGGCTTCGATTTCGCCCCCGCCCCCATTGCGCGCGCCCGCCGCATGGCGGGCGAGCTCGGGCTCGCCAACGTCCGCCTGCTGGAGCTGGACCTGCGCGATGTCCCCGCCGACCTGGGGACCTTCGACTACATACTCGCGCACGGCCTCTATTCGTGGATCCCGGCGCAGGTCCGCGTCCACGTCATGCCGCTGATCGCCCGGCACCTCGCGCCGAACGGCCTCGCGCTCGTGAGCTTCAATGCGATGCCCGGCTGCCACCTGCGCGGTGTCGTGTGGGACATGCTGAAGTACCACACGCGCGACGTGCTTCCCAAGTCCGCGCAGGTGTCAGCCGCGCGTGCGCTGCTCGCGCTCGTCGGCGCGCCTGTCGACGGGGACACGGCGGCCCAGCAGGCCATGCGTGCGGAAGTGCGGCAGGCGGCCGGCGGATCGGATGCCTCGATGGCGCACGACGAGCTCAGCGACCCGAATCACCCCTTCTACTTTCACGAGTTCGCCGCGGATGCGGCGGCCGCCGGCCTGACGTTCATGGCCGAGGCCCGCGCCGGCGTGGGTGGCGTGGATGGCATTGCGTCCGCCGTGCGGGATGCACTGGCGGGCATGGACCGCCTCGCGCGGGAGCAATACCTCGATTTCATCCACTTCCGCCATTTCCGCGAATCGCTGCTTTGCCATGCCGGCGCATTGACGCGCTTCGCCATCGATCCCGCGCGGGCGCTCGACATGCACGCGACGCCGTCGCTGCTGCTGCGCCGGGTCGCCGCCATGGCGGCCGGAACGCCGGCGCCGGCGCTGGACGCGCTTGAGCGCCGCTTGATCGCGCATTGGCCGGCATCGATGCCGGTGGCCGCGCTCCTCGACGATCGGCACCCGTCGGGCGACCCGGCGAGGGCCGGCAGCGCCGGCCCGCGGACGGCGCCCGCTGCCGGATCCGGGCTGCAACGGGTAATCGATCTCTTCCAGGCAGGCCGGCTGGACCTTCGCACCGGCGCGGTCGCGGTCGCCGTGACGGCGGGGGAGCGTCCCGAGGCATTCGCGGCGGCACGCTGGCTCAATCACGAGCACGAGATCATCCCGAGCCTGTACCACGAGCCGCTGCGCTACCACGACCCGCTCGGCCGCCGGCTGCTTGCGCGGCTCGACGGCACGCGCACGCGCGAGGCGCTGGGCGCGGAGCTCGGCGGACCCTTCGCCGCGCCCGCAGGACGCGCGCGGCTCGATCGCGCGCTCGCGATCCTGGCCAGCAAGGCGCTGCTCCTGCGCTGAGCCCGTCAGTGATCGAGCGCGTCGTCGATGATCTGCTTGAGCTGCAGCGACGAGAACGGCTTGAACAGCGGCACGACGCCCTCGTCGATCACGCCGTCCACCAGGCTGTCCCGGCCCGTCATGAGGATCACCGGAAGATCCGGATGCCGCTCGCGCAGCATCTCCGCGAGCTGGACGCCGCCGATGTCCGCCATCACCACGTCGGCCAGGACGATGTCGAACGGGCAGTCGCGGCCGCATAGCCCGAGCGCCGCCCGGCCGCTGACGGCGGTCGTGGCCGACATCCCGAAAGCGGCCAGCAGTTCGGCCACCGACTCGCGTACACCAGGGTCGTCGTCGACGACCAGGATGCGGGCTGTGTGGAACAACGACGGAGCCTCCCTCGCCATCTCGGCGCCCGGCCGGGAGTATAGGCGTGCCGGGCGGGCGTTGCGCGGGAACCGCGAAGGTACCGCCGATGGTCCGAATCGGTGTTTGTCCTACAGGAGGGTCTGCCGGACTCCGACAGCATCTACGTGCGCGACCCCGTGTCAGGACAATCCCCGCCATGACCGCCGAAGTTCCCGGGCCCAAGGACCGCCTGCGGTCCGACGAGATCCCGCTCGTGAGCGGTCGCATGCTCGTGCGTCTATCGCTCGTCGCGCTGCTGGCGGTCCTGCTGGCGGTCGTGCTCGCGCGCATGGTGTAGGCCGCGCCGGCCGCGGGCGGCTCGCGGCGCGAAAAGGCCGTGGCGAAGCGAGGATTAGCGGGGCGCCTGCCACCAGGCCCGCACAGGCGTATAGTGTGGGGCTGGTCTGTTTCATTCCCCGATGCGCGTGGCCCCCATGGTCCAAGGGGTCTCGACCGCGGCGGCCGGGAAGCGGAAGGTACCCGGCCGAGCCCGGGTGCGCGGCAGCAGAAACGCTTCCGGCATCACCAATCCGGATTCCACGCCGACCGCGTGGCACGGCACGGCGCCGCGTCCGGCGCGATCTCCCCACACTTCAAGCAAAGGAACTACGTGGCCAAGGAAGACATGATCGAAATGGAAGGCGTGGTCGACGAAGTCATGCCCGATACGCGGTTTCGCGTCGGGCTCGAGAATGGTCACAACATCATCGCGTACGTTGCCGGCAAGATGCGCAAGCACCGGATCCGCATCCTCGCGGGCGACAAGGTGAGCATCGAAATGACGCCGTACGACCTCACCAAGGGGCGCATCACGTTCCGCCACAAGGACACGCCGACGACGCCCCAGCCGCCGCGGCGGCCGACTTACGGCCGGCGTTAGCCAGCAGTAACGCCATCCCGCCGCGCTGCGGCGGAGCCCCCCACCCGCGGCCGCCGAAAAATCGGCGGGCGGACCGTGCGACGCACCGGCTGCGGAGGCCGATATGATCGATCCGGCAGCATCCCCTCCCCGCAGCTTCGAAGTCATCCTCATCAAGCCGTCGCACTACGACGACGACGGCTACGTGATCCAGTGGCTGCGCGGGTCGATACCGTCGAACAGCCTTGCCGCCCTTTACGGGCTGGCACTCGACTGCGCACAGCGCAAGGTGCTGGGGCCGGGCGTCGACATCGCCATCACGGCGATCGACGAGACGAACACGCGCGTCGTCCCGGCGCGGATCGTCGAGCAGCTGCGCGCCCACGGCGGCCGCGCGCTGGTCGGACTCGTCGGCGTGCAGAGCAACCAGTTCCCGCGGGCGATGGATATCGCGCGCCCGTTGCGCGCCGCCGGCATTCCCGTCTGCATCGGCGGCTTCCATGTGAGCGGCTGCCTCGCGATGCTGCCGGGCATTCCGGCCGACATGCAGGAGGCGCTGGACCTCGGCATTGCGCTGTTCGCCGGCGAAGCGGAGGGCCGCCTCGACGACCTGCTGCGGCTCGCCGATCGCGGGGAGCTCGAGGGCATCCATCGCTTCCTCGACGACCTCCCGGACCTGGAGGGTGCGCCCGCGCCGTACCTGCCTGCGCGCACCGTGCGCCGCACGAGTGCGATGCGCACGAGCCTCGACGCCGGTCGCGGCTGCCCGTTCCTGTGCAGCTTCTGCACGATCATCAACGTGCAGGGGCGCAAGTCGCGCGCCCGCAGCGCCGACGACGTCGAGAAGATCGTGCGCGCCAACCTCGCCCAGGGCGTGCACAACTTCTTCATCACCGACGACAACCTCGCGCGGAACCGCAACTGGGAAGCGATCTTCGACCGGCTGATCGCGATGCGCGAGGAGGAGAAGCTGCGGATCGCGATCGTCGCGCAGGTCGACACCATGGCGCACCGGCTGAAGGGCTTCATCGAGAAGGCCAGCCGCGCCGGGGTCAATCGCGTCTTCATCGGCCTCGAGAGCATCAATCCGGATTCGCTCAAGGGCGCGCAGAAGGGCCAGAACCACATCAGCGAATACCGGACGATGCTGCAGGCCTGGCACGCGGCCGGCGCGCTGACGTACGCCGGCTATATCCTGGGCTTCCCCGGCGACACGCCGGCGTCGATCGCGCGTGACATCGGCATCATCCAGCGCGAGCTGCCGATCGACATCCTCGAGTTCTTCGTGCTGACGCCGCTGCCGGGCTCCGCCGACCACAAGAAGCTCCATCTCGCCGACGTCGCGATGGAGACCGACATGAACCGCTACGACATGACGCACGTCACCACCGCGCATCCGACGATGACCGACGCGGAACTGCTCGACGTGTATCGCAGCGCCTGGGAGCTCTACTACTCGCCTGCGCACGTCGAGACGGTGCTCCGCCGCGCCAAGCTCTGGGGCTACGACATCCACAACATGATGTGGAAGCTGCTGTCGTTCCACGCCCCCCCGCGTCTCGAGAGCGTGCACCCGCTCGACGGCGGGATCTTCCGGCGCAAGTACCGGCGCGATCGCCGGCCGGGCATTCCGCTCGAGAATCCGGTGAAGTTCTACGCCCGCGAAGGTTGGGTCGTGCTGCGCAAGCACGCGCGCTTCGCTTGGCTCTACTGGCAATACCGGTCGACGCTGCGGCGCGTCGCCCGCGACACGCGGCCGTACACCGATCTCGCCATGACGCCTCCGGAGGTCGCCGAGGCGGATTCGCTGGACCTCTACAAGGCGACGCGCGGCGGCGAAGCGGAGGCGGCGCGGCTGCGGCGGCGACCGTTCCCGGTCCGCGTGACGCGCGGCGTGGCGGCGAAGGTGGCCCCCGGGGCCCCTGCAGCGGCACCGGCGGCGGCACCGGCGGCGTTGGCCCGTTCGAATGATTGACGGGCCGATCCACTCACCAGGCGACTGACCGCGGACCGCCCCGCGCGGCGAGTGATTGTGACGGCGCGCGGCTAAAACAGCCCGCGCAGGGCGTTGCCGACCGCGAGCCAGACGAGGCTGCACGCCGCGATGCCGGCGAGCAGCACCCAGTCTTTGAGGGTAAAGCGAGTCATGATGAACGGCGCCCGGAAAATGTCCCGACAAAAAAGCAACTAGCGTGCCGACGGGAGAGCAAGCCGCCGGCGCCGCGGTATCGCATCGAGGTGTCGCGCCGCGGTCGGCCCGGATCGCCGATGCTGCGACTGGCCCGGCGCGAGCGCGCCGAGCCAGTTTTCAATCACATACCATTCGCGTGGCGCCTGCCTTCGTCGGCAGCGCGCGCCCGAACCGCGTTCAGGAACGGCGACGCACCACCACCAGCCCCAGCACCGCCACCATCGCGGCGAGGACCGCCAGCAGCGATTCGGTCAGCGTGGGGATGGCCTGGATCGCAGGCGCCGATGCGACGTTCACCAGCTGCGTCACCGCCGGCGACGTGCTCGTCGCGTCATCGGCATCCCCGCCGTACACCGCGGTGATCGGATGGCTTCCCGCGGACAGCGCCGATGTCGTGAGCGCAGCGGTGCCGCCCACCAGCGCGACCGGCCCGCCGAGGTCCGTGGCGCCGTCCTTGAACTGCACGCTGCCGGTGGGCGTCGTTCCGGTGACGGTCGCAGTGAACGTCACCGACTGTCCGACCAGCGAAGGATTGATCGACGATACGACGACCGTCGCGGTCCCGCCCGGCCCGACGCCACCCGCATCGTCCGCACAAACCTGGTAAATCGTCCCCGCGGGCGCACCCAGCGTGACGACGTGGTTGATGGTGATGCTGGAAACGCTCCCCGGCGCGCTGTTGAACGTGACGAGTCCGCTGCCGTCGCTGCTGAATGCGCCGCCGACGACGTCACCGGCGCCGTTGATCGTCACGGCCTCGCCGAATCCCCCGGCCGGCGTCACCAGATCGGCCGGCGCCACCGCATAGTGCGTTCCGTTGAGCGAGAACTGCACTTCCTCGCAAAACGACGTGCCGTTGCAGCTGTGCGCCCGCAACCCGATGTTGATCGTGTTGCCCTGCACGGCCGGCGACAGGGTGAACGTGCACGCCTCGGTCGTGTTGCCGTCGCCCATGTACAAGCCGTTGGTGAAACCCTCGTAGGTGAGGAACGAGCCGCACCCCGGACCGCTTTGGGTGACGGTCAGTCCGCCGAAGGTGCCGGCCTGCGAGAAGCACTGCTGCGCCGCCTGCGCCACGGAAACCGTGGCGAACATGGTCATGCAGGCGAGCGCCACGCGCCTGGCATCGACGACCCGGTCGAGAGCGTCGCAGAAACGACGCACGCCATGCCGTAACACGCGGGCCAGAAGCGCGCCGGCCCTGGTCGCCCCACCCAACTTTTCGACGATTGTCATTTGCCCCTCCCTAAGGACCGCCATAGTCTCCACCTTCGGTAGCCGCCCGGCAACATGACGCCGATAAATCCGGTTGGAAAGCCGCCGGCTGTTGTGCGGATGGCCTCGGGAAGCGAAGTGCATGTCGGGGAAGCGGCCGGGCTCGGACGGTCAGCCCGCCGGCGGCAAGTTCGACGATGCCGATGCCGGGCGCGGCGGCGCATCGGGACATCGCTCCCGCACAAGGCGCTGGAAACGCGGGTCCGCGGCCAGCGCGCCGGCGACGCGCTCGCCGATCCTCGCGTTCGCCAGCGGCGTGCAGTGGCTGCTGTCTTCGAAGTAGTCCTTCGTCGGTGGCAGCATTCCCGCGACGTCGACGAGCAGCGCGCCGGTCTGCGCCGCGACTTCGCGATAGACCCGGTTGAACTCGTCGTTGACGTCCAGCAAGGCAGCGACGGACATGTAGGGCTCGTAGAACAGCCGCGAACCGGACGCGCGGATCTGCGCGACGCGGCCCTGCGATCGCCGTATCCGGTAGGCGCGCGTCAGGAGCACGACGAGCTTCACGCCCTTCTGGCACTCGGTCACGAGGTCGCGCAGCCGGTCCTGGAATTCCCGCGAAAGCGCCCTGAGCTCATGCGGCTCGAAGGTCAGCTTGCCGCGATCGCTGAGCGCTCTCAGCTGGCGCAGCAGGACGACGACGTTCTTCTCGACCAGGCTGTACGTGAACGATCGTCGGCCGAGCCAGCTCGGCGTGAAGTGGACGCCCGCGTATCCCACCTTCTTCCGTGCCCAATCCGCACGGTTGCCGCTGGCGCCCGGCACGAGCGTAACCACGTCCGGCGCAAACTTTGAAATCGATTCCCTGAACTGGATCGACAGGTGGCCGACTCCATTGCCGGGCATTGCCGCGTTGACGTAGTCGTACGATCCGCCCTGCGCGCCGCGCAGCGTCTCGAGCGTGTGAAACGGCCAGGTTGTCTCGTTGCCGCCGTTCCACGAACCGAACGTCAGCGAATCGCCGAGGAAGGCGAAACGGATCGTGCCCGGCGCCCTCTGCAACGCAATCTCGGGGCTTCGAAAACCGTGCGAGTTGGCTTCGACGCAGGCGAACCTGGCACCGGGCCGCATCCGGCGCAGGCCCGTCGTTCTGTCGAGAACGAACAGATCGAAGATCTCCTGGTCGGTCGCTTTGGTTTTCACGGCGCCGGCCGGGTCGCGGCGGCGATGCCCGGGCGGGAGCACGATGCGCTCGTCGATCGCCTGCAGCGGCAGGTCCGGACTGCGGCCCGTTCTCGGCTTGCCCCGCAGCGCGTCGATCCGTGCACCCATCTTCCTGATCGTGCTCGCCTCGCCGAACACGACCTCGAGCTGCAATTCGACGTCGAATACGTCGTTGGCGGTGAGGACGAGTTGCGTCGCGGCCAGCGAATCGCCTCCGGCCAAAAAGAAGTCGTCGTCGAGGCCGAACTGGTCCTTCTGCAGCAGCCATTTCCACAGTTGAGCGAGCCTGGCTTCGGTCGGCGTCTGACCCTTCGCCGGCGGACGCTCCCGGTCCCTGGGTGCCGGACGCCGGATCGAGCGTCTCGAACAGCCGGGCCACCTCGTAGCGGCGCACCTTGCCCGAGCGGCCCCTGGGGATCCGCTCTGCGAACACGAACGTTCGCGGCCACTTGATGGGCTCGAGGCGGTCGCGGAGAAAGTCGATGATGTCCGGCTTCCCGCAGGCGCGAATGCGGTGCCAGGACCACTGCGGCGCCGACCACTTCGCCCAGCATCGGATGCGGCACCGCGAACGCCGCCGCGTCGGCAATTTCCGGATGCGCGACCAGCGCTTCGTCGACATCCACCGGCGATATCTTCTGTCCGCCGCGATTGATCATTTCCTTGATCCGGCCCACCAGATGCAGATAGCCGTCGTGGTCGAAGACGCCGACGTCGCCGGTCCGGTACCAGTACGCCGAAAAACGCTTCCGCATTCGCCGCCGGATTGCGGTCGTACCCGTCGAACACGCCGGCGCCACGCACCACCACCTCGCCCTGCTCACCCGCGTCGAGGGGCCGGCCCTCGCCGTCGACGATCGCCACCTCGCTGTGCAGCGCGGGCAGCCCGACCGACCCGGGCTTGCGCCGTCCCGGAGGCAGCGGGTCGCCGCAGATGCGGCCCGATTCGGTCGACGAATAGGCCTCGATGACGGTACGCCGAACAGCGCCTCAAGGCCGCTGGCGACCGCGGGATCGAGATGGCCGGAGGTCGCCCGGATGAAGCGAAGGTGGTGGCCGGCGACCGCCTCCGCGTCGCCCCGCAGCGTCCGGTGAACGCCGACATTGAAGTTGTAGCTCGCGACGTACCACGTCGGGCGAAGCGTCCTCAGGTTCTCCACGAACGCCCGGAGATCGAACCGGTTCTTCTCGTCCGGATGAAGCACGCAGCTTCCCGCGTAAAGGGCCGTGCAGGAATTGGAGATGCCGCTGCACAGGAACATCCGGTTCTGATTGAAGCAGCGATCGGCGCTCGTCAGCTCATGCAGCGCTGCCGTCGACTCGGTCCGCGACATCATGTGGCGATGGCGCAGCGGAACCCGCTTCGCGGCGAGCGTCGTGCCCGACGTGCCGAACACGAACGCGATGTCGTCGGCACGCGCATGCAATCCGAGCACGCCGTCCGCCGCCGGCGGAAGGTCGAGCTCCACCTGGCCGGCGGCGGCGTCGTCGCCCTGAGCGTGTCGCACCTCGATCAGGCGGAGCCCGCGCGCGCGCGCGATTTCGCGAGCCGGCGTATCGAGCTGCGCCTCCACGAGCACGGCATCCAGTCCGCAGCCGTCGAAATAGCTGCCGAACTCGTGCGTTGAAAACTCGTGGCTGACCGGGACCGCAATGGAACATCTCACGACGCCCAGCGCGGTGGTCAGCAGCTCCGCGCCGCCCCGATGGACGATCGCGAGGCGGCTTTCCGGGCGAAACCCCGCCTGCCGCAGCTGGCGCGCGATGCGATCGGTCGCCGCCGCGAGCTCCCCGTAGCTCATGTCCTGCCGGTGCAAGGCTGCGATCGCCGGGGCTCGGGGGGTGATCCGCGCCCAGGCGTCGACGACCTCGCCGATCGTCGCCGGGGGTGCGAGTGGGTCCGGTGCGGGGTCAGGATTCATCGCCCCGTAGTATGGAGGCGCGAACCCGATCGCGTCGATATTCGCCCTGGCGTGAACCAATTCGACGGTCGCGGCGGCCGATCCTTTCAAGGACGCCGCGAATGCTGAATACTCCGCACCACAGCCGGGAGGCGCCGGCCGCCGAACGGGCAGCGGTCGCTGCCCCCTCCCGGCGCGTTCCGCCGATCCGGCGCGCGCCTTCTGACCAACTTCGCGCCCTTCGCCATGGACGTCAAGTATTCGAACCTCGGCAGGCGCATGGCGAAAGGCGCGCTGTGGTCCGTGCTGATGCGAGTCGCCGTGCGATCGATCGGCATCGTCAGCACGATCGTGCTGGCGCGGCTGCTGGTGCCGGCGGACTTCGGCCTGATGGTGCTCGCGACCATGCTGGTCGCGTTCCTCGAGCTGCTGAGCCAGCTCCAGCTGTCGACTTTCCTCATCGTCGGGCGCGACGTCGACCGCGGCAGCTACGACACCGCATGGACGCTTTCGGTGCTGCGCGGGGGCGTGACGGCGGTCGTGCTCGTGGCCTGCGCATCCTTTGCCGCGGACTTCTTTGCCGAGCCCAGGCTTCAGAACGTCATCTACGCGCTTGCACTGGCGTCCCTGATCGACGGCCTGGCGAATGTCGGCGTCGTCGACTTCCACAAATCGCTGACCTTCGAGCGCGACTTCCGCCTGCTCGTTTACACCAGGCTGGTCGCGTTCGCCGTCACGGCGCTGTCCGCCGTCGTACTTCGCTCCTATTGGGCGCTGGTGATCGGCACGCTGAGCGGCAGCCTGGCGTTGGTCGCGTTCAGCTATGCGATGCACCCGTACCGCCCGCGCTTCAGCTTTGCCAGGACGCGCGACATCCTGCGGTTCTCGGGCTGGCTGCTCGCGAACAGCCTGCTTTACTACGCCCAGCGCCGGAGCTACGCGCTGGTGATCGGCAAGCTCCTCGATGCGACCTCGCTCGGGCTGTACTCGCTCGCGCGCGAAGTCTCGGCACTGGCGACATCCGAGCTCGCGGTTCCGATTCGGCGCGTGCTCCTGCCGGGGCTCTCCACGCTCGCCGACGACCCGGGAGCGATGCGTCGCGCTTTCCTGGACGGCCTTTCGATGATCGTGATGCTCGTGCTGCCGGTCGCCGTCGGCATTGCGCTCGTGGCCGACCCCCTGGTGCGCCTCGCGATGGGGCCCAAATGGTTGGGCGCAATCCCGGTGATGCAGGTCCTCGTCGTTGCGGGCATCGCCCGCGTGTGCAGCGCGAACAGCGACGCGCATCTGCTCGCGCTCAAACTGCCGCACTGGACCACCGTGCTGGCATGCTTTGGTGCGGTCGTCGGCGTGCTGTCGATGCTGTGGGCGACGTCGATCTGGGGTCTGATCGGCGCTGCCTGGGCCACCAGCGCGACCGCAGCCTGCCAGCTGCTGCTCAACTACGCGATCATCTGGCGCGCCACGGGCATCGCACCCACCGCGGCCGCCGCCGTGATCTGGCGATCGATTGGGGCATGTCTCGTCATGTCCGGTGCGGTGCTGGCGCTGCTCGACCGATGGCCACCTGCCGCCACCGCGTCCGCGCTGGCGTGGGAGCTATGCTGCGCCTGCACTGCGGGCGCGCTCGCGTACATCGTCACCCACCTGGTCCTGTGGCGCCTGTCCGGGGCGCCAGCCAGTGCCGAGAAGCACGCGCTGCGGTTCGCCGCCGGCGTCGCGGCCCGCCTGCGTCCGGTTCGCGGGAACCGCGTGTGATATGCGTGAAGCCTCGTCGTCGCGCCAGTCGCCACGCGCGGTGCCGCGCCCAAACGCCATCATTGCTTGCGAATGCCGAGGCGGCGTGTCACCTCGCCCCACTTGTCGAAATCTGCGCGAATCGAGGACTCGAACTGCGCGGGCGATCCGCCGACCGGCTCGAGGCCCTGATTCTCGAGCCACGCGCGAGTGCTCTCGCGGCGCAGGATGCGGTTCAGCGCGGTGTTGAGGTCGATCACGATCGGCTGCGGCGTGCCCGCCGGGGCGAGAAATCCGATCCACGTTTGCACGTCGAGCGGAGGCAGGCCCGCCTCCTCGATCGTGGGCACGCCCGGCAGCAGCGGCGACCGCCGGCCGGCCAGCACGGCGAGCGCGCGCACGCGGCCGGATCCGATCGCCGGCAGCGCCGCAGTCACGCTGGCGATGAGCACCTGCACCTCGTCCGCAACGAGCGCCGCCGCGGCCTGCGCGGACCCTCGATAGGGAATGTGAACGATGCTCATCCTGGTGAGCGCGGCGAGCTGCTCCGTGTCGAGATGGCTCGACGATCCGACGCCGGTGGATGCGTAGTTAATCTGGCCCGGCCGTGTCCGCGCCAGCGCCACCAGCTCGTGCAGGGTCGTGACGCCGAGCGATGCGTTCGCGAGCACGACCTTGGTCTGGTAGACGAGATTGATGACCGGCACGAAATCCGCGATGGGATCGTAAGGCAGGACCGCAACGACGTGCGGTCCCATCGCATGCGTGGCGGTCGACGCGGTCAGCAGCGTATAGCCGTCCGGGGCCGCGCGCTTCGCGACCTCGTTGCCGATGATTCCATTCGCGCCCGGCTTGTCCTCGACGACCACCGCGGCGCCGAGCTCGCGTTCCAGTTGCTCGCCCAGCATGCGGGAGAGAAGGTCGGCCGTTCCGCCGGCCGCCTGCGGAACGATGACGTGTATCGGCCGGGTGGGATAGGACGACGGCTGGGCGAAGGTCGTGCCCGCCGCGAGACACAGGACGCCGATCAGCGGCGCCAAGCCCGGCAGGCGCAATGTGGCAGCGATGCGTCCGCTTGCCGAGTGTTCCGATCCGCGCTGCCGCCGCACGATCATCTTCACGGGGTGCAACGCCCGCGTGGCAATGCCTTCGGCACCATCTCCTTCATCAGGACTTCGGTTGCATACCGCACCGCAAGCGTGCCGTCCGCCGCGCCCTGATCGAACAGCTCGCGCGCGACGTGCTCGAAATCCCGGTAGTTGGAGTCGGCCGGCTGCGGCGAAAACGACAGCGATCGCATCCGTCCCAGGAACTGCGCCCAAGTCTCCCGCACCATGCAGGGGAAGCTCAGCCGGATGAAATCGTCGCCATCGAAGTGCGCGCTGTCCTCCGCTTGTGACAGCCCGGCGCCACGACCGCCGTGCCCATAGGCGTCGCGCAAGCGCTCCAGCGCGGCGCTCGAATACGGGTCCACGGGAGGCGTTCGCACGATGATCAGCCAGCCGCCGGGTCGCAGGATGCGCAGGATCTCCGCGCGCGACGGCGCCGGATCGAACCATTGGATCGCGCGGCCGGCGGTCACGGCGTGAACGCTCCGTTCCGGCAAGCCCGTGGCGTCCGCGGTCCCCTTGATCAGACGCAGCGATTCGATCGGACCAAGACTGGTTTGCGCCAAGGCGCGCATGTCGTCATTCGGCTCGATCGCGAACACCCGCCCGACGCGGTGGGCAAAGTGCCGCGTGAGCATCCCGGTGCCCGCGCCGAGATCGGCAATCGACGACGTCTCGCCGAGCCCGGCGATATGGACGATGGCATCGATCGCTTCGGGCGCGTAGTCGAAGCGGTTGCGCCCGTAGGCATCGGCCTTGCCGTCGAAGGCGCGGGTGGCATCCGCTCGATGCATGGGCGAGGCGTGGATGGAGGTGTTGGCGGCCGCGCTGCGCACGGCAGATCGCAGCGCATTCTAATGCCTTGGCGCAGTCGGGCACGCCTTCGACTCGCGGCAAGCTCCTCCGACCGGGCTCGACGACCCGTGCTGTGGCCGGCATGATGCGCCCTGGCCCGCACCGCTCATCGTCTCCCCTCCCCTGGGCTCCGCGACCGCCGGTCGCAGCGGGCTCGACGATCCGCACCGTGGCCGGCATGATGCACCTTGGCCCGCGCCGATCACCGAGGGAGCCTTCATGAAGCCTGTATTGTTCGTCGTTATCGGTATCGCCATCGGCGTCGCACTTGCGTCCGCATTCGACTTCCCGCCATCGACCGGCGGTGTGCTGGGCGCGGCATCGGCATCGCGGCCGGCATCTGGAACGCGACTCACAAGTGACGTCCGAGGGTTCGCGCAGTCTGCGTCCCCGAATGCCTAGGACCACTTCTCACCACCGTTCAGCCGTACCGCCAGTACGAGCTTCGAAAGCCGCGTTGGGCCAAGCTCATGAAGGATGCTCCCGCCAAGGCTGTGACGACTAATCCTTGAGCCTGCCCAATGCTCACCGTCGATGAACCTACGCTCAGTGAACTCGAGGCAACCTATCCAGGAATTCGCAATTCGATACTTGCATTTGAATCCGCGGCGCTCCCAGCGTGTTCCCACTGTCGATCTTCTAACACTGCCGACGTCCAAGTCGGCGTAATCGGGCGCACGATCAACATCGCGGCGGCCACGACGAAAGTTAAGCTGATTTCCAATGGCCCCAAGTTCGGCAAATACTTTTGCAACTGCTGCGAGAAATTCTTTGACCGGAGCTGATCTGCGAGACCGGATTTGTGAGACGCGCGAGAACGCTACAGCGAAGTAACGTAACGTTAGGCTGTGCTTGCCGCGACGCCCGGCCGGGAGCCGAGCAAGCGACGTCCGCTGTCGGGGTCGGCGCCGGTCTCTTGCCTCGCGGGCCGCGCCCGAGCAGGGCCGAATGCCGGCCGCTGTTCCGCGTCGTTGGCGTCCCCCCAGCGGTCTCCAGGACGGCCTAGAAGCGCCTCATCCGCTCTAGGTGCTTCTCAATGCATTTTGCGTCGGGTGAAGCCGAGACCGGCGAGGGCAACACCGAGGAGTGCTAACGTGGTGGGCTCCGGGACGACGCGAGTCAACAGGAGGACATTGTCGAGAATCGCCCCCCCCGCCCCGTTGATAGAGTCGGAGCGGAAACTCCACGGACCCATAATCGGGAAGTCGAGGGGGTTGCTAAACGCCAAGCCAACATTGCGGTAGGTTTCCGCGCTGTCGACGAAGAACTGAGCAAGAGTTAAAGCTCCGAATCGCACATCGACCAAGGCGCCAAGTTCGCGTTGAGCCCCGCCTAGATCGAAACTTATGAAGAACGTGCCGCCGGGAGGGAGCACGAACACTTCGTTGGAGGTGAGTATGCCTAGGTCGACGCATCGTCCGTGACCCTGGCAAAGGTCGAAAGATCCGGGAAATCCGGGTCCGACCAAGTTGGTGCCGCTTCCCGTCCAATTGGCAAAGCCGGTGTAGTTGAGACCGAGGGATTCCGTATCGAAATTATCCGACAGTAGGATCCCAGCGGAGGCTTGACCGGCCCACACACCCATAGCAACCAAGGCGACGGCGACGACGTTCCTGAATTCCGTGCTGGTTATCATCTCAACCCCCAACGGACCACGCTTGTCTCGCCCGTTCGCGCAATCTTGCGCCGCTCTCTTGGCGCAGGATTGCGCGAGATCAAATGACGGCGAAACGCCAAGCCAGCAGTATCGACCGGCATGAGCTAGTCCGCTCTGAGGCTGACCCCGAACTTGGTGCGTGCGGTCGGCCGTTATCTGACAAAGCCATGTGCAATGACGTAGTCGCGGCCCTTCGGGCTCAACCGAACCGACGTCCCATGCACGTAGCTATTGGCAATAGACAAGAACCCAGCCCGATCTAGACGTTCGAGCGCCTGCTCCATTAGCAGCCTAGACATGCGCACTTCGAGTTGTAGGTGATCCAGTTGAACATGGTTGCCATCAGCACGAACGAGCGCGGAAATGATCGCCCTTTGGTTCTGGTCGAACTCCGGTTCTCTCGGCGGCGTCGGCGTAAAGTTGGCGACTGCGTCCACCATGGACGCCGACGGAACGGCTATTCGCCGTGGCGAGGGTGCTTCCGTGTTCAAATTGATTCGGAAGAACCGGCCACCCCACCGACCTATTGCCACCGAAGTGATAGCTCCAATTAGCAATAGCCATACCGGAACGGCAACTTGCGAAACGAGGCCCGTCCAAACGCGCACGACGGTGCCTGCAATCCAGTCCCAAAGGGTCGGCAATACGCCAACGCCCCAGCCAATCAATAGCAGGATCAGCCCACTGGCGACCCCAGCAGCGATCTGCTTTCCCAAGGAGTTATTGTCTGACATAGACCGCCGCCGCAGCCGTCAGATCAGAGCGGAGCGCTCATCTTCTCCACGGCCTTCTTTCCTTCGGCCGTTACCTTGAACTTCTTTCGCGCCTGCTGACTTTTGCCCTCCTTGCGCAGTTGCACAATTGGCGCGGGGCGCTGAGCCTTCAACGCTTCAAATGCACGCGTAATGTTTCCGACTCCGTAGCCCAAGTGCTTCAAGGCCGTATTGATCGCCTGAGATTCCACTTCGGCCTCGCCCTCCTTGAACTGCTTCCAATACGCCACGACCAGCGCTTTGTCGGCATCGCTGGAAGGCGCCTTGGTGTCATAGAACTCTGCGAGCGTGGTGGCCTCGACGACATTCCCGGGCGTGTCCGTTGCCTCGTCTGTATCGTCCCTAGCGGCTTCGCCCGGACCCTTTCTTCGCGACGGAGCAGCCTGCAACCCGAATCTCTCGCAGGCCCAACGCAGGACGCGGTGTTGAATATCCTCACTCAAACCGCCGATGGCATTCTCAATTGCGGCCATTGCGGTAAGTTCGCCGCTAAGTTCCGTCGCAGCCATATGAACCCCTTGCTCGTCAGTGTTGTAAAGCGTTACTGTACCACGGAACATTAACGCTTATCAAGTTAGGTCAATACATCATGACGGAACATGCGGAGCTAAAAGATGTAATCCACAAGACGGGTATGACGCGCAAGGATCAAATCCTTTTGTGTCTCGCATCCACGTCTCTGACGCCTAAGTCTATAGCGGAGATCAGGTCTATTGCGACTGGCATCGGACTCCGCCGGGCCAAGACGTGGAACGTCTCGGGCATCCTGATGGGCATGGCAGGCGACGCCGTGCGTGTGAATGGCGGATGGGAGCTGACGACCACTGGAAGGGCTCGCGCTCGGGCGCTGATAGGGACCCCGGCTCCGGTGGCCGCGTCGACCCTGCGCTCGGTGTTGCCGAAGCTGCCCGACGCCGAGATTCGGAAGTTCGTAAGTGAGGCGATCGACTGCTACGAAGCCAAGATGTATCGAGCCGCCGTGGTGTTAGCGTGGGTGGGCGCCGTCGCCCTGCTTTACGATCACATCGTTACCACGAAGCTGGCCGCGTTCAACGCTGAAGCGAAACGCCGCGACGCAAAGTGGCGCAACGCGGCGAATGCCGACGATCTAGCGCGGATGAAAGAGCACGACTTCCTTCAGGTGGCCGAGGCAGTCTCGGTCATCGGCAAGAGTGTGAAGGGAGAGCTTGAAGCTTGTCTCAAGCTGCGGAATGGGTGCGGCCATCCGAACAGCCCGACCATCGCCGAGCATCGCGTCGCCTCGCATATCGAGGTTCTCGCCCTCAACGTGTTCAGCAAATTCACCTAGCAATGCTGATAGGGGGTGATTAGGGGATAGCTTCAGCCCCTAAAGTTCCTATTATTTATTGGCGTCCCCAGCGGGATTCGAACCCGCGTTACCGCCGTGAAAGGGCGGTGTCCTGGGCCTCTAGACGATAGGGACTGGAGGCAGTCGCGGCGCTGCGATTGAAGCCGCGATCTCGGTCGGTGGTGGAGGTAAGCGGGATCGAACCGCTGACCTCTTGCATGCCATGCAAGCGCTCTCCCAGCTGAGCTATACCCCCACGGCGAATTGGAAATTATAGCCGTTTTCGACACGATGCGGCAATCGCGCGTCCGCCGCGGCGTCTGGCGGCGGTGCCGGCGGTCGCGTCGGCTATGATCGGCCGTCCCCCAGGAGGTCCGGCGCGCCACGGCGATCGCCCGCGTCGTCCCCCATGCCCCTGCCCTCTCCCGAGCAGACTTTCGGCACCGACCTGCGCGAGCGCGTGGTGCTCATCACCGGCGCCACCGGCGGGCTGGGCGAGCCGCTCGCCATGGCCGCGGCGGCCGCCGGCGCGACCGTGGTGCTGCACGCGCGCGTCGTGCGCAAGCTCGAAGCGCTCTACGACGCGATCCGCGCGGCCGGACATCCCGAACCCGTGATCCTCCCGCTCGACCTCGCCAAGGCCGAGGCGGCGGACTTCGCCAACGTGGCGACGGCGCTTGCGTCGCAGTTCGGCCGCCTCGATGCGCTCGTCCATACCGCCGCCCAGCTCGGCTCGCTCGGCCCACTCGAGCACCAGTCGTTCGAAAGCTGGCTCACGCTTCTGCGCGTGAATGTCGCCGCGCCGATGGGCCTCACCCGCGCGTTGATGCCGCTTCTCAACCGTGCACCCGATGCCTCGGCGATCTTCACGCTCGACCATCGCGGCGAGCAGCCGCGCGCGTACTGGGGCGGCTACGCGGTGACGAAGGCCGGCGTGGCGACGCTCGCGCGCGAGCTCGCCGACGAGTGGGAGAACCGCGCGAACCTGCGCGTGAACGCCGTCGTGCCCGGACCGATCCGCTCGCCGCTGCGCGGGCCGCACGCATCCGGCCGAGGATCGCGCGAGTCTGCCCCCGCCGAAGCGCTGTTCCGCTCTACCTGCACCTGATCGCCGGCCAGGGCAAGGCGGAAAGCGCCGCGCTCATCGACGCTCAGGCGTGGCTCGGCGGCGCGTCCTGCGTGAGCTCGCTGCGGGCGTAACGCAGCGCACGCGCAGGCGCCGGAAGTCGTCGGCGATCCAGGCTGTCCGGCAGCAGCCATTCGGACCGCGCGCGCCGCGCGCCCTGCGGACGCCAGACCAGCGTGGTCAGGCGCGGGCCGACGTAGCTCGACGGCAGCACCCGGCCGCGCAGGCTCCGGCCGTCCGCGAAGGTGACGGCCAGCGAGCCATCGCCGTCGAGACGCAACCACCGGATCGCATGTCGGCCGCGCGCGGCGCTGCGCAGGCGAGCCGCGGCCCACGTGCCGATCAGCGCGACGCCGGCAGCGCCTTGAGCAACACTTCGATCGGCAGCGCAAGCACGACGCACCACCGTGGCGCATCGCAACCGCGACGATCCACGCACCGCCGATGCGCGACGGCGCGACGCGGACGTCCACGGCCGGCGGGAGATCCATCGGCCCATTGCATCGCGGCGCGCCGCCACGCGCCATCGGCCGAACGGCTTAAGACGCGCTAGCGCGCGCTATCCGGCTGCGCCGGCGAGCTGGAGCCAGGTCTGCGACCACGGTGTCGGGATTCAGCGAGATGCTCCCGATGCCCTGGTCGACCAGCCATTGCGCGAGGTCGGGATGGTCGGACGGGCCCTGCCCGCAGATGCCGACGTATTGCCGCGCTTCCGGCACGCCTCGATCGCCATCGCACAGCATCATCTTCACCGCGTCGTCGCGCTCGTCGAACGTCGCGGCGATCGCGCCGCCCGAATCGCGGTCGAGGCCGAGCGTCAGCTGCGTCATGTCGTTGGAGCCGATCGAGAAGCCGTCGAAATACTCGAGGAACCGGTCGGCGAGCAGCGCATTCGACGGGATCTCGCACATCATGATCACGCGCAGGCCGTTGTCGCCGCGCTTCGAGGCCGTTGCTTCGCGAGCAGCGCGATGACCTTCGCCGCTTCGCTCGAGCGTGCGCACGAACGGCACCATGAGCTCGACGTTGGTGAGGCCCATGCCGTCGCGCACGCGCCTCATCGCCTGGCACTCCAGCGCGAAGCAGTCGTAGAAATCCGGCGACGATGTAGCGCGACGCGCCGCGGAAGCCGAGCATCGGGTTCTCCTCGTGCGGCTCGTAGCGGTCGCCGCCGAGGAGGTTCGAGTATTCGTTCGACTTGAAGTCGGACAGGCGCACGATCACCGGCTTCGGAGTAGAATGCCGCGGCGATCGTCGCCACGCCTTCGGCGATCTTGCTCGACGTAGAACTCGGTCGGGACTCGCGTAGCCCGCGATGCGCTGCTCGATCTCGCGCTTGCACGTCCGGCCGGCTGGTCGCTCGAGCTCGAGCAGCGCCTTCGGATGGATGCCGACGTTGCGATTGATGATGAATTCCAGGCGCGCGAGGCCGACGCCCTCGTTCGGCAGCCGCTGGAACTCGAAGGCGAGCTCGGGATTGCCGACGTTCATCATGATCTTGGTCGGGCATGGCGGCATCTTGTCGAGCGCGACCTCGACGACCTCGACCTCGAGCAGGCCGTCGTAGACGTGACCGGTGTCGCCTTCGGCGCACGACACGGTCACCGGCTCGCCGTCGCGCAGCATCGTGCGTCGCATCGCCGCACCCGACGACGGCCGGGAATGCCGAGCTCGCGCGCGATGATCGCGGCGTGGCAGGTGCGCCCGCCGCGATTGGTGACGATGGCGCCGGCACGCTTCATCACCGGTTCCCAGTCGGGATCGGTCATGTCGGTGACGAGCACGTCGCCGGGCTGCACGCTATCCATCTCGGCGGCGGACGCGACCAGCCGCACCGGCCCCTGCCCGATCTTCTGGCCGATGGCGCGCCCGCTCGCGAGCACCTTCGACGCCGCCTTCAGCCGGTAGCGGCGCAGCGTCGCCGCCGTCCTCGCGCGACTTCACCGTTTCCGGGCGCGCCTGCAGGATGTAGAGCTTGCCGTCGATGCCGTCGCGGCCCCATTCGATGTCCATCGGGCGGCCGTAGTGCTTCTCGATCGCCACGCGCGTAGCGCGCGAGCTCCTCGGCCTCGGCATCGGTGATCGAGAAGCGGATGCCGCTCCGCCTCGGGGCACCTCGACGACCCGTGGTCGACGTGCCGGCGGCCTGCGCTTCGGCGAACACCATCTGCTGCGCCTTGGCGCCGACGCTCTTGCGCAGGATCGCGGGACGTCCCGCCGCGACGTTCGGCTTGTAGACGTAGAACTCGTCGGGGTTGACCGCGCCCTGCACCACCGATCTCGCCGAGACCGTACGACGGCGGTGATGAAGACGACCTGGTCGAATCCCGATTCGGTATCCATCGTGAACATCACGCCGGCGGCGCCCAGGTCGCTGCGGACCATCCGCTGCACGCCGGCCGACAGCGCCACGTCGGCGTGCGCGAAGCCCTTGTGCACCCGATAGGCGATCGCGCGATCGTTGTAGAGCGAGGCGAACACCTCCTTGATCGCATGAAGAATATTGTCCAGGCCCTTGATATTGAGAAATGTCTCCTGCTGCCCGGCGAACGAAGCGTCCGGCAGATCCTCGGCCGTTGCCGACGAGCGCACGGCGAACGAGACGTCGCCGGCGTCCTTCGACAGCGCTTCGTACGCCGCGGCCGATCGCCCGGACAAGCGCGGTCGGGCAACGGCGTTCCGCCACCCAGCGGCGAATCTCGGCGCCCGCCTTCGCCAAGCTCGCCGACGTCCTCGACGTCGAGGTGCGCACAGCCTCGCCGCGATGGCGCCGGCAAGATCGCTGTCCGCCAGGAATTCGCGGAACGCGGCGGCCGTGGTGGCGAATCCGCCGGGCACGCGAATGCCGGCGCCGCCGAGCTGGCCGATCATTTCGCCCAGCGACGCGTTCTTGCCGCCGACCTGCTCGACGTCGGTCATCCGCAGGCGCTCGAACGGGATGATGCGCGTGATATCGCTCATGGCGGGCTTTCGCGCCGCGCGCTGCCGTCGGAACAGACCGGAGGGCGCGTGTCGTGGAAAATCGGCGGAGACGCACGCGGCGAGGCGCGCCGCGGCAAGACGATTCAAAACAGCCGATATTCTAACCTGCGCGTGCAGGCCTCACCGGGCGCGGGCGTGCTGACGCCGCCCGCCGCGGGATCGAAGTCGGGAATGCCGCTGCGGTCAGCGGCGCGGAAGGTCGATCGCGCTCGGCGTCGCGACCTCGTCGGCATCCTCGACGTCGTCCGGAATGCCGCCTTCGCCGGCGAACGGCGCCGCGCCTTCGGCGCCTGCTGCCGCCCCTTCACGGCGCGGCGAAGGTTGCGATACAGGTCCGGATGCGATTCCTTGAGATAGCTGATGATCTCGAAGTCGACGCGCTTGACCTGCGACAGGTCGATCTGCTCGACGTGCACGAGGCGCAGCAGCTCCTTCACCGGCCGCGGCATTTCGCGCCCGCTCTCGTAGCGCGATCCCCCGCTTTGCGTGACGCCGATCTGCGTCCAGAACTGTTCCTGGTTCATGCCCAGCCGGCGCCGGATTTCGCGCGGATTGAACACCCGATCGAGGATTTTCACGGAAACTCCAGTATCCGTAAACCCACGCGTCTCAGCGACGGACGCTATGATCCCGTTGGCATATTTTTCGCCTTGGAGCCTCGGCGCGCAAGAGGGGCCGACAAACGGCGGATAAAGTATGCGCCGCGGTGTCGCGTTTGCGTACCACATCGCGCACCGTGATGGCGCGGACTGGGCGGGTGGCGGCGCCGCCGAATCGGCTATGCTCGCCGCAGTGCCGTTGCCCGGAACGCAATGCTTCATTACGACCTTCACTGCCATTCGACCCATTCCGACGGTTTGCTCCCGCCGGCGGACGGTCGTCCGCCGGGCGGCGTCGCGCGGCGTCGACGTCCTGGCGCTCACCGACCACGACGAGGTCGGCGGGCTTGGACGAGGCCCGCGCCGCCGCGCGACGACGCCGGCATCACGCTTGTCGAACGGCGCCGAGCTGTCGGTGACCTGGGAGGGGCACACGATCCACGTCGTCGCGCTGCGGCATCGACCCGGCGAACGCGCACTTGCGCGCCGGCCTCGCCGCCGTGCGCGCCGGGCGCGACGCGTCGCGCGCGGCGCATCGCCGACGCGCTGGCCGAGGCCGGCATCGCCGATGCCTTCGAGGGGGCGCGCGCCTACGTGACGAGCGAGCGCGCTGATTTCGCGCACCCATTTCGCGCGCTTTCTGGTCGAGACCGGCCATGCTCGCGACGTCAAGGACGCGTTCAAGCGGTTCCTGACGCAGCGGCAAGCCGGGCTACGTCTCGCACGCCTGGGCGTCGCTCGCCGACGCGCTGGGATGGATCCACGGCGCCGGCGGCACCGCCGTCCTCGCCCACCCGGGCCGCTACAAGCTCGACGCACACGGACATGCGGCGGCTCCTCGCCGAATTCCGCGACGCCGGCGGCGCGGGAGTCGAAGTGCTGTCGCCGTCGCACACGCCCGCGCAGAACGCAGGAGTACGCGACGCTGGCGCGCGTGTTCGGGCTGAAGGCATCGTGCGGAACGCGACTTTCACGGTCCCGGCGAGAGCCGGATGGAATTCGGCGAGCTGCCGCCGCTGCCCGCCGGCGTCACGCCGGTCTGGTCGGGCTGGTGACGCGCGAAGGCGTCCCGCCCGTGCATCCAGCGCACCGTCTTCTTCATTTCCGATCGCACCGGCATCACGGCCGAGATGCTCGGCAACAGCCTGCTGACGCAGTTCGAGGCGTTCCAGTTCCAGCGGCGTGACGATCCCGTTCGTCGATTCGCCCGAGAAGGTGCAGGAAGCCGCTGAAGCAGGTCAACGCGCACGCGGCCACGGCGGCGGCGCGGCCGATCGTCGTCAGCTCCATCGTCGACGAGGCGATGAGCGAGACCGATGCGGCGCGAGGCCAACGCGCTCACGCTCGACCTGTTCCAGATCTTCATCCAGCCGCTCGAGGCGGAGCTCGGCGCCAAGAGCTCGCACGCGGCCGGGCGCTCGCACGGCATCGCCAACGGCCACGAATACTTCGCGCGCATGGAGGCGATCAATTTCGCGCAGTCGCACGACGACGGCGCGGCGACGCGCGACCTCGACAAGGCGCAGGTGATCTTGGTCGGCGTGTCGCGCTGCGGCAAGACGCCGACGTCGCTGTATCTCGCGCTGCAGTTCGGCATTCGCGCCGCGAACTTTCCGCTCACGCCGGACGATTTCACCGACCGGCGCCTGCCGGCGTCGGTGCGGTCCTACCGCGATCGCCTGTTCGGGCTCACCATCCTCCCCGAGCGCCTGCGCGAAATCCGCGAGGAGCGCCGTCCCGGCAGCAAGTACGCGTCGCTGGAGAACTGCCGCTTCGAGGTGCGCGAGGCGGAACACCTGATGCAGAACGCGGGGATCGTGATGCTCGACACGACGTCCAAGTCGATCGAGGAGATCGCGACGACGATCCTGCACCGCGCACGCCTCACCCGGCACGTTTACTGAGCGCCGTCACCCCTCGAGGCCGTAGAAGGCGCGGGCCGTCGCGCCGAACACGCGCTCACGCTCCGCGTGCGTCAGTCCGGCGAGCAGGCGCTCGCTGGCCGCGCGCCAGCGGGCGTAGCCGCCGCCAAGCTCGACGACGGGCCAGTCGCTGCCCCACATCAGGCGCTCCGGACCGAAGCAGTCCAGCAGGTGCTCGACATAGGGTCGAATGTCGTCGTCCGTCCACGCGGGGGTGGCCTCGGTCACCAGGCCGGAGAGCTTGCAATGCACGCGCCGGTGCGCCGCCGCGGCGCGAACGAGGCGAGCGCCACGGCTCGCGCGCGCCTGCCGCGATGTCCGGCTTCGCGGCATGGTCGATGACCACGTCGAGTGCCGGATGGCGGTCGATCATCTCGAGCAGCGCCGGCAGCTGGATCGGCTTCACCAGCGCGTCGAAGCGCAGCCCGAGACCCGGCAGCGCTGCGAGCGCCGGCCGGACCTCCGGCCGCAGGATCCATGCGGGGTCGCCCAGGTCCTGCAGCATCGGCCGCACCGACTTGAGCAGCGGATCGCGCGGCGAGCGCGCGCAGCGTGTCGACGCTGTCGCGCGCGGCGAGGTCGACCCACCCGACGACGCCGCGCACGGCGCCGCGACTGCCGCGCGCAACCTCCAGCAGGTAGCGCGTTTCGGCGACGGTCGGCGCGGCCTGCACGAGCACGGCGGCCGCGACGCCGGCGGCGGCCGCGAGCGGCGCCACGTCGGCGAGCGCGAAGTCGCGATAGATCGGCGCGAGCGCCGGCGTGAGCCAGCCGTAATCGCCGCGCGCGAGCGACCACACGTGGTGATGCGCGTCGACGCCGCCGCTCATGCGAACGGCGCCGCCGCTCATCGCCGGCTCAGCGTCACGCCGGGCAGCGGCGCGGCCGCGTCCACCAGTCCGCGCTCGCGCAGCGCGCGCCAGAATGCGTCCGGTATGGGGTGGCGCGCATGCGCCAGGCTGTCCGCGATCTCGGCCGCGCTGCGGGCCCCCGCCACCACGCACGCGACCGCCGGATGCGCGCGCGGAAACTGCAGCGCGGCGGCACGCAGCGGGACGCCGAACTCGTCACACACGCGCTCGATCCGCGCGACGCGGGCGACGACGTCGGGGCCGGCCGGCGCGTAGTCGAAGTACGGCGCCGAGCCGTCGCGCGGGCGTGCGCCGGTGGCGAGGATGCCCGAGTTGAACGGCCCGCCGGCGACGATCGTCACGCCGCGTTCGACACAGCGCGGCAGCAGGTCCGGCAGCGCGGTCTGGTCGGCCAGCGTGTAGCGGCCGGCCAACAGGATGACGTCGACGTCGGCGACGGCCAGCGTCTCGAGGCAGACGCCCACGTCGTTGACGCCGAGCCCGAAGGCGCGAAGCGCAGCGTCCGCCTTGAGCCTAGCCAGCGCGGGGAGCGCGCCCTCCACCATCTGCCGGAAGCGCGCCGGCTGCTCGGCGCCGTGGGTGATCGCGTCGATGTCGTGCACGTACGCGATGTCGATGCGTCCAGTGCCAAGACGCGCCAGGCTCTCGTCCAGCGAGCGCAACGTTCCGTCGAACGAGTAGTCGAAGTGCTGGACGAACGGCAGTCCGCCGACGTACGCGTGCTGGATGCGCGGCACCTCCGCCCGCGGGGTCAACAGGCGCCCGACCTTGGTCGAGAGGCAGATAGCGATCGCGCGGCATGCCGCGAAGCGCCCGCCCGATGCGCTGCTCCGAAAGCCCGTGGCCGTAGTGCGGCGCGGTGTCGAAGTAGTCGATGCCGCCGGCGATCGCCGCCGCGACGACCGCCCCGGCCTCGACGTCGGTCACCGGTCGGAACAGGTTGCCGAGCGGCGCACCGCCCAGCGCGAGCGGGGCATGGGAAATTGCCGCGCGGAGGAGCGGATCGAGGGGCATGGCGGTTCGGGCGGGCTGCGGTGCGGCGAAAAATCCTTCCGGCCAGTGTTGACAGCTTACTATGTCTTTACTAACATGTCAGCCAGCCTTTAGTCGCGGTCGCGTGTTGCCACTCTTCGCGTCTCCCCATTCTCCGCCCTCACCCGTTGGCCTCCACCCTCTTCCCCATCCGGCTGTCCCGCGCGGTGCCCGCGCCCCGGGCGCGCCGGGGGCGCACTTCGCTGCCGGTCGTTTTCATCGCGCCCGCCATCGTCGCTGTTTTCCTGATCTCGATCTATCCCGTCTTCGACGCCGCGCTGCTGTCGCTGTTCCAGACCCGCTACGCCGAGAAGCTCAAGTTCATCGGCTTCGACAACTATGTCGCGCTGTGGAACGACGCCTCGATCTGGGCATCGGCGGGCAAGTCGCTGATCTACACGGGAGGCTCGCTGCTGCTCGTAGTCCCGCTGTCGCTCGGCCTCGCGATGCTGCTCAACACCAACATCCCGCTCAGGAGCACCGCGCGCACGGTCGTCATCCTGCCATGGGTGGTGTCGCAGACAGTGGTCGCCCTCCTGTGGGCATGGCTGCTCAACGCCGACTTCGGCCCCGTCGCGTTCGCCGCGCAGGCGCTCACCGGCAGCCGCCCCGCCCTGCTGGCGTCGCCGGCGGGCGCCATGGCAGCGCTGATCGTCGTGAACGTCTGGGCGAGCTACCCGCAGGCGACGCTGCTCCTGCTGGCGGCCGTGCAGACCGTGCCCGCCGAGCTGCACGAGGCCGCGCACATCGACGGCGCGTCGGCGTGGAAGCGCTTCCGGTTTGTGACGCTGCCGCTGATCCGCCCGACGCTGCAGGTGGTGCTGATCCAGCTGACGCTGCTCTATTTCAACATGGTGACGCTGGTGTTCACGCTCACCGGCGGCGGACCGCTCGCCGCGACCGACACGCTGGCGCTGCGCGTGCTCAAGATCAGTTTCGAGGACTGGAACCTGGGCCGCGGCGCGGCGCTCGGCCTGATCATCACCGCGATCAATTTCATCATGAGCGCGCTCTACGTGAAGGCGCTGCGCCAACCCGCGGCGCTGGAGTGACGATGCAGCGCCGCGCCAGCGCCATCCTCGTCGGGCTCACGGTGCTCGCCTGCGCGTTCGCCGCCTTCCCGGTCCTGTGGGGACTGCTGACGTCGCTCAAGACGCCGACGCAGGTCGTGAGCTATCCGCCGGTGCTGCTGCCGGCGCCGCCGACGCTGCAGAACTTCGGCAGCGTCTGGCGCGAGTCGGCGTTTCCCGTCTTCTTCCGCAACAGCGTGATCGTGACCGCCGCGTCGGTCTTCCTCAGCCTGCTGCTCGCCGTGCACGCGGCCTACGGGCTGGCGCGCTTCCGCTTCCGCGGCAAGACGATCCTGATGCTCGGCATCCTTGCCACGTCGATGATTCCCGGCATCGCGATCCTCGTCCCGCTCTACAACCTTTCCGTGCAGGTGAAGCTCTACAACACGCTCACCGGGATGGTCCTCGTCTACACGGCGTGGAACGTGCCGCTGATCATCTGGCTCCTGAAGGGCTTTTTCGAGAAGGTGCCGCTCGAGCTCGAGGAAGCGGCGCGGATGGACGGCTGCGGAAGGTACAAGTGCTTCTACCTGATCGTGCTGCCGCTGGCGCGCCCGGGGATGCTCGCCGCGGCGATCATGGCGATGATGGCGGTCTGGAACGACTTCCTCATCGGTTTCACGCTGGCGGTCAGCGAGCAGAAAAGACTGCTGCCGTTCGGCTTGTACACCTACATCTCCAACGTCGGCATCGACTGGGGACAACTGACGGCGGCGACCGTGCTGGCACTCGTGCCGGTGCTCGTCGCCTTCCTGATCATGCAGAAGTGGCTGGTGCAGGGACTCATGGCGGGCGCCGTCAAGGCGTAGCGCCGCTCGTTCGCACAGGAGGAGGAGACATGAACACCATGAAATGGAACATCCGGCTCGGTATCGCGCTGATCGCGCTCCTGGTGGCGGCCGGCGCCGCGCAGGCGCAGCCGAAGGAGCTCAAGTTCTGGACGTTCCTGGCCACGCAGGGAACCGACCCGCGCTCGAAGGCGCTCAACAGCATCGTCGAGGGCTTCAACGCGTCGCAGAACAAGTACGTGGTCAAGGTCGAGTCGATCAACTTCGCGCGGATCGACAACGTCGTGATCCAGTCGACGGCCGCGGGCCAGGGACCGGACATCCTGAACGTGTACACCGACCAGCTCCCGCTGCACGTGGCGGCCGGCACGGTGCAGCCGCTCGACGCGTATTTCGCCAAGCTGCCGGCGGCCGCGCAGAAGGACTTCGTCATGGACCTCAACTTCGTCCGCTACGACGGGAAGCTGATGGCACTGCCGTGGGAGACGCGCGTGTGGCTGCTGTGGTATCGCAAGGATCTGCTGGACAAGGCGGGCGTCGCGGTGCCGAAGACCACCGACGAGCTCGCGCAGGCGGCGGCGAAGATCGCGACCGACCAGGTGATGGGCTTCGGCTTCGGCGCCTCGACGGGCGCGCTCGGCGGCCGGCGCGATGGAGGCGTTCGTGCCGCTGTTCTGGGGCGCGGGCGGCCAGCTCTTCAATGCCAAGGGCGAGGCGACGATCAATTCCGACGCCGGCGTGCGCACGCTCGCCTACTTCCGTGACATGGTGAACAAGTCCAAGGGAATGCGCTCGAGCGTCGCGGCGATGTCGGTCGAGGACGCGATGACCGCGGTGAAGGCCGGCACGATGGGCATGACGCTGATGGGCAGCTTCCGCGTGGCCGCCGCGCGCAATGCCGCCGCCACCGGCGCCAACCTGCAGACGGCCACGGTGCCGGGATGGAGCGCCGACAAGCCCTCTCCCGCGCGCATCGCCGGGCAGACGCTGACCATCGGCGCCAACTCGAAGCAGCAGGAAGGCGCGTGGCAGTTCATCGAGTACTACACGAGCCCGGCGTCGCAGCTCGAATTCGCCAAGGCGGGCGTCATGCCCTCGCGCGGTCTCGTCGTACGACGACAAGTTCTTCAAGGACGACGCGGCGGCGAAGGACATGCAGCAGTGGACGGACTACGCGAAGAACTATGGCAGGATGGAGAAGACACCGAAGGACTTTTCCAAGCTCTCGGAGGAGATCGCCAAGGCGATCCAGAAGGTGATCGTGCAGGGCGACGATCCCAAGGCGGCACTCGACGCGCGCCGCGCCTACAGGCCAGTACGAACCGCGGCAGCGCCCGCCACGTCGATGCCGCCCGCAGTGATGCACGCGCTCCGCTCAACCGATGGAGAACAGGCAATGGACATGAAGGTGCACAGTGAATCCGACGTCGTCGTCGCGGGCGGCGGCCCCTCGGGGCTGATCGCGGCGCTCTCCGCGGCGCGCGCCGGCGCGAAGACGACGCTGGTCGAGCAGTACGGCTTCCTCGGGGGCATGGCCACGGCGGCGTCGGTGGGGCCGTTCTCGCCCTTCCACTACGACGACCAGCAGATCACGATGGGCATCCCCCAGGAGCTGATCGAGCGGCTGATGAAGGCCGGCGGCAGCACCGGGCACCTGAAATGCGTGCCCGAGTACGGCTCCGGCTCGTACATGGCGTATTTCGATCGCGAGGTCTACAAGCAGGTCGCGTTCGACATGATGGAGGAGTCGGGCGTGAAGCTGCTGCTGCACTCGTTCATCGGCGGCGCCGTCACGGTGGGCAACCGCGTGATCGGCATCCGCGTCGCCAACAAGTCGGGCTTCCAGCAGGTTCTGGGCAAGATCACCGTCGACGCCACCGGCGACGGCGACGTCGCCGCCAACGCCGGCGCCGATTTCAAGTGGGGCCGCGAATCGGACAATCTGGGCCAGCCGATGACGATGTTCTTCGAGATGTCGCAGGTCGACGTCGACGTGCTGAAGAAGTACATCGACGAGCATCCCGACGACTTCGAGTGGACGTCGAACCTGCATTCGCGCACGCCGCTGCCCAAGGAGCTCAACCAGCGCTACTTCGTCGCGCAGGGCTTCCGCAAGGCGGTCGCCGCCGCGAAGGCCAACGGCGATCTCACGCTCGGGCGCGACACCGTGCTCCTGCAGAGCACGATGCGCGAGGGCACGATCGTGTTCAACTCGACGCGCATCGGCAAGCTGCGCGGCACCGACATCGACGACTTCACCAAGGCCGAGATCGAAGGCCGCCGGCAGGCGATGTCGCTCGCGGCGTTCATGAAGAAGTACGCGCCGGGCTTCGCCAATGCGTACGTGTCGTCCACCGGCGTGCAGATCGGCGTGCGCGAGTCGCGCCACGTCATCGGCGAGTACATCCTGACCCAGGACGACGTGGTGGAGGGCCGCCGCTTCGACGACGTCGTCGCCCGCGGCTTCTTTCCGGTCGACATCCACGATCCGACCGGCGGCAAGGGCTACCAGGCGGGCGGCAGCACCTGGATCAAGCCCAAGGGGCCGTACGACATCCCGCTGCGCTGCCTCATTCCGGCGAAGGTCGACGGCGTGCTGATGACCGGCCGCAACATCTCGGCGGCGCACGAGGCGCACGGGTCGCTGCGCGTCCAGGGCACGGCCTTCGCCATCGGCCACGCCTCGGGGGCCGCGGCGGCGATCGCCGCGCTCGACAAGACGCAGCCGCGCAACGTCGACGTGCGCAAGGTGCAGAAGCTGCTGATTGCGCAGCACGCCAACCTCGACATCGATGCGTCGGCCCCGGCGCGAAGCGTCGCATGAGCCCGCGCGCCCCCGCCGCTGCAGCGCGGTCGGCGCCCGTTGAACAGCCACTGACATGTCAGTGCTAGACTGGCGCCACACGACCGCCATGCCCCCGCGCGCCGCCAAGACTGCCGCCGAGACCGCCAGCGAAAAGCGCGCGCGGTACGTCGTTCGCCGGGCGAAGCGTCCGGCGACGGCGGACGCCGGACGGCTGCGCTGGCAGGCCTACGAGCGCTTCGCGCAGCAGCTGATCGCCTCGCGCATCCGGCCGGGGTCAGTTCGTCTCGCAGCGGGAGCTCGCGGCGCTGATCGACCTGCCGCTCGGCGCCATCCGGGAAGTGATCCCGCGGCTGGAGGCCGAGGGCCTCCTGCAGACGGCGCCGCAGCGCGGGCTGCAGATCGCCAGCGTCGACATCAAGCTCGTCCGCAACGCGTTCCAGCTGCGTTCGATGATCGAGCGCGAAGCCGCGGCCCAGTTCGCGCTGACCGCGACCGACGCGGAGCTCGACGCGCTCGAGGCCTCGCACCGCGGGGTGATCGAGCGCGCCGGCCGCGGCGTCAGCGCGGCGCTGCTCGACGAGGCGCAGGCGATCGACTGGGGCCTGCACGACCGCATGGTCGACGCGCTGGGCAACGAGATCATCTCCAACATCTACCGCGTCAACAGCCTGCGCATCCGCCTGATCCGCCTCGACCGCGTCATGCTCGACGAGGTGGCGCTCGGTCCCGCGATGTCCGAGCACCTCGCCCTGATCACCGCCTTGCGCACCCGCGATCCGCAGCACGCGATCGCGGCGATCGACGCCCACCTCATGCACGCGCGCAACCGCGCGCTCGGACTCTGACAGGAGCGACTCTCATGGATGGTTCCGCCGCCGTGCGCGGCCTTTGGTGCGCGACGCTCACGCCGCTGGATGCGCGCGGCAATCCCGACATCGGCCGGCTCGCCGCGCACGCGCGCGGACTCTTCGCCGAAGGCGTGGAGGGGATCGCCCCGTTCGGCACGACCGGCGAGTTCGCGTCGTTCTCCACCGCCGAGCGGATGCAGGGGCTCGAGGCGCTGCTCGACGCCGGCATTCCCGCCGCGCGCATCGTGCCCGGCACCGGCGCGGCCGCGCTTGCCGACACCGTGGCGCTCACCCGCCACGCGGTGCGCAGCGGCACGCCGCGCTGCCTCGTGGTGCCGCCGTTCTTCTTCAAGGGGATCGGCGACGAAGCCGTGTTCACCTGCTACGCGCGCCTGATCGAGGCCGTCGCCGAACCGGCGCTGCGCCTGTACCTGTACCACATCCCCCAGTTCTCCGGCGTGCCGATCGCCCCCGCGGTCGTCGCGCGCCTGGCGAAGGCCTATCCGGCGGTGGTCGCGGGCGTCAAGGACAGCAGCGGCGACTACGCGAACACGCAGGCGCTGCTCGCCTGCGCGCCGCAGCTGTCGATCCTCGTCGGGCACGAGCCGCACCTCCCCCGACTGTTGCGCGACGGCGGCGCCGGCACGATCTGCGGCGTTGCCAACGTCTATCCGGCGCTGATCGCCGCACTGCTGAAGCCGGCGGTCGGCGGCGCCGACGAGGCGCGTGTCGATGCCTTCCTCAAGGTCCTGTTCAGCTACCCGTTCCTGTCGGCGTTCAAGGCGATCCGCGCCGCGCAGACGGGCGATCCGGGATGGAACGCGCTGCGGCCGCCGTGGATGCCGCTCGACGAGGCGCGCCGGGCGACGCTTCTCGCGGCGCTGGCCGACGCCGGACTGCTCGCGCCGTCCGAGCGCGCTGCCTGAGCGGGCCGCAATCGCCATGGACGCCCTCACCTTTGCCGACCTCGCCGCGCTCGCGGCGTTCGACACGCCGACCGTCTGCAACGCCCTCGAGCGCCTCGATCCCGCCACGCAGGCATCCGGCTACATCACGCGCAGCTTCGTCTGCGGCTTTCCGGCACAGAAGCCGGTCGTCGGCTACGCGCGCACGGCGACGATCCGCGCCGCGCAGCCCTCGGGCCTGGCCGCCGCCGACCAGCGCAAGCTGCAGAACGATTACTACCGGCACGTCGACGCCGGTCCCCGGCCGTCGATCGTCGTCATCGAGGACCTGGACGGCGACGCCGCGGGAACGGGCGCCTTCTGGGGCGAAGTCCAGTCGGCGATCCACGTCGGCCTGGGAAGCATCGCGCTGATCACCAACGGCTCGGTGCGCGACATGGATCAATGGGCGCCGGGCTTCCAGTTCCTCGCCGGCCGCATCGGGCCGTCGCACGCGTATGCGAAGCCGGTGGCCTTCGGCGGCACGGTCAACGTCCTCGGCATGACGGTCCGCGACGGCGACCTGATCCACGCCGATCGCCACGGGGCGGTGGTCGTTCCGCTCGCGCTCGCCCGCGGCGTCGCCGACGCGGCGCGCATCGTCGCGGAACGCGAGGCGAAGATCCTCGCGGTGGCGCGCGCGCCCGGCTGCACGGCCGAGCGGCTGATCGAGGTCTTCCGCGATCTGGACCAGATCCACTAGCCGTCGGATCCGGCGGTTCCGTTAGCCGTTGTCGGAGCCATCGGCCGCGGGGGCCATCGGCCGTCGCAGCCATCGGCCGTCGCAGCCATCGGCCGAGCGGAACCGGATTCGCGCGCGGAAACCTGCAGCGGCTTACCGCCGCGCCGGCGTGCATTCGCGCTACGATGCCGGGCAGCACTGCAAGCGCGCCGGCCGCGCGGCCGGCGCCAGATGAAAACGGGCGCGTACGCCCGCACACGAGGGAGGATTTCCATGGCAACTCAGGATCACGACGTTTCGGCGTCGCGGCGCCGTCTCCTGCAGGCCGGCGCGGGTGCGGCGGCGCTCGGCGCGCTGCCGGGGGCGGGCCAGCTCGCTGCGCATGCGCAGGGCGCGTTCGACTGGAAGAAGTTCAAGGGCGAGAAGATCGAGGTGTTCCTGGTGAAGAGCCCGCGCGGCGACCTGCTCACCAAGTACCACAAGGAGTTCGAGGACCTGACCGGCATCGTCGTCGGCTCGGAGATGATTCCCGAGCAGCAGCAGCGCCAGAAGGCCGTCATCGAGTTCAACTCCGGCAATCCCAGCTTCGACGTGATCGCGCTGTCCTACCACGTGCAGAAGCGCCAGTTCGCGAAGAACAACTGGCTGACGGACCTGCGACCGATGATCGCCGACAAGTCGCTCGCCTCCCCGGACCTCGACTTCGACGATTTCGCCAAGGGCGGCCTCTTCTACGCGCGCGAGCAGGACGGCCGCGTCATGAGCCTGCCGTTGAACCTCGACCCGTGGGTCGTCTACTGGAACAAGGAGCTCTTCGCCGCCAAGGGCGTCAAGTATCCGCTCACGTTCGCGGAAATGATCGACGCCGCGGCGAAGCTCAACGATCCGGGCAAGGGCATCGCCGGGTTCGTCGGCCGCGGCCTGAAGAACGCCAACGTCCCCGTGTGGTCGAGCTTCCTGCTGGGCTACGGCGGCGGCTTCGTCGACAAGGACGGCAAGCTCTTGACCGACCGCCCCGAGGCGGTCGAGGGCGCGAAGATGTACCAGACGCTGATGGCCAAGTACGGTCCGCAGGGAGTCGCGGGCTTCAACTGGAACGAATCGCAGAGCCTGTTCCTGCAGGGCAAGGCCGCCATGTGGCTCGACGGCATCGGCTTCGCGCAGCCGCTCGAGGACCCGACCAAGTCGCGCATCGTCGGCAAGGTCGGCTACGGTGTCATGCCGGCAGGTCCGAGGCAGCAGGTCTCCGCCCTGTTCGCCGACGGCGAAGGCATCTCGACCTACAGCAAGAAAAAAGGTCCCGCCTGGTTCTACCTGCAGTGGGCGTCGAACAAGGCGAACCAGACGAGGATGCTGCAGGCGGCCGCCGGTGCACCGGTGCGCAATTCGGCCTACGCGGCCGCGCAGGCGTCGTCCGACTTCAAGGCGCCGAAGGAATGGGTCGATTGCATGCTCAAATCGGCGGCGATCGCGCAGCCCGGCCTCCCGGTGATCGCGCCGGTGACCGAGTTCCGCGACGTGTTCGGCGTGGCGCTCACCAATATGATCAACGGCGCCGACCCCGCCGGCGGAGCTCAAGAAGGCCACCGCGGAATTCCAGCCCGTGCTGGACAAGAGCGAAAAGGCCTAGGTCCGCGCGGCGGCCCGCCCCCGGGCGCCCTCCTCTCGCACAGGCTGAGGGTGCCCGGGTCGTCGCCGCGTCCGGCCGCCGCGCACGCCCCTGCGGTCAGGCAAACCATGCAGCCCGCACCGGCAGTGGTCCCATGAACGAGCCTGCGACGACCGCAGCACCCTCCGCGTTCTTCGCGCGGCGGCGGCGCAACCTGCGCTGGTTCGTCGTCCCGGCGCTCGTCGTCGTGGGGGCGGTGATCGTCTTCCCGTGGCTGTTCACCGTCTGGATGAGCGCGTTCGACTGGAAGATCGGCACGCAGGCGCATTTCGTCGGCCTCGAGAACTACGTCAACCTGGTCACCAACCGGCGCTTCCTCGAGGCGGTCGGCCACACGATCTACTTCACGCTGCTCGCCGTCATCGTGCCGCTGGTGCTGGGCACGGTCGCCGCGCTGATCTTCCACCGCGAGTTTCCGTTCCGCGGCGCGCTGCGCGCGGTATTCACCATGCCCATGATGGCCACGCCGGTCGCCGTCGCGCTGGTGTGGACGATGATGTTCCATCCGCAGCAGGGCGTGCTCAACTACCTGCTCTCGCTCGTGGGCCTGCCGCCGTCGCTGTGGGTCTATTCGCCCACGCTGGTGATCCCCAGCCTCGTGCTGGTGGAGATCTGGCACTGGACGCCGCTCGTCATGCTGATCGTGCTGGGTGGCCTCGCCGCGCTGCCCACCGAGCCGTACGAGTCCGCGCGCCTCGACGGCGCGACCGAATGGCAGCTGTTCCGCTTCATCACGCTGCCGCTGGTCGCGCCGTTCCTGTTCGTCGCCGCCGTGATCCGCACGATCGACGCGGTCAAGGCGTTCGACACGATCTACGTGATCTCGCAGGGCGGTCCCGGCACGGCATCGGAAACGATCAACCTGTACCTGTACCTGCAGGCGTTCGCCTTTTACAACATCGGCAACGCGTCCGCCGTGGTGGTCGTCTTCTTCGCACTCATCCTCGCGCTCGCGCTGTTGCTGCTCCACGTGCGGCAGCGCACGCAATGGGCGGCCGGCTGACCATGGAGACCCTGGTCCGGGCGCCGGCGGCCGCGTCACCGGGCGTGACGCGGGCACGACGCCGGCGCGGCCTGCGCCGCGCCGGCTTCTGGCTGTCGGTCGTCGTGATCGTCTCGCCCGCGATCCTGGTGTTCCTTTGGATGCTGTCGCTGTCGCTCAAGAACGAGATCGACAACCTGGCCTATCCGCCGGTCTTCATCCCCAGCCCGCCGACCCTCAGGAACTACGTCCAGGTGTTCACCGAGAACTCCATGGGGCTCTACTTCTGGAACAGCATCGTCGTGTCGGGCGGCGCGACGCTGCTCGCTTTGCTCGTCGGCGTGCCCGCGGGCTACGGCATCGCGCGGCTGAACGCGCAGAAGCTGACGGTGCTGATCCTCATCGCGCGGATGACACCCGCGCTGTCGTACCTGATTCCGCTGTTCACCGTGTTCCAGTTCCTCGGCCTCAACAACACGCTCGGCGCGCTGGTGATCACGCACCTGGTGATCACCGTGCCGATCGTCGTCTACATCATGGCCGGCTATTTCGAGACGCTGCCGAAGGAGCTCGAGGAAGCCGCGCTGATCGACGGCGGCAGCGCATGGACGCTGTTCCGCTACGTCGCGCTGCCCCTCGCCCGTCCGGGGATCGTCGTGGGCACGATCCTCGCCTTCATATTCTCCTGGAACAATTTCGTCTTCGGCGCGGTGCTTGCCGGCCGCGCCACGCGCACGCTGCCCGCCGCCGTTTACAATGTGCTCACGTTCGAGCAACTGGCCTGGGGGCCGCTCGCCGCCGCGGCGATCGTGGTCACCCTCCCGGTGCTCGTGCTCACGATCTTCATCCAGAAGGAAATCGTCGCCGGCCTGACGCACGGCGGCGTCAAGGCCTGATCGCGCGATGCTGAAGGGAATTCACCCGCTGCTGCTCCCCGATCTGGTCCACGCGCTCGCCGCGATGGGCCACGGCGACGAGGCCGCCATCGTCGACGCCAATTTCCCCGCGACGACGCTCGGCCGCCGCGTGGTCGAGCTCCGCGGCGCCGACGCGCCCAAGGTGCTGGACGCCGTCCTCACCGTGTTTCCCCTCGACACCCACGCGGTGCCGGCGGCGTTCACGATGCAGGTCATCGGCGACCCCGCCGCCGTGCCGGAGACCGTGGCCGACTTTGCCGCGGCGATGAGCGATCACGGCCTCGCGGACTGCGAGATCGGGCAGCTCGAGCGCAGCGAGTTCTATGCCCGTGCGCGCAACGCGTTCGTCGTCGTGCGCACGGGCGAATTGCGCCCGTACGGCAACATCCTGCTCGTCAAGGGCGTCGTGAACAGCTACCCGCGCTAGCCGCGCTGCGCCGATGATCGTCGTCGTCGGCTCGATCAACCTCGACCTCGTCGTGCGCGTCGCGCGCCTGCCGCGCGCGGGCGAGACGCTCGCCGGCACGGCGTTCGCGTCGCTTCCCGGCGGCAAGGGCGCGAACCAGGCGCTCGCTGCGCGGCGCGCCGGCGCGGACGTGGCGCTCGTTGGCGCCGTGGGCGACGATGCCTTCGCCGGGCCCGCGCTGGCGCTCCTGCGTGCCGACGGCGTCGACGTCTCCGGCGTGCGCACGGTCGCCGCGCCGACAGGACTGGCGCTGATCCACGTCGACGACGCCGGCGAGAACGCGATCACCGTGATCGCCGGCGCCAACGCGACGGTGACGACGCAAGCCCTGCCCGCGGCGAAGCTCCGCGCGGCGACCAGCGTCGTCATGGCGCTGGAAATCCCGCTGGAGACCGTGGTCGCGACCGCGGCCGCCGCCCGCGCTGCGGGCGTGCGCACGATCCTCAATGCGGCACCGGCCACGCCGCTGCCCCGCGCATTGCTGGCGGCGATCGACGTCCTCGTCGTGAACGAGTCCGAGGCCGCGGCCGTCGCCGCTGCGCTCGGCCTGCCCGCCGCGCCGGCGGCGTTCGCCTCGGCGCTGCAGGCCGTGCACGGTCCGGCCACCGTCGTCACGCTGGGCGCGCGCGGGGCGGTCGCCGCGCATCGAGAAGGAAGCACGGCGCTGCGGGCGCCCGCCGTGGCGGTCGTGGACACGGTCGGCGCGGGCGATGCGTTCGTCGGCGCGCTCGCCGCGGCACTGGATCGCGGGGTGTCGCTCGAAGGCGCATTGCGCGAGGGCCTGGCGGCGGGGTCGCTCGCGTGCACGCGGGCCGGCGCGCAGCCGTCGATGCCGTTGCGCGCCGACATCGCGCGCCTCGCCGCGTCGATCTGACGCGACGCCGCCGGCCCGCGCGCCAGCAGGTAAACTCGGGCATCGCACTGCCGCGAGCCTCTCGATGAACGTCATGACGTCCCGCTTCCTGCGCCTTGCCCGCCTGCTCTCCCTCGCCACCCTTCTCCCGCTCGCCGCACAGGCCGCGGACTACACCGACCTGTGGTGGAATCCGGACGAATCGGGCTGGGGGGTCAACGTCGTCCAGTCGGACAACTTCATGTTCGTGACCTTCTACATCTACGGCCAGGACAACAAGCCGACGTGGTTGACCGCCCAGTTGGCGCCCGACGGCCAGGGCGCCTACAGCGGCGGTCTCTACGCCAACACCAGCGGCACGCACTACGCGAAGCCGTGGAACACCGGCGACGCCATTCCCGCGCAGCAGGTGGGCTCGGCGCAGTTCCGTCCGAGCGCGGACAACGACTACCAGGCGACGCTCACCTACGTGGTCGTCGGCGCCGGCACCGTCGTGACGGCGATCGAACGCCAGTCGCTGACGGCGATCAACCTCGCCGGCGCGTACACGGGGGGCCTCGCCGGCGTGCAGAGCGGGTGCAGCAACGGCGGCTCGTATCATCCGACGTACGACCTGCAGGTCCAGCAGAACGCCAGCGCGTTCTCGATGACGTTCACCTTCCCCGCCTATGCCTGCACGCTGGCGGGCACGCTGGTACAGCACGGGCGGCAATACGACGCCGCCAACGCCGAGTACAAGTGCACGCAGGGCGGCAACACCGTGCTGTCGACGGCGGCCCGGATTTCGGAGCTGCGCGCGACCGCGCAGGGCATCGAGGGCCGCTGGGTGGCCCCGGTGGGCGGCGGCTGCACCGAGACCGCGTACTTCTCAGCGGTGCTCCTGTAGCGAGCGCCGCAGGCATTCGAACAGCGCCACGGCGGCGGCGGCCGCGGCATTCAGCGACTCCATGCCGCCCGGCATCGGGATCGCGACGCGGCGGTCGGCCGTGGCCAGCAGCGCCTCCGACAGCCCGGCACCTTCGTTGCCGACGGCCAGCGCCAGCGGAAACGTCACCGGCGCGGGGCCATAGAGCGATTCGCCGCCGTGCGCATCCAGCGCCATCAGCAGCCCGCCCTGTGCGCGAAACTGCGCCGACCACGCCACGAGGTCGGCATCCTCGGCGAGGCTCGTCAGGAAATGCGCGCCCTGGCCGGCCCGCAACACCTTCGGCGACCAGGCGAACGCGCAGTGCTTCGACAGCAGGACCTGGTCGACGCCCGCTGCGGCCGCCGTGCGCAGGATGGCCCCGGCGTTGCCGGGATCCTGGACGTCCTCGAGCAGCAGCGCGAAGCGCGGGCGCGCCTGCGGCGGCGCGCGCGGCGTCGGGACGACCGCCAGCACGCCGACGTCGATGGGCAGCGCC
This sequence comes from uncultured beta proteobacterium, assembly GCA_963793355.1. GTDB lineage: Bacteria > Pseudomonadota > Gammaproteobacteria > Burkholderiales > Casimicrobiaceae > VBCG01. The sequence continues at coordinate 324,866 of CAWBZT010000011.1, read as the reverse complement.
GCGATCTCCGCGAACAGCGTGGGCGGCACCTGAACGACGCGCGACGGCGGGACGTCGCGCACCAGCGCCGCGATGCCCGGATGGTCGAGCGCCCAGTCGACGACGACGAGCGTCTCGGGCGGGCCGACGCGGTCGACGTAGACACGCACGAGGTGCTCGCCTTCGAGCACGCAGCGGCCGAGCTTGCGGCGGTCGCGGGACGACTGCGCCAGCCGGCGCGCCTGTGCGACGCGCGGATTGTCCCGCGAAGTGACGCGCTGCTGCATGGCCTCGTTCTCCTCGTCGGGCGCAGTGGCGAAAGAACAGCGATGCGCGGCCGCGCGTTGGGAGGGACTTTCGGCGTACCGCGGGAAGGCGCGGCGGCGGACTGCCGCTGTTTCCTTCTCAATGACTGGCGGGATCCGCCTTGGCCGGCGGATTCGCCGCACTGCCCGCCTGGATCTGGAAGAACACCTCGTCCTGCCGGATCATGCCGAGCTCGCTGCGCGCGCGCTCCTCGATCGCCTCGTAGCCGGTCTTGAGGTCGCGCACGTCGGCCGCCAGCGCGTCGTTGCGCGCCTTGAGGCTGTCATTGGCGTCGCGCTGCAGCCCCACCTGGCGATCGTACTCGCGCACCTGCAGCCACCCGCCCTTGCCGAGCCACATCGGGTACTGCAAGGCGGCGATCAGCGCGACGAAGATCCAGGCGAGACAGCGCACGGCGGCCCTTTGGCGTTCAGCGCAGGTTGAAGAACGCCGCGCGACCGGGATAGCTCGCGGCATCGCCGAGATCCTCCTCGATGCGCAGCAGCTGGTTGTACTTCGCCATGCGGTCGGAGCGCGACAGCGAGCCGGTCTTGATCTGGCCGGCGTTCGTCCCCACCGCGATGTCGGCGATGATCGAGTCCTCGGTCTCGCCGGAGCGGTGCGAGATCACTGCCGTGTAGCCGGCGCGGTTGGCCATCGTGATGGCCGCAAAGGTCTCGGACAGCGTGCCGATCTGGTTGATCTTGATCAGGATGGAATTCGCGACGCCGCGCGCGATGCCCTGCTGCAGGATCCTGGTGTTGGTCACGAACAGATCGTCGCCGACGAGCTGCACGCTCCTGCCCACGCGCTCGGTCAGGTATTTCCAGCCGTCCCAGTCGTGCTCGGACATGCCGTCCTCGATGCTCACGATCGGATACTTGTCGGCCCACGTCGCCAGGACGTCGGCGAACTGCTCCGACGTGAGCGCGCGGTTCTCCGCTTCGAGGTGATAGCGCCCGTCCCGGTAGAACTCGGAGGCTGCGCAGTCGAGCGCCAGCGCGACGTCGGTGCCGGCGGTGTAGCCCGCCGCGTCGATCGCCTCGACCAAAAGCGCCAGCGCGGCCTCGTTCGACGGCAGGTTCGGCGCGAAGCCGCCCTCGTCGCCGACGGTGGTCGGCATGCCCTTGCCGTCGATGAGCTTCTTGAGCGCATGGAAGACTTCGGCGCCGTAGCGCAGCGCTTCGCGAAACGTCGGCGCCCCGAGCGGAACGATCATGAACTCCTGCAGGTCGATCGCGTTGTTCGCGTGCGCGCCGCCGTTGATGACGTTCATCAGCGGGACGGGCAGCTGCATCTGGCCGGCGCCGCCCAGGTAACGGTACAGCGGCAGCGACGACTCCTCCGCGCCGGCCTTGGCCACGGCGCAGGACACGGCGAGGATCGCATTGGCGCCGAGGCGCCCCTTGTTGTCGGTGCCGTCGAGCTCGATGAGCGTCTTGTCGATCAGCCCCTGCTCCGTCGCGTCGAGGCCAAGCACCGCCTCGCAGATCTCCGTGTTGACGTTCTCGACGGCCTTCATGACGCCCTTGCCGCCGTAGCGCTTCGCGTCGCCGTCGCGCAGCTCGATCGCCTCCTTCGAGCCGGTCGACGCCCCGGACGGCACGGCGGCGCGGCCCGACACGCCGGACTCGAGGACCACGTCGGCCTCGATCGTCGGGTTGCCGCGCGAATCGAGGATCTCGCGGGCGATGACGTCGACGATTGCGCTCATGGCGCCCCCGCGCGCTCGACGCGTCCTGCGCGACGATCGCCCGCGCGCGTGGTCAATGCCTCCCTCATTCCTTCCTCCCTTACGTGCGGTCCGGCTTTTCGTAGTCGCAGATGATCCAGTCGGCGAACTCGCGCTGCTTGGCCACGACCTCCTGATGGTACGCATCGGGGCCGTAGGCATCGAGGGCGGCGCGCGTCGTGAACCCCATGTTGACGCCGAAATCGTAGGCGACCGGCCGGTCGGTGGTGTTCCAGCCGTATTCCATGTAGACGATGCCTTTGCACTTCTGCGGCAGCGCCGCCATCATCGGCTGCCATGCGCGCACGCGCGCGTCGTCGCGCCCGACGCCGGGCTTGAGCTTGATCAGCACCAGATGCACGAACATGGCTTGCTCCCCCTGGGTCGGTCAGGCCGGGACCATCAGCTCGTTCTCGGGGAAGCCGGAGCGCTTGACGGCCGCGTCGACGTCCTTGAGCGTGGCGAGCAGCGCGCGCATGCGTCCGAGCGGCCAGGCGTTGGGCCCATCCGACAGCGCCTTGTCCGGATCGGGGTGCGTCTCCATGAACAGCCCCGCGACCCCGGCGGCGACCGCCGCGCGGGCGAGCACCGGCACGAACTCGCGCTGGCCGCCGGAGGCCGTCCCCCTGCCGCCGGGCAGCTGCACCGAATGGGTCGCGTCGAAGACGACCGGGCAGCCGGTGTCGCGCATGATCGCCAGCGCGCGCATGTCCGATACCAGGTTGTGGTAGCCGAACGACACGCCGCGCTCGCAGACCATGATGTTGTCGGTGCCGCTCGCCGCGCGCGCCTTGGCGACCACCTGCTTCATGTCCTCCGGCGCCAGGAACTGCCCCTTCTTGATGTTGACGGGCTTGCCCGCACGCGCGACCGCCTGGATGAAGTCGGTCTGCCGGCACAAGAAAGCCGGCGTCTGCAGCACGTCGACCACGGCGGCGGCCGCCGCGATCTCGTCCTCGGCGTGGACGTCGGTCAGCACCGGGACCTCGACATGGCGACGCACGTCGGCGAGGATCGCAAGGCCGGCTTCCATCCCCGGCCCGCGGTACGACGCGTGCGAGCTGCGATTCGCCTTGTCGTACGACGACTTGAAGACGAAGGGAATCCCGAGCTCGGCGCAGATGGACTTGAGCTCGCCCGCGACGTCCATCTGCAGCTGCCGCGACTCGACGACGCACGGCCCCGCGATCAGGAAGAACGGCCGGTCGAGGCCGACGTCGTAGCCGCAGAGCTTCACGCGATCAGGCCGACGCGACCAGCTCGGGCACGGCGCCCGCCGGGCGCGCACGGCCGCGCACCTTGGCCTCCAGCGCGGCGCGCACGAAGCTCACGAACAGCGGATGGCCGCGGCGCGGGTTCGACGTGAACTCCGGGTGGAACTGGCAGCCGAAAAACCACGGATGCTGCGGCAGCTCGATCATTTCGCAAAGATCGCCGGCCGTCTCGCTCTTGGCCCATGCGCTGACCGTGAGCCCCGCGGCCTGCAGCCGCGGCAGGTAGTGGTTGTTGACCTCGTAGCGGTGCCGATGCCGCTCGGCGACGCGCGTCGCGCCGTAGATCCGGTGCGCGAGCGTTCCGGGGACCACCTCGCAGGGCTGCGCGCCGAGGCGCATCGTGCCGCCCAGGTCGCTCGCCGCCGTGCGGCGCTCGATCGACCCATCGCGGTTCTGCCATTCGGTGATCAACGCGACGACCGGGTGCGGCGTGTCGGGCTCGAACTCGGTGCTGTTGGCATCGCGCGAGGCCGGCCTTGTGGCGCGCATACTCGATGACCGCGAGCTGCATGCCGAGGCAGATGCCGAGGTACGGGACGCCGTTCTCGCGCGCGTAGCGGATCGCCGCGATCTTGCCTTCGACGCCGCGCTTGCCGAAGCCGCCGGGCACGAGGATCGCGTCCACGCCGGCGAGCGCAGCAACGCCGTCCCGCTCCAGCGCCTCGGAGTCGACGTAGTGGATGCCGACCTTCGACCGCGTGTGGATGCCGGCGTGGATCAGCGCTTCGGACAGCGACTTGTACGATTCGGTCAGGTCGACGTACTTGCCGACCATCGCGATGGTGACGGTTTCGTCCGGATGCTCGAGCGCGTCGACGAGCTTTTTCCACGTCGTGAGGTCTGCCGGCGGCGGATTGATCGCGAGCTTCTTGCAGACGATGACGTCGAGGCCCTCGGCGTGCAGCGCCGCGGGAATCTTGTAGATCGAGTCGGCGTCGAGCGCCGGGATGACCGCTTCGGGGGGCACGTTGGTGAACAGCGCGATCTTGCGCCGGTCGCCGTCGGGCATCGGGCCGGTCGGCGCGGCACAGCACGACGTCGGGCTGGATGCCGATCTCGCGCAGCTCCTTCACCGAGTGCTGCGTCGGCTTGGTCTTCATCTCGCCGGCCGTCGGGATGTACGGCACCAGCGTCAGGTGGATGTAGCAGACGTTGTCGCGGCCCAGCGTGATGCCGAGCTGGCGGATCGCCTCCAGGAACGGCAGCGACTCGATGTCGCCGACGGTGCCGCCGACCTCGACGACGGCGACCTCGGCATCGCCGGCGCCCGTCTGGATCCAGGCCTTGATCTCGTCGGTGATGTGCGGGATGACCTGCACGGTGCCGCCGAGGTAATCGCCGCGGCGCTCCTTGCGGATCACGCTCTCGTAGATCTGGCCGGTGGTGAAGTTGTTGCGCTTCGCCATCCGCACGTCGGTGAAGCGCTCGTAATGGCCGAGGTCGAGGTCGGTCTCGGCGCCGTCGTCGGTGACGAACACCTCGCCGTGCTGGAACGGCGACATCGTGCCGGGGTCGACGTTGATGTAGGGGTCGAGCTTGAGATTGGTGACGCGGACGCCGCGCGACGCGAGGATCGCGGCCAGGGACGCGGCGGCGATGCCCTTCCCCAGCGAGGACACGACGCCGCCGGTCACGAAGACGAACTTGGTCATTCGGCAGGCCCCGGAAATTCCGTATTTTACCGGAACCGTCCGCGTCGCGCGCAACCGCGACGCCGGCCGCGCATCGCGCTATAGTGTCAATGCCCGCCTTCCATCGCGCGAGGGTCGTTTCGCGGCCCAGCAGCGCGAGCACCGCGTCGATCGCCGGCGTCTGCGACTGCCCCGTCACCAGCGCGCGCAGCGCCATCATCACCTGCGGCGCCTTCACCCCATGCGCGCCGGCCGCGGACTTGATCGCGGCGCCGAGCGCGTCCCGGGTCCACTCGACGTCCGCCATCGCGCCCGCGAGACGGGCGAGCGCGGGCTTCACCGCCTCGGTGACCGCGCTCGGCGAGAAGCGCCGGCGCGGGTGTGCGGCGGCACGTAGAAATAGTGCGCGGCCGCCGCCATCTCGGCGAGCGTGGGGCTGCGATCGCGCAGCAGCGCGGCCACGCCTCCGGTGGCGGTCCGGCGCGCCAGTCGAGACCCGGCTGCTCGAGGAACGGCACGAGGCGGGCGCCGAGCTCGTCGTCGGGGAGCCGCTTGATGTGCTCGTGGTTGAGCCACGCGAGCTTTTCGGGATCGAAGCGTCCGGGCGACGGCGTCAGCCCCTCGAGATCGAACCATTCGACGAACTGCTTGACGCGAGAACACCTCGGCATCGCCGTGCGACCAGCCGAGCCTTGCCAGGTAGTTGACGAGCGCCTCCGGCAGGTAGCCGTCGTCGCGGTACTGCAGCACGCCGCGCGCGCCGTGGCGCTTCGACAGCTTGTCGCCCTTCGGGCGTGAGCACGGTCGGCAGGTGCGCGTACACCGGCGGAGCGGCGCCCAGCGCGCGCAGGATGTTGATCTGGCGCGGCGTGTTGTTGACGTGATCGTCGCCGCGGATGACATGCGTGATGCGCATGTCGAGGTCGTCGACGACGACGCAGAAGTTGTACGTCGGCGTGCCGTCGGCGCGCGCGATGACGAGGTCGTCGAGCTCGGCGTTGGCGATCTCGATGCGGCCCTTCACCGCGTCCTCCCACGCGACGACGCCGTCGTCGGGATTGCGAAAGCGGATCGACCGGCGCCACGCCTCGGCGGCGGCGCCGTTCCGGTCGCGTTCTCGGGCCGCCAGCGGCCGTCGTAGCGCGGCTTTTCGCCGCGCGCCATGCTGTTCCGCGCGCAAGGCATCGAGCTCTTCGCTCGACATGTAGTCAGCGATAGGCGAGGCCGCGCGCGAGCATGTCGTCGAGCACCGCGCGATAGCGGTCCATCCGCTGCATCTGGAAGTACGGGCCCTCGTCGTAGTCGAGGCCGAGCCACGCCATCGACTGCGACGATCGCGTCGACCGCCTCCGCCGTCGACCGCTCCACGTCGGTGTCCTCGATGCGCAGGATGAACGTGCCGCCGTGGTGGCGCGCGAAGGCCCACGGGAACAGCGCCGAGCGGATGTTGCCGAGGTGCAGGAATCCGGTGGGGCTGGGGGCGAAGCGGGTGCGGACGGTCATCGATGTGGGCCGGAACTGCGCGACACGGTACGGCCGGCGCCGGCGTGTCGCGACGCCTGGGTCAGGTCGGTTGCCAGCGCAGGTCGAGCGTCGACGGCGTCGCGGGGTTGGGCGGCTCGGCGTGCACGGTGACCGGGCCCGGCGTGTGTCCGTGCGGCCAGAAGCGCGCCACCCGCCGCGCCTCGGCCTCGTTGGCGTTGACGGGGAACGTCTCGTAGTTGCGCCCGCCCGGGTGCGCGACGTGATACATGCAGCCGCCGAGCGCACGCTGCGCCCACAGGTCCACGAGGTCGAAGGTCAGCGGCGCCTGCACGCCGATCGTCGGATGGAGCGCGGACGGCGGGCTCCACGCGCTGAAAGCGCACGCCGGCGACGAACTCGCCCGGCACGCCCGTTGGAGTGAGCGGCAGCGCGCGGCCGTTGCAGGTCACGCGCATGGCGCTCCGCCGGTCATCCCGACGATGCGCACCTGCAGCCGCTCGATCGACGAATCGACATAGCGCGCGGCGCCCGCCCCGCTTATTTCCTCGCCGAGGACGTGCCATGGCTCGATCGCCTGCCGGAGCTCGATCGTCACCCCGGCGTAGTCGACGGTGCCGAAGCGCGGAAAGCGGAATTCCACGAACGGGTCGAACCACTGCGGCGAGAAGTCGTAGCCGAAGCGCTCGAGGTCGACGACGACGTCGCGCATGTCGGCGGTGACGAAGTGCGGCAGCAGCCAGCGATCGTGCAGCGCCGTCCCCCACCGGATCAGGTCACCCTGGTACGGCGCCTTCCAGAAGCGGGCGACCAGCGCGCGCAAAAGCAGCAGCTGCACCGCGCTCATCTGCGCGTGCGGCGGCATCTCGAACGCACGGAACTCGAGCAGGCCGAGGCGCCCGGTGGGCCCGTCGGGCGAGTACAGCTTGTCGATGGAGAATTCGGAGCGGTGCGTATTGCCGGTGAGATCGGTGAGCAGGTTGCGCAACAGGCGGTCGGTGAGCCATGGCAGCGCGTCGCCGTCGGAGGTGCGCTGCTTGCGCGCCAGCTGCTGGAATGCGATCTCGAGCTCGTAGAGACGGTCGTCGCGCGCCTCGTCCACGCGCGGCGCCTGCGACGTGGGGCCGATGAACATGCCGGAAAAAAGGTACGAGAGCGCGGGATGATTCTGCCAGTACGTGATCAGGCTCTTGAGGAGGTCGGGACGGCGCAGCAGCGGACTGTCGGCGGGCGTCGCGCCGCCGAGCGTCATGTGGTTGCCGCCGCCGGTGCCGGTGTGGCGTCCGTCCAGCATGAATTTCTCGGTGGCGAGGCGCGCCTGCCGCGCCTCCTCGTACAGCGTCGTCGTCGTCGCGACGAGTTCCGGCCACGACGACGCCGGGTGGATGTTCACCTCGATCACGCCGGGATCGGGCGTCACCATCAGGACCCGGACGCGCGCGTCGCGCGGCGGCGCGTAGCCCTCGATGACCAGCGGCAGCGACAGGGCGCGCGCCGTCTCCTCGAGCGCGGCAAGCAGCAGCGCATACGCCTCCATGCGCACCAGCGGCGGCATGAACACGTGGACATGGCCGGCGCGGACTTCGAGCGCCAGCGCGGTCTTGATCACCTCGCGCGGCGCCTCGCCGCGGGCGCGCCCCGGCCGCGACGCCAGCGCCGCGCGACCGGGCAGCGGCGCGTGCGGCGCGAACGGGTCGACCGGTGGATCGTGCTCCTCGTCTTCCGGCAGCAGGTCGGGCAGAGACTCGAGCGGCAGCCGCAGGCCCAGCGGCGAATCGCCGGCGATGGCGTACAGCCGCTCGCGGCGCAGCGGCCAGCGGCTGGTTTCCCAGACCACGCCATCGGGCGCTTCGACGGCCTTCAGCGGGAGCACCAAACCGGCGGGCTTGTCGAGCCCGAGCCTGAGCAGCCGCGCGAGGCGCGCCCGCTCGCCCGGCTGGGTGAGATCGGCCTGCATCGGGTCGGCGTTGACCGGCAGCAGCGCCTCGTCGATCAGGAGCTTCGGCACGTCCTCGTGCGCAGTGATCAGGTGACCGGCCGGCAGGCCGAGCGTCGCGGCAACGCGCCGGCCGAATTCCGCCGCGGCGTCGAGGGTGGCGGTGCCGGGTACCGTCGTGTCGGCGAACAGCGCCTCGTCCTGCCACAGCGGCTCGCCGTCGGTGCGCCAGAAGATACCGAGCGCCCAGCGCGGCAGCGGCTCGCCGGGATACCACTTGCCCTGTCCCTGATGCAGCAGCCCGCCCGGCGCGAAATGGTGCTTGAGCCGCCGTTGCAGCTTCTCCGCGAGCTCATGCTTCGCCGGCGACATCGCGAGGTAGTTCCATTCCGGCGCCGTCCATGTCGTCGATCGGAGACGAACGTGGGCTCGCCGCCCTGCGTGAGCCGCACGTCGCCTGCCACGAGGTCCTGGTCGACCCGCGCGCCGAGCGCGTTGATCGCCTCCCACTGGCCCGGCGTATACGGCTTGGTGACGCGCGGGTCCTCGTGGATGCGCGACACCTGCATCGCGAAGTCGAACCGCGTCTCGCAGACATCCGTGTAGCCGATGACCGGCGCCGCGTTGCCGGGATCGGCCGTGCACGCGAGCGGCAGGTGGCCCTCGCCGGCCAGCAGGCCCGACGTGGGATCGAAGCCGATCCATCCGGCGCCGGGAATGAACGCCTCGGCCCATGCGTGGAGGTCGGTGAAGTCGCGGTCCGTGCCCGAAGGGCCGTCGAGCGCCTTCACGTCGGCGACGAGCTGGATCAGGTACCCGGACGCGAAGCGCGCGGCGACGCCGAGGTGACGGAACACCTGAACGAGCAGCCATCCCGAGTCGCGGCACGACCCGCACCCGCGCTCGAGCGTCTCGTCGGGCGTCTGCACGCCCGGCTCCATGCGCACCAGATAGCTGATCTCGCGCTGGAGCTGCGTATTGAGGCGGACGAACAGATCGACGCGTCGGCTCGCCAGGGCGGATCGTCGCGCGAAAGGCGGCGAGCCACTGCGCCAGGCGCGGCGTCAGCGGGGCCGTCTCCAGGAACGGGATCAGCTCCTTGGCCAGCGCCGGCGCGTACTGGAACGGATACTGCTCGGCGTACGGCTCGACGAAGAAGTCGAACGGGTTGATCACCGTCATGTCGGCCGTGAGGTCGACGGTGACCGACAGGATGTCCGAGCGCTCCGGGAAGACCAGCCGCGCCACCCAGTTGCCGTACGGGTCCTGCTGCCAGTTGAGGAAGTGATCCGCCGGCTCCACCGTCAGCGAATAGCCGAGCACGGGCGTGCGGCAGTGCGGTGCAGGACGCAGGCGGATCTCGTGCGGCGACAGGCCGACCTGCCGGTCGAACCGATAGGTCGTCCGGTGCAGGAGCGCGACGCGGATCGCCATCGAAGCGTCAGCTCCCCGCCAGCGCGGAGGCAGCGACGGTCATCTCAACCGCTCCCCGGGCTGTCCCATCATACCCAGTCCGGGTCCGGCAATTGCGCGAACACGCGCCGCAGACCTTCGCCCCACTGCGTATGGACCATCTGGAAGTACGGGTCCGATTCGTCGACGCGGCGCTGCAGCTTGATTTCCAGCGTGTCGGCCTCGTAGGCGAGCAGGTCGATCGGCAGCCCGACCGAGATGTTGGAGCGCATCGTCGAGTCGAACGACACGATCGTGCACTTGGTCGCGTCGATCAGCGACGTGCGGCGGTTGACCACCCGGTCGATCACCGGCTTGCCGTACTTGGACTCGCCGATCTGGAAATAGCAGGTGTCCGCGGTGGCCTCGATGAAGTTGCCCTCGGTATAGACCTCGAACAGGCGGTGCGGCTCGCCCTTCACCTGCCCGCCGACGATGAAATTCGCCGAGGAGTCGATGTTGTTCTGCATCAGGTACGGCCCGTCGCGCGTCTTCACCTCGCGCAGGGCGTCGCCGAGCAGCCCGGCGACGTCGAACATCGACTCGGCGTTCCACACGTTCGGCGTCTTGTCGCCGGCGCGGGCCCGCTGCTCGAGCATGTTGACGGCGTTCTGCGTGATCGACAGGTTGCCCGACGACAGCGTGACGATCATGCGGTCGCCCGGCCGATGGAATACGCGCATTTTCGAGAAGCGCGCGATCTGGTCGACGCCGGCATTGGTCCGCGAGTCCGAGGCGAAGATCATCCCGGCGTCGAGGCACATCGCTACGCAGTAGGTCATGAGGGCGTGGTGCGCCGCAAAAAAGGGCCGATTCTACCGGATGGGAAAGCGCTGACCGAAGGCGTCAGTAGGCGGGTACGAGAAACACGCGCGATACCTCCTTGCCCAGCGCGGCGACCCGCTCCAGGAAGTCGACGAGGTATTCGTGCAGCCCGAAGTGGATGATGTCGTCGGTGCGGCCGTAGTGCAGCCGAGCATGCAGCTCGCCGGCCTGCCGCGACAGCTCCATGCTGTGCTGGTCGCACAAAAGCTCGAGCGTCTCGAAGATGAAGTTCATGCAGCTGTGCAGCGACCGCGGCATGTCGTCGCGCAGCACGAGGAGTTCCGCGACGCGCCGCGGCGTGATGACGTCGCTGTAGATCTTGCGGTACGACTCGAAGCCCGACACCGAGGTCAGCAGCGACTGCCACTGGTAGTAGTCGACGGCGCCGCCCACGTCCTCGGCCGACGGCAGCAGGATGTGGTACTTGGTGTCGAGGATGCGCGCGGTGTTGTCGGCGCGCTCCATGTGGGTGCCCAGGCGGATGAAGTGGTACGCCTCGTCGCGCAGCATCGTCCCGAAGGTTACGCCGCGGAACAGGTGCGAGCGCATCTTCACCCAGTCGAGGAAGTCGGACACGCCGGCGGAATCGATGCGCGAATAGTCGTAGCCGCGCATCTCGAACCAGGCCGAGTTGAGGTCCTCGTACATCTCGGAGGTGATCGCCCCGCGCACCGACCGCGCCGACTCGCGCGCCGCGCGCAGGCAGCAGAAGATCGACGACGGGTTGCCGGCGTCCAGGATCATGTACTTCAGGACGCTCTCGGCGGTGAGCCCGGGATAGCGCTCGTAATAGGCGGTAGCGAGACCGGAGGTGATGAGCGGCACCGACCACGGCTCCGCCCACGCCATCCCCGGTTCGCGCACGTCGTACGGCAGCAGCGACGTCCGGTACGTCACGTCGAGCATCCGCGCGGTGTTCTCGGCCCGCTCGATGTGGCGGGCCATCCAGTACAGCTCGTTTGCGGTGCGGCAGAGCATGGTCGTTACTCGGCGAGTACCCAGGTGTCCTTCGTGCCGCCGCCCTGCGACGAGTTCACGACGAGCGAGCCTTCCCGGAGCGCGACGCGCGTGAGCCCGCCGGGCACGAGGTCGATGTCGGCGCCCGACAGGACGTAGGGGCGCAGGTCGATGTGGCGCGGCGCGAGGCCGGCCTCGACGAACGTCGGGCAGGTGGACAGCGCGAGCGTCGGCTGCGCGATGTATTTTTCCGGCGCCGCCACGATGCGCGCGCGGAACGCCTCGATCTCGGCCCTGGACGCCGCTGGCCCGATCAGCATCCCGTAGCCGCCGGCGCCGTGCACCTCCTTCACCACCAGCTCGGAAAGGTGGCTGAGCGCGTGGTCGAGCTCCGCCGGCCGGTACAGCATGTAGGTCGGCACGTTCTTGAGGATCGGCTCCTCGGCGAGATAGAACCGCACCATGTCGGGAACGTACGGATAGATCGACTTGTCGTCGGCGACGCCGGTGCCGATCGCGTTGGCGAGCGTCACGCGACCGGCGCGGTACGCGGCGAACAGGCCCGGCACGCCCAGCATCGAGTCCTTGCGGAAGGCCAGCGGATCGAGGTAGTCGTCGTCGACGCGGCGGTAGATCACGTGGACGCGCTGGGGGCCGCGCGTCGTGCGCATGAAGACGGTGTCGTTCTGGACGAACAGGTCGATTCCCTCGACCAGCTCGACGCCCATCTGCTGGGCGAGGAACGCGTGCTCGAAGTAGGCCGAGTTGTAGGCGCCTGGCGTGAGCACCGCCACCGTCGGCCGGTCGTCGCCGGCCGGCGCGACGGCGCGCAGGTTCTCGAGCAGGAGGTCCGGATAGTGCTGGACCGGCCGGATCGAGCGCGTCGCGAACAGCTCGGGAAACAGCCGCATCATCATCTTGCGGTTCTCGAGCATGTACGACACGCCCGACGGCACCCGCAGATTGTCCTCGAGCACATAGTAGTCGCCGGCGTCCGCGCGCACGACGTCCACGCCGGCGATGTGCGCGTAGATCCCGCCCGGCAAGTCCATCCCTGCCATCTCGCGCCGGTACTGGGCATTGCCGAGCACGCGCTCCGCGGGCACCACGCCGGCCTTGAGGATCGCCTGCTCGTGATAGATGTCGTGCAGGAACAGGTTCAGCGTGCGCACGCGCTGCTTCAGGCCCGCCTCGAGCGTCCGCCATTCGCCGGCGGGAATGATCCGCGGCACGATGTCGAACGGAATGAGGCGCTCGGTGCCGGCATCCTCGCCGTAGACGGCAAACGTGATGCCGACGCGATGGAACGCGCGCTCCGCTTCACCGCGCTTCTGCGCGATGCGCTCGGGCGGCGTGCGGTCGAGCCAGTCGGCGAAAGCCCGGTAATGCGCCCGCACGAGGCTGTCGCCGGTGCGCATTTCGTCGTAAGGGAGGGGGGACATCGGGGGGCGTGTATCGCGGTCGGTACACTCAAGCAAGGCGCAAGCCACGGGGGGAAAGGCTTGCCTGGCAGGCCCTTAGCGTACACGGCGGTCGCCGCTGTCTCCCGATCGAATCATCGGAGGGCAGCCCACGCACCACATTTGTGCATCGGTGTCCTGGACAAGCCTCTACAGCTTCGCCCCGGCGGTTTGCCGGGCCCTCCCCGCTGTGATTAAATCGCGGCTCCTGTCTGGGTTCGCGGGGCGGTTAGCTCAGTGGTAGAGCACTGCCTTCACACGGCAGGGGTCACTGGTTCGAACCCAGTATCGCCCACCAAATGAACCAAGGGGTTACGCGCAAGTGTAACCCCTCTTTTTTTGTCCGTCCGCGCCGCGCGGTGACGATCGCGCGAACGCGGGGGTCCGCTCGCTCGACCACGATCCATTCGATTCGCGCACGAGGCCATGACAACGTCACTCGCCGCCTTCGTCTTCGATGCCTACGGCACGCTGTTCGACGTGCACTCGGTCACCGCGCTCGCCGACGCGCTCGCGCCCGGGCACGGCGCGGCGCTGTCGCGCCTGTGGCGCGGGAAGCAGCTCGAATATTCCTGGCTCCAGTCGCTGATGGCGACGCCGTCGCAACCGCGCGAGGATTTCTCCGCGGTCACCGCGCATGCGCTCGACTATGCGATCGCCGCGCTGGCGCTGCCGCTCGATGCCGGCGCGCGCCGGCGCCTGCTCGATGCGTATGCGCATCTGTCGCCGTTTCCCGACGCGCTGCCCACGCTGCAGGCGATCGCGCCGCGGCCGCGCATCATCCTGTCCAACGGAACGCGCGCCATGCTCGCGCCGCTGGTCGACGCGACGGGCCTTGGCGACGCGCTCGACGACGTGCTGTCGGTCGACGATGCCGGCGTATACAAGCCGAGCCCTGCGGTGTATCGCCTGGCGACGGCCCGGCTTGGGCTGCCGCCGGAGCGCATCGCGTTCGTATCGTCCAACGGCTGGGACGCGGCCGGCGCGAAGGCGTTCGGCTTCACGACCTTCTGGATCAATCGCGACGGCCTGCCGGTCGAGCGCCACGCGCCGCCGCCGGACTTCGTCGTGGCGCGCCTGGCGGACATCCTCCCGCTCGCGGGCGCCTGAGCATCAGCTGCCCCGCCGCCTCGCGCAGGCGGCCGGCGCTGACGGGCGCGTCAGGGCATGTACTGGCCGCCGTTGACCTCGAGGATCTGTCCGGTCACGTAGCCCGACAGCGCGTCGGACGCGAGGAACAGGAACGCGCCGCTGCATTCGTCCGCGCTGCCGAGCCGGTTCATCGGGATCGTCGCCTGCATGGCCATCAGCTGCTCGGCGCTCGAATACCGCTCGTGGAACGGCGTCGTGATCACCCCCGGCGACACCGCGTTCACCCGGATCCCGTCGCCCACGAGCTCTTTCGCCCAGCCGCGCGTCGCCGTGGACACGAAGCCCTTGGCGGCGGCATAGAGGATGGCCCCGCCGCCGCCGCCGTTGCGCGCGGCGATCGACGTGACATTGATGACGTTGCCCCGACGCTGCGCCCGCATCACCGGCGCGACCTCGCGCATGAACAGCGCGACCTGCACGACGTTGAGCGCGAGCACCCGCTCGATGTGCGAGGCCGTGTATTCGTCGATCCGCACGCGGCCGAGCATGCCGCCGGCATTGTTGACGAGGACGTCGATCCCGGAGAAGGCGGTACGCGCCTCGTAGACGATGCGGCGCACGTCCGCCTCGACCGTGACGTCGCCCCGGAGGAGGACCGCCTCCGCGCCCAGCGCGCGCACCTCGTCCGCCACCGCGCCGGCCGCCGCCTCGCTGGCGTTGTAGTGGACGCCGACGCGCGCGCCGCAGCCGGCGAACGCCCGTGCGGCCGCTGCGCCGATCCCCGTGGAGGCGCCCGTGATCAGCACCGACCTGCCCTTCAGATCCGCAATCATTCGCATCCTCGCGCCGCAGGCGCCGCGAAGCGCGGCGCGGGCGTTGATTATGTCGGACTTTAATGGCAATGTGTCCGACAAATGTAATCGCGCTTCAAACCCGCGCCATGCCCGCCCATCGCGACCGAACCGTCCGGACCAGCGCATCGACGCGCCGCGCTTCGACGGCGGGCGCGCGCCGCTTCAAATCGGAGGGCGTCGTCGACACGCTCGGCCTCGAGATCGTCTCCGGCAAGCGCCAGCCCGGCGACCTGCTCCCGACCGAGGTGGAGCTCGCCCAGCGCCTTGGCATCAGCAGGCCGTCGCTGCGCGAGGGCCTGCGCGCGCTGGCGCAGAAGGGCCTGGTCGAGGGGCGCACGCGCCGCGGCACGACGATCAACGCCAAGGAGCGCTGGAACGTCCTCGACCCGGACGTCCTGCGCTGGTACGCCGCGGCGCCGCCCGACCCCGAATTCCTGATGGACCTGCTCGACGTCCGCGAGATTTTCGAGCCCGCCGCGGCGCGCATGGCGGCCGCGCGGGCGACGCCCGAGGAGATCGTCGGCATCGAGACGGCGTTCCGGGCGATGGCGAATGCGCTGCCGGCCGACATCGACGCCTGCTGCCGTCACGATCTCGACTTTCACGAGCGGATCATCGCCGCCACGGGCAACCGCCTGCTGGTCCGCATCGCCGCCGCGATCCGCACCGCGCTGCTCGCCGCGTTCCGCGTGTCGAGCAATGCCCGGGCGAGCTACGAGAATTCGCTCGCCGAGCACTGGGCCGTCGCGCAGGCGATCCGCCGCCGCAGTCCCGACGAAGCCGACCGGGCCATGCGGCAGCTGCTCGCCGGCACCGCGCGCGACCTGGCGCCGGCGTACGAACGTCCACGGTCGACCGCCGCGCGCCGCCGCGGCGGCGCTGTCACCGGCCGATCGCGGCCACACCGATGACCCAGGGATCCACCCGGGCCGCACAAGGAGGAACGCCATGAATCCGAAGTCGACGTTGCGCAGTCTGACGCTGGCGCTGGTGGCCGCGGCCGTGTGCCTGCACGGCACGGTCGCCGAGGCGCAGGCGAAGAAGCAGGTGAAGATCTCGCACGCGACGGCGCCCGACGTCGCCAACGACAACCACATGGTCGCGTGGATCATCGCCAGCTACATCAACACCAACTCGGACACGCTGGAGGCGCGCATCTATGCCGCCAACGCGCTCGGCGAGGAGCGCGCGGTCATCGAGGGCATGCAGCTCGGCGCCGGCGCTACGATCCACATCGGCGGGACCGCCATCCACGGCAACTTCAACAAGCGGATCGGCGTGCTCGACCTGCCCTTCCTGTGGCACAACTATGACCATTACCATCACGTGATCGACGGCAAGGTCGGCCAGACGCTCGCTGCCGAGCACGAGAAGCTCGGCCTCAAGGTGCTGGGCTGGCAGGACAGCTGGGGCTACCGCAACGTCGTCACGACCAAGAAGGAAGTGAAGACGCCGGAGGATCTCAAGGGCCTCAAGATCCGCACGATCCAGACGCCCACCTACGTCGCCGCGCTGAACGCGATGGGCGCGAACGCGACGCCGATGGCGTTCGGCGAGGTCTACACCGCGCTGCAGACCGGCGTGCTCGACGGCTTCGAGCACGCGTCGGCCGTCATCTACACCGGCAAGTACTACGAGGTCGCCAAGTACATCGCGCTGACCGAGCACCTGTTCGGCCCGACGGTCACCGTGATCTCGAAGAAGGAATGGGACGGCTACACCGACAAGGAGAAGGAGGTGGTCGCCGCCGCCGCGAAGCTCGCCCAGGACGTCAACCGCAGCCTTTCCGTCCAGCGCGCCGCCGAGGCCATGGACAAGCTCAAGGCGAAGGGAATGATCGTTAACCCCATCGACAAGACGCAGTTCGTCAAGTCGGCCGGGCCGCTGCAGGACCAGCTCGCGAAGACCGCAGGCGCGGAAGACCTGCTGAAGACCATCCGCGAGACGAAGTAGCCCACCCTGCGCGAAAAGGGACGCGCCTGGCGATGCCACCCGCCGACGCTCGATGAGACTCGCCCGCGCCTTCCGCGCGATCGACCGCGGGGTCGAGTTCGCGGTGTTCGCCGTCTTCCTCGTCTTCACGCTGGCGGGCGGCCTGCAGGTCTTCAACCGCTTCGTGCTCAGTCTGCCGCTGTCGTGGAGCGAGGAGTTCCAGAAGTTCGGGCACATCTGGATGGTGATGCTGGCGATTCCCATCGCGTACCGCCGCGGCGCGCATCTCGGCATGGACATGGTGCTGCGTCTGACGCCGGAGCCGGTGCAGCGCGGCGTGGGGATCCTCACCGAGATGCTGTGGCTGGCGCTGGCGTTGGCGATCGGCCGCTACACGATCGCCGTGATGCAGGTCGCGCAGTTCCAGGAGAGCCCGGGCCTGGGCTGGCCCATGGACCGGGTCTACTCCGGCATGGTCATCGGCAGCGTCTACCTCGCCTTCGTCGCGCTGCGCCGCCTGGCGGCGCACTTCGGCTGGCACGAGCCGCCGCCCGACCCGCTCGGCGCGCACTGAATGCTCGTCTGGCTCTTCGTATTTCTCCTGCTGCTGATCACCCTCGGCGTGCCGGTGCTGCTCGTGATGGGAATCGTCGGGCTCGCCGGCATCCTCGCGACGCCGTCGCTGGTGCCCGCGCTGTTCCCGCAGAAGATGTTCGCGATGCTCGACAACTTCAGCCTGCTGGCGCTGCCTTATTTCATCCTCGCCGGCGAGCTGATCTCGGCGGGCGGCATCTCGAAAAAGCTGGTCGAGTTCGCCGAGACCGTCGTCGGGCATTGGCGCGGCGGCCTGGGGCAGGCGTCGGTCGTGTCCAGCATGGTGTTCGCCGGCGTGTCCGGCTCGTCGGTCGCGGACGCGTCGGCGATCGGCTCGATCCTCGTGCCGGCGATGAAGGATCGCGGCTACAAGCCCGGCTTCGCGGCCGCGCTCGTCGCCTGCGCGGGCACGATCGGCGCGATCATCCCTCCCAGCATGACCATGATCGTCTATGGCTCGATGGCGAACGTGTCGATCGGGGGCCTGTTCCTCGGCGGGATCGTTCCCGGCGCGCTGATCGGCATCGGGCTGATGGTCGTCATCCGGCTGTATTCGCTGTCAGCCGCCTACCCCGAGCTGCAGCGCACCAGCGGACGCTTCGATCTCGTCAAGGTCGCGCGGGCGACCGTCAGCGTCTGGCCGGCGCTGCTCGCGCCGGTGCTCGTCGTCGGGGGCATCCTGAGCGGCGCGTTCACCGCCACCGAGGCGGGCGTGGTGGCGTGCTTCTACGGCTTTTTCGTCGGCTTCTTCATCTACCGTATCCTCAAGCTCCGCGACCTGCCGCGGCTGTTCATCCGCGCGGCGATCACCACCGCGATGGTGTCGGGGATCATCGGCGTCGCCGGCGCCTTCGGCTGGCTGCTGTCGTACCTCAATTTCAACGACATCGTCCTGGCGGCGATCACCCACGTCGCGGGGACGAAGATCGCCGTCATGCTGCTGCTGATGGCGATCATGCTGGTGCTGACGATGTTCGTCGACTCGATGGCGATCCTGATCATCCTGATCCCGGTCGCCGTCGTCGTCGGGCGCCGCTTTGGCATCGACGAGTTCCAGCTCGGCCTGCTGATGGTCATGGCGACGCAGATCGGCTCGACGACTCCGCCCGTCGCGGTGCTGCTGTTCGTCGCGACCAGCATCGCCGGCTGCCGGTACAGCGAGACGATCCGCTATTGCTGGACGTTCATCGCGGCCGAAGTGGCGGTGCTGCTGCTCGTGGTTTTCGTTCCCGACCTCGCGGCCTGGATTCCGCACTACTTCCTGGGCTGATCACGCGGCCCGCGCTCGCGCGCCGGTCTTCGGCCGCGACACCGCAACCGCCTCCCGCAGCGCGGCGATGGCCGCCGGGCGCGGAAAGCTCTTCCGGTGCGCGAGCGCCACGCGCCGCGCCGGCGTGGGCTGCGTGAACGGCACCGGCACCACCAGCTTGCTGTGGTACTTCGGGGTCAGCGCGTCGCGCGGCAGCACCGACACGCCGAGGCCCGACGCGACCATGTTGCGCACCGTCTCCAGCGAATTGGTGCGGGTCACCTGGGCGTCGGTGCGGTTGAGCTCGGGACACGCGTCGAGGACCTGGTCGCGGAAGCAATGCCCGACGTTCAGGAGGATCGTGTGCTCGGCGGAGAGCTCGTCCGGCGCCACACTCTTGCGCTTGACCCACTTGTGGCCCAGCGGGACGACGATCTGGAACGGCTCCTCGTAGAGGAACTCGGTGACCACGCCCGGCGGCTGGAACGGCAGCGCGACGATCGCGGCGTCGATCCGCCCGGACTTGAGCTGCGCTTCCAGCGACTCGGTGACGTTCTCCTCGATGTCGAGCGGCATCTGCGGCGCCAGCGCATGCAGCGCCGGGACGAGATCGGGCAACAGGTACGGTCCCACCGTATAGATGACGCCGAGGCGCAGCACGCCGACGAGCTGGTTGCGGCCGGACTGCGCAATCTCCTTGATGCGCGCCGATTCCTCCAGCACCTTCTGTGCCTGCTCGACGATGCGCTCGCCGAGCGGCGTGATGGTCACCTCGCTCTTGCCGCGCTCGAACAGCTGCGCGCCGAGCTCCTCCTCGAGCTTCTGGATCGCCACCGACAGCGCCGGCTGGCTGACGAAGCATTTCCCCGCGGCGCGCCCGAAGCTGCGCTCCTGCGCGACGGCGACGATGTAGCGCAGCTCGTTGAGCGTCACCGCTGGCGCCCGGCGAGGAACTTCGCGAAGGCCGCGCCGACCTCGGCGTGCCGGAGCCCGAAGTCGACCGTCGCTTCGAGGTAGCCGAGCTTGCTGCCGCAGTCGTAGCGGCGCCCCTCGAATTCGTACGACAGCACCCGCTCCTCCGCCATCAGGCGCGCGATGCCGTCGGTCAACTGGATCTCGCCGCCGGCCCCCGGCGGCATCGTCCGCAAGTGGTGGAAGATCTGCGGCGACAGCACGTAGCGCCCGACGACCGCCTTCGTCGACGGCACGGTCCCCGCCTTCGGCTTCTCGACGATGCGCGCGATGCGGCCGATGCGCTCGCCGGCCGGCTCCGGATCCGCCTCGACGATGCCATAGCTGCCGATGTCCGCCGCGGGGACGTCCATCACGCCGATCACCGACGCGTTCTCGCGCGCCGCGACGTCGACCATCTGCCTGATCACCGGCACGGTGGCGTCGATGAGGTCGTCGGCGAGCAGGACCGCGAACGGCTCGTCCTGCACGACCGGCGCCGCACACAGCACGGCGTGCCCGAGGCCGAGCGCCTCGGTCTGGCGGATGTAGATGCAGTTGATCCCGGGTGGCGTGGCGGCCTGCACCGCTTCGAGCAGCGCAGTCTTGTTGCGCAGCGCCAGCTCGGTCTCGAGCTCGTAGGCCTTGTCGAAGTGGTCCTCGATCGCACGCTTGTTGCGGCCGGTGATGAAGATCATGTCGGTGATGCCGGCCGCCGCCGCCTCCTCGACCGCGTACTGGATCAGCGGCTTGTCGACGATCGGCAGCATTTCCTTCGGGCTCGCCTTCGTCACGGGAAGGAAGCGGGTGCCGAGGCCGGCGACCGGAAAGACGGCTTTGGTGATGTTCTTCATGGGGTCCTCGCGGGTTGGCGTCCGGCGAGCAGCGCCTCGAGGCCGGCCTCGTCGATGACGGCGACGCCGAGCGCTTCGGCGCGCGCCAGCTTGCTGCCGGCGTCGGCGCCGGCGACCACGTAGTCGGTCTTCTTCGACACGCTGCCGGCGACCTTGCCCCCGGCCGCCTCGATCAGGGCTTTCGCATCGTCGCGCGCGAGCGCCGGCAGCGTCCCGGTGAGGACGAGGGTCAGCCCCGCGAGGACGCCGGCCGGCCGGCGCTGCGGCGGGCCTTCGGGCCAGCTCACGCCGGCGGCGCGCAGCTGCTCGATGACCTCGCGATTGTGCGCCTCGGCGAAGAAGCGCGCGATCGACTCGGCAAGCACCGGCCCGACATCGTTGACTTCGAGCAGCGCCGCCTCGTTTGCACCGATCAGCGCGTCGAGCGCGCCGAAATGCGCGGCGAGGTCCCTCGCCGTCGCCTCGCCGACGTGGCGGATGCCGAGCGCGAAGATGAAACGCGCGAGCGTCGTCTGCCGGCTCTTGTCGATCGCCGCGACGACGTTGGCCGCGCTCTTGTCGGCCATCCGCTCCAGGGCGGCGAGGTTCGCGAGGCCGAGCTTGTAGAGGTCGGCCGGCGTGTGGACGATGCCGCCGTCGACGAGCTGGTCGACGAGCTTCTCGCCCAGTCCCTCGATGTCCAGGGCGCGCCGCCCCGCGAAATGCAGCAGCGCCTGCTTGCGCTGCGCCGGGCAGAACAGGCCGCCTTCGCAGCGCGCGATCGCCTCGTCCGGGAGGCGCACGACCGCCGAGCCGCAGATCGGGCAGGTCGTCGGCATCACGAAGGCGCGGGCGTTGGCCCGCCGCTTCGGCAAATCAACGCCGACGATCTCCGGAATCACGTCGCCCGCGCGCCGGACGACGACGGTGTCGCCGACATGCACGTCCTTGCGCCGCACCT
This sequence comes from uncultured beta proteobacterium, assembly GCA_963793355.1. Taxonomy (GTDB): domain Bacteria; phylum Pseudomonadota; class Gammaproteobacteria; order Burkholderiales; family Casimicrobiaceae; genus VBCG01. Next base: position 303,366 of record CAWBZT010000011.1, on the reverse strand, counting down.
CGTCCTCGTTGTGCAGCGTGACGTTCGTCACGGTGACCCCGCCGACGAACACCGGCGCCAGCCGCGCGACCGGCGTGATCGCGCCCGTCCGGCCGACCTGGACGTCGATGCCGAGGACCTCGGAGCGCATCTCCTCGGGCGGAAACTTGTGCGCGACCGCCCACCGCGGCTCGCGGGTGACGAAGCCCAGGCGGCGCTGCAATTCGAGGGCGTTGACCTTGTAGACGACGCCATCGATCTCGAACGGAAGCGCGGCGCGCCGCCCGGCGATGTCCTCGTAGAACCGCTGCAGCTCCGCCGCGCCGTGCGCGACGCGGCGATCCCGGTTGACGGGGAAGCCGAAGGTCTCCAGCAGGTCGAGCAGCGCGCTTTGCGTGGGCGGCAGGTCGAATCCGCGCGTCTCCCCGAGACCGTAGGCGAAGAACAGCAGCGGCCGCGTCGCCGTGATCGCCGGGTCGAGCTGGCGCACCGCGCCGGCGGCCGTGTTGCGCGGATTGACGTATGGCTTCTGCCCCGCCGCGACCTGGCGCGCGTTCAGCGCCGCGAAATCGGCGCGGCGCATGTAGACCTCGCCGCGCACCTCGAACACCGCGGGCGGCTTGCGCACGCGAAGCCGTGTCGGGATCGCGCGGATCGTCAGGATGTTGCGTGTCACATCCTCGCCGGTCTCGCCGTCGCCCCGCGTGGCGGCCACCGCGAGGCGCCCTTCGTCGTAACGCAGGCTGATCGCGAGGCCGTCGAACTTGAGCTCCGCCATGTACTCGACCGCCGGGGCGTCGGCCGCCAGCTTGAGCTCGCGGCGCACGCGGGCGTCGAACTGCAGGGCGCCGGCGGGGCCGGTCAGCGTCTCGCTGCGGATCGACAGCATGGGGATCGCATGACCGACCGGCGCGAAGGCCGCCGCCGGCTTGCCGCCGACGCGCTGCGTCGGCGAATCGGGCGTCACCAGCGCCGGATATTCGGCCTCCAGCGCCTGCAGAGCGCGGAACAGCCGGTCGTACTCGGCGTCCGAAATGGTCGGAGCGTCGAGGACGTAATAGTTGTAGTTGTGCGTCTCGATCTCGCCGGCGAGGGCGCGGGCGCGCCGGGCCGCCGCCGCGGGAATCCCGGAGGCACTGCCGGCGGCCATGGCCGCTTCAGGCCCCGAACAACGCCAGCGCGCGCGGGCTGCCCGGTTCGATGTAGCCGCTCTTGAGCGCGCCGGCCGCCGTCTCGATCTGCGTGCGGATCTTCGCGAGGGCGGCATCGTCGAGCGCGCGCTGGTTGTCGTCGACGAGCTCGCCCCCGAGCGTGTGCGCCATCCGCTTCGCCGCGAGCTTCATGCGGTCGAACGAGCGAACCGGATCCGGCAGCCGGGGCACGTCGAGGATGAACACGACGCCGCTCGTCGCGGTGAGGCGGAGCGAGTCCGCCGTGAACGGCTCGTTGCGCAGGTTCTGCAGCGCGTATTCGACCGCGCCGGTGTCCTCGTTCACGTACTCGAAGCGCCCGCCCGGTGCCAAGTGGAATCCGGCCGCCTCCGCGACGCCGCGCAGGCGCGTGCCCGCGATGGGGGTGTCGGGCTTGAGCACCGACAGGCCGATCTGGACGTCGAGGTCGGCGCACAGCGCGTCGAGGGTCTCTGCCCGGCCCGCCTCCGCCTCGACGTCGGGCGGGACGAAGGACGCGCCGAGCGTCGGCGCGAGTTCCCCCAGCACGCGCGCGAACGCCTCGAGCTGCGTCCGCGACAGCGGTCCGTTGCGGTCGGCGAGCAGCAGGCACGCCGCGAACTGGTCGAACGTGCCGGGCGTGTCCTTGCCGATCGGCACCCAGCCGACCCCGCTGCTGCGATGACCGAACCAGCGCAGCGGCTTGCCCAGTCGCGCGGTGAGCCCCGCGGCCACCGCGCCCGCGGGCGCCGGCTCCGCCGGCTGGAGCGCGACGATGCATTCGATGTCGGGATCGGGCTGCGGGCCTGCGGACCGTCGTTCCTCCACCGGTGCCATCGCCGGGGCGTCGGCCGGGACGCTGGCGATCACGTCCATGGGCGGCACGAACGAAGACTCCGCCGGCTCGACGTCGCGGGCGACGTGCGCCCCCCCCGGGTTGGCGCCGCCGCGCGCCGCGCTCGCGGATGCGCCGCCGCCATCGTCGCGCGCGCGAAGCGTCGGCTCGACCCGCGGGGCGTCCGGCGCCGACGCCGGACGGAAGGCGGCGTCGATCCGCCGCCGCACGCGGCGCTCCTGCCACCAGTTGAACAGGATGACGCAAAGGACCAGCGCCACGCCGGCGACGATCAGGGCGAGCTGCAGATTGCTCACCAGCCGATCCTCTGTGCCGTCGCGCCGAGTGGCAATTCGCCCTCGGGGCGGCCGGTCGCGCTCATGCGCATCGGCAACCTGAGGCGCGCCGGACGGCGCGCGCAGCGAAAGGACGTACCGTCATCGCGGAAATTATAGCGCGCGCCGTGACGATAACGGTTCGGCTACGAGGCCGCCGTGGCGACCGCGCGCGCGGAGCCGGACTCGGCGAGCTCCAGCGCTTCGGCGATGTCGACGGCGACGACCCGCGACACGCCGGCGTCGGGCATCGTGATGCCGATGAGCTGCTGCGCCATCTCCATCGTGATCTTGTTGTGCGAGATGAACAGGAACTGCGTGTCGGCGGCCATCTGCTGCACCAGCTTGCAGAAGCGGTCGGTATTCGGGTCGTCGAGGGGCGCGTCGACTTCGTCCAGCAGGCAGAACGGCGCCGGATTGATCTGGAACAGCGCGAACACCAGCGAGATGGCGGTCAGCGCCTTCTCGCCGCCTGAAAGCAGGTGGATCGAGGCGTTGCGCTTGCCCGGCGGCTGCGCGGTCACCTGCACGCCCGCGTCGAGGATCTCGTCGCCGGTCAGCACGAGCTTCGCCTCGCCGCCGCCGAACAGCGCCGGGAACAGCCGCGAGAAGTTCTCGTTGACCTGGTCGAACGTCTGCTGCAAAAGCTCGCGCGACTCGCGGTCGATCTGGCGGATCGCCGACTCGAGCGTCGCCATCGCCTCGGTCAGGTCGCCGGCCTGGCGGTCGAGGTAATCCTTGCGCTCGCTCGCCTGCCTGAGCTCGTCGAGCGCCGCGAGGTTGACCGCGCCGAGCTCGGCGATCGCGGCGCTCAGCCGCTCGATCTCCGCCGGCAGCGTGCGCACCGCACCCCATGCCTTCAGCGCCTCGGGCAGCGTCGCGACGTCGGCGTGGGCCTCGGCGAGCTGCTCGGCGTACTGCTGCTCCTGCAGCGTCGCGGCCTGCTCCTTGAGCTGCATCTCCTGGATCTTGGTGCGCGCCGGGTCGAGCTTCTGCTCGGCGACGACCCTGGCTTCGTCGGCCTCGCGCAGCGATTGTCCCAGCGACTCCTGGGCGTCGCGCGCCGCCGCCAGTGCCGCCTCGGCCTGGCCGCGCGCGATCAGCTGGCGCTGCAGCGCCTCCTCGACCGGCGTCCAGTCGATCGCCTGCCGCTCGCTCGACAGCTGCGCCAGCAGCCCCTGCTGCTGCGCGACCTGGGCGACCAGCGACTCGTCGCGGCGATCGAGCTCGGCGAGCCGGTCGCGCGCGCTGCGCTCGGCGAACCCCGCCTCCTGCACCGCGCGCTCGGCCTGCCGCACGCGCTCGTGCCCGTGCGTCAGCGCGACCTCCACCTCGTTGCGGCGGTGACGCGCCGCCTCCTGCGCCGCGCCGGCATCGTGCAGCCGCGACTGCAGGTCGGCGATCGCCGCGTCGAGCCCGGCGCGCGCGTCGCGCTCCGCCGCGTGCAGCGTCTCGACCTCGGCGCTCTCCTGCGTGATCTGCGTGCGGCGACGCTCGGCCGCCTCCGCCGCCTGCCTGAGCTGCATCAGCTCGAGCTCCAGGTCGTGCGCGCGGCGCTGCTGCGAGGCGAGCGCGAGGCTCTCCTCGTGATACGTCTGCTGCCGCTCCTTGAGCGTCGTCTCGACCGTATCCAGCGCAGCGCGCGCCGCTTCCGCGGCGAGCCTCGCCGTGGCGATCGCGCCGGCCAGCTCCCCGAGCTCGCGCTGGCGCGCGAGCACGCCGTGCAGCTCGCTGTCGGGGGCGAACAGCGCCACGCCCTGCGCCGTGACCACATGCCCCCGCGGCGTGACGAAGGCTTCCCCCAGCCCCAGCGCCGCGCGGTCGGCGAGCGCCGCGGCGACGTCGGGACGGCAGCGGATGCCGTGCAGGCCGTCGGCGAGCAGGCGGGCGACGTCCGGATCCTTGAGGTGCACCTTGGCGAGCAGCGCGTCGCCGGCCGCGGCCGGCCCGTGCCGGGCGGCCGCCCGCGCGTAGGCGGCAATGCGCGGCGGCGGCGCGTCGCCGCCCGTCCATTCGGTGGCGGATTCGAGCTGCGCGACCTCGATCGCGTTGAGGCGCTCCCGCAGCACCGCCTCGAGCGCGTCCTCCCAGCCCTGCTCGATGTCGAGCCCCTGCCACAGCCGCCGGGCGCCGGCCAGCCCGTGCGCCGACAGCCAGCCGTCGATGTCCTTGCCATGGCCGATCTTGTCCTGCAGCGCGGACAGCGCCTGTGCGCGCGCCTCGAGGTCCGCGAGGCGCTTGCCGTCGCGCTGCCACGCCTCGCTGGCCGCGCGCTGCTCCTCCTGCAGCGAGCGCACCGTCGTGGCCAGCGCGTCCTGCGCGCCCTGCTTCCCCGCGAGTTCGCCCGACTCCTGCGCGAGCTGTTCCTCGATCTCGGCGATCGCGGTGCTGACGGGCGCCGCAAGCGCGGCGAGCTCGGCGGCGAGCTTCTCGCGCCGCTGCGTGAACTGGTCGAGAGAGCGCGCGCTGCTGTCGCGCCGGGTTTCGGCGACGCGGATGTCCTGGTCGATGCGCGCCGCCTCCTGCTGCACGGCGTCGAGCGCCGCGACCGCGGCCGCGACCGCGTCCTCGAACGGCGGCAGCGCGGCCTGCGCCGCGGATTCCTCGGCGGCGACGCGCTCGCGGGCGGCCAGCGCATCGGCCAGCGCGGCGTCGGCCGCGGCGCGATCCCCGGCCAGCGCCGCCTGCTGCCCGGTCAGCGCACCGATCGCCTCGTTGAGCTGCGCGACCTGCTGCGTGAGGCGCGTCTCGCTCTCGCGCGCGAAGGCGAGCTGCTGTTCGAGCCGCGTCACCTCGGCGTTGGCGGCGTAGTAGGCGCCCTGCTTGTCGTGCAGCGCATCTCCCGCCGCGTAATGGTCGCTGCGCAGCGCCTCGAGCCGCGCCTCGGCGCCGCGCACGTCGGCGACCAGGGCGTCGAGCGCGACGGTGAGCGTGGCCACTTCCGAAGTGCACCGCTCCTTCGCCCGCGCCGCCTCCTGCTGCCTGCCGTACCACAGCATCTGCTGCGACTGCTTGAGGCGCACTTCGAGCTCGCGATACTGGGTCGCCACCTGCGCCTGCTGCTCGAGCCGCGCCAGCTGGTTGCCGAGCTCGAGCCGGATGTCCTCGACCCGCGCCAGGTTCTCGCGCGTATCCGCGAGGCGGCCCTCGGTCTCCTTGCGCCGCTCCTTGTATTTGGAGACGCCGGCGGCTTCCTCCAGGAAGATCCGCAGCTCCTCGGGCTTGGCCTCGATCACGCGCGAGATCATGCCCTGCTCGATGATCGCGTAGGCGCGCGGCCCCAGCCCGGTGCCGAGGAACAGATCGTGGATGTCGCGGCGGCGCACCGGGATGTTGTTGATGTAGTACGTGGAATCGCCGTCGCGCGTCAGCACGCGCTTGATCGACAGCTCGGCGTACTGGCCCCACTGGCCGCCGATCCGCCCCTGGCTGTTGTCGAAGTGCAGCTCGACCGACGCGCGGCCGACCGGCTTGCGCTCGCCCGCGCCGTTGAAGATGACGTCCTGCATCGACTCGCCGCGCAGCGCCGAGGCCTTGGACTCGCCCAGCACCCAGCGCACGGCGTCGATGACGTTCGACTTGCCGCAGCCGTTGGGACCGACGATGCCGACGAGCTGCCCGGGCGTGCCGATCGCGGTCGGGTCGACGAACGACTTGAACCCGGAGAGCTTGATCTGGGTGAGGCGCAAGGAAAGAGACCGGTGACGTCGAAAAACGAACGTCGGCGTGCAGGAACTTCGTCGCCGGCGTCGAATGGCGCGCAATTATACCGCCATGTCAGCGCAACCTGCCCTCCTCGACTGCATGGCATGCCACGGCGGTGTCGCCGTGCCGCGTCAGCGCGGGCCGCTCCGCGCGGCAGCGCGCGTCGGCGAACGGACAGCGCGGGTGGAAGGCGCAGCCGGGTGGCGGATCGAGAGGATTCGGCACTTCGCCGGCGACCGCCGTGCGCTGCTTGCCGGTCATCTCGAGGTCCGGGACGGCGTCGAGCAGCATCCGCGTGTACGGATGCCGCGGCGCGCGAAACAGCGCGCGCGTCGGCGCGAGCTCGACGATGCGGCCCAGGTACATGACGCCGACGCGGTCCGCGATGTGATGCACGACCGCCAGGTTGTGCGAGATGAAGACGTAGGTGAGGCCGAGGCGCTGCTGCAGGTCCCGCATCAGGTTGAGCACCTGCGCCTGTACCGACACGTCGAGCGCCGAGGTCGGCTCGTCGCACACCAGAAGCTGCGGCTCGGTCGAAAGTGCCCGCGCGATCGAGATGCGCTGGCGCTGGCCGCCGGAGAACTGGTGCGGGAACTTCGTGCCGTCGCCGGGAGCCAGGCCGACCTGCGCGAGGAGATCCGCCGCGCGTCTCGCCAGCGCCGCCTCCTTCGTGCCCGGCGCCTCGGCGCGCAGCGGCTCGACGACGATGTCGCGCACGCGCCAGCGGGGGTTCAGGCTCGCATAGGGATCCTGGAAGATCATCTGCATGCCGCGGCGCAGGCGCCGCAGCCGGGGCGCGCCGGTGGGCGCCCCGGCGCCGCCGACGACGTTGCCGCCGTAGCGGATCGTCCCGCGCGTCGGCGCATGCAGCCCGACGATGAGGCGCGCCACGGTCGACTTGCCGCAGCCCGATTCGCCGACGAGCCCGAGCGTCTCGCCCCGGGCGAGCGTCACGTCGACCCCGTCCACCGCCTTGAGGATGGCGCGCGGCCGCCGCTCCAGCATCCGCGTGAGCCATGGCGGCGAGACGTCGAAAAAGCGCGCGACGTCGCAAAGCTCGAGCAGCGGCGCATTCATCGCTGCCGCGGCAGGTCGACGGGGTTCCAGCAGGCGGCGGCGGTGGCGCCGGCCGGCGCGAGTTCGGGCCGCTCGCGCGCACAGCGCGCGACTACCCGCGGACAGCGCGGATGGAACGCGCAGCCGGCGGGTATCGCGCCCGGCCGCGGCATCGTGCCGTCGATCTGCGCCAGGCGCGCACGCTCCTCGACGATCGACGGGATCGAGCCCATCAGCCCCACCGTATAGGGGTGGCGCGGACGGTGGATCACGTCGGCGACGGGGCCGATCTCGACGATGCGCCCGGCGTACATCACGGCCACGCGGTCGGCCGTCTCGGCGATCACGCCCATGTCGTGGGTGACGAGCATCACCGCGGTGCCGTGCTCGCGCGTCAGGCGCTTCAGGAGCTGGATGATCTGCGACTGGATCGAGACGTCGAGCGCGGTCGTCGGCTCGTCGGCGACGATGAGCCGCGGATTGGCGGCGAGCGCCAGCGCGATGACCACGCGCTGGCGCATGCCGCCCGAGAATTGATGCGGATAGTGGTCGATGCGCCGCGCGGCCGCGGGAATGCCCACCTCCTCGAGCAGCCCGACCGCGCGGGCGCGCGCGGCCGACTCGGACAGCGGCAGGTGCGTGCGGATGGTCTCGACGAGCTGGCGGCCGATCGTGTACAGCGGATTGAGCGAGGTCAGCGGATCCTGGAACACGGCGCCGATCTCGCGCCCGCGCAGCCGGCGCATCGCCTCGTACGGCAGGTCGTCGATGCGCCGTCCGCCGAGGCGGATCTCGCCCTGGGCGATGCGTCCCGGCGGATCGATGAGGCCGATGATCGCGGCACCGGTGAGCGACTTCCCCGCCCCCGATTCGCCGACGACGCCCAGCACCTCGCCGGCGCCGATGGTGAACGTCACGTCGCGAACGGCGGTCAGCGTGCCATGGCGCGTCGGAAACTCGACGGTAAGCGCGCGCACGTCGAGCAGCGGGCCGCTTGCGGCGGCCCGGCCGGGCGCTTCGCGCGCCTCGCCGTGGGTCGCGTCGCTCAATGGTGCGTCAGCGCAGGCGCGGATTGAGCGCGTCGCGCAGCCAGTCGCCCAGCAGGTTGATCGACAGCACCATGACGACGAGGGCGATGCCGGGAAAGATCGTGATCCACCATTCGCCGGAGAAGAGAAAATCGTTGCCGATGCGGATCAGCGTGCCCAGCGACGGCTGGGTGACCGGCACGCCGACGCCGAGGAACGACAGCGTCGCCTCGGTGGCGATCGCGAGCGCCATGCTGATCGTGGCGATGACCAGCACGGGACCCAGCACGTTGGGCAGCAGATGACGGCGCATGATGGCGAGCGGCGTCAGCCCGATCACCCGCGCGGCCTGCACGTACTCCTTGTGCTTCTCCACCATCGTCGAGCCGCGCACCGTGCGCGCGAACTGCACCCAGTTCGACACGCCGATCGCAATGATCAGCACCGCCAGCGCGACGCTGTCGTGCGCGTCGCGCGGCAGCACGACCCGCGCCACGCCGTCGATCAGAAGCGCGATCAGGATCGCGGGGAACGAAAGCTGCACGTCGGCGATGCGCATGATCACGGCGTCCACCCGGCCGCCGGCGTAGCCGGCGACCAGCCCGAGCGTGACCCCGAGCACCATCGCCAGCGCCACCGCCGCGAAGCTCACCGCGAGCGACACCCGCGCGCCGAACATGATCGCGGAGAGGACGTCGCGACCCTGGTCGTCGGTGCCGAGCAGGTAGGTCCGGCTGCCGCCGGGCTCCCACGCCGGAGGCTTCAGCGCATCGGACAAATGGAGCGTGGTGAGATCGAACGGTTCGTGCGGCGCGATCCACGGCGCGAACACCGTCGCGAGCAGGCAGATCGCCAGCAGCAGGGCCGATGCCACCGCCACTGGCGAATGGCGGAAGTCGTACGCGATATCGCTGTCCCAGAGCGCGGCGAGTCCCCCGCCCACGTGCGGTGCCGCGGCGAGCGGGGGCGGCGCGGCGCTGTCGTTCATGCGGCGAGCGCCGGCGGGGCGGCACAATCATTCATGCGGCGAGCGCCGGCGAGGCGGCACAATCATTCATGCGGCGCGTCCCGGCCGGCGATCAGTCGCGCAGGCCGTTGAACGCCTGGAACAGCGCGGCGCGCGCCTGGCCGTACACGAGGCCGCGCCATTCGTCCGTGTCGGCGTAGAACGCGTCGCGCACCTGTCGCTTGATCGCGGCGCGGGTGGCGTCGGGGGCGTCCGGATTCCGGCGCAGCCACGCGTCGGCGCGCAGCGCGGTCAGCACGGCCATCACCGGCAGCGTCCCGTACTCGAGCGCGATCCCCGTGTACTCCGACTGCGGGCATTCGTCGAGCGCCGCCTGGAAGTTGACGCCGGTCAGCACGGCCGACGTCGAGGAGCCGTCGTAGAACGACGTGACGTCGTTGCCCCACCAGGCACGCGCCCGGGCGATGAGCGCGGCGTCGTTCGGGCCGGACAGGATCTTCTCGCAGTGGCCCCACGGACCGAGCGCCGTGTGGATGTCGAGCCACACCAGCCGCCGGCGCCCGCGCGCCTGCGAGCGCATGACCGCGCGCAGCGTCGTGTTGCTCCACGCCGCCGCCGTGCCGCCGAAGAACAGGCCCTCGGGGTAGTCGCACTGGCCGCCGCTCACCGCGGCCTGCAGCGCCGTCGCACCGCGCGCGACGACGTAGGCCGCGAGTTTCGCCTCGTTCTCCGGCGCGGGCGGCCATGTCGCCGGCACCATGAACCCGTGCACCTCGGCGTACGCCGCATTGCGCGGCAGCGGCTGCGTGAAATCCCGGAAGTTGCGGTTGAGATCGACGTTGCCCTCGTCGGTGCGATGCAGGTGCGAGAAGCCGTAGGGATTGACGGCGTGGTACAGCAAAAGCGCCACGCCGGCGCGCTCGAGCGCGGCGAGCACCGCGGGATCGCGCAGCATCCCGACCTGGATGCCGGACCCGCAGAAGCCTTCCGCCCCGTGGGTGCCGGCGAGCACGCAGACGAGCGCCGGCGCGTCGGCCGGGCCCAGCAATGCCGTGTCGACGGCGAGCGTCTCGCCTTCCGCGCCGCGCGCCGACGGATGCTCGACGCTTTCGATGCGCGCCCCGGCGTCGGCGGCCGCGGCGAGGAATTTTTGCCGCGCCTCGCGGTAGGTCGCGGCGAAGGCCTGGCGCAGATCCGGCGTATTCGTGGTCATGGCAGGGGAAGCGGCATCGCGCGCTCGGCCAGCGCCGCCAGAAAGCCGGCCCCCAGCGGGATCACGCGGTCGTTGAAATCGTAGACGCTGCTGTGCAGGAACGCGCCGGTGTCCGCGCCGCCCTGCCCGAGGCGCGCGAACGCGCCGGGCTTCGCCTGCAGCATGAACGCGAAATCCTCCGAGCCCATCGACGGGTCGAGGTTGCGGACCACGTTGTCGCGCCCGACCAGCCCTTCGGCCACCTGCATCGCGAACGCCGTCTGCGCGTCGTGATTGATGGTGGCCGGATAGACGCGCTCGTAGCGGAGCGACGCCTTCGCGCCGAACGCCGCGGCGATCGCCGGCACCAGCTCGGAGAGCCGCCGCTCGATCATGTCCTGCGTCGCCGGCCGGAACGTCCGCACGGTGCCGACGAGCGTCGCGTGGGCCGGAATGACGCTCATCGCGCCGGGATTGCCCGCCTGCATCGCGCACAGGCTGACGACCGCGGTGTCGACGGGGCTGACGTTGCGGCTGACGATCGACTGCACCGCGGTGATCATGTGCCCGGCCACCAGCACGGGATCGGTCGCCGCATGCGGATGCGCGCCGTGGCCGCCGCGGCCGTCGATCGTGATCTCGATGCGGTCGGCCGCGGCCATCGCCGGGCCGGGCGTGATGCCGATCTTGCCGGCCGGCAGCGCCGGCCAGTTGTGCAGCGCGAACACCTGCTCGGCGGGGAAGCGCTCGAACAGGCCGTCGTCGATCATCGCCTTGGCGCCGGCGTAGCCTTCCTCGCCGGGCTGGAAGACGAGGTAGGCGGTGCCGTCGAAATTGCGCGTCTCGGCGAGGTAGCGCGCGGCGGCCAGCAGCATCGTCGTGTGGCCGTCGTGCCCGCAGCCGTGCATCCGCCCGTCGTAGCGCGACTTGTGCGCGAAATCGTTCTCCTCCTGCATCGGCAGCGCGTCCATGTCGGCGCGCAGCGCGATCGCGCGGCCGCTGCCGGTCGCGCGCCCGCGCACCACCGCGACGATGCCGGTCTTGCCGATGCCGGCATGGTGCTCGATGCCGAGCCGCGCGAGCTCGTCGCACACGACGCGCGCCGTGCGGTGCTCCTCGAAGCCGAGCTCCGGATGCGAGTGCAGGTCGCGGCGCACATGGGTGAGGTCCTCCTCCCAGGCGCGGATATGGTCGACCGGCGTCGGCGCCGCTGGCATGTCAGTGCGCGGCGGCCGCGCGCTCGATGCGCAGGCGCGGGTCGACGGCGTAGTACAACAGGTCGACGACGAGGTTGATCAGGACGAAGATCAGCGCGACCACGCACAGGTACGCCGCCATCACCGGAATGTCGGCGAAGTTGACCGCCTGGATGAACAGCAATCCCATGCCGGGCCACTGGAACACGGTCTCGGTGATGATGGCGAAGGCGATGATCGCCCCGAGCTGCAGGCCGGTGATCGTGATGACCGGCACGAGCGTGTTCTTGAGCGCATGCCCGAAGTGGATGGCGCGATCGGTGAGTCCGCGCGCCCGCGCGAACTTGATGTAGTCGGTGCGCAGCACCTCGAGCATCTCGGCGCGCACGAGCCGCATGATCAGCGTCAGCGGGAACAGCGACAGCGTGACGGCCGGGAGGATGATCGCCTTGCGGCCGCTCGACGTCAAAAGCCCGGTCGTCCAGCCGCCGATCGAAACGGTGTCGCCGCGGCCGAACGACGGCAGCCAGCCGAGGTAGACGGCGAAGACCAGGATCAGCAGGATGCCGATCAGGAACGTGGGCAGGCTGACGCCGATCAGCGACCCGGCGAGCAGCAGCTGGGCAAGCCGCGAGCGGCGCCGCAGCGCCGTGTACACGCCCAGCGGAATTCCGGCGACCAGCGCGAGCAGCGCCGCGACGAACGCGAGCTCGAGCGTGGCCGGCAGGCGTTCGGCGAGCAGCGACGAGACCTTGCGCGCCTGCCGCAGCGAGCGGCCGAACTCGCCGTGCAGCGCATTGTCGACGAAGCGCGCGAACTGCACGTAGCTCGGCTGGTCCAGCCCGAGATCGGCGCGCAGCGCCGCCTTCTCGGCGGCGGTGGCGTCCTGCCCGACCATGAACACGATCGGGTCGCCGGTGAAGTTGAACAGCGCGAAGGCGATGAAGGCGACGACCGCCAGGACGGCGATCGATTGCAGCACGCGGCGCAGGACGAAGGCGAGCACGGAGGGCAAGCGCGCCGGACGGGAGGCCCGCGGCGCCGGCCGATGATGCCCAAAGCCTCGCGGAGCGTCAATGCGCTTGCGTCCCGGGCCGGCGCGGCCAACTGTGGTTCAATAGCTGCGGGCTGCCGGCACCTGTGCGCGCCTCCCGATGCTGCGATTCCTGCTCACCCGGCTCTCGCTCGTGATCCCGACGTTCGTCGGGATCACCGTCGTCGCTTTCTTCCTGATCCGCCTCGTCCCGGGCGACCCGATCGAGACGATGGCCGGCGAGCGCGGCATCGACGCCGCGCGGCACGCGGCGCTGCTCAAGGAGTACGGCCTCGACCGGCCGATCCTGGTGCAATACGGCATCTACGTGGGGCGCGTGCTTCACGGCGATCTCGGCAAGTCGATGATCACGCGCGAGCCGGTGCTGCGCGAGTTCATGACGCTCTTCCCCGCGACGATGGAGCTGGCGCTTTGCGCGATCGTCCTCGCGCTCGTGGTCGGCATTCCGGCCGGCATGCTCGCCGCGACGCGGCGCAACTCGATCTACGACCACGGCGTGATGGGCGCCTCGCTCACCGGCTATTCGATGCCGATCTTCTGGTGGGGCCTGCTGCTGATCCTGCTCTTCTCGGTGCAGCTCGGCTGGACGCCGGTGTCCGGGCGCATCGCCGTCAAGTACTTCATCGAGCCGGTCACCGGATTCCTCACCATCGACACGCTGCTGTCGGGCGAGAAAGGCGCGTTCGCGTCCGCGCTCTCCCACCTGGTGCTGCCGACGATCGTGCTGGGTACGATTCCGCTCGCGGTCATCGCCCGGATGACGCGCTCGTCGATGCTCGAGGTCCTGGGCGAGGACTACATCCGGACCGCGCGCGCCAAGGGCCTGTCGCGCGTGCGGGTGGTCGCGCTGCACGCGTTCCGCAACGCGCTGATCCCGGTCGTCACGGTGATCGGGCTGCAGGTCGGCGTGCTGTTCACCGGCGCGATCCTGACCGAGACGATCTTCTCGTGGCCGGGCGTCGGCAAATGGATGATCGAGGCGATCAGCCGGCGCGACTATCCGGTGCTCCAGGGCGGCATCCTTTTGCTCGGCGTCATCGTGATGACGGTCAACCTGGCGGTCGACCTCGCGTACGGCGCCATCAATCCGCGGATCCGCCGGACGTGAGCGTCACGGACCGCTCTCCAGGGCGAATGGCGCCGGACCGCGCCGCGCGGCAGGCGGCCCTCCGGTGAGCGCTGCGGGCGAATCGCTGGCCCCCGCGCTCGCCGCCGCGCCGGCGCCCCCCGGGCCGCTGCGCGAGTTCTGGGGCTACTTCACCGTCAACAAGGGCGCCGTCGCCGGGCTCGCCGTCGTCGTGGTCGTCTGCCTGATGGCGATCTTCGCCAACGTCATCGCGCCCTACCCGCCCGACCTCACCAACAACGCCGCGTTCCTGCGCCCGCCGGCGTGGCAGGACGGCGGCTCGCGCGCGTACCTGCTCGGCACCGACGCCATCGGCCGCGACATCCTGTCGCGCCTCATCTTCGGCGCGCGGCTCTCGCTGCTGATCGGCCTGTCGGTCGTCGCGCTGTCGATCGTCGTCGGCATCGCGCTCGGCCTGGTCGCGGGCTTCGCGCGCGGCGCGACCGAGATCGTGATCATGCGCCTCATGGACATCATCCTGACGCTGCCGTCGCTGCTGCTCGCCATCGTCATCGTCGCGATACTGGGGCCGGGCGTCATGAACGCGATGCTCGCCGTCGCCGTGGTCGTGCTGCCGCACTACGTGCGCCTGACGCGCGCAGCGGTCATCACCGAGACGGCGAAGGACTACGTCACCGCCGCGCGGGCGACCGGCGCCTCGCGCTGGCGGCTGATGTTCAGCGAGGTGCTGCCGAACTGCGCGGCGCCGCTGATCGTGCAGGCGTCGCTCGGCGTTTCCGTGGCGATCCTCGACGCCGCGGCGCTGGGCTTCCTCGGCCTGGGTGCGCAGCCGCCGGCGTCCGAATGGGGCACCATGCTCGCCGACGCGCGGGAATTCGTGCTCCGCGCATGGTGGGTGGTGACCTTTCCGGGCGTGATGATCCTGGTCACCGTGCTCGCCTTCAACCTGCTGGGCGACGGCTTGCGCGACGCGCTCGATCCCAAGCTCAAGCGCTAGCCCGGCGCAGCGAGGCGACCGTGGCCCTGCTCGAAATCGACGACCTCAGCGTCGACTTCCCGACGCACGCCGGCGTGCTGCACGCCGTGGACGGCGTCTCGCTGTCGGTCGCCGAGGGCGAGGTGCTCGGCATCGTCGGCGAATCCGGCTCGGGCAAGAGCGTGACGATGCTCTCGGCGATGGGACTCGTCGCGTACCCTGGCCGCGTGCGCGCGCGGCGGCTGTCCTTCCAGGGACGCGACCTGATCGCGATCCCCGAGCGCCAGCGGCGCAAGCTCGTCGGCAAGGACATCGCGATGATCTTCCAGGAGCCGACGACGAGCCTCAACCCGTGCTTCACGATCGGCTTCCAGCTCGCCGAGACGCTGCGGCTGCACCTGGACCTCGACGCCAGGGCGGCGCGGCGGCGTGCCGTCGAGCTGCTCGAGCAGGTCGGCATCCCGGCGCCGTCCGCGCGGCTGTCCGAGTTTCCGCACCAGATGTCGGGCGGCATGAACCAGCGCGTGATGATCGCGATGGCGATCGCCTGCAATCCACGCCTTTTGATCGCCGACGAGCCGACCACCGCCCTCGACGTCACCATCCAGGCGCAGATCCTCGACCTGCTGCGGGCACTGCAGAAGGAGCGGTCGATGGCGCTGGTGCTCGTCACGCACAACATGGGCGTGGTCGCGGAGATGGCGCACCGGATCGCCGTGATGTACGCGGGACAGGTCGTCGAGGAACGCAGGCGGCCGACGCGCTGTTCGCCGCGCCCCAGCATCCGTACACGGCGGCGCTGCTGGCGGCGATGCCCGAGCGCAGCCGCGGACGACGCGCGCCTGACGACGATTCCCGGCGTCGTGCCCGGGCTCTTCGACCGGCCGCCGGGCTGCCTGTTCGCGCCGCGCTGCGCCGACGCCACCCTCGGAAGCTGCCGCACGCGACCCGCGCTGCGCCCCTGGCGGGAACGGGAGCGTCCGCTGCCACTTCCCGCTCGCCGATCCGGCCGCGACGCCGCGATCGCCCGCGAAGGTCGCGCGGAGCCGCTGCCGACATGAGCGCCGCGAGCGCGCCGCAACCCGAGACGAGCCTCGACGCAGGAACCGCCGCGGGCCAGCCGGTCGTGCGCGCGGCCGGACTCACCCGGACCTATGCGATCCGGCGTGGACCGTGGCGAGCGCCGGCGACGCTGCAGGCGGTGGGCGGCGTGTCGTTCGAGATTCGCCGCCGGGCGCACGCTGGCGGTCGTCGGCGAATCGGGCTGCGGCAAGTCGACGCTGGCGCGCCTCGTCTCGCTGATCGAGCCGCCCTCGTCCGGAGCCGCTGCGGCTGACGGGCGTCGACGCGGTCGGCGCGACAGCCGCGCAGCGAGGCGCTGCGCCGGAAATCCGTCCAGATGGTCTTCCAGAACCCGTACGGCTCGCTCAATCCGCGCAAGAAGATCGGCGCGATCCTCGAGGCGCCGCTCGCCATCAACACCGACCTGTCGCGCGGCCGAGCGGGCGGAGCGCGCGCGCGCGATGCTGGCCAGGGTCGGCCTGCGGCCGCGAGCACTACGCCCGCTATCCGCACATGTTCTCCGGCGGCCAGCGGCAGCGCATCGCGATCGCCCGCGCGCTGATGCTGAGCCCTGCGCTGGTCGTCGCCGACGAGCCGGTGTCCGCGCTCGACGTCTCGGTCCAGGCGCAGGTGCTCAACCTGCTCGCCGACCTGCAGGACGAGCTCGGGCCTCGCCTATCTGTTCATCTCGCACGACCTCGGCGTGGTCCGCCACATCGCGCACGAGGTGCTGGTGATGTACCTCGGCCTCACGATGGAGCAGGGGCCGAAGGAGCGCATTTTCGCGCGAGCCGCTGCATCCGTACACGCAGGCGCTGCTGGCGTCGACGCCCGGCATCGCCGCCGGGATCAGCCGCGCGCAGCGCATCGTCCTGAAAGGCGAGCGGCCCTCGCCGCTCGATCCGCCGCCGGGCTGCGTGTTCTCGACCCGCTGCCCGCACGCCATCGAGCGCTGCCGCACCGAGCGGCCGGCGCCGCGCCCGCTGGACGGGCGGCAGGTGGCCTGCCATCTCGCGCAGCATTCGTCTCGACCTCGCGCCCAGACTGCGGCGTCACCGGCGCACGACGCAGCACCAAACCTACAGGAGCATCCGTCATGACAAGCTTCAATTCGACCGTCCGCGGGTGCGCCGGCGCCCGCGCGCGCACCGTTGCCGCGCTGGCGCTGCCCGCGCTCGCTGTCGCCGGCCGGCCGTCGCGGCGAAGACGCTGGTGTTCTGCTCCGAGGGCAGCCCCGAGAACTTCTATCCCGGCGTCAACACGACCGGCACCTCGTTCGACGCGAACAGCCAGATCTACGGCCGCATCGTCGACTTCGAGCGCGGCGGCACGGCGGTCGTGCCCGGCCTCGCCGAGAGCTGGGACATCTCGCCGGACGGCACCGTCTACACCTTCCACCTGCGCAAGGGCGTCAAGTGGCACAACCACCGCGCGTTCAAGCCGACGCGCGACTTCAACGCCGACGACATGATGTTCATGATCGAGCGGCAGTGGAAGGAGGACAACCCGTACTTCAAGGTGACGAGCTCCAACCACTCGTACTTCAACGACATGGGCATGCCCAAGCTGCTGAAGTCGGTGGAGAAGGTCGACGACTACACGGTGCGGATCACGCTCAACCGACGCCGAGGCGCCGTTCCTGTCCGACCTCGCGATGGAATACGCGGGCGTGCAGTCGAAGGAGTACGCCGACGCGATGCTCAAGGCCGGCACGCCGGAGAAGATCGACCAGGAGCCGATCGGCACCGGGCCGTTCTACCTGGTCCAGTACCAGAAGGACGCGATCATCCGCTACAAGGCGTTCCCGCAGTTCTGGGGCGGCAAGGCCAAGATCGACGACCTGGTGTTCTCGATCACGCCGGACGCGTCGGTGCGCTGGGCCAAGCTGCAGAAGGGCGAATGCCACGTGATGCCGTATCCGAACCCGGCCGACCTCGACGCGATCCGCAAGGATCCGAACGTCGACCGTGCTCGAGCAGCCGGGGCTCAACGTCGGCTACCTCGCCTACAACATCACCAAGAAGCCGTTCGACGACGTGCGCGTGCGCAAGGCCGTCAACATGGCGATCAACAAGCAGGCGATCATCGACGCCGTCTACCTGACGGCCGGCGTGGCGGCGAAGAATCCGATCCCGCCGACGCATGTGGTCGTACAACGACGCGATCAAGGACGATCCGTACGATCCGGCCGCGGCGAAGAAGCTGCTGGCGGAGGCCGGGCTATCCCGACGGCTTCACCACCGACCTGTGGGCGATGCCGGTGCAGCGTCCGTACAACCCGAACGCCAAGCGCATCGCCGAGCTGATGCAGGCGGACCTCGCCAAGGTCGGCATCAAGGCCGAGATCAAGAGCTTCGAGTGGGGCGAGTACCGCAAGCGGATGCAGGCCGGCGAGCACCAGATGGGCATGCTGGGCTGGACCGGCGACAACGGCGACCCGGACAACTTCCTGCACACGCTGCTCGGCTGCGACATCGGCGAAGACCAACGGCAGCAACGTCGCCAAGTGGTGCTACCAGCCGTTCGAGGAGCTCGTGCTGAAGGCCAAGACGCTCTCCGACCAGAAGCAGCGCACCGACCTCTACATGCAGGCGCAGGTGATCTTCAAGGAGCAGGCGCCGTGGTTCACGATCGCGCACGCGGTGCAGTTGAAGCCGGTGCGCAAGGAAGTGGTCGACTTCAAGCTCTCGCCGTTCGGCCGCCACACGTTCTACGGCGTCGACCTCAAGGAATAGCGGCCGCGGCGCCCGCCCTTGCGCCGGATCCCCGCGGGCACGCTCGCGGGGCGTTTCGCCTGCGCGACCTCGACCGCTTCGGCCGATTCGGCAGCTTCGGCGGCACAGGTCAGCCGGGCTTCGTGGCGCGGGCCCGCCGTGTCGCGTACAGGCATATCCCGGCGGCCACCGACACGTTCAGGCTCTCGACGCTCCCCGACAGCGGAATGCCCACGAGCCGATCGCACGACTCGCGCGTGAGCCGGCGCAGACCGCTGCCTTCGGCGCCCAGCACCCACGCCACGGGGCCGGTGAGATCGGCATCGAAGAGACTTTCGCCGCCGGCGTCGGCGCCGACGATCCAGACGCCGCGCTCCTTCATCTCGCGCAGCGCGCGCGCCAGGTTGGTCACGGCGATGAACGGCACGGTGTCGGCGGCTCCGCTTGCCGCCTTGGCGACCGTGGCGTTGAGCCCCACGGCACGATCCTTGGGCACGACGACCGCGTGCACGCCGAAGGCGTCGGCGCTGCGCAGGCACGCGCCCAGGTTGTGCGGATCGGTGACACCGTCGAGGACGAGCAACAGCGGCGGCTCCGGCGGGTGCTCGAGCACGTCGTCGAGCGTGACGTGCGGCAGCGCGGCGTCGACGATGGCGACGACGCCCTGATGGCGGCGATGTCCCGCGAGGTCGTCGAGGCGCGCGGCGTCTGCCGCATGGACGGTCAAGCGCACCGCGGCTGCGCGCGCGAGCAGGTCGCGCATGCGCGCGTCGCTGCGCGCGCCGTCGACGTACAGCGCGCGGATCGAGCCGGCGTGCGTGCGCAGCCGCGCGGTGACGGCGTGGAACCCGAACAACGGACGCGTGTCGGCCATGGGCAGGCGAAGGCAGCGGTTGCGCCAGTGTACCGGCAACCTGGCACGCCCCGTCGTGTCGCGCCGCGGCGTAGGACGCAGCGCGCCGGCGTGCTACCGTGCGCGCCCATGAACGCCTTGTCTCCCGAAGTGCGGCATGTGCTCGATCCCCTGCTGCTCGCCGCCGGCGCGCTGCTGCCGATCGTCAATCCGCTCGGCGGCGCGCCGATCTTCCTCGCCAAGACGAGCGACCTCACGCGCGGCGGAGCACGACGACCTCGCCCGCCGCGTCGCGATCAACTGCTTCGTGCTGCTGATCGTCTCGACGTTCATCGGCGCGTACGTGCTCGACTTCTTCGGGCTCTCGATCCCCGCCGTGCAGGTCGCCGGCGGCGCGGTCGTCTGCGCGATGGGCTGGAACCTGCTGAGCGAGCCGGACCGCCCGCCTTCGCACGCCCGCGACGCCGTCGCGCGCCAATACGCCCGTCGACCTCGCGCGCCGGGCGTTCTATCCGCTGACGATGCCGCTCACCGTCGGCCCCGGCTCGATCTCCGTCGCGATCACGCTCGGCGCGAACCCGGCGCGCGACGTCCGCACGCTGATCGCGACGTCGATTGCGCACGTCGTCGGCATCCTGATCGTCGTGTTCGTCGTGTTCCTGTGCTATCGCTACGCGGACCGGCTGCTGCGGCGACTGGGCGACGTCGGGACCGCCATCGTCTCGCGCCTGATCGGCGTTCATCCTGCTGTGCATCGGCGTGCAAATCCTGTGGAACGGGATCGCGGGCCTGGTCGAGACGCTGCACCCGCTTCGCTAGTGGGGCGGCGCCCGGCCCACAGGTTCGGCAGTGGACAGGCTTTCAACCAGCCATTGACACGGGCCCGAGGAGGCTTGGAACCGGACCGCTCAAGCTGCTAGAATAGAAGGCTTGCCGCCGCTCGTCCGGTCCTTCGGCCGGGCGTTCCTGCGGGATGCCGGTGTAGCTCAGTTGGTAGAGCAGCGCATTCGTAATGCGAAGGTCGGGAGTTCGACTCTCTCCACCGGCACCAAATACCACAGGTCTATTCCGGTTCCATAGATAACGGCTTCTACCGGAGACACCGGTAACAGCCTCCGGCGACACCGGGTTCGCCCGGCACGGCGGCGATGCTCCCCATCTGTCCGGCCAGCCTGAAGCTCACGCCGCCTTCCACCTTGTGTATGGACAGCGCGAAATCGCTCACTTCACGGTGTAGCCGCGCCCTTCGAGGCACGCCGCTCGTGCCTTTTGATACGCGTTCATCCCCGCCGACTGCTGTTGCGTCGCAGCTTGCTGTTGTTGTTGCGCTTGAGCTGAATTCTGCCGGCGGCTCTGGCTCCGCGCGGCGGCCGCGCCGGCGGCCGCGCCGGCACCTGCGTCACCGCCGACTACTTCCCCTACCACCGCGCCGCGCGCCGCACCGCGCACACCCGCTCCCCGCGTGGTGCCTGTCGCCGTGGTCGGCGGCGCCGCGGCGGCTGCCTGCTTCGGCGGATTGGCCGGGTCGTATTTGCTCTGCTGAACAGCCCATGTGTGGCACTCGCCTTCGTCCTTCTTCTGTTGCGAAGGCGACTGTCCCTTGGCCGGATAAACGAACGATTGCGCCGAGACATTCATCGCGAACGGGACTGCAACCAGCAGCGCCAGGACGCCTCTTGCCGTGCTCACTTCTCGCATTCTTTTCTCCACAAGTTCTGATTCCGGTTTGGCAATACATGACCTCGAAGGCGAACGATTCGCCGCGGTGCAGCTTCACCACGAGCAATGGCCGCGGGGCGCAGTCAGACTGGGCCCCGGTTTGGGCAAGCATCCGACAACACTTAGTCTATCTGACTTGGGGGTGGTCGAGTCTTCCCCGGATTCTCGCGGCTCGAGCGCGACCGCATCAATGTAGTTTGCTTCGGTCGACGATGGGCGGATGGTGCGGGAGATCAGGTTTGACTCACTGTTCAGCGTGACCAGTACCCACGGGCCTAAAGTTGATGTAGTTCTTCCGCCTCTGCCGATCGGCGTCGATGCCGCGAGCTGCGCGCGTCTCGATGCGGTCGGGAAATGTGCGATCGCATCCGGCCGCTGTCCATGTTTGCTCAGGCGAGAATCAGGACACCGGCGAAGATCACTGCGCCGAAGCAGAACGGCCAGAAGCGCCCTTCCCGGTCGTCGGGCAGCTCGGCGCGCAGGCTGGTGATGACGACTCCGCCGGCGAGGACGGCGAACAGCCGCGCCACCGCGACTTCGGAAAGTGGCGCCATCACGCCGATCAGCCAGCCGGCGAGAACGCTCGTCGCCAGCAGCCAGCGGCCCCGGCGCCCGTACGCTCGCCCATGGTCCTCGGCGAGCGAATGGTCGACGATCAGGAAGTGCACCGCCATCGCAAACGTATAAACGCTCAGCGCCAGCACGCCGCGCTCTGCCCGCTCGACGACGAGATAGCCGATCAACGCGCTGTACGCGGCGTAGCCGGCGAGCTGGAGCCAGAAGACGGCGTCGGCCTCGCCTGCCGCGACCGACTCCCGGCGGTGCTCGCGATTCACGAGAACCATGTGCTCGAGCCCGTAGATGACGACGAACGACAGCAACGCCAGCAGGTAGATGCGCTGCTCGGCGAACAGGAGCTCGGTGCCCTGGGCGGCCTTGACGACCACCTGGCGCTGGAACTCGAGCTCGGGCAGAACGTCGATGAAAATGTAGGCGACCGAGATCCCGGCCGCCGCCGAGATGAAGCGCCGCCGCGACCAGAATCGCTCGCCGGCTTCCGACGCGTCGAACCCGCCGCCAGCCAGATAGGCGCAGGCGAACACCACCGCCGCGCCTAGCGATCCGAACGGAATTTCCATGGTTGCCTCCCGCTCGCGAATGCCGGCACCGGGTCGGAAAGCTCCTCCCTCGCGTAGTGCCGGTGGACGCCGGCAAATGACGACGGTAGGCGACCGGCCCGGCATCGTCAAGGTTCGGCCGGCAAGCCCCGCGGGCGCGGATTCGGACGGGCGCCGACCGCAATGCGCCCGCTCTCCTACAGACAGCCGGGCGCCGGAATCGCTAGGGTGATGGACACGACTTTTTTCGGGAATTCCCAATGAGAAAATACGCGGTGACGATTCCGGAAGTTGCGCTGGTGGCGATTACCCGCGGCATGGGGGGTGCAGGCATCGGGTTGCTCGCGGCCGGTACCCTGTCCGACCGAACGCGGCGCATCGCCGGCCTGGCCTTGCTGGCGGTCGGCGTGTTGTCGACGGTGCCCCTCGTGCTGGAGATCTTCGCCAGGCGCGCTCCGATCGCCGGCCGCGATTTCGAGCGACTTCCCGTTGCACAGGCGCAGAACGAGTTGGATCTCGCTTCGGCGTCGTCCTAGTCTCAGGAAACGACGACGCCGCAATCGATCGCACGTTTGGCGCGCGCTGCCGCCACCGCCGCGACAGCCCTGATCGCAAGGCCGGTGCATACCCACGCCTTACACTCCATACCAGCGAAACACTAGGTCCCGTCCTACAAAAAAGTGGGGCCGGCGCCGATCGAACGCCGGTCTGCCCCCGCCTATCGTGCAGTCATCGAAGACGGAGGACGCCATGCCAACGGACTCGCTGGATCGTTCCCTGCAACAGCGCCTGTCGGTCACCCAGGAAGTGCTGGCGGTGTGGGCGCGCGCGTTCGGCTGCTCGCCGGACCAGGTCACGGAGACCGTGGCGCGGGCCGGATTGCCCATGGAAAAACTATGGAATTCGATCAACGCCCGGACCGCACGTCGAAACGCCGTCGCCTAGCCATCCGCGCTTGGTCCAACGCGGGCAAGCTGCGAACGGTTCGGGGCGTGCGGCTTGCCCACCGCGGCAGGCCCGCGTCGGTCGACCTGCGCGATGGCGGATGGCTGGCGCGCGTACGGCCGCTCACGCGCCTGACGGGCATTGCGTGGCTCAGCTATCGATCCCGTGCCGAGCCGGCGCGTCCGCTTTCCCGTCGGCAGCAGGCCTGACGGCGTCCTGCGACGGCCTCGGCCTCCCGGCGCAATTCGCGTTGGATGCGCGCAAAAGTTTTACGCAGGTCGGTCGACGTGCTGGGTACGTAGCGGAACGTGGGATCGAGTATGGATTTCATTGCCGCAATCCCAACGACGCCTGATCCAGGCGATCCTCGCTGCAGGCGGCGCGACCGTTCGGACGCGCCGCCGTGCTGCCCGAAGAATGCTTACCGGGCGCGCGTGAAGCCATAGCGCGCCGCCTCGCGCACCTTGGACCAGTCCCGGTTCGGATTGTCGCGTTCCCAGTCGCTGCGCAATTCCTGCTCGACATCGTCGAAGCGCTTGTTCGCATAGCGGCCGCGCTGGACCACGTCGGCGCCGTAGCGATAGGCCGGCGCGTACTCGTCGAACGCGGCGCCGGCGTCGGCGAAATTCTCTTCGTAGTCGCGCCGGAACTCCGCGTCCAGATCCGTCGCCCACGCGCTGTCCGATGTCGCCTCCATCAACGGCGGCGCGCTGTAGCGCGCGCGATCGCGCTCGACCTCGTCGAAGGAGTACGGTGCGGCCTTCGGGTCGAATCCCTTCCAGCCCGATGCACGCCATTCGTCGGCCCGGCGGTCGATGTCCACGGCACCGGCGTCGCGCAGGATGTCCGCCGCCTCGTCCGACCGCGATTCGTCGGTGCGCACGGTGACCAGCGTGCCGCCGCGACGCACGGATTCCGCATAAACCTCCGCCTGCGCCGGTTCCACGCCGAGGTCGGTGAGGCTGCCGATCAGTCCGCCAGCGGCCGCGCCCGCGCCCGCGCCGACCAGCGCGGCGACGATGGGTCCGGCCGCGAGGATCGGCCCGACGCCGGGTATCGCGAGGCCCATGAGACTGGCCGCGAGTCCCGCCGCCCCGCCGAGCGCGCCGCCCGCGACCGCACCGGTCGCGGCCCCGCTCATCTCGGTACGCTCCACGACGCGGCCCGGGTCCGGATTGCGCCGCACGTCGTTGGCAATGAAATTGATGTCGCTGTCGAGGAATCCCGCGTCGCGCAGTGCCCGCGCCGCGCGATCGGCATCGCCCATGCGATCGAACGCGCCGATGATCGTCTTCACCATGGTGGTTCTCCTTGTCGTCCGCGGACGCGCGCCGCGCGTCCGCGGGTGCCGCCTATCGGTTGTCGGAACCGCGGCCGCCCTGCTGGTCCTGCTGCGTCCCGCCGGAGTGCTGCTGCCTGGAGCGCTGCTGCTCGGTGGTGTTGCGCGAGTCCTGGCGCGTGTCGGGCTGCTGTTGCGACTGCTGCCGGTGCGACGGCGTATCGTGCATCTTGTCCTTGTCCTTGTCCTTCGGGCGATTCTGTTCGTTCATTGCCTGCTCTCCTTCGTGGCTTGGGAAGTCGTCGGCGTCAGCGTCAGCCGACCACGCTGATGATGCGTGCGACGCTTCTTCACCGAGAGCGGCGCAGCCGCCATTCGCTTGTAGGATCGCGCCAGCGTGGCGCGTCCTACAGCGAGCCCGGCGGCGCGCATGGACGGCGCCGCGCCTTTGCTTGCCGGGCGCTGCAGGACGTGCAGCAGCGCGAGCGTCCGCGCTTCGCCGCGGCGATGCGCGCCGCGCGCGCCAGCGACACGCCGGGTTTCGAGCAGCCCCGAGCGCCACCCGTCGAACACGACCGGATTGATGTACGACTTGCGGCACACCGCAGGCGTGTTGCGCAGCTCGACGGCCACCTGCCGCACGACCTTCGCGATGGTCACCTTCGCGGCGCGTTCGCTGGTCACGCTCGCGACCGGCGCTCGCGCGAGGAGTTCGACGGCGCGCACGGTCGCCGCCCACGTGCGGAAGTCCTTGGCCGTGAAATCGGCGCCCGCGATCTGCCGCAGGTAGTCGTTGACCTGCCCGGAGTCGACCGCCCGCAGCGTGCCGTCGTCGTCGACGAACTGGAACAGGCGCTGGCCCGGCAACTGGTGACACCTGCGCACGATCCGCGCGAGGCGGCAATCGTCGATGGCGATCGCGTGCGCCACGCCGCCCTTGCCGCGGAAGTTTAGCGACAGCCGTCCGCGCGCGGCGAACGCGACGTGGCGATTGCGCAGCGTGGTCAGGCCGTAGCTGCCATTGTCGCGCGCATATTCATCGTTGCCGATGCGCGCCTGCGTCGCATCGAGCAACGTCACGACGGCGGCGAGCACCTTGTCGCGCGTCAGCGCGCCGGACGACAGGTCCTTGCGCAGGCGCCGGCGCAGCGCGGGCAGCGCAACGCCGAATGCGGCCATGCGATCGAACTTCGCGCCGTCGCGCGCGCTGCGCCAGTCGGCGTGATAGCGATACTGCTTGCGGCCGCGGGCGTCGCGCCCCGTGGCCTGGAGATGACCGCGCGGATCGGGGCAGATCCACACGTCCTCGTAGGCGGGAGGAATCGCGAGCGCCCGGATGCGTGCGAGCACCGCGGAATCGCGCAGCGGCTTCCCGCGCTCGTCGACGTACGCGAAGCCGCTGCGCGTGCGCTGGCGACGCCAGCCGGATGCTGCAGCCGATACGTAGACCAGGCCAGCCGCGCGTGCCATGCCGGCGGCGTCGTCTGCGCGGATCGATTCGTCGGAGGTCATGGGATCCGGAGAAGAAGGTGACGGCGACGCAGATTACGCGCCGCGCGCGCCCTCGCAAGGCGGACGCCGCCGAATTGCCGTGTCGGACGGCGCCGACGCCGTCGCCTGTCGGAACGCGGGGCGAAGTCGACCGTGGCGCGCCGCGGTTATCAGCTCAGCCGAGAAGCCACGTCGCCGTCCGGCGCCAGAAGAGCTCGCCGGCCGTCCGCCGCACGAACCCGAAATGACCGAGCCGCGCCACGCCGGCCTGCGCCGGCGTGACGGTCTCGCGCGTCGCCTCGAGATTCGGATACATGGCGAGGAGCCGGTCGGCGGCCGCGGGCGGCGCGAACGCGTCGTCGCTGATCGAGATCGCCAGCGTCGCCGCACGGAACTGTGCGTAGCGCGGCAGGTACGGCGCAAAGCGCGCTTCGTCGCGCCGCGAGCGGACGAGCGCGGGGCGCCGGCGCCGCGCCCAGTCGAGCGCGGCGGCGCGCGGCAGGTCCTCGCCCAGGCGCAGGGCGCGACCGGGAAAGTAGCCGACGGCATGCGTCATCGCCGGCATGAACGCGTGCCAGACCAGGAACATCGGCAGGCGCCAGCGGGCACGATAGTCGCGCCAGTAGCCGGTGTGCGCGCCGAGGAACACCGCGCGCGCGACGCGCGACGCGCCGTCCGCCGCGCCGACCAGCATCGTGCCGACGCTGTGCGCGACCACCGACATCGGCAGGTCGGGATACGCGGCTGTTGCCGTCGTGAACGCGGCACCGAGGTCGCGCACGGCCCAGTCGTCCATGCCGGCCGCGAGGCGGCGGAGCGAGCCGTCGCGCGATGCGCCGATGCCGCGATAGTCGAACGCCAGGACCGCGGCACCGCGCGATGCGAGGTGGCGGGCAAGTCCGAGGTAGAAGCGCGCCGGGATCCCGGCACCGCAGGCGACGACGGTCACGGTGGCCGGCGCCGCGCCGCCGCTTGGCGTGAGCCAGCATCCCGCGAGCGCCACGCCGTCCTCGGCGGGGAACCTCACCGGACGCTCGTCGACATCGAAGGGAGTCGAAGCGGCAGGCATCGCTGTCGGCTAACGCTGGCGTAGCCGCGGCCGGAAACGACGGCGCGCCGCGTCGGTCATGACGCGCGACAGTGCGCGATCCATTGCGCGGTCAGCTTCTCCTGCACCGCGTTCTGCGCGAGTCGCGCGTTGAGGGCCGGGAAGTCGACGACGTCGAGCGGCTGGTCCTGGTTGAAGCACGAGAACACGTAGCTGACCGCGCCGGTCGCGGGATCGCGGTGCGGCTGCAGGCACTGCGCGCAGATCTCCTTCATCATGCACTGCATCGGCGAGTTGATCGACGCGATCGCGCGGTGCGACGGCTTGAGGTAGGGCGCGAGCACGCCGTGACGCGCGGCGCCGACGGCCGCCATCATCCGGTCGGAGCCGATGGCGATGATGCGGTCGCAGGCGGACAGCGCGATCGCGGCCTCGCCGAGGCGGCCCTCGGCGTAGGCGCGCATCGCCTCGACGATGTTGCCGACGAACGTGCGGTCCTGCGGGCGGTCCGGGACGAATGCCGGCGCCTCGTCGCAGCACCAGACCACGACGTCGGCGGCCGCCTCGATCTCGGCGACCTTGTAGCGGTCGATGCCGCGCCGGTAGCCGGCGAAATAGAGCACCTTCGAGCCGGCCTCGCGGAACGCGCGGCCGATCGAGAAGAGCACGGCGTTGCCCAGCCCGCCGCCGGCGAGCAGCACGGTCTCGCCGCCCTCGATCTCGGTCGGCGCGCCGGTCGGCCCCATCAGGACGACGGGCTCGCCCGGCGCGAGCATCGCGCAGAGATCCGACGAGCCCCCCATCTCCAGCACGATCGTCGACACCAGCCCGCGCTCGCGGTCGACCCAGGCGCCGGTGAGCGCGAGTCCTTCCATCGCCATCCGGGTGCCCGCGCGCGTGGCTGCGAGCGCCTCGTAGTTCTGCAGCCGGTAGAACTGGCCGGGCCGGAACCGGCGCGCCGCGGCCGGCGCGCGCACCACCACCTCGACGATCGTCGGCGTGAGGCGCTCGACCCGCTCGACGGTGGCGCGCAGGTCGCGATCCAGCGCCGCGAAGAATTCGGACGGCGCGTCGCGCGGCGCGGCGGGCAGGCGCGCCAGCATCCGCGACACGATCGGATAGCCGGCGCGCGCGCTCGCCATCGCCTTGACGACGTTGCCGTGGAACGACGGATGAAGATCGCCGAAGAAGCTCACGGCACGCCCGTCCGCGCGGATCTCCGTCAGCACCGCCGGATGGGCGGGCTTGGCGAGGCCCTTGACCGGTCGCACCGGCGCGCCCTGTTCGTCCAGCAGCTCGAAGTACTTGCCGTCGAGGTGAAAGTGCGCCGCATCCTCGCGTGCCAGCACCGTGTTGGGCTGCGTTCCCGCGGCGATCAGGATCGTGCGCGCCGGCAGCGTGGCGCGCGCGAACTCGTGCCAGACGCCGTCGCCGTCGTTGTGATGCGCGGCGACCGTCAGTCCGCGCGCCCGGCCGCGCGCGTCGATTTCGATGGCGAGCGGCGACAGGCCTTCGGCGAAGCGGATGCCTTCCTCCAGCGCCTTCTCCACTTCCTCGTGGTTGAGCGTGTACGACGGGCTGTCGATCAGGCGTCGCCGGTAGGCGATCGTGACGCCGCCCCAGGCGTCGATCAGCTCGGCGACGCGCGGCGCGCGCCCTTCCGCCCGCGCCCGCTCGCGCTCGGCGCGAAGCGCGCGACCGTGCGCGAGGAATTCGGCGGCGATCTCGCGCTCGTCGGGCGTAAAGGCGCGCTCGACCGCGGCGGCATTCGAACGCGCGCACAGCGTCTCGTAGCGCGCGAGGAACTTCTCCACCTGCACGGCGTAGTAGGCGAGCGATTCGGTCGCCGTGTCGATCGCCGTCAGGCCGCCGCCGACCACCACGACGGGCAGCCGGACCTGCATGTTGGCGAGCGAGTCCGTCTTGGCCGCGCCGGTGAGCTGCAACGCCATCAGGAAATCCGACGCCGTGCGAACGCCATTGGCGAGTCCGTTCGGCAGGTCGAGCACCGTCGGCTTGCCCGCGCCGGCGGCGAGGGCGACGTGGTCGAAGCCGAGCGCGAAGGCGTCGTCGACGCTCAGCGTGCCGCCGAAGCGCACGCCGCCGTACAGCGCGAAGGCGTCACGCCGCTCGAGCAGCAGCCGCACGACCTTGAGAAAGTTCTTGTCCCAGCGCACGGTGATGCCGTATTCGGCGACGCCGCCGAAGCCGGCCATCACGCGCTCGTCGAGCGGGTCGGTCAACGTCGCGAAGTCGCGGACGGGCTCGAACGGCGCCCGCTCGCCGCGGGGCGTGACGCCCGACAGCGCGGCCTCGAGCGGCTCGATCTTGAGGCCGTCGATGCCGACGACGGCGTGGCCGTCGTTCATCAGGTGGTGCGCGAGCGTGAACCCGGCCGGTCCCATGCCGACCACCAGCACCCGCCTGCCCGTCGCTGCACGCGGCACGGGACGCGCGAGGTTGAGCGGATTCCAGCGCGTGAGCAGCGAATAGATCTCGAAGCCCCACGGCAGCGCCAGCACGTCCTTGAGAAGGCGCGTTTCGCTCTGCGGAATGTCCACCGGATCCTGCTTCTGGTAGATGCAGGACTTCATGCAGTCGTTGCAGATCCGGTGGCCGGTCGCCGCCGCCATCGGGTTGTCGACGCAGATCATCGCCAGCGCGCCGATCGCCCATCCTTCCGCGCGGAGCTTGTGGAACTCGGAGATCCTCTCCTCCAGCGGGCAGCCGGCGAGCGTGACGCCGAAGACGCTCTTGCGGAACGGATTGTCGGTCGGCGAGCCGTCGACGGGCTTCTTTTCCGGCAGCCCGCGCGCGCAGGAATCCTTGCCCTGCTCGTGGCACCAGATGCAATAGTGCGCCTCGGCGAGTCCGCCCTCGAAGTCCGTGCCGGGGTCGGTCAGCGCGAAGCCCTCGCGGCGGCGCAGCGGATGCGCGTCCGCCAGCCGCAACGCGGGGACGCCGTGGACATCGACCTGCGTCACCGGGACGAGCTTCAGCAGGTCCAGCTTGCGCGGCGCGCGGAACAGCGTCCCGCCCTTGTGCAGCGCCTTGCCGGCCGGCGTGTGGGCCGCCCACGCGGCGTACCGCGTCGCGAGGTCGAGGTCGGCGCCGTGGGCCGCCTCGTCGCGCTGCCAGGCGGTCACCGCCGCGGCGAACGCGAGCTCGAACGCCTTGACCCCGACCGGCGCGCCGAGCAGGCCGTCGAGCTCGGCGCGCAGCGCCGGGCCGTCGATCAGCGCCGCGGCGTCGGCCTTGTACGCGTTCATCGCCTTGCGCTGCACGAACTGCCGCCTGAGCGCGAACAGCGGCGCCAGCGCATGGTGCCGCGCCTGCAGCGCACGCACGTCCGGCTCGATCCGGAACAGCGCCGCGACGAAGTCCTCGACGTGCGGCGCGAGGTCGATCAGCAGCGTCGACTCGTCCTTGCCGGCCACCGATTCCGGCGCCGCGCGCGCGGCGACGAGACGCGCATGCAGCGGCGTGTCCGCTTCCGCCAGGCGCGTCATGAACGCCGCGTCGAGGCGTGCAGCGCCCTCCTGCGTGTACAGGTCGGGAAAGCGAAGGCCGAAGGCGAGATCGAGCATCGGGACGCGGGCTGCCGGCGCAAAACCGCCTATTTTACCGCTGCGAGGCGCGCCGCCGGCAGCCCTTTGCAGGCATAAGCTTAGGCCGCGGGTCGAGGCCCACTTTCCCTGCTACCATCGCGCGAGGCAGACGTTCGACCCAAAGCCGCGTGCCCGCGTGCCGCCTCCCATGCGTACCTTGTCCTGCGTCAACGTGCCTCCACCTTCCCGCATCGTGGGTCCGCTTCGAATCCGGGCCGCCATCGGAACCGCCATGAACCGTACCGCCTGTTCGCTCGTCGTCGTCGCGCTCGCGGCCTTCGGCATGGCTGCCTCGCGCAGCGCCGACGCGCAACCGATCCGCATCGGCGAGCTCAACAGCTACAAGCAGTTCCCGGCCTTCCTCGAGCCCTACCGGAAAGGCATGGAACTCGCGGTCGCCGAGGTCAACGCGGCCGGCGGCGTGAACGGCCGGCCGATCGAGGTGATCTCGCGCGACGACAACGGCACCCCCGGCGATGCGGTGCGCGTTGCCGAGGAGCTGCTGGCGCGCGAGAAGGTCGCGATGCTGATGGGCACGTTCGCGTCGAACGTTGGCCTCGCCGTCGCCGACCTCGCGCGGCAGCGCAAGGTGCTGTTCCTCGCCGCCGAGCCGTTGACCGACAAGATCGTCTGGGACAAGGGCAACGAATACACGTTCAGGCTGCGGCCCTCGACGTACATGCAGACGGCGATGCTCGTCCCCGAGGCGGTCAAGCTGCACAAGAAGCGCTGGGCGATCGTCTATCCGAACTACGAATACGGCCAGTCGGCGACCGCCGCGTTCAAGAAGCAGATGCTGTTCCGCCAGGACGGCGGGCTCGAGTTCGTCGAGCAGGCGGTGCCCCTGGGCAAGATCGACGCCGGCCCCGTCGTGCAGGCGCTGATCGACGCCAAGCCGGACGCGATCTTCTCGTCGCTGTTCGGCCCCGATCTCGCGCGCTTCGTCCGCGAAGGCGAATTGCGCGGCCTGTTCAAGGACCGGCCGGTGTTCAACCTGCTCGGCGGCGAGCCCGAGTACCTCGATCCGCTGAAGGACGAGGCGCCGGTCGGCTGGTACGTCACCGGCTACCCGTGGTACTCGATCGACACGCCGGCGCACAAGCGCTTCCTCGCGGCGTACCAAGCGAAGTTCCACGACTATCCGCGCCTGGGTTCGGTCGTCGGCTACAGCGCCGTCAAGGCCGCGGCGGCGGCGCTGCGCAAGGCGGGCTCGACCGACAGCAGGAAGCTCGTCGCCGCGATGAAGGGACTCGAGTTCGACACGCCGTTCGGGAAGGTGACGTTCCGCGCGATCGACCACCAGGCGACGATGGGCGCGTTCGTGGGTCGCACGGCCGTCAAGGACGGCAAGGGCGTGATGGTCGACTGGAAGTACGCCGACGGCAAGGATTACCAGCCCGACGACGAGGTCGTGCGCAAGCTGCGTCCGGCCGAGTGAGCGCGCCGCAGCGAACGGCGGCAACGGAACAGCGCGCCAGTCGGCGCGCGCGACATCGCGGCGCGACGGGCGCCCGCATCCTGACGTGACGGCGTGACGGCGGCCTCGTTCGCCATCCAGTTCCTCAACGGACTTGCGTCCGCTTCGTCGCTGTTCCTCGTTTCCGCGGGCCTGACGCTGATTTTCGGCGTCACCCGCGTCGTGAATTTCGCGCACGGCTCGCTGTACATGCTCGGCGCGTACTTCGCGTACAGCGCCGGCGCGTGGCTCACCGCGTCGCTCGGTCGCGGTCCGTTCGCGTTCTGGACGGCCGTCCTCGCCGCGGCGCTCGCCGTCGCGCTGATCGGTGCGCTGATCGAAGCGCTGCTGCTGAAGCGCCTCTACGACGCGCCGGAGCTTCTCCAGCTCACCGCGACGTTCGGCGTCGTCCTCATCGTGCGCGACGCCGCGCTCGCGCTGTTCGGACCGGAGGATCTCCTCGGTGCGCGCGCCCCCGGGCTCGACGGCGCCGTGACGCTGCTGGGGCGCGCGGTGCCGGCGTACGACCTTTTTCTCATCGGCGTCGGTCCGCTCGTGCTGGCGCTTCTCACCATCCTCGTGACGCGAACGCGCTTCGGCGTGCTGGTGCGCGCCGCGGCGGAGAATCGCACGCTCACGTCGGCGCTCGGCATCGACGAAGCGCGGCTCTACACGACGGTGTTCGCGCTGGGCGCCTTCCTGGCCGGGCTCGCGGGCGCGCTGCAGCTTCCGCGCGAGCCGGCCAACCTCGGGATGGACCTGTCGGTGATCGCCGACGCGTTCGTGGTCACCGTCGTCGGCGGTCTCGGCTCGATCCCGGGCGCGTTTCTCGCCGCGGGGATCATCGGCCTCACCAAGGCATTGTGCATCGCCCTGGGGACGGTCGAGGCATTCGGCGTCACCTTCGCCTTTCCCAAGCTCACGCTGGTGGCCGAGTTCGTCGTGATGGCGGTGGTGCTCGCGCTCCGGCCGCAGGGCCTGCTGGGCAAGCCGGCGAGCGCGCCCGTGACGACGCCGCTGCCCGAGCAGCGCGCGCTGGTGACGCGCCCGACGCGGCGCGATGCGTGGATCGCCGCGCTCGCGATCGCGGCGTTCGCCGCGCTGCCGCTGTTGGGCGACGACTACGCGGCGGTGCTCGCCACCGACATCCTGGTCGCGACGCTGTTCGCCGCCAGCCTGCAGTTCCTGACCGGCACCGGCGGCATGACATCGTTCGGCCATGCTGCGTACTTCGGCGTCGGCGCGTACGCGGCGGCACTCGCCGACCGCGCCGGCTGGCCGTTCGCCGTCGCGTTGGCGGCAGCGCCGCTGGCCGCCTGCGCGGCCGCCGTCGGCTTCGGCTGGTTCTGCGTGCGCCTCGCAGGGGTGTACCTCGCGATGCTCACGCTCGCCTTCGCGCAGATCACCTGGTCGATCGCGTTCCAGTGGGACGCGGTGACCGGCGGCTCGAACGGGATCGTCGGCGTCTGGCCGCCGGACCTGTTCGCCAGCCGCACGGCGTTCCACCTGTTCGTGGTGAGCACGGTCGCGATCGCCCTGCTCGCGCTGTTCGCGCTCGCGCGGAGCCCGTTCGGACGCGCGCTGCGGGCCGCGCGCGACTCGCCGCTGCGCGCGGCGGCGATCGGCATCGACGTGCGGGCGACGCGGTGGCGGGGCTTCGCGCTCGCGGGTGCGTTCGCCGGTCTCGCCGGTGGCCTGTTCGCGTTCTCCAAGGGCAGCATCTCGCCGGAGTCGCTCTCGATTCCACGCTCGGTGGACGCGCTGGTGATGGTGCTGCTGGGCGGGCTCAATGCGCTGTTCGGCCCGCTGCTCGGCGCCGCCGCCTTCACCTGGCTGCAGGACACCCTCGCCCGCTCCACCGAGTACTGGCGTGCGCTGGTCGGCGCCGGCATCCTGGTGCTCGTCCTCGCGTTTCCCGACGGGCTGGGCGGCGCGCTGGCGCGGGTCATCCGGCGGCGGTCGTGACGCCGGCGGCCTCGTGAACGAAGCGGTGCTCGCAGTCGCGCGACTGTCGAAGGCGTTCGGCGGCGTCCGCGCCGTGCACGACGTGTCGTTCGCTGTCGCCGCCGGGGAGCTCGTGGCGCTCATCGGGCCCAACGGCGCCGGCAAGACGACGTGCTTCAACCTGATCAACGGCCAGCTCCGGCCCGATGCCGGCGAAGTGCGCCTCTCCGGCGCGCGCATCGACGGCCTGCCGCCCTCGACGCTGGCGCATCGCGGCGTCGCGCGCACGTTCCAGGTGGCCGCCACGTTCGCATCCATGACGGTGCGCGAGAACGTGGAAGTCGCGCTGCTCGCCCACGCTCGCCGCGACCGGCGGTGGATCGAGCGCGACGCACCCGCGCGGCGCGACGCGGCCGACGCCATCCTGGCGCGCGTGGGCGTGGCCGGGCTCGCCGACGCGCATGCGGCGGCGCTGAGCTACGGCGATGCGAAGCGTGTCGAGCTCGCGCTCGCGCTGGCCGGTGCGCCGAAGCTGCTGCTGATGGACGAGCCCACGTCCGGGATGGCGGTGGCGATGCGCGCCGACCTCATGCGGCTGGCCGCGACGCTCGCCCACGACGGCCTCGCCGTGCTGTTCACCGAGCACGACATGGACATGGTGTTCGGCTTCGCCGATCGCGTCGTCGTGCTCGATCGCGGCGCGATCATCGCAGCGGGGAGCCCCGCCGAGATCCGCGCCGACGCGAAGGTACAGGCGGTGTACCTGGGGCTCGACGAAGCCGCGTAGGCGCGCGGCCCGATCGGGGCGCGCCGTCCGGGCGGGGACCGGCCGCGCAGCTCGTCAGCCGGCCAGCGTGCGGAAGCCGCGCTCGAGGTCGGCGATGAGGTCGTGCGGGTCGTCGAGCCCGACCGCGAGGCGCAGGCACGGTCCCGGCGCATTCCACGGCGTCACCGCGCGGGCGCGCTCGGGAAACGTGGGAATGATCAGGCTTTCGAAGCCGCCCCAGCTCCATCCCATCCCGAACAGCCGGAGTGCGTTCAGCATGGCGTTGACGCGCTCGCGCGCCACGTGCTTCAGCACGACGCCGAACAGGCCCGAGGCTGCCGTGAAGTCGCGCTTCCACAGCTCGTGGCCGCGCGCGCCCGCCAACGCCGGATAGAGCACCTCGGCGACTTCCGGCCGATTGCGCAGCCACGACGCCACCGTCAGTGCGTTCTCCTGGTGGCGCGCCATCCGCACCGCGAGCGTGCGCAGGCCGCGCAGGCCGAGGAAGCAGTCGTCGGTCGAGGCGGCGACGCCCATGTCGGTCCAGAGCCGATGCATGGGCGCGAACGTCTGCTCGCTGCACACGATCACCCCGAGCAGGACGTCGGAATGGCCGCCGATGTACTTGGTCGCCGCGTGCACGGCGACGTCCACGCCATGATCGAACGCGCGGAACGCGAGCGGCGTCGCCCACGTGTTGTCAAGGACCACGTGCGCACCGTGCGCGTGCGCGACCGTTGCGATCGCCGGGATGTCCTGCACCTCGAAGGTCAGCGACGCGGGCGATTCGGTGAACACGACGCGCGTGTTGGGCCGGAACTCGCGCACGATGTCGGCCCCCAGCAGCGGATCGTAGTAGCTGACCTCGATGCCCATCCGCCGCAGGTGGTTATCGCAGAAGCGCCGCGTCGGCCCGTAGACGACGTCGGTGACCAGGACATGGTCGCCGGCCTTGGCCAGCGCCAGCAGCGGAAAGGTCGTCGCCGTGAGTCCCGACGGCACGGCGAGCGCCGCATGGCCGCCTTCGAGCGCCGCGATGGCGTTCTGGAAATCGACGACCGTCGGCAGCCCGTGCAGGCCGTAGTGCAAATGCGGGTATTCGCCGCGCATCGCCTGCTCGAGGTCCTCGACCCTGGGGAAGAGGATCGTCGTGGCCCGGAATACCGGCGTGTTGACCGCGCCGAGGAAGCGCCTCGGGTCGCGGCCGAGATGCAGCACCTCCGTGGCCTTGCGATACTTCATGGCGACAGGGCCGCGTCGAGCGCGAGGCCGCGGCGGATCGCGGCGACCTGCGTCGGCACGTCGGCGCGGATGTCGACGACCAGCGCGTCGGGGGGCTCCTCCAGCGTGGCGAACTGGCTCGGCAGCAGCGACGCCGGCATGTACTCGTGCTGGCGCGTGGCGAGCCGCGCCGCGATCGTCGCGCCGTCGCCGCGCAGGTACACGAAACGGACGTCGCCGGCTGCGGCGATGCGATCGCGATAGGCCTGCTTGAGCGCGGAGCACGCAAGCACCGCATGCGCCCCGGCGGCGTCGATGGCGCCCATCTCCGCGGCGATGCGATCGAGCCACGGCCAGCGGTCGTCGTCGGTGAGCGGCACGCCTGCGCCCATCTTTTCGACGTTCGCCGGCGGATGGAAGGCGTCGGCGTCGTGGAACGGCCACGCGAGCTGGCCCGCGAGCGCGCGTCCCACCGTGGTCTTGCCGCAGCCGCACACGCCCATCAGCACGACGATCACGGCGCGCCTCCGGCCGTCGCCCGGGCGCCGCGCCCCGCCATGGTGCCGCCCATCCGGCCCAGTCCGATGATGCCGATTTCCATCCCGCGTGACGTCCGTGCGATATGCCGCGATGCTACCGGTTCGCGCGCCGCGTCGCCAGCAACGCCGCACCGATGATCAGCACCATCCCCGCCATCGTGCGCGCGCCGAGACGCTCGCCGAGAAGGAGGAAGGCCAGGGCGATGCCGTAGGCCGGCTCGAGCACGCTCACCACGCTCGCCGTATGCGCCGACACACGCCGCATCGAGGCGATGAACAGCGTATGCGCGAGCGCCGTGCACGCGACCCCCAGCACCAGCACCAGCGCAAGATCGCCGGCGCCCGGCGGCGCCGCCCGGCCGACGAGGACGAAGGGGACGAGCACCAGCGCGGCGAACGCGTCCTGCCACAGTGCGAGGTTCACCGCGCCGGCGCGCGTCACGGCGCGACGGCTGCGCACGGTCAAAAGCGCGAACGTCAAACCCGCGACGATGCCGAAGACGTGGCCGCGGACGATGGCGCTCGACGCGTCGTAGCGGGGCACGAGCAACGCCAGGCCGGCCACGACCAGCACGATCGCCGCGGCTTCGCCCGCGTCGGGCGCACGGCGGCGCGCCAGGCTCTCGATGACCAGCACGAAGACCGGGAAGCTCGCAAAGGCGAGAAGCGCGATGGCCACGCCGGCAAGCTTCACCGCGGCGAAGAACGCCACCCAGTGCACGGCCAGCAGCATGCCATTCAGCGCCAGGTCGGCATCGGGCCGGACCGGCCGCAGGCCGCGGGCGCGCACGACGACGGCGAGCGTCGCCGCCGCGACGAGCGCGCGCCCGAAGACGATATCCACCGGCGAAAGGGCGATCCAGCGACCGAACAGCGCCGCGAACCCGAACAACGCGACGGCGACGTGAAGCGCGACGAGAGCGGGCGTGCGGGCCATCGAGCCGCGATTCTACGGGGCCGCTTCGGCTAGAATGCGGCGCGTGCATCGCGGCACCCTTCCGCTGCCGCGTCGTTGCCGAGCTTGCCCGCCGCCCGCAGGAGACACCGATGCCCGCCACCCCCGCCCAGATTCTCGCCGCGGTCCGCCGCTCGCCCGGACAGCGCGTCAAGGTCGCGGTGTCCGACATCGACGGCATCCTGCGCGGCAAGTCGATCCACAAGGACAAGTTCTTCTCCGCCGTCGAGGGCGGGTTCGGATTCTGCGATGTCGTCTACGGCTGGGACCTGCACGACGTCTGCTACGACAACACGACGATGACCGGGTGGCACAAGGGCTTTCCCGATGCGCTCGCCCGTATCGACCTGTCCACGCACCGCA
This sequence comes from uncultured beta proteobacterium, assembly GCA_963793355.1. Classification (GTDB taxonomy): domain Bacteria; phylum Pseudomonadota; class Gammaproteobacteria; order Burkholderiales; family Casimicrobiaceae; genus VBCG01. The sequence continues at coordinate 265,703 of CAWBZT010000011.1, read as the reverse complement.
ACGTTCCGTGGGACGACAACGTCGACTTCTTCCTCGGCGAGTTCGTCATGACGGACAAGCGGGGGCGCGAGGTGCCGTTCCCGCTCGACGGACGGCAGGTGCTGAAGCGCGCGCTCAAGCGCGCGGAGAAGCTCGGCCTGATGCCGATGTGCGGCCTCGAGTTCGAGTGGTTCAACTTTACCGAGACGCCGCAGTCGTGGGCGGACAAGAAAGGCGTCGGCCCGACGACGCTCACGCCCGGCATGTTCGGCTACTCGCTGTTGCGCACCAACCAGTCGCGCGAGTTCTTCAACGCGCTGTTCAACGACATGGCGGCGTACGGCATTCCGCTCGAAGGGCTGCACACCGAGACCGGTCCCGGCGTCTACGAAGCCGCGATCGTGTTTTCCGAGGCGCTCGAGGCAGCGGACCGCGGATTGCTGTTCAAGACCGCGGCGAAGGAGATCGGCGCGCGCTTCGGCATCATGCCGAGCTTCATGGCGAAGTGGAGCGCGCAGTATCCGGGTTGCTCCGGCCACTGCCACCAGTCGCTGTCGGACGGCAAGCGCAACGTCTTTTACGACGCCAGAGGCCGGCACGCGATGAGCAAGGTGTTCGAGAGCTATCTCGCGGGTCAGTTGAAGTTCCTGCTGGAGCTCGCGCCGATGTTCTGGCCGACGGTCAACAGCTACAAGCGGCTGGTGGACGGCTTCTGGGCGCCGGTCAAGCCGACGTGGGGCGTGGACAACCGCACGGCGAGCTTCCGCGTGCTCGCCGGCGCGCCGAAATCGACGCGCCTCGAGACGCGCTGCCCGGGCGCCGACGTCAATCCGTATCTCGCCGTGGCTGCGTGCCTCGCGGCGGGTCTCGCGGGTGTCGAGCAGGACCTCAGGCTCACGACGAAGCCGATCGAGGGCACCAACATGGGCAGCGAGGACATCCCGCGCGCGCCGCGCTCGCTGATCGAGACCACGCGCATCTTCCGCCAGTCCGACTTCGCCCGCGACTGGTTCGGCGACGACTTCGTCGACCACTTCGCCGCCACCCGCGAATGGGAGTGGCGGCAGTGGCAGGACGCCGTCACCGACTGGGAACTGAAGCGCTACTTCGAGATCATCTGATTCTCCGCACGCGTCGAGGGGCGAGGGCGGCCCAGGCCGGCCCCCGCGACCGCGCGCGTCAATCGGCCGGAACGATCCGCGCGATCGTGCCTTGCGGCAGGGCGAAGCCCATGTTCGAGACGTACAGCGCGCCATCCGGCCCGAGCGTCATTCCCGTCGGGAAGAAGAGGCCGTCCGAGCCGTCGGCGATCACCGTCCGCTTTCCCGACGGATCGACGCGGGTGACGCGGCCAGTGAACTGCGCGGGGCCGATCAGCCCGCTGTCGCCGGTCGACATCTCAAGCACGTACATGCGGGGACCGTCGAAGACGAGCCCCAGCACCATGTCGAAGCCCGGCGTGTCGAGCTTGATGTTGCCGCTCGGCGTGACTTTCCAGATGCTCGAGCTGCCGACCGGCTGCGGAAACTCGCCGAGATTCCCGATGAAGAAATTGCCGTGATATGCGAGCGCAGTCGGCACGACGTGGCCCTGCGAGGCCGAGACGTCGATCACCCGGCTGATCGCACCCGACGTCGTTATCTTCACCAGCTCGCCGTGATTCGGCTCGACGGCATAGAGGTCGCCCCGCACGGCGATCATGCTGTACCAGGTGCCGTCCGGCTCGAAATCGCCGGTGATTGCGTCCTCGGGTTGCGCGACCGGATGCGACTTCTGATACGCGCTGAGGTCGGCGACGATGGACCACGTCCCGCCTGCGCCGATGCGGATGACCGCGTTGGGAATGTCGGGCACGCCGTGCGAGCATCCGGCGCCCGCCAGGATCGCGTACATCGTGTCTCCGACGAACGCGACGTCGGCGACGCCGCTGATGAGGCCTTCGGCGCCGCTCGACGGCAGGTTGTCGACCGCCGTCGTCCGGTGGCCGTTCGTGTCGACCTTCGAAATGCGCGATCCCGTGTTGCTGCCGGTGTACGCACCGGGGCCGCCCAATCCGGCGGTGCAGTTCCCGAAATCCGCGGGCGGCGCCGGGTTGTTGCCACCGATACCGCCTTCGGCAACGTACAGATTGCCGTCGGGGCCGAACTTCAGTCCGCGAGGGTTGTTGAACCCGACCGCCCAGGCTGGATTGACGATGGCGGCGGCCTTCCCGGGCGGGCCCCCCTGCACGGTCGACGGCAGGATCGCAAATATCGCGAGCGCGACAATGCCCGTCGCCTTGGCCGCAATCGAACAGGTCTGTTTGTAGGCTACATTCAAGGACATATAATCCCCCTCGATTCATTCTTTCGATCATGCCCGCGCCTCATGAGCGACGGGAACCCGGGCGCTGCGCGCGCCGTGAGCAACATACCTTAGGAGTTTCCCTTACGGCAAGGGCATCCGACCCATCGAGCAAAGGGGCGGACGAGCCCGGCCCAGGCGCCGTCTCCCTCGCTTCAGCGGGCACGGACCGGCCCGGCCGACCAATCGCGGTACGATTGCGCTTGATCCGCCCGCCGTTCCCCCCAAGCGCTCATGACCGAAGTGCATCGCTTCGCCTTCCCCACGTCCATTCATTTCGGACCCGGCGCCCGCAAGCTCGTCGCCGAGCACCTCCGCGGCCAGGACGTCGCGCGACCCCTGATCGTCACCGACCGCATCCTCGCCGGGTTGCCGGTCTTCAAGGGATTCCTTCACGAGTTGCCCGGTCTGGAGGTCGCCGTGTTCGCGGAAGTATGGGGCAACCCGACGCGCAGCCAGGTGATGAACGGCGCGGCGGCGTTCAGGGGCCACAAGGCTGACGGCGTGATCGGCATCGGCGGCGGCGCCGCGCTCGACGTCGCCAAGGCGATCGCCTTGATGGCGCATCACGACGGCGACATCCTCGAATACGCGTGGGACCACCCGAAGGTGCGGCACATCGCGCGCCCGCTGCCGTGGTTCGTTGCGCTGCCTACCACGGCCGGCACCGGCTCGGAGGTGGGGCGTTCGGCGGTGATCTCCGACGACGACACGCACGTCAAGCGCATCGTCTTCTCGCCGGCGCTGCTCGCCAGGGCCGTTTTCGCCGACCCGGAACTCACGCTGGACCTGCCGCCTCTAATCACTGCGGCAACCGGCATGGACGCGCTGACGCACAACGTCGAATCGTACCTGTCGCCCGCCTATCACCCGCTGTGCGACGGCATCGCGCTCGAAGGCGCGCGCATCGCGGCGCGCGCGCTGCCGACCGCCGTGAAGAATGGTCACGACATCGCTGCACGCTCCGACATGCTGATGAGCTCGATGATGGGCGCGATCGCCTTCCAGAAGGACCTGGGGGCCGTCCATTCGTGCGCACACGCGCTGTCGACAGTGGCCGACCTGCACCACGGGCTCGCGAACGGCATCATGATCGACCATGTGATGCGCTTCAACCTGTCCGCCGCCGCCGACCGGCTTGCCGAGCTCGCGCGCGTCGTGCGCGCGCCGGGCGGCGACCGCGGCAGCGACGAAGCGCGAGCGAAGGCGTTCGTCGCCTGGCTGGGCGAGCTCAAGGCCGGCATCGGGATTCCCGCGCGCCTGTCCGACTACTGCGCGGCGCGCACGGTGACGAAGGCGGACATCCCGCGGCTGGTCGAGGTCGCCGTTGCGGACACGTGCCACCAGACCAACCCGCGCCCCTGCGCGCCCGACGACTTCAGCCGGATCTTCACCGGCGCCTTCTGATGGCCTCTCCCCTCCTGATCGGCGTCTCCGCACGGATTCATCATCCCGTCGGTCCCGCGCGCGACCTCGGCGGCGTATACACGAAGACGCTGCACTATCTCGAGCAGTCGGTCGCGCACTGGGTGATCTCGGCCAACGTCCTCGTTTTCATGATCCCGTCCATCGAAAGCGAAGGCCTGATCAAGCGCAGCGACATGCGCCTCTACCACTATTCGGACGCGCTCGACGGTCTCGTGCTGCAAGGCGGCGCCGACGTCGCGCCGGAATCGTACGGCAGCAAGCCCGAGCATCCCGACTGGGGCGGCGACCGCATCCGCGACCGCTACGAGATCGAGCTGTTCGAAGCGTTCGTCGGGCGTGGCAAGCCGGTGCTCGGCATCTGCCGCGGCTGCCAGCTCATCAACATCGCGTTCGGCGGCACGCTGTACCAGGACATCGCGACGGCGCTGCCGGCCGCGCAGGTCCACCGCGACCAAAGCCGCTACGAGGAGGCGTTCCATCGCGTGCGCTTCCTGCCCAACACGCGCCTCGCGCGCCTGTATCCGGGCCGGGCCGAGGCGACGATCAACACCATCCATCACCAGGCGGTGAAGAAGCTCGGCCGCGGCCTCGACGTCGAGGCCTTCGCGGTGCCCGACGACGTGGTCGAGGCGATCCGCTGGCGCGGTCCGAGCTACGTCTTCGGCGTGCAATGGCATCCGGAGTTCATGACCGGTCCTGCCATGACAGCGGAGCACCTCGACGGCACGCCGATCCTCGCCGATTTCCTCGAAGCGGCGCGGGCGCGCAAGAAACTCGCCAAGTGAAGATCCTGAATCCGGCCACCGGCGGGGTCGTCGCGGACGTCACCGCCGACGGCGTCAAGGCCGTGCGCGCGAAATTCGAGCGGGCGCGCGTCGCGCAGCCGCGCTGGGCCGCACGCCCGCTCGCCCGGCGCCTGGCGGCGATCCGCGAGTTCCGCGCGCAGGTGGTCGCGCGGCTGGATACGCTGGCGCGCACGCTGTCGGAGGAAGTGGGCAAGCCGCTGCGGCAGTCGCGCAGCGAGCTCGATGCGCTGACCGGCCGCCTGGACTTCTTTCTCGCCGAATCGGCGCGCGCGCTGCGCGACGAGCGCGTGCATGCCAGCGCCGAGCAGAAGCTCGCGGAGCGCATCACGCACGAGCCCCTCGGCGTGATCGCCAACATCTCGGCGTGGAACTACCCGTACTTCGTGGGCAGCAACGTGTTCGTGCCGGCGCTCGTGGCCGGCAACGCCGTCCTGTACAAGCCCTCGGAGTTCGCGACGCTCACGGGATTGCACATCGCGGAGATGATGCAGGCGTCCGGCGTGCCCGAGGACGTGTTCATCCCGGTGATCGGCGACGGCGCCACCGGTGCGGCGCTGCTGCGGATGCCGGTCGACGGCGTGTTCTTCACCGGCTCGTACGGGACGGGCGCCAGGATCGCCGCCAGCGCCGGCCGGCGGATGATCAAGGCCCAGCTCGAGCTCGGCGGCAAGGATCCGATCTACGTCACCGACGACGTCGACGTGAAAGCCGCGGCCGCGGCGGTGGCGGACGGCGCGTTCTACAACACCGGACAGTCCTGCTGCTCGGTCGAGCGCGTCTACGTGCACGAGGCCATCCACGACGCGTTCGTCGACGCGTTCCTCGCGGAGGTCAAAGGCTTCAAGGTGGGCGACCCGCTCGACGAATCGACCTACATCGGCGCGATCACCCGCAGGCCGCAGCTCGCGGTGCTCAAGCGGCAGGTCGGCGACGCGGTGAAAAAGGGCGCGAAGCTGCGGCTCGGCGGCGCCGTGCTCCGGCGCAAGGGCAACTGGTTCGCGCCCACCGTGCTGACCGACGTCGATCACTCGATGGCCGTCATGCGCGACGAAAGCTTCGGCCCGATCATCGGCATCCAGGCGGTCGCCGACGACGACGCGGCCGTCGACCTCATGAACGACACCGAGTACGGCCTGACCGCGGGCGTCTTTGCGCGCGACGCCAAGCGCGCCCGGCGCATCCTTGCGCGCATCCACGCCGGCACCGTGTACTGGAACTGCTGCGACCGCGTCAGTCCGCGGCTGCCCTGGTCGGGCGTCAAGCACTCGGGCATCGGCCTGACGCTGTCGACCTACGGCATAAAGACCTTCACCCGGCCCAAGGCCTGGCACCTGCGCGCCGGCTAGCCATCCTGCAGTTCCGCTGCGCGCAGCGTGTTCGAAAGCAGCATCGCGATCGTCATCGGACCGACGCCGCCGGGCACCGGCGTGATCCACCCGGCGCGATCTGCCGCCGCGGCGAACTCGACGTCGCCGACGAGCTTGCCGTCGTCGCCGCGATTGATCCCGACGTCGATCACGATCGCGCCCGGCTTGATCCACGCCCCCCGGACGAACCTCGCCTTCCCCACCGCTGCGACCACGATGTCGGCCTGGCCGACGATCCCGGGCAGATCGCGCGTCGCGGAGTGGCAGACGGTCACCGTGCAGCGCGCCATCAGCAGCTCGAGCGCCATCGGGCGGCCGACGATGTTCGACTGGCCGATCACGACGGCGTGCTTGCCGACCAGCGATTCCCCGGTCTCGGCGAGCAGCCGCATGCAACCGTACGGCGTGCACGGCCGCAGTGTCGGCGATTTCAGCACCAGCCGGCCCATGTTGCAGGGATGGAAGCCGTCGACGTCCTTCAGCGGGTCGATCGCCTCGATCACCCGCGCCGGATCGATCTGGCCGGGGAGCGGCAGCTGGACGAGGATGCCATTCACCGCAGGGTCGGCATTGAGCGCCGCCAGGCGGTCGAGCAGCTCCGATTCGCCGACCGCGGCCGGAAGATCGAAGGCGAACGAGCGCATGCCGACACTGTCGGTCGTCCTGCGCTTGTTGCGCACGTAGACCTGCGACGCCGCGTTGTCGCCGACCATCGCGACGGCGAGGCCGGGCGCCGGCCGCCCTGCGGCGACGCGCGCGGCAACGCGCTCGCGCACGTCCGCGGTGACCCGCGCCGCGAGCGCCTTGCCGTCGAGCAGGCGTGCGGTCATGGGCCGGTGCGCGGCGACGTCACGCCAGCGCGATCTGCGGCCATCCCTTGTGGCGCGCGTGCGCCGCAAGCACGGCATCCGGATTCACGGCCACCGGGTGCGTGACGCGCGAGAGCAGCGGCAGATCGTTCTGCGAGTCGCTGTAGAACCAGCTCTCGCGGAAGTCGCCGAGCCGCCTGCCGCGGGCCTCGAGCCAGGCGTCGAGGCGATCGACCTTGCCCTCGCGCATGTTCGGCTGGCCGATCACCCGGCCGGTGTATCGGCCGTCGACCATTTCGGGCTCGGTGGCGATGAGGTGCTCGAAGCCGAGCTCGTGCGCAATCGGCTCGGTCAGGAAACGGCTCGTCGCCGTCGTGAGAATGCACAGGTGGTCGAGGTTGCGGTGGTGCGCGACCAGCTCGCGGGTCGCCTGGGGCACGCGCGGGCGAACCCGCTCGGCCATGTACGCGTCGTGGAGGACGGAGAGCGCCGCCAGCGGGCGATCGCGCAGCGTCGACAGGTAGAACTCCGTGTATTCGAGGGCATCCGCCTCGCCGCGCCGGTAGCGCGCGGCCAGCGCATCGCTCTCCTGCTTGAACGCCCGGCCATCGAGCTCGCCGCGCTCGATCAGGAACTCGACCCAGGCCTCGTCGCTGTCGTGACGGATCAGCGTATTGTCGAGGTCGAACAGCGCGATGACGTCTGCGGCCATGAGGCGGGCGGGCGAGCTTCCATCGGTAGAATGGCCGCGATGAACGGCGACGCGATTCTACCCGCAATCCGCGCGCGCCTCGACGCGGCGCTGCGCGCGCCGCACCCGCGGTACCGCCCCTGGCGGGTCGACGGCCATGTGGTGGGATGGCTCGACGATGCACGCGCGCGACGGCTCGCGCGGTTCGCCGACACGTTCGTCGTCGACGACGCGGCAGTCACGCTGCACACCGCACTCGACGACGCGCCGGCGCGCTCCGCGGCCTTGGCGCGCGTCGCGCGCGCGCTGCGCGACGACGGCGAGCTCCCCGCGTGGCGCGACGAGCTGTACGCGATCGCCCCCGCATTCGATGCCCGCCCGACGCTGCTGCTCGAGCGCGTCGCCGCGCGCTGGTTCGGCGTGCGCACGTACGCGGCGCACGTCAACGGCTGCGTCGACGCGCGCGGCGGGACGCGGATGTGGTTCGCCCGCCGCAGCCCGGCCAAGGCCGTCGATCCCGGCAAGCTCGACAATCTGGTGGGCGGCGGCATCGCGGCCGGCGCAACCGCCAGGGAAACGCTGTTGCGCGAGGCGTGGGAGGAAGCGGGCATCCCCGCGGACATCGCGCGCGCGGCGCGCCCGCACGGCGCGGCGCGCATCCGCCGTGCGCTGCCGGACGGCCTGCAGGACGAGACCGTGTTCATTCACGATCTCGCGCTCGCGCCGGACTTCGTGCCGGCGAACCAGGACGGCGAGGCGGTCGAGCATCGCCTGGTGGACCTCACCGCGGCGGCCCGGCTGCTCGCACTGCGCGAGGGTCCGGACGTCGTCACCGTCGACGCCAGTGTCGTCGCGCTGGACTTCCTGCTGCGCCGCGGCGCGTTCGCGCCGGACTTCGAGGCTGCCGGCGTGACCGCGCTCTTCCCCGAGCTGGCGGTGGACCGCCCACGCTAGGCCGCAGCGCGCGCGGCGCCGGCCGGCGTCACCTGGTGGATGCCCATTTCGGCGAGCGTGTCGCGCACCGCGTTGACGGCGTGGCGCATTTCGTCGGCGGCGATCGCGCCGATGCAGCCGACGCGAAACGTCTCGAGCTGCGTCAGCTTGCCCGGATAGAGGATGAACCCCTTGTCGCGCACGCGATCGTAGAACTCGCGGAACGTGTAGCGCGGGTCCGCGGGCGCGTGGAACGTGACGATGATCGGCGCCTGGATCGCCGGGTCGAGAAAGGGCCGGAATCCCATCTCCGCCATGCCCTTGACCAGCACCTCGCAGTTGCGCGCATACCGCGCGTGGCGCGCCGGCTGGCCGCCTTCCTTCTCGTGCTGCTCCAGCGCGGCATGCAGCGCGACGACGACATGCGTCGGCGGCGTGAACCGCCATTGCGTCGTCTTCTCCATGTACGTCCACTGGTCGTAGAGGTCGAGCGCGAGCGAGGTGCTGCGGCCCTCGCACCGCGCGAGCACGTCGCGGCGGGCGAACACGAAGCCCATGCCCGGCGGGCCCTCCACGCACTTTCCGGAAGCGGCGATCAGCGCGTCGAAGGGCGTGGCGCGGGCGTCGATGGCCAGCGCGCCGAAGGAGCTCATCGCGTCGACGATCAGCGAGCGGCCGTGCCGCGCGACGACCGCTGCGATCTCGGGCAGCGGGTTCAGGATGCCGGTCGACGTCTCGCAGTGGATGAGGCCGACATGTGTGATCGAGTCATCGCCGCCGAGCAGGCGCTCGACGTCCGCGGCCGTCGTGCGCACGTCGTCCGCCGTCTCGAAGGTCGACACGCGCCGGCCCATCATGCCCACGAGCTTCGCCATGCGCTTGCCGTAGGCACCGTTGATCAGCACGAGCACGTGGCCATCGCGCGGTACCAGCGTGTTCACCGCCGCTTCGACGGCGAACGTGCCGCTGCCCTGCATTGGCACGCACACGTGCGTGTCGCCGGCCGCAACGATGTCGGTGAGCCGGCGGCGCACGTCGGCGGTGACGGCGTTGAACTTCGAGTCCCACGAGCCCCAGTCGCGCAGCATCGCCATCTTCGTGGGCAGCGACGTGGTGAGCGGGCCGGGCGTGAGGAGGATCGGGTCGCGGGATGCGAGACTCATGGGCGTCTCCGTTCGATTGCGGTTGCGTCCGCCGCGCTCAGCGTCCGAGCCGGCGCCAGGCCTGCGTGCGGCCGAGCAGCCAGCCTTCGACCACCATCGACAGCACGGTGACGATGGCGGACGTCGCGACGATCAGCGTCGCCATCGCCGCAGCGGAGCCGACGTTGCCGGCCTCGTCGAGTTGGACGATCGAGATCGACGCGAGCGTCGTCCTCGGCGAATAGAGGAACACGACGGCGGAGATCGTCGTCATGGCGTTGACGAAGTAGTAGCGGCTGACGTCGACGATCGTCGGCAGGCACACCGGCACGGTCACCCGCCAGAACGTCTTGTAGAAGGGCACCTTGAGCGACGCCGACACCGATTCGAACTCGTTGTCGAGCTGCTTCAGGGCGGTCAGCGCGGTCAGGTGCGACGACGAATAGAAATGGATGATCGTGGCTGCGACGAGGATGGTCATCGTCCCGTAGAGGCCGTTGAGCGGGTTCGACGGATGATTGAAGAAAAGGATGTAGCCGATGCCGAGCACCAGGCCCGGCACCGCCATCGGCATCATCGCCTGCAGGCGGATCGGCCCGCGCAGCGCGTCGGCTCCCTTCGTCTTCTCGAGCCAGTAGGCGCCGGCGAACGTGATCGCCGCACCCAGGACGGCGCACCACAGCGCCATCACCAGGCTGTTGCGGTACGCGTGGTCGACGCCGGCCTCCTCGAAGCCATACGTGTAGTGGTCGATCGTGAAGGCGAGGTTGTACGGCCATATCTTCACGAACGAGCCGAACACCGCCATCCCGATGACGACGAGCATGACGGTCGACACCGCGAGCACGAGGGTCAGCGCTGCGCGGTCGCGACCGCGCGACGGCAGCGGCCGGTAGATGACGCTGCGCGCGGTCAGGAGCGCCTGTTGCCGCCTGCGCACGCCCCAGTCGATGGCATAGGCGACCACCGCCGGCACGATCAGGACCAGGCCGACGACCGCGCCGACGTTGAAGTTCTGCTGGCCGATGACCTGCTTGTACACGTCGATCGCCAGCACGCTGTAGTTGCCCCCGATCACCTTGGGCACCCCGAACTCCGAGACCGCCATCGTGAACACGACCATCGCGGCGGAAATGAGCCCGTAGCGCGCGCCGGGCAGCGTGATGGTCGCGAACTTGCGCCACTCCGGCGTGCCGAGCGAGTCGGCGGCCTCGTAGAGCCTCGCGTCGGACAGCGACAGCGCGGCGAACAGGATCATCACCGCGTGCGGAAACGCGGCGAACGACATCGCCAGCACCATTCCCGGCAGGCCGTACACGGTCGTGAGGCCGAACCAGCCGAGCGCGCCCTTCAGCGCGCCCTGGTTGCCGAACAGGTAGATGAAGGAAAGCGCCGCTAGCATCGACGGGGCCAGGATCGGGATCAGCGCGATGTTGCGCCACACGCCCTTCCACGGGATGCAGGTGCGCTGGATCGCGTAGGCGAAGCCGAACGCCAGCGGCACGACGATGGCCGTGGTCAGGAACGCGAAGGTCAGCGTGTTCATCGCCGAGCGGCCGAACGCCGGCGAGGCGAGATACGTGGCGAAATTGGCGAGGCCGACACCGTGACCCGCCCTGTCCTCCAGGCTGCGGACGAACAGCATCGCGAGCGGCAGCGTGAGAAAGACGAACAGGCCGGCGAACATCAGCAGGATGCCGCCGCGCGCGGCGAGCCAGTCGGCGCCGGCTCGCCGCGGCCGGTCGGCGGCGCCGGCCGTTGCGGCGGCGGTCACGCGAACCGCGCACGCGCGGCAGCGTCGCTCACGCCGCCGCCCGCGGAAATACGCGCACGCGCTCGCCGCGCAGGGCGAACGGCAATGCCGCGCCTTCCCGCACGCCGAGCTCCTGCGCCTGGTTGAGCGACAGGTAGATCGTCATCGCCTGCCCGCCGAACCCGTCGACGTCGACCCGCGCCAGGCAGTACGTCCCGAGGAAATCGACGCGCCGCACCGTCCCGTTGAGGGCGTTCGGCATGCCGTGGACCGGTCCGGTGTCGGCCAGGATGCGATCTTCCGGGCGGAGGTACAGGCGAACGCGATCGCCGCGCGCCGTGCCGTTCGCCTGCGTCGCCAGTTCGACGTCGCCCACGCGATAGCGCCCGCCGCCCAGGCATTCGGCGTCGAGCACGTTGACCTTGCCGAGGAAGTCGGCGACGAACGGCGTGGCCGGGCGCTCGTACACGTCGAGCGGCGTGCCGATCTGCTCGATCGCGCCGACGTTCATCACGACCACGCGGTCGGCCATCGACAGCGCCTCCTCCTGGTCGTGCGTCACCATGATCGTGGTGACCTTCAGGCGGCGCTGCAAGGCGCGGATCTCGCCGCGCAGGCGCTCGCGCTCCTTCGCGTCCAGCGCCGACAACGGCTCGTCGAGCAGCAGGAGCGACGGCGACGTCGCGAGCGCGCGCGCCAGCGCAACACGCTGCTGCTGGCCGCCGGACATCTGACTCGGATACTTGGGACCCGCGTCGGGCAGGCCGACGAGCGTCAAAAGCTCCTTCACCCGGGCGTCGATGTCCGCGCGGCCCTTGCGACGGTTGACGAGCCCGTAGGCGACGTTGCCGTGGATCGTGAGGTTCGGGAACAGCGCGTACGACTGGAACACGATGCCGTAGTCGCGCGCGGACGGCGGTGCGGTGGAAATGTCGTGGCCGTTCTGGACGACACGCCCCGAGGTTTGTGTCTCCAGCCCGGCGATGATTCGCAACAGCGTCGTCTTGCCGCAGCCCGACGGGCCGAGGAAGCAGACGAGCTCGCCGGCCTCGACGGTCAGGTCGATCGACCGCAGCGCCACGAAGGCGCCGAACGCCTTGTGGATCGCGGAAAGCGACAGCGTCGCGCTCGGTCGACCCGCCCCGGTCATGCGTGGATCACTTCGGCGCGGCCTTCGACTCGTAGCGCTTCGACCACTCGGCGAGGATCTTGTCCCGGTTCTTGGCGGCCCACAGGAAGTCGTTCTTGGCGAGCTTGCTCGCGTAGTCCGCCGGGACGTTGGGCAGCGGCTGCGACAGCGCCTTCACCGCGACGATCGCGAAGTTCTTGGCGTACAGCGCCATCGCGGCGTCCGACACCGCCCAGTCGACCAGCTTCTGCGCGGCCGCCATGTTCTTGGTGCCCTTGTAGATGCCGATCGCTTCCAGGTCCCAGCCGAGGCCTTCCTTCGGAAACACGAGGTCGATCGGCTTGCCCTGCGCCTTCTCGCGGTTGGCGCGATACTCGAACGAGATGCCCACGACGTACTCGCCGTTGGCGGCGGCGGCGCAGGGACGCGAGCCCGAATGCATGTACTGCGCGATGTTCTCGTGCAGGCCGTCCATGAACTTCCACCCCTCGTCCGCGCCGTAGATCTGCAGCCACGCGGTCACGTCGAAGAAGCCGGTGCCCGACGAGGCGGGATGCGGCATCACGATCTGTCCCTTGTACACCGGCTTGGTGAGGTCCTTCCATGTTTCCGGCTTCGGTATGCCCTTCTTCGCTGCTTCGACGGTGTTGAAGCAGATCGTCGCGCCCCACACGTCCATGCCGACCCACGCCGGCGGATTCTTGTTGTCGCGGAATTCCGGGGCCACCCGGTTGAGGCCCGGCGGCGCGTAGGGCTGCAGCATCCCTTCGGCGTCGAAGATCGCCATGCTGGTCGCCGCGACGCCCATGACGACGTCGGCCTTCGGGTTCGCCTTCTCGGCGAGCAGCTTGGCCGTGATGACGCCGGTGGAGTCGCGCACCCACACGAGCTCGATGTCGGGATTCACCTTGTTGAAGCCTTCCTGGTAGGCCTTCAGCTGGTCGGTCTCGAGCGCGGTGTAGACGGTCAGCGTGGTTTTCTGCGCAGCGGCGTTCGAGGACAGCAGCGGAAGCGCGCACAGCAGCGCGGCCAGCGGCGCGAGCTTCCGTGCGAAGCGGGCGGTCGTCATTGCAGGACTCCTCTTCGGGTGAGTGTTGACGCGGGTGGACCGGCGGGCCGGGGACGTCGCGGCCGGTTCGCCGCGATCGTACGCGCGTCGTCCTGCGCGGGCAAACCCGGATCGCGCGAATCGCGCGACGCGAAGCCAAGCCCTCGACCTCCCCTTCCCAACGCCCCATTTTGCCAGATTGGCGATTACAGATTGTTGACAATCTACAGTTATCGGCGTCCAATGGTAAGGATGCCCGACCCCGCTCACGCTGCGCTGCCCGACCGCGACGCCTCGCCGGCGATCCGGCTGGTCCAGTCGAGCTCGCTGGCCACGCTCGTGCAGCGGGAAATCGAGAGAATGATCCTGGCCGGCGATCTGCCGGCCGGCGCAAAGCTCACCGAGGCCAGCCTGGCCGAGCAGCTCGGCGTGTCGCGTGGGCCCGTGCGGGAGGCGCTGCGCGCGCTGGAAGGCTCCGGGCTCGTGCAGCCGGAGAAGAACCGCGGCGTCTACGTGCGGCAGATCAGCGTGAAGGAAGCCGACGAGATCTACGAGCTTCGCGCGGTGCTGGACGAGTTCGTCGGGCGACGACTCGCGCAGCAGGCGACCCCGGTGCAGATCCGCGAGCTGCGGCAGATCGTCGACCGCATGGAGAAGGCGACGGCGCGCGACGACGTCGACGCCTACCTGGCCGCCAACCTCGACTTCCACGATCGCATGGTCGAGCACGCCGGCAATGCCAAGCTCCTGCACACTTACCGTCGCCTCGTGAACGAGCTTCACCTGTTCCGGCGCACGACGCTCGCGCAGGGCGGCACGCTGCCGGTGTCGGCGCGCGAGCACCGTGAGATCGTCGATCGCATCGCGACGCGCGACGCCGACGCTGCGGGCGCGGCGCTGCGCGCCCACGTGATGGCGAGCCGCGCGCGTATGCACAAGACCTATGACGAGCCGGTGGTGGCGCGCGTCGCGCGACGTGCCGCGCGCACCCGCTGAACCCGCAAGAAGGAGAAGCACCCCGTCCCAACCGCCCTGCGCACCGCGCCGTCAAGAGCGAAGCGTCGGCATTTTTCAGGAGGAACCATGCAAGCAACCACGCCCTTCCCTACCCTCGGCGCACGACGCCGGCGCCTTCTGACCGGCGCGCTCGCCCTCGCCGCCGCCGCCACGCTGGCGACGCCGGCCTTCGCGCAGAGCTGCGAGGACCCCAAGGTCCTCAAGTTCTCGATCATCCCGACGCAGGAGACGATGCGCGAGCTCACGCTGTACAAGCCGGTCGTCGACCTCCTGTCGAAGAACACCGGCAAGAAGATCGAGTTCTACATGCCGACGTCCTACGCATCGGTCGTCGAGGCGCTGCTCGGCAAGTGGGTCGACGTCGCGGTGCTCGGCCCCGAGTCGTACGTCATCGCGCATGGCAAGGACCCGTCGATCGAGGTGTTCGCGACGTACTACAAGAAGAAGGACGGCGTCCAGGAGGCCGGGCCGGGGTACAAGTCGCTGCTCATCAGCAAGAAGGGCTCGAAGTTCACGTCGGTCGACTCGGCCAAGGGCTCGGTGATGCTGCTCGTCGACCCGGCGAGCACCTCGGGCGCGCTCATCCCGGAATCGGTGTTTGCGGCCAAGGTGGTGAAGACGCCGCTCAAGGAGTACTTCGGCAAGGTCGCGTTCTCCGGCGGACATGACCTGTCCACGCTGGCGGTCGCCGACGGCAAGGCCGACGCCGCCTTCGTCGCCAGCCACCGCTTCATGAACACCGTGGGCACCGGCAAGGTCAAGCTCGACGACTTCAACATCCTCTGGTCGTCGCCGCTGATACCGCAGGATCCGTTCGTCTACCGCGGCACGCTGTGCGCGCCGATCAAGGAGGCGATCGCCAAGACGTTCCTGACCCTCGAGTCCACGCCCGAAGGCAAGGCGTACCTCGACAACGTCGGGATCGGAGAAATTCGTCAAGATGACGGACAAGGACTACGACATCATCCGCGAGGCGGGGATCAAGTAGGCATCGCGACGCGCGCGGCCGGCGACACGCGGCCGCGCGCTCCTTCAACGCCAACGACGACGATCCGCAATGGCCTACGCACTCCAGGTACGCAACCTGCGCGCCGGCTACGCCGGCCGCGAGATCCTCAAGGGCGTTAGCTTCGACGTCGCGCCCGACGATTTCTTCGCCATCATCGGCCCGAGCGGCGCCGGCAAGTCGACGCTGATCCGCTGCGTCAACCGCCTGGTCGAGCCGACCGGCGGCGAAGTGATGCTGGACGGCCGCAACCTGCTGTCGCTGGGCGCCAGGCACCTGCGCCAGGCGCGCCGCCACATCGGGATGATCTTCCAGGAGTTCAACCTGATCGAGCGGCTGTCGGTGATCGACAACGTGCTCACCGGCCGGCTCGGCTACACCGGCACCCTTCGCAGCGTGTTCCGGCGCTTCACCCGCGACGACATCGGCAAGGCGCTGTCGCTCCTCGACCGGGTCGGGCTGCGCGATCACGTCGACAAGCGCGCCGACCGCCTCTCCGGCGGCCAGCGCCAGCGCGTCGGCATCGCCCGCGCGCTGATGCAGAATCCGCGCCTGCTGCTCGTCGACGAGCCGACCTCCAGCCTCGACCCGAAGATCGCGCGCGAGGTGATGCATCTGATCCGCGAGATCGCGGGCGAGCTGCGCGTGCCGGTGCTGTGCAACATCCACGACGTCGAGCTGGCCACCGAGTTCTGCACGCACATCATCGGCCTGCAGGACGGCGCGAAGAAGTTCGAGGGGCCGCCGGCGAAGCTCGACGAGCGCGCAATGCACGAGATCTACGCGCTGGAGGTTCTGTGAGGATGTCGAGGTGAACGCGCCGACGTTCGACACCCGGTTGATCGAGGCGCGCATCGACGAAATCGCGCAGATGCGCGCGCGCCAGTGGCGCAATCGCGCACTGGTCTGCAGCGCGCTGGTGGCGCTGTTCGCCTGGAGCGTGTACGTCATCGTTGTCGCCGACACCGACTGGGCGCGACTCGCCGGCGCGTCGTTGCTGAAGACGGTCGGCCGCTTCATGGAGTTCGACGTCGCGCTGCTGCCGGACCTCGTCGATCCGGCGATCGACACCGCGCTGATGGCGACGCTCGCCAGCCTGCTCGGGCTGGTGCTCGCGCTGCCGGTCGCGTGGCTGGGCGCCGCGAACATCACGCCGCTCGGCAAGGTCAGCTACCTCTTCGGGCGCAGCCTGATGACGCTGTCGCGCTCGGTGCACGAGATCGTCTGGGCGCTGATCTTCGTGTCGGCGGTCGGCCTCGGCGCGCTCGCGGGCGTGCTTGCAATGGCCGTGCGCTCGGTCGGCTTCATCTCGAAGATCATCGCCGAGGCGATCGAGGACGTGCAGCCCGGGCCGATCGAGGCGATCCGCGCGGTCGGCGGCAACAAGCTGCAGGTGCTCCTGTACGGCATCGTCCCGCAGGTCGTCCCGGTGGTCCTCGGCACGGTGATCTTCGAATGGGACATCAACATCCGCCGCTCGACGATCATGGGCCTCGTCGGCGCCGGCGGGCTCGGTCTGGTGCTGTTCCGGCAAATGGCGATGTTCAACTACGGCGGCATCGCCACGGTGATCCTCGTCGTCCTGCTGCTCATCCTCGCCGGCGAAATGGTCTCGCACTATGCACGCAAAGCCGTCATTTGACGCCGCCGCCGTGACGCCGCGGACGGCGCGCGGCCGCCGCGCCGCCGCGCCTGCACGTGCCCGACAGCTTCTATCGCTACACGGCGCTCGTCGGCGTGCTCGCGATCGTCGCCTGGTCCGTCGACCGGCTGAACATCGACCTCGACCGGCTCCCCGGGCTGCTCGGACGGATGGGCGCGACGCTCGCGCAGCGCTATTTCCCGCCGCACGTCGCGCACGTCGTGCGGCCCGAGTACCTGCACTCGGTGCTCGAGACGCTGCAGATGTCGTACCTCGCCACGGCGTTCGGCCTCCTGCTCGCGATCCCGCTGGCCTGGCTCGCCTCGCACAACGTCTCGCCGAGCCGGCGCATCGGCTACCCGCTCGCGCGCGTCGTCATCATGGGGTGCCGCTCGGTGCACGAGATGATCTGGACGATCCTGCTGGTCGCGATCCTCGGCTTCGGCATGCTGCCGGGCGTGCTCGCGCTGACGCTGTTCTGCATCGGCTTCGCCGGCAAGCTGTTCGCCGAGGCGATCGAGGCCATCGACCACGGGCCCGGTCGAGGCGATGCGCGCCGTCGGCGCCAGCCACCTGCAGGTCTTCGTGTTCGCCGTGCTGCCGCAGGTGCGCGTCGCATGGACCGGCACGTCCATCTACACGTGGGACGTCGTGTTCCGCGCCGCGACCGTCGTCGGATTCTTCGGCGCCGGCGGCATGGGCTGGTACCTGCGCGAAAGCGTCCAGCGGATCGCGTCGCAGGACGTCGCCGCGATCATCCTATCGATCATCGTCGTCGTCCTCGCCGCCGAGCTCCTGTCGGCGTGGGTGCGCGGACGCGTCTCGCGGGCCATCGCATGAACCGCGCCCGGGCCGCGCTTGGCGACGGCGCAACCGCCGCCCTGCCGGGCGGGTCTCCCACTTCAATGCGTCGAACCTACGAACGGACAGTTCATGGCTGAGAAGACGGCCTCTCCCGTCAGCGTCAACGGGCGCACCTACCGCCACGCCGAGCGGCCGGTCGTCGTCGTGTGCGTCGACGGCTGCGAGCCCGACTACATCACGCAGGCGATCGAGGCCGGCGTCGCGCCGTACCTGCGCGCGATGTGCGAGCGCGGCACCTCGCTGCTCGGCGACTGCGTCGTGCCGAGCTTCACCAATCCGAACAACCTGTCGATCGTCACCGGCGTGCCGCCGTCCGTGCACGGCATCTGCGGCAATTTCTTCTACGATGCCGAGCGCCGCGAGGAAGTGATGATGAACGACGCGCGCTATCTGCGCGCCGAGACCATCCTGGCGACGTTCTCGCACGCGGGCGCCAAGGTGGCCGTGGTCACGGCGAAGGACAAGCTGCGCGCCCTGCTCGGCCATCACATGCGCGGCATCTGCTTCTCCGCGGAGAAGGCCGACCAGGCAACGCTCGCCGAGAACGGCATCGACAACGTGCTCGCGCTCGTCGGCCGGCCGCTGCCGTCGGTGTACAGCGCCGATCTCTCCGAGTTCGTGTTCGCCGCCGGCGTGGCGCTAATGAAGCGCGACCGTCCGGACGTGATGTACCTGTCGACGACCGACTACGTCCAGCACAAGCACGCACCCGGCACGCCGGAGGCCAACGCGTTCTACGCGATGATGAGCGGTTATCTCGAGCAGCTCGACGCGCAGGGCGCCACGGTCGCGCTCACCGCCGACCACGGCATGAACGCGAAGACCGACGCCGCGGGGCGCGCGCAGATCATCTTCCTGCAGGACTGGTTCGATCGCGAGCTCGGCCCGGGGAAGGCGCGGGTGATCCTGCCCATCACCGATCCCTACGTCGTGCACCACGGCTCGCTGGGGTCGTTCGCCACGTGCTACCTGCCGGCGGGCGCCGACGTGCCGTCCATCTGCGAGCGCCTCGCCGCCGTGCCGGGCATCGAGTCGGTGCTGCCGCGGGCGGCGGCGGCGGCGCGGTTCGAGCTGCCCGCGGACCGGCTCGGCGATCTCGTGGCGATTTCCGAGCGGCTCATGGTGCTGGGCACGACGCCGTCGCGCCACGACCTGTCGGGGCTCGACGCGCCGCTGCGCTCGCACGGCGGCGTGTCCGAGCAGAAAGTGCCGCTGCTCTTCAACCGCCCGCTGAAGGACGTGCCCGCCGGGCGGCGGCTGCGCAACTTCGACGTGTTCGACCTCGCGTTCAACCACAGCACATGACCATGACGCTGGCGCTATCACAATCCGGTCGACGTCCACTTCGGCGCCGGGGCGCTCGCCGACCTCGCCCGCGTCACCGCCGGCCGCACGGTGACGCTGGTGACGTTTCCCGAGGCCGCGGGACTGGGGTTGACCGAGCGCCTGCGCGACCTGCTCGGCGCCGCGCTGGTGCAGACGATCGATCGCACGGAGCCCAACCCGGACGTCGCGTCGCTGGCGGCGCTGTATCGCGCGTTCTGGCACGGCGACGCAGGCGCCGAGGTGCTCGTGGCCGTCGGCGGCGGCAGCGTCATCGACACGGCCAAGGCGCTGATGGTCGGCACGGCCGACGGCAGCTTCGAGGCCCTGGTCGCGCTGCTCGCGACCGGCAAGCCTTTCGCGCCGCACGCGGTGAAGCCGCTGATCGCGATACCCACGACCGCGGGCACCGGCAGCGAGGTCACGCCGTGGGCGACGATCTGGGACCGCGCCGCCGGCAAGAAGCATTCGCTGCATCTTCCCGAGACCTGGCCCGAGGCGGCGATCGTCGATCCCGACCTTGCGCGCTCGCTGCCGCCCGGGCCGACGCTGGCCGCCGGTCTCGACGCCCTGTCGCACGCGCTGGAATCGATCTGGAACGTCAACGCCAACCCGGTCTCCGACACCCACGCGGTGGCCGCCGCCCGCCTCGTCCTCGCGACGCTGCCGGTCCTGATGGCCGACCTCGGCAATGCCGAGCAGCGCGGCCGGATGGCGCGCGCGGCGCTGCAGGCCGGCCTCGCATTCTCGAATACCAGGACGGCGCTGGCGCATTCGATTTCCTACGAAATGACGCTGCGCCACGGTCTGCCCCACGGGATCGCCTGCTCGTTCACGCTGCCCATGGTGCTTCGCCGCGCCATCGGCACGAATCGTGCACGGGATGCCGTCCTGGCGTCCATTTTCGACAACGACCTGCGCGATGCCCCCGCCACCCTCGCCGCGTTCCTCGAGCGCCTTGGCGTCGGCACGCGCTTCGACGCCTACGGCGTGGCGCCGGCGGAGGCGCAGCGCATGGTCGCGGAGGCCCTCGAGGGCGTGCGCGGCAAGAACTTCGTCGGCGACCGCACCGCGCCCGCCGCGGCGGCTCTTTCGTGAGACGTCCATGAATGCCCGTGACTTTCGGCAGGAAAGCCTGCGCATCGCCGGCGAGAAGGTGGCGCGCGACCGCGTCATCGAAGTCCGCAATCCGTTTTCCGGGGCGCTCGTCGGCACCGTGCCCAAAGCCACGGTCGACGACATCCGCCGCGCCTTCGCGATCGCGCGGGGCTACCGCTCCCCCCTTACGCGCTACCAGCGCTACGACATCTGCCGCAAGGCGGCCGACCTCATCCGCGCGCGCGCGGCCGAGCTTTCCGATCTCATCACCGCCGAATGCGGGATCTGCAAGAAGGACTCGATCTACGAGGTCGGACGCGCGTGCGACGTCTTCACGTTCGCGGGCAACGCCGCGCTCACGGACGACGGCCAGGTGTTCTCGTGCGACCTGACGCCGCACGGCAAATCGCGCAAGGTCTATACGCTGCGCGAGCCGCTGCTGGGCGCGATCTCGGCCATCACGCCGTTCAACCATCCGCTGAACCAGGTCGCGCACAAGATCGCCCCGTCGATCGCGACGAACAACCGGATGGTGCTGAAGCCCACCGAGAAGACGCCGCTGTCCGCGCTCGCGCTGGCCGACATCCTCTACGAGGCGGGTTTGCCGCCGGAGATGCTGTCGGTCGTCACCGGCGATCCGCGCGAGATCGCCGACGAGATGCTGACCAACTCCGACGTCGACCTCGTCACGTTCACCGGCGGCGTCGCCGTAGGCAAGTACATCGCCGCCAAGGCCGTCTACAAGCGGCAGGTGCTGGAGCTCGGCGGCAACGACCCGATCATCGTCATGGAGGACGCCGACCTCGACGAGGCGTCGTCGCTCGCGGCCGCCGGCTCGTACAAGAACTCGGGCCAGCGCTGCACGGCGGTCAAGCGGATGCTCGTGCACGAGAAGGTCGCCGACGCGTTCGTCGAACGGCTGGTGGCGAAGACGAAGGCGTGGACCTACGGCGACCCGATGGACCCGAAGCTCGACATGGGCACGGTGATCGACGAGGCCGCCGCGCGCACGTTCGAAGCCAAGGTCGACGATGCCGTCGCCCGCGGCGCGAAGCTGCTGGTCGGCAACGAGCGCCGCGGCGCGCTCTACGCGCCGACCGTGCTCGACCACGTCGATCCGGCGATGGACGTCGTGCGCACGGAGACGTTCGGTCCGGTCTCGCCGGTGCTGCGCTTCCGCGACATCGACGATGCCATCCGCATATCGAACGGAACCGCCTACGGACTGTCTTCCTCCGTATGCACGAACCGGCTCGACTACATCACGCGCTTCATTTCCGAGCTCAACGTCGGCACGGTGAACGTCCGCGAGGTGCCCGGCTACCGGCTGGAGCTGACGCCGTTCGGCGGCATCAAGGATTCCGGCCTCGGCTACAAGGAAGGCGTGCAGGAAGCGATGAAGAGCTTCACCAACACCAAGACGTACTCGCTGCCGTGGTGAACGTTGAATTTGGTCCGTCGAATCGACCGCCCAGTTGCCAACTGAGGCCGCCGACTCGACGCATACATCACCGGACAAACGTAGGTTTCTACTTTTGTCCGTCGAGTTGATGCAAACCCTGCTCAACCTGCTGGCCGGCGTCTCCCTGCTCGTCTGGGGGACGCACATCGTGCGCACGGGCATCCTGCGCCTCTACGGGGAAACCTGCGCCGCGTGTTGCGCCGCAGCGTGTCGAAGCGCCCGTCGGCGTTCTTCGCCGGCCTGGGCGTCACCGGACTGCTCCAGAGCAGCACGGCCACCGCGCTGATCGTGGCCGCTTTCGCGGGCCAGGGGCTGATCGGCACCGCGCCGGCGCTGGCCGTGATGCTCGGCGCCGACGTCGGCACGTCGCTCGTCGTGCTGGCGCTCTCGTACGACCTGTCGTGGCTGGCGCCGTTCCTGATCTTCACCGGCGTCGTGCTGTTCCTGTCGCGGCAGGCGACCAACGCCGGGCGCATCGGTCGCGTGCTGATCGGCCTCGGCCTCATCATGTTCGCGCTGCAGTGGATCTCCGTCGCGGCGAAGCCGGTGGTGCAGGCGGCGGGCGTCAAGGTGATCTTCGCCTCCCTGACGGGCGACGTGCTGCTCGACATGCTCGTCGCCGCGGTGCTCACGATCTTCTGCTACTCGAGCCTGGCCGTCGTGCTGCTGCTCGCCGCGCTCGCCGGGTTGCAGGTGCTGTCGCTGCCGGTCGCGCTGGGGCTGGTCCTCGGCGCCAACCTCGGCAGCGGGCTGCTGGGCATGCTGTCGACGCTGCGCTCGCCGCCCGAGGCCCGCCGCGTGACGCTCGGCAACTTCCTGTTCAAGCTGATCGGCTGCGTCCTCGCAGTCCCGCTCGTCGGCAGGATCGAATCATGGATCGCCGGTCTCGCGCTCGATCCGTCGCGCGAGGTTGTCCTGTTCCACCTGGCGTTCAACGTCGCGCTGGCACTGATCTTCGTGTTCTTCACCGATCGCATCGCGGCCGTCGCCGAGCGCCTGCTGCCGGCGAAGCCCGGCGACGACGATCCGGCGAAGCCCCGTTATCTCGATCCATCGGCCACGGCGACGCCCACGCTGGCGATTTCCCTGGCGGCGCGCGAGGCGCTGCGGATCGGCGACGTCATCGAGGAGATGCTCGGTGGCATGCTCACCGTGCTGAAGACCAACGACCGTTCGCTGGCCGAGCGCCTGCGCAAGATGGACGACGTCGTCGACGAGCTGTACACCGCCGTCAAGCTCTACCTGACGCAGATCTCGCGCGAGGCGCTCGACGAGGACGAGGGCCGCCGCTGGGCGGACATCGTGTCGTTCGCGATCAACATGGAACAGATCGGCGACATCATCGAGCGCGTGCTGACGGACATCGAGGACAAGAAGATCGAGAAGGGACGCAACTTCTCCGACGCCGGCATGGCGGAAATCTGCGACCTGCACGCGCGGCTGCTCGCCAACCTGCGGCTCGGCCTCTCGGTGTTCCTGAACGGCGACCTGAAGAGCGCGCAGGAGCTTCTCGCGCAGAAAGTGCTCTTCCGCGACCTGGAGCGCGCCTACGCGGACTCGCACCTCGGCCGCCTCGCCGGCAACACCGTCGACTCGATCGAGACGTCGTCGCTGCACCTCGACCTGATCTCCGACCTGCGGCGGATCAACTCCAACATCTGCTCGATCGCCTACCCGATCCTCGAGCAGGCGGGCGTGCTGGCGCGCACGCGCCTCAAGGCGCCCGACGCCGCCGGCGTTCCCGAAAGCCTGGCCGACGACGACGGCGAAAAGCGGCCGTGGCAGAAACCCCGGACCGCGTGATCCCCATGGCGCTTTCGATCTCCGACATCTGCCTGCTGTTCGCCCGCAAGGGCGGTCGCGAATACGACGGCGAGGGCGTGTCGCAGCTCGAGCATGCGCTGCAGACCGCCGCGCAGGCGGAGGCATCGGGCGCGAGCGACGCGCTGATCGCCGCGGCGCTGCTCCACGACCTCGGCCACATGCTGAACGACCAGGGCGAGACGCCCACGCTGCGCGGCGTCGACGATCTCCACCAGTTCGCCGCCCTGCCGTTCCTGCGCGCGAGCTTCGGCGACAACGTGCTCGAGCCGATCCGCCTCCACGTCGACGCCAAGCGCTACCTGTGCGCTGCGCGCTCCGACTACCACGATTCCCTCTCGGCCGATTCCAGGCGCAGCCTGGTGCTCCAGGGCGGCGCGTATTCGCCCGCCGACGCGCAGGCGTTCATCGCGCGGCCCTTCGCCGAGGATGCCGTCAAGCTGCGGCTCTGGGACGATCTGGCGAAGATACGCGGCGCGGCGACGCCGCCGCTCGCGCACTTCGTCCCCGCGCTCGAAGCGGCGCAGCGCGTCCCCGCCTGATCCCGCCGCCCGGCATGCCCATCGACGAACTGACGCTCGGCGTCACGCTCGCCGTGCTCGGCGCCGGCTTCCTGCATGCGCTGTGGAACGCGCTGCTGAAGTCCGCTGCGGGCGACCCGATGCTCGACACCGCGCTCATCGTCGCGGGCTCGTCGGTGGTGGCGCTGTTCCTGCTCCCGTTCGTCGCCGCGCCGGCCGTCGCCGCCTGGAAGTTCATGGCCCTTTCGGCGCTGGTCCACTTCGGTTACTACGTCACGCTCGCGGGCGCCTATCGTCACGGTGAGCTGTCGTTCGCCTATCCGCTGATGCGCGGCGTCGCCCCGCTCATCGTCACGGGCCTCGGCGTCCTGTTCCTGGGCGAGCATCCGAACGGGCAGATGCTGGCCGGCATCGCGCTGATCTCGACCGGCATCATCATCATCGCGTGGTTCGCGGGCGGTCGCCACACGCCCGTCGCCGCCGGCTGGGCGCTGGCCAACGCGGCGATCATCGCCACTTACACCCTGGTCGACGGCGCGGGCGTGCGCGCTAGCGGGAACGCCCCCGGGTACGTGAGCTGGCTGATCTTCCTCGAGGGCCTGCCCTACCTCGCCTTCCTCTACCTGCGCCGCGGTCCGCCGGCGGCGCGCTACGTGCTCGCCCGCTGGCGGCGCGGCATCGCGGGCGGCGCTGCGAGCCTCGCGGCCTACGGCATCGTGCTGTGGGCGATGACCCGCGCGCCGGTGGCGGCAGTCGCGGCGCTGCGCGAAGTGTCGGTGCTGTTCGCGGCGCTGATCGGGTCGGTGGCGCTCAAGGAAGGCTTCGGCTGGCGCCGCATGGCCGGCGCGGCGACCGTCGTCCTCGGCGTCGCCGCGCTCAAGCTATGAGCGTCGTGCCGCGTCACGCGCGCGTCGTGATCGTCGGCGGCGGCATCGCGGGCGTGTCCACGGCTTACCACCTGGCGCGTCTGGGAGTGAGCGACGTCGTCCTCCTCGAGCAGGGCAAGCTCACCTGCGGCACGACGTGGCATGCCGCGGGCCTCGTCGGCCAGACGCGCGCGACGCGCAACGCGACGCGCATGAGCCGCTACGGCATCGAGCTGTACGCGTCGCTGGAACAGGAAACGGGGCTGGCCACCGGCTGGCGCCAGTGCGGCAGCCTCAACGTCGCCAGGACCCCCGAGCGCCTCAAGCTGATGCGGCGGCAGATGGCGCGCGCCAGGAGCTTCGGCGTCGAGTTTGAGTTCATCGCGCCCGGGGACGCCGGCCGCCTCGCGCCGATCCTGCGTACCGATGACCTGTGCGGCGCCGTCTGGATACCCGGCGACGGCAAGGTCAATCCCACCGACCTCACGCAGTCGCTCGCCAAGGGTGCGCGCATGCGCGGCGCAACGATCAGCGAAGCCGTGCGCGTGACCGCCGTGCGCAAGCACAACGGCCGGGTCGCCGCGCTCCGCTGGTCGGACGACGATGGCTCCGGCGAGATCGAATGCGAGGCCGTCGTCAACTGCGCGGGGCAATGGGCGCGTGCGCTGGGCCGCGCGGCCGGCGTGAACGTCCCGCTCTACGCGGCCGAGCACTTCTACGTCGTCACCCGGCCGATCGCCGGTGTCACCGCGCAAATGCCGGTGATCCGCGATCCCGACGGCTTCATCTACTACAAGGAGGAAGTCGGCGGTCTCGTCATGGGGGGCTTCGAGCCGGTCGCGAAGCCGTGGAACGTCGATCCGATCCCGCCCCGCTTCGAGTTCCAGCTGCTGCCCGAGGACTGGGCGCAGTTCGAGCCGCTGATGCAAAACGCGATCCATCGCACGCCGTGCCTCGAGAGCGCCGAGATCCGCCTGCTGCTGAATGGTCCGGAGAGCTTCACTCCGGACGGCAACTTCATCCTCGGCGAAGCGCCGGAGCTCCCGGGCTTCTTCGTCTGCGCCGGCTTCAACTCCGCCGGCATCGCCAACGCGGGAGGCGCGGGACGGCTGATCGCCGAATGGATCGTCGGGGGCGAGGCGCCGATCGACGTGTTCGACATCGACGTGCGCCGCTTCGCGCCGTTTCACGCCAATCGCCTGCACCTGTCCGATCGCACGGTCGAATCGCTGGGCCTCCACTACGCGATGCGCTGGCCGAAGGAAGAGCTGGCTTCCGTTCGGCCGCTGCGGCGCTCGCCGCTGTACGACCGCCTGAAGGCGAGCGGCGCGGTGTTCGGGACCAAGATGAACTGGGAGCGCGCCAACTATTTCCTGCCGGTGGGTGCGCCGCTTCCTCCGCCGACGTTCGACACACCCGGCTGGCTCCCCTGGGTGCTCGACGAGCAGCGCGCCTGCCGGGAGCGCGTCGTGGCGTTCGATCAGACCTCGTTCTCGAAGTTCATCCTGAAGGGCCGCGACGCGCTCGCCGTCCTGCAATACCTGTGCGCCAACGAGATCGACGTTCCCGTCGGCCGCATGGTCTACACGGCCATGCTGAATGCGCGCGGCGGCTTCGAGAGCGACCTCACGATCACGCGCGTTGCCGTCGACACGTTCTTCATTCTCACCGGCTCCGCGCAGACAACGCGCGACGGCCACTGGATCGAGCGCCACATCGGCGCGGACCGGCACGCGGCCCTGGTCGACGTGACCAGCGCCTACTCGGTGATCTCGGTGATGGGGCCCGACGCCGAGGCACTGCTGCGCGCCGTGTCGCCGGACGACGTGTCGAGGGCGGCGTTGCCGTTCGCGGCCACCGGCGAGATCGATGTCGGCCATGCCCGCGCGCGCGCCGCGCGCATGAGCTACGTCGGCGGTCCCGGGTACGAGCTCACCGTACCCACCGACCAGTGCGTGACGCTGTACGAGGCGCTGAAAGGCGCGGGGACCGCCTTCGGGCTCGTCGACGCCGGCTACTACACGATCGACGCGCTGCGCATCGAGGCCGGCCGGCGCGCATGGGGCGCCGAGCTGTCGCCCGACGAGACGCCCTGGGAGGCGGGGCTTGGCTACGCGGTGAAGCTCGACAAGCCGGCGCGCTTCCTCGGTCGCGAGGCGCTCGTCGCGCAGCGCGCCGCCGGCGTTCGCAAGCGGTTGCTGCAGTTCACGTTCGACGATCCGTCGGCGTTTCCGTGGGGCGGCGAGCCGATCCTGCGCGACGGCCGGGACGTGGGCGAGCTGACGTCGGCGGGCTACAGCCGCAAGCTCGGCCGCGCAGTCGCGCTTGGATACGTCCGGTTCGACGCGCCGCCGGACGCCGGCGCCCTCGTCGCCGGACGCTATCAGGTGGACATCGCCGGCGCACTCACGCGCGTCACCCCGCATCCGGAGCCGCCGCGCTAGCAGTGCCGTCGCCCGTCGCGCCGCATCCGGCGAACGGCACCGCGCGCACCTGCCGCTTGGCAGCGGGCGCCCCGGTGTGGTCTGATAGTCTTTTTCAGGCGTCGCTGCGTTGTCGACCGTCCACCGTTTCACACCGCCGCCTCGCCGTGGCCGCACGCCCTCCAGGCCGGGAGGCGTCGCCACGGCACAGGTGCAAAGCCTCACGCGGGGACTGTCGATCCTCGAGTGTCTCGCCACCGCCGAAGGCGGACTCACGCTCACCGACGTGGCGCAGCGCGTCACGCTGGCGCCGTCGACGGCGCACCGCCTGCTGGCGACGCTGGAGAAGATGGGCTACGTCTACCAGGCCGGCGACCTGGGCCGGTGGTACATCGGCCTGCAGGCCTTCACGGTCGGCTCGAGCTTCCTCGCG
This sequence comes from uncultured beta proteobacterium, assembly GCA_963793355.1. GTDB lineage: Bacteria > Pseudomonadota > Gammaproteobacteria > Burkholderiales > Casimicrobiaceae > VBCG01. The sequence goes on along the minus strand of CAWBZT010000011.1, from coordinate 237,799 downwards.
TCGCGTGATTTCATCGCGCAAAGCCACCCGTACATGCGGCGGCTGATGGAGCAGTCCGGCGAGACGGCGAACCTCGGCATCCTCGACGGCACCGAGGCCGTTTTCGTCGACCAGGTGCAGTGCCGCGAGATGATGCGCACGATCGTGAAGCTCGGCAGCCGCGTGCCGCTGCACGCGTCCGGCGTCGGCAAGGCGATCTTCGCTTCGCTGTCCGACGAGCAGATCGACGCCATCCTGAAGGTGAAGGGCCTGCCCCGCATCACGAACAACACGATCACCGCGCCCGAGACGATGTGGCAGACCGTGCGCGTGATCCGCCAGCGCGGCTGGTCGTTCGACGACGAGGAGCACGCGCTCGGCACCCGCTGCGTCGCGGCGCCGGTCTACGACGAGCACGCGGAGCCGCTCGGCGCGATTTCGCTCGCCGGCCCGTCGTCGCGCCTGCCGGACGCGCGCATCAAGCAGCTGGGCGCGCTCGTGGCGCACACGGCCGAGGAGCTCACGCACCGGCTGGGCGGACGCTGGCCGCATCCGTACTGAAGCGAACGCATGCGCACGCTGCCCCTGATCCTCGCCCTTTGCCTCTGTCCGCAGGCGCAGGCGGCCGACGTTTACCGCTGCGTCGACAAGGGAGTGACCACCTATCAGGACACGCCGTGCAAGGCGCCGGGCGTGGGAGGCGTCGTCAGGATTCAGGAGCCGCCGCCCCCCACCGGCAACACGGCCGGCCAGCAGGAGGTCAAGCAGCTGCGCGAGTCCGTCGACGCCATGTCGCGCGAGCGCCGCCAGCGCGAAATCAGCGCGGAGATCGACGACCTGGAACGCACGGTCAAGCGCCTGACGGCCGAGCAGGCCGCGGAGCTGGAGCCGATCCAGGCGCGGCGCACGATGATCGCCAACAATTTCGTCGGCGATCCGTACGGATATGCTGACATCGATCGTGCGCTCGCCAAGGACATGGCGGCTGTGTCGGCGAAGTATCGCGAGCGCACGGAGGCCGTGCGCAAGCGGATTGCCGACTTGCGGCTCGAGCAGAAGGCGCTGAGCGCCCCGCCGCCTCAATAGCCCGCGGCCGCGGCGGGGGCGCGGCGCATGCGCTCGACGCGCTCGCCAAGGCGTGGGTTGGCCGGCGGCGACCAGCGCGAGAGCAGCGTCTCCATCTGGTCGAAGTCGTTGCATGCCAGCACCATGTCGCAGCCGGCGGCCGTCGCAGCGGCGGCACGCGCGACGATGTCGCCTGCGCCCTGCGCCCCCGCCATCTCGAGGTCGTCGCTGAAGATGAGGCCGTCGAAGCCGAGCTGGCCGCGCAGGATCGATTGCAGCCATCGCGGCGAAAAGCCCGCCGGCTCGGGCGCCACGCGCGGATAGACGACGTGGGCCGGCATGACGCCGGCGATCGATCCGCGCGCGATGAGGCGCGCGAACGGGACGAGATCGGCGGATTCGATGGCGGCGAGCGGGCGCGAATCGACCGGCAGCGCGTGATGCGAGTCGCGCTTCGACGTTGCCATGCCCCGGGAAGTGCTTGCCCACGGCCGCCATGCCGCCGTCGGCGAGACCGTCGCACAGCGCGCCCGCGAGCGCAGTCACGGCATCCGCGGCATTGTGGAAGGCGCGCTGGCCGATGACCTCGCTGCAGCCGTAGTCGAGGTCGAGCACCGGCGTGAAGCTGAAGTCGATGCCGGATGTGCCGAGCTCGACGGCGATCACGCCGCCCCACCGGCGCGCATCGGCGAGCGCAGCCGCGCGATCGGTGTCGTAGCGCTCGCCGAGCATGCGCATGGGGGGAACCGCGGTGAAGCCGTCGCGGAAGCGCTGCACGCGACCGCCCTCGTGGTCGACCGCGACGAGCAGCGCCGCATTGCGCTGCACCCGGATGTCGGCGACGAGTGCTGCCACCTGCGCCGGCGACGCGTAGTTGCGTCCGAACAGGATGACGCCGCCGACCACGGGGCTCGCAAGGCGCGCGCGGTCCGCGGCGGTGAGCGCGAGACCCTCCACGCCGAGCATCACCGGCCCCGCCGGCGTCACGATGCCGCAGCCTCGCGCAGCAGCGCCTTCATCTGCCGCACCGCCTCGCGCAAACCGACGAAGACCGAGCGCGAGACGATCGCGTGGCCGATGTGCAGCTCGCGCACGCCCGGCAGCGCCGCGACCGGCTGCACGTTGAAGTAGTTGAGCGCGTGGCCCGGCGTTGAAGCGCATGTCGAGCGCGCGGATCGCGTCGCCTGCAACACGGATCTTCTCCAGCTCGGCGACGACCGCCGGCGATCTCCGCATCGCGTCCCTTGGCGTGGAAGGCGTGGGCATACGGACCTGTATGCACCTCGCACACGCGCGCGCCGATGCGTGCCGCCGCCTCGACCTGCGCAAGCTCGGGTCGATGAACACCGACGAGCGGATGCCCGGCGCCGGCAGCCGTGCCACCACGTCCTTCAGCCGCGCTTCCTGCGCCCACGACGTCGAGACCGCCTTCCGTCGTGATCTCCTGGCGGCCCTCGGGCACCAGCATCGCCATCTCGGGACTGCAGCGCCGCAGGCGATGCCGACCATTTCCGGCGTCGCGGCCATTTCGAGGTTGAGCTTGATGTGCACCAGCTCGCGCAGCCGCCGCACGTCCTCGTCGCCGATGTGCCGGCGATCCTCGCGCAGGTGCACGGTGATGCCGTCCGCGCCGCCCAGGTGCGCCTCGACGGCGGCCCATACCGGGTCCGGTTCATAGGTGCGGCGCGCCTGGCGCAGCGTCGCGACGTGGTCGATGTTGACGCCGAGCTCGATCATCGCGTGCATCCTTCGGTCATGAGGCTTCGCTCGCTTCGTCGAGCGCCTGCAGGTCGCGCACGACACGGCGGCTGTAGAGGCGCCGCTCTTCCAGGTAATGATCGAGCACCGCGCGCATCAGCTCGCGTCGCCTCGGCGGCGACGCGGGCATCGGGGTAGCGCTCGCTCGCCAGCGCGAGCAGCGTCTCGCCGCGCACCGTCGGGTAGCGCGCGCCGGGCTCGGCCGCGGTGAGCGGGCCGCGCTCGAAAGCGTAATGGTAGCGCTCCGCTGCCTGTACGGCCGGACCGTCGATGACATCGCGTGAGCGGCATCGCGTAACCGAGCTCCGCCAGCAGCCGCAGCTCGAATCGACGCAGGATGCCGGCCTGGTCGGCCGGCGCCGCGCACTCGGTCAGCGCCCGCAGCGCTGCTTCGTAATGCTGCCACAACGCAGGGTGCGCATCCTCGCGCGGCAGCAGCTTGAGCAGCAGTTCGTTGAGGTAGAACCCGCACAGCAGCGCCGAGCCGCCCGGCAGCGGCAACCCGCCGCGCCATTCGGCCTTGAGCAGCGTCTTCAGCTCGGCAGCGCCCGCCCACGAAAGCGTGAGCGGCAGCGAACGCGGCCAGCAGCCCGCGCAGCTCCGAGCGCGGGCGCTTGGCGCCGCGGGCGACCATCGCGACCCGGCCGAAGCCCGGCGTGAACGTCTCGACGATGACGCTCGTCTCGCGGTACGGATATGCGTGAAGCACGAACGCCGGCTCGTCGTCGCGGCGGTCGCGATGCTGCCGGACGCCGCCATCGTCAGTAGCCGAACCGCGTGAGCTGCCGCTCGTCGTCCGCCCAGCCGCGCTTCACCTTGATCCACACCTCGAGGAAGACGCGGCCTCCGAACACGCGCTCCATGTCGGCGCGTGCCTGCGACGCGATCGCCTTCATGCGCGCCCCACCTTCGCCGAGCAGGATCGCGCGCTGGCTCGTCTTCGAGACATAGACGGTCGCATGAATGCGCCGCAGCGAGCCTTCGTCGACGAACTGGTCGATGCCGACGGTGGTCGCATACGGCACTTCGTCGCCCAGCTGGCGGAAGATCTTCTCGCGGATGAATTCGGCCGCCAGGAAGCGCTCGTCGCGATCGGTGACGTCGTCGTCGGGATACAGCGGCGCCGACGACGGCAGCAGCGCGGCGACGGTTTCCTTGAGCACGCCGAGGCCTTCGCCCCGCTCGGCGCTGACGGGCACGATGGCCGTGAACTCGCGCAGCGCGGCGAGCTCGGCAAAGACCGGCAGGAGCGATGCCTTGTCGCGCGACCCGGTCGATCTTGTTGACGGCCGCGACCGTGGGCGTCGCCGGCGGCACCAGTGCGACGACCGCACGATCGGCGACCGTGATCCGCGTCGCGTCGACGACAAGGATCGCGACATCGACGCCGTCGAGCGCCTCGCGCACGGTGCGATTGAGGCGATCGTTGAGCGGCGAGCGGTGGCGGGTCTGGAATCCCGGCGTGTCGACGAAGACGAACTGCGTGTGCGCTTCCGTGAGGATGCCTGCGATGCGATAGCGCGTCGTCTGCGGCTTGCTTCGACGTGATGCTGATCCGCGTGCCCGACCAGCGCAGTTCAACAGCGTCGACTTGCCGACCGACGGGCCGGCCGACGATCGCGACGTGTCCGCAGCGAAAGCCCGTCCGCGATTCACTCACGCGCGGCCCTTCGCGCCGATTTGCGCAACGCCGGCCGCGGCCGCGGCCTGCTCCGCGGCGCGCCGGCTTCCGCCCTCCCCTGGTCACGATGATCCGAGCGCGGAATCCGGCATTCGACGACGAACGCTGCGCGTGCGCTTCGCCCGCGGTCGCGACGACCGCGTACTCGGGAACCGCGCCGGCGCTTCGCCTGCAGCCATTCCTGCAATCGCGTTTTCGGATCCTTGCCAGCGCCGCGGGATCGGCGGCGCGCAGGACGTCCGCGTAAAGCGCCCTCGACCGCTCGCCTCGCCGCGTCGAATCCGGCATCGACGAATACGGCACCGAACACCGCCTCGAGCGCATCGGCGAGGATCGACGCCCGGTCGGCGCCGCCGCTCGCTGACTCGCCCTCGCCGAGATGCAGCCGTTTCGCCGAGCCGCAGGCGTCGGGCCACGCGTGCGCCAGCGTGTCGCTTGTTGACGAGGTTGGCCCGCGCGCGGGACAGATCGCCTTCGTCGACGTCGGGAAAGCGCTCGAACAGGTTCGAGGCCACGACGCAGTTCAGCACGGCGTCGCCGATGAATTCGAGCCGCTCGTTGTGCGGCGCGCCATGCTGCGATGCGTCAGCGCCTGGCGAAGCAGGTCAGGCTGCGCGAAACGCTGCTCGACGCCGACGCCGGCCTCCCAGGCCGTCGGCCCTGGCGGGAAGAGTCAGCTAGCCGCGGGACGGAGCGCGCTCGAACTCCAGCAGGATGCTCGCGTTGCCGATCATGTGCAGGATGCTTCTGCCACTGACAGCGTCGCGACGATCGCGTTGCCTTCCCGGCGACCCCGAGACGTCACTGGCGCCGCACCGCGTCGATGTAACCGGCGGCGAGCCTGCGGTCGAATCGCGCGCCGGATCTCGACGGCAGTGCGGGTTCTCCACGTCCTGCATCGTCGCGTCCAGCGCCTTTTGACGGTGAAGTATTCGATGTAGGCGGGACCGACCCGGAACGCCACCAGCGCGAAGATGATGATGACGACCGCGACGAACAGAAATCCTGTATCGACAGGCCACGCTGGTTCGCATCCGACCGACGTTTCTCCCTTTACCTGTCGCGCCGCCGGGCTCACTGGATTCGCGCTGCCGACGCGCTTGAATGCAAACGACGCGATGTCGTCCCAGTTGAACCAGATGAAGAATGCCTTGCCTCGCAGATGTGGTCGTCCGGGACGAATCCCCAATAGCGGCTGTCGTCGCTGTTGTCCCGGTTGTCGCCCATCATGAAATATTCGCCCGGCGGAACCCGCACTTGAAGCCGCGCTCATTGTAGTCGCAATTTTCGCGCCCGGGGAACTGCCGGACGTTGGATGGATACACGGGCTGCGCCTGCGGATTGATGCCGATCGTGTGCTGGCGAGCGCGGGGTTCCCGTCGGTCTCCTCGACGCCGCGCTCCAGCGTTTCGAACCGCATGCCTTCCAGGTAGCTGTACGAGCCATCGGCGCGCTGCGGCCAGGGCTTGCCGTTGACGGTCAGCTGCTTGTCCCGGTATTCGACGACGTCGCCGCCGACGCCGATCACGCGCTTGATGAAATCCTGCGACGGATTGAGCGGATAACGGAACACGACGACGTCGCCGCGGTGCGGATCCCCGATCGGGATGATCTTCTGCTCGATCACCGGCAGGCGGATGCCGTAGATGAACTTGTTGACCAGGATGAAATCGCCCACTTCGAGCGTCGGCCGCATCGACGACGACGGGATCTTGAAGGGCTCGGCGAGGAACGAGCGCAGCACGAAGACGACCAGAAGGACCGGAAAGAACGACTTCGAGTACTCGACCCAGATCGGATCTGGCGTCCCGGGTGCACGCCTGGCGGCGAAGAGCAGGCGGTCGGCGAGCCAGACGGCGCCGGTGATGGCCGTCAGCAGAAACAGGATCAGGGCGAAGTTCATCGTGGCGGAGGCGAAGGAACGGGAGGACGGCGCGGCCTGCGCCGACGGACGGGCGCGGCATTGTCGCACGCCGCCACTGGGCGACGGGTCTGCCGTTCATTACGCTTCGAACCGGCGCTTCGTCGCACGTCCGCGGCGTTCCGCTCGGACGCCGACTCACTTGTCGCCGACCTGCAGGATGGCGAGGAACGCCTCCTGCGGGAATCTCGACGCTGCCGACCGCCTTCATGCGCTTCTTGCCGGCCTTCTGCTTCTCGAGCAGCTTCTTCTTGCGGGTGATGTCGCCGCCGTAGCACTTGGCCAGCACGTTCTTGCGCATCGCCTTGATCGTTCTCGCGCGCGATGATCTGCGCGCCGATCGCCGCCTGCACGGCGACGTCGAACATCTGCCGCGGGATCAGCTCGCGCATCTTCGCGGCGACCTCGCGCCCGCGATACGTCGCGACCGAACGGTGCACCATCACCGACAGCGCGTCGACGCGCTCGCCGTTGATCAGGATGTCGAGCTTCACGACATCGGCCGCGCGGAACTCCTTGAACTCGTAGTCGAGCGACGCGTAGCCGCGCGACACCGACTTCAGCTTGTCGAAGAAATCCATCACCACCTCGGCCATCGGCAGCTCGTAGGTGAGCAGCACCTGGCGGCCGAGGTACTGCATGTTCTGCTGGACGCCGCGCTTTTCGGTGCACAGGGTGATGACGGGGCCGACGTAGTCCTGCGGCATCAGGATCGTCGCCGTGATGATCGGCTCGCGGATCTCCTCGACCTTGGACAGGTCGGGCAGCTTCGACGGATTCTCGATCTCGAGCAGCGTGCCGTCGCGCATCAGCACCTGGTAGACGACGGTCGGCGCCGTCGTGATCAGGTCCATGTCGTACTCGCGCTCGAGCCGCTCCTGCACGATGTCCATGTGCAGCAGGCCCGAGGAAGCCGCAGCGGAAGCCGAAGCCGAGCGCCTGCGATACCTCCGGCTCGTAGTGCAGCGACGCGTCGTTGAGCTTCAGCTTGTCGAGCGCGTCGCGCAGCGCCTCGTACTGGTTGGATTCCACCGGATAGAGGCCGGCGAACACCTGCGGCTTCACTTCCTTGAAGCCGGGCAGCGGCGCCGCGGCGGGACGGGTCGACGCCGCGTGACCGTGTCGCCGACCTTGCGCCGCCTTCAGCTCCTTGATGCCGGCGATGACGAACCCGACCTCGCCCGCGGCGAGCACGCTCGCGCGCCGCGGACCGCGGCGTGAACACGCCGACCTGCTCGCAGGTGTACGCGGCGCCCGGCGGCCATCAGCAGGATCTTGCTCCTTGGGCTTCAGCGTGCCGTCGCATGACGCGCACCAGCATGACGACGCCGACGTAGTTGTCGAACCAGGAGTCGATGATCAGCGCCTTGAGCGGCGCCTCGGGATCGCCCTTCGGCGGCGGAATGCGCGCGATGACGGCCTCGAGGATGTCGTCGATGCCCTCGCCGGTCTTGGCGCTGGCGCGGATCGCGTCCTCGCGCGTCGATGCCGATGATGTCCTCGATCTCCTCGATCACGCGGCTCGGGCTCGGCCGACGGCAGGTCGATCTTGTTCAGCACCGGCACGACCTCGACGCCCTGCTCGATCGCCGTGTAGCAGTTCGCGACCGTCTGCGCCTCGACGCCCTGCGAGGCGTCGACGACCAGCAGCGCGCCCTTCGCAGGCGGCGAGCGAGCGCGAGACCTCGTAGGCGAAGTCGACGTGGCCCGGCGTGTCGATCAGGTTGAGCTGATAGGTCTCGCCGTCGCGCGCCACGTACGTCGAGCGCCGCGGTCTGCGCCTTGATCGTGATGCCGCGCTCGCGCTCGAGATCCATCGAGTCGAGCACCTGCTCGCTCATCTCGCGATCGGAAAGCCCGCCGCAGCGCTGGATGAAGCGGTCGGCCAGCGTCGACTTGCCGTGGTCGATGTGCGCGATGATCGAGAAGTTGCGGATGTTCTGCATGGGCCAGCGGCCGCCGGCGCGCCGGCGAGTGCGCCGCAGCAAAAATAGCGGAAAGTCTTGAATTTTAGCGGAAAACGGCCGACGCCGCCATGCTGCTCAACGCGGCGCGTGTCGGCCGGCCAACGCGCGCTCGACCGCCGCGGAATCCAGCCGGTAATGGCAGAGCTCGACGCCCGCGCCGGGGCGGCCCGCGATGAGGACCGGCACCCGCTCGCCGAAGCGGGCCTCGAGCGCCGGCTCGGAGTCGACGTCGAGGACGACGAGCCGCGCCGCGTGCCGCGCGACGAGCGGCGCGAGCGCCGCCTCCATCTCGTCGCAAAGGTGGCAGTAAGCGCGCGACAGCAGCGTCAGGACGACCGGCTCACCGGCATCGGCGGTGCGCGCGGGGGCGGACCGCCGGCCATCCATCGCGCCTTGTCGCGCCGTCGCAACGGGATCCCGGCGGATCGTCACTGCTCGCCATTCGGCAGCCTGAGCGTCGCGAAGAACTGTGCATCGCCGCGGCGCAGCTGGAAGGTCACCGGCGCCCCCTTGTCCAGCTTGGCAAGGAGATCGTTGATCTGCGACGCGCTCCTGGCCTCGATCGGCTGGCCGCGCTGGATCATCGCCGTGATCACGTCCCCCGCCTGCACGTTGCCGCGGACGATGCCCGCGATGTCCTCGATCAGCACGCCGTTCTTGAGCTCGAGCTCCTTGCGCTGATCGTCCGTGAGGTCGGAGAGGACGAGGCCCATCCGGTTGGGCTTCGCCCGCTCCTTCGGCGCGGGCGTGCTGTTGCGCCGCGGCTGCGCGCTGGCGACGTCCTGCGGCATTTCCGCGACGACGACCGCGATCTCGCGCGACGCGCCCTTGCGCCACACGGTGAGCTTGACCGTCGCGCCCGGCCGCGTCGCCGTGATGATCCGCGGCAGGTCGTTCCACGTGTGGACGTCGCGGTTGTCGACCTTCATGATGATGTCGCCCGACTCCACGCCTGCCTTGGCGGCGGGTCCGTCGCGCTCGACGCTGTTCACTAGCGCCCCCGACGGCTGCCTGAGGCCGAACGAGTCCGCGGTGTCCTTCGTCACTTCGCCGATCTGGACGCCGATGCGGCCGCGCGTCACGCGCCCCTTCTCCTGCAGCTGCTTGACCGTGTTCATCGCGATGTCGATCGGCACCGCGAACGCGAGGCCCATGTAGGTCCCGGTCTTGGAGAAGATCAGCGAGTTGATGCCGACCACCTCGCCGCGCATGTTGAACAGCGGCCCGCCGGAATTGCCCGGATTGATCGCGACGTCGGTCTGGATGAACGGCACCAGGTTCTCCTGCGGCAGGTCGCGCCCCTTGGCGCTGACTATGCCCGCCGTCATGGTGTTCTCGAGCCCGAACGGCTTGCCGATCGCCACCACCCATTCGCCGACCTTCAGCTTGTCGGGATCGCCGATCGCCACCTTGGGCAGGTCCTTGGCCTCGATCTTGAGCAATGCGATGTCCGTCCGCTTGTCGGCGCCGACGACCTTGGCCTTGTACTCGCGGCGATCGGTGAGGCGCACGACCACCTCGGAGGCCTCGTCGACGACGTGCGCATTGGTGACGATGTAGCCGTCGGACGAGACGATGAAGCCGGAACCGGCCGATTGGGCCTCGAAATCGCGGTCAGGCCCGCGCCGGGGGATCTGGCCGAAGCGCCGGAAGAATTCGTAGAAGGGGTCGTCTTCCGAAAGGTCCGGGAGCCGCTGGCTGCGGCGGACCGTTTGCGTGACGTCGATCGAGACCACGGCCGGACCCTGTCGCTCGTAGAGCTCGGTGAAGTCCGGCAGGAAGCCCGGGCGACCCTGCGCGAGCGCGGGAGCGGCGCAAAGGGGCATGAGGATGGCAAGGAAGGCGGCGGCGACGGGCGCGGCAAGCCACCTCGGTTGCGGGCGGGCGGGCATGGCGGTCTTTCGAGTCGTTCGGACTGGGGAACTCTAATGTTGAGGCGGAACCCGCGGCCTTTCAACGCCGCGCGACGGAATTGCCGATCTGGCGCACGGTCGTGCCGGGCGCTTCCCCCATCACCGTGACCAGGCTGTCGTCCTGCTTGACGCGGTAGATGTTGAGCCCGCCCTGCAGCGATTGCATCCCCGTCGCCGCGGCGGCGGCGACGAACGGCTCGACGAAGACGCTGATGGACACCAGGCCGTCCGAGAACACGAGATGCGCCACCGGCACCTGGCGGTTGCGCAGCTTGCGATAGCCTTCCATGATCTTGACGAAACCGGGCGGCACGCGCGTGACGGCCCAGCCGGTCTCGTGCATGGCGACGTCGCCCGCGGACAGCTCCTTCACCGTCCAGTCGGCCGGCACCGAGGCCCACGACGGCTCGACCATCGCCTTGTCGACCTTCGCATTGATCTGGATGTCGGTGAAGGCGAACTGCTCGACCACCTCGCCGCGCTCGTCGATCATCCGCGCCTTGAGGAGCAGCCCCGTCGAAGCATCGGACCAGAACCGGTGGCCATAGCGCATCCCGTCCTTCGGCTCGAAGACGACGACATCGGCCGCGACGCCGCCGACGCGCTCGGCCGGCGCGGTCCTGAAATCGTAGTACTCCTTGAGCGACTTCTGCTGATCGGCGGACAGCGAGGGAAAGCCGTTCTTGAGCGTGCGCGGCTCGACCCGCACCAGTTTCGCGTCGGGAAAGTAGAACCTCACTTCGCCCTGGCCGCGCACCATCTCGCGGGCCGGTCCGTCGAGGCTCGTGACCTTCTCGACCTCGCTGCCGCCCTGGCTGAAGTGGACGATGCGCTGCGTCTCGACGCGGTTGCCGCGCTGGTAGACGAACGTGCCCGTGTAGTTGATCGTCCGCGCGGCTTCCGCGACGCGGGCCAGCCATTGGGCGGCGTCATCGGCGCGCGCCGGCGCGGCCGCAAGCAGCGCGGCGAGCGCGACCGGCGCGAGCGCGCGGGGCACACGCCCGCCCTTGGGTCTGACGCCGGGAACCGCCATGGGCACTTCGAGGGTTTTCAGGGATGACCGCCGGGTTCGTCGGTCACCTGCGTTCCCACCGCACGCAAGTAGGGCCCGACGCCGGGCATCGCCGCCGCCGGCGCGTATTCCTGGTGCGCGAGCAGATAATCCGCCGGAATCGTCGCCGGGCGCACGCGCGCCGCGCTGACCGCAGTGGCTTCACCGGCCTTGGCGACCGCGGTGGGGGTATCCGCGACGACGGACATCGCGGTCCAGCCGACGACGGTGATCGCCGCGAGCGTCGCCGCCGCGGCGAACGCCCAGGTCGTCTTGCCCGATGCCGTCCGCGCCCGTGGTGCGAGTACGGTCGGCTCGGCTGCGAGGCGGGCCGGGAACTGCTCGCCACGGACGGTGGCGAGCACCGCGGTGCCCCGCAGCGTCTCGCCGATCACGTGGTAGCACGTCCACGTGACGATCGCGCCCGGCTGCCGCATGCCCGCGCAGATGCCGTCGAGCTCGCCCGGGTCGAGCTCCCCGTCCATCAGCCGCGAAATGTTCTCGTTCATCACCATCTCCGGTTCTCATCCGTGCCGAGCAACGGTCGCAGCTCGGCGGCGATCGCCTCGCGGGCGCGGAAGATACGCGATCGCACCGTGCCGATCGGACAGTCCATCGCTGCCGCGATTTCCTCGTAGCTCAGGCCCTCGATCTCGCGCAGCGTGATCGCCGTGCGTAGATCCTCTGGCAACTGTTCCATCGCGTGGTTCACGGTCGCGGCGATCTGCTTGCCGATCAGCTCGTTTTCCGGGGTCGCGGTGTCGCGCAACTGCTCGGCGTCCTCGAAGCTCTCCGCGTCCTCATGGTTGAAGCCCGTCGACGTCGGCGCGCGCCGCCCCATCGCGACCAGGTAGTTCTTGGCGGTGTTGATACCGATCCGATAGAGCCACGTGTAGAACGCACTTTCTCCCCGGAAGCTCGGAAGCGCCCGGTAAGCCTTGATGAACGCTTCCTGCGTCACGTCCTCGACCTCCGCCGGGTCGCGCACGAGGCGCGACAGCAGCCGGCCCAGCTTGCGCTGGTATTTCGCCACCAACAGCTCGAAGGCGCGCTTGTCACCCCGTTGCGCTCGCTCCACCAGCTGCTGATCGACTTCGCGATCACCCATCCGCGGGCAGTCCCTGAATCGATATCGTTGTTATGCCCGCCGAACGGCGGGTGCGGCGGCCGTCGTGACCTCGGGAAACCCATCCGGCACGACAGCCCGCGCCCGAACCGGACCTGCCGCAGCGGGGTGTCCGCGGCACGTCCGGCCGACGCACGCTTGTCGCAACAGACCGACAGTCCGGCGGTAAGTTCACGCGCATCTTGGGGGCAATTCCGACGCAACTGCGTGCATCATGATTTGTCCAGTACAACGGTCGCCCGCACGTCGCCCGTAACGAGGCCGCGGTAGTTGGTGAGCGAGGGCTCGCGCCAGGCCGCGAGGACGTCGCGGGCCGCCGCATCCAGCAGGCCCAGCTGGTCGAGCACCGCAATGACGGCCGGCGCGAGGCCACGCTTCTGGCCGTCGGCGATCTTCACCGCGATGCCCAGGCCGTGACTGCGCACGCCGACGGCCTGGACACCTTCCGCGCCGATCTTCGCGACCCAGTCGCCGCGTCCTGCCGTCATCAGGGCGAGATCGCTGCGCCGCTCGCCCGACACCATCTCGGGGTGCCGGGTCATCGCTTCGGCCAGCGCGCGCGGCGCGGCGCCGTACGTGGCATCGTCGCGTCCGTCCGCCAGGCGCGCATAGGCACGGGCGAGCGCGGCGAGCGGCACCGCGTAGTTGGGCGCCGAGCAGCCGTCGATGCCTGCCACCAGCGCGGCTTCCGGTACGCCCGTCATCGCCGACACTGCCTGCCGGATCGCCGCCTGCAGCGGATGCGCAGGGTCGAGGTAGCCGGCCTTCGCGTGCCCGCACAGCGCGCAGTACGCCAGCATGCCGGCGTGCTTGCCCGAGCAGTTGTGCGCGAGCGGCGAATACGGCGGCGGCGGCGGCAGCTCGCCCCGCGCGTCGTAGAAGCCCGGGGCATGCGTCCCGCACTGCAGGTCCGCCACCGTTGCGCCCGAACGCGCGAGCATCCCGCCGACTGCCGCCACGTGCCGCGGCTCGCCGGAGTGGCTCGCGCAGAGCAGCGCGACCTGCGGTGGCGCGAATCCGAAGCGCTCGACACCCCCGGCCGCGACGAACGGCAGCGCCTGCACCGGCTTCAGCGCGCTCCGCGTGAAAATCACCACGTGGGGATCGCCGGCACAGAAAATCACGCGGCCGTCGCGATCGCTCACCGCGACCGCGCCGTAGTGCGTGCTCTCGACGGTGCCGTTGCGCGTCGCAACGGCGAGCGGAACATAGGTGGGCGGGGACAACGGCGCAGGCATTCAGGGAAAAACCGCCATTATCGCCCATCGGCGCGAGCCCTCCGGTCGGCCTCTGCCCGGCAAGTCCCCCGTCGGTGCGGCGCCGCGCGTCCCGCACGACCTGCGACCGCCGCGCAGCCCCTGCGACGGGACGCGCGCGAGCGCCTAACGCGCAGCCAGCGCCGCGCGGATCTGCTCCAGCGCCCCGGGATCCTCGATCGTCGTGAGATCGCCGGGATCGCGGCCCTCAGCCAGCGCCTGGATCGAGCGCCGCAGGAGCTTGCCCGAGCGCGTCTTGGGCAGCAGCGTCACGAAGTGCACCTGCGCCGGCCGCCCGATCGCGCCGAGCTCGCGGTCGACGGTATCCATCACCTCCTTGCGCAGCGTCGCCGCCAAGTCGGCGGAGGCCACGCGCGCCGGATCCTTGACCACCGCGAACGCGACCGGAACCTGGCCCTTGAGCGGGTCGGCGACCCCGACGACCGCCACCTCGGCGATACCGGCATGCGCCTGCACCGCTTCCTCGATCTCGCGCGTGCCGAGCCGGTGGCCGGCGACGTTGATCACGTCGTCGGTCCGCCCGAGGACGAAGTAATAGCCGTCGGCGTCGCGCATCGCCCAGTCGAACGTCGAATAGACGGACTTGCCCGGGATCGTCGAGAAATACGTGTCCACGAAGCGCTCGTCGTCGCCCCACACGGTGCTCATGCAACCGGGCGGCAGCGGCGGCGCGATGGTCAGCACGCCCTTTTCCTCGGCACCGACTTCCTCCCCGGTCGCTTCATGGAGCAGGCGCACGTCGTAGCCGTAGACCGGGAACGACGGCGAGCCGAATTTGCGCGGCGTCGCCTCGACGCCGAGCTGCGCCGAGAGGATCGGCCACCCGGTTTCCGTCTGCCAGTAGTTGTCGATGATCGCGACGCCCAGCGATTCGCTCGCCCAGCGCGCCGTCGGCTCGTCCAGCGGCTCCCCGGCGAGGAACAGGTACTCGAGGCACGCGAGGTCGTGCCGCTTCATGTACGCGGGGTCCTGCTTTTTCAGCACGCGGATGGCCGTCGGCGAGCTGAACATGGTCCTCACCTTGTGCTCGGAAACGATCTTCCACCAGATCGCCGCGTCGGGCCGGATGGGCAGCCCTTCGTACATGATCGTCGTCGCGCCGATCAAGAGCGGGCCGTAGATGATGTACGAGTGCCCGACCACCCAGCCGATGTCGCTGGTCGTGAACATCGTCTCGCCCGGCTGGACGCAGAAGATCGTCCGCATCGACGAGGCGAGCGCGACGGCGTAGCCGCCGGTGTCGCGCTGCACGCCCTTCGGCTTTCCCGTGGTGCCGGACGTATAGAGGATGTACGACGGCTCCGACGACTCCAGCCACTCGCAGGGGACCGCGGCATCGAGGTGCGCGGCGCGCAGCGTCGCGTAGTCGAGGTCGCGGCCGGCGACGCGCGGCATGTCGCGATCGAGGCCGCGATCGACGATGATCACGGATCGCGGCGGGTGCCTGGCGAGGCGCAGCGCCTCGTCGACGAGATGCTTGTACGGGACCGCCTTGCCACCGCGCATTCCGGCGTCGGCGGTGACCATCGCCTTCGGACGCGCGTCGTCGATGCGCGTGGCGAGCGACGCCGCGGCGAAGCCGCCGAACACCACCGAATGGATCGCGCCGATGCGCGCACAGGCAAGCATCGCGAACGTCGCCTCGGCGATCATCGGCATGTAGATCAACACGCGGTCGCCGCGCGCCACGCCCTGCGCCTTCAGCACCGCGGCGAAGCGGTTCACTTCGGCGTGCAGCTCGCGATACGTGTAGCGCGCGTGCTGGCCGGTCTCGGTCGAGATGTAGATGAGCGCGGTTTGCTCGGCGCGGGTCGCGAGGTGGCGGTCGACGGCGTTGTGGCACAGATTCGTGCGCCCTCCGACGAACCAGCGCGCGAACGGCGGCTTCGAGTAGTCGAGGACCTGCGTGAACGGCGTGTGCCAGTCGATCAGCGCCGCCTGCTCGCGCCAGAAGGCGTCGCGATCGGCGATCGAGCGGCGGTGGAATTCGCGGTAGCTTGTCATCGTCCTTCCTCCTCCGCCGATTCTACGGTGGCGGCGGACGGCGCGGCCTTGCGCCGCGTCAAGGTTCGCCGGGCCCGGGCGCGACGCCATCGCCGCGCCGGCGAGGAGCGATTTGCGGCGCTGCCCCGCTACGGATGCGAGTCCGCGCCGATGCGCACGACCGTGCGTCCGCGGACCATGCCCTTGAGGTAGGCGTCGAAGTGCTCGGGAAGCTCGTCGAAATCGATCGTGCGCACCTGGTCGTGCACGCGATCGGGCCGCCACTTGACGGCCAGCTTGTTCCACAGCGTCTGGCGCAGGTCCATCGGGCAGTTGACGCTGTCGACACCGAGCAGCGAAACGCCGCGCAGGATGAACGGCGCGACGGACGTGTTGAGCTTCATGTCGGCCGCCAGCCCCACGGCGGCAGCGGTGCCGCCGACCTGCATCGTCGACAGCAGCCAGCCGAGCATGTCGCCGCCCAGGTTGTCGACGGCGCCCGCCCACATCGACTTGTCGAGCGGCTTGACGCGCGACAGGTCGAGCGACTGGCGCAGCAGCACCTCGCTCGCACCGATACCCTTGAGGTATTCGGCCTCCTTCTCCTTGCCCGTGATCGCGACCACGCTGTAGCCTTCCTTCGCGAGGATCTCGATTGCCACCGACCCGACGCCGCCGGTCGCGCCGGTGACCGCGACGCGGCCGTTCTCGGGCCTGAGGCCGTCGTGCTCCATCCGGTGGATGCCCAGCGCGGCGGTGAAGCCCGCGGTGCCGAGCGTCATGGCGTCGAACGCCGTCATGCTCTCCGGCCGCCGCACAACCCAGTCGGCCGGCACGCGCACGAGCTCGGCGTACCCCCCGTCGTGCGCGACGCCGAGGTCGTAACCGGTGACGATCACCTTGTCGCCGCGCTTCCAGCGGGCGTCGTTGCTGCGCTCGACCGTGCCCGCCATGTCGATGCCCGCGACGGTCGGGTACTTGCGCATGATCCGCCCCGTGCCGTTGTACGACAGCGCATCCTTGTAGTTGATCGTCGAATACTTGGTGCGGATGAGGACGTCCCCCGCGTCGAGGTCGTCCTCCTTCATGTCGACGAAGCGCGAAACGACGGACTTGTCGTCCTGGAACGTGCGGTACGCCTTGAAAGTCTGCACGGGTCTCTCCTCCGGGATGGAAACGATGCGGTGGGAATCGTCAGGGGGCGGCCGCCGATGTCGCGACCGCCGCGTGCGGGCGCGCCATGTATTCGCGCGTCCTCATCTCGGTCAGCCGGCTCACGGTCCGCGGAAACTCCCGCGCGTTCGGACCCTCCGGATAGAGCTCGTCGGCGGGTGCCTCGGCGGTGGCCAAAAGCTTCACGCAATGATCGTACAGTATGTCGACGAGCCACGTGAAGCGCCGGGCCTGGTCGGACGTGGCGGGCCCCATCCGGGGAATCCCGGACACCAAGACGACGCCGAAGCGCCGGGCGAGCTCGAGGTAGTCGCGCTGGGAGCGCGGGCCGTCGCACAGCGTCGCGAAGTCGAACCACGCGATGCTCCCGGCGCGCCGCCTCGCGACGATCGTCCGCCCCTCGATCGCCAGGCGCGGGTCCTCGTCGGGCCCGCTGGCCATCGCTTCGTAGGCGCGGGTGAGCGCCGCCTCCGTCACCGCGTCGGCGGGGACGAGATAGCTCGCCGCCTGCGCCAGCGTGCGCAGCCGGTAGTCGACACCCGCGTCGACCTCGATCACGTCCAGCCATTGCTCGAGCAGCGCGATCGCCGGCAGGAAGCGGGCGCGCTGCAGCCCGTCCGGCCAGAGCCGATCCGGCCGGTAGTTCGACGTCATGACGAACACCACGCCGCGCTCGAACAGCGCCTTGAGCAGGCGGCCGAGGATCATTGCGTCGGCGATGTCGGAGACGTGGAACTCGTCGAAGCAGACGAGGCGCCAGCGCCTGGCGACGCGCGCCGCGACGAGATCTAGCGGATCGGCCTCGTGCCTGAGCCGTCCGAGCTCGACGTGCACGTCGCGCATGAACGCATGGAAATGGATGCGCGTCTTCCGCCGCACGCCCACCGTCGCGTAGAAGCTGTCCATCAGGAAGCTCTTGCCGCGGCCCACGCCACCCCACATGTACACGCCGCGCGGAACGTCGGGGGCTGCGAACAGGCGCTTCAGCGCCGACTGCCGCGCCGCGCGGAACGTCGCGAGCTCGTCGGCGAGAAGCTGCAGCCGCTCCAGCGCATCGGTCTGCGCGTGGTCGAGCACGATGCCGCGCGCGGCGAGCCGCGGCTCGAGGTAGTCGTGGAGCGCGCCCTGGCGGCGCGCGATCTGTCCCGGGTAATCGGCCCCCGTCACAGATTGAGCGTGCGCTTGTCGACCGCGAGCGCGGCCTCCCTGGTCGCCTCCGACAGCGAAGGATGCGCGTGGCAGATGCGCGCGATGTCTTCGCTCGAGGCGCCGAATTCCATCGCGACGACGGCTTCGGCAATGAGCTCGGAGACGTACGGCCCGATCATGTGCACGCCGAGGATGCGGTCGGTGGCCGCGTCGGCGAGCATCTTGACGAATCCGGTCGTGTCGCCGAGCGCGCGCGCGCGGCCGTTCGCCATGAACGGGAAGCTGCCCGCGCGATAGGCGATGCCCGCGGCCCTGAGCTGCTGCTCGGTCTGGCCGACCCAGGCGATTTCAGGCGACGTATAGATCACCCACGGCACGGTGTTGAAGTCGACGTGGCCGTGCTGACCGGCGATGCGCTCCGCAACGGCGACGCCCTCCTCCTCCGCCTTGTGCGCGAGCATCGGGCCGCGCACGACGTCGCCGATCGCCCACACGTTGGGAAGGTTGGTCCTGCACTGGGCGTCGACCGTCACGAATCCGCGGGCATCCAGGGCGAGCCCCACGGCGTCGGCGGCAAGGCCCGCCGTGTGCGGCACGCGCCCGATGGAGACGATCAGGCGGTCGAACGTCACCCGCTGCGCTGCACCCTCGCCGGCGGCGAATTCCACGGTGACGTCGCGCTTCCCCACGTCGACGCGCGTGATATTGGCGCCGAGCCGGATCGCCAGTCCCTGCTTCGCGAACGCCTTCTGCGCTTCCTTCGCTACGGCCTCGTCGGCGGCGCCGAGGAAGGCCGGCAAGGCCTCGAGCATGGTGACCTCCGCGCCGAGGCGCCGCCACACGCTGCCCATCTCGAGCCCGATCACGCCCGCGCCGACCACGCCGAGACGTTTCGGTACGTCCGGTATCGCCAGCGCACCCGCGTTGTCGAGCACGCGGACGTTGTCGATGGCGACGTTCGGCAACGCCCGCGGCTTCGAGCCGGTCGCCACGATCACGTGCGCAGCCGCCAGCTCCGCCGCGCCGGGACCCGTCACCCCGATCCGGTAGCTGTCGCCCTCCTTGCCGACGAACGCCCCCAGTCCGTGGAAGAACGCGACCTTGTTCTTCTTGAACAGGAAGAGGATGCCGTCGTTGTTCTGCGCGACGACCTTTTCCTTGCGCGCGAGCATCCGGCCGACGTCGATCGACAGCCCGGGGACGTCGATCCCGTGCGCAGCGAACGCGTGACCCGCGTGCTCGTAATTCTCGGACGACTGGAGCAGCGCCTTGGACGGGATGCAGCCGACGTTCGTGCACGTGCCCCCGGGCGCGGGCTTGCCGTCCGTGCGCGTCCAGTCGTCGATGCAGGCGGTCGTGAAACCCAGCTGCGCGGCGCGGATCGCGGCGATGTAGCCGCCGGGGCCGCCGCCGATCACGACCACGTCGAAGTTCTGTGCCATCGTCGTCCCCCCCGCCGCGCGCGGCGAGGGGCCGGGTGAGCCCACGTTGATCAGAGATCCAGCAGGAGCCGCGCCGGATCTTCCAGCGCCTCCTTGATCGCGACCAGCGACAGCACCGCCTCGCGGCCGTCGATGATGCGGTGATCGTACGACTGCGCGAGGTAGTTCATCGGCCGCACGACGACCTGGCCGTTCTCGACGACGGCGCGGTCCTTCGTCGCGTGGACACCCAGGATCGCCGATTGCGGCGGATTGATGATCGGCGTCGACAGCATCGAGCCGAACACGCCGCCGTTGCTGATCGTGTAGGTGCCGCCCGTCAGTTCCTCGACGGTGAGCTTGCCCTCCTGTGCGCGCTTGCCGAAATCGCCGATGGTCTTCTCGATCTCGGCGATCGACATCTGGTCGGCATCGCGCAGGATGGGCACGACGAGGCCGCGCGGGCTGCCCACGGCGATGCCGATATCGAAGTAGCCGTGATAGACGATGTCGTTGCCGTCGATCGACGCGTTCACTGCGGGAAACTTCTTCAGCGCGTGCACCGCGGCCTTGACGAAGAAGCCCATGAAGCCGAGCTTGACGCCGTGTTCCTTCTCGAAGCGGTCCTTGTAGCGGTTGCGCAGGTCGATGACCGGCTGCATGTTCACTTCGTTGAACGTCGTCAGGATGGCCGCGGTCGACTGCGACTGCACGAGGCGTTCCGCGACCCGCATGCGCAGGCGCGACATCGGCACGCGCTGCTCGGGACGCGAGCCCTGCGCCTGCGGCGCGGGCGGCTTCACCGACGCCGGCGCCGCCTTTGCGGGTGCGGGTGCCGGTGCCGGCGTCGCCTTCGCCTCGACCGCCGCGAGAACGTCGCCCTTGGTGATCCGTCCGCCGCGCCCGGTGCCGCTGACGCTCGCCGGGTCGACGCCGCCGTCGGCCATCAGCTTGCGCGCCGCGGGCAATGCAGGGGCCGCGGGTGCGCCCGACGGCGATGGGGCGGGCGTCGCCGCCGGTGCAGTCGCTGCTGCGGGTGCGGTGGTTGCCGCCGCGGGCGCGGTCGTTGCCGCTGCGGGCGCGGCCTTGCCGCCAGCCGGCGGCTGCGGCGCCGCCGCGCCCTTGGCCTCGGTGTCGATCACGGCGATCACGTCATTGGACGTCACGGTGGATCCGTCCGGCTGTCTGATCTCCACCAGCACGCCATCCGAGGGCGCCGGCAGCTCGAGCACGACCTTGTCGGTCTCGACGTCGATCAGATTCTCGTCGCGCTTCACCGCCTGTCCCGGCTGCTTGTGCCAGCTGACGAGCGTCGCCTCCGCCACCGATTCCGGCAGCTGCGGCACCTTCACCTCGATTTTCATGTTCTGGTTTCTTCCCCGATTTTCCCGTCAGCGTGCGAGCACCATTTCGCCGCTCTTCAGCTTGTCCGCGAACGCATCCTCGATCAGCTCCTTCTGTTCCGCGAGGTGCTTGGCCGCGTAGCCCACCGCGGGGGACGCCGACACCGGCCGTCCGGCGTAAGCCAGCACCTTCCGGTTGTCGATGTCGGCGCGCAGCATCGAGCGCAGCCGGTACCACGCGCCCTGGTTCTGCGGCTCCTCCTGGCACCAGACGACTTCCTTCGCCGCCGCATACCTGGCGACCTCGTTCTTGTAGTCCTCGTGCGGGAACGGATACTGCTGCTCCAGCCGCAGGATCGCCATGTCCTCGATCTTGCGCTCGCGCCGGTACGCGAGGAGCTCGTAGTAGACCTTGCCCGAGCAGACGATCACGCGCCGCACCTTCTTCGGCTCCAGCTTGTCCACTTCGCCGATCACGGTGTGGAACTTGCCGCCGGCCAGCTCCTCGAGCGTCGACACGGCTTCCTTGTGGCGCAGCAGGCTCTTCGGGCTCATCACGATCAGCGGCTTGCGGTAATTGCGCACCATCTGGCGCCGCAGCAGGTGATAGATCTGCGCGGGCGTCGACGGCACGCATACCTGCATGTTGTGCTGGGCGCACAGCTGCAGGTAGCGCTCGGGGCGTGCCGACGAATGCTCCGGTCCCTGGCCTTCGTAGCCGTGCGGCAGCAGCATGACCAGGCCGCAGATCCGGCCCCATTTCACTTCGCCCGAGCTCACGAACTGGTCGATCACGACCTGGGCGCCGTTGGCGAAGTCGCCGAACTGCGCTTCCCACACGACCAGCTGGTTGGGCTCCGACGTCGTGTAGCCGTACTCGAAGCCGAGCACGGCCTCCTCGGTCAGCACGGAGTCGATGATCTCGAAATCGGGCTGGTCGGGCTTGATGTGCTGCAGCGGGATCCACGCGCCGGAGTCCCATTTCTCGCGGTTCTGGTCGTGCAGCACCGCGTGGCGGTGGGAGAAGGTGCCGCGGCCGACGTCCTCGCCGGAGATGCGCACGCCATAGTTCTGGTCGAGCAGCGTTGCGTACGCGAGCGTCTCGCCCATGCCCCAGTCGACCGGTTGCCTGCCCTCGCCCATCGCGCGGCGGTCGGCGATCACCTTCTCGACGCGCGGGTGCAGCTTGAAGTTGCCGGGAACCGCGGTCGCCTTTTGCGCAATCGCCTTCAGCCGCTCCAGCGGAAGGGTGGTATCGACGACCTCGGACCAGTGCTGTCCCCTGAAGCGCGACCAGTCGACCGTGAACGGGGGCTTGTAGTTCGAGAGGATCGTCTTGTTCGTGTGGAAGCCCTTGTCCATGGCGACGCGGTACGTCGCGATCAAGCCCTCGGCGTCCTCGTCGGTCAGGAGGCCATCCGCGACCAGGCGGTCCGCGTAGAGCCTGCGCGTGCCCGGATGCGCCTGGATCTTCTTGTACATCAGCGGCTGCGTGACCATCGGCTCGTCGGCCTCGTTGTGGCCGAGACGGCGGAAGCAGACGAGGTCGATGAAGACGTCCTTGTGGAACTGGTGGCGATAGTCGAGCGCCAGTTCCACGGCGAGCAGGCAGGACTCCGGATCGTCGCCGTTCACGTGGAAGATCGGCGCCTCGATCATCTTCGCGATGTCGGTGCAATAGATCGTGCCGCGCGTGTCGCGCGGGTCGGACGTCGTGAAGCCGATCTGGTTGTTGATGACGATGTGCACGGTGCCGCCGGTGTAGTAGCCGCGCGTCTGTGCCATGTTCAGGCACTCCTGCACGACTCCCTGCCCCGCGATCGCAGCGTCGCCGTGCATCAGCACCGGCAGCACCTGGTCGCCTTCCGGGTCCTTGCGCCGGTGCTGGCGCGCGCGGACGCTGCCCTCGACCACCGGATTGACGATCTCGAGATGGGACGGGTTGAATGCCAGCGTCAGGTGCACCGGGCCGCCCGGCGTCGACACGTCGGACGAGAAACCCTGGTGGTATTTCACGTCGCCGGCGGGCAGGTCCTGCGCCGCCTTGCCCTCGAATTCCGAGAAGAGGTCGGCGGGCATCTTGCCCAGCGTGTTCACGAGCACGTTGAGCCGTCCGCGGTGCGCCATGCCCATGACGATCTCGCCGACGCCCTGCGCGCCGGCCTTCTGCACGAGGAGGTCGAGCATCGGGATCAGCGTGTCGCCGCCTTCGCCCGAGAAGCGCTTCTGTCCCACGTACCGGGTGTGCAGGTAGCGCTCGAGCGTCTCGGCGGCGGTGAGCCGCTCGAGGATGTGCCGGCGCTGCTCGGGGGTGAACGCCTGCTTGGAGCGGATCGGCTCGATCCGCTGCTGGACGAAGCGCTTGGTCGCCGTGTCCGAGATGTACATGTACTCGACGGCGAACGTCCCCGTGTACGTCTCGCGCAGCGCGGTGATGATGTCGCGCAGCTTCATCCGCGCAGGCCCGGTCTTGAGCGAGCCCACGTCGAACAGCGTCTCCTGGTCTTCGTCGGTGAAGCCGTAGGTCAGAAGGTCGAGGTCGGCGATGTACGGCGCCTCGAGTCGCGCGAGCGGGTCCAGGTCGGCGGCGAACGCGCCCAGCGTGCGGAACTTGCTGATCAGGCGCAGGACGAGCACCTGCTTGTGCATCGTGGTCTCGTCGACCATCGCGCTCGCGACCTTGCGGTTCTTGGCGAGCTCGACGAAAGACTTGATCACCGGCGCATGCGAAACGTCGTCCGCGCCGCCGCGCAGCTCGTCGAAGTACGCCTTCCACTCGCCGCTGACGCTCGCCGGATCGGCGAGGTACTGCTCGTAGAGCTCCTCGATGAACGGCGCGTTGCTGCCGAACAGCGTGCTGCTATTCAGGAATTCGGTCATGCTGCCCATGGCGTTCCCTCGTTCATATGGGGTCGGGCGGGCGCGATGCAACGGTCGGGCGCCCGCGCCCCCCCGTCACCGCTTGTCGATCGGCGGCACCGAGCGACGCGTCGCGCCGACGAACAGCTGCCGCGGCCGCCCGATCTTGTACTCAGGGTCGGTGATCATCTCGTTGAGCTGCGCGATCCAGCCGACCGTGCGCGCGGTCGCGAAGATCGCGGTGAACAGCGACACCGGGATGCCGATCGCCTTCTGCACGATCCCCGAGTAGAAGTCGACGTTCGGATAGAGCTTGCGCTGGACGAAATAGTCGTCCTCGACCGCAATCTTCTCGAGCGCCATTGCCAGCTTGAACAGCGGATCGTCGCCCAGACCCAGCTCCTCGAGCACCTCGTGGCACGTCTCGCGCATCAGCTTGGCACGCGGATCGTAGTTCTTGTACACGCGGTGCCCGAAGCCCATCAGGCGGACGTTCGAGTTCTTGTCCTTCACCCTGGCGATGAATTCGCCGATCTTGGCGATGCCGCCCTGCTTCTGGATGTCGTAGAGCATGTTGAGCGCCGCCTCGTTGGCGCCCCCGTGCGCCGGCCCCCACAGGCACGCCACGCCGGCGGCGATCGCCGCGAACGGGTTGGTCCCCGACGAGGCGCACAGGCGGACGGTCGACGTCGACGCGTTCTGCTCGTGGTCGGCGTGCAGGATCAGGATGCGGTCGAGCGCGCGGACCAGCACCGGGTTGACCTTGTAGTCCTCGCATGGCGTGGCGAACATCATCCGCATGAAATTCGCCGGGTACGACAGCTCGTTGCGCGGATAGATGTACGGCTGGCCGAGCGAGTACTTGTGCGCCATCGCGACGAGTGTCGGCATCTTGGCGATGAGGCGATGCGCCGAGATGTCGCGCTGGTGCGCGTCGTGGAGGTTCATCGAATCGGGATAGAACGCGCTCATCGCCCCGACGAGCCCCGTGAGCACGGCCATCGGGTGCGCGTCGCGGCGGAAGCCGCGGAGGAAGAACTGCATCTGCTCGTTGACCATCGTGTGATGCGTGACGACGTCGTCGAACTTGCGCTGCTGGTCCTTGTCGGGCAGCTCGCCGTAGAGCAGGAGGTAGCAGACGTCGAGGAAGTCGCAGCCCACCGCGAGCTCCTCGATCGGATAGCCGCGGTAGAGGAGCTCCCCCTTGTCGCCGTCGATATAGGTGATCGCGGAGTTGCACGCGGCCGTCGACAGGAACCCGGGGTCGTAGGTGAACTTGCCGGTCTTGCCGTAGAGCGTGCGGATGTCGATCACGTCCGGCCCGATCGTGCCCTGCAGGAGCGGAAAGGTCACGGGCGCGGTGCCGTCGGAGAAAGTCAGCGTAGCGGTGCGGTCGGTCATCGGGCGTCCTTGTCAGCAGCGTCCAGGCTTGCGGGAAAGCAGGCGGTCGGCCTGCGCTCTCCTCCGTCAGTCGTCGTCGGCCGCGTCATAGCTCGCGCAGCCCGTCCAGCAGCGGGCGCACGCTCGCGTCGGCCGGCTCGGTCCGACCGGCGATGAGGTCCCACAACTCGTTGTCCGGAAGATCGAGCAGCCGGTCCAGCATCGACAGGCGCTCCTCGGTCAGCGTCTCCCCGCGGGCCGCCATGAAGCGCGCGAGGATGAGATCGTTCTCCAGCAGGCCGCGGCGGCAGCGCCAGCGCAATCTCGCGAGGCGCCGCGCGTCCACACCCTACGCTCCCGCCTTCCGGGCGGGATACCGCGGGAGTAGAGGCAGCGCCGACGCGGAACCCATCTAGACCGCCCGCTTGACCATGATGTCCTTGATGCTGCCGATGGCCGCCGTCGGATTGAGCCCCTTCGGGCACACGTCGACGCAGTTCATGATCGAGTGGCAGCGGAACAGTCGATACGGGTCCTCGAGGTTGTCGAGCCGCGCCGCCAGCGCCTGATCGCGGCTGTCGGCGATAAAGCGGTAGGCGGCGAGGAGTCCGGCCGGTCCGACGAACTTGTCCGGGTTCCACCAGAACGACGGGCACGCCGTCGAGCAGCACGCGCACAGGATGCACTCGTAGAGCCCGTCGAGCTTTTCGCGCTGCTCGGGCGACTGCAGCCGCTCCTTCTCGGGCGGCGGCGTATCGTTGATCAGGTAGGGCGTGATCGAGTGGTACTGCTTGAAGAACTGCGCTCATGTCGACGATGAGATCGCGGATCACCGGCAGTCCGGGCAGCGGTCGCAGCTCGACCGGCTCCTTGAGCGTCTTGAGGTTGGTGATGCAGGCAAGTCCGTTCTTGCCGTTGATGTTCATCGCGTCGGAACCGCACACGCCCTCGCGGCAGCTGCGCCGGAACGAGAGCGTGTCGTCGACCGCCTTGAGCCGCACGAGCGCGTCGAGCAGCATGCGGTCGTGCGGATCGAGCGCGACGTCGTACTCCTTGTAATAGGGCTTCGCATCCTTCTCGGGATCGAAGCGGTACACGCGGAATTTCATCGGGGCCGGCCCTTCAGTAGGTGCGCGCCTTGGGGGGAAACGCCTCGACCGTCAGCGGCTTCAGGTTCACCGGCTTGTAGTCGAGCCGGTTGCCGTCGCGGAACCACAGCGTGTGCTTCAGCCAGTGGGCGTCGTCGCGGCTGGGATAGTCGCTGCGGGCCTGCGCGCCCCGCGACTCCTGGCGGGCGTGCGCCGAGACGATCGTGGCCTTGGCGGTCTCGATCAGGTTGTCGAGCTCGAGCGCTTCGACGCGGGCGGTGTTGAACGTGCGGCTCCTGTCGCCGATCGCCGTGCGCGCGACGCGAGACTCGAGCTCCATCACCTTGGCGACGCCGGCCGACAGCAGCTGCTCGTTGCGGAACACGCCGCAGTGCGCCTGCATCGTCTGGCGCAGCGCATGCGCGACCTCGGGCACCGCCTCGCCGGACGTCGCCCCGTCGAGCCGGGCGAGGCGCGCGCGCGAGAGCTCGCCGGCGTCGCGGGGCAGCGTCTTGTGACCGTCGGCGCGCAGGTTGCGCTCGACGATGAAGTTGCCGGTGGCGCGGCCGAAGACGACGAGGTCGAGCAGCGAGTTCGTGCCCAGGCGGTTGGCGCCGTGCACCGACACGCACGCGCATTCGCCGATCGCGTAGAGGCCGGGAACGATGGCATTCGGGTCGCCGTCCCGCGGCGCGACCACCTGCCCGTGGATGTTCACCGGGATGCCGCCCATCTGGTAATGGATGGTCGGCACCACCGGGATCGGATCCTTCGTCGCGTCGACGTTGGCGAACTTCAGCGCAATCTCGTGGATCGACGGCAGCCGCTTCATGATCACCTCGGGGCCGAGGTGGTCGAGCTTCAGCAGCACGTGATCCTTGTTCGGTCCGCAACCGCGGCCTTCCTTGATCTCCTGATCCATCGAGCGGCTCACCACGTCGCGCGACGCCAGGTCCTTGAGGTTCGGCGCGTAGCGCTCCATGAAGCGCTCGCCGTTGGCGTTGAGCAGGATGCCGCCCTCGCCGCGCACGCCTTCGGTGATCAGCACGCCCGCTCCGGCGACACCCGTCGGGTGGAATTGCCAGAACTCCATGTCCTCGAGCGGCAGACCCGCCCGCGCGGCCATGCCGAGACCGTCGCCGGTATTGATGAACGCGTTGGTGGAGGCCGCGAAGATCCGGCCCGCGCCGCCGGTGGCGAAGATCGTCGCCTTCGCCTGCAGGATCATGACCTCGCCCGTCTCCATCTCCAGCGCAGTCACGCCGACCACGTCGCCGTCGGCGTCGCGCACGAGGTCGAGCGCCATCCACTCGACGAAGAATTGCGTATGCGCGCGCACGTTGCGCTGATACAGCGTATGCAGCAGTGCGTGGCCGGTGCGATCGGCGACGGCGCAAGAGCGCTGGATGGGCTTCTCGCCGAAATTGGCCGAGTGTCCGCCGAACGGCCGCTGGTAGACGGTGCCGTCCGCGTTGCGGTCGAACGGCATGCCGAAGTGCTCGAGCTCGTAGACGCATTGCGGTGCCATCCTGCACATGAACTCGATCGCGTCCTGGTCGCCGAGCCAGTCGGAGCCCTTGATCGTGTCGTACATGTGCCAGAGCCAGCTGTCCTCGCCCATGTTGCCGAGCGCCGCTCCGATGCCGCCCTGCGCCGCGACCGTGTGCGAGCGCGTCGGGAAGACCTTCGTCAGGACCGCGACCGCCAGGCCGGCCTCGGCGAGCTGCAGCGACGCGCGCATGCCGGCACCGCCGGCGCCGATGATGAGCGCGTCGAAACGGCGCACCGCGTAGCCCTTCGCGGCGGTCATGCCACGCCCCACAGCACCTGGATCGTCCAGCCTGCATAGGCGACGAGGGCGCAGATGACCGCGACCTGGAACGCGAGGCGCACGCCGGTGGGCTTGATGTAGTCCATCGCGATGTTCCGCACGCCGACCCATGCGTGATAGAGCATCGCCATCATGAACAGGAACGACGCCAGCCGGAATGCGCCGTTCGCGAACAGCGCCGTCCACAGCGCGTGGTCGAGCCCGCCGTTCCACAGCAGGACGCCGAGGATGAGCAGCGTGTACAGCAGCATGATCGCCGCGGTGATGCGCTGCGACAGCCAATCGCGCCAGCCGTAGTGCGCGCTGCCGGCAGACGGCACCGGATCGTTCACCATAGCCGCACCGCCGCGACCAGGGTGAGGAGCAGCGCCAGCACGAAGACGATCGCGGCGAAGCGTCGCGCCGAGGGGAGGTCCAGCCCGACGTGCATGTCCATCACCAGGTGGCGCAGTCCCGCGAGGAGGTGGTGGATGTACGCCCACGCAAGCACGATCAGGACGAGCTTGGCGAGCGGATGTGCCATCGCGGAGCGCCATTGCGCGAACGTTTCGGGTGACGCGAGGCTGCGCTGGACGCCCCACAGCAGGAGGGGAATGCCGACCAGGAACAGCAGCGCGCCCGAAATTCGGTGCAGGATCGAGACGATGGCGGGAATCGGCTGGCGAATCGCCAGCAGATCGAGGTAGACCGGACGCGGCTTGACGACGGGACGATCGAGCGCAGCCATATTCTTCGGGGATTCGCGCGGGGTTTTTGTGCGCAGCAAGAAATTATAGCGCCACGGCGACCTTCCGTGCCAGCCGAGGCGCACGCGTGCCCCGCGGCGCCGTCACATCAGCTCGTTCAGATAATGGTGCGAGCGCGTGGCGCACAGTCCGCGCCGAACTTCCACCGGGCGCTCACCGTACGTGTACGTCACCCGGTCGACCGCCAGCAGAGGCGCGCCGGCGGCGACGCCGAGCATCTCGGCGGCCGCGGCGTCGGCGGCCACCGCGCGCAGGCGTTCCTGCGCCTTCAGCATCCGCACGCCGAACTGCGTCTCGAAAAAGCCGTACATCGAGCCGCGATGCGCATCGTAGCGGGCCTTGGTCAAGCCGCGAAACAACGCGGCGGGCAGCGTAATCTCGTCGTAGACGGTCGGCGTGCCGCCATAGTCGAGAACGCGCCGGAGCAGGATCACCGGGTCGCCCGCCTTGAGCTCGAGCAGCCGCGCGACCTCGGCGCCGGCCTTGCCGCGCTTCACGTCCAGCAGCCGGCTCGCCGGATATTCGTCGGTGCCGTCGTTGGCGCGAATGCGCAGGAAGCGGAAATTCGATGCCCGCTCCTCGGTATGCGTGGACACGAACGTACCCTTGCCCTGCCGGCGGACGACCAGGTTGTCGGTCGCGAGCGCGTCGATCGCCTTGCGCACGGTCCCCTGCGACACGCCGAAGCGCAGCGCGAGCTCGGTCTCGGCGGGAATTGCCTGCCCTGGCGCCCACTCGTGCGCTTCCAGGCTCTGCTCGAGCAGCCGCTTGATCTGGACGTACAACGGCTGGAACGAAGGCGTGGTCTCGGCCATGGAATCGGGGCCAGGCCGGCGCGCACAGCGCGCCGGCGGGCGCACAATGGCGCAATGTTCGCGCGGGCGCGCCTGGGTTGTCCAATAGTTTTGTCTTATATCTTATAAAAGATATAGGACATGATTGACACTGCCTCGGTCAGGCGCCTAGAATTTCCCCGATCGGAGCGCGGTCCGGGCGACGCGTTCCCGACACTGGCCCCGTCCCGGCCGCGCGCGCGCCGGGCCGGCGCCTCCCTTCCCGCTCCAGGAGTCGTCGCATGAAAGCACCTCTACGCGTCGCGGTCACCGGGGCTGCCGGCCAGATCGGCTACAGCCTGCTCTTCCGCATCGCCAACGGCGAGATGCTCGGCAAGGACCAGCCGGTGATCCTCCAGCTGCTCGAGCTGCCGATGGAGAAGGCGCAGGCCGCGCTTCGGGGCGTGATGATGGAGGTCGACGACTGCGCGTTCCCGCTACTCGCCGGCATGACCGGCACGTCCGATGCCAAGGTGGCATTCAAGGACGCGGATGTCGCGATGCTCGTCGGCGCGCGCCCGCGCGGGCCCGGCATGGAGCGCAAGGACCTGCTGCTCGAGAACGCCAAGATCTTCACCGAGCAGGGAAAGGCGCTCGACGCCGCGGCGTCGCGCAACGTCAAGGTTCTGGTCGTCGGCAATCCGGCGAATACCAATGCCTATATCGCGATGAAGTCGGCGCCGTCGCTGCCGGCGAAGAATTTCACGGCGATGCTGCGCCTCGACCACAACCGCGCGCTGTCGCAGCTTGCCGCCAAGGCCGGCGTCCCGGTCGGTTCGATCGAGAAGCTGGTCGTATGGGGCAACCATTCGCCGACGATGTACCCGGACTACCGTTTCGCCACGTCAGGCGGCAAGTCGCTCAAGGACATCATCGGCGACGAAAACTGGAATCGCACGGTATTTCTTCCCACGGTCGGTAAGCGGGGCGCCGCCATCATCGAGGCGCGCGGCCTGTCGTCGGCCGCGTCGGCCGCCAACGCCGCCGTCGACCACGTCCATGACTGGATGCTCGGCAGCGACGGCCGGTGGGTGACCATGGGCGTGCCATCGGATGGCAGCTACGGCATTCCCGCGGACGTCATGTACGGGGTCGCGGTCACGACCGCCGGCGGCGAATACATGCGCGTCAGGGACCTTCCGATCGACGATTTCTCGCGCGAGCGAATGAACGCGACGCTCAAGGAGCTCGAAGAGGAGCGCGCGGGCGTGGCGTCCCTGCTCGGTTGACCGCGAGCGCCAATGAGCACCGCCGGGCCGTCCCAAGGTGCGAATCGCGCCCCCGCTTCTGGGGGCAGCGCGGCGGCGCCAGCCGCGAGCGTGGGGGTCCAATGAGCACCGCCGGGCCGTCCCAAGGTGCGAATCGCGCCCGCTTCTGGGGGCAGCGCGGCGGCGCCAGCCGCGAGCGTGGGGGTCCAATGAGCACCGCCGGGCCGTCCCAAGGTGCGAATCGCGCCCCCGCTTCTGGGGGCAGCGCGGCGGCGCCAGCCGCGAGCGTGGGGGTCCAATGAGCACCGCCGGGCCGTCCCAAGGTGCGAATCGCGCCCCCGCTTCTGGGGGCAGCGCGGCGGCGCCAGCCGCGAGCGTGGGGGTCCAATGACTACGCGCCTCTCGCCGCAGGCGGCCCTTTACGGCGACGCCGAGCCGCTGCCGGTGCTGCCGCCGTGCGTGCATTACGCCGGCAGCGAGAAGTTCCTGGCGAAGGCCCTCGATCTCCAGGCCGACCGCGGACCGGTGTTCGACGTCTCGGGCGATTGCGAGGACGGCGCGCCGGTCGGGCTGGAGGTCGAGCACGCGAAAATGGTCGCGCGGCTGATCGCCTCGCCGGCGAACCGCTACGGCCGCATGGGCGCACGCGTGCACGACGTGACGCACGCGTCCTGGTCCGGCGACCTCGAGATCCTCGTGGGCGACGCAGGCGATCGCATCGCCTTCCTCACGCTGCCCAAGGCCGAGGCGCTGGCCGACGTCGAGCGGATGCTGGAAGCGCTCTCCGGGGAGAGCGCGCGCGCGGGACTTGCCCGCCAGATCCCGGTCAGCGTGCTGATCGAAACCCCCGGCGCCGCGCACGACGCCTGGGCGATCGCCGCGCTGCCCGGCGTGGTCAGCCTGGACTTCGGCACGCTCGATTTCGTCAGCGCCCACCAGGGTGCGATTCCCCTCTCCGCGATGGAGAGCCCGGGCCAGTTCGACCATGCGCTCCTGCGCCGCGCCAAGGCCGAGGTCGCCGCGGCCGCGCTGGCGCACGGCGTCGTCCCGGTGCACGGGGTCACCCGTGCGCTCGACGATCCGGACGCCGCGTACAACGACGCCCGCCGCGCCCGCGACGAGTTCGGGTTCCTGCGCATGTGGAGCATCCACCCGTCGCAGATCGAGCCCATCGTCCGGGCGCTGCAGCCGTCGGCCGAGGAGGTCGACGTCGCCACCGAAGTGCTCGCCGCTGCGCGGGCCGCCGACTGGGCCCCGCTGCGCGTCGGCGGCAAGCTGCACGACCGCGCCTCCTACCGCTACTGCTGGAGCGTCGTCGCCCGCGCGCATGCGGCCGGTGTCGCGCTGCCGCCGGCCGCCGCAACCTACTTTCACTGACATGAACGCATCCCTCGCCCGTTCCGCCGGAGCGCGGTTCCGCGCTGCCGTTGCCGAAGAACGCCCGCTGTCGGTCGTCGGCGCCATCAACGCCTACACGGCGCGCATGGCCGAGCACACCGGCTTCAAGGCGCTCTACCTGTCGGGCGGCGGCGTTGCCGCCAATTCGCTCGGCATGCCCGATCTCGGCATCAGCACGCTGGACGACGTGCTGACCGACGTGCGCCGCATCACCGACGCGTCGTCGCTGCCGCTGCTGGTCGACGCCGATACCGGCTGGGGCGGCGCCTTCAACATCGCGCGCACGGTGCGTGCAATGATCAAGGCCGGCGCCGGCGCCATGCACATCGAGGACCAGGTCGGCACCAAGCGCTGCGGGCACCGGCCCGGCAAGGAAGTCGTCGCGCGCGAGGAGATGGTCGATCGCATCAAGGCGGCCGTCGACGCGCGCACCGACGCCAGCTTCGTCATCATGGCGCGCACCGACGCGCTTGCCGTCGAAGGCCTCGACCGCGCCATCGAGCGCGCCGTCGCCTACGTCGAGGCCGGCGCCGACATGATCTTTCCCGAGGCGATGACCGACCTCGCCATGTACCGGCGCTTCCGCGCGGCCGTCGGCGTGCCGATGCTCGCCAACATCACCGAGTTCGGCCAGACGCCGCTGTACACGACGGCGGAACTCGCCACCGCCGGCGTGGACATCGTGCTGCATCTGCTGCTCGGCCTACCGCGCGATGAACGCGGCGGCGCTGAAGGTCTACGAGGCCATCCGCCGCGACGGCACGCAGAGGAACGTGCTGCCGCTGATGCAGACGCGCGACGATCTGTACGAGCATCTCGGCTACCACGCCTACGAGCAAAAGCTCGACCAGCTGTTCGCCGCGCGCAAGGATGCCGGCTGAGCGCCAACCCGATGAGCACTCCGATGAACGACACGATCCTTCCCAAGCCGAAGAAATCCGTCGCGCTGTCCGGCGTCACCGCCGGCAACACCGCGCTGTGCACGGTCGGCCGCACCGGCAACGACCTGCACTTACCGCGGCTACGACATCCTCGACATCGCCGAGACCTGCGAGTTCGAGGAGATCGCCTACCTGCTCGTCCACGGCAAGCTGCCGACGCGCGCCGAGCTCGCGGCTACAAGCGCAAGCTGAAGTCGACTGCGCGGCCTTCCCGCCGCCGCTGCGCGCGACGCTCGAGCAGATCCCTGCGGCGGCGCATCCGATGGACGTGATGCGCACCGGCGAGTCGGCGCTGGGTGCGTGCTGCCCGAGCACGACGATCACAGCGCGCAGGGCGCGCGCGACATCGCCGACCGCCTGATCGCGTCGCTCGGCTCGATGCTGCTCTACTGGCATCACTTCTCGCACAACGGCAAGCGCATCGAGGTCGAGACCGACGACGATTCCATCGGCGGGCATTTCCTGCATCTGCTGCACGGCCGTCCGCCGCCGGCGGCGTGGGTCGCCGCCATGCACACCTCGCTGATCCTGTACGCCGAGCACGAATTCAACGCGTCGACGTTCACCGCGCGCGTGATCGCCGGCACCGGATCCGACATGTACTCCGCATCACCGGCGCCATCGGCGCGCTGCGCGGACCCAAGCACGGCGGCGCCAACGAGGTGGCGTTCGAGATCCAGCAGCGCTACGACACGCCCGACGAGGCCGAGGCGGACATCCGCCGTCGCGTCGCGGCGAAGGAAGTCATCATCGGCTTCGGCCATCCGGTCTACACGATCGCCGACCCGCGCAACGAGGTCATCAAGGACGTCGCGCACAAGCTTGCCGAGCGACGCGGGAGACCTCGCGATGTACCGGATCGCCGAGCGCATCGAGGCGGTGATGTGGGACGCCAAGAAGATGTTCCCCAACCTCGACTGGTATTCAGCGCGTCAGCTACAACCTGATGGGCGTGCCGACGGCCATGTTCACGCCGCTGTTCGTCATTGCGCGCACGTCCGGCTGGGCGGCGCACGTGATCGAGCAGCGCGCAGGACGGCAAGATCATCCGCCCGTCGGCCAACTACATCGGCCCCGACGACCGCGCGTTCGTGCCGCTCGCCGAGCGCGGCTGACGCCCGGTCCGGCGTTCCACGACAGGAACGAAACCCAGCCATGTCCGCTGCAATTTCCAACGCGCGTCCCAGGCCCGACCCGGTGCTGGTCGACATCGCCGACTACGTCGCGAATTTCAAGGTCGCCAGCAAGGAGGCCTACGACACCGCGCGCTACTGCCTGATCGACACGCTGGGCTGCGGCTTCGAGGCGCTGGCCTATCCGGCGTGCACCAAGCTGCTGGGTCCGGTCGTGCCCGGCACGGTCGTGCCCGAACGGCGCGCGCGTGCCCGGCACGGCGTACGAGCTCGATCCGGTGCAGGCCGCGTTCAACATCGGCGCGATGATCCGCTGGCTCGACTTCAACGACACCTGGCTCGCCGCCGAATGGGGCCATCCGTCGGACAATCTCGGCGGCATCCTGGCCGTCGCCGACTGGCTGTCGCGCACGGCGGTCGCCGGCGGCAAGCCGCCGCTCGACCATGCGCGACGTGCTCACCGCGATGATCAAGGCGCACGAGATCCAGGGCGTGCTCGCGCTGGAGAACAGCTTCAACCGCGTCGGGCTCGACCACGTCGTGCTGGTGCAAGCGTCGCCTCCACGGCCGTGGTCGCGCAGATGCTCGGGCGGCTCGCGCGACGAGATCATCAACGCGGTGTCGCATGGCCTGGGTCGACGGCCAGCGCCTGCGCACCTACCGCCACGCGCCCAACACCGGCTCGCGCAAGAGCTGGGCGGCCGGCGATGCCACAGCCGCGCGCGGTGCGCCTGGCGCTGATCGCGAAGACCGGCGAGATGGGCTATCCCTCCGCGCTGACCGCGAAGACCTGGGGCTTCTACGACGTGCTGTTCAAGGGGCAGCCGTTCAAGTTCCAGCGGCCGTACGGCAGCTACGTGATGGAGAACGTGCTGTTCAAGATTTCAGCTTCCCGGCGGAATTCCACGCCCAGACGGCGGTCGAATGCGCGATGCAGCTGCATCCGCAAGGTGCAGGGACCGCATCGAGGACATCGCGAAGGTCACGATCCGCACGCAGGAGCCGGCGATCCGCATCATCGACAAGAAGGGCCCGCTCGCCAATCCCGCCGACCGCGACCACTGCATCCAGTACATGGTCGCCGTGCCGCTGATCTTCGGCCGCCTCACCGCCGCCGACTACGAGGACGACGTCGCCGCCGATCCGCGCATCGACGCGCTGCGCGACAAGATGACGTGCGTCGAGGACAGGACGTTCACCAGGGACTACCACGACCCGGACAAGCGCTCGATCGCCAACGCGCATCACGATCGAGTTCAGGGACGGCACGCGGACGAAGGAGGTCGTCGTCGAGTACCCGATCGGCCACAAGCGCCGCCGCAAGGAAGGCATGCCGGTGCTGATCGAAAAGTTCAGGATCAACCTCGCGCGCCGCTTCCCGGCGAAGCAGCAGCAGGCGATCCTCGATGCCGCGCTCGACGCGAAGAGGCTGGAAGCGATGCCCGTCAACGAATTCGTCGACCTCATGGTGATCTGATGCGCGCCTTCACCGTCCATGCCCCGTCTTGCGCCGCAATGGCGGCGTTCGTCGCGCTCGGCGCGCAGGCCGCGCTCGGCGCGCAGGACTTTCCGAAGCTCAAGCCGGGGCTGTGGGAAATGGTCGCGACGACGAGCCGCTCGCCCGAGGCGAAGTCCCGCAGCACTCTGTGCCTCGACGCGTCGGTCCAGCAGGAGATGTTCAAGATGTCGTCCGGAATGATGGCCGGCATGTGCAGCAGGAGCGAGCTCAAGGGGAGCGGCAGCCGCTTCGTCGGCGAGGCGGTGTGCAACGTCGGCGGCTCGACGATGAAATCGAAGTCGGTCATGACGATGAACGGCGACGCCGCGTACCGCACCGAGGCGGAAGCGACGTTCGATCCCCCGCTCGGCGGACAGGCCGCATCGAAGAGCGTCATCGAGGGCCGCTACCTCGGCGCCTGCAAGCCCGGGCAGCAGCCGGGCGATCTCACGACGCCGACCGGACAGACGATCAACATCCGCAACGTCATGAGCGGACGCAGGTAAACGGAGGCAATTCCTTTCGGACGACCACCATGGCCCACAACCTCTTCGACTCGTACCAGGAATTCAAGCCCGGCGCCGGGACCGGCAGGCTCTACTCGCTGCCCGCGCTGGAAAAGGCCGGCCTCGGCAGGATCTCGCGGCTGCCGGTGTCGATCCGCATCGTGCTGGAAAGCGTGCTGCGCAACTGCGACGGCAGGAAAGTGACGGAAGAGCACGTCCGCCAGCTGGCCGCCTGGGCGCCGAACGCCGCGCGCGCCGATGAAATTCCGTTCGTCGTCGCGCGCGTCGTGCTGCAGGACTTCACCGGCGTCCCGCTGCTGTGCGACCTGGCGGCGATGCGCAACGTCACGCATGACCTCGGCAAGAACCCGAAAGTGATCGAGCCGCTCGTTCCCGTCGACCTGGTCGTCGACCACTCGGTGATGATCGACTACTTCGGCTCACCCGCGGCGCTCGACCTCAACATGAAGCTCGAGTTCCAGCGCAATGCGGAGCGCTACCAGTTCATGAAATGGGGCATGCAGGCGTTCGACACGTTCAAGGTGGTGCCGCCGGGAATCGGCATCGTCCACCAGGTCAACCTGGAATACCTCGCGCGCGGCGTCCACCACCGCAACGGCACGTACTACCCGGACTCGCTCGTCGGCACGGACAGCCACACGACGATGATCAACGGCATCGGCGTCGTCGGCTGGGGCGTGGGCGGCATCGAGGCCGAGGCCGGCATGCTGGGCCAGCCGGTCTATTTCCTCACGCCGGACGTCGTCGGAGTCGAGCTGAAGGGCAAGCTCAGCGAGGGCGTCACCGCGACCGACCTCGTGCTCACCGTCACCGAGATGCTGCGCAAGGAAAAGGTAGTCGGCAAGTTCGTGGAGTTCTTCGGCGAGGGCACGGCGTCGCTGTCCGTGCCCGACCGCGCGACCATCGGCAACATGGCGCCCGAGTACGGCGCGACGATGGGCTTCTTCCCGGTCGACGCGGCCACCGTCGATTACCTCCGGTACACCGGCCGCACCGACGCCGAAGTCGAGGCGTTCGAGGCCTACTTCCGGGCGCAGAACCTCTTCGGCATTCCGCGCGCGGGCGACATCGACTACTCGAAGGTCGTATCGCTCGACCTCGCGACGGTGAAGACCTCGCTGGCCGGCCCGAAGCGCCCGCAGGACCGCATCGAGCTCGGGCACATGAAGCGCACGTTCACCGAGCTGTTCAGCAAGCCGGTCGCAGAGAACGGCTTCGCGCAGTCGGCCGACAAGCTGGACAAGCGCTTCGAGACGATGCCGACGATGGCCGCGCGCGTGCCGCCGGAGCCGGTGAAGCCCACGCCGAACGGCGCGCCGCGCAACGTCGAGGAGATGACGGCAAACCGTCCGATGCCCGACGCCGTCGCGCAGGCCGCGCGGCCGGTCAACATCGGCAGCGGCGACGTGCTGATCGCGGCGATCACGTCGTGCACGAACACGTCGAACCCCAGCGTGCTGGTCGCCGCGGGCCTGCTCGCGAAGAAGGCCGTCGAGAAGGGGCTGACCGTCAGGCCGCACATCAAGACGTCGCTCGCGCCCGGCTCGCGCGTGGTCACCGAGTACCTGACCAAGGCGGGTCTGTTGCCTTACCTCGAGAAGCTCGGCTTCGCGGTCGCCGCGTACGGCTGCACGACGTGCATCGGCAACGCCGGCGACCTCACGCCCGAGATCAACGAGGCGATCACCGCGAACGACCTCGTCTGCGCCGCCGTCCTGTCGGGCAACCGCAACTTCGAGGCGCGTATCCACCCGAACCTCAAGGCAAACTTCCTCGCGTCGCCGCCGCTCGTCGTCGCGTACGCGATCGCAGGCACGGTGCTGAAGGACCTCGCGACGGAGCCAGTCGGCGTCGGCAAGGACGGCCCGGTGCTGCTCAAGGACCTCTGGCCGACGTCGCACGAGATCGCCGGGGCGATGACGCACGCGCGCGATCCGGCCACGTTCCGCCGGCTGTACAGCGACCTGGCGAACACGAATCCGATGTGGAAGAGCGTCGCCGGCGCCACGGGCCAGGTCTACGACTGGCCCGCGTCCACGTACATCGCGCGCCCGCCGTTCTTCGACGGCTTCGCGATGCAGCCCGGCAGCATCGGCGACATCAAGGGCGCGCGCGCGCTGGGCATGTTCGGCGATTCGGTGACGACCGACCACATCTCGCCGGCCGGCTCGATCAAGGCCACCTCGCCCGCTGGCCTCTACCTGCAGGAGAAGGACGTCTCGGTTCCGGACTTCAACAGCTACGGCGCGCGCCGCGGCAACCACGAGGTGATGCTGCGCGGCACGTTCGCGAACGTCCGCATCAAGAACCTGATGCTGCCGTCGAAGGCGGACGGCACGCGCGTGGAAGGCGGCGTGACGATCCACCAGCCGTCGGGGGAACGGATGTCGATCTACGATGCGGCGATGCGCTACCAGCAGGACAAGGTGCCGACGGTCGTGTTCGGCGGCGAGGAATACGGCACCGGCAGCTCGCGCGACTGGGCCGCCAAGGGTACGCAGCTTTTGGGCGTGAAGGCGGTGATCGCGAAGAGCTTCGAGCGGATCCATCGCTCCAACCTGGTCGGCATGGGCGTGCTGCCGCTGCAGTTCAAGGGCGGCGACAGCGCGGAGTCG
This sequence comes from uncultured beta proteobacterium, assembly GCA_963793355.1. GTDB lineage: Bacteria > Pseudomonadota > Gammaproteobacteria > Burkholderiales > Casimicrobiaceae > VBCG01. The sequence continues at coordinate 198,935 of CAWBZT010000011.1, read as the reverse complement.
CTGGGCATCAAGGGTGACGAGACGTTCGACGTCGCGGTGCCGCAAAGCGTGAAGCCGCAGCAGGAGCTGGTGCTGGTCATCACGCGCAGGGACGGCTCGAAGCAAAGCGTGCCGGTGCTGTGCCGGATCGACACGCCGATCGAGGTCGACTACTACCGACACGGCGGAATTCTGCCGTTCGTCCTGCGGGAGCTGATCGCCGCGTAGCTTGCGTGCGTGGAGGGATGCGGACCGGGTTGGTGCAGCGCACAAAAACCGGGGATGGCCTATAATTCTGGGCTGGCGAACGCGGCGCAGGAAGGCTCCGGGCGCGCTTCGCCATCCACCAGACAAACATATCGGGAGAAGCACAGATGAAGATGCGCATGCTCGCCGCGCTGTCGGCGATGACGCTGGTCGCGACGCTCGCAGGCTGCGGCCAGCAATCTCAGCAGGCCGCGGACAAGGCTAAGGAAGCCGCGTCGAAGGCTGCCGACGCCACGAAGGAAGCGGCCAAGGCCACGATGGAAGCCGCGAAGGACGCGACGAAGGAAGCTGCCGACAAGGCCGCCGCCGCTGCATCGAGCGCCGCCGACGCCGCCAAGGACGCGACCAAGTCCGCCGCCGATGCGACAAAGGACGCCGCGACCGCGTCCACCGCCGCGACGAAGGATGCGGCGAACCAGGCCGCCGACGCCAGCAAGGAAGCGGCCGACAAGGCTGCGATGGCCGCCAAGGAAGCCGCCGAGAAATCGACGGAGACGAAGAAGTAAACGCGACCTGCAGGCAGCGTCGTGGCAACGGCCGTCGCATGCGATGGCCGTTGGGCTTTCGGGAGCCCCTTTAGCGACGCTTCACTTCGTGTGCCGGGCGATCCATCGCGTCAGCGGCCGCCATTGCTCCCAGTCCTGCTCGGCGCGCGAGCGCGGCAGGTCGAAGACTGACAGTCCGTCGCGCGCGCAATGGACGTAGACCTGCGTGTCGCGCAGGTGCGTGACGAGCGGCACCTCGGTGCCGCTCAGGAATTCGTCCAGCTCCGCGGCCGCGCGGGTCCGCGCGTCCACGCGCGTGGCGATCAGGCCGAGCGCGAGCTCGCCCCCCTTCACCGCCTTGTGCTCGTTCAGCACACCGAGGAAGCGCGCCGTCGCGGCCATGTCGAACGCCGACGCGGACAGCGGAACGAGCATCACGTCGGCCCGGCGCACGGCCTCGCGCAGCCCGTCGCCGCGCGTGCCCGCAGCCGTGTCGACGACCGCCCACTGAGCGCCGGCGGCCTTGAGCTCCTTCTTCGACGCGTCGCCGTTTGCGCCGATGATCGGGGGAAACAGCGCGGGGCGCCGCGCGAGCCACTGCGCGGACGAGTGCTGGGGGTCCGCGTCGACCAGCGCGACTTTCTGCCGCTTGCCGGCGAGCCAGCCGGCGATGTTGGTGGCGAGCGTGGTCTTGCCGCTGCCGCCTTTCGGATTGGCGATGACGATCGTTTGCACGCAGCTTCCCCCTTGTGCGAGCGGCTCGTTTGAGTCTCCGGGCGGCCGTCCCGGCGCATATCCTGCGACGGCTTCACTGTTCCGGCGCCCTCGCAGGCTAATGGCAGACCGGCCGCCGGGGGCTGCCGGCGGGCAGGCGCGAGTTTACGACGAGCCGAGGTATGGGTGGCTCGACCGCGCAAGCCGCGTCGCGCGCGGGCACACCCGCTAAAATGCCGGCATGACCGACGCTGTGCCCTCGTCCCCCTCACCGCGCCCGCGCGACCCCCGCAAGGCGGAGTTCGAGACCAGCAAGCTGCGCAAGCGCCTGCGGCGGCTCGTCGGCCAGGCGATCGGCGATTTCGGGCTGGTCGAGGCCGGCGACCGGGTGATGGTCTGCCTGTCGGGCGGCAAGGACAGCTACGCGCTGCTCGACATCCTGCTGTCGCTGCGCGACCGCGCGCCTCTGTCCTTCGAGGTGATCGCCGTCAACCTCGACCAGAAGCAGCCGGGCTTTCCCGCCGACGTGCTGCCGCGCTACTTGGCCGGCCGCGGCATCCCGTATCGCATCGAGGAGCAGGACACCTACAGCGTGGTCAAGCGCCTGATCCCCGAAGGCAGCACGATGTGCTCGCTGTGCTCGCGCCTGCGGCGCGGCGTGCTCTACCGCGTGGCGAGCGAGATCGGGGCGACCAAGATCGCGCTCGGCCATCATCGCGACGACCTGATGGCGACGTTCTTCCTCAACCTGTTCTTCGGCGGCAAGCTGAAGACGATGCCGCCCAAGCTCATGTCCGACGACGGCCGGCACATCGTCATCCGGCCGCTGGCGTACGTGCGCGAGCGCGACCTCGCGCGCTACGCCGAAGCGATGGCGTTTCCGCTGATCCCCTGCACGCTGTGCGGCTCGCAGGAGAACCTGCAGCGCAAGCAAGTCGGGGCCATGCTGCGCGAATGGGAACGCAGGTTTCCCGGACGGGTCGACTCGATCTTCAACGCCCTCGCCAATGTCGTGCCGACGCATCTGCTCGATCGCCGGCTGCAGGACTTCGGCGCCGTGCGCGCGACGGGCGCACCGGATGCGGACGGCGATCTCGCGTTCGACGTCGACGTCGGGCTGGAAGCCGCCACCGAGGCGATGGCGGCGATCGAAGGCGTCGCGACCGCGCCGACGGTGCGGATCGCGCTCGGCTGAACGCGTGCGGCGCGCGATCCTTGCCGCCGCGCTCGCCGGCCTTGCGCTCGCCGCCGACGGCGTCGCGATGGCACAGGGCGCCGCGGCGCCCGCCGCCGTTGCCGCGCCCGCCGCGCAGCTCTCCGGGGTCGCGCTGCGCGACGCGCTGCGGCATGGCGGCTACGTGCTCTACATGCGCCACACGTCGACCGATTTCGGCCAGAACGACGACGCCATGGCGACGTTCGACGATTGCGCGCGCCAGCGCAATCTCACCGAGAGGGGACGCGCCGAAGCGCGCGCGGTGGGCGAGGCGATCGCCCGTCTCGGCATCCCGGTCGGCGAAGTCCTGGCGAGTCCCTATTGCCGCACGCTGGAGACGGCCCGCCTCGCTTTCGGCCGCGCCACCGTGTCCATGGATGCCCGCGGCGGTCCGGCCACGCCGCCGGACGCGGGGCGTTACGCCAACCTGCGCACGCGGCTGTCGACGCCGGTCGCCGCCGGCACGAACGTCATCGTGGTGAGCCACGGCAACCCGTTCTACGCGCTCGCGGGGCCGCCGTATCTCGCCGAGGGCGAGATCGCCGTCGTCGAGCCGCGCGGCGCGAGCGGCTTTCGCGTCGTCGCGAAGGTCACGCGCGACGGCTGGCCGGCGCTGGGCGGCTAGCTATCGCACGACCGACTGGTCCTGCCCGAACAGTACCTTGCGCGCGGCTTCGTCGAAGCTGCCGGAGGGCGCGGGATTGTATTTGTCCCTGAGCGCATAGGCGCGCGCGACGGCGGGCCGGGCCGCGATCGCGGATTTCCAGCGCGCCAGGTGCGGAAACTCGTCGATGTTCTGGCCCTGCCGCTCGGGCAGGACCCACGGATAGCTCGCGATGTCGGCGATCGAGTAATCGCCCGCGATGTACTCGCGGCCCGCCAGGCGCTTGTTCAGCACGGCGTAGAGGCGGCCGGTCTCCTTGACGTAGCGCGTCACCGCGTAGGGGAGCTGCTCGGGCGCGTACAGCCGGAAGTGATGGTTCTGCCCGGCCATCGGGCCGAGATTGCCCATCTGCCAGAACAGCCACTGGATGCAGTCGAGGCGCCCGCGCATATCCTTCGGCACCAGCTGCCCGAGCTTGTCGGCAAGGTAAAGAAGGATCGCGGCCGATTCGAACATCGGTATCGGCGCGCCGCCGTCCGCCGGCGCATGATCGACGATCGCCGGAATGCGGTTGTTGGGCGAGATCGCCAGGAACGCGGGATCGAACTGCTCCCCCTTGCCGATGTGGACCGGCCTGATCGTGTAAGGAAGGCCGGTCTCCTCGAGGAAGATCGTGATCTTGTGGCCGTTCGGCGTCGGCCAGTAGTACAGGTCGATCATCTCGATGTCTTGCGCGCCGCGCGCTTCCTGGCAAGGTCGATATCGAGGTACTTCCAGTTGAAGCCGAAGTTCGACGGGTAATAGCCCTTAACCCACGGCTGCAGGAACGCGTGCCCTACCGGATACGTCCGGTAGACGATCGGCGCGTAGGCGGCCACCACATCGGACATCCGGCGCGCGATCGCGTTCCGTGCGGCGCCCGGCGGCGTGCGCAGGAAAGCGGCATAGTCCGCGTCGTAGTCGGCGTTGCGGAAGTGCGAGTGATTGGTGTCCGGCGGCGAGCGGCCCCACAGCGTGTTGAGGATCGCGAATCCGGACGGGCTGGGCGAACGATAGCCGAGGTCGAACACCTGGAGCTGCCCGGCGTTCGCCCGCTTGAGCAGCTCCGCGAACGGACCGGTATTGATCTTCATGCGGATGCCGATCGCCTTCATCGAGGCCACCCACAGCTCGCCGGTTTCGCGCGCGAGCGAATCCGGCGTCATGTTCTGCACGAGCGTCAGCGGCGATCCGTCGGGGCGCTCGCGATAGCCGTCGCCGTCGCGGTCGACGTAGCCGAAGCGATCGAGCAGCGTGCGCGCCGCGGCCGGTTCGTAGCCCGCGCGCCGGCGCGCCGGATCGTAGCCGTCCACACCCGGCGGCAGCAGCTGCGTCGCCGCGATCCCGTCGCCGCCCTGCACCACGCGCAGGAACTCCGGCGTGTTGAAGCCGAGTCCAATCGCGCGCCGCAACGCGATGCGCTCCTGCGCGTTGCCGCCGACCACCGGGTCGTCCATGTTGAAGTACGTGTAGGTCAGCGCCGGCACCGCGTAGCGGATATGCCGGATCCCCCGCGCAACGTGTGCCGGATCGAGCTGGCCGTCGCGCAAAAGCCGCTTCGACGCGCTCCCCCCGAGCAGCGCGTATTCGAACTCGCCGTTCTCGAAGGCGAGCAGCTCCGGCAGCTCCTCCTCGATGATCGACAACTCGATGCGCCCCACCGCCGGCAGCCGCACGCCGTCCATCCCTGCGGCGTAGGACGCGAGCGCGGGGTCTGCGGCGGCGGGAAAGGCCAGCGGCCGGTAGTCGGGATTGGCCTCGAGCACGATACGCGATCCGCGTTTCCATTCCTTCAGCCGGAACGGGCCGGTGCCCACGGGCGACGCCGACGTGTCGAGGCCGCGCGCCTCGATCACCTCGCGCGCCACCGCCAGGGCGCGCCAGCTCGCGAGGCGCTCGAGCAGCGTGTAGTCGATGTCGGTCAGCCGGATTTCCAGCGTGTAGCGATCGACGGCGCGCAGGCCCTCGATCGGCGCGTCGTAGTCGAAGCGGCCGCCCGGCGTGCGCGCGGCATCGACGACCGCGCGCGCGCCGACGATGAGGTCGGCGAGCGTCGCGTCGCCGCCGGCCTTCAGCGTCGGATCCAGCCAGCGCTTCAGCGAATAGACGTAATCGGCCGCGACCAGCTCGCGCGGGTTCGACTTGAACGCGGGATCGGGCGCGAAGTGGATGCCCGGCGCGACGCGGATCGTCCAGCGCCGTCCGCCGTCGGTGATTTCCGGAAGTGCAGCGGCCGTGTTGGGAATGATCACCGCGGGCTCGCGCAGGTACGTGTATTGGTACAGGCCCTCGTACAGCGCCTGGCAGATCCGCACCGAGTACAGATCGTGCACCTGCTGCGGGTCGAGCGCGGTGATGTCGGGGAAGGCGAGCCGGAGCACCTTGTCGGGGTCGGCGGCGCCGGCCGTCGACGCGCACGCGGCGAGCGCGGCGACGACGATGCCCCGTGCGAGCCGCCGCATCGCGCGCTGCCTGCTAAAAGGTGCCCGGATAGGCGCCGCCGTCGATCAGCACGTTCTGGCCGACGATGTAGCCCGCGTGCACGCTGCAGAGAAACGCGCAGGCCGCGCCGAATTCCGCCGGCACCCCGACGCGCCCCGCCGGCACGCCTTCGCGCGCGGCGGCGATCACGTCGTCGAGCGACTTGCCGCTCGCCCTGGCGCGCGCCCCCATCGTGCCCTGGAAGCGGTCGGTGTCGAAATACCCGGGCAGCAGGTTGTTGATCGTGACGTTGTGCTTCGCCACTTTGCGCGCGACGCCCGCGACGAAACCGGTCAAGCCGCTGCGCGCGCCGTTCGACAGGCCGAGCACGTCGATCGGCGCCTTCACGGCGGCCGACGTGATGTTGACGATCCGGCCGAAGCCCCGCTCGATCATCGGATCGATCGTCGCGCGGATGAGCTCGATCGGCGTCAGCATGTTGGCATCGAGCGCGCGAATCCAGGCGGCGCGGTCGAACTCGCGGAAGTCGCCGGGCGGCGGGCCGCCGGCGTTGTTGACGAGGATGTCGGGCGCCGGACAGGCGGCGAGCGCCGCGGTGCGGCCCTCCGGCGTGGTGATGTCGCAGGCGACCCAGGCGACCGGGCGCGACGTCGCCGCTCCGATCTCGCCGGCCGTGCGGCGCACGTCGGCCTCGGTGCGCGCGACGATCGTGACCTCGACGCCCGCAGCGGCGAGCGCTTCGGCGCAGCCGCGGCCCAGCCCCTTGCTGGCGGCGCAGACGAGCGCGCGGCGGCCGGCGATTCCGAGATCCATGAGGTCCTTTCAGGCGCGCGCCGCCACGGCGCGGCGAACGTTGACCACGGTGCCGATCGCCACCACCAGCAGCGCGGCAATGACGTAGAACATCTCGCGCGCGAGGTGATGGTCGAGCATGAGCCCGAACCAGACAGGTCCGAGCGTCGCCCCGAGGTCGAGGCCCGAGTAGACGAAGCCGTAGACGCGTCCGGCCGCCCCCTTGGGCGTCGCGTTGCGCACGATCAGGTCGCGCGACGGACCCGTGGCACCGAGCACGACGCCGACGAGCACGAAAAGCGGGAGGATCAGCGGCTGCGGGATCGCGCCGGTGGCCACCAGCGCGACCAGTGTGGCGCCGCCGAACAGGCCGGCGCTCGCCACCCGGTCGTGGCGCTGCGTGCGCACGGCGAGGAAGCCGCCGGCGACCACCCCCGCGGCGCTGCCCAGAAGGTAGGCGGTCACCGCCGAGGTCGCGAGCACCAGCGGCACGTCGAGGCCGACGTTGAGCGACGACGGAAGGAAAGTCTGCAGCCCGATTGCCGCCGTCGTCTGGAAGATGAAATAGAAAAAGCACAGCAGGATCGCCGGCTGCAGGAACAGCCCGACGCTGCCCCGGAACGTATGGGTGTGCGCGTCGGGGACGCGCTGAGATGCGAGCACGCTGCGCTGCGTGGCGAGCATTCCGAGCACTGCCAGCCCGATCAGGCCCATGGCGACCAGCGCGACGCGCCAGCCGAAGGCGGTGCCGAGCCCGAAGCTGACGATCGGGGCCAGCGCGTAGCCCAGGTTGCCGCCGACGCCGTGCATCGAGTACGCGTGGCCGAGGCGCCGCGGATCGACGGTGGCGTTGAGAATCGCGAAGTCGGCGGGGTGGAAAACCCCGTTGCCGACCCCCATCATCGCAGCGGCGGGAAAGAGCCACCACGGTCCCGGCGCCAGCGACGCGAGCAGCGTGCCGGCGCAGAGCAGCGACATGCCGGACAGCAGGACAGGCCGCGCGCCGGCGCGGTCGACGGCGAAGCCGGCGGCGAACTGCGTGAGGCCGCTGCCGACGTAGAAGGTGCCGACGAGCGTGCCGAGCAGCGTCCACGACACGTCGAACTCGGCGCGCAGCAGCGGGAACAGCGGCGCCAGCGCAAGCTGCAGGAAATGGGAGAGGCTGTGCGCCGTCGCAACCAGCGCGATCACGCGCGCGTCACGGCGGAACGAGTGGCGGATCGCGGTATCCAACTGCAGGCGAAGCGGGGAGCGGATCTTGTAAGGTATCGCGCGGAGGCCACACTATAGCGCATGCGTGCGCCGCCCCGTCGCAGCCCGCGCAACGACAAATCAGCCGAACGAGGAACAGCATGGTCGACAAGGTCGTCAAGTCCGAAGCCGAATGGAAGACGCAGCTCTCGCCGGAGCAGTTCAAGGTCACCCGCAGGAAAGGGACCGAGCGGGCGTATACCGGAAAGCACTGGGACAACCACGCGAAGGGCACCTACACCTGCGTCTGCTGCGGCATGCCGCTGTTCGCATCGGCAACGAAATTCGATTCCGGGACCGGCTGGCCGTCGTTCTACGCGCCGGTCGACCCGGCGAACGTCCGCGAAGCGGACGACAGCGCGTTGTTCATGCGCCGCACCGAGGTGGTCTGCGCAGCGTGCGACGCGCACCTTGGCCACGTCTTCCCCGACGGCCCGCAGCCGACCGGCCAGCGCTACTGCATGAACTCCGCCGCGCTCGATTTCAAGCCCGACGAGTAGCGGACGCGCCGGTCGCGACATTCCGGACTGCCGTCCGGCGTCCCGCGGTTTGCGGGTGCCGGCGCCGCCGTATATTCTGTCGCCTGAACTCGTTTCCCGCCGAAAGGGACCGCAAAGGTGACGTCGCAACGATGGCTGAAATTTGCGGGCGCCGCAGTCGCGCTGCTCGCCTCGGGATCGGTGTTCGCGCAGAGCATTCACTGCGAGAGCCGCGACTACCGGCGCAACTACTGTCCGACGGGCAGGATCACCGGCGCGCAGATCATCTCGCAGACGTCCAATGCGGCGTGCATCCAGGGGCGGACGTGGGGCTGGGACGGCAACGGCATCTGGGTCAACAACGGCTGCGCCGGCGAATTCGCCTTTCAGGGCGGACGGCCTCCGGGTCCGCGGCCGCCGATCGGCACCAACAGCGTCCAATGCGAAAGCCGCGACTACCGGCGCAACTTCTGCGGAACGGGCGTACAGATCACGCGCGCCTGGATCGCCCAGCAGACTTCGAACGCGCCTTGCGTGCAGGGTCGCACGTGGGGCTGGGAACAGCGCGGGATCTGGGTCACCCAAGGCTGCAGCGGCGTGTTCTCCTTCGCCGCCGGCGGCGGCCCGCCGCCGCCGCGGGGAAGCAGCATTGCCTGCGAGAGCCGCGACTACCGGCAGAGCTGGTGCGATACCGGCCGTCGGATCAACCGCGCCTGGGTCGCCGAGCAGCGCTCGCAGGCCGCGTGCATCCAGGGCCAGACCTGGGGCTGGCGTGACCGCAGCATCTGGGTCAACGGCGGTTGCAGCGGCATTTTCGCCTTCGACGCGCGCTGACGCCTCGCTGCGGTCCGACTCGGGCGCCGACGGGTACGTGCGGCGCCCGATGTCATCGGGGCGTGCCGACATTATTGGGGCGTACCGACGTCATTGGGGCGTACCGATGTCATTGGGGCGTGCCGATGTCACCGGGCGCCGACGAACGGTCCGGACAATCGCTATCTCTGTGATATCATAACGATAACGCGCCAGCAGACAGCGGGCGCCCTTCGGGAGAGGTCCATGGAGCGGGTCGCAAGCACGGTCGCCGGGGCGCACAACGAGCGGCCGATCGGCACGGTGAACGGGTTTGTCGCGCTCGTCGTGGGCGTGGGGTTGGCCGTGGGTGGCGGATTCGTCCTCTGGCGGGGGGTGGCGCGGACCGGCGGACCGCCCGACGTGATGCTCGTCGTCGTCGCCGTCGTGCTGTTCGTCGCGGCGGGGCTCGTGCTCAAGGGGCTTTACACGCTGCAGCCCAACGAAGGCGCGATCCTGCAGCTTTTCGGCGCGTACCGCGGGACCTCGCGCGTTCCCGGGCTACGCGCCACCAACCCGTTCTATTCGCGCCGCAAGCTGTCGCTGCGGGCGCGCAACCTGAACGGCGACAAGCTCAAGGTCAACGACAAGCGCGGCAACCCGATCGAGATTGCCGCGGTGGTCGTCTGGCACGTCGACGACACCGCGAAAGCGGCGTTCGACGTCGACGACTACGAGCACTTCGTCAAGGTCCAGAGCGAAGCGGCGGTGCGGCACCTGGCATCGATCTTCGCCTACGACGCGGCCGAGGAGCCCACGGCGAGCGCCCCCACGCTGCTCGAGAGCGCGGATGTCGTCGCCCGCGCGCTGATCCGCGAGTTGCAGGCCCGGCTCGAGCCCGCCGGCGTGGTCGTCGACGAAGCCCGGCTGTCGCACCTCGCGTATGCGGCGGAAATCGCGCAGGTCATGCTGCGCCGGCAGCAGGCGGAAGCGATCATCGCCGCGCGCCAGAAGATCGTCCATGGCGCAGTGTCGATGGTGCAGATGGCGCTCCACGAGCTTTCCGCCAAGGACGTCGTCGCGCTCGACGACGAGCGGAAGGCAGCGATGGTGTCCAATCTCATGACGGTGCTGTGCGCCGACAGCGAAGTGCAGCCGGTCATCAATACGGGCACGCTGTACAACGGCTGACGGATGGCGCAACGCAAGGCCTTCCTGTTGCGGCTCGACCCTGGGGTATGGGTCGCGCTGGAGCGCCTCGCGCAAAGCGAGCTGCGCAGCGTGAACGCGCAGATCGAGTTCCTGCTGCGCGACGCGCTGGCGCGCCGCGGCAGCGCGCCGATACCGGCGAAGCCCGACGGGCGCTGAGATTTCACCCCTCACGGCCGCGGATCGGCGTACATTCGCGCCGAAAGCGCCCTTGTGCCTGCCAGCATACCTTCCCCATCTCATTGCGCTTTGCGATCCGGCCACCGATGGACGTGCTGAGCACCCAGCCCCCCGTTCGCGGCGCCGCCTCCGGCGGGCGTCGTTCGCTGTCGGTCGTGGTACCGCTGTTCGACGAAGAGGCGGTCCTGCCCGATTTCCACCGGCGCCTCGCCCGCGTCCTCGACACGATCGACGCCGAGGTCGAGATCGTCTACGTCAACGACGGCAGCAGGGACGCGACCCGGAAGCTGCTGGGCGAGCTGCACGCCGCCGACCCGCGCGTCGCCATCATCGATTTCACGCGCAATTTCGGCAAGGAAGTCGCGATGAGCGCGGGGCTCGACGCCGCCGCCGGTGACGCCGTCGTCGTCATCGACGCCGACCTGCAGGATCCCCCCGAGCTCATCCCCGACATGATCGCCAAGTGGCGCGAGGGCTTCGATGTCGTCGCGATGCGCCGGCGCAGCCGCGGCCAGGAAAGCTGGCTGCGCAAGTCGACGGCGAGCCTGTTCTATCGCGCGATGGGCCGGCTCGGCCCGCCCGGCATTCCCGCCGACGTCGGCGATTTCCGGCTGCTTTCCGCGCGCGCGGTCGCCGCGCTGCGGCAGCTCCCCGAGCGCACGCGATTCATGAAGGGGTTGTTCGCGTGGATCGGCTTTCCGAGCGCCGAGATCGCCTACGACCGCGACAGCCGGTTCGCCGGGACCTCCAAGTGGTCGTACTGGCGCCTGTGGAACTTCGCCCTCGAAGGGGTCACGTCGTTCTCGGTCGTGCCGCTCAAGGTCGCGAGCTATGTCGGCCTCGCCACCGCGCTGATCGCCTTCGTCTACGCGCTCAAGATCGTCGTGGCCACGCTGGTGTACGGCGACCCGGTCGCCGGCTACCCGACGCTCGTCGTGCTGGTGCTGTTCCTCGGCGGCCTGCAGTTGATGGCGCTCGGCCTGATCGGCGAATACCTGGCGCGCATGTTCATCGAAGTGAAGCAGCGTCCGCTGTATCTGGTCCAGCGCCACCTCCCCGCCATGCGGCCGCTGCGCCAGCCGCAGGCTTGCGCCACCGAACACGCCGCGCATTGACCGGCCCCCTGACCGCGCGGGAGCGCCGCTGGCTGCTGTGGCTCGTCGTCGCCGTCGTCGCGGTGCGACTCGCGACCCTCGGCGCCTATCCGCTGATGGACCCGACGGAAGCGCGCTACGGCGAGATCGCCCGCAAGATGCTCGAAACCGGCCAGTGGCTGGTGCCGCAGTTCGACTACGGCGTGCCTTTCTGGGGAAAGCCGCCGCTGTCCATGTGGCTTTCCGCCGCCGCGATGGCGGCCCTCGGCGTGACCGAATTCGCGGCGCGCCTGCCGTCGCTGCTGGCGATGATCGCCTGCGGGGCGCTCGTTCATGCGCTCGCCGTGCAGCGCGGCGGCCGCGACCAGGGCCTGTGGACGCTGGCGCTCTTCGCGCCGACGGGGCTCGTGTTCGTGGCGGCCGGCGCAACGATGACCGATCCGGCGCTGGCGCTCGGGACGACGCTCGCGATGGCGGGCTTCTGGTTCGCCGTCGACGGCGCCGACCGCCATCGCCGGGCCGGCGCTGCGGCGTTCTTTGCCGGACTCGCCATCGGACTGCTCGCCAAGGGACCGGTCGCGCTGGTGCTGGTCGTCATCCCCCTCGCCGGAGTCACGCTGTGGACGCGCGCGTGGCGCACGACGTGGCGTCGCCTCCCGTGGCTTGGCGGCTCGCTCGTCGCGTTCGCGGTCGCCGGCGCCTGGTACTGGAGCGCGGAGCGCGCGTCCCCAGGCTTCCTCGACTATTTTCTGGTCGGCGAGCACTGGAAGCGCTTCCTCGAGCCGGGCTGGGCGGGCGACCTCTACGGGGCGGCGCATTCGCGCACGCGCGGCGTCATCTGGCTGATGTGGATCGTTGCCGCGCTGCCCTGGTCGATCGCAACGGTGCTCTTCGCCGGACGCGCGCTGCTGCAGCGAGCGCCGCAGCTGCGGAGCCTCCTGCACGATCGCTGGATCGTGTACCTGCTGCTGTGGGCATTGGCGCCGCTCGCATTCTTCACTCTCGCGCGGAACGTCCTCGTCGCGTACGTGCTGCCGGGGCTGCCCGCGTACGCGCTGCTGCTCGGCGAATTGTGGCGCGTGGACGCCGGCGCGGCCGCCACGGCGCCGGATGCCGGCACGCTGCGCCCCCCGGTCGCGCGCGCGCTCGTCGCCGGCGCAGCGGTCCCCCTCCTGTTCGTCGTGCTGATCGTCGCGCTGCACCGGCAGTTCGACGCCGAGCGTTCGCAGAAGGCGCTGGTGGCCGACTACCTGCGCCTGCGCCCGGATGCACGCTCGCGGCTCGTCTACTTCCCCGATCGGCCGCCCTCGGCGGAGTTCTACTCGCGCGGCGCGGCGCGCAAGGCGGAGGATGCGATGGCGCTGGCGGCGGCGCTCGACGACGCGACGCCCGATTTCTTTGCCATCCGTGACAAGGACCTGGGCGAACTGCCCGCCGCGACGCGGGCACGCCTCCACGATCAAGGGGCGTACGGCCGCTATCGACTGCTGGGCGAGCGGCAGCGCTAAAGCGTGGCGGCGCTACCCCGCGAGCACGCGCGCGAGGAAGGCGCCGATCGCGGCGATCTCCTCGGGCACAGCCGAGTGCGGCATCGCGTACGTATGCCACTCGACGCGGTACCCGGCCGCGACGAGCGCCTGCCGCGAGGCGTCGGCCCAGCGGAACTGGACCACCGGATCCTGCGTTCCGTGGGCCATGAAGACGGGGACGTCACGATTGGCGGCGCTCGCCTCGGCAGCGAGCGCGTCGGGCGCGATCAGGTAGGTCGACAGCGCCACGATCGCCGCCAGCCGCGCCGGATGCCGCAGCCCGGTGTACAGCGCGATCGCGCCGCCCTGCGAAAAGCCGGCCAGCACGATTCGCGACGCCGCGATGCCGCGGGCTTCCTCGCGGGCGATCAGCGCCTCGACCGCCTGCTGCGAGCGCCGCACACCGGCGATGTCCGCGCGGTGATTGAAGTCGTTCTCGCGGATGTCGTACCACGCCCGCATCGCGTAGCCGTTGTTGATCGTGACCGGCATCACCGGCGCGTGCGGGAACAGGAAGCGCACCGGGATCGCGGCCGGCAGGCGCAGCGCGGTCACGACCTCCGACCAGCCGTGGCCGTCGTCACCGAGGCCGTGCATCCAGATCACCGCCGCAGCGGGTGCGGCGCCGGTTTCGATCTCGATCGCGGGGAGCGGCTCGGCCATCGTCGGGCATTCCTGCGCAAAAGCGAGCGATTCTACGTTACGCGGACGAGCGCCGGCGCCGGCCGCGGCAGCGATGTGCGGTTGCAGCGCCGCGCCCCGGCCCCCAGCTAATAAAACAGCGTAAAATCCGCGCCACGTTGCGGGGCGGCGACACAATCGCCAACCCCATTTGCGACGCCCTACCTGGCGCCGCGCGATCCGGAACACGATTCTTGGAGTATTGTCCGATGGCCACCCCGCTTTCCGCCCTCCCCCTCGCGAACGTTTCGCTCGACGACAAGTACGAGCTCGAATCGGGGCGCGTTTTCGTCACCGGCGTGCAGGCACTGGTCCGCCTGCTGATACTCCAGCGGCAGCGCGACCGGCTCGCCGGCCTCAATACCGCCGGCTTCGTCTCCGGCTATCGCGGGTCGCCGCTGGGCGGCCTCGACCAGACGCTGTGGAAGGCGGAGAAGTTTCTCGAGCGCGCCGACATCAAGTTCCAGCCGGGCCTCAACGAGGACCTCGCGGCGACGTCGATCTGGGGCTCGCAGCAGGTCAACCTGTATCCCGGCGCCCGGGTCGATGGCGTCTTCGCGATGTGGTACGGCAAGGGGCCGGGCGTCGATCGCTGCGGCGACGTGTTCAAGCACGCCAACTTCGCCGGCACGTCGAAGCACGGCGGCGTGCTCGTGCTGGCCGGCGACGACCACGCGGCGAAATCCTCGACGCTGCCGCATCAGTCCGACCACCAGTTCTCCGCCGCGATGATGCCGGTGCTCTATCCCTCCTCGGTGCAGGAGATCATCGATCTCGGCCTGCACGGCTGGGCGATGAGCCGCTACTCCGGCTGCTGGGTAGGCTTCAAGTGCGTGTCCGACACGGTGGAGAGCTCCGCGTCGGTGTCGGTCGACCCGGCGCGCGTGCAGATCATCGTGCCGGACGACTTTCCCATGCCGCCGGACGGCGTGTCGATCCGCTGGCCCGACGGCTTCCTGCAGACCGAGGCGCGGATGCAGGACTACAAGGTCTACGCCGCCCTGCACTACTGCCGCGTCAACCGGCTCAACCGCATCGTCATGGATTCCCCGCGCGCCCGGCTCGGCATCATCACCAGCGGCAAGAGCTATCTCGACGTGCGGCAGGCGCTCGACGACCTCGGTATCACCGAGGCGGACGCCGCCGAGATCGGCATCCGCCTGTTCAAGGTCGCGATGCCGTGGCCGCTGGAGCCGGAAGGCGTCCGTCATTTCGCGGAAGGTCTGGCCGAGATCCTCGTCGTCGAGGAGAAGCGCCAGATCGTCGAGTACCAGGTCAAGGAGCAGCTCTACAACTGGCGCGACGACGTGCGTCCCGCGCGTCATCGGCAAGTTCGACGAGAAGGGCGAGTGGGTGCGCCCGCACGGCGACTGGCTGCTGCCGCCGCATGCGGAGCTCACGCCGGCGATGATCGCGCGCGTGATCGCGCAGCGCATCGAGCGCCTCGAGCTGCATCCGCGCACCGTCGAGCGCATCCGCAAGCGCGTCGAGTTCATCGATGCCGAAGGAGAAGGCGCTCGCGCGGCCGAAGATCAGCCTCGCGCGCCTGCCATACTTCTGCTCGGGCTGCCCGCACAACACGTCGACCAACGTTCCCGAAGGCAGCCGCGCCACCGCCGGCATCGGCTGCCACGTCATGGCGATCTGGATGGACCGCAGCACGTCGACGTTCACGCACATGGGCGGCGAAGGCGTGCCGTGGATCGGCCAGGCGCCGTTCACCGACGAGAAGCACATCTTCGCGAACCTCGGCGACGGCACGTACTACCACAGCGGCATCCTCGCCATCCGCGCGGCGGTGGCGGCCAAGCGTGAACATCACCTACAAGATCCTCTACAACGACGCCGTCGCGATGACCGGCGGCCAGCCGGTCGACGGGCCGATCTCGCCGCGCGAGATCGCGCGGCAGTGTCGCGGCCGAGGGCGTGTCGAAGGTGGTCGTCGTCGTCCGACGACCCGCACAAGTATCCGGCCGGCTACTTCGACGCGGGCATCGCGGTCCACCACCGCGACGATCTCGACCGGCGTGCAGCAGCGAGCTGCGCGAGGAGGTCGGCACGACGGTCCTGCTCTACGACCAGACGTGCGCCGCCGAGAAGCGACGCCGCCGCAAGCGCGGCAAGTTCCCCGACCCGACCAAGCGCGTGGTCATCAACGAGCTGGTCTGCGAGGGCTGCGGCGACTGCGGCGTGAAGTCCAACTGCGTGTCGGTCGCGCCGGTCGAGACGGAGTTCGGCCGCAAGCGGACGATCGACCAGTCGTCGTGCAACAAGGACTATTCGTGCGTCAACGGCTTCTGCCCGAGCTTCGTCACCGTCGAAGGCGGAAAGCTGCGCAAGCCGAAGAAGGCGCCGAGGCCGTCGATTTCTCGCACCTGCCCGCGCCCGCGCTTCCCGTCGACGCGCCGAGCCGTACGGCTTGCTGGTCACCGGCATCGGCGGCACCGGCGTCGTCACGATCGGCGCGCTGCTCGGCATGGCAGCGCATCTCGAAGGCAAGGGCTGCAGCGTGCTCGACATGACCGGCCTCGCCCAGAAGAACGGCGCCGTCGTGTCCCACGTGCGCATCGCCGACACGCCCGAGCAGCTCCACGCGACGCGCATCGCCGCCGGCGAGGCGAAGCTCGTGCTCGCCTGCGACATCCTGACCGGCGTCGGCCACGAGGCGATCGCCAAGATGCAGAAAGGCGTCACGAAGGCGGTGGTCAACACGGCGCTCGTGATGCCGGCGCAGTTCACGCGCGAGCCCGACCTCGCGTTCCCGACTCGGCTCGATGGAGCAGGAGATCAAGGACGCCGTCGCGCCCGGCGACGCCGAGTTCTTCGACGCGACCCGAAGCTCGCGACCGGCCTGATGGGCGACTCGATCGCGACGAACCTGTTCATGGTCGGCTACGCGTACCAGCGCGGGCTGCTGCCGGTCGGCGAAGCCGCGATCCTGCGCGCGATCGAGCTGAACGGCGCCGGCGTCGAGTCGAACAGGCAGAGCTTCTACTGGGGCCGGCTCGCCGCCGTCGAGCCCGCCAAGCGTGGCCGAGGCCGCCGTTCCGCCGGCCGACAAGCCCGCGTCGCAGCAGCTGTCGCAGATCGCTCGACGAAATCATCGAGCGGCGGCGTGCGTTCCTCACCGACTACCAGGACGCCGCCTACGCGAAGCGCTACGCCGACCTCGTCGCCAGGGTGCGCGAGGTCGAGGGCGCGAAGCAGCCGGGCTCCGACCGAGCTCACCGAAGCGGTCGCGCGCTACTACTTCAAGCTGCTCGCGATCAAGGACGAGTACGAGGTCGCGCGCCTCTACGCCGAGACCGATTTCGTCGCAGCGGGTCGCCCGCAGTTCGAAGGCGACTACAAGCTCACGCTTCCACCTCGCGCCGCCGGCGCTCAACAAGCCGGAGGGGAAAACCGGCGAGGCGACGCAAGTCGAAGTACGGCCCGTGGATGATGTCGGCCTTCCGCGTGCTCGCGAAGATGCGCCGCTTCCGCGGCGGCGCGCTGGACGTCTTCGGCCGGACCGCCGAGCGGCGGATGGAGCGCCGCGCTGATCGGCGAATACGAGAGCGCTGGTCGCCGAGGTGCTCGACAGCTGACGCCGCAGAACTACGAGCTCGCGGTCGAGCTCGCGTCCATGCCGGAGCACATCCGCGGCTACGGCCACGTCAAGGAGCGCCACGTCAGCGACGCGAAGGTGCGCGAGGGCGCGCTGCTGGCGCAGTTCCGTGCCGAGCGCGCAGCCGCCGCGCAGCAGGCGCCGGTGGCGCAGGCCGTCTAGCGTCGCGCGGGCGAGCGCCGTTCGCGGGCGCCGCCGACGCCGATGCGGTGGGCACCCTGTTCTTCGCGGCGCAGATTCCCGCCGTTGAGCGCGCGCCGTGCCTGACGACCTCCTGCCGACGCCGGCGCTGGCGCCTGCGCGCGCGTGGTTCGCTGCGCAGGGCTTCATGCCGTTCCCGTTCCAGGAAGAGGTCTGGCGCGCGTATGCCGGCGGCGAGTCCGGCCTGATCCACGCGCCCACCGGCATGGGCAAGACCTACGCCGCCTGGATGGGACCGCTCGTGCTCGGCCCCGCCGGTGCGGCGGATGCGCCGCCACCGCTGAGCGTTCTCTGGCTGACGCCGCTGCGCGCACTCGCCGCCGACACCGGGCTCGCGCTCGGTCGCGCCGCGGCCGCGCTGCAACCGCACTGGAGCGTCGACGTGCGCACCGGCGACACGGCGGCCGGCGTGCGGGCGCGGCAGGACCGGCGCCTGCCCACCGCGCTGGTCACCACCCCCGAATCGCTGACGCTGCTGCTGTCGCGCGCCGACTGGCGCGAGCGCTTCGCCCACCTCGCCGCGGTGGTCGTCGACGAATGGCACGAGCTCATGGCGTCGAAGCGCGGCGTGCAGGTGGAGCTCGCGCTGGCGCGACTGCGCGGCCTGCACCGGTCGCTGCCGACGTGGGGTCTGTCGGCGACGCTCGGCAACCTCGACGAGGCGCTCGCATGCCTGCTCGGCGTCGGGCGCCGCGGACGCATCGTGCGCGGTCTCGAGGCCAAGGCGATCGCCATCGAGACGGCGCGGCCACCGACGATCGAGCGCTTTCCCTGGGGCGGCCACATCGGTCTCAGGCTGCTGCCGCAGGTGGTCCGCGCGATCGAGAACGGCGCGCTCGACGCTCGTGTTCACCAACGTCCGCTCGGCGGCGGAGATCTGGTATCAGGCGATCCTCGCGGCGCGCCCCGACTGGGCCGGGCGCATCGCGCTCCATCACGGCTCGCTCGAGCGCGACGTGCGCGACTGGGTCGAGGACGGGCTGCGGCGCAATGCGCTGCGCGCCGTCGTCTGCACGTCGAGCCTCGACCTCGGCGTCGACTACGCGCCCGTCGACCAGGTGCTGCAGATCGGCAGCCCAAAGGCGTCGCGCGGCTGCTGCAGCGCGCGGGCCGCAGCGGCCACCAGCCCGGCGCCGTGTCCCGGATCACCGTCGTGCCGACACAGGCGCTGGAGCTCGTCGAGGCCGCCGCGGCGCGCGAGGCCGCCGCCGACCGGATGATCGAGCCGCGGCTGTCGGTGCGGGGGCCGCTCGACGCGCTCACCCAGCACCTGGTCACGTGCGCGCTGGGCGGCGGCTTCGATCCGCGCGACCTGCTCGCCGAGCTGCGCGGCACGCATGCGTACGCAACGCTCGGCGACCACGCCTGGCAATGGGCGCTCGACTTCGTCGTGCATGGCGGCGCGAGCCTCAATGCCTATCCGGAGTACCGGCGCGTGGTCATCGGTGACGACGGCATCGCGCGCGTGCCCGACGCCAGGATCGCGCGCCGCCACCGGATGCAGATCGGCACCATCGTCAGCGACGCGAGCATCACCGTGCAGATGCGCAACGGCCGCAGGCTCGGCCACGTCGAGGAGTCGTTCATCGCGCGCCTCACGCCGGGAGCGACGTTCGTGTTCGCGGGCCGCGTGCTGGAGTTCATCCGCGTGCGGGAGATGACCGCGTGGGTCAAGCCGGGCAACCCGAAATCCGCGCTGGTGCCGCGCTGGGCGGGCTCGAAGATGCCGCTCTCGTCGCTTTTGTCCGACCGCACGCGCAAGCTGATCGGCGATGCCAAGCGCGGCATCTATGCGTCGGAGGAGCTGCAGCTCGTACGGCCGCTGCTCGAGCTGCAGCGCCGCTGGTCCGCGCTGCCGGACGAGCGCGAATGGCTGGTCGAGCGCATTGCGGCGCGCGACGGCCACTACGTCTTCTTCTATCCGTTCGAGGGGCGCCTGGCGCACCTGGGCCTGGCGACATTGTTCAGCTACCGGCTGTCGCGGGAGACGCCGGGCAGCTTCAGCATCATGATCAACGACTACGGCTTCGGGCTCGCGTCCCCGGTGCCGATCGAGCTCGGCGTCGGGGCGCTGGGCGCGCTCCTCGCCGCGCCGGATGTCGAGCGCGACATCCTCGCCGGCCTCAACGCCGCCGAGCTGGGACGGCGGCAGTTCCGCGAGATCGCGCGCGTCGCCGGCCTCGTGTTCCAGGGCTATCCCGGCCAGCCGCAGTCGAATCGCCACCTGCAGGCATCGAGCGGCCTGCTCTACGACGTGTTCGCCGAATACGATCCGGACAACCTGCTGCTCGCGCAAGCGGTGCGCGAGGTCATGGAGCGCCAGCTCGAGGCGCCGCGCCTGGCGCACGCGCTGGCGCGCCTGCGCGGCGCGCGCGCCGTGCTCACCTCCCCTGCCCGCCCGACGCCGTTCGCCTTCGCGCTGATGGTGGAGATGTTCCGCGAAAAGCTCACGACCGAGGCGCTGGAGGCGCGGGTCGCCCGCATGGTCGAGGCACTCGAGCAAGCGGCCGCCGAGGGGTGAGGCGCCACGGCAGCGATGGCGGGCGCGATCGCTCCCGACGGGCCGCTGCCCCGTGTGCGGTGCGCGCCAGCAGGATCGGGCGCGTGTTCATGTAAGCTTGCACGACATACCCGCAATGAGCGCTGCATGAGCACCCGCAGTCCCTTCGACCTCGCCGGCCGCGTCGCGCTCGTCACCGGCGCCGCGCGCGGGCTCGGCCACGCGGTGGCCACCGCGCTGTCCGACGCCGGCGCGACGGTCGTGTTCAACGGCCGCGATCGCGATGCGCTCGAGCGCGGTCGCGGCACGCTCGCCGCTGCGGGGCGCAAGACGGACGTCGCCGTGTTCGACGTCACCGACGCCGACGCCGTCGCAGCAGCGGTCGCGGCGCTCGAGCACAAGCACGGCGCCATCGACATCGTCGTCAACAACGCCGGCATCCAGCGCCGCAACGCGGTGCAGGCATTCACCAAAGCGGACTGGGATGCGGTGATCGCGACGAACCTGACGGCGCCGTTCCTCGTCGCGCAGGCGGTCGTGCCGGGAATGAAGGCACGCAAGCGGGGCTCGATCATCAATGTCGCCTCGCTCACCAGCGAGCTCGCCCGCCCGAACATCGTCGCCTATACGTCGGCCAAGGGCGGCGTGCGCCAGCTCACGCGCGCGCTGGCGGTGGAGCTTGCCGTGGACGGCATCCGCGTCAACGCGATCGCGCCCGGCTACTTCACGACGGAAATGAATCGCGCGCTGCTCGACAATCCGGACTTCGTCGCGTGGGTGAACATGCGCACGCCGATGAAGCGCTGGGGCGAGCCGGCGGAGCTCGGCGGCATCGCGGTGTTCCTCGCCTCCGACGCGGCCAGCTATGTCACGGGCCAGACGTTCTACGTCGACGGCGGCATGAGCGTGAACCTGTAGCGGGAGCGCGCGCTTCAGGCGCTGCGCGGCCGCGCGCGGCCCCGACGGCGCCGAGGACCTCCCGCAGCGTTTGCGCTGCCGCGGCGGCGGCGCCGGCATCGACTTGCGCGTGGGTCACGAAGCGCAGCTTGCTTCCCCGCCCGTTGACCAGCACGCCGCGCTCGCGCATCGCCCGCGCGATGGCCGGCGCATCGCCGCCGAAGCGATCGACGAAGCAGTTGACGATGTTGGTCTGCACGCGTGCCGCATCGACGAGCGACGCGTCGATGGCGGCGAGTGCCGCGGCCAGCGTTTGCGCGAGCGCGTGATCGCGCCGGTGCTGCGGATAGGGATCGCGCAGCGCGACGAGCGCCGGCGCGGCGACCAGCCCCGCCTGGCGCATGCCCCCGCCCAGCATCCGCGCGGCCCGGCGCGCGCGCTGCATGAATTCGGCCCCGCCGGCGAGGATCGCGCCGACCGGCGCGCCGAGCCCCTTGCAGAGCGCGAACCACACGGAGTCGGCGTGCCCGCACAACGCGGCGATCGGCACGTCCAGATGGGTGGCCGCGTTGAACAGCCGTGCGCCGTCCAGGTGCACCGGCACGCCGCGTTCCGCGGCAATCTGCCGGATCGCCGCCAGCGCGGCGGGCGGCGTGACGGTGCCGCCCCAGGCGTTGTGCGTGTTCTCGAGGCAGACGACGCGCAGCGGCGCGTCGCCCGCCGCCTGCAGCGCGGCGGCGACCGCCTGCGGCGTGAAGACGCCGCGGTCGCTTTCGAACGTCCGCGCCCGCCCGCCGGCCACGCTCGACAGGCCGCCGCCTTCGGCGACGAAGACGTGCGCCGTCGATTCGACGAGCACCTCGCCGCCGCGGCAGCCGTGCGCGATGAGCGCGGCGAGGTTCGCCATCGTTCCCGACGGGACGAACAGCGCGTCGTCCTTCCCGGTGAGGTCGCGCGCGCGCGCCTCGAGCGCATTCACCGTGGGGTCGTCGCCGCGCGCAGCGTCGCCCAGCGGGGCGACCGCCGCGGCCGCGATCATCTCGGGCGTGGGCAGCGTGACCGTGTCGCTCCGGAAATCGTAGGCGCCCCGCCCGGCCATGGCACCATGGTAGTCTGCGGCGTACATCAGAAATAGCGAATTGTTCTTATCCGACGAGTGAGGATTGCTCATGAATATCGCTTCGCTGGCCACGCTCGCCGCGATCCTCGACAGGGGAAGCTTCGCCGCGGCGGCGCAGCAGGTCGGATGCACGCCCAGCGCCGTCAGCCTGCAGATCAAGCAGCTCGAGGCGTACTTCGGGCGGCCGCTGTTCGACCGCTCGGGCCGCGCGGCGCGAGCGACGCCCTTCGCCGTCGAAGCCGCCGCCGTGGCGCGCGAGCTGATGGGCCGCCTCGAGGCGCTGCGCGCCCGGCCGAAGATCGCCGTCGCGGGGCGCGTGCGCCTGGGCGCGATCGCGAGCGTCCAGACCGACGCGCTGCCCGCCGCGCTGCGGCGGCTGCGCGATCGCCATCCGGCGCTGGGGGTCCGTGTGTCGCTGGGCGATTCCGACACGCTGGGCGCCGACCTGCGCGCCGGGCGCATCGACGTCGCCGCGCTCGTCCGTCCTCCCGCCGGCGGGTCGTCGCGGCTGCACTGGCAGAATCTCGTGCGCCAGCCGTTCGTCATGCTCGTCCCGGCGGACGCGCCCTCGGGCACGCCCGCCGACCTGCTCGCGCGCCTCGGCTGGATCCGCCACGATACGTCGCTGACCGGTGGCCGCATCGCCGCGCAATTCGTCAAGCGCGTGCGGCCGCGCGCGACACCCGTCATGGACGTGCGCTCGATCGACGCGATCGTGGCGATGGTTTCCGCGGGACTCGGCGTGTCGGTCGTGCCGCGGCCGCGCCGCGCGCTGCTCGATGCGCATCGCGTGCGGGAAGTCGGGCTCGGCAGGCACGGTCCCGCGCGGCAGATCGCGCTTGCGCGCCGCGATGCCGACGCCGGCCATCGGAACCTCGATGCGGTGTTCGCGGCGTTCGAGGCGGTGTACGCGGCGCGGGGCAACGCCGCATAGCTGCGCACCGCCGGCGAACGCGTCCGCGAAGCGGCTATGCGTGACCGGCGGTCGCGCGCCTGCGGTCGAGCAGGCGGTACAGCCAGGTCAGCCCGGCGGTGGTCGTCGTCGCGGGCTTGTACTCGCAGCCGACCCACCCGTCGTACTTGAGCTCGTCGAGGAGCTTGAACAGGTATTCGTAGTTGACTTCGCCGACGTCGGGCTCGTGCCGGCCCGGCACGCCGGCGATCTGGATGTGCCCGATGTGGGGCAGCCACTGCTTGAGCTTCTCCGACAGGTCGCCTTCGACGATCTGCGCGTGATAGAGGTCCATCTGGACCTTGAGGTTGCGCGCGCCCACCTCCGCGCGGATGGAATGCGCGTCCGCCTGCGTCGTCAGCAGGTAATTCGGCACGTCGCGCGGGTTGAGCGGCTCGATCGTCAGCGTGACGTCCTGCGCTGCCGCCTCGGCGCACGCGAACTGGAGGTTGCGTACGTACACGCGCCGGCGGCGCGCACGCTCGTCGGCGTCGGCGTCGGGGGGCAGCACGCCGGCCATCACATGCAAACGCGAGCAATTCAGCGCATCCGCGTAGCGCAGCGCCTGCACGATGCTCGCCTGGAATTCGTGCTCGCGACCGGGAACCGAGGCGACGCCGCGGTCGCCGGCGGCATAGTCGCCCGGCGGCGCGTTGAACAGGACGACCTCGAGCTTGTGCGGGACGAGCCGGGCCTTGATCTCCTTGACCTGGTACTCGTAGGGGAAAGCGAACTCGACGGCGCGAAAGCCGGCGTGCGCGGCTTCGCCGAACCGTTCGAGGAACGGCGATTCGGTGAAAAGAAAGGTCAGGTTCGCCGAGAACCGCGGCATACACAGCGCTGCGGCGGGCCGACGCTCACGGCGATCACGCGCGATGCGCGTGAAATCGGGCGGCACGGGTCCGCTACAATTCGCTACCGCATTGTGCCTCCCGGCAAGCGCGCACGCAATATGACAATTGAATCACGCCGCGCGCGCCCTGAGCCGGGGCACGGCAGTACACCGATGAGGCCCCCCGGGCGGCCACCCGCGGACGCGCTCGACACGGTCGTTGGCGGCGAGCCGGTGACGCTGTTCTGCGAGCGCGCCCTCTACTGGCCGCGGACGCAGACGCTGTTCGTCGCCGACGTGCACCTCGGAAAAGCCGCGACGTTTCGCGCCCACGGCATTCCGCTGCCGCGCGGCGTGACGGCCGCCGACCTCGGCCGCCTGTCGCGGCTGATCGAGCGCACCGGCGCGACGCGCGTGGTGGTGCTGGGCGACCTCATCCACGCCAGGGCCGGCCGCGTCGCCGCCCTGCACGAAGCGATGGTCGCGTGGCGCACGCGCCATCCGTCGCTCGACGTCGTGCTGGTGCGCGGCAACCACGACGCGCGCGCCGGCGATCCGCCGCCCGCGTGGGCGATCGACTGTCGTCCGGAACCGCTGGCGCTGCCCCCGTTCCTCGCATGCCACGCGCCTGCTGCGCCGCCGACCGGCTACGCGCTCTGCGGACACGTGCATCCCGGCGTGAGGGTCAACGGGCACGGCGAGGAGAGCGCCCGCCTGCCCTGCTTCGTGCTGGGTGAACGCCACGCGATCCTGCCGGCGTTCGGCCGCTTTACGGGGCTTGCGACCGTCGCGCCGGCGCCGCGTACGCGCATCGTCGCCATCGCCGGCGCCCGGCTGTTCGCGCTTCCGGCGATCGCCTGACGCGGCGCCGGCGCGCGTCGCGCCGCGGCGCCCGCACGCGGAGGCAGCGCGCCGAAGCGCGCTTCGGCCCGGGCCCTTGCCCCTGCGCTCAATGCACTGTCGCAAAACTGCAACGTCCGCAGCGCCATTCGTCGGCGCGATCAAATGCCGCGCGCGGTGGATCACCCTGTGGATAGCCGGTGGAAACAACGTGCATCGTTGTCGCGCGGGGCGGCAGAACGCTGTTTTTGCTGTCGTTTTGGCAGGCAGCGCCTGTGCATCAAATAGCGCTTGCACTCGCTCTCCCGTCCCACTATGCTTTGTGTTGAGGGCGCGCTTCAACACAAGATATAGTAGATTTTGATTTGACTGCGAAAACGGATAACCCCCGTGACGGACATCCCACGGGCAAGCGCGCCCGGCCAGAGCGCGCGGAGAAATCCGGTCCTTAGCACCGCAACGCACGGCATCGCGCAAAAACGGCGCCCCACGGGGGAAGCGCGGCATTAGCCCGTGGAATGACAAGACATCGCAACGAGACGACGAACAGGAGAACCACCCCATGCACAGCGCCACCACTGCCCCGCAGTCCTCTCCCTCCGCGCCGCCGCGCGATCTGATCGTGGGAGAGCCGGGCAGTCCGGTCGCGAGCGGCACGGACCCGCGGTTCGCCCAGTACAAGGTGATTCGCCGCAACGGGGCGGTCGTCGGCTTCGAGCCGGCGAAGATCACGATTGCGATGACCAAGGCGTTCCTCGCCGTGAACGGCGGCCAGGGCGCGGCCTCCGCCCGCGTGCGCGACGAGGTGACGAAGCTCACCGACGCCGTCGTGGCCGCGCTGATGAAGCGCAAGCCGGAGGGCGGCGCGATCCACATCGAGGAGATCCAGGATCAGGTCGAGCTGGCGCTGATGCGCGGCGGCGAGCACGAGGTGGCGCGCGCCTACGTGCTGTATCGCGAGAAGCGCTCGCAGGAGCGCGCGCACGAAAAGCAGCAGAAAGCCGGCACCAAGCCGGCCGACACGACGATCTACGTCACCGACAACGGCATGCGCAAGGCGCTCGATCTCGGGCGCCTCACCGCGCTGGTCAAGGCGTCGTGCGACGGCCTGCCGGACGCCGACCCCGAGCGCATCATGAAGGCGACGCTCAAGGACCTCTACGACGGCGTCCCGATGGACGAGGTGCGCAAATGTGTCGTGCTGGCCGCGCGCACGCTGATCGAGAAGGACCCGGCGTACTCGTACGTCACCGCGCGCCTCCTGCTCGATGCGCTGCGCTTCGAGGCGATCGGCGAGGAATCGTCGCAGGCCGACATGGCGACGCGCTACGCCGAGTATTTCCCGCGCTTCGTAAAGCACGGCATCAAGATCGGCCTGCTCAACGACGGGCTCGCGCAATACGACCTGAAGAAGCTCGGCGAAGCGCTGAAGCCCGAGCGCGACCTGCAGTTCGGCTACCTCGGCCTGCAAACGCTGTACGACCGCTATTTCCTCGTCGACCAGTACGTCGGCGGACGGCGCTTCGAGCTGCCGCAGTGCTTCTTCATGCGCGTCGCGATGGGCCTGGCGCTGAACGAAGTGCATCGCGAAGCGCGCGCGATCGAGTTCTACGACGTGCTCTCGACGTTCGACTTCATGTCGTCGACGCCGACGCTGTTCAACTCGGGCACGCACCGCTCGCAGCTGTCGTCGTGCTACCTGACGACGGTCTCCGACGACCTCGACGGCATCTACGAGGCGATCAAGGAAAATGCGCTCCTTTCCAAGTTCGCGGGTGGATTGGGGAACGACTGGACGAACGTGCGCGCAATGGGCTCGCACATCAAGGGGACGAACGGCAAGTCGCAGGGCGTGGTGCCGTTCCTGAAGGTTGTGAACGACACTGCGGTAGCGGTGAATCAGTGCTTTGCACCGGACACGATGGTGCTACACCGCGCGCGGTGTGCAGCCGATTCGCGACGTCCACCCCGGCGATCTCGTCCTCGGCAAGAGCGGCATCTACCGCGAGGTGCTGGAGCGCTTCGTCTACAACCAGCACGGTCCGATGGTGGCGATCGACGTCAAGCACGCAGTCGAGCCGATCGAAGTCACCGATGCGCCATCCGTTCTGGGCGATCCCTGGCGTGCCCCTGGAGCAGGCCGAGGCGCGCACCAACGATTGGCTCGCCAAGGGCAAGGTCGCGGCCGCAATGGGTCGACGTCGGGCCAACTGAAGACCGGCGATTACGTCGGTTTCACCATCCCCACCGAAGTCGTGCCGGTGGCAGGCTTTACCGACGACGACGCGCGGCTCTACGGCATCCTGCTCGGCGACGGGCACCTCGTCGAAGGACGGCATGCAGTGGGGCGTGTCGGGCAACCCGCAATGCGACGCTCATCTCGGGTTTGTGCGCGCGTACCTCGCCGAGCGCCGCATCCACTACTGGGAGACCGGTCGCGGCGAGACATATGCGCAGGTGCATTGGGCTTCGGGCGTCGGCGTCGTGCGCGACGCCACGACCGGCCGGATCGCCGGCGCGGGTGCGCCGACGCTGCCATTCGGTTACGACGACCTCTACGACGCGCAGCACCGCAAGCAGATCGCGCCGCGTCTGGCGCACCTGCCGCGGTCGCAGACGCTCGCGCTGGTGCGCGGGCTACTGGAAACCGATGGGGGTGTCTCCCGCGGCAAGGAGATCTGCTTCACGTCGTCGTCGAAGCCGCTGGCCGAGGGCCTGCGCTACCAATGCCTGCGCCTCGGCGTGCCGGTCGCAGGACAGCGCCGCGTGCGGGACAACGCGCACACCGGCCGCCGCTCGGACGGCAGTGAGATCGCGTTCAAGGGCACGAGCGAAGCAATGGATCTGCGCATTCCCGCCGTGCCGGAGATCGCCGCGCTGGTGGACGCGAAGCCGATCGTCAAACGCAACTGGATCACGCATGGCGGCGCGCTGTTCTCGCGCGTCCGCTCGGTGACGCCGATCGTCGCGAAACCGCTCGTCGTCGATCTCAAGGTCGACGTCGACGAGTCGTACATGACCGTGAACGGCCTCGCGCACAACGGCGGCAAGCGCAAGGGCGCGGTGTGCACGTACCTCGAGATCGTGGCACCTCGACATCGAGGAGTTCCTCGAGCTGCGCAAGAACACCGGCGACGACCGCCGCCGCACGCACGACATGAACACGGCCAACTGGATTCCCGACCTGTTCATGAAGCGCGTCATCGAAGGCGGCGACTGGACGCTGTTCTCGCCGTCCGACGTGCCCGATCTGCACGACCTGTGGGGCCAGGCGTTCGAGACCGCGTACCTCAGGCTACGAGGACCGCGCGGCGCGCGGCGACCTCAAGCTGTTCAAGAAGATCCCCGCCGTGCAGCTCTGGCGGAAGATGCTGTCGATGCTGTTCGAGACCGGGCATCCGTGGATCACGTTCAAGGACGCCTGCAACGTGCGCTCGCCGCAGCAGCACGTCGGCACCGTGCACAGCTCCAACCTCTGCACGGAGATCACGCTCAACACCAGCGACACCGAGATCGCCGTCTGCAACCTCGGCTCGGTCAACCTGCTCGCGCACATGATCCGGAGCGGAGAAATCGGGACGGCGCGTGGACGCTCGACCATGACAAGCTGCAGAAGCACCATCCGCACCGCGATGCGGATGCTCGACAACGTCATCGACATCAACTACTACGCCGTCGCGAAGGCGCGCAACTCCAACCTGAAGCACCGCCCGGTGGGCCTCGGCATCATGGGCTTCCAGGATTGCCTGCACCTGATGCGCACGCCGTACGGCTCGGAGCGAGGCGCTCGCGTTCGCCGACGCGTCGATGGAAGCCGTCTGCTACTTCGCGTACTGGGCGTCGACCGAGCTCGCCGAGGAGCGCGGCCGCTACGCGTCGTACAAGGGCAGCCTGTGGGACCGCGGCGTGCTGCCGCAGGACACGCTGCAGCTGCTGCGCGACGAGCGCGGCGGCTACGTCGAGATCGACGAGTCGTCGACGCATGCCGTGGGACGAGCTGCGCGCGCGCATCGCCGCGCACGGCATGCGCAACTCGAACTGCGTGGCGATCGCGCCGACGGCGACGATCTCCAACATCATCGGCGTCGCGGCGTCGATCGAGCCCGAGTACCAGAACATCTACGTCAAGTCGAACCTGTCGGGCGAGTTCACCGTGGTCAACGAGCAGCTGGTCAAGGACCTGAAGGACCTCGACCTGTGGGACGACGTGATGGTGGCCGACCTCAAGTACTTCGACGGCTCGCTCGCCAAGATCGACCGCGTGCCGGCGGAGATGCGCAACCTCTACGCGACGGCGTTCGAGGTCGACTCGACGTGGATCGTCGAGGCCGGCGCGCGACGGCAGAAGTGGATCGACCAGGCGCAGAGCCTCAACATCTACATGGCGGGCGCGTCGGGCAAGAAGCTCGACGAGACGTACAAGCTCGCGTGGACGCGCGGCCTCAAGACGACGTACTACCTGCGCACGCTCGCGGCGACGTCGGCCGAGAAGTCGACCGGACAGGGCGGCGAGCTCAATGCCGTGCCGGCCTCGGGCGGCGTCGCGAGCACCAGCGCCAAGTCGAATTCGCGGCAGGTCTCCGGCAAAGCGGCGCCCGCTTCCACTGCCGCCGCGAGCGACGAGCCGAAGTTCTGCGCGATCGACGACCCGACGTGCGAGGCGTGCCAATAGTTGCTTCGTCCCGTTCAACCCACACGGAGAGGATCGACGTAGCGATTTTGTGATCGGTGGACCGGTCGAAGCGACGGCAGCGACGACATGAGAGCGTCGCGCGGCCGGACCGGAGCAGCGGACCCGCGCGGGCCCAGACAGGATCGCGAGAGCGATGGACGCGACAGGGACCGGCAATGCCGAGGGTCAAGGCGGCGACGCCGCGACCCGCATGCTGGAGTTGTGCTGGGGGCGCGCGGAGTGCGGGCGGCACGACGCGCCGCGCGCCGCTTTTCCCAGCGCCGGGATTCCGGCGTCCGTCAACCGTCGCGAAAGGAGGTCCCAGTTGGCCCGCTACGAGCACGCACCCCGGCATGTGATTGAGGCGCGGTATCTCGGTGATTACAAGGTCTGGCTGGAATTCAACGATGGACGCAAGGGCGTGGTCGATCTTGCCGACGAGCTCCACGGCGATTCGATGGAGCCGCTGCGCGACCGCGACCGCTTTGCGCAGTTCTACCTGGATTACGGCCTCGCGTCGATCGCGTGGCTCGACGGACAGGACTTCAAGCCCGAGTTCCTGTACGAGAAGCTGAAGGAAATGCACTAGCGCTCACGGTCCCGCGGACGACGCGCGGGCCGGCTGCAAACGAACGGAACAAAAAGCGGAGACCGCCCCATGCTGAGCTTCGACGACGATTTCACCGCCATGCCCACGCTGCCCAAGGCAGCGCCGCGCACGCCCGAGACCCTGCGCGCCCAGGTCGCGGGGCAGATCGCCGGCGGCATCCTGTCGCCTTATTTGCAAATGAGCCGGTGCACGACCTCGATGTCGAGGCGCAGGCGATGCAGAACGGCTTTCGGCGCGTGCGGCTCGAGGACAAGCGCGTCATCAACGGCGCAGGCCGACGTCAACCAGCTGGTCCCGTTCAAGTACAAGTGGGCGTGGGAGAAGTACCTCGCCGGCTGCGCCAACCACTGGATGCCGCAGGAAGTGAACATGCAGCGCGACATCGAGCTGTGGAAGAACCCCAACGGGCTGACCGACGACGAGCGGCTGATCGTCAAGCGCAACCTGGGCTTCTTCGTCACCGCCGACTCGCTCGCCGCCAACAACATCGTGCTCGGCACCTATCGCCACATCACGGCGCCCGAGTGCCGGCAGTACCTGCTGCGCCAGGCGTTCGAGGAGGCGATCCACACGCACGCCTACCAGTACATCGTCGAGAGCCTCGGCCTCGACGAGGCGGAGATCTTCAACGCGTACCACGAGATCAAGTCGATCCGCGACAAGGACGAGTTCCTGATCCCGTTCATCAACGTGCTGACCAATCCGACGTTCAAGACCGGCACGCCGGAGGCCGACCAGCGAGCTGCTGAAGAGCCTGATCGTCTTCTCCTGCATCATGGAAGGCCTGTTCTTCTACGTCGGCTTCGTGCAGATCCTCGCGATGGGCCGCCAGAACAAGATGACGGGCTCGTCCGAGCAGTACCAGTACATCCTGCGCGACGAGTCGATGCACTGCAATTTCGGCATCGACCTCGTCAACACGATCAAGATGGAGAACCCGCATCTGTGGACGCCGGAGTTCCGCGACGAGATCGCGGCGCTGATGAAGAAGGGCGTCGACCTCGAATACGCCTACGCCGAGGACACCATGCCGCGCGGCGTGCTGGGCCTCAACGCGCCGATGTTCAAGGAATACCTGCGCTTCATCGCCAACCGCCGCTGCCAGCAGATCGGCCTCGATCCGCTGTTCGACGAAGGCCGACAACCCGTTCCCGTGGATGGCCGAGATGATCGATCTCAAGAAGGAGAAGAACTTCTTCGAGACGCGCGTGATCGAGTATCAGACGGGCGGGGCGTTGAGCTGGGATTGATTCCCGGAGTGTCGAGAGCCGCATATACGGCGACTGCGGACCCATAAGCGGCGACTGTGGACCCATAAGCGGCGACTGTGGACCCATAAGCGGCGACTGCGGGCCCATAAGCGGCGATTGCTTGAACGATGGAGCCAAGAATGGCGACGGCTTCTATTCGTTTGCCGAGGTTGAACGGGTTGGTAGGTTACTTCGCCCCTCTCTGAGGAGGAAATTCGGTCGAGGGACGAAGGAATAGGATTGGTTAGCGGCCACCCATGCGTAGGGGAATGCCTATGCCCAGTGGACTAGCTCTTAGCTTCGTACCATCCGTTCGACCTCGTCACAATCTGCACTACGGACAGCATCACTGGTACTTCGATGAGAACGCCGACGACGGTGGCGAGCGCCGCACCCGATTGGAAGCCGAAGAGACTAATCGCCGCGGCCACGGCAAGCTCAAAGAAGTTGCTCGCGCCTATCAGCGCCGAAGGACAGGCAACGCAGTGCGCGACGCCGAGCTTCTTGTTGAGCCAATAAGCAAGGCCGGCATTGAAGTAGACCTGGATGAGAATGGGTACGGCCAGCAGGACAATCATAAGCGGCTGCTGCAGAATCTGCTGGCCCTGGAACGCGAATAACAAGACCAGTGTGGCGAGGAGCGCCCGAGCGAGAGCGGATGTAACGCCTTCAGCGCCGCATCCAGTCTTGCCTGCCCACCGCGGCCCAGCAATTGGCGACGCCAAACTTGCGAGAACGCAACCGGTATGACGATATAAAGAACGACCGACAGCGCCAGCGTCTCCCAGGGCACAGTGATACTGGAAAGTCCGAGCAGCAGGCCAACGACGGGGGCAAAGAGGAAGAGCATCAGCACGTCATTGAGGGCGACTTGGGACAGCGTGAAATGTGGCTCACCGTCCGACAGATTGCTCCATACGAAGACCATCGCGGTACACGGGGCCGCCGCCAGGAGAATGAGGCCAGCAATATACGAGTCAATCTGGTCGGCCGGCAGCCATCGCGAGAAGAAGTGTCGGATGAAGAGCCACCCGAGCAGAGCCATCGAAAAGGGCTTCACCGCCCAGTTGATGAATAGTGTCACCCCAATACCGCGTGCATGTTGCTTGACTTCGTGCAAAGCGCCGAAGTCGATTTTCAGCAGCATCGGCACTATCATCAACCAGATGAGCACGGCGACGGGGATGTTTACCTGCGCAAATTGCAGGTTGCCGATGAACTGGAATCCCGCCGGCAGCAATTGACCGAGCAGGATACCCACCGCGATGCATCCGAACACCCACCACGTCAGGTTTCGCTCGAATGCGCCAATGCGCTTCGGCGGCACTATGGTCGACAGAACTTCCGTGTCGCTTGGCACATTCACCTCATTCTCGGACCGCACCGATATCCTGGACCTTCTTCTGCAGCATCAGACGGTGAAGCTTTTCCAGTGGAAGACTGGTGAAGAGCTCGATGCGGCGCTTGAGAATCAGCGCAACGCGGCTGAACTCCTTCAGCTTCTGTTCTTCGGTGCCTTCGAATAAAGACGGGTCCTCAACACCCCAATGGGCGGTAATGGGCTGCCCCGGCCACACCGGGCAGACTTCCTTGGCTGCGTTGTCGCACACCGTGATACGAAATCCAATTCCGGAGCCCCCGGCTTAGAGAACTCCTCCCAATTCTTGCTGTAGAAGCCTTCGCTCGGAAGATGAAGGTTCTTCAGCGTCGCGATTGCCAGCGGATTGGGCTGCGTCGCCGGGTGGCTGCCTGCGGAGTATCCCTTGAATTTTCCGCGTCCAATGTAATTGATTATCGACTCGCCGAGGATGCTGCGAGCCGAGTTGTGGGTGCACAAGAAGAGAACGTTGAATGCCTTTTGGTCAGCCATCGTCGGGGCTCTTGGTCACAGTGAACGAAAATCGGGACTTGCTCGACCATCGCCGGGGCATTAGGCCAGAGCACTGAAGATGAAAGCTGGAGAGCCAATCGCAAAAAGGCCGCGGACTGCGCCGAATCAACATCACCACCGCCCCCTCGTTGACTTCCGCTATCCGGAGCGGCAGCGGGCTTCCGCGACGCCCTGTCATCTGCGGCAGCAGACTCGCTTGGGGGCCACGATTCGAAGCTTTGCTCCGATGGCAGGGCACGCTTGTCCAACGGGTCGGTAATTGCGACCACGCCGCACGAACGCTTTCCAACAGAGTCGATCCGGCTTCGACGTTTCTGGTTTACTCGAAATGTGGAGCATAAGTTCTCTCTGTTGCACTCACGTGACGTTGTCTTCGGCGAGCCCGGGTCATCGCGTTACGTCAGCTGGCTTCGCCTCAGCAACAGCTACGCTGCGCCTTGACCGGAATGCTGGCGCTTACGACTGCGGGCGCCGGCGTACAACACGCCCCGGTCGATTGCGTTGGACTGTCCGCGCCGAACATTGGGATGGAGCCCAGGGAGTGATAAGTTTCCCAGGCGATGCCCTGCGGGTCAGTAACCCAATACTTGTCGGACTTCGCGTAGCAGCAATTGGCTCCGGCCTCTTCGACAATGCTGGAATCGGCGGCCTCCAATTGGTCACGCATCGCCCGGAACTCCTCATCGGAATCGACCTGCAGACCTAGGTGGTTGACGCCGGCCTCGGCACCCCTTGCTGAAATGGCGAAATTGATGCGGGGGTCTTCAATCATCCACTTAGCGTAGTCTGGCTTGACGACTGTGGGTTCCGCACCGAAGACCGTGGAGTAGAAGCGAATGCTCTTGTCCAGGTCGGTTACTGCTACATGCACGTGAAAGCGTTTCATGAGAACTCCCGAATTTGACCGTTGCGGCAGCAACGAGGGCGCAGCGAAGAACTTGCTCGACTTGAGTGCGACTCTGCGCGGTAACTCGTGCCAGTGCATCACGAGCCCCGCATTGCGGTGATTTTCCAAAGCCGAACCAGGTCGACTTTTCCATTGCTCGATTGCTTCATGATGGTTCCCTTATGCCCTCTTCTTGCGTCGTGCCCCCGGGGCGCAGGCAATGTCACACGTGGCACCTCGGCAGCAGTTTTCAGTGAGGTAGGCAACCAGGCCATTCATGGTTTCGTAGTTGGCGCTGTAGTAGATAAACCGTCCGGCTTGGACCGGTGTGACCAGGCCCGCATGCGTAAGCTCCTTGAGGTGGAACGAGAGCGTCGCATTCGCAAGCTCAAGCCGTTCAGCGATGCCCCCGGCGGCAAGGCCCTCAGGACCTTGCTCAACCAGGAGGCGAAAGATGGCGAGCCGAGTCTCCTGTGCGAGGCCGGCCAACGCCGCCAAGGCTGCTTTGTGCTTCACCTGGTTCTGCATTCGCGCGTCCTATACCGATTCGGCGGGTCGTTGGCGTTCGATGTTTCCAATTATATGGAACCGTTGCCCGATGTCAACCCCAATATTTCCGGCCGCGCGGTGGGGTCGACCTAGGCGGCGTCGCCCTGTTCCATCTCTTGGCGGAGGGCTTGGTCCGGAGCCGCCAACTTCAGGCGCCGCAGGCGCTCCCATAGCTTCTTTCGGCTAATGTCGATGGCTGCGGCGGTCTTGGCCATCTGCCAGTCGTGCCGCACGAGTTCGATCACGGCCTGAACCACGCATTCCCCACCTGGATGTAGAACGCCGTCGTGCCCGGGCTGTGGGCGACGTCGACGCCGACGTGCAGGCCGAACTTGCGGGCGAGCTCGTAGCGGAAGCCGACGCCGCCGCTGCCGACGTTCTGCGTGAACGTGAACGGGCCCGTATCGGAGCGCGTCGTCCCCGCGCCGCCGAACGCGACGACGCTCCAGCGGCCGTGGAACTGCCAGCGCGCCTCGACCTCGACCGACGCCATCTGGTCGCCCTGGTAGCGCATCGCGGGCACGCCGCGAAGCTGGACGAACGGGCGCATGAAGAACGGCGTTGCCGCGGACGACCACATGTAGTCCCCGCGCGCCGCGAGCGTGACGTCGCGGTGCACCGGCCACCAGCCGATCAGCACCTGCGCAAAGCGCTGGAAGTCGTCGGTGGCGCCGAGATCCTCGAGCGAGGCCATGTACGACGTCTCGCCGTAGACGCCGCGCGTGGGCGTGAACACGTTGTCGCGGCTGTCGTATTCGAGCACGGCGGTCGGCGCGGAGATCCTGGTGCGGATCGCGTTGGCGAGGTTCGGGAACACGGGCTGGTCGCGCAGCGTCGGGTTGACGTTGGCGTAGGCATAGCGCACGCCGACCGACCACGGCGACTTCGGCGCGAGCTTCCAGTTCGCCTGCAAGACCGCGCCGGAGAAGTTGAGCGAGTACCGCACGCCCTCGTCGATCGTCGACCTCGACGCGCCCAGACCGTAGAAGTCCAGGTTGGCGCGCCCCGTTCCGCCGGCGACGAGCGTCTTCAGCCGTCCGTCGATCCACAGGCTCGAATCGGCGCCGAACGCGGCCCACGTGCCGTTGGCCGTCGCCAGGCCGCCGACGGCGGAGATGTCGGGCCGCGCCCAGCCCTCCTCGCCCGCGGCCTTGCGCGGCCGCAGGAACATGCCGGCCAGGCCGCCGCCGTAGCCGACGGCCGGCTCGGTGACGACCAGCGGGATGGGCAGAAAGCCGTGCGGATCCTCGAGAAAGGAGCTGACGTCGAGCTTTCCATCCTCGGGATCGAAGAAGCGCGCGAAGCGGCCGTGCGCGGCCGCGGCGTTACCGGCGCCGCCGGCGCCACCGGCGTTGCCGACGCCACCGGCGTTGCCGGCGTCGCCGTCGGCGGCCTCCCTGCCGGAGGGCGGTGCCGCGTCGGCGGCCTGCGCGAGCGCGCTGGAGAACGCAACCGAAGCCAACATCGCCAGCAGAAGAAGCGTCGCGGTTCGCATTCGGTCGTGACGTGATACGCAAGCGGGAAGCGACGCATGGCGAGGCGCACCGCGATCCCTTGGAGCATACAGCGCCGCGGTCGACGTCGCGCCATTCGCTTGACGCGGTCGCCATCGCGCCGTTCGCTCGACGCGGTCGACGTCCGCAAAGCGCGGATATCCTCGCGGTCGCGCCGTCAGCGCGCCGGCGGCGCTACACTGCGCATGCGACCTATCCGGTACCGGGGAACCGACATGCCAAGATCGACGCGCGCCGTCGACACTCGACGACTCCGCGCGATCGCCGCGCCGGCGCGCGCCATCGCCTTCGCGATCGCCGCCCTCGCCCTCGCCGGCGCTTGCATGGGCGCTGCCGCGGGCGACGCGCCGAAGGTCCTGCGCATCGCGCAATTCGACATCGACTCGCTCGACCCACAGCAGTACAGCGACGACCCGTCGTTCCAGGTGGTCGAGGCGTTGTTCGAGCCGGCGTACGAATACGACTACCTGTCCCGGACGCCGAAGCTGACGCCGCTCACCGCCGACGGCCCGCCGAAGGTCTCCGCCGACGGCCGCGTATGGACGGTGCGGCTCAAGCGGGGCATCCTGTTCAACGACGACCCGGTGTTCAAGGGCAGGCCGCGCGAGCTCGTCGCGGCCGACTATCTGTATTCCTACCGCCGCTGGCTCGACCCCAACCTTCGGCGCGGCGGCAATCCGGTGCTCACCGACCTCATCGTCGGCGCGCGCAAGGTCGTCGACGAGGCGCGCAAGACCGGCAAGTTCGACTTCGACGCGCCGATCGACGGACTGCGGCTGGTCGACCGCTATACGTTCGAGATCCGGATGACGGAGCCCAACTACCCGAGCGTGCGCGATCTGCTCGGCTTCGTCGGGGCCGTGCCGCGCGAGGTCGTCGAGGACGCCCGGGGCGACATCCGCGCGCGTCCGGTGGGCACCGGACCCTATCGTCTCAGGGAATGGAAGCGCGGCTCGCGCATCGTGCTGGAGGCGAACCCGAAGTACCGCGAGGCCTATTACCCCGACAGCAGCAATCCGGCCGACGCCGAGCTTGTGCGCAGCATGAAGGGCCGACGCGTTCCGATGTGTCCCGTCGTCGAGGTCAACTTCATCGACGAGGACATCACGCGGCTGTTGCTGTTCGAGCAGGGCAACCTCGATTACGTGCAGCTGCGTGGCGAGATCGCCACGCGCCCGCTCGCCGACGGCCGGCTCAAGCCCGACTACGTCGCGCGCGGCATCCGCCGCGACGTGCATGCCGAGCCGT
This sequence comes from uncultured beta proteobacterium, assembly GCA_963793355.1. Classification (GTDB taxonomy): domain Bacteria; phylum Pseudomonadota; class Gammaproteobacteria; order Burkholderiales; family Casimicrobiaceae; genus VBCG01. Next base: position 161,613 of record CAWBZT010000011.1, on the reverse strand, counting down.
TCCTGTTCCTGCTGTACTTCAACGTCAAGGATCCCGTCGTGGGCGGCATGGACAAGGCGCACATCGCGCTGCGCCGCGCGATCGCGCTCGGCTTCGATGCCGACACGCTGATCAAGGTGGTGCTCGCCGGGCAGGCGATACCCGCCGCGCAGTTCGTGCCGCCGGGGGTCGGCGGCCACGACCCGACGCTGCCCGCGAAATCGATCTACGATCCGCGCACCGCCAACGCGCTGCTCGACCGCTTCGGCTACGACAAGCGCGACGGCGACGGCTTCCGCCTCGCGCCCGACGGCTCGCGGCTGGCGATCACGCTCTCGCTGCGCACCGGCGGCACGTCGCGCGAAACGCAGACGCTGTGGAAGAAGAATCTCGATGCGCTCGGCCTGCGCAGCGATTTCACGCTGGCGCCGTTCCAGGAGATCATCAAGGACCTGGAGAAGGGCAAGTTCCAGACGTACGTCGGCGGCTTCGGCGGCTCGCCCACCGGCTACAACATCCTCGCGCAGCTGCACAGCGTCCAGCCGCAGCGCGTCAACGTCTCGCAGTTTCGCAACGCCGACTACGATCGCGCGGCGGAGGCGTTCCTGCGCAGCCCCGGCGACGAGGAGCAGATCGCCGCGGCGCGGACGATGACGGAAATCGCCGCGCACCTACATGCCGGAGCTTCCGCTGTACTTCCGACTCGAGAGCAGCTACGTGCAGCCCTGGCTGGATGGCTACCGGCCCATGGTTTTCTCGAGCTACTGGAAGTACCTCGACGTGGACCTCGCGCGGCGCAGTCTCCGATGACCGCGCCGCTCGATCTCAAGTCGCTGATCCGCACCGTTCCCGGCTTTCCCAGGCCCGGCGTCCAGTTCCGCGACATCACCACGCTGCTCAAGCGCGGCGACGCGTTCCATGCGGTCGTCGAGCAGTTCGTGAAGGTCTATCCGGGCCCCGTTCCCGACAAGATCGCCGCGATCGAGTCGCGCGGCTTCATCGTCGGGGCGGCGCTGGCCTACGCGCTGAAGGCGGGATTCGTGCCGATCCGCAAGCAGGGCAAGCTGCCGGCGGAGAACTTCGGCCAGGATTACGAGCTGGAATACGGCACCGACCGCCTCGAGGTGCACCGCGACGCGATCCGGCGCGGGGAGCGCATCCTGCTCGTCGACGACCTGATCGCCACCGGGGGGACGGCGGAAGCGGCGCTGAAGCTGCTGGCCATGGCCGGCGGCACGGTGATCGGCTGCGCCTTCATCGTCGACCTGCCCGACCTCGGCGGCCGGGCGCGCCTGGAGGCGCAGGGCTACCCGGTGCACGCCCTCTGCCATTTCGCCGGGCATTGAAATGCCGTTTTTCCTGTTAGCGATACGTTGTGCCAAACTCGACGTCCCGCGGGCGTCGGACTCCAGCCCGTCTCACCCAGGAGAACCCATGATCGCATTCGTTCGGAAGCACCCCGCCCTGTCGGCGCTCGTCCTCGCCGGCGCCACCGGACTCGTCGCAAGCTGCGCCACGATGGCGCCCATGGTGGGCGGCCAGCACCTGACGCTCAGCGGCGCGAACGAGGTGCCGCCCGTCTCGACCGGCGCCACCGGCACTGCGGTCGTCGACATCAAGCCCGACCACGCCGTCACCGCGACGGTCACCGTCACCGGCATGACCGCCACGGCATCGCACATCCACATGGCCGCGGCGGGCACGAACGGCCCGGTGATCGTCCCCTTCACCAAGACCGGCGACAACACGTTCGCGGCCGCGCCGGGCGCCAAGCTCACCGACGAGCAGTACAAGGCCTACAAGGAAGGCAAGCTGTACGTCAACGTGCACAGCGCCAAGAACCCGGGCGGGGAGATCCGCGCGCAGCTGAAGGGCGACGCGATGTAGGTCGGTCGCTCGTGCGACCCGGTGCGGCCGGCGTGGCGCACCGCACCGGTCCAGCCCCTTCGCATCCGCGGCCGGCGTCGCGCAGCGCGTCAGCCGCCGACGGCCGTCAGGTCGAGGTCGTAACTCCTTCCCAGCCACAGCGCGCGGTCACGGTGGTCGACGAGCTGATCGCCGGTGTTGGGATGGGCGAAGACGTCCAGCGCGCCGCGATTGAGCACGAGCCAGCTCACCACCTCGGCGAACTGCACCGGCGCGAACGCGACCTGGTAGCTCCACATCGGGTGCGGCCCGACCGGCCGCTCGTGGAAGCGGCCCATCTCGATGCGGTCGCCGAAGTGCGCGACGACGCGCTCGCGCAGGGCGCGCGCGGCCTCCCGCCGTTGCGCATCGAAGTACACGTGGGCGTGCCAGCTTTCGATGCGGGCCGGTGCAGGGGTCGTCATGGCTTTGGCTATCCCGTGGCGTCGTGACGCAGATTGTAAGATGCCACGTCCAGGGAGGTTCGCCATGCCCGCTTTGCGCCCCAGCGTCGCCGACAAGCGTCGCGCGTTCCACGCGCTCCACGCGCGCGGCTGCTTCCTGATTCCCAACCCGTGGGATCTGGGGAGCGCCATCTATCTCCAGAGCCTGGGCTTCAAGGCGCTGGCGTCGACGAGCTCGGGCTTCGCGTGGACCCGCGCGCGCGCCGACAACACGCTCGATCGCGACACCGTCCTCACGCATCTCGCCGCGCTCGTCGAAGCGACCGACGTCCCGGTCAACGCGGATTTCGAGAGCGGCTTCGCCGCCGACGCGGCCGGCGTCGCCGAAAGCGTTCGCCTTGCCGTGGAAACCGGCGTCGCCGGACTGTCGCTGGAAGACTCGACCGGCGACCAGGCACGACCGCTGTTCGAACTCGCGCTCGCGACGGAGCGCGTGCGCGCCGCGCGGCGCGCGATCGACCGCGCCGGCGGCGACGCGCTGCTCGTCGGGCGCGCCGAGGGCTTCCTCGTCGGGCGTCCCGACCTCGGCGAGATCATCGCGCGGCTCACGGCGTACGCCGACGCCGGCGCCGATTGCCTCTACGCGCCGATGATCAGGACGCGCGAACAGATCGCGGCGGTCGTCGACGCGGTCGCGCCGAAGCCGGTGAATGTGCTGGTGGGGTGGGCGACGAACCTGACGATGGACGACCTGGCCGCACTCGGCGTCCGGCGCGTCAGCGTCGGCGGCGCGCTGGCGCGCACCGCCTGGGGCGGCTTCGTCCGCGCGGCGGAATCGCTGGTGAAAGGGCGCTTCGACGGCTTCGCCGACGCTGCGACGATCGACCTCAACGCCCTGATGAGCGCGCCGCGGTCGCGCGTGTGAGCACTGCCGCGTTGCGCCCGGCCTCGAGACCGCGCGGCGCCGGGCACGAAGACGGTCAGCGTGCCGTCGTCAGCGTGCCTTCGTCAGCGCCTTGACCAGCGGCGCGTCGAATTCGATCGCCGCCTGGGGCCCGGCACCCGCGCCGTCCAGGGCGAGCGTGCCGGCCAGGCGCTCCTGCGTGTCGGCCGTCAGCTTGAGGGCCGACGTGGGCGCCGTCCCCGAGTACTGCACGCGCTGGCCGTTGAGCACGACCCAGTAGTTGAGCCGCGGGCCGGCGTCGAGATCGACCGTCATGCCCTCGCCCAGGTCGGCGTCGGTGCAGCTCATGGTGGCGCAGGAGGCAATCCTGGCGCCGAGATCCGCGGTGGAGAAGATCAGCTTGCGGATCGTCTTGCCCGGTTCGATGGCGTCGGGCCCCTTGACCAGATAGGCATGCGTGGGCGCGATGGTGATCGCACCGGTCTTCGCGTTGTAGGTCAGCGAGCCCTTGGCCGTGCCCCCGGCGGCGAAGGCCAGCGGCGCAAGCACCAGGACAGCCGCGCCGGCCAGCGCCGCCGCGATGCCACGTTGCGAAACAAAGGCCACCATCGGTAATCGCTCCTCGGGACGGGACGCCGCCATTGTGCCCGCCGCATCGGCACCGCGGAAGGGCAGCGACCGCACGTGGCGAATATTCGACGGGGCCGGGGCGGCCAGGGGTTGCGAAACGCGCGCCGGGCACCATCTTCGCGCCCATGAACATCGTTTGTCCTCACTGCAGCGCCAGGAATCGGGTGCCGGACGACCGGCTCGAGGATGCGCCCAACTGCGGTGCATGCCACAAGGCGCTGCTGCCCGCAACGCCGATGCCCGTGCGCGGCGCGGCGCTGCCGAAGCTCGTCGCGGGTACCGATCTCCCGGTCGTCGTCGATTTCTGGGCCGAATGGTGCGGTCCGTGCAAGATGATGGCGCCCGAGTTCGCCAAGGCGGCGGCGCAGCGGCCGCAGGTGCGCTTCGTCAAGGTCGACACCGAGGACGGCCCCGAGGCGTCGATGCAATACAACATCCGCAGCATCCCGACGATGGCGCTGTTCCGCGGCGGCCGCGAGGTCGCGCGGATGTCCGGCGCGATGCCGGCAAGCCGGCTGGTCGGCTGGATCGACGAGCAGCTCGCGCGCGCCTGAATCGGCGCAAAGCGCTAGCCGTGTCGCGCGGCGATTCGCGGTAGTCTCTCGCGGGCGCGTCACGCGCCCGCGTCTGCCTTCCGTTCCAATGCCGATGCCCGCCGCTTCCCGCCCGCTCGAAGTCCTGCGCAGCACCTTTGGCTACCCGGCCTTTCGTGCCGGGCAGGAGGCGATCGTCTGCCACCTGGTGGACGGCGGCGACGCGCTGGTGCTGATGCCCACCGGCGCGGGCAAGTCGCTGTGCTACCAGGTGCCGTCGCTGGTGCGCGAGGGCACGGGCATCGTCGTGTCGCCGCTGATCGCGCTGATGCAGGACCAGGTCGCGGCGCTGGCGCAGCTCGGCGTCCGCGCGGCGTTCCTCAACTCGGCGCTCGCGCCGCGCGCCGCTGCCGAAGTCGAGCGCGCGCTCGTCGCCGGCGAGCTCGACCTCCTGTACGTGGCCCCCGAGCGACTCGTGACCTCGCGCTGCCTCGAGCTGCTCGACCGCTCGCACATCGCGCTGTTCGCCATCGACGAGGCGCATTGCGTGTCGCAGTGGGGGCACGATTTCCGTCCTGACTATCTCGAGCTGTCGCTGCTGCAGAAGCGCTACGCGGGCATCCCGCGCATCGCGCTCACGGCCACCGCCGACCCGCTGACCCGCGAGGAAATCGTCACCCGCCTGGGCCTCGCTAACGCGCGGATCTTCGTCGCGAGCTTCGACCGGCCCAACATCCGCTACACGATCGTCGACAAGGCCGACGCCCGGACGCAGCTCTTCGCATTCATCGCCGACGAGCACGCGGGCGAGAGCGGCATCGTCTACTGCCTGTCGCGGCGCAAGGTCGACGAGACCGCCGCGTGGCTCGCGCAAAAGGGCGTGCGCGCCCTGCCCTACCACGCCGGCATGGACAACGTGACGCGCGCGGCGAACCAGGACCGCTTCCAGCGCGAGGACGGCATCGTGATCGTTGCGACGATCGCGTTCGGGATGGGCATCGACAAGCCCGACGTGCGCTATGTCGCGCACGTCGACCTGCCGAAGAGCATCGAGGGCTATTACCAGGAGACCGGCCGCGCGGGACGCGACGGCCTGCCCGCGGACGCCTGGATGACCTACGGCCTCGCCGACGTCGTCCAGCAGCGGCGCCTGATCGAGCAGTCCGAGGGCAGCGAGGCGTACAAGCGGGTCTCGGCAGCGAAGCTCGACACCCTGCTCGGGCTATGTGAAACCGCGGGCTGCCGTCGCGTCCGGCTGCTCGACTACTTCGGCGAGGCGAGTGCGCCCTGCGGCAATTGCGACAACTGTCTCGCGCCGCCGGAGACGTTCGACGCGACCGTGCACGCGCAAAAGGCGCTGTCGGCGATCTACCGCACGGGACAACGCTTCGGCGCGCTGCACCTGATCGACGTGCTGCGCGGGCGCGACAGCGAGCGCGTGCGTCGCTGGGATCATGATCGACTGCCGGTCTTCGGCGTCGGCGCCGACGTCGACGACGCGACCTGGCGCGTCGTCCTGCGCCAGCTGGTGGCGCTCGGCTATGCGCGCGTGGATCACGAGGCGCATGGCGCGCTCAAGCTCACCGGGGAGGCGCGGCCGGTGCTGCGCGGCGAGGCTGCCGTCGCCATGCGCCGTGCGGTCGTGAAACCGAAGCGAACGGGCAAGCCGGCAGGCGGCGCGACTGCCGGCACGCTGTCGGGACAGGATGCGGCCATGCTGGAGCGCCTGCGGGCATGGCGTCTCGACGAGGCGCGCGCGCAGGCAGTGCCGGCCTACGTCATCCTGCACGACCGCACGCTGGCGGAGATCGCCCGGCGCCGCCCGTCGAGCCTGGACGCGCTGGCGGCGATCAGCGGCATCGGCGCCCGCAAGCTCGAGCGCTATGGTCCCGCGCTGGTCGACCTCGTCGTCGCGGCGACCTGAGCGGCGCCGCGCTTCAAGGCCGCGGCGCGGTCGGTCGTCGCGCCGTCGCGTCCGATTCGCAGCGGCGCCTCTCGTCCGCCCGCCGGCGCGTTCACCGCCCCCACCGCAACGCCAGGGGATTGGCCTCGCGCGCCAGCTCGAGCAGCCCCGCGCGCGTCGCCGGATGCAGCGGCTCGAGCGGATGGCGAACGCAATCGCTGCGAATGACGCCGCCTTCCATCATCACCGCCTTGGTCGCGCGAAGGCCGCACTGCCGGTTCTCGTAGTTGATCAGCGGCAGGATGCGCGCGTAGGCCGCCGCAGCGTCCGCGCGCCGGCCGGCGAAATGGTGGGTCAGGACGGGCTTGATGAGATCGGGCAATAGCGCGCTCGACATCGTGCCGGTGGCGCCGGCATCGAGGTCGGCCATCAGCGTGATCGACTCTTCGCCGTCGTAGGGGCCCTCGATCAGCGCGCCGCCGGCGTCGATCAGCGCACGCAGCTTGGCCGCGGTGCCGGGCATTTCGATCTTGAAGTAGCGAACGAGCGGGACCTCCTTCGCGAGGCGCACCAGGAACGGCACCGGGAGCGGGACGCCGGACAGCGGCGCATCCTGCACCATCAGCGGAACGCGCGCGGCCTCCGCCACGGCAGCGAAGTGCTGCAGCATGCCGGTCTCGTCGGCGCGCAGGCCCGTGCCGTGGTACGGGGGCATCAGCATCAGCATCGCCGCGCCGGCCGCCGCGGCGCGGCGGCCGCGGTCGGCGGCGATGCGCGTGCTGAAGTGGCTGCAGGTGACGATCACCGGGACGCGGCCGGCCACGTGCGCGAGGCACAGGTCGGTCAGCGCATTGCGCTCGTCGTCGGTCAGCAGGAACTGCTCGGAATAGTTGGCCAGGATGCAGATGCCGTCGACACCCTGGTCGATCATGCAGTCCAGCACCCGGCGCTGCCCGTCGAGGTCGAGCTCGCCGCCGGCCGTGAACGGCGTCGGGGCGATCGGGAAAATGCCGCGCCAGGCCTTGCTTTTGGGGGACGCCACGCTGATGTTCTCCTCGTGAAGGGCGGGGTCCCTCGAGCGCATATTGCGAGCGCCTCGAATGTCCCCATCTAAGGGCCTGATTATGCGACAAACAACGACGAACCGAACCCGGAGTGTGCGATGAATCCGCGCGATCGCGCCGGTTGGATGTGGGAACAGGCCTTCGAGATGCTCGGCGAGGCCGAACGGCTGCACGGGCGCTTCTTCCGCCTCGCCTCACAGCCCGCGGACGGCCCCAGCTGGGAGCCGCCGGTCGACGTGCTCGAGACGCCGGGGCATCTGATGGTGCTCGTGGCGCTCCCCGGTGTCGCGCCGGAGCACGTCGAAGTGGTCGCGCACGACGGCTCGCTGTCGGTCGTCGGTGCGCGGCCGATGCCGGCGGTCAGCGGCGCGGCGCTTCTGCGGCTGGAGATTCCGTACGGCCGCTTCGAGCGCCGCCTCGACCTGCCGGGCGGACATTACGAGATCGAGCAACGCGTCCTCGAGAACGGCTGCCTGCGTCTCACGCTGCGCAAGCTGTGACGAACCGCCGGGAACCAACCCGCGATGCGGCCGATGCGCCGCAGCGCGTGCAGGGCGCGAAGGAACCATCAATGAGCGAAGCCGAACATCACACTGCCACCGAACCCGCCGCACCCGACGGCGCGCGCACGCTGCCGGACATTCCGGGCGACGCGCTGATCCTGCTGCCGACCCGCAACCTCGTGCTGTTTCCGGGGCTCGTCACCCCGCTCAACGTCGGGCGGGCGTCGTCGCTCGCCGCCGTCCAGGAAGCCGCGCGCAGCAACAAGCGCATCGGCGTGGTGCTCCAGAAGGACCCTGCCGTCGATGCGCCGACCGAGGACGACCTCCACGAGGTGGGCACGGCGGCCGCGGTGCTGCGGTATCTGACCACGCCCGACGGCACGCACCACGCGGTCGCCCAGGGGCAGCAGCGGTTCCGCATCGTCAAGCTGCTCGACGGATGGCCGTTCCTGGTGGCGCGCGTCGAGCTCGCGCACGAATCCGAGCCGATGACGCCCGAGATCGAGGCGCGGATGATCGAAGTGAAGAAGCGCGCCGCCGAAGTGCTCGAGCTCATCCCGCAGGCGCCGGCGGAGCTGGCCGCCGCCGTGCAGGACATCGCGCTCCCCGGTGTGCTGGCCGACTTCATCGGCGGCCTGATGGACATTCCGCCCGAGGAGAAATACGCGATCCTCGCGACGCAGGACGCCAAGCGCCGCCTGGACAACGTGCTGTCGCACCTCGTCAGCCGCCTCGAGGTGCTGCGCCTGTCGCGCGAGATCAACGACCAGACGCAGGAGCGCCTGTCGAAGACGCAGCGCGAGATGCTGTTGCGCGAGCAGCTGAAAACCATCACCCGGGAGCTCGGCGAGGACGATGCCGCCAAAAGCGACATCGCCGAGCTGGGCGCCGCCCTCGACAATGCGAAGCTGCCCGGCGAAGTGCGCGAGCATGCGAACAAGGAGCTGAAGCGCCTCGAGCGCATGCCCGATGGCGCCGGCGAGGCGTCGATGCTGCGCACTTACCTCGAATGGCTCGCCGAGCTGCCGTGGGCGGTGGAAACCGAGGACCGGATCGACATCGCCGCTGCGCGCGAGGTGCTCAACGACGACCATTTCGGACTCGAAAAGGTCAAGCGGCGAATCCTCGAATATCTCGCGGTTCGCAAGCTGAACCCGAACGGCAAGAGCCCGATCCTCTGCTTCGTCGGCCCGCCCGGCGTCGGCAAGACGTCGCTCGGCCAGAGCATCGCCAAGGCCACCGGGCGCAAGTTCGTGCGCGTGAGCCTGGGCGGCATCCACGACGAATCGGAGATCCGCGGGCACCGTCGCACGTACATCGGCGCGCTGCCGGGCAACATCATCCAGGCGCTGCGCCGCGCCGGCGCGCGCAACTGCGTGATGATGCTCGACGAGATCGACAAGCTCGGCCGCGGCGTGCAGGGCGACCCGTTCGCCGCGCTGCTCGAAGTGCTCGATCCCGAGCAGAACTCGACGTTTCGCGACAACTACCTGGGGGTGCCGTTCGACCTGTCGAAGGTGATGTTCATCGCCACCGCGAACATGCTCGACACCATTCCGGGGCCGCTGCGCGACCGCATGGAAATGATCGAGCTGCCCGGCTACACCGAAGCCGAGAAGGCCGAGATCGCGAAGCGCTACCTCGTCAAGCGGCAGCTCGAGGCCAACGGCCTCGCGGACGGGCAGGCGCAGATCACCGACGCCGCGATCCGCGCCATCATCGCCGACTACACGCGCGAGGCGGGCGTGCGCAACCTCGAGCGCGCGATCGGCAGCGTGTTCCGTCGCGCCGCGATGCAGATCGCCGAGGGCGCGACCGCGCACGTGACGATCGACGCGCCCGACCTCGCCGCGATCCTCGGGCCCGCGCGCTTCGAGAACGAAGTCGCGATGCGCACGAGCCTGCCGGGGGTCGCCACCGGCCTCGCGTGGACGCCGGTCGGCGGCGACGTCCTCTTCGTGGAGGCGAGCCGCACGCCGGGCAGCGGCAAGCTGATTCTCACCGGGCAGCTCGGCGACGTGATGAAGGAAAGCGCGCAGACCGCGCTCACGCTCGTCAAGGCACGCTCGGCCGAGCTCGACATCGCGCCGGAGCTCTTCGAGAAGAGCGACATCCACGTGCACGTGCCGGCGGGGGCGATTCCCAAGGACGGCCCCAGCGCGGGGGTGGCGATGTTCACTGCGCTCGCCTCGCTGATGACCAACCGGCCGGTGCGCAACGACGTCGCGATGACCGGCGAGGTCAGCCTGCGCGGGCTCGTGCTTCCGATCGGCGGCGTCAAGGAGAAGGTGCTGGCGGCGCTGCGCGCGGGCATAGCGACGGTCATGCTGCCGAAGCGCAACCAGCGCGACCTCGAGGAGATTCCCGAGGACGCCCGCAAGCGGCTGACCTTCGTCTGGCTGGAAACGGTCGGCGACGCCGTTGCCGCGGCGATCATGCCGGCGTAAGGGCGACCCCGCGGGCGGCGGCTACGGCGGCAGGCCTGCGCGCTGCAAGGCATCGGCCCACGCGGCGCCCGTCGCGTACCCGCGCGCGGCCGAGCGGGCGCGATAGCGGCTGACGGTGAGCAGCGGATCGAGCTTCCGGAGCTCGTCCACGGCCTCCCGCGCGAAGTCGAGGCGGCCGAGCTCGGCGGAGGCGATGGCGATCACCCGCAGCGTCGAGGCATGCAGGCGATTGCCCTGCAGCGACCGCTCGGCGAGCGCGATCGCCGCAGCGTAGTCCCGGGCAGCGAGTGCCGCCGTCGCGCCCAGCGAATCGTAGTAATACCGCCATGGATCGAGCGGCGACAGCGCCACCGCGCGCGTGGTCTCCTCGACGGCTTCCGGACCGCGTCCCTGGAAGGCGGACAGGACGCCGCGGTGAAGCCAGGCGAGGCCCTCGTTCGGATTCCTGGCGAGCGCCAGATCGTAGCTCGCGCGCGCCTCGTCGTGCCGATGCAGCAGGTTCGTGTTGACGAGTCCGAACGCGGTGAGCTCGTGCGCATCCGGCTCGTCGACGTCGAGCGCGCGGCGCGCGTAGTCGAGCGCCTCGGCGGCTTCGCGCTCCAGGCTCGTGAACCATCCCTGCGTCACCTTGAACACGTGCCACTCGGCGAGGTAGGCGTACGGCGTCGAATAGCGCGGATAGCGCTCGATCAGCTGCTCGAACGCGGCGCGGCTCTTCTCGAAGTCGGAGAGCTCGCTGCTGTGCATCAGCCCGACGCCGCCCAACAGCAGCGTGTAGGCGTCGAGCGTCGGCAGCGCCTTGGAGCGCGTGCGCACGATCGCCGTGTTCATGACCGCCCTGCCCACGCCGCCGACGATCGCCCCCACGACCTCTTCGTCGGCGCGGACGAGTCCCTCCACGGGCCCCCGCAGCTCCTCCGCGTGCACGATCTGGCCGGTGCGCGCGTCGGCGAGCTCGATGTTCACGACGATCGCCGCCCCCGCCGACCGGTAAGTCCCCGTGAGCACGTACGTGGCGCCGAGGAACGCGCGAATGTCCTCCAGCCGCGCGTGACGGCCGCGAAACGCCGTCGTGGACAGGCGCGAGACGACGCGAAGCTCCGGTGAGCGGGACAGGATCGCGATGATCGCGTCGGCGATCACCTCGCCGATGGCGACCATCGCCGCGGCGCCGTCGAGGCAGGCGAACGGAATGACCGCGATGGTGGGCCGCAGCGCGATCTGCGAGTCGAGCAGCGGCATGCGTGCGGCGCGGGCGCCGAGGCGAAACGCGCGCAACGGCGTGTCGATGTGCTTCAGGTGGCATTCGCCCATGTCGACGATCTCGCCGTCGACGCCGCTCGTGAGCTGGTCGCGCAGCGCGCCCGAGATGACCGTCTCGCCGGGACCGGCGAGCGTCGCGACGCGCGCGGCGAGATTGACGCCGTGGCCGTAGAACGCCACGTCGTCGGTCAGGACGTCGGCCGCATGGATGCCGATCCGCAGCAGGATGCGGTCGGCCGGCGCGACGCCCGCCGCCATGCGGCCGGCACGCTCGTGCAGCGCCGCGGCACAGGCGGCCGCGCAACGGGCATCCGTGAAGGTGACGAGCAGGCCATCGCCCAGCCGCTGCAGCAAGCGACCCTGATGCGCCGGAATGATGTCCTGCGCCGCGCCGATGAGCAGCGCGCGGATGCGCTGCGCCGCCGCCAGTTCATCCCGCTGCATCAGGCGCACCGATTCGACGACGTCGACGAAGACGATGACCCGCTTCTCGTAGCGCAGCGTCGCCGACGCCGGGCCGAGGCCGGGACCGGGGGGGTCGACGAGTTCACTCATGGGACGTCGCGTGGGCAGCGTCGAGCGTCACTTGTGGCTGCTGGAGCGCCTATTGTTGCGCAAGGGCGCCCCATTCGCATAATTTGATCCCTCGGTGCAAACTGCGCGCCAGCGCCATGACCCACAACCGCCAACTCGCCCTGATCCGCAAGCTGTGCGGCCTGGGCCTGCCCGCGCAGACGCTCGCGCCGTCCCTGCTGCCCGCGCTTCGCGAGCTGATCCCGTCGCACTCCGCCGCCGTGTTCTGGGTCGACTCGCATTTCGAGATGACCGGCCTGTACGCCGAGCGCCTCCTTCCGCCGGAGGCGATGGCGCGCTACTACGAAAAGCACTACCAGCACGCGGTAAGCGGCTTCCCGGCCGCGTTCGCGGCCCGCGTCCGCGCCGGCGATCCGGTCTCGACCCACAAGGTCACGAAGCTGGAGCTCGCCTCGGAGTATTTCCGTGACGTCCTGGCGCGCCTCGACGCCTACCAGATCCTGTATGGCGTGCTGCGCGACGGCACGGTGCCGATCGGGCAGCTGAGCTTCTACCGCGGCGCGCGCGATCCCGAGTTCGGGCGCCGCGACCTGAACGTGCTCCGGGGGTTGCTGCGCTACCTGGCCGCCGGGCTGCGACCGCAGCCGTTGTCGGCGGCGGCCACCGAGCAGGCGGACGTCGTCGAGGAGTGGCTCGGCGTCGTCGATCCCGACGGGCGCGCCGTCAGCGCGCCGCCCGACTGGTCGCGGCTGGTTCGAATGCTGGCAATGGGCGACGTCGCGCCGCGCACCGCGCACGACGAAGCCCGCGTGGTGACGACCTTCCTGCGCGCGCTCGCAACGCAGACCGACGGCGGCGACCGGGCGCGCGGACATCACGTCGACCTGCAGCGGCGATCGCCGTGGGGATATTTCCGCATCCGCGGCTATCGGCTGCCTGACGCCAACGGTCCGGGCCGCGACTATGTCGGCCTGTTGATCGGCCGCAAGGAGCCGCGTGCGCTGGCGCTCGCGCGCGGCACCGGCGCGTCCGCCCTTTCGCCGCAGCAGCGCGAGGTGGCGCTGCTGCTGGCCGAGGGCAACAGCAATCAGGAAATCGCACGCGCGCTCGATCTCACCCTCAATACCGCGAACTACCACGTCAAGCAGGTGTTCGCGCGGCTGCAGGTGCATAACCGCGACGAAGTCGCCGACGTTCTCCTGCGTCTCGCGCAGGATGGGGTGGTCGCGCATCGACGCGCGAAAGTCGGACAGGCCTGAAACGGCGCGTCGCGTCCCGCGAGCGCGTGTTTCGCAACCCGTTGTCATAAGTCGGTCCCGTCGCGTGTCGGCATGACCGACGACGCCTGCGATTGTCCCCTGAACGGGTGGGGTTTGCGCAGTGCAATGGCTCTAACTTGAACGCGTGCTGTCCCGTCCTGGGCCAGACACCACCCCACTTCTCAGGAGCTCGTCATGAACGAAACGAAGCACACTTTCGTTGCGAAGGCGCTGGTCGTGCGTCGCGGCGCCAACGTCCCGGTGAAGGTCGAGATCGGCAACGGCGCGATCGCGCCCAAGGTCGCGCTCAAGCGCGCCGCACCGCCGGTGAGGGTCGAGATCGGCAACGGCGCGATCGCGCCGAAGGTCGCGCTCAAGCGCGCCGCATCGCCGGTGCAGGTCGAGATCGGCAACGGCGCGATCGCGCCCAAGGTCGCGCTGAAGCGCGCAGCGTCGCCTTCGCGCCGTTGAACGATCGCTGCGCGCCGGCAATTGCATCGGCGGCCGGGAGCGATGGCGCTTCCGGCCGCGCACGACAAAGGACCACGATGAAATCGATCGCAACGAACGAAGCGATGGCCGAGCCGACGGTTCGTTTCTATCGCGCCCTGCCCGAGAGCTTCGAGCCGATGCGCGCCGATCGCGCGGCGCTCGGAGTGATTCCACACGCCGCCGTCCAATACTGCGAAGCGCTCACCAGCGCGTCGGCCTACGGCTATTACATCTTCCCGCCGATGACGTTCCATCTCCAGTGGGACGGGACCGACGTCCTGTGGACGCACGAGGATGCCGAGAGCTGGTTCCCGCTGGGGATGGAGCACTTCCCGGAGTTTCCCGCGCATTTCGACGCGCTCGCGCCGGACGACATCCGCGGCTATGCGCCGCCGTTCCTCTCCCGCAGCTTCTTTCCGGGCGTCGTGCAGATCTGGTCGGGATTGTTCGTCAGGACCAAGCCCGGCTGGAGCCTGCTCGTCCGCCCGCCGGTCAACCTGCCGCGCAGCCAGGCCTACGAGTGCTACGAAGGCGTCATCGAGACCGATCGCTGGTTCGGTCCGTTGTTCATCAACCTGCGGCTCACCGCCACCGACCGCCCGATCGAGATCAATCACAAACGGCCGCTGTTCCAGGCGCAGCCCTTGCTGCGCGAAACCTACGACGACGCCCGGATGCGCGCATTCGATGTCGTCGACTCGCTCGATCGCATGACCGCGCAGGATTGGGAGGATTACCGGCGCACGGTGGTCGAGCCGAACCGGGGCCACTACCGGAAAGTCGGCCGCTATGCCGCCGAAGTGCGCAAGCGCGGCAGGGAACCGGCGCCGCGGGGCGACCCTGCGCCGGCCGAAACCGCCGCGGAACATGCGCCGTGAGCGCAGCGCGTCCGCGCCCGCCCGCGGCGCCCACCCGGAACGCGGTCGCCGGCGCTCGTCTCGCGCCGTTCGGCTACGTCGCTGCGTTCGCGGCGGTGCTCATCACCTCGGCCTACCCGGCGCTGACGCGGGTCAGCGTCACGTCGGCGCTGACCCCGGGCGATCTTTTGCTGTTCCGCCTCGGCGTCAGCGGCCTGATCTTCCTCCCCTGCCTCGTCCGGCGCCGGCGGGAGCTCACGCGCGCCGACTGGGCGTCGGCGCTTCCCCTGTCTTTCCTCCATGGCTGGGGCATGGCGGCCTGCGTGATCTTCGGCCTCAAGCTGGCCCCGGCGAGCCACGCCGCCGCGCTCGGGCCGGGTGCGATCGCCGCGTGGATCGCGATCATCGGCTATGCCGCGCTCGGCATCCGCGTGAGCGCGCGACGCGCCGCCGGCATGGCGATCATCATCGGCGGCGTCGTGCTGTTGCTCCTCGCCTCGGGGGCGGCATGGCCGGATCTGCGCGTCCTGGCGGGCGACGCCCTGTTTCTGACCGCCTCGGCGCTCGGCGGCATTTACTACCTGTACCTGCAGCAGCGGCGCCTCGATCCGGTGCTCGGCGCAGCGCTGGTCTGCGTCACTTCGGCGCTGATCCTCGTCCCGTGGCACGCGTTTGTTGCAGCGAGCACGATCGCCACGGCGCCGCTGCGCGAGATAGTCTGGCAGATCGTCGTCCAGGGCGTGGTCGTCGGCTGCATCGCGCTGCTCGCCCTCAACTACGCGGCGCTGACGATCGGCAGCCAGACGCTCGGCGTCCTCTCCGCCCTCGTGCCGGTGGGAGGTGCGTTGTGTTCGCTGGTGCTCGCCGGGGATCCGATCCCGCCGCGGGAGGCGTTCGCTATCCTGGTCATTTCCGGCGGGGTGCTGGTCGCATCGCGACCGGCCGCGACGGCTTCCGGCGTCGCCCGCGTCCAACCGCCGGGTGTTGTGCCGTTGGGACGCTCGACGGTCGTCTGACATCTTTGCGGTCGATTTGCGCCGGCGACCCTTGCGGTGACGCGTTTGGCCCACTATCCTTAGTATCAACGGCAATCCCGTCATACAAGATATTGTTATCGCTGATGGATCGCAGGACTCCTAGGACGACGGGCGGGGGGTGACATGGCGGTATCGACGTGGTGGGTGCTGTGGGCTTTCGTCGGCGGCGGTTGCGCCGGAATCGTGCTGATGGCGCTGATGTTCGTGGCCTCGGCCGAGGAAGACCGGACGGCTGCGGGCGCGACCAGCCCGCTTCCCGAGTCCGGCGACAAAGCGCACGGCGTCGCCTGAGCTCGCGCGCGGCAGCGCCGCTCAGTTGTTCCGGCAGGCGCCGGCATTCCCGCCGGTGACCGGGGTCTCGTACTCGCCGCTCGACACCGCGTGTCCGTCGAACAGCACCGGCAGCTGGTTCGCCATGCCGTAGGCGGGATCGTCACGGCGCCGCTGGTTCACCGTCCGTATGACGTTCCACTCGTCGTGCGCGCCCACTGAAAACGCCACCGACGCGCGCAGTCCGTAGTAATTGCGAAACGCCGTCCTGCTGGTCGAGCCGCGTTCGACGGCGGCCTTGAGCGCGGGATCCTTGGCGACGCGATCATCGAAATACGCCGAGATCCTGTCCATGTCGTCCTTGCCGGTCAGCCCGAAGAACGCCGCATAATCGGAGGGTCCGACGAAGTAGACGAAATCGAGGTCTTCGCCGAGTCCCTTCGGCCCCTCCAGGATGCGCGTCCACATCAGCAGGTAGTCCGCCTGTCCCGCGCGCACGTTGTTGAGCGTGGGCAGGTCGGCGTCGCGCGCCGCGGGATTGAGCAGCCATGCGGAATTGGCGCCCAGCCGCGCTTCCACGCGCTCCTTGATCTTCTCGGCCACCTCGCGGTTCAGGTTGAAATAGCCGCCGCCGCTCGACGACAGCGGCACGCTCATGTAGCCGATCGCCTTGCCCTTGGCGCGCTCGGCGGCGATCGCCTTGCGGAAGTGGTCGACCTTTTCGGCGATTGCATCCTTGAAGTCGGCGTTGACGCAGTAGCACTGTCCCGCGACCGTGCACTCGGTGACGCCCGCAGCGATTGCATGTCCCGTGGCGAGAAGGGCGGCGACGGCGGCGACGCCGGCGCATCGGCAGCGGTGCGAAAACGTCGACATCGGCGTTCCTGACCGGCGGTGGGGGAGAGCGAAGGTTAGCCTCGCCCGTGGCGCGTCGGCAAGCTGTCGTGACGCGCGGCATCGTCGGGCACGACCCTCGCGCGCGCGCCTTCGTCGTGGGCACCGGCCGCCGCCTTGACGCCCGCCTCGTTGAGCAACGCCGCCTCGCGGACGACGGCCCTGAGCTCGGCGTCCTTCGGAAGGTCGGCGAGCCGCGTGATGCGGCCGAACCGTCCTGTCGCGGCGCCCGATTTCCCCGCAACCGCGGTCACCGTCCCGGGCCGCAAGGCGAACGCGCAGTGCGCCCGGAACGCCGCCATCGAGCACAGCACGCCGCGGCGCTCGAAAAAAGGGTGGCCCCACTTGATCGTCTCGATCACCCCCGGACAGCCGGCGTGTATCGCCTCGCGCAGGCGTGCGAGGATGGGTCGCGCAAACGGCGCGGCAGCGCGGATGTACGCATCGACCCGCCCGTCCCGGGAGCCCATCGGCCGATCCCCTCGGTGCGGTGCCGTGGCCGCTACTGGAGCTTGATCTCGCCGTCGAAGACCGCGTCGATCTTCAGTCCTGCCACCTCGAGCGTCACCCGGGCGGGAAACGTCTCGGTGCCGCCGATGGACTTGTCGGCGAGCGCCTTGGCCACCGCGCGCTCGATCTCGCGCTGCGAGTTGATGCCCACCATCTTCAGGAACTTGCGGATGCTGAGATTGAACGTGTCGTCATTCATGGTTCGCGGCACTCCTTGGGCAGGAAGCGTTGCGGGATGTCCACGGGAATGCACGTCCAGTGGATGCGCTGCAGCCAGTCTGCGGCCGGCGCGAGCAGGATCGACTTGCCCCACAGTTCGGGGATCGAACGACCGAGGCCGACGCGCACCCGTCCGGTGATCGGGCTGACGTTCACGTCCTTGTCGAGGATCTGCGTCCACTGCAGCGCGACGAGCGAGGCGCCGTCGAAGGCATGCGGCACGGTCGCGAAGCGTGTCCACTCCCGCTCGACCTGCTGCTGGAGGGGCGCGATCGCACGCAGGCTCTCCGCCACCTTCTCGCGCACGGCATGCTCCTGATACGCCGCATGCATCGTCGGCGCCATCGGGCCCAACGCCAGCGCGAGGGCGCCGCCGCCGAAGAGCAGCGCGCCGTGCCAGGACGTGGACGGGCGCGCCGCGAGCACCGAGGCGGCGGTCGCGGCGTCGCGGCTCATCGCCTCGGCCCGCCGCACGAGGCGTCGTATGTTGCTGTAGAGGAGCGGCGTCGCAACGAGCGCGGCGAAGATTCCCGGCCCGAGCCAGATGCAGGCGCCGGCGCACACGAGCCACGGGAGGCTCCAGTCGTCGATGTTCTCCGCCAGGGACACGAACGTCATCGCGCCCGCGGCGGTGAGCAGCGCATAGAACACGCCGAGCACCCAGAGGCGGCGATAGAACGCCCAGAGGCACTGGAACAGGAGCGCAGGCCAGTGCCAACCCGGCGCCCCATGGCCCGCACGCTCGTAGCGCAGAAACCGCGGCGCGTAGTAGTCGGCGGAAGGGCCGACCGCAAGGCGGAACAGCACCGCCAGCGTGGGGCGCACCACGCGGCCGTCGTCACCGAGCGCGGAGCGGGGGATCTGGATCGTGTCGTCCTGGACCGTCAGCGCGCCGGCGCCTGCGGGCGAGACGACCTGGGGGTGGCGCGGACTGCACACGGCGCACGAGCGCGCGTCATTGATGCGAGGATTACCACAACGGCTGCAGGGCAACGATTTCTCCGGCAAACTGCGTTTCAGAAGCGAGCGCATTCTACCCCCGCATCGCCGCCGCTTCCACGTTTTTTCCCCTCCGCATCGCAAATGTCCAACCTCGTTCGCCGCATGCTGCTCCGGGCGACGGCGTGCATGACCGCGCTCGCGCTCGGCGCCTGCGTGACGTTGACCGAGTTGCCGCGCGGACTGTCGCCCGCCGACGACGGTTCGCTGCGCGTCGCCGCCATCGGCTGCAGCGGGCGGGCACCGCCGCCGCCGCCGAACAACGTGGCCGCCCTCGACCCGGCCGGCATCCGCGTGCTGCTGTGGAACATCCACAAGCAGGCGGACGCCGGCTGGCAACAGGATCTCGCGCGCTTGCTCGCCGACGCCGACGTCGCGCTGATCCAGGAAAGTGTCCTCGGCAGCGAACTGCAGGCGATCCTGCGCACGCGCGGGCTCGCCTACACGATGTCGAGCGCCTTCATCTATCGCGACCTGGACCACGGCGTCGTGACCGCCGCCACGGTACCGCCGCTCGCCGTGTGCGCGGAGCGTGCGGTGGAGCCGCTGCTCGGCATCCCGAAGACGGCGCTGGTCGCGTGGTTCGCGCTCGCGGGAAGCGCCGCGACCCTCGCCGTCGTCAATGTCCACGCGGTGAATTTCTCGCTGTTGAACGCGCCCTACGAAGCGCAGCTGGCGCAACTCGTCCGCGTGCTCGCCCCGCACAAGGGGCCGATCCTCTTCGCGGGGGACTTCAACACCTGGAGCGACCCGCGGCGGGCAGCGCTGGATGCCGCTGCACGAGCTCTGGGGCTTCACGAGATCATGTTCGATCCCGACCGGCGCACGCGATTCCTCGGCCATCCCGTCGATTACCTTTGGGTGCGCGGGCTGGCGGCCGTGTCCGCGGCCACGGTCGCGGTGACGTCGTCCGACCACAACGCGCTCGCCGCCACGCTGCGCATCGAGCGCTAACGCCGATGCCGCCCGGCCAAGCCGCCGCGTTGAACGCGATGCGCCGGCGTGCGACCATTGCGCGCCCGCTTCGCCCCCGAGGACTCGACGATGGCTGCCCCGCGACATCCGTCCGCCCGTGCCCGCCTGCGATCTTTCGCGCTGGCCATCGCGACGTCGGCCCTCGCCGCGACGGGTGCCGGCGTGCAGGCGCAGGACTACCCGACCCGTCCGGTTCGCGTCATCGTGCCCTTCTCGCCCGGCGGCGCCGTCGACGGCCCGATGCGGCTCATCGCGCAGAAGATGAGCGAGCGCCTCGGCCAGCAGGTCGTCGTCGAGAACAAGCCCGGCGCAGGCGCGACGATCGGCACCGAAATCGTGGCCAAGGCCGCTCCCGACGGCTACACGCTGCTGCTCGCCTCGCAGACCAACGCGATCAGCGCGTCGCTGTACAAGCACCTCTCGTACGATCCGATCGAGGACTTCGCGCCGATTTCGCTCATCGGCCGCGAGCCCGGCGTGCTCGTCGTCAATCCGTCGCTGCCGGTGACGAGCGTGGCCGAGTTCGTCGCCTACGCCAAGGCACGGCCCGGAAAGGTCGATTACGCGTCGTCGGGCAACGGCAGCGGCCAGCACCTGTTCATGGCGCTGTTCGCGTCGGTGACCGGCGTCAAGCTCAATCACGTGCCCTACCGCGGCAGCGCCCAGGCGACGACCGACCTTCTCGCCGGAACCGTCGCGGCGGCGATTCCCGGCACGGCGGGGATGGTGGGGCACATCAAGGCCGGCAAGCTGCGGCCGCTGGCGGTGACGGGCGCGCAACGCTCGCCGCAGTTTCCCGACGTGCCGACGATGAGCGAGGCGGGCGTTCCCGGCGTCGAGGCGTACGTGTGGATGGGCCTGCTGGCGCCGAAGGGCACCCCGCCGGCAATCGTCGAGCGGCTGCACCGCGAGGTCGTCGCGGCGCTCGCCACGCCGGAGGTCAGGACCTACATGGCCACCGCCGGAATCGAGATCGTCGGCTCGACGCCGGCGGAGTTCGGCACGTATTTCCGCGCCGAGCGGGACCAGTGGGGCAAGGTGGTCCGCGACACCGGCGCGAAAATCGATTGAAGCCCGACCGCATGGACGACAGCGCCGCGGTAACCGGTGTGCGAGCACTGGACCCGCAAGGGCGACGTCCGCCTGTTCCTCTGGGAGAAATTCGTCGGCAGCCCCGAGGGCAAGCCGGCCGTGCTCTTCGTGCACGGCTCGTCGATGGCGTCGCAGCCGACGTTCGATCTGGCCGTCCCCGGCCGCCCCGATTCCTCGGTGATGGACTGGTTCGCGCGCCGCGGCTTCGTCTGCTGGTGCGTCGACATGGAAGGCTACGGCCGCTCCGACAAGCACCGCGACATCGACTGCGACATCGCGAACGGCGCCGACGACCTCGCGGCCGCGACCGCCCATGTCGGCGCAGGCGCGCGGAGTCTCGCGCTTCCTGACCTACGGCATCTCGTCCGGCGCGCTGCGCGCCGCGATGTTCGCCGAGCGCCATCCCGAGCGCGTGGCGCGGCTCGCGCTCGACGCCTTCGTGTGGACCGGCGAGGGCGCGCCGACGCTCGAGCAGCGGCGCAAGAAGCTGCCCGAGTTCCTGGCGAACAAGCGGCGTCCGATCGACCGCGCGTTCGTCTACTCGATCTTCGAGCGCGATCATCCGGACTGCGCCGAGCGGCGCGTCGTCGACGCCTTTGCGGATGCGATCCTCGCGCTCGACGACTCGATGCCCAACGGCACGTACATCGACATGTGCTCGAAGCTGCCGGTCGTCGATCCCGCGCGGATCACGGTGCCGACGATGGTGATGCGCGGCGAATACGACGGCATCGCCGCGCTCGACGATCTCATCGCCTTCTTCGTGCGCCTGGCGAACGCCGACAAGCAGTTCTCGATGATGGCAGGCATATCGCATGCGAGCTTCCAGCAGAAGAACTACCTGATGGTCTACCGCATCCTGCACGCGTAGTTCACGCAGCCGGATCCCGTCTATCGCTGATCGTGCGACGGCTCGTGCTCGCGACCGCCTGCTGCCTGGGCGTCGTCGCGTCCGCGCCGGCCGGCGCTCTGGGCGAATCCTTCCCGAACCGCCCCGTCAAGATCGTGGTCCCGACGGCCCCGGGTGGCCTGGGCGACGTGCTGGCGCGTCATTTCGGCGCGCGCCTCGCCACGCGCCTCGACGTGCCGGTCGTGATCGAGAACCGGCCCGGCGCCAACGGTGTCATCGCGGCCGAGGCCATCGCGCGCGCGCCGCCCGACGGATACACGCTGTTGTTCGCGACGGCCGCGACGCAGGTCGTCGCCGCGCTCACGACGCGGCTGCCGATCGACATGGGGCGGGATTTCACGCCGGTGTTCGACATCGCCTTCGCGACATCGGTGGTCGTCGTCAACGAACGGCTGCCGGTCAAGACGCTGTCCGATCTCGCGCGCTACGCAAGCGCGCATCCCGGATTGCTCAATTACGCATCGTCGGGTGTCGGCTCGGCCAACCACATCGACACCGCGGTGCTCGCCGCGGTCGCCGGCATCGAACTCGTCCACGTGCCCTATCGGGGGACCGCCGATGGCTATCGCGCGCTGGTCGCCGACGAGGTCCAGGTGATGGCGGGCGCCGTGACGTCCGCGTTACCGGTGATTCGCGCCGGCAAGGCGCGGCCGCTGGTCGTGCTGACCGATCGCCGCTCACCCGTGCTTCCCGACGTGCCGACGCTCGCCGAAGCGGGCTACGGCGACGTGGACGTGCGGAAGTGGCTGGGCTTCGTCGCGCCGGCGGGAACGCCGCCGCAGGCAATCGCGCGCCTGAATGCCGAGCTCGAATCGATCCTTGCCGACCCGGCGACGCGCGACTGGATGGAGCGGCAGGGTCTGGAGCCGGCGGGCGGGTCCCCCGCGTCGTTCGCGCGCTACCTCGCGCAGGACGAAGCGAAATGGCGGGCGATCGTGGCACGCCTCGGTATCGGCGCGCCGGCGCCGCGCTGACGATGGAGCCGCTGCGCCTGCTCGTCCTCGCGGCCGGCACGCGCGTCGGGCAGAACATCCATGCGACGCTGCGCCACCGCCGCCAGGAGATCGTGCTGATCGCGACCTCGAGCGTGGTCGACGAGCCGGGCCTGTTCGACTACGACATCGTGCATCGCGTGCCGGCGAGCGCCGATCCCGCCTTCGCGCCGGCGCTGGCCGCGCTGATGGCGGCCGAGCGGGTCGACCTCGTCGTTCCCTGCCGCGACGACGACGTGCTGTTGCTTGCGGGGCTGCGCGAGCGGCGCCCCGATCTCGCGCCGCGCCTGCTTTGTGGCAACGCCGCATGCGCGGCGGTGATCGTCGACAAGGCGGAGAGCTTCGCGTTCTGTGCCGCGCACGACCTTCCGTTCGCGCCCACCCTATGCGCACCCGCGTCCGGCGGCGCGCGCCGCGCCTTCGTGCGCGCCACAGGCTTTCCGCTCATCGTGAAGCCGCGCCGCGGCTATGCGTCGATGGGCGTATTGCTCGTTTGGAACGACGCGCAGCTGGCGCGCGCGCTGGCCCGCGACGATGCGGTCGCGCAGCGTTTCCTGGGCGATACCGACGCCGCCGCGCGCTTCCTCGCCGACGCGAAGCGCGATGGCCTGCCGCTGTTCCACACGTTCCAGGGCCTCAAGCACTCGATCCAGGCGCTGATCCGCCCCGAAGGTACGCCGGGTCCGGTGATCTGCACGCGCAACCTGAGCGATCGCCGGCGCTCGAAAGTCGTGCGGCCCGATGACGACGACGACGCGCGCGCGATCGGGACGCGCTGCGCCGCGGCTTTCGCGGCAGCCGGCTGGCGCGGTCCGCTCAACATCCAGTGCCAGAAGGACGCAGCGGGCCGGCTGTTGATCCACGAGTTCAACGGTCGCTTCACCGGCGGGACGATCGAGCGCTGGCAACTGGGATTCGACGAAGTGGGCATCGCCATCGCCGCCTTCACCGGGCGGACGCTCGCGCCCTCGCCGATCGCGCCCGCGACCGCGCCGCGCGAGATCTTCGAGACGGTCGTCGCGCGCGGCGCCGATCCGCGCGACGTGGAGACGCTGCGGCGCGACGGCGTATGGCGCCGGGCGACCTGAGCGGCGCGCCGCTGCGCGTCGCGATCGCGCAACCGGAACGGCGCGTGCCGGGATGGCTGGCGGCGGACGCGCGCGACGACGCGGACGTGCCGTACCGCTTCGGTGACGAGCTGCCGTTCGTCGACCGCGCGGTGCGCGAAATCGCGGTCGGTGAAAGCGCCTTGCACCTTGCGCGCCCGGCACTCCTGCAGCTGCTGCTCGAGTGCCGGCGCGTGCTCGAGGGCGGCGGCCGGTTGCGGATCGCGGCGCAGCGCACAGCGCCGCCCGGCGACGCGCTCACGGCGACCGCCCGCCTCGCGGGCTTGGTCAGCGCGCCCGCGGACGGCGGCGCAGCGTTCGTGAAGCCGGCGCGCCTGGCGAGCGGAGAGCCGCTCGTCACCGTCGCCATTCCGGCGTACGGGCCGCGCTTCTTCGCCGCGGCGCTGCGCAGCGTCCTGGCGCAGACCTATGCCAATCTCGAGGTCGTCGTGTGCGACGACTCGCGCGACGGCGCGATCGAGGCGATCGTGCGCGAATGCGCGACGACGCGTCCGATCCGGTATCTGCGCAACGCCGAGCGGCTCGGCGTGCGCGGCAACTACGTCAGGTGCTTCGACGAGGCGACCGGCGAATTCGTCAAGTTCCTGTGCGACGACGATCTCCTCGCACCGGCTTGCGTGACGACCTTGGTCGACGCGTTCCGCCGCGTGCCGGACCTCACGCTGGCGACGTCGCGCCGGCTGCGCATCGACGCCGCGGGCGCGCGGCTCCCGGACCAGCCGGCGACGCTGCCCGTCGTCGCCGGCGATCGCGTGATCGCAGGCTGGACGCTCGCCAACGCGATGCTGCTCGCCGGGCTCAACTTCATCGGCGAGCCCTCGACGGCGCTCCTGCGCAAGGCCGACCTCGGGGACCAGCGCCCCGCATGCTTTCATTTCGACGGCGTGCCGGGACACGGCGTGATCGACATGACGATGTGGGCGGCCGCGCTGCTGAAGGGCGATGCCGTCTACCTCGGCGCGCCGCAAAGCGCCTTTCGCGTACATGCCGGGCAGCGCCAGCACGATCCTTCGAAGCTCGTGCGGAACGTCGCCAGCATCCGCGCCCTCCAGGCGGCGTGGATGGACCTCGGACTGCATTTGCGCGCACCGCCGAACCTTCTCCTCTGCAAGCCCTACCCACCCGCTGCGGACGCCGACTGGGCACCCGAAGCCGTGCACTCCTTCGTGCTGACGCCGGCCCCGCCCTCGCCAGCCCACGGATCCGCGGGTATCATCGAGACGTCCCCTGCGGCGCACCGCGGCGGCGACCCAACACAAATCGAACCGGAGAGGACCTCACATCATGGCGAAGAAGAACGCGGGAAGTGACGGTGTATACCGAGTCATCGACGTGATCGGCACGAGCACGGTGTCGTGGGAGGACGCGGCGTCCAGAGCCGTCGCCACCGCGAGCAAGTCGCTGCGCGACCTGCGCATCGCCGAAGTCACCAAGCTCGACATGAAAGTCGAGAACGGCAAGGTCGTCGCCTATCGTGCGCGCATGCAGCTCTCCTTCAAGTACGAGGGCTGAGCCGCGGCGCGGACCGCGGGCTGGCCCCGGGAGTGCCGGCGAGACGGGCGCGCAGGCGCGCGAGGGCGCTCGTGATAAGCGACCACGTGTACGCCCGGCGCAGCGCGCGCGCCTCGCGTTCGATCATGAAGTGATCGTAGACTGTCCAGTACGATGGGTCGGGGCGCTCGGCGTTCGCGGATCGCGCAACGCGGGGTTCGACGGAGGGCATGGTGGAGTTCCTCTGCGTAACGGCATGGTTGGAAGGCCGGCCTCGTGAGCCGACGCCATGAAGGTAGGGCGACCTGGCAGCGAAATCCAATCGCATGAATCGATCGCGGCCATCGCCCGGACCGATCCTCCGTCCGCTCCTCCCTGCCCGCCGATGAGCGCGCCGGACGAATCCGCCGGACCCGAAGTCGCCCGGCTCGTCGCCGAGCTGGACCGCTCGGAGGCCTACGCGCAGCGGCTGCGGCAGTACTTCGTCGACGTGCGCGCGGCGCTCGCCGCGGGCCATGTGTCGACCGCGCTGTCGATGCTGAACGAGGCGCTCAACTACATCGACGACGCGACCGACGTCGTCGCACCGCACCGCACGCCCGGCGGAGATGACCCGGTGTGACGGACGCGGTGCCGCGCTGGTCTCGATGACGCGCGGCCACGCGGCGATCGCCGCTACCCGACCGCGCCGCGCCGGTCGGCGCCCTGGCGGAAGGCGCGGCGGCGCGGCACCGATGCCGCGGTCGGCCACCGCCCGACGATGATGCGGACGGAGGACCCGTCGCATTCCCCGTCGCGGCCGGTCTTCCGTCATCCGGCGGCGTTCGCGGGCAACGTCCTGCGGGCATTTCAGCAGAATCGCGGCCTGCTGCTCGCCGGCGCCGTGGCGTACTACGCCCTGCTGTCGCTCATCCCCCTCGTCATCCTGCTTTTGATCGTGCTGTCGCACTTCATCGATGCGACGCGCCTTCTGGCGGCGCTGAGCGAATACCTGGAGTTCGTCGTGCCGGGACAGTCCGGGGTGCTGGTGGCGGACTTCGCGGCGTTCCTCGAGCACCGCACGCTGGTAGGCGGCGTGGTGGTTGCCTCCATGCTGGTGTTCAGCGCGCTCGCGTTCACCGTGCTCGAGACCGCGATGGCGGTGATCTTTCACCATCGCGGTCGCTCGCGCCGCCGGCCCTTCCTGGTTTCCGCGGTGATGCCCTACCTCTTCATCGTCTTCCTCGGCCTCGGCCTTCTCATCGTGACGCTCGTCTCGGGCAAATTGGCGGTGCTCGCCGGGCGCAACGTCACCCTGTTCGGCATCCCGACCTCGCTCGCGGAGCTTTCCGACTTCCTCCTCTACGCCGTCGGCGTGGGTGGGGAAGTCCTCCTTCTCACCGCGATCTATCTGGTGATGCCCGTGGGCCGCCTGTCCTGGCGCCATGCGCTCATCGGCGGGGTCGCCGCCGGACTGCTGTGGGAGATCACGCGCCATCTGCTCGCCTGGTACTACGGGACGATTTCGCAGATCCAGCTCGTCTACGGGTCGCTCACCACGGCGATTGCCGTGCTCCTGTCCGCCGAGATCGGCGCCATCGTGCTGCTGCTCGGAGCGCAGGTGATCGCGGAATACGAGCGCGCAGGCTTTGCGGCGCGTGACCGCGGCGCTTCGGCGCCGGCGCGGGCCGCGAGGGAATAGCCGCGGCGCCCGGGGTGTTACCTGACGCAGGGCCGGCGCGCCCCCTCGGAGTCCCGCCGCCCTGCCCGCCCATTTCCGGAGGAGGAATCGACATGGCAACTGCCGTCCTGCCGCGCGCCTTTGCAATTGCCTGCACGCTCGGCCTCGCCGCGCTGTCCGTCGCGGCCGGCGCCGAAACGGTCAACGTCCGCCTGCAGGGCTTCGATGAAGTCCCGGCCGTGTCCACCGCAGCGTCCGGCGCGCTGCGCCTGAAGATCGACGACAAGGCCGGCACCATCGAATACGAGCTCGCGTACGACAATCTGCAGGGCAACGTGACGCAGTCGCACATCCACGTCGGCCAGCAAGGCGTCAGCGGCGGCATCTCCATCTGGCTGTGCCAGACCGCGGGTACGCCCGCGCCCGCCGCCGTCGCCGCGATCACGCCGTTCTGCCCGCAGGCCGGCACGGTGACGGGCACCCTCACCGCCGCCAACGTCATCGGACCGACGCCGCAGCTCGTCGTCGCCGGCGAGCTCGACGAGGTGATCCGCGCGATCCGCGCGGGGGTGGCCTACGGCAACGTGCACACGTCGGCGGTGCCGAGCGGCGAGATCCGCGGCCAGTTGCACTGAATCCGCGCGCGGGGCGGCGGCGGGATCGCCCGCGAACAGGTCGGTCCGCGCGTCGCCTGCCCGCTGCCGACGCGCGGTGCGACGCGCGGTAGGGCGCGCGGTAGGGCGCGCGGTGCGGGCGCATAATGCCGCCGCATGACGTGGTCGATCGTCGCGCGCGCGGAGGACGGCAGTCTCGGCGTTGCCGTCGCGAGCCGCTTCTTCGCGGTCGGCGCGCTGTGTCCCCATGCGCGCAGCGCCGTGGGCGCGCTGGCGACACAGGCGCTGGTCAATCCGCTGTACGGCGAGGCGGCGCTCGACGCGCTGGCCCGGGGTGACGCTCCCGCGGACGTCGTCGCCGCGCTGACGCTCGCCGACGCGGGCCGTGACCACCGCCAGCTGCATTTGATCGACGCGGCCGGGCGCATCGCCGCGTTCACCGGCCGCGCGTGCATCGGCTGGTGCGGCCACCGCCACGGCGCCGGCTACTCGACGGCGGGCAACATGCTGGCGGGTCCCGACGTGCTCGCGGCCACGGCGGCGGCCTACGAATCCGGCGCGGCGCTGCCGTTCGCCGAGCGCCTGCTCGTCGCGCTCGCCGCGGGCGAAGCCGAAGGCGGCGACAGGCGCGGCAAGCAGGCCGCGGCCCTGCGCGTCCACACGACCGAGCTGTATCCGGCGATCGATCTTCGCGTCGACGATCACGCCGAGCCGGTGGCCGAGCTGTTCCGCCTCTGGCACAAGAGCGGCGAGCGATTCCGCCCCTTCGTCGCCTGCCTGCCGAGCCGGCGCAACCCCGCCGGCATCTGCGACCGCGAGGTCATCGAGGCGCAGATCGTGCAGTTCCGGGCGACCGCGCAGGACTGAAGCACGCCGCCGCGCGCATGCTATGCTCGATGGCGCATGCGGCGCGCAAGCGCCGCGCCCTTTTTTGGGAGGCGCAGGATGCGTAACCTCGGCGTGCTCGCGCGCGGCGCGGCAGTGGCGGTGGCGATTTTCGCAGGATGCGCGGCGGCGCAGGCGCAGAGCACGCTGCGCATTGGGTTGGCGGAGGACCCGGACGTGCTCGATCCCACGCTCGCGCGCACGTTCGTGGGCCGCATCGTGTTCTCGGCGCTGTGCGACAAGCTGTTCGACATCGACGAGAAGCTCGACATCGTGCCGCAGCTCGCGACGGGCTACGAGTGGTCGCCCGACAGCAAGGCGCTGACGCTCAAATTGCGCCCGAATGTCGTCTTCCACGACGGCGAGAAGATGGACGCCGCCGCGGTCAAGTACAGCCTCGAGCGGCACAAGACGATGGCCGGATCGAATCGCCGCGGCGAGCTCGCGCCGGTGACGTCGGTCGACGTCGTCGATCCGCTGACCGTGCGCCTCAATCTGTCGGCGCCGTTCGCGCCGCTGCTCGCCCAGCTCGCCGATCGTTCCGGCATGATCGTCTCGCCGAAGGCGGCGCAGGCCGAGGGCGACAAGTTCGGCGCCAAGCCGGTGTGCGCAGGCCCGTTCCGCTTCGTCGAGCGCGTGGCGCAGGACCGCATCGTGCTCGAGCGGTTTCCGGACTACTGGGACAAGGGCAGCATCCACTTCGACCGCGTCGTCTACCTGCCGATCGTCGATTCGACCGTGCGGCTCGCCAACCTGCGTTCGGGCCAGCTCGACTTCATCGAGCGGCTCGCCGCGTCCGACGTGCCGCAGCTCAAGTCCGACGCGCGGTTCAAGATCGACAAGGTGGTGGAGATCGGCTACCAGGGCATCACCATCAACGTCGGCAAGAGCGACCAGGCGCAGAAGAACCCGCTCGGCAAGGACCCGCGCGTGCGCGAGGCCTTCGAGCTCGCCCTGGACCGCGACGGCATCGTGCAGGTCGTGATGGAGGGCGAGGCCGACGTCGGCAACCAATGGGTCGCGCCGACCAACGCGTACTACGCGAAGAACATGCCGGTGCCCAAGCGCGACGTCGCGCGCGCCAAAGCGCTCCTCGCCGAGGCCGGCGTGCCCCATCCGTCGTTCACGCTGATGACGGCGACGACGACCGACGCGCAGAAGATCGCGCAGGTCGTGCAGGCGATGGCGAAGGAGGCCGGCTTCGACATCAAGATCCAGTCGACGGAGTTCGCGACGTCGCTCAACCTGGCCGACAAGGGCCAGTTCGACGCCTACGTGCTGGCGTGGAGCGGCCGCGCCGATCCTGACGGCAACATCTTCAGCTTCGACGCGTGCAAGCAGCCGCTCAACTACGCCGGCTACTGCAGGCCCGAGGTCGACGAGATCCTGGTCAAGTCGCGGACCACGCGCGATCCGGCGGAGCGGCGCAAGCTCTTCGAGCAGCTCGCCGCGATCGTCGCTCAAGGATCGCCCGATCGTCTACCTCTACCACCGCCACTGGCTGTGGGCCCATTCGGCGAAGCTCACGGGGCTTCGCACGGTGCCCGACGGGCTGGTGCGGCTGCAGGGACTGAAGTTCAACTAGGACCGCGGCGTCCGGCGAGGCCGACCGGGCCGGACGCAGCGACCGCGGCGCGACGATGCTCGCCTACGTCGTCCGCCGCGTCGCGATCATCGTCCCGACGCTCGTCTTCGTTTCGATCCTGATATTCAGCCTGCAGCAGTTGCTGCCGGGCGATCCCGCCGTCGTGCTCGCCGGCGAGGACCGTGACCCCACGGTCGTGGCCTACCTGCGCGAGAAGCTCCATCTGGACGAACCGCTGCCGGTCCGCTACTTCTACTGGATCCGGGGCGTCCTGCACGGCGATCTCGGCGAATCGCTGCGCCTGCAGAAGCCGGTCACCGAGCTGATCGTCGAGAAGCTGCCCGTCACGCTCGAGCTGGCGCTGTTCGCGATGATCATCGCGCTGGCGATCGGCATTCCCGCAGGCATCGTGTCCGCGGTCAAGCGGGGCACCGCCTGGGACTACGCGGCGAACGTCGTCGCGCTGTGGGGACTGTCGACGCCGAATTTCTGGCTCGGGATCATGCTGATCCTGCTGTTCTCGGTCACGCTCGGCTGGCTGCCCGCATCGGGCTTCGTGAGCCCGTTCGAGGACTGGCGCGCCAATCTCGCGGCGCTGATCATGCCGGCGTTCGTGCTCGGCAACGCGATCGCGGCCGTGCTGATGCGGCACACGCGAAGCGCGATGCTCCAGGTGCTCTCGTCGGACTACGTGCGCACCGCGCGCGCCAAGGGTCTTTCGGAGCCCGGCGTCGTGCTGAAGCACGCATTGCGCAACGCGCTGATCCCGGTGATCACGCTCGGTGCGCTCGAGCTCGGCACGCTCCTGTCGGGCGCCGTGCTGACCGAGCAGGTCTTCAGCATTCCCGGCTTCGGCAAGCTGATCGTCGACGCCGTGTTCAATCGCGACTACGCCGTCGTCCAGGGCGTCGTGCTGTTCACCGCCACCGCCTACATCGTGCTGAACCTCGTGGCGGACCTCCTGTACGTGGTCGCCAATCCGCGGATCCGGGTGGCCTGATGGCGACCCTCGCCGCCGCGCTGCCCGCGACGCCGGCACCCGGCGCGCCGCGCGCACATCCGCTGCGGCGGCTGCTGCGTCGGCCGGCCGCGGTGCTGGGCCTCGCGGTGATCCTGATGTTCGTCGCCATCGCGCTCGCGGCGCCGCTGATCGCCCCGTACGACCCGCTCGCGACGAGCTGGAGCGCGATCCGCAAGGCGCCTTCGGCGGCGCACTGGTTCGGCACCGACGAGATCGGCCGCGACGTCGCGTCGCGGGTCGTCTACGGGGCGCGGGCGTCGCTGGCCGCCGGAGTGGTCTCGGTGCTGATCTCGCTTTCGATCGGCGTGCCGATCGGGTTGCTCGCCGGCTATGCGGGCGGAAGGACCGACATGCTGATCTCGCGGCTGACCGACGCCCTCCTCGCCTGCCCATTCCTGATCCTGGCGATCGCCCTGGCCGCGTTCCTCGGGCCGAGCCTGACCAACGCGATGATCGCCATCGGGATCTCGGCCACGCCGATCTTCATCCGCCTCGACGCGCGGCCAGACGCTGGCGATCAAGGCCGAGGACTTCGTGCTCGCGGCGCGCGCATCGGCAACCCGCCGCTGGCGCTC
Organism: uncultured beta proteobacterium; assembly: GCA_963793355.1. Taxonomy (GTDB): domain Bacteria; phylum Pseudomonadota; class Gammaproteobacteria; order Burkholderiales; family Casimicrobiaceae; genus VBCG01. The sequence continues at coordinate 130,080 of CAWBZT010000011.1, read as the reverse complement.
GCGCTCGCCACGTGCTGCCCAACATCCTGCCGGCGCTGATCGTCCAGGCGACGCTCGCGATCGCCGCGGCGGTGATCGCCGAGGCGAGCCTGTCGTTCCTCGGCCTGGGGCAGCAGCCGCCCGCCCCGAGCTGGGGTAGCATGCTCAACACGGCGAAGAACTACCTCGATCAGGCGCCGTGGATGGCCGTGTGGCCGGGCCTGTCCATCTTCGCGCTGGTGCTCTCGTTCAACCTGTCGGCGACGGGCTGCGCGACGCCCTCGATCCGCGGCAGGCATAAGCCTCGCGTCAGCGGCCGGGCGGTCAACAGCGTTAGAGGGGGTGAACCCGGCGTGCGCCGTGGTGTCGGACGAGCGTGGTGGAGGAATCATGAACAGTCGATGGATCGCCGTGGCGCTGGCCGCGGCCGTGGCGTTGGCATCCGGCAGCGCGCTGGCACAGCGCGGCGGCGGCGGTGGCGGTCATGGTGGCGGTGGCGGTGGCGGTCATGGTGGCGGCGGCGGTGGTTGGCAAGGTGGTGGTGGCGGCGGCGGCGGGTGGCAAGGCGGCGGCGGTGGCGGCCATGGCGGCGGCTGGCACGGCGGTGGCGGCGGCGTGGCAAGGCGGCCACGGGGGCGGCTGGCACGGCGGCGGCAACCGGTATTACGGCAGCGGCTACCGCGGCGGCTGGTACGGCGGCGGCTACCGCGGATGGTATGGCGGCTGGTACGGCTGGCCCGGCGGCTACAGCGTCGCGATCGGCTTCCCGTCCTACTGGGGTTTCTGGCCGTATTTCTATTACCCCTACAACACGCCCGCTTATTATCCGGCCGCCTACACGACGAACTATCCGGTCTATTCCTACCCGTCCGGCAACGCGTGGTACGTCGACTCCCCCGGCGCCGGGGCGGAGCCCTACCGGGGCACGACGGATTCGGCGGTCACGACGCCGCTTCCCTCCGACGCCGCCCACGCTCCCCCGCCGCAGACCTATCGCTACTATTGTCCCGATGCCGGCTATTACCCTGCAGTTGCGAGCTGCGCGAAGGGCTGGATGCGTGTCGTGCCCGACGCCGGACCGCCGCCCCCGCAGTAGCGGTTGCGCAACAGTCGTCGCGTACCGCCCGTCGCGCGGCGTTGCCCCGGAGCACGCCGCGGCACTACGATGGGCGTCTTCGACTTCACGCGGATGACGATCATGACGCGAACCACGCTCGCTGCGCTTTTGCTCGGGGCCGTCGCCGGCGCGGCCTCCGGCGGCGCCGCCGCCATCAACTGCTACGAGATCCTCGATCGCAACGACAACGTCGTCTATCGCGGCACCATGCCGCCGATCGACCTCAGCGACCAGGGGAAAGCCGAGCGCGAGGCGCTGCGCCAGCGCGGCCAGCAGCTCATCGCCATGGACGTCGATCGCTGCATCGGCATCGAGTACTTCACCGGAGCGGCGGGCTCGAGCGCCCTCACCGTCGACCAGATCGTCGGCGGCGTGCCCGCGCTGCGCGGCCGCTCACTTGGCAGCGCGCCAGCGTCCGGCGGTTCGATCGCGGGCAACGTTCCGGCGGTGAGCCCCACTGCCGCGGCGCCCGCGCCCAGCGGCGCCAGCATCGGCGGCGGCGGAACCCGGACTTCGCGCTAACCGTCCTGCGCGCGCCGCGGCAGCATCCGGCGCAGCGTCTCGTCGCGCAGGAAGACGTGATGCCATAGCGCGGCGATCGCGTGCAGCGCAACGACGATCAGCAGCGCGTCGCCCAAAAGCTCGTGGATGCCCTGCAGCGAGCGCGCTGTTGCACGATCGCGCGCCAGCGCGGCAGGGATGTCGACAAGGCCGAAGAACGTGGTCGCGTGACCCTGCGCGCTGAACGTCAGGTAGCCGGTCACCGGCAGCGCGATCAGCAGCAGATACAGCAGCGCATGCGCCAGCCGCGCGACGTAGCGCTGCCACGCCGGCCCTTCGAGCGGCGGCGGCGGGTGCGCCGCGCGCCAGAACGCACGCCCGATCACGAGGATCAGGATCAGCAAGCCGAGACTCTCGTGGGTGCCGAACGCGAGCGCGCGCGGTGTCCCTCCACGCGCCAGGTCGTCCATGATCTTGCCGTCGATCCACTGGACGGTGACCAGCAGGAACATGCCCCAGTGAAGCGCCTGCGCCACCGGATCGTAGCGCACCGGCGCGGCGTTGCCGACCGCCATCGGATTCTCCATTTGTATTGTGCGGGTATTGGCCAGACCGCGCGGCCGCCGCGTCGGTTCCCGGCACGAGCAGGACGCGCCGCATCAGGCCATGCTCCGCGGCCCGGCGCCGCTTGCAGCGCCACGCGGGCGCCCGCTCAGCGCGCAGGCACCATGACCAGGCGATCGACGCCCGACTCCGCGCCCCACGCCTCTCCGGCACGGCCGAGCATCTGCCGCACGTTGGCCTGGTCGCGATTCGACGGGAAGCTGTCGAACTTCTCGGTCACCGGATCGAAGCGCACGATCGCATTGGTGCTCCAATCGGTGAGCCAGACCTTGTCGCGGTCATCGACCCACACCGAATACACGTGGGCGTTGCCGGGGAGCTTCCATTCCTTCCACGCCTTCGCGCCGGGGTCGTACATGCCGACGTGCCCGGTATTCCAGTAGCTGACCCACAGCCGACCGTTCGAGTCGCTCCAGATCCGGCGGGCGCCCTGGTCCTTCGTCGGCGGCTCGACCACGGTCGCCTTGCCGGTGTCGACGTCGACGTGCGCGATGTGATTTCCTGCGAGCGACGCATACCACACGTCGCCCGACGGCGTCGTCGTGATGCCGTACGGACCGCGGCCGCGCGGCGCGTCCCACACTTTCACCTCGCCGGTCTTCGGATCGACGCGCCCGTAGTAGCCGCTCTGCCCCGTGAACCAGACGCGGCCCTTCTTATCGAAAGTCAGCGTGTTGAGGTTGGCGTAGCCCGTCTCCCTGGGCAGCGGCCACGTCTTCACTTCGCGCGTCCTCGGATCGACGCGCACGATCGCGTTCTGCCCGCCGTCAGTGATCCACGGCGCGCCGTCGGGGCCGACGATCACTCCATGCGGCGCCGAGCCGCGGCCAAGCGGTATCTCCTCGAACCGGGCCGTCTTCGGATCGAGGATGCCGAGCTTCCCGCTGCGCTGCGCCGTATAGTAGACCGGCGCGTCCGCACCCGGCGCCGCGGCGACATCGTGCGGCCCCGCGCCCTTGGCGACATCGAAGTAGGCCGTCTCGGCCAACGCGACACCGGCGGCCAGGAGCGCTGCGCAGGCAGCTGCGCGCGCACTGCGAACAGCGCGTGAATCCATCACCGCCTCCGGCGTCGTCGTTGCCATCGGGACCAGTTTAGTCCCGCGCGGCCGCGACGCAACGTCCGCGAATCGCGGCAAGGCATGCGCTGGCGTTACGGACTTGAGGCGGCCCTGCGCCATTTCGGCGCGGCCGGCCACTTGCACGACGGGCCCGGACCCTACTGACCGTGATCGTTCGCAATGCCCGCCGGGCATTGCGGCGCCTGACCCCACTTGCCTTCGCAGAATTGCGTGCGCGTGCGCTGCTCGCAGATCGCGCGCGCGAAGAAATCGCCGGTGCATTTGGCGAGCGCGCTCCCAAGGCCTTCGGCGCGGCTGGGCGGCGCGACAGGTGCCGGCAACGGGGCGGGCAACGGCTTGGGAAGCGTGATCACGACGGGGGCCTCGACGGTTGCGCTTGCCGGAAGCGGATCGATGACGATCGGCGGCTTGGCCGCGACCCGCGGCCGCGCCGCGCGCGACGGCCGCCGGACGGATGCGGGCGGCGGCGGCGCGACGTCGACGACGTCGGGCGGCGGATCCGTCAGGGCCGCCGCGGGAGTCGCATCGCGCGCCGCGCCGAGCATCGTCGAGGGCGACACGCGCTGGACCACGCTGGACGCCGCCACGGTCGCCGTCGCCTCGGCGGGGACTTTCGGCGCGGCCATGCGCTCGCGCTGGAGCTCGCGTGTAACGAAGAACGCCATCACCCCGGCCGCCGCGACGAACGCGATGACGGCGCCGGCGTGCAGTTGCGCCGAGGTGAGCCGGCGGCCGAACAGCGTCGTGACCGGGCGTGCTGTGGGAACGAGCCGCGCCGCGCGCCCGATCGCGGGCGAATGCGAGAAGGCGAAGGCCTCGCGCCGCCGCGGCAACGGCAGGAGCTCGGAAATCGTGTCGTCGCGGGCGCGCCGCAGCGCCGCCCTGCACGGCAGACAGAGCTTGGCGCCCGGCGGCGTTTGTCCACCACAGATCGTGCACTTCATCGGAGCTCCGGTGCGTGGCGTCGGTTCAGCCGTGCGCGTGGTATGCCAATGTCATTATGAGGACCGGCGCGGCATGCGCGTCAAGCAGCAAGAGGCATGCCGCCGCCGAACGGTCACGGGGTGATGCAAAACCGTGCCGTCCCCGTGCCTTCGCTAGAATGCAACTCCACGCCACGGGGGACGCACGATGGAACCACACTCGAAGGTCGCGCTGGTTACCGGCGCAGGGACGGGCATCGGCCGCGCGGTCGCGCTGGCGTTCCTCGCCCATGGATATCGCGTCGCGCTCGCCGGTCGGCGCGCGGAGCCGCTGGCGCAAACGCTCGCCGCGGCCGGCGTCACGGACCGGCAGGCGATCGCCGTCCCGACCGATGTCGCCGATCCGGCGTCGGTGCGCGCGCTTTTCGCGCGCGTGCGCGAATCATTCGGCCGGCTCGACGTGCTTTTCAACAATGCGGGAGTCGGCGCGCCGGCGATTCCGGTGGAGGAACTGACGTTCGAGCAATGGAAGAACGTCGTCGACATCAACCTCACCGGCGCATTCCTGTGCACGCAGGAAGCGATCAGGATGATGAAGGCGCAGACGCCGCGCGGCGGGCGCATCATCAACAACGGCTCGATCTCGGCGCACGCGCCGCGCCCCAACTCGGCGCCCTACACGTCGACCAAGCACGCGATCACCGGCCTTACCAAGTCGACGTCGCTCGACGGCCGCAAGTACGACATCGCCTGCGGCCAGATCGACATCGGCAACGCCCACACCGAGATGGCCGCGCGCATGGCGAACGGCGTCCCGCAGGCGAACGGCGAGATCGCGGTCGAACCGCTGATGGACGTTGCGCATGTCGCCGACGCCGTGCTGCACATGGCGAGCCTGCCGCTGGACGTGAACGTGCAGTTCATGACCATCATGGCGAGCAAGATGCCGTTCGTCGGCCGCGGATAGATTCCTCCCGCCGCCGCTGCGCTATTAACCCTTGTCGGGGTTGGCCACCCCGCCCGGGCACTGCGGCACCTTGCCCCAGTAGCCGTTGCAGTAACGCAGCCGCACTTTCTGGTCGCAGATGACGCGCGCGAACAAGCTTTCCTTCCGGCACTGCTGCTGCTCCGCCGCCATCTGCGCCCACCGATCGGCGGCTGGGGCAGCGGCCGCGGGCGGCGGCGCGGCCGGAGCCGCGCGGGGCGGCGAGGGAGGCACTGCGGGCGCCGCGGCGGGCTGCGCCGGCGCGGCCGGCGCGGTCGTGGCTTTCGGCGCCTTGCCCTCGGCCTTCGGCGCCGCCGCCGCTTTGGGCTTCTCGGCGTCCGCCGGGAGCCTGTCGACGTCAGGCGGAAGCGCCTCGATCTGGGGCGGTTCCGCGGTCGGCGCGGCGTTTTCATCCGTCGCCGGCCTTTGGACCCCGAACGACGGTTGCGGTGCCGCGGGCACCGGCGGCGCAACGACCGACGGTGGCGGCACGGCAGCAGGCGCGGGGGGCGTCGAGCGATCGGCATGGGACAGCGAATCCCTGACGTCACCGCCGCTCCCGAAGATCGCGTAGCCGAGCGCGATCGCCGCAATCACCAGCGCCGCCACGCCGATGGCCACGAGAATCTTCCCGGCCCCGCCGGTGGCGCTCGAATCGTAGGCCGGCGCGCCGACTGCGCCTGGCGGCGCCGGGGGCTGCGGCGGCGGCGCAACGGTGGCAGCGTGCGACGCGGTGTCCGTCGTCGCGGGAGCGGCTGTGACGGGGCGCCCGATCGTCGCCGCCGGGGCCGGTGCCCGGGTGACGGTGGCCTGCGATGGCGACGCGGCAAGGGCCGCGCCGCAGTGGACGCAGAACCGGGTTCCCGGCTGATTGTCCTTGCCGCATACCGCGCAGTTCATTCGCTGCTCTCCCGTTGAGATGGTCCGGGCGCCCAAGGGCGCCGCGTTGCATGCTGCAGCGGGATCGGCGGCGGGCCCGATCGTTGCTTAAGCGCGCATGGCATCGTCGATGCGCGAAGCCTGCCGCAAAAAAGTAGGACCCGCAATATCGCGGCGCGGCGCGGGGAATCGGCGGTCTACAATGCCGCCGGGCACCCTCGTCATGACCGAATCGCATCCGACCGCCGCCGGCCCCGACTCCGCGGGGACGCCCCATCGCCTCGGCACGGCGGAGTCGCGGGCGCTTTTGCGCGAGTGCTTCCTCCAGTTCCGCACCCGCCTGATCGACATGGCGCGCTCGTCGCTGGACCTCGCCACCGATCTGTTCGAGCACACGCGGGTCCCCGACACCGAAGTCGACAATTTCAAGCACAAGCGCGGCGCGTGGCTGGAACGCCTCGGTACCACGATCGACGAGATGTACGAGAAGCGCATCGCCGGCCACCGGCGCAAGGGCCGGCGCCCCGACGCCACTGCGCAGGGGCTGGGCGTCAAGCTGCTCACCGACGACGACCACAAGAAGCAGTCGGCGATCACCGAAGCCACCCAAGAGTTCCAGCGCTTCGTCCGGATCGAGGCCCTGGCGCTCGACCAGCGGTTCAACGCGCTGATGCCCGATCGCACGTCGCACGAGATCGACAATCCCTTCTCGCCCGACTACGTGCTCGACGCGATCGGCGTCACCTCGCGCGCCGTCTATCCCGAGTCGATCATCTGGCGCTCGCTGATGGAGCGGCTGATCGTCGACATCACGCCCGGCGTCAACAAGATCTATATCGCGCAGAACCGCTTCCTCGCCGATCACGGCGTGCTGCCCGAGATCAACGCCGCGATGCGCGCGCGCAGCGCGTTGCGCCCCGACGAGGACGCCGAACTGCTCCCGGTGTTCAAGCGGCTGCTGGCCCATGCGGGCGACGACGCGGAGCAGATGCAGCTCGCGGCCGAACGCGGAACGCTGCCTCACACCACCGTCGTCGCCAGCCTCGCAGCGCTCGCCAAGGGCGCGCGACCTGGCGGCCGCGAGCGCGCGCCGCAGGATGCGCGCACGACGGCCGACCGCGGCGCGTTCCCCGACCTCGACCCGCTGCTCGCGCTCGGCGGCGCCGCCGGGTCGATCAAGATGCTGACCGCGCTGCAGCGCCACGACCTGTCCCGCGCCGTCGTCGACGAGGCGATCCGCGCCTATGGCGCGCCCGAGGACGCGCTTGCGCCGCGCAATCTGGTCACCTCGGTTCGCGATACGCTCGGGGACGCGCTGGCGACCCCGGGGGACCGCACGGCAGCCGACGTCGTGGCGCTGTTCTTCGACTATGTCTTCCGCGACGTCTCGCTGCCCGAGCGCATGCGCCACGTCATCGGCCGGCTGCAGATCCCGGTGCTGAAGGCCGCGCTGCTCGACGGTTCCTTTTTCCACGATTCGAAGAATCCGGTGCGCTGCTTCCTCGACGAGCTGGCTGCCGCGTCGGTGGGCGCCGCCGGCGACCCGTCGTACGCCGAAGCGCTCGAAGTCGTCGCCACCGACGCGATCGATACGCTGGCCGACACGTTCGAGATCGACCTCACCGTGTTCAATCCGGCGCGCATGCAGATCGCGCGGGTGGTCGAGGGCGAGCGCAAGCGCGCAGCCGCTGCGCTGGCGCCGCAGATCGCCGCCGCCGCGGAGTCGGAGCAGGTCGAATCCGAGCGCGGGCGCGTCCGCGGCGTCGTGCGCGACCGGCTCGCCGGGCTCGAAGTGCCGGGCGCGGTGCGCGCGTTCGCCGAAACCATCTGGACCGACCATCTGACCCGCACGGTCAAGGACCACGGCGAGCACGGCGTCCCGACCGCGCAGGCGCTGTCGACGCTGGACGATCTCGTGTGGAGCGTGGCCGCCAAGGAGCGCACCGGTCAGAAGCAGCGCCTCGCCAAGATGATTCCCGGGCTGGTGACCGCCCTGCGCAAAGGATGCACGGCGCTGAACGTACCGGGGGAGCGGGCGAAGGCGTTCCTCGACGAGCTCTACAACCTGCACATCGCCGCGATCAAGGTGCCCGCGGCGCTCGCCGCAGCCGGCGCGCCGTCCGCGACGGCGGCCCCCGCTCGCGCGCCGGCAGCGGCGCAATCCGCGCCGCAGTCGAACCTGCAGCCGCGCACCCGGATGGTGCTGTCCGCCGCGCACGATTTCGTCGCCGAGATGGTGTCGGGGACCTGGCTGGAATTCCGCTCGGACGCGGGGCCGGTCGCGGCCCGGCTCGCCTGGACCGGCGCGCTGCGCATGCACTACGTGTTCGCGAGCCGCTCCGGCACGCACGTGTTCGTCCGCGCGCCCGAGGAGCTGGTGCACGCGCTGGTGACCGGACCGGTCGCGCTGCTGCTCGAGCCGGTCCCGCTGTTCGATCGCGCGGTCAGCGCGGCGCTCAACGCGCTCGCCGCGCGGCGAACCGACGCCGCGCCCGCGGCGCACACCGGCTGATGCCGCGCGCCCGTCGCACTGCGGCCAAGGGCGCGACGACGCGCGGAGCGGATGTCGCGCGGCTGCGCGAGCTGGTGCGCGAGATGCTGGTCGCGCTCGGCGAGGATCCCGACCGCGAAGGCCTCGCGCGCACGCCGCAGCGCGTCGCCGAGGCGCTCGCGTTCCTCACGTCGGGCAACCGCACGGATCTCGACACGCTGGTCAACGGCGCGATCTTCACGCAGAAGACCAACAGCATGGTCATCGTGAAGAACATCGAGGTCTACAGCCTGTGCGAGCACCACATGCTGCCGTTCTACGGGCGCTGCCACATCGGGTACATCCCGACGGGGAAGGTGTTCGGCGTCTCGAAGCTCGCGCGGCTGGCCGACATGTATGCGCGCAGGCTGCAGCTGCAGGAGCGGCTCACCGAGCAGATCTCGCAGGCGGTGATGGAGACGGTCGGCGCCACGGGCGTCGGCGTGATGATCGAGGCGCGCCACCTGTGCATGATGATGCGCGGAGTCGAGAAGCAGAATTCCGTGATGGTCACGTCGTCGGTGCTCGGCGCCTTCCGCGAATCGCAGGCGACGCGCGAGGAATTTCTTGCGCTGATCGGCCAGCGCGCGCTCTGACCCGCCGCGGTCGACGGCCGCGATGGCCACGCTGCTGCGCCTCGTCGAGCTGACGGCGCCGCTGTTCGTGCTGGTGGCCATCGGCTTTGCGCTCGCGCGATTCGGGCGCTGGCCGATGGCGGCGAGCGATGCGCTCACGCGCTTCGTCTTCACGGTCGCCATCCCCGTGCTGCTGTTCCGCCTCGATGAGCGCGTTCGCGCGCGCGCCGCACGTCGACGCGCGGCTGCTGTTCGCGTACTTCGGCGCGTGCTTCGTGGTCTACGGGATCGGGCGCGCGATCGCATTCGGGCTCTTCCGCATGGACGGCGCGGCGCAATCGGTGTTCGCGCTCGGCGGCATCTTCTCCAACAACGTGCTGCTCGGACTGCCGCTCGCCAAGGTCACGCTCGGCGACGCGGCGCTGCCGGCCGTGTCGCTGGTGCTCGTCTTCAATTCGCTGTTGCTGTGGACGCTCGCGACCGTGACCGTCGAGTGGGCACGGCAGGGCGCGTTTTCATGGCGGGGCCTGTCGAAGACCGTCGTCGGCGTCGTGCTGAACCCGATCGTCGGCAGCATCCTCCTGGGAACGGCGTACGGATTCACCGGCCTGCCCCTCCCCGGCTTCATCGACCAGACGATGGAGCTTCTCGGCAGCGCGGCCATCCCGCTGTCGCTGGTCGCCCTGGGCATGGGTCTCGCGGGATTCGGCGTGGCGGCGGGCTGGCGGGAAAGCGCCGCGATGGCGCTGGTCAAGCTCGTCGTCCATCCGGCGCCTGGTCTACCTCGCCGCCCGCCTCTTCGCCCTTCCGCCGCTGGAGACGGCCGCCATCGTGATGCTCGCGGCGCTGCCGGTCGGCGCCAACGTCTACCTCATGTCGCGGCAGTTCGACGTCCTGACGGGTGCGGTCGCATCCGCGATCGTCCTCACCACGGTCCTGGCGGCCGTAACCACGCCGATATTGCTCGCCCTCGCCGGCGCGCGGGGTTGACGCCCGGACGCCAATCGCAAACGATGCTGTCCGATGCAGCGGGAGACGGCATGGCGCGGACCGACCTGATGCGCGCGCTGGGGCGGCTGGTTGCGCGCGCGCGGGCCGAGCGGCGCGATGCGCAGTCGACACCGGCACAGCGCGCCGCGTGGCGCGCGCGGGCCGAGCGGCGCCGCGACTTCCTCGGCGGCACGCTCGCCCTCGCCGCCGCCGGAACCTTGCCGGCCGCCAGCCGCGCCGCCATGGCGCCCGCGCCCGCCGCGGCGCGCGTGGTGGTGGTCGGGGGCGGACTCGCCGGCCTGGCCGCGATGCGCGCGCTCGCGGACGCCGGCGTCGCGGCGACGCTCGTCGAAGCGTCGCCGCGGCTCGGCGGCCGCTGCTGGACGGAGCGGCGCGCATTCGACGACGGGCAGATCGCGGAGCGCGGCGGCGAGCTCGTCGATTCGACGCATGACGCCCTGATCGACCTGTGCGCCGCCAACGGCATGCCGCTCGACGACCTTCTCGCTGCCGAGCCGCGCGGCAGCGGCGCGGCGTGGCTCGTCGACGGCGCGCCGTATGCACAGGAGGCCGCCAACGCCGATCTCGCGCGGATGCTGCCGGCGCTCGAGCGCGACGCGCGCGCGCTCGAGCCCGACCTGCCGACGTACCGGCGCTACCATCCGGCGCAGCAGGCGCTCGATCGCCTCTCGGCCGCGGAATGGATCGACTCGCGCGTCGACGGCGGTCTCGACTCGCGCTTCGGACGCCTGCTCGCCAACGCGTACATCGAGGAGCTGGGCGGCGAGCTCCCCGAGATCAGCGCCGTGTCGGTCGTCGCGTTGCTGAACGGGACGCCCCGTGAGCGCTTCTCGCCCTACGAGGAATCGGACCAGCGCTACCACGTGCGCGGCGGTAACGACCTGCTGGTCGACCTGCTTGCGCGCGATCTGGCGCCGCGGATCGAGACCGGCACCCGCTCTCGCGGCACTGGCGCGAATGCCCGACGGACGCTACCGGGTGACGGTGGCGCGCGACAGCGCGATGCGCGACACGACGGCCGACCGCGTGATCCTCGCGCTGCCGTTCACGCTCCTGGCCGACGTCGATCTGGCGCGTGCGGGCTTCCGCCGCGCAAGCGCCTCGCGATCAGCGCGCTGGGGATGGGCCGCAACACGAAGCTGCAGCTGCAATTCCGCGGCCGGCCCTGGAATGCAGCCGGCGGCAACGGCGAGACGCGCGTCGAGGGCAGCTACACGACGAGCTGGGAAGTGACGCGCGCACAGGCCGGCGAGGCCGGCATCATCAATTTCTTTTCCGGCGGCACGACCGCCACGCGCGCCGCCGACGGCACGCCGGAGGCGCGCGCGGCCGACGCGCTGTCCGACTTCGCGCGTGCCTATCCCGGCATCGCAGCCGCCTGGAACGGCAAGTGATCCGCAATGCGTGGGAACGCCATCCGTGGACGCGCGGGTCCTATTCGCTGCTGAAGCCGGGCCAGTACGTCGCGTTCCACGGCGTCGAATGGGAAACGGAAGGCGCCGTGCATTTCGCCGGCGAGCACACCTCCGCCGATTTCTCGGGCTACATGAACGGCGCGATCGAAAGCGGCCAGCGTGCCGCGCAGGAAGTGGCCCGGGCGCTTGCGCAGAACCGCCGCCGCGTTGCATGATCATGCGGCAGCGGCAAGGCGCCGCGCCGAGGATCGCGTCATGGCAAAAGGCAAGAGCGGAACGTTTCGTGGCCCCACCGGCAAGCCGGCGCCGAGCGCGCCCACGCCGCACGGCGTCAGGCGTCCCGCCGCGCCGCCGCGGACGACCGTGCGTCCGCGCGGCTCCGCGAAGGGGCGTTGAGCCCTGCCGGCGCGCGGCCGCCGCATCGCCGCGTTGAGCGCGCACGCCGCCGCCGACGCCCCGCTGTCGTAGGCCGCTTGCCGCTTGCCTCGTCGAACCTGGTCTCGCTGCTCGCGCAGCGGGATTTCATGCGCTTCTGGTTCGCGCGTGTCGCGGCGATGGTCGCGCACCAGATGCTCGCGGTCGGCGTAGGCTGGCAGATCTACGCGCTGACCGGCAGCGCGCTCGATCTCGGTTTCGTCGGGCTGGCGCAGTTCGTCCCGGCGTTCGCGCTGGTGCTGGTCGCCGGTCACGCGGCCGACCGCTTCGACCGCCGCCGCGTGCTGCAGCTCTGCATGGTCGTCGAAGCCTGCGCCGCCGGCGGACTGGCGCTCGGCAGCTACCAGGGATGGATCGGCGAGGCCGCGATCTTCGCCCTCGTTTTCACGGTCGGCGCGGCCCGCGCGTTCCAGATGCCGGCGATGGCGGCGTTGCTGCCGTCGCTCGTGCCGCGCGAGCTGTTCCCGCGCGCCATCGCCAGCAACTCGGTCGCGACGCAGTCCGCGGTCATCGCCGGCCCGGCGATCGGCGGCCTGCGTCTACGTCGCCGGTCCCGCCGCCGTCTACACGTGCAGCCTCGCGCTGTTCCTGCTGACCGGTGCGCTGGTCCAGCGCATCCGCCTCGCGCCGACGCCCGCCGCGGACCGAGAAGGTGGACCTCGACTCGGTGCTGGCGGGCATCCGGTACATCCGCAGCCGGCCCGTCGTGCTCGGCGCGATATCGCTCGACCTCTTCGCGGTGCTGCTCGGCGGCGCGACGGCACTGCTTCCGATCTACGCGCGCGACATCCTCACGACCGGACCCTGGGGGCTCGGCCTCCTGCGCTCGAGCACGGCGGTGGGCGCGCTCGCGATGGCGCTCTACCTCGCCCGCCATCCGCTCGCGCGGACACGCGGGTCGGCTGATGTTCGCCGGCGTGGCGATCTTCGGCCTCGCGACGATCGTGTTCGGCGTCTCGCGCTGGTTTCCGCTCTCGCTCGTCGCGCTGATGACGCTCGGCGCCGCCGACATGGTGAGCGTCGTCGTGCGCCAGTCCCTGGTGCAGCTGCAGACGCCCGACGCGATGCGCGGACGCGTCTCGCGCGGTCAATGCGCTGTTCATCGGCACGTCGAACCAGCTCGGCGAATTCGAATCGGGTCTCACCGCCGCGTGGTTCGGAACCGTGGGCTCCGTCGTGCTCGGCGGCATCGGCACGCTCGTCGTCGTCGCGCTGTGGATGCGCTGGTTTCCGGCGCTGGCCGCCGTCGATCGGCTCGACGCGCCGTCCGACGCTACCGAGCGCCGCGGCTGACGCCTCTCGGGCCTGGGCGCCGGCCCGGCGCGAGCCAGCGCAGGATCACTGCGGTGCCGATACCCCACATGCCATTGACGAGCATCGACGTCAGCATGCGCGCGCCGTTGAAGCCCGCGGCGATGGGCAGGTGCTTGAGCGGCGCGACGACGAACCACCCGACCAGCGGCAGCGCGATCGCGCCGAGCAACGCGCCTGCGAGCCAGTAGACGCGCGCCGCGCAGCGCGCGCGGCGCGATCGCCGCGAACACGATTCCCCACACGCCACCCCAGAACGCGCTCGACACGATCTGCGGCACGCCGAGCGGCGCGACCGGTCGCATCGAATACACGTTGCCGCTGATCGCGCCCAGCGCCGTCAGCAGCGCGATCGTCGCCTGGTGAAACGTAAGCACGGCGAGCGCGCCGGCAAAAGCCCAGTGCGAGTCGCAGGCCCGGGCGCCGCGACGGCGTCGAAGCGGGACTCTTCATTTCCCCATTGAAACACACGCGCGCCCGCCCCTGGCACATGCGTTGCCGATGACGTCACCAAACGCCGGCCGAGGGGCATGCAGGAGGCCTCGCGCGCGAATCGTGGCACAAATTACACGACGCGCAAGCCGTGTCGCGTCATCGTGTAAGCGCGACGCGCGCGCGAGCCTGCCGCACTCACGGACACCCACAAGGATTGGAGAGTAGATGATCTCGACCCCGCCCGTGCACACGTCCTTGCGATGGCGTTTGCTTGCCGCCACGCTCACCCTGATTGCCGCCTCGGCATACGCCGATCCGCCCGCGCGCGTCGCGCGTCTCGCGGTGGTCGACGGCGCGGTCAGCTTCTCGCCCGCCGGCGAGACCCGATTGGGTGCCCGCGAACCGCAATCGCCCGCTGGTGACCAGCGACCGGCTCTGCGGCCGACGCGGATGCCCGCGTCGAGCTGCAGCTCGATGGTGCGACCGCACGGATGGGCGCGACGACCGATGTCACGCTGGTCGACATCGACGATCACATCCAGCAGTTCCAGCTGACCGACGGGACGCTCCAGCTGCACGTGCGAAGCATTCGCGGCGGCGACCAGATTGAGGTCGATACGCCGAACTTCGCGTTCGTCGTCGGGCACCCCGGCACGTATCGCATCGACGTCGAGCTCGACCGCGGCACGACGACACTGGCAGTGCGTGCCGGCGAAGGCGACATCTATGGAGACGGCGCCGCGTACCGGATCACCGCCGGTCAGGCGCTGCGCGCGCACGGCACCGACCTGCGCGAGACCGTCGCGCTCGGCCTTGCGCCGCCCGACGCCTTCGAGCGCTGGGCGACGTCGCGCGATGCGCGCTACGACCGCCTCGCCGCGCGGCAGTACGTCGCGCCCGACGTCGTCGGGATACGAGGACCTCGATGCCTACGGCTCGTGGCGCGTCGTCGCGAACGTGGGCAACGTGTGGACACCGCGCCGAAGTTCCGGCCGGCTGGGCGCCCTACCGCAACGGCCACTGGGCATGGATCGATCCGTGGGGGTGGACGTGGGTCGACGACGCGCCCTGGGGATTCGCGCCTTTCCACTACGGCCGCTGGACGGTCGTCGACGACCGGTGGGGCTGGGTGCCGGGGCCGGTGCGACAGCGCGCCGTCTACGCGCCGGCGCTGGTCGCGTTCATCGGCGGCGCCGAATTTCTCCGTTTCGGTGTCGAGCGGTCCCGCGATCGGCTGGTTCCCGCTCGGCGCCCGGCGAGGTCTATCGGCCCGCGCCTACACGGCCAGCCGCGACTACTTCACGCGCGTGAATGTCACCAACACCATCGTCAACACGACCTACGTTACCAACGTCTACGACACGCGCGACCGCATGCCCGACGTTCGCTACGCGCAATTTCCAGCGGCCGTCGGCGATCACCGCGGTGCCGCCCTCGGTATTCGCGCGCGCCCAACCCATCCAGCGCTCGGCGGTGGCGGTCGATCGGACCGCGCTCGACAAGGCCGAAGTCATCCCGCTCGCGAAGATCGCGCCGCAGCGCGAAAGCGTGACCGGGTCCGCGTCGGCCGCGCACGCCGCGCCGCGCGGCGCGGCGCGCGGGCCCGTCGGTCGCGAAAGCGCCGCCGCCGCCCGCCGCAGGCGCCGATCGCGACGCAGGCTGCCGGTGCCTTCAGACACCCCGGGCACGCCGTCGATCGTCCCGCAGCGAACGCCTCGCGAACGCGCGCCCGGCCGCCGCAGGCGCGGTACGCGTGGTGACGGACGTCACCCGCCCAAGCCGCTGCCCGCGCGGGCCCGCGGCAATGCCGAGGGTGGCGCGCCGCAAGGCGGGGACGCCGCTCGTCCGCGCGCGCGAAGACGGGCGGCGTCGACACACCGAAGGCCGGACCGCCCGCAGCGGAGGCGGCGCGGGCCGCGCCGCCTTCCGCGTCGCCGCCCGCGCCCACCCCCGCCCCGCAGGCCGCCGGCGCCAACGCCGCACCGCCGTCCGGGTCCAGGGGATCGCCCGACCCGCGCGCTCGGGCCAATGGCGAGGGCAACGCACCCGCCAACGGGCGTGGCAGGCAGGACGCCGCGGGGCCACCGGGGGCAGCCCGGCCGAAGCCCCGCGTCCCGCACCGACACCCGCACAGGCCCACGGCAGCCCGGGGAACGGGAACGGCAATGCCCGGAAAGACGACGGGCGCGCAAGGGCCAACGGAGCACCGTCACGCAACGACACTCCCGCGCCCCGTACAGCGCCGCTCCCCGCGCCCGCCGCACCCACGCCGGCGTCGCCGGCGCGTGTGCCGTCGAACCCGCAAGGTGCAGGCAATGCGTCCGCCGGGATTCCTGCGCGGGCAGCGCCGCCGGCAGCGGATGCCGACCAGGGCCGGGGCAACGGCAAGGGCAATGACAAAGGCAAGAGCAACGACAAGGCAAAGGGCAACGATAAAGTGAAAGGCAACGGCGATCGCAAGGATGAGGAGAAGAAGAGCTGACCCACGACGCCGATGCCGCAGGCGCCGCGTATTTGTCGCAACGCCCGCGACTGGCCCTCGCGACGAACTCTTGCGACAATGCACGGCTTCGCAATCCTTCCGCAGTCGAGATGCCCAGAGAAGCCAGGCAAGAAACCCGTCTACGTCGTACGCAACTCTTCCATCCACGGCCGCGGGGTCTTCGCCCGCCGCACGATCCGCAAAGGCACCTGCATCGTCGAATATCGCGGCGAGCGCATCAGCGCACGCGAGGCCGAGCGGCGTCCCGACAGCGATCCGGACAATCCCTATCACACGTTCCTGTTCGAGCTGAACGACGGCCGCGTCATCGATGCCGGCGTGCGCGGCAGCGCCGCGCGCTGGATCAATCACTCGTGCAATCCCAACTGCGAGCCGTTCGAGGACGACGCCGGCCGCATCTTCATCGAAGCCCGCCGCACGATCAGGAAGGGCGAGGAGCTCGCCTACGACTACCAGCTGAGCCTGGGCGGTCGCATCACCAAGAAACTGCGCCAGGCCTACGAATGCCGCTGCGGCGCGCCGCGCTGCCGCGGCACGATGCTCGAATCGCGGTCCTACGCGAGACCGGTAACGCCCACCAGCGCCGCCGCCGCCAGCACCCAGACCGGGTTGACGCGGGTCCACGCGATGATCGCGGCCGCGACCGCAGTCAGCGCGAGCGCGAGCGCCGAGCGGTCGGCCGCGCGGGCGAGCGTATAGCCGCTCGCCAGCACGAGCCCGATGGCGATCGGCGCCAGCGCGCGCTGCACGACCTGCCGCATCCTTGCGCGCTTCATCCGCTCGAAGCGCCGCATCGCGAAGTAGCAGACGATCGACGACGGGCCGCACGCGGCCACGGTGGCCACGAACGCGCCCGGGACGCCCGCCACCTGCCAGCCCAGCAGCGAGACGACCATCGCATTCGGCCCCGGGGCAAGCTGCGCGAGCGCGAACAGGTCGGCGAACTGGGCACTCGTCATCCAGTGCTCGACGTCGACGACGACGCGGTGGAATTCCGGCAGCAGTGCGTTGATGCCGCCGATGGCCAGCAGCGACAGCGAGGCGAAGCGCCAGGCGATCTCGAACAGCACGTCGGGGGACGCCATCATCGCGACCGATACCATTCCAGCGCGATCGCGGCCGGCACGGC
This sequence comes from uncultured beta proteobacterium, assembly GCA_963793355.1. GTDB lineage: Bacteria > Pseudomonadota > Gammaproteobacteria > Burkholderiales > Casimicrobiaceae > VBCG01. Next base: position 112,647 of record CAWBZT010000011.1, on the reverse strand, counting down.
CACGGCGAGCACCCAGAGGAGCGGCGCCTGGACGATCGCCACGACGACGAAGACCGCCGCGGCGACGAGCAGTCCCCGCGGCGCGAGCCGCGCGCCCTTCAACAGCCGGATGGCCGTGCCGATGATCAGTCCCGCCGCCGCGGCCGACGCCGCGGCGATCGCGTTGCGCGCCGCAGGCTCCCGCGCGACCGAAGCGTAGAAGATGGCGAGCAGCAGCACGGCGAACACGGGGATGAAAAGTATCCCGGTGAGCGCTACCAGCGCACCCGCCGGTCCCTGCCACCGCGCGCCCAGGATCACCGCGAGGTTGACGACATTCGGTCCCGGCAGCACCTGGCACACGCCGAGCAGCTCCGCGAACTCGCGCTCGCCCAGCCAGGCCCGCTCTTCGACGAGCACGCGGCGCGCCCACGGCAGCACGCCGCCGAAGCCGAGCAGTCCCATCTTGAGGAACGCGGCAAACACGGCGGCGCGCGTCGGGGGCGGCGGCGCGACGACCGGTGGCGGCGACGCGCTCACGGCGCGTCCGGCAGGAAGCGCGCGAACCCGGCCACGGGATCCCGCTCGGTATTGAGCGCATTCGCGACCGCGTCGGGATCGAGATGGCCGAGCGCCATTCCGCACAGCAGGATCTCGGTGTCCGGAATCGCCAGGTGGCGGCGCACGATCCGGTGGAACGGCGTGAACGCCGCCTGCGGGCACGTGTGGAGTCCGTACGCCCGCGCCGCGACCATCACCGCCTCGATGAACATCCCCATATCGAGCCAGCTGCCGAGCTCGAGGTCGCGGTCGAGCGTGAAGAACAGGCCGACGGGCGCGCCGAAGAATTCGTAGTTGCGCGCGTGCTGGCGCGCGGTCGCCGCGCGATCTCCCTTGGCGATGCCGAGCAGGCCGTAGAGGTCCCAGCCGAGCTTGCGGCGGCGCGCGAGATACGGATCGCGCCACTTGCTTGGGTAGTAAGGGTATTCCTCGGTGTGCTCGCCGGTGGCGGCGAAGTGAGCCTCGACCAGCTCGCGGCACAGCGCGTCGCGCACCGCACCGGTACAGACGTAGACCTTCCACGGCTGGCAGTTCGTGCCCGACGGCGCGCGTGCGGCGAGCGCCAGGATCGACTCCACGGTCGCACGGGGAACGGGCGTCGGCAGGAAGCCGCGCACGGACCGGCGCGTGACCAGCGCGCGGGCGATCGGCTGGCCGTCCGGCGGAAGGTCGTCGGGAAGCGGAGGTTCGCGGTACACGGCGGGCGCGCGAGCGGGTGCGCCGCCGGATTCTAACGCGCCGTCACACGCCGAAGCGCCCGAAGCATGCGCGCAGGAACGCGCTCCGATGGTTGGCGGGAGTCGTCGGGGCGTCGAAGACGCGCTCGACCTGCGCGTGCAGGAAGCGCTCGTCGTCGGCATCCCTCACGAACCAGCGCAGGTCCGGGGGAAAGGCGTGGATGAGCGTGACGTCGGCGTCGAAGCGCTCGACGAAGACCCTGCGCTCGACGCCGTTGTCGCGGGCCTGCGCGGCATGCTCGATGAAATCCGATCCCTCGAGGCAATCGTTCATCGTCGGCACGCTGCCCTGCGCGGCGCCCGCCGCGAGCAATGCCGCCGCGGATACCGCTCGCAGGGCGCGCGCAAGCGCCCCGCCACGGTGCGGGTGTTGCGATGTCATCGGCTCTCTCCAGACACGATGATGCCGCCAATCTATGCGCGCCATCGGCGGGCGGCAACCTGCAGCGCAGCAATGCACGCGTTGCGGCCATCCATAACCTTAAATTAATTGAACCATATAAATTATGCAATTGATTTATGGACCACCGCGCCCATCTTCGACAGCGTTCCCACCCAAAACGAGGAGTTACGCATGAAGACCGTAGGACAGAAGCTCGAACCGTTTCGCGTCGTCGGCGTCAAGCCCGGCTTCAATCGCCACGAGGAAAACGGCGAATCGGCGTTCGCGCCGGTCGACCAGACGTCGTTCCCCGGCAAGTGGAAAGTCATCTATTTCTACCCGAAGGACTTCACGTTCGTGTGCCCGACGGAGATCGTCGCCTTCGCGCGGCTCGCCAAGGATTTCGAGGACCGCGATGCCGTCGTGCTCGGCGGCTCGACCGACAACGAGTTCGCGAAGCTGGGCTGGCGCCGCGACCACGCCGACCTGACGAGCCTCAACCACTGGCAGTTCGCCGACGTGACCGGATCGCTGGTCGACCAGCTCGGCGTCCGCGATCCCAAGGAAGGCGTGGCGCTCCGCGCGACGTTCGTCGTCGATCCCGACAACGTCATCCAGCATGTGTCGGTGAACAACCTGAACGTGGGCCGCAATCCGGACGAGGTGCTGCGCATTCTCGACGGGCTGCAGACCGACGAGCTGTGCCCATGCAACCGCAAGGTCGGCGGCGGCACCCTTTGACGAGCCGCCATCACCAGGAGAACCAAGCGATGAGCGACCTGCAATCGATCAGGGACAGGATCCCCGACTACGCCAAGGATTTGCGCCTCAACCTCGACGCAGTCATTGCGCGTTCGAGCCTCGCGCCGGCCGAAGCCGCCGGCGCGGCGCTCGCCGCGGCGTTCGCCGCGCGCGCGCCGGACCTGGCGGCCGCGCTGGCCGCGCACGAGGCGCTGCCCGCCGCGCATGCGCAGGCGGCGAAGACGGCCGCCGCGCTGATGGGGATGAACAACGTCTGGTATCCGTACGTCGAGACGGCCGGCGACGACGCGCTTGCGACGGTGCGGGCGGAGTTGCGGATGAACGCCTACGCCACCCACGGCGGCGTGGACCGGCGCAGCTTCGAGCTCTATGCGCTCGCCGCCTCCATCGTGGGGAAATGCGCATTCTGCATCCGTTCGCACTACGGCAATCTGCGGGACGCGGGCATGAGCACGCAGCAGCTGCGCGACGTCGGTCGCATCGCTGCGGTAATCAACGCCGTCGCGCAGGTCCGCGCGGTCGAGTCCGTGGCCGCACCCGCGGCGCTCGCGGCCTGACCGCCCGACCGCGCGGGGACGGGACATTTGCCGCCATCCCCTCGCCGCGGGCACAATCGGGGTTCGCCGTGCGCCGATCGCGCGCGGCCGACCACGAAAACGCCCGCATGGCTCGCAAGCGTCCACCCGGCATCGAAGGGACGACGGTCCTCGTCGAACATCGTTCCCGCATCCTCGCCGGCAATCCCCTCGGCGACCCGCACGTGCGGCGCTTCGGCGTCTGGCTGCCGCCCGGCTACGACAGCGGCGTGGTCCGCGGAAAATCGGCGGCGGCGGGACGTCGCTACCCCGTCCTGTACGACCTCGTCGGCTACACCGGCTCGGGGCTGGCGCACCTCAACTGGCGACCGTTCGACGAGAACATGCCGGAACGGCTGGCGCGGCTTTCGCACGCGCGGCGCATGGGGCCGGCGATCGTCGTGTTTCCCGACTGCTTCACCAGCCTGGGCGGCAACCAGTACATCAACACGTCCGCGATGGGGCGCTATGCCGACTACCTGACGCAGGAGATCGTCCCCTTCATCGATCGCGAGTTCCGCACGCTGGCCACCCGCGACCATCGCGGCGTGTTCGGCAAGTCGTCCGGCGGCTACGGCGCGATGGTCCACGCGATGCGCTACCCCGGGACGTGGGGCGCGGCCGCCAATCACTCCGGCGACGCGCTGTTCGATTTCTGCTACCTGACCGACTGGCCGCGCACGCTCAACGAGCTCGACCGGCACCGCCGCCGGCGGCGGATGCCGGGCCGGGTGAAGGTGCTCGCCGACGAGCGCGGCGCCGATCGCGGCGTCGACGACGGCCGGGTTCAGCGATTCCTACAGCATGTGTGGGAGAAGGAGAAATTGTCGGATTCGGAGGCGCATGCGCTAATGAACATCGCCATGGCCGCCACCTACGATCCGGATCCGAAGACGCCGCTCGGCTTTCGCCTCCCTTTCAACCTCGAGACGGGTGAGATCCTTCCGGCGCGCTGGAAGCAATGGCAGAAGCACGACCCCGTGAACATGGTCGCGACCTTCCGCAAGAACCTCAAGACGCTGCGGGGGCTCTACATCGACTGCGGGTGGCGTGACCAGTACCACCTGCACTACGGCGCGCGCATCCTGTCGAAGCGCCTGACGCAGAGCGGCATTGCGCATGTCTACGAGGAGTTCGATGACAATCATTCCTCGATCGACTATCGTATGGACGTCAGCCTGCCGTTCCTGTATCGCGCGCTGAAGCCCTGACCCGGAGGAAGCACCATGCGCTGGGGTGACATGCGGGAAAGCCAGAATGTGGAGGAGCGCTCCGGCGCCCCCGGCGGCGGCTTTCCGCTGGGCGGCGGCATGCGCCTGGGCGGCGGGGCCCTCATCCTGCTGGTGATCGTCGGGCTGATCTTCGGCATCAATCCGCTGGAAATGCTCGGCATGCTCGGCGGCGGCGGTTCCGTCCAGCAGGCGCCGCCGCAATCCGCCCCCCCGGGGTACGGTCCGCAGCGGCAGACGGCCCCGGCCACGCCGGCCACGCCGGAAAAACAGCTGAGCAAGAAGGTGCTCGGCGACACCGAGGACGTCTGGGGCGCGGTGTTCAAGGCGATGGGCTCGCGCTACGACCCGCCGACGCTCGTGCTCTTCAGCGGCCGCGTCAGCTCGGCCTGCGGCATGGCGAGCGCCGCGGTCGGGCCGTTCTACTGTCCCGGGGATCGCAAGCTCTACCTGGACACCGCGTTCTTCGACGAGCTGTCACGCCGCTTCGGCGCCCCAGGCGATTTCGCGCAGGCGTACGTGATCGCCCACGAGGTCGGCCATCATGTGCAGAACCTGTTCGGCACGATGCGCCAGTTCGAGGCCCAGTCGCAGCGGATGGACGAGCGCGGCCGCAACGCGATGTCCGTGCGCCTCGAACTGCAGGCCGACTGCTACGCGGGCGTGTGGGGATTCTTCGCGCAGAAGCGCAACCTGCTGGAGCCCGGCGACCTCGAGGAAGGCATGCGCGCGGCGGCCGCAGTCGGCGACGACCAGATCCAGAAGCGCACGCAGGGGTACGTCGTGCCCGAGGGCTTCACACACGGCTCGGCGCAGCAGCGCATGCGCTGGTTCAAGGCCGGACTCGACTCCGGCGACCCGCGCAACTGCAACACGTTCGAGGCGCGTCAGCTCTGACCGCGGTGGCGACCGCGCGCGCCCGCGCGGCGCGCTGCCCCGGCTGCCGCACGCCGATGACGGTGGTGACGCTCGCTCGCAAGCCGCTCGGCGCGCTCGATGTCGACGTGTGCGCGACCTGCCAGGCCATCTGGTTCGACACCTTCGAGAGCCTGCAGCTGACGCCGGGCGCCACGCTCGCGTTGTTTCGCGAGATCCACGCCGCGCAACGCGAGGCCACGCGCCCCCTCGTGCCGCCGCTCAACTGCCCGCGCTGCGACACGGTGCTCGCGGCGACGCAGGACCTCCAGCATACGACCCGCTTCTCCTACTACCGGTGCCGCTACGGCCACGGCCGGCTGACGCCGTTCTTCCAGTTCATGCGCGAGAAGAGCTTCATCCGCCCGCTCGACGCCCGCGAACTCGCGCGACTCGCACAGAACGTCAAGACGATCCGCTGCAGCAGTTGCGGCGCGCCGGTCGATCTGGCGACGTCGACCACCTGCAGCTACTGCAAGTCGCCGCTGATGGTCCTCGATCCCGCGGCGGTCTCGCGTACGCTCGCCGAGCTGGATGTGGCGGAGCGCAGGCGCACCACGCCCGATGCCGAGCGCCAGGGCGAGGCCGTCCTCGCGCTCGCCAGGCTCGAGCGCGAGATGGCGCGCGAATCCGCCAGGGAGTCGGGCGTCGCGCTCGATCTCGTCGGGATCGGCTTGTCCGCAGTGGCGCGCCTCCTGCGCTGGGCGTGACGGCGGACGGGACTGCTAAAATCGTCGCTTTGCTCCCGAGGAGGATCCGGATCATGAGCCCTCGACGACTGCTGTTCGTCCCGTTCGCCGCCGCGGTCCTGGCCGGCAGCGCCCTCGCGCAGGCGCCGGCGCCCGCCGCCGGGAGTGCCGCGGCCGCGAAGCCGAACTGCCCCAAGCCCGGCGACGTGCCGGGCGCGCTCGCCAGCGACAATCAGCGCCGCGCGTGGCAGCGCGACTACACGACGTGGGGCGATTGCATGAAGAAGTTCATCGACGAGCAGCGCGCCCTGGCCGAGCCCTACAACAAGGCGTCGAACGCAGCGATCGAGGATTACAACACGACGGTGAAGCTCTACAACGACCAGATCGAAAAGCTCAAGGACGGGGTGAAGTAGCGCCCGTGGCCGGGACGCCCGACTCCGCCTTGCCGCCGGCGACGAGCCGCCCGGTGCTCGCGCCGGTGGCGCCGGCGGGGGATCTCGCACCCGCGATCGCGCGAGTCCTCCTCGAAGGCTTCAATCGCCACTACGCGCTGTTCCGCGAGTGCGCGCGCGCCGGACGGCGCTATTTCGAGGCGGGCAACTGGCTGGCGATCAACCACGTCGCGCGCGAGCGCATCGACTTCTACGACCGGCGCGTCACGGAGACCGTCGAGCGCGTCGAGCGCGAGTTCCGCTCGGCCGGGCTGGACGGCGTCGGCGCGGACGCCCTCTGGGAGCGCGTCAAGCTCGCGTTCATCGGGCTGCTGATCGACCACCGCCAGCCGGAGTGCGCCGAGACGTTCTTCAACACGGTCTCGTCGCGCCTGCTTCACCGGACGTACTACAACAACCGCTTCATGTTCGTCCGGCCGATGGCGTCGACCGAGTATCTCGACGCCGACGCGCCGTCGTACCGCAGCTACTATCCCGAGCGCGGCGGGCTGCGCCACGCGCTCATCGACCTGACGCTCGACCTGAGGCTCGAGCGTCGGTTCGCGAGCTTTCGCCGCGACATGCGGCGCGTGCTGGCCGCGATGCGGCGGCGCCTGCCGCGGCCTTTCGTCGCCGAGGCGAACTTCCAGATCCAGGTCCTGTCGTCGCTGTTCTTCCGCAACCAGACTGCGTACGTCGTGGGCCGCATCGTCAACGGGATGGCGATGCACCCGTTCGTCGTGCCGCTCAAGCACGACGCCGGCGGCCGCCTGTACGTCGATGCGCTGCTCGCCGACCCGACGCAGCTCGCGCTGCTTTTTTCCGCGAACCGCGCGTACTTCCTCGTCGACATGGAAGTCCCGTCCGCGTACGTCGCCTTCCTGCGCGAGATCGTACCGGACAAGACGGCCGCCGAGCTCTACACGATGGTCGGCCTGCAGAAGCACGGCAAGACGCTCTTCTACCGCGACTTCCTGCACCACCTCAAGCACTCGACCGACCGGCTGATCGTCGCGCCCGGCATCAAGGGGCTGGTGATGACGGTGTTCACGCTGCCGTCGTATCCGTACGTCTTCAAGGTGATCAAGGACCACATCGCGGCGTCCAAGGACACCGACCGTGCGCGGGTCAAGCAGAAGTACGCGCTGGTCAAGCACCACGATCGCGCGGGCCGGATGACGGACATCCTCGAATACTCCGACGTCGCGATTCCGCGCGACCGGTTCACGCCGGAGCTCATCGCCGAGCTGGAGGCGGTGGCACCGTCGCAAATCGAGCGCAAGGCCGACTACATCGTCGTGCGGCACCTCTACATCGAGCGCCGGCTGACGCCCCTCAACCTGTTCCTCGCCGGCGCGGAGGAGGCGCAGCGCATCCGCGCCATGCGCGACTACGGAGACGCGCTGCGCGAGCTCGCCGCGATCAACATCTTTCCCGGCGACCTGCTGTTCAAGAACTTCGGCGTGACCCGCTACGGCCGCATCGTGTTCTACGATTACGACGAGATCGAGTACATGACCGACTGCCGGTTCCGTGCCATTCCGCCGGAGCCGCCGGGCTGGAACGACATGTCGGACGAGCTTTGGTACTCCGCCGGACCGAAGGACATCTTTCCGGAGGAGTTCGCGACGTTCCTGCTCACCGACCCTCGCCTGCGCAACGCGTTCATCGCGTTTCACGCCGACCTTCTCGCCGCTCCGTGGTGGGAAGCGATGCGTGAAGCCAATGCGGCGGGCGGCGGCCAGATCGAGGTGCTGTCCTACCCGGTCGCGGTCCGCTTCAACCCGGCCGCCGCGCCGGCCCCTGCCGAGGAGAAAGCCTGATGCCGACCCGTACAAGCCTGCTCGCCCTCGCCTGCATCGCCGTCGCCGCGCTCGCGGCGTGCCAGAGCGGCGGCCCCACGCGGGAGGAAGAGGAGGCGGCGCGCAGCACGGTCGAATGCGATCATGGCGGGCAGCGCATCCTCATCCGTTTCACCGAGGGCGAGGCGCGCCTGCTGATGCCGGATGCGACCCGCGTCATCCTCTACCAGGTCCCGGTGGTTTCGGGGTTGCGCTATACGAACGGGCTGTGGGAACTGCGCGGCCACGACCTCGCGCTGGAGCTGACGCAGGATCGACAGACGGTGCGCATGATCTGCAAGCCCTACCAGCTGCCGCAGAAGCCGTGAGCGGACGGGAGAGGTCGGCGCGCCCGGGTGGCGGCGCCCGCGGCTCGTGCGGTCCGCCGGCGACGTAGCACGCGGCAAGGCCAGGACCCCGTTTCCGCGCCCGCCGTCAGCCGGGGCAGCCTCCCGATCAACGCGCGCGTGGCGCGGCGTCGACGTCGATGTATTGCCACCACTGCGAGCGGATCGGATGCGGGACGTAGGTCCGGACCCAGCGATGGCGGACGCTGTCCTCGAGCAGGTGATACGTCATCCGCCAGGGCGCGTACGCGAGCGCCAGCTCGGTCATGCGGTCGAACAGCCGTGTGCGTTGCGGCGAGTCGGGCAGGGTCTTCGCCTGCTCGAAGAGGCGATTGAACTCGGGCAGGTCGAAGTTGGCGTTGTTCTCCTGGCCGGCGTTGGGCCCGTACAGGAGCTGCATGAAGTTCTCGGCGTCGGGGTAGTCCGCATTCCAACCGTCGCTGCGCATCGGGATCTTGCCGAGCCGCGCCATTTTGCGCAGCTCCGGCACGCGGTCCTTCTTGAAGACGATGCGCAGCCCGACGGCATCCATGTTCTTCTTCCACAGCTCGTCGCCGGTGCGCTGCGTCGAATTGGGCGCAGACCAGCGCTCGAGCACCAGCGGCCTGCCGTCCGGCAGCTCGCGATAGCCGTCGCCGTCGCGGTCCCTGTACCCGAACCGGTCGAGCAGCGCGCGCGCCGTCGCGGGATCGTAGAGCTGCGCCTGCGTCCGCAGGCCAGGGTCGAAGCCGGCGATGTCGGGCGGTATCGGGCCGTTCGCCGGGACCGCGCGGCCCTTGAGCACCACGCGGATCGCCTCGGCGTTGTCGTACGCCATTCCGATGGCGCGGCGCAGCGCGATCTTCTCCGGCGTATAGCCGCCGACGACCGGGTCGCGCATGTTGAAGTACGTCCACCACGTGTTGGGGCGCAGCAGCGTATCGTGCACGATGCCCTGCGCGGCCAGCTTCGGACGCAGCCTGCCGTTGTCGAGGGCCTCCTCCGTGTACTCGACCGGCAGGATGTCCAGGAAGTCGAGCTCGTTGTTGAGGAAGGCGAGCCAGCGCGACTGGCCCTCCTCGATGATGCGGATGTCGATGCGTCCGACGAGCGGCAGCTTGCGGCCCTCCAGCGCGTCCGCGACCGGCTGCGACGTGGCGGGAATCGGCCCCGCGGGGACGTAGGTCACGTCGCGAAAGCCGGGATTGGCGACCAGCACGATATGCGTGCTGCGCCGATACTCGCCCAGCATGAACGGCCCCGTACCCACCGGATGCGCGCCGATGTCGAGACCGTATGCCTCGACGACCTCGCGTGCCTGCGCGGTCAGGTTGGGCACCGCGAGGACGTAGGGGAAGCGCAGGTCGGGCGCGGTCAGGCGGATGCGCAGCGTGTAGCGATCGACCACCGTGAGCCCGGGGAGCGGCGCGTCGTAGTCGAAGCGACCCGTTTCCGCCGCGTTCTTCTGCAGCGCGTCGGCGCCGACGAGCTTGCCTTCGATCAGCCACAGCCACGGCGACTTCACCGCCGGGTCGAGCACGCGCTTGAACCCGTAGGCGAAATCCGCCGCCGTGAGCTCGCGCGGCTTGCCCTTGAACGCCGGGTCGGGCGCGAAGTAGATGCCCTTGCGGATGCGGCACAGGTAGGACTTGCCGCCGTCCTCGACCACCGGCATCGCCTCGAGCGCGCGCGGCACGAGCCTGACCGGCCGCGCCAGGTAGTCGTAGTCGAGCATCGCGTCGAAGATGTTCGACATGATGCTGTCGGAGGCGGCGTCGGAGGCGAACGCGGGATCGAAGCTCGTCTCGGCGATCGGCAGGGCGACGCGCAGCGTCTTCACCGCTTCGGTGGCAGCGGCGGACGCGATGGTCGCATGCACGGCGACGAGGCCGGCGATGAAGGCATTGACCAGGCGGAGCATGATGGCGGTGCAACGGCGGCGGGCCTGCAAGGGGTCGCATCCTAACATCGGCCCGCGTGCCGGCGCGCAGGCCCCGGTGCGCGTCGCGACGCGCGCGCAAGCAGCGCACGCGTAAGATATCCGGGTCGTTCAACGACGTTCTGGGGACGTCGCGCTTTCACCCCTCGGAGCTACGCATGAACCCTGCCGATCGTCCCCGCCTGCTCGCCCTCGCTGCCGCCGCGCTGCTCGTCACGTGCGTCGCGACAGCCCTTGCCCAGGCCCCGGCCAAGGCGCCGCCGCCCGGCTCGGCGGTCGCCACGTTCGCCGGGGGCTGCTTCTGGTGCATGGAACCGCCGTTCGACAAGCTTCCCGGCGTCATCTCGACGACCTCCGGCTACACCGGCGGCACCACCAAGAATCCCACCTACGAGGATGTGTCCTCCGGCAGCACCGGCCACGCCGAGGCGGTCCAGGTGCTCTACGACCCGGCCAAGGTCAGCTACGAGACGCTGCTCGACGTGTACTGGCACAACATCGACCCCACCGTGAAGGATCGCCAGTTCTGCGACATCGGCACCCAGTACCGAACCGCCATCTTCGTCCACGACGACACGCAGCGGCGCCTGGCGGAAGCGTCCAAGGCGGCGCTGGAGAAGGCCAGGCCGTTCAAGGAGCCGATCGTGACCCCGATCGTCGCGGCGACGGCGTTCTGGCCGGCCGAGGCGTACCACCAGGACTACTACCTCAAGAATCCAATCCGCTACGGCTACTACCGGACTGGCTGCGGACGCGACCGCCGGCTCGCGCAACTGTGGGGCGCGTCGCCGCATTGAGACGCCGCGGCAGCGCGGCGCCGCATGCCGCGCACGATGCCGGAAAAAATCTTTGCGTCAAAGGCGCTGCGCGCATTGACCCGCGCGCGCGATCGGGACGATACTGCCCCGCAGCCTCGCGCCGGGGTCCGCGCGGCACGCGATCTCACCCTCACCTTGCCGGAGGGCACGATGGAGATGCAGCGTTTGAACGGGGGCAACCTGCGCGCCGCCGGTTACGACATGCGCGGACGGAAGCTCGTGATCGAGCTTACCTCCGGCACCTTCGAATACCAGGGCGTACCGTCCGAAGTGTGGCGCCGCTTCTCGGATGCCTCGTCGCCGTGGAGCTACTACCGCGACAATATCGAGGAGGAATACACGGCGAAGCGGCTGCGCTGACGCGGCCGGGCCGCCCGCGGGGTGCGGCCCGGCGCTTCCTGCCTACTGGATGGCGAGCTTGCGGCCCGCGACGGCCGGCTTCTTCGCCAGCTTCAGCTCGAGCACGCCGTTGTCGTACTTCGCCGAGCTCTTCGCCTCGTCGAGCTCCGCCGGAAGGGTGAAGCTGCGATAGACACCGCCGAAGTAGCGCTCCGTGCGGAGCACCCGCTCGGCTTCCTTGGCGTCGGTCTCGCGCTTCACTTCCGCCGCGATCGTCACCTGGTTCCCTTCGATGGCGACATGAATTTCGTCCTTCCTCACGCCGGGAATCTCCGCATGCACCGTGTAGGCATCTTCGGATTCGCTGACGTCGATGCGGATTGCCGCCGGCGTATTTCGTTCGCCGCCCCGCACCGGGCGGAAGAACCCGCGGAACAGTTCGTCTAACCCCGTGTCCGCAAACGGGTCGTACATTTGCAGGTTGGCCATGATCGGTCTCCGTCGAAATGGGTTGCGCAACGGCGAGGCGGCGCGGCCACCGGTCCGCGCGTTTCCCCGCACCAATGCGAAGCTAGGGTTGCCGCCGCGCGTTTCAAGACCCGGACGGCAATTCCGGACGCAAGGCTTGACGCCGGTCAAACATGCGCGGGATCGGCCCTGTAAAACCTTCCCTTCGACCGCATTGGAGTCGTCATGAAGGAGCGATCCGCTCTCACCGCTGCCGAGCGCGCCGCGCTCGAGGGGCAGCTTCGGGCCCGGCAGCGCGAACTGCGCGGCGAGGTCGCCGCCCAGCTCAAGAACCAGGACGACCCCCGGCTCGTCGGCCTGCGCAACCGGATGCACGACACCGACGACTGGGCGGCGGCCGATGCGATGGCGTCGATGGACATTTCGCTCGTGTCGCGCGACCTTGCCGTGCTCGCCGAGGTCGAGGGGGCGCTGCGGCGCCTGGCCGACGGCTCCTACGGGGAATGCGTGACCTGCGGCGCCGACATCCCCTACGCGCGGCTCGCCGCCTACCCCGCGGCGATCCGTTGCGTCGCGTGCCAGTCCCGCCTCGAAAGCGAGCAGGCGCGGCGATGAGCCTGCCTCAGGCGCGCGCCGGGCGTGCCGCGCAGCGCGCCAGCCAGGAGAAGAACTCCCGGTACCACAGCCGCGAGTTCTGCGGCTTGAGGATCCAGTGGTTCTCGTCGGGAAAGTAGACGAGCCGTGACGCCACGCCCTTGGCCTTCAGCGTGTCGTAGTACTGGAGCGCCTGGGTGGCCGGGACGCGGTAGTCGAGCTCGCCGTGGATCACGAGCGTCGGCGTGCGCGCGTTTTTCACGTAGTGATGCGGCGACTGCCGCATCACCCGCGCCTCGTCGTCCCAGTGGAACGCGCCGAGCTCCCGCGCGAAGAACCGGTAGCCGTCGGTCGCCATCATGCTCACCCAGTCGTAGCAGCCGGCGTGGCAGACGTACGCGCGATAGCGCCGGGTATGGCCGTTCATGTACGCCACCATGAAACCGCCATAGCTCCCACCGGTGGCGAACAGCCGGTCGCGGTCGATGGCGCCCTGGCGCAGCAGGTAGGTCGTGCCCGCCTCGATGTCGGCGAACTCCTTGACGCCGTAGCGGCCGGTGATCGATTCGAGGAACTTGCGGCCGAAACCCGACGAGCCGTGGTAGTTGACCGCCGCGACGACGTATCCCTGGCCGGCGAAGACCTGCCCGTTCCAGCGGAAGTGCCAGCCGTCCTGGTGGGCCGCGTGCGGACCGCCGTGGATCGAATGCATGAGCGGCCACTTCTTCGCCGGATCGAACGTCGGAGGATACGTGACGGACATCTGCACCGGCTCGCCGTTCCAGCCCTTGACGGTGAACTCGCGCACTTCGCCGAGCGCGTGCCGCGCCAACAGCGCACGGTTCAGCGCCTCGATCGACCGCTCGCCGGTGCCGTCGCCGCGCGCCGCGAACAGCGCCGGCGGATGCATGGCCGACGAGCGCGCATAGGCCAGCACGGCGCCGTCGGCCGAGCGCGCGAAGCCGTAGATCGTCCCGCCGGCGACGATCGGCACGGGCATCGCGGCATCGAGCGGCGCGCGCCACAGTCCCGTCCTGCCGCGATCCTCGATCAGGCACAGCAGCGCGCGACCGTCGGGCGTCCACTGGTGATGCATCGTCGCGCGGTCGAGCGCGGGCACGATGCGCGTCGCTTTGCCGGTCCGCCGCTCGACGACCCGGAGCTGACCCTGGTCGTTGAACGCGCGACCCGTGTCGTACGCGCGGTAGGCGATGTGGCGGCCGTCGGGCGAGTAGCGCGGATGCTCGTCCGACAGGCCGCTGGCGGCGGTCAGGTTGGACAGCTTCCCCGTGGCGAGATCGATCACCGCGATGTCGCACTGATTCATCATTCCCGGCTCGGCGGCCGGGTCCAGCGTGATCGCGATCTCGCGGCCGTCGGGCGCGATGTCGTAGTGGTCCGGCGACGGCTCCCACGGCTGCAGCGCGACCTTGGCGCGGGCCAGCACGTCGCGCGCTGCGCCGGTCGCGGCGTCGCAGACGAACACCCGTGGCGCGCGCCCGTCGGTGAGCCAGTGGTCCCAGAAGCGGAACTCGGCGTGCTCGGTGACGTGCGCCTTGACCTTGGCGTCCTTGCGCGCCTTGAGCCGCTTCGCCTGCGCCGCGTCGGTCGCGAGATCGGGCCACACCCACGAGACGAACGCGATGCGCTTGCCATCCGGGAACCACTTGATCGCCGTGGCGCCGGTGGCGATCCGCGTGAGGCGCGTCGCCTCGCCCCCGTCGGGCGCGATCGTGTAAATCTGCGGTTCCTCGTCGCCCTTGCGCTTCGCGGTGAACGCGATCGACTTGCCGTCCGGCGACCATTGCGGATCGCTGTCCTTGTCGCCGGCGGTCAGCCGGCGCGGCTGCGCGCGCACCGCGGAACGACCCATCCCGGTCGGAAACAGCCACAACTCCGTCGCGCCCTCGTTCTTCTCCATGTCGTACGACGTCACGGCGGCGCACGCGGTGCGACCGTCGGGCGAGAGCGTCGGCACGCCGATGCGCTTGATCGCCCACAGCGCCTCGGCCGTGAGCGGTGGCTTGCTGACGTGGCGTCGAACGCGACGGGCGGCCATGCGGCGATCCTTGCGGTTACAATCGAAGGCGCCATTCTACGGACGTTCTGCGCCGGCCCTGCCCCGGCGCGCGCGGGAAAATTCAACACGATGACGATGATCTATCGCCGGCTCGGACGTTCCGGGCTCAAGGTCAGCGCGCTGTCGCTGGGTTCCTGGGTCACCTACGGCAACCAGCTCGACACCAAGGTCGCGCGCGAGTGCATGGCCGCCGCCCGCGACGCGGGGGTGAACTTCTTCGACAACGCCGAGGTGTACGCGAAGGGCGAAGCGGAGCGCATCATGGGCGAAGCGCTGAAGGCGCTCGGCTGGCGGCGCGGGTCGTATCTCGTATCGACCAAGTTCTACTGGGGCCTGCACGACGGCCCCAACGAGAAGAACACGCTGAACCGCAAGTACCTGACCGAGGCGATCGACGGCTCGCTCAAGCGCCTCGGTCTCGAGCACGTCGACCTGGTGTTCTGTCATCGCCCCGATCCGGACACGCCGATCGAGGAGACGGTCTGGGCGATGCACGGCCTCGTCGCCGCGGGCAAGGCGCTCTACTGGGGCACGTCGGAGTGGAGTGCGGCGGAGATCATGGCCGCGTGGCAGATCGCCGAGCGCCACCACCTGCACAAGCCGGTGATGGAGCAGCCGCAGTACAACCTGTTCCATCGCGAGCGCGTCGAGCGCGAGTACGCGCGCCTCTACGAGGACATCGGGCTCGGCACCACGACCTGGAGCCCGCTCGCGTCGGGCGTGCTGACGGGAAAGTACAACGACGGCGTGCCGCAGGACTCGCGCGCGGCGCTGAAAGGCTACGAATGGCTGGCCGAGCGCATCCTCGACCCGGCCCGACTCCGGCAGGTGCGGGCGCTGGCCCCGCTCGCCCGCGACCTCGACTGCACGCTCGCGCAGCTCGCGCTCGCCTGGTGCGTCAGCAATCCGCAGGTGTCGACCGTGATCACCGGCGCGAGCCGTGCTTCGCAGGTGGCGGAGAACATGAAGGCGCTCGACGTGGTGCCCAGGCTGTCGCCCGAAGTGATGGCGCGCATCGACGCCATCGTGACCGCGGGCGGGTGAGGCCGTTCATCGCGATGCAGGAAGGTGCGAGAATAGCGGCGCGGCCTGCGGATCGCCTGCATGCCGCGTTCCGATCCCGGCTTATGGACTTTGTCGACGACCTCGAACTGCTGGCCGCCCCGAACGGGGGGGTGATCCGCGTGCGCCCGGCCTCGCGTCCTGGCTGCGGCGAACTTTGCGTCGACCGCGCGCGCGTCGACGCGCCGCGCGCCGCTTGCCTGGCGGGCCCAGCGTGAATCCGCTCGAAAGCTGGGGCGAGGAGCAACGCTCCGCCTACCTTTACCGCGTCTGCGCAAAGGCCGAATCGGGAACGGTGCGCGCGGAGCTGTTCCAGCGCCTTGCCGGCGAAGCCGAGGCACAGGCCGCCATCTGGCGTGCGCAGCTCACGGCGAAAGGCCATCCCGCGCCCGCGCCATTCGAACCGGACTCGCGCACGCGCTTCGTCGCCTGGCTGGTGAGCCGGATAGGCCCGCGGCCGTTGAAAGGCGTGCTCGCCGCCATGAAGGTGCGGGGCATGGCGGTCTACGGCACGGCGCCGCCCGGCGACGCCGGCCACGCGCTGCCGATTGCCGGCGGCGGGATCGAGCACCGCCACCGCGGCCTCGGCGGCGGCGGCAATCTGCGTGCCGCCGTCTTCGGCGTCAACGACGGCCTGGTGTCCAACGCCAGCCTCATTCTCGGCGTCGCGGGTGCGTCGGCGGACCCGCGCGTGGTCGTGCTCTCCGGCGTCGCGGGCATGGCCGCGGGCGCGTTCGCCATGGCCGCCGGCGAGTTCGTATCGGTCCAGTCGCAGCGCGAGCTCTACGAGCACCAGATCGCGCTGGAGCGCGACGAGCTCAAGCAGTACCCCGAAGCCGAGGCGCAGGAGCTCGCGCTCATCTATGCCGCCAAGGGCCTGCCGAAGAAGGAAGCCGGGCGGCTCGCCCAGCGCCTCGTGGCCGACCCCGAGCACGCGCTCGACACGCTGGCGCGCGAGGAGCTCGGCCTCAACCCTGCCGAGCTGGGCTCGCCGCTGGGTGCCGCGCTGAGCTCGTTCGTGTCGTTCGCCGCCGGCGCCGTGCTCCCGCTGGCGCCTTTCCTGCTCCTGCGCAGCACCGCGGCGCTGCCGGCAGCGATCTCCGTCACGGCAGTCGCGCTGTTCGCCGTCGGCGCGACGCTCTCGCTGTTCACCGGCCGCAGTGCAGTGCTCTCCGGCGCAAGGATGCTGCTTCTGGGCGCGGCCGCAGGCGGCATCACGTTCGCAATCGGGCGTCTGTTCGGCGTGACGCTCGGCTGACGATCGTGGCGGCTGGCCCCGCCCCCGTGCTCGTGGTCAAGCCGGGGCGCGAGAAGTCGCTGCTGCAGCGCCATCCCTGGCTGTTCTCCGGCGCGATCGCGCGCGTCGACGGCACGCCCTCCTCCGGCGCGACCGTGCTCGTCGCCGGTGCGGACGGGAAATTCCTGGCGCAGGCGGCGTTCTCGCCGTCGTCGCAGATCCGCGCGCGGGTCTGGACATTCGACTCGGCCGAGGCCGTGGATGCGGCTTTCGTCACGGCGCGGATCCGGCGCGCGGCGACGGCACGGGCCGGGATGCTCGATGCGGGCCACACGGCCATCCGCCTCGTCCACGCCGAATCCGACGGCCTCCCCGGCGTCATCGCCGACCGCTACGGCAACGTCGTCGTCGTGCAGCTGCTCTCGGCCGGCGCCGAGCACTGGCGAGCCGTCATCACGCAGGCGCTGGCGCAAGCCGACGGCGTGCGCTGCGTGTACGAGCGCTCGGACGCCGACGTTCGCGCGCTGGAAGGGCTTGTCCCGCGCGCCGGCGTCGCCCACGGAACGCTGCCGCGCGTGGTCACGATCTTCGAGGGCGGACTTTGCTATTCGGTCGACGTCGTCGCCGGGCAGAAGACCGGCTTCTACCTGGACCAGCGCGACAATCGCGCGCTCGTGCGCCGCCTCGCCAAGGGGCGGCGCGTGCTCAATGCGTTCTGCTATACCGGCGGCTTCACGCTCGCGGCGCTCGCCGGCGGAGCCGCTTCCGTGCTGTCGATCGACAGCGCCGGCGACTCGCTCGGCCTGGCCCGCGAGAACGTCGGGCGCAATCCGTCGCTCGATGCGTCGCGGGCGCAGTGGCGCGATGCCAACGTCTTCGCCGAGTTGCGCACGCTGCGGGACGCCGGCGCGCAGTTCGACCTGATCGTGCTCGATCCGCCCAAGTTCGCGCCGACGGCGGCGCACGCCGAGCGCGCGGCGCGCGCCTACAAGGACGTCAACCTCTGGGCGCTTCGGCTGCTGGCGCCCGGCGGCCTGCTGGCGACTTTCTCGTGCTCGGGCGGCATTTCCGCCGACCTGTTCCAGAAGATCGTCGCGGGCGCCGCGCTCGACGCGCGCGCCGGGGCCGCGATCGTCGGCCGGCTGACCGCGAGCGCGGACCATCCGGTGGCGCTCAGCTTCCCGGAGGGGGATTACCTCAAGGGGCTGTTGATCAGGAAGGCAGACTAAAGCGCGGGCGCGCGCGCCGAACCCCGAAAAACAAGGCCGCGAAGACATCTCGCGGCCTTGTAGTTGCGGCCCGGTGGACAGGAGGTCACCGGACCGTATTCGATGTCGCGGAAAGTCGTCTACGCGGCCTTCTTCATGCAGTCGGACATGAACTTCTTGCGCTCGTCGGCCTTCATGCCCTTCGATTTCGTATTGCAGGCGGCCATCTTGTTGTCGTCGGCCTTCTTCTTGTCCGACAGGCACGTGCTCATGAACTTCTTGCGCTCGTCGCCCTTCATGTCGCCGGCTTCCTTGTTGCACGCCTTCATGCGCTCGTTCTGCGGGTTCTCGGCGGCCTGCGCAGGCATCGCCAGCGCGGCCCACATCCCCAGGATCGTCAACGCGAGTAATTTCTTCAAGAATTGCCTCCAGATGGTCGTCACGAGGTGGTGTGTCCCGCCCTCATTGGAACCCCGCTCCCTTGCGCGCCGGAGTGCGCAACGGGGTCGAGGGCAGTCTACGGCATGGGAAACGCACGAAGCAACGAATTCGCTGACGCAATCCGCCCGCGTGTTGCGCGCGGCCCATCGCCCGCGCGGACCGGGTTGGCCGAGCCAGGGTGGGCGAAGTTGCGTAGAATTATGCAATCCCCTGAATTTCCGAGAAAAAGGTTGCTGCAATGATCCTGGTCCTCGAGCCGAACACCAACCCCGATAGCCACCGATTACCAGGTCCTGGCGAGTCAGCTCGGACGCCTGCCGGGCATCACCTATCGCGTCCACCGCGAAGTGGGCCGGAAGTCACGCTGACCGAGATCTACCTGATCGGCAATACCGGCGCGCTGACGGTCGAGCAGATGCAGGTCCTGCCCTGCGTGGCGAAGGTGGTGCGCGTCTCGGAGGCCTATCGCGTGCTGGGCCGGCACAAGCAGGGCGACGACCGGCGCGTCGTCGTTCGAGTACAACGGCGTGCGCTTCGGCCAGGACACGCTCAACGTCTTCGCGGGCCTGTGCGCCGTCGATTCGCCGGAGTCGGTCGAGGCGATGATGAAGGCGCTTTACGCGCACGGACAGGTGTGCACGCGCATGGGCGCCTACAAGCCGCGCACGTCGCCCTACGCGTTCCAGGGCTTCGGCGCGAAGTGCCTGCCGTACGTGTTCGAGCTCGCCGGCAAGTACGGCATCAAGGTGATCGCGATGGAGATCACCCATGAATCGCACATCGACGAAATCCGCGCCGCGCTCGCGGCCACCGGCAAGCCGACGGGCGTGATGTTCCAGATCGGCACGCGCAACACGCAGAACTTCGAGCTCCTGAAGCTCGTCGGCAGGCAGCAGGAATTTCCGGTGCTGATCAAGCGCGGCTTCGGCATCACGCTCGACGAATCGCTGAACGCCGCCGAATATCTGGCGACCGAGGGCAACCGCAAGATCGTGTTCGGCCTGCGCGGCATGAAGACCAACATGGGCGACCCGCATCGCAATTTCGTCGACTTCGCGCACGTGCCGGTGATCAAGCGGCTGACGCGAATGCCGGTGTGCATCGACCCGTCGCACTCGGTGGGCACGCGGGCCGGCGCGCCCGACGGCCTGCTCGATATCTTCCACGTCGTCGCGCAGGGCGTCATCGCGGGCGCCAACATGGTGCTCGTCGACTTCCACCCGGACCCGGCCAAGGCGCTGGTCGACGGGCCGCAGGCGCTGCTGCTGTCCGAGCTGCCGGCCTTCCTCGACGACGTCGCCATGGTCCGCGACGCCTACGTCCGGCGCGTCGAGCGCGCGAAGCAGGCCGCCTAGATGGCGCGCGCGTGGGCCGCGTTTGCGTGCGCGACCCCGAGCTGACGGCATGGCGATCGAAGCGCCGGAGGAGGTCGAGCTCAAGCTGCGCATGCCGCGCAGCGCGGTGCCGCTGGTGCTTCGCCACCCGGCACTGCTCGCGGTGAAGCGCGGCCGGCTGCGCGCGGCCGCGCTGCGCTCGACGTACTTCGACACCGCCGGCAACCGCCTCGCGAAGGCGGGCGTGGGCCTGCGGATCCGGCGCGAAGGCCGCCGCTGGATCCAGACGGTGAAAGGACCGCCCGACGCGCGCAGCGCCGGCGGCCTCGCCGCGCGTCCCGAGTACGAGTGGACGCTGCCGGGCGGCGCGACGCAGCCGCCAATCGACGCCACGCGGTTTGCGTCGACGCCGTGGCGACGCAAGCTCGCCAAGGCGTTGCGCGAAGGCCTCGAGCCGCACTTCGTCACGCAACTCAGGCGGACCCGCATACCGCTGGCCTTCGAGGACGGCACGCTGGCGACGCTGGCGATCGACGTCGGCGAGATCCGCGCCGAGGGGAGCGGTCGCAGGGCGCAGGTGTGCGAGCTCGAGATCGAGCTCGAAGGCGGGCAGCCGCACAACCTGTTCGATCTCGCGCGCGCGCTCGCCGCCGACATCCCGCTCGTGCCAGAGCATCGCTCCAAGGCGGCGCGCGGTCACGCGCTGCGCACACCCCGCGCGCCGGCGCCTGCACGGGCCGAGGACGCCGAGCTCGACGCGGCGGCGACGACGGAGGCCGCACTCGCGGCGATCCTGCGCAGTTGCGCACGGCAGATCGAGGCGAATGCCGAAGGCGTGGTGCGCGAGGCCGATCCGGAGTGGATCCACCAGATGCGCATCGGAACGCGCCGGCTGCGCGCGTGTCTTGCGCTGATGCGCGACATCGCGCCGGCCGACGCGCTCGAGCCGCTGCGCGCGCAGGCACGGTGGCTCGCGCGGGCCCTCGGACCGGCGCGCGACCTCGACGTGCTGGCCGGGGAGACGCTGCCGGCGATCGTCGGGGCGGTGCGCGACGCCGGCGGCGGCGCGACCGCGCTGCGCACCCTCGAGCGACGCATCGCGCGCCTGCGCGCCGCCGCCCGCGGCGACGCCCGCGAAGCGGTGGCGTCGCGGCGCTTCGCCGATTTCGTGCTGGCGGTCGGCGCGTTCGTGACGCGTCCGCGCTTCGGCGTCGATGCGGCCAGCCGCGCCGCGCGAACGCTCGCGCTCCCGGCGCGCCGCTTCGCGCGCCCGGTGCTGAAGGAGCGACAGCGCAAGCTCCTGCGCCGCGGCGCCGGGCTGCCCACCGCGGCGCCGGCGGCACGGCACGCGGCCCGCCTCGCCGCCAAGAAGCTGCGCTATGCGACCGAGTTCTTCGCCGCGCTGTTCCCGCGCCGGCGCACCCGCGCGTACCGCACCGCCCTCGCCCGGCTGCAGGACCTGCTGGGGACGCTCAACGACGCCACCGTGGCGGCCGATCTCGCGGCACGCGTCGCGGGTGACCAGGCGCCCGCGACCGCGACGCTGCGCGGCTGGGCGGCCGCGCAGGCGGCGGCGCGGGTCGAATCGCTGGCGGCCGCATGGCAACATTTTTCCCGCGCGCGGCCGTTCTGGTCCGCGCCCTGACGACGCGAGGTCCCACGCGATGCTGGAATCCGCCGAAGCCGGCCATACCCTGTCCAAGGCCGCGTACGCGCGGGCCGAGCCGCGCCTGCGCGAGGCACTGCTCAACGCGCAGTACGACCTGTCGCAGGGCAGGCGCAAGGCCGTGCTGGTGATCCTGAGCGGCGTCGAGGGCGGCGGACGCAGCGAGACCGCCAACCAGCTGACCGAATGGATGGACCCGCGGCACATCCGCGTCACCGCCTTCGGCGAGCGCGGGGAGGAGGAGCGGGCCCGCCCGCCGGCGTGGCGCTACTGGAGGTGCTTCCCCCGCGCGGCCGCATCGGGATCTTCCTCAATCCCTGGTACACCGAGATGGCCGAGGCGAAGCTGCGCGGCGACATCGATCCCGCGCAGTTCGAGTTCTTCCTCCAGGAGACGCGCGCCTACGAGCGGATGCTGCGTCGACGAAGGCGATCGCGCTGCTCAAGTTCTGGATCCACCTTTCGAAGGAGGCGCTGCGCACGCGCCTCGACGAGCTCGAGAAGGCGGGTCGTCATAGCAAGGAAGCGCTGAAGCTCGATCGCCGGCGCGCGCGCGCATACGGCAAGCTGCGCCCCACGTGGGAAGAGCTGCTGCGCGAAAGCTCGACCGCGGAGGCGCCGTGGGTCGTCGTCGAAGGCACCGACGAGCGCTACCGGCACATCACCGTGGGCAGGATCCTGCTCAACGCGCTCACCGAGATCAACGCGCCGCCGGCCGCAGCGCCGCGACGCGCACGCGCCGCGGCGCCGCCGCCCCGGGTGGTCAACAACGTCGCGCTGATCCGCAATCTCGACCTGTCGCAGAAGCTCTCGCGCGCCGACTACGACACGCAGCTCGAACGGTGGCAGGGGCGCCTCGCCGCGCTGACGCGGTCGGATCGCTTCCGCGAGCACTCGCTGACGCTGGCTTTCGAGGGCGCCGACGCCGCCGGCAAGGGCGGCGCGATCCGCCGCGTGACGCGCGCCCTCGACGCGCGCCAGTACGTGAGCGTCCCGATCGCCGCGCCGACCGACGAGGAGAAGATGTACCCGTACCTGTGGCGCTTCTGGCGGGCGGTGCCGCCGCGGGGCGGCATCACGATCTTCGACCGCACGTGGTACGGGCGCGTGCTGGTGGAGCGCGTCGAGGGCTTCTGCACCGAATACGACTGGGTCCGGGCCTACGGCGAGATCAACCAGTTCGAGGAGCAGATGGTCGAGGCCGGCGGGGTCCTGTGCAAGTTCTGGCTGCAGATCAGCCGGGCCGAGCAGTACCGTCGCTTCAAGGCGCGCGAGAAGACGCCGTTCAAGCGCTTCAAGATCACGGCCGACGACTGGCGCAACCGCAAGCAGTGGGGCGCCTACGAGCAGGCGGTCGCGGACATGGTCGACCGGACGTCGACCGAGCTCGCGCCGTGGACGCTGGTCGAGGCCGACGACAAGCATTTCGCGCGCATCAAGGTGCTGAAGACGATCGTCAAGGCGCTCGAGGCCGCCTTCGGTTAGTCGCGTGCGCGACGACACCCGGCGCACAGCCGCCACGCCGTACCGCGCACCCGCGTGGCTGCGCGGCGGCCACGCGCAGACGATCTGGCCGACGCTCCTGCGACAACCGGCGGTCCCCACGACGCGCGAGCGCGTCGAGATCGGCGACGGCGACTTCTGGGATTTCGACTGGCTGGCCGCACCCGCCGATCCGGGCGCGCCGGTCGTCGTGCTGTTCCACGGCCTCGAAGGCGACGCGGCATCGCCTTACGCACGCGCGTTCATGACGCACCTCGCCGCGCTGCGCTGGCGCGGCGTCGTCCCGCATTTCCGCGGCTGCAGCGGCGAGCCGAACCGCCTGCCGCGCGCCTATCACTCCGGCGACCATGCGGAGGTCGCCGCGATCCTCGACGCCGTGCGCGCGCGCCTTCGCGGCGGCACGATCGTCTACGCAGCCGGCGTCTCGCTCGGCGGATCGGTGCTGCTCAACTGGCTCGGCCGGCAAGGCCGCGCGGCGGGCACGGTGGTTCGCGCTGCCGCGGCGATTTCGGCGCCGCTCGACCTGTCGGCGGCGGGCTACGCGATCGGCGTCGGCGCCAATCGCATCTACACCCGCTACTTTCTTCGAACGCTCAAGCCCAAGGCGCTCGCCATGGCCGCCCGCTTTCCCGGGCTGCTGGATCCGAAGCGCGTGCGTCGCGTGCGCTCGATGTGGGAATTCGACGAGTTCGTGACTGCGCCGCTGCACGGCTTCGCCGGGGCCGACGATTACTGGACGCGCGGTTCGTCCAGGCCCTGGCTGGCGCACGTCGAGGTGCCGACGCTGGTGCTCAACGCGAAGAACGATCCGTTCATCCCGGCGCGGTCGCTGGCCACCGCCGGGGACGTCTCCCTTGCGGTGACGCTCGAACAGCCCGCCGGCGGCGGCCACGCCGGATTCGTCAGCGGCCGGCCGCCCGGAACGCTGGATTGGCTGCCCCGTCGGCTGACGCGCTTCTTTGCCGAGAGCGTATAGCCGGTCGCGCCAGGTCGCCGCGCCGGCCCGTATCATGCGGCCAACCACCACGGGAACCTTCCTATGCACGTGGCACCCGAGATCTTCAAGGCATACGACATCCGCGGAATCGTCGGCCAATCGCTGACCGAGCCCGTCGTTCGCGCCGTCGGCCAGGCGCTCGGCACGCTGGCGCGCGAAAAGCAGCGCGACACGATCGCGATCGGCCGCGACGGGCGCATCTCCGGCCCGGCGCTCGCCGGCGCGCTCGCCGCCGGCATCCGTGCCGCGGGCGTCGACGTCGTGGACATCGGCATGGTCACGACACCGATGTCGTATTTCGCGACCCATCACCTCGACACCGGCTGCAGCGCGATGGTGACCGGCAGCCACAATCCCCCCGACTACAACGGCCTGAAGATGGTGATCGCGGGACGCACGCTATCGGGGGCGGACATCCAGGATCTGCGGCAGCGCATCGAGCGCGACGATCTCGCGACCGGCGCCGGCGGCTATCGCACCGAGGACATCGCACAGGCCTACCTCGCGCGGATCGTCGGCGACGTGAAGCTCGCGCGGCCGCTCAGGATCGCCGTCGACTGCGGCAACGGGGTCGCGGGCGGGTACGCGCCCGAGCTCTTCACGCGGCTGGGCTGCCACGTCGTTCCGCTCTTTTGCGACGTGGACGGAACCTTCCCCAATCACCATCCCGACCCGTCGCAGCCGAAGAACCTCGCCGACCTCGTCGCGCGGCTTTCGCAAGGCGACCTCGATCTCGGCCTCGCGTTCGACGGCGACGGCGACCGGCTCGGCGTCGTCACGCGGGCGGGCCACATCATCTATCCGGATCGCCAGCTGATGCTGTTCGCGGCCGACGTGCTTGCGCGCGTGCCCGGCGCGACGATCATCTACGACGTGAAGTCGACCCGCAATCTCGGTCCGTGGGTGACGCGGCACGGCGGCACGCCGCTGCTGTGGAAGACCGGCCACTCGCTGATCAAGGCGAAGATGAAGGAAGTGGGCGCGGCGCTCGCCGGCGAGATGAGCGGCCACACGTTCTTCGGCGAGCGCTGGTACGGCTTCGACGACGGGCTGTACGCCGGCGCGCGCCTGCTCGAGATCCTGTCGCGTCACGACGACCCGTCGGCGGTGCTCGACGCGCTGCCCGACGCCGTGTCGACTCCCGAGCTCAACCTCGCCTGCGCCGAGGGCGAGCAGCATGCGCTCATCGAGAAGCTGCAGCGGACGGCGACGTTTCCGGGCGCCGTGGACGTCATCCGCATCGATGGGCTGCGCGTCGAGTATGCGGACGGCTTCGGGCTCGCGCGGGCGTCGAACACGACCCCGATGGTCGTGCTGCGTTTCGAGGCCGACGACGCCAAGGGGCTCGCGCGGATCCAGGACGAGTTCCGCCGCGTGTTCGCCGTGGCCAAGCCGGACGCGAAGCTGCCGTTCTAGATGACGACCCCCGCGCTCACTGCGTTCGCTGCCCCCGCAGGGGGAGCAAGCCTCCCTTGGGGCGGCCCGGCGGGAGGCTAGTGATCACGCTCGCCGACGTCGTCGCCGCCCGGGACCGCATCGCCGGCGGCATCTACGCGTCGCCGTGCGTCGAATCGATCCCGCTGTCGCAGCTCACCGGCGCACGCATCTTCTGCAAGCTCGACTACCTGCAGCGCACCGGCAGCTTCAAGGAACGCGGCGCACGCAACGCGTTGCTGCTGCTGCCGAAGGAGGCGCAGCGCCGCGGCGTCATCGCCGCCTCCGCGGGCAACCACGCGCTGGGGGTCGCCTATCACGGCAGTCTGCTGGACATTCCCGTCACCGTCGTGATGCCGCGCTTCGCGCCGCTCATCAAGGTGGCGAACTGCCGCGCCCTCGGCGCGCGCGTGGTGCTGCACGGTGAGGACGTCGCCGAGGCGCGCGACGAAGCCCAGGCGATCGCCGCGCGCGAAGGCCTGTCGTTCATCCACCCGTTCGACAATGCCCACGTGGTGGCGGGACAGGGAACGATGGCGCTCGAGATCCTCGAGCAGACGCCGAGCGTGCAGGCGATCGTCGTGCCCGTCGGCGGCGGCGGCCTGCTGGCCGGCATCGGCACGGTGGTCGACGCCATGCGGCCGGAGGTCGAGCTCGTCGGCGTCGAGCCCGACGGTGCGGCCTGCCTGTCGGCAGCGCTGGCGGCCGGGGCGCCGGTGCCGGTGGCGCTGGCGCCCACGCTGGCCGACGGCCTCGCCGTGCCGCAGGCCGGCACGATTCCATTCGAGACGCTCGCGCGCGTCGTCGACCGCATCATCACCGTCGACGAAGCGGCGATCGCGCTTGCCGTGCTGCGCCTGATCGAGCTCGAGAAGAGCGTCGTCGAGGGCGCGGGCGCAGCGCCGCTCGCCGCGTTCCTCGCCGGGAAGCTCGAGACGCTGAAGGGCCGCAACGTGGTGCTGGTGCTGTGCGGCGGCAACATCGACCTCACGATGCTCGACCGCGTCATCGAGGTCGGGCTGGTCGCCGACGGCCGCATCGCGCGCTTCACCGTGTCGATCACCGACCGTCCCGGCGGCCTCGCCCGCCTCGCCGAGGTGATCGCGTCGACGGGCGCCTCGATCAAGGAGATCGTCCACGACCGCGCGTTCTCCGGGCCGGACCTGTCCGCCGTGCGCGTCGTGTGCGTCGTCGAGACCACCGGCCACGACCACGTGGCGGTCCTGCACAAGGCGCTCGCGGACGCCGGGGTCAGGATCGTTTGAACGCCTGAGCCGGTCCCTTCCGTCACGCCTCGTCCTACAGCGTGCCGGCGCCGTCCGATAGGCGATGCCGGACAAGTCCGATAGTGAAGCGCTGCGACGCGGCGTTGAATGGACGGCGTTGTGCGGCGCCCCGCCGCACCCGGTCCCGTTCGATCTACGTGAATTCCGCCGCCGCAAGGGTCATCGTCGTCTGCACGCTGGCGCTGGCGCTCGCCGCCGGCGAGGGCGCGCGCGCCGCACGCAAGACCGTGTGCACGGTCACCGTCAATTCCGCCGACGAAAAGGAAGCGCTGCGCAGGCACCTGCCGCCGGACGAATACGACTTCGTCGAACTCGTCGAGCACGGGCGTCCCGACTGGCTCGCGTCGGCATGCGAGCGGCGGGTCGCGTGCGACGTGCTGGTGATCTCGGGGCACTACGACGGCGGCAAGGAGTTCTTTCCCGACAGCCTCGAGAAGCGCGAATTCCTGCCGGTCGACGAGCTGGAGCGGGTCACGTGCAGCGCGTCGTGCCCGGCCCTGTTCTCGCGCCTCAAGGAGGTCTACCTGTTCGGCTGCAACACGCTGAACCCGGAAGCGAACCGCATCGCCGGCCCGGAGATCGCGCGCAGCCTGGCCCGCGACGGGCGCTCGCCTGCCGAGGTGGCGCGCCTCGCCCGGGCCGTCGCGTTGCGGCACGGCGAGAGCAGCCGCGAGCGCATGCGCCTCGTCTTCAAGGACGTCCCCGTGATCTACGGCTTCTCCTCGGTCGCGCCGCTCGGCCCGGTGGCGGCGTCGAAGCTCGAGCACTATCTCGCGACCACGCGCGGCGCGGAATTCGGCAGCGGCCGCCCGAGCGCGCGGCTGCTGGCGAGCTTCGGCGGTCATTCGATGACCTTCACGGCGGGCCTGCGCGACTCCGATGCGCAGGCCGGCCATCGCGCCGACGTATGTCGCTTCGCCGATGACCGGCTCTCGGCGGCGGCGCGCGTCGCCTTCGTCCACGAGATCCTGCGCCGCGAGCCCGCCGAGGTGCGGATGTTCCTGGACCGGCTCGAGCAGGAAACGAATTTGTCCGCCGGCGACCGCGCGGAACCGCAGGCCGCCGCGCAGCTCGCCGCGATCGCCGCCGACGGTGTGGCAAGGCAACGCTATTTCGATCTGCTGGAGGACGTCGACGACCTGGCGACCCGCCTGCAGATGCTCCGCGTGGCCGCGCAGGTCGAATGGCTCACGCCGGTCGCGCTACGAAGCGGAGACCCTGCGCATGATCGCCGAGCAGGTCGAGCAGCGAGGCGCGACGGCCGCCGACGTCGACGTCGCGTGCGGCCTGGCCGACAGGCAGTCGCTCGACGACGGGGCGCTGCGCCTGGCGATCGCACCGGAGCGTGCCGGCGGCGCGGCCGCCTCCGCGATCCTTGCCTGCATGGGCGATCGCGCCGCGAGGACGCGCGTCCTCCGGCGAATGACTTCGGGCGACGAGAGCGATGCCCGCATCGCGCATGTCTACCTGCGGCACCATCCGCTCGAGGGCGTCGCGGACGCGCGCAGGCTTGCCGCGGACATCGCCGGCATGACCGCCGCACCCGCGCAGGCGCGCGCGCTGGACGCGCTCTCCGGCGCCCGCCTGGCCGATCGCGAGACGCTGGAGGCCGTCGCGAGCCTGTATCCGGTGGCCTCTTCGCCGGCGGTCCAGAACGCCATCGCGGGCGTGCTGATCCGCGCCGACTATTCCCAGCTCGACCAGCCCGACCTGGCGCAGACCTTGCGGCGCTACCGCCTCAAGACGCGCGGCGACGAAGACCTGGTCGACGTTTTGCTGCGACAGCTCCAACCCCGGTAGCGGCGGGCGGGCGCGGCGGCGTCCGGACGGCGGGACGGCGTGCGATACTGGCGCGCCCGCTTCGACTGCCCGCGCCGCATCCGCATGCCCTATTCTCCCGCGCGCCCTGCTCCGCGCCGCCTCGTTTCTGCTGCTCGTCCTGGCCCATGTCGTCGCCACCGGCGCCGACAGGCAGACGGTGTGCACCATCACCGTCAATTCCCCGGACGAGCGCGAGGCGTTCAGGCGCAACCTGCCGCCGGAGCGCTTCGAGTTCGTCGAGCTGGTCGAGCCGGGACGACCGGACTGGCTCGCCTCGGCGTGCCGCAAGCAGGTGCGCTGCGACGTGCTCGTCATCTCCGGCCATTTCGACGACGGCAGCGAGTTCTACTCCGACCGGCATGACAGCGTCGACCACCTGCCGGTGGCGGAGCTCGAGCGCGCCGCGTGCACGTCGTCGTGCACGAGCCTTTTCTCCCGGCTGAAGGAGGTCTACCTGTTCGGCTGCAACACGCTCAACGCGGAGGCGTTGCGCTTCGCCAGCGGTGCCGCGCTGCGCAGCCTGGTGCGCGAGGGCCGCTCGCCGGCGGAGGCTGCCGCGCGCGTGCGCGCGCTCGAGGCCGCACACGGCGAGAGTAATCGCGAGCGCATGCGCGTGGTATTCAAGGACGCGCCGGTCATCTACGGCTTCTCCTCCAAGGCGCCGCTGGGCGCGCAGGCGGCGCCGCTGCTCGAGCGCTACTTCAAGGCGGGTGGCGCGACGGATGTCGGCCAGGGCCGCGCGAGCGCCCCGCTGCTCGCGCTGTTCTCCCCGGTGTCGATGAAGGCCGCCGCCGGCGTGGGCGAGGCGGACGTCGCGGCAGCGCATCGCAGCGATGTCTGCCGCTTCGTCGACGATGCGCGCCCGCCCGCGGAGCGCGTGCGCTTCGTCCATGCGCTGGTGCAGCGCGAAATGGCGGAAGTCGCGCTCTACCTCGATCGTCTCGATGCGCTGACCGCGACGTTCGCGACGCTCCCGCCCGGCGGCGACGTCGCGCGAGGCCCGAGCCGCGCTCGCGCAGGATCATGACGCCGCGCGATCGCTTCCTCGACGTCGCCCGCGACGCCGACGACCTCGCCACGGCGGCGCGGATGCTCATGATCGCGCAGCGCGCAGGATGGCTCTCCGAGGACGCGCGCCGCAGCGAGTTCGTCGCCCTCGTCGATGCGCGCGCCGGGCGTGCCGCGCTGAACGCCGCGGACGTCGAAGCCGTATGCGCGGCCAATGCCGCGCACGAGCTCGACGCCGCGACCGCCGCGCTGCCGCCGCGGCCGGACTACGCGGCCCCCGTCCCCGCCGCCGCCGCATTCGCGTGCCTCGGCCACGGCGAGCTGCGCTCGCGCGTCCTGCTCGGGCTCACCGCGAGCGACGCGCAGGATGCGCAGATCGCCCAGGTGTACCTTCGCCATCATCCGCTCGACGGGGCCGACGAGACGCGCCGGCTGACCGCGGCCGTCGCGCTGATGGGCGACGGGGAGGCGCAGGTGCGCGCCCTCGACGCGCTGGCGGCGATGCGCATCTCCGATCGCGAGAGTCTCGCGACGCTGGCCGCGCTCTACCCGCGCGCGCGCACGGCGGGCGTGCAGCGCGCGATCGCAGGCGTGATGATTCGCGCCGATGCGCACGCTCTCGGCACGCCGGATTTCCTGCGCGCGCTGCGCCGGGATCGGCTGCCTTCGGCCGGCGGCGAAGACCTGATCGACGTCCTGATAAGGCGGCTGCAGACGGCGTCGTAGTCGTTCGCGGCCTCTCGGCCGTTTGCGGCGAAGTCACCGGCGAAGGGAGCGCGGCGGCCACGCAGCGCACGCGGGCATGAGTCTGGGTCGTCGGCATCGGGATGCCTTGCACTATAATCCCGCGAACGAGAAGGCGGCGGCAACACGACCGCTGCCGTCGATGCCGCCAGCGGGAGCACCGAGGGCACTCACTTTTGGAGGATCGAAGATGCGCAAGTTCAGGAGTTGGTACGCCGTCGCATGCGGTGTCGTGGCCGTGTCCCTGGCCCCCGTCGCGCTCGCGGCCGATACGTTCGTCAACGTCCTGACGGGCGGCACCAGCGGCGTCTACTACCCGCTCGGCGTGGCGTACGCGACGGCCATCGGCAAGACGCTTCCCAACGTGAAGACCTCGGTCCAGTCGACGAAGGCGTCGGTGGAGAACCTCAACCTGCTGCAGGCGGGCCGCGGCGAGGTCGCCTTCACGCTCGGCGATTCACTGTCCGACGCGTGGAAGGGCAACGAGGAAGCGGGCTTCAAGACGCCGCTCAAGAAACTGCGCGGCATCGCCGCCATCTACCCGAACTACATCCAGATCGTGGCGCGCGCC
The DNA here is from genome assembly GCA_963793355.1 of uncultured beta proteobacterium. Taxonomy (GTDB): domain Bacteria; phylum Pseudomonadota; class Gammaproteobacteria; order Burkholderiales; family Casimicrobiaceae; genus VBCG01. Next base: position 81,668 of record CAWBZT010000011.1, on the reverse strand, counting down.
GACACGGGCATCAAGACGATCGCCGATCTCAAGGGCAAGCGTGTTTCGGTCGGTGCGCCGAAGTCCGGCACCGAGCTCAACGCCCGCACGATCTTCGCGGCGGCCGGACTGAGCTACAAGGACTTCGCCAAGACCGAATACCTGCCGTTCGGCGAGTCGGTCGAGCTCATGAAGAACCGCCAGCTCGACGTCACGCTGCAGTCGGCCGGCCTCGGCGTGTCGGCGCTGCGCGATCTCGCGACCTCGGTGGACATCGTCGTCGTGGCGATCCCGCCCGACGTCATCAAGAAGACCAACGATCCGGCCTACCTGCCGGCGACGATCCCGGCGAACACCTACCGCGGCCAGACCGCCGACGTGCCGTCGGCCGCCGTGCAGAACTACCTCGTCACGCAGGACGGCGTGTCGAACGACGTCGCCTACGGCATGACCAAGGCGCTGTGGACGAACCTCGACGCACTCGTCGCCGCGCATGCCGCGGCAAAGGCCATCGACCCGAAGCATGCGCTCGAGGGCATGCCGGTGCCGCTGCATCCGGGCGCGGAGAAGTACTACAAGGAAGCCGGACTGCTCAAGTGACGTCCCCGAACGCGGCGCGGCGGCGGGCTGACGCGGGTCATGACCGCCGCGCCGCCGCCGGTCGCCGCGCCCCAGGACGCCCCGCCGGAGGAATTCCAGGAAGCCGGCGCCAAGCGCACGCTGGCGGGGGTCGCCGCGAAGGTCGTCGCCGGCGTCGCGCTGGCATTCTCGTCCTACCAGCTCGTCATCGCGGGGTTCTCGCCGCTGTCGAGCCTGCCGACGCGCTCGATCCACGTCGGCTTCCTCCTGGCGCTCGCCTTCCTGCTGCATCCGATCGGCGCGCGCGCCGATCGCCACCGGATCGCCCTCTACGATGCGTTCCTTGCCGCGCTGGGCTTCGCGCTCGCGCTCTACCATCTCGTATTCGAGGCCGCGCTGATCCAGCGCGCGGGCGATCCGAGCACGGCGGATCTCGTCGTCGGCACGGTATTCATCGTCCTCGTGTTCGAGGCGGCGAGGCGCGTGCTCGGGCATCGCGCTGCCGCTGATCTGCGCGATCTTCCTCGCGTACGGCCTGTTCGGCCAGTACCTGCCGTCCGTGATCTCGCACCGCGGCTACGGCTTCGACCAGATCGTGTCGCAGCTCTTCCTCGGCACCGAAGGCATCTTCGGCATCCCGACGCTGGTGTCGGCGACGTACATCTTCCTGTTCATCCTGTTCGGCAGCTTCCTCGAGCACGCCGGGATGATCAGCCTGTTCAACAGCATCGCGCTCGGCTTCGTCGGGCACGCGCGCGGCGGACCGGCGAAGGTCGCGGTCGTCTCGTCGGGAATGATGGGCACGATCTCGGGGTCGGGCGTCGCCAACGTCCTCACCGTCGGGCAGTTCACGATCCCGCTCATGAAGCGCTTCGGCTACTCGCCGGTCTTCGCGGGTGCGGTCGAGGCGACGTCGAGCATGGGCGGCCAGATCATGCCGCCGGTCATGGGCGCGGTCGCGTTCATCATGGCCGAGACGCTGAACGTGCCTTACGTCACGATCGTCAAGGCCGCGATCGTGCCGGCGCTCCTCTATTACGCGACCGCGTTCTGGATGGTCCACCTCGAGGCCGGCCGCGCCGGGCTGGTCGGCCTGCCGCGCGAAGAATGCCCGAATCCCTGGCGGGCGATCCGCGAGCGCTGGTACCTGATGCTGCCGCTGGCGGTCCTGGTGTTCATGCTGTTCGACGGCTTCACGCCCATGTATTCGGGGATCATCGGCCTGGCGCTGACCGCCATCCTCATCCTCGGCGTCGGCATCGCGGCGGGATTCGGGTCGTACTTCTTCCGCATCGTGTTCTGGATCGCCCTGGGCGCGGCGACGGCGGCGTTCTTCAAGTTCGGCATCTGGCCGATCATCGGCGCGATCGCGCTGCTGGTCGTGATCAATCTGGTGCGCCAGGGCGGCCGCGAAACGCTCGCCGTCATGCGCGCGAGCCTGGTCGACGGCGCCAAGCAGGCGGTCGGCGTCGGCCTCGCATGCGCGATCGTCGGTGTCATCATCGGCATCCTCACGCTCACCGGCGCGGCGTCGAACTTCGCCGAGTTCGTGCTCGAAGTCGGCGCGAAGAGCCTGTTCCTTTCGCTGGTTCTCACGATGCTCGTCTGCCTCGTGCTGGGCATGGGCATCCCGACGATCCCCAACTACATCATCACCAGCGCCATCGCCGCGCCGGCGCTGCTGAAGCTCGGCGTGCCTCTGATCGTGTCGCACATGTTCGTGTTCTACTTCGGCATCATGGCCGACCTGACGCCGCCCGTCGCGCTGGCGGCGTTCGCGGCCGCGTCGATCGCCAAGGCGTCGCCGATGCGCATCGGCTGGAAGGCGACGCACATCGCGATCGCCGGCTTCGTGATCCCGTACATGGCCGTCTACGACCCCGCGCTGATGCTGCAGGCGACGGCCGGCGGGTCGCTGTCGGCGCTCGCGGCGATCTACGTGATCTTCAAGGCCGTGCTCGCGATCGGTCTCTGGGGCGCCGCGGCGATCGGCTATCTCCGCGCGCCGCTGGCGTGGCCCGAACGCATCTTCGCCTTCGCGTCCGCCGCGCTGCTGGTCGCGGCGCTGCCGTGGACCGACCAGGCGGGTTTCGGCGCGAGCGTCGCGTTCCTCGGCTGGCACGCGTTCCGCGCGCGCCGCGCGCGCGCGCTGGCCGGCACCTGATCGCCGCGACGATGGCCGGCATCTGCCTCGCTGCCGGCGCGACGGCGGCCTTTCTCGCCACGAGCGAATTCGTGCTCGCGTGGCAGCACTCGGTCGAGCACGTTCGCTGGGAAGAGCGCTACCGGGTCGAAGGCGACACGCTGCGGCTCGTCGAGGCGAGCGTGCAAGGCAGCGGCGCGGGCATGGAGCCCGGGCCGGGGGCACGACTGATCGACGGCCGCTGGGTCTGGCGTCCGGCCATCGCGCCGCTGCGCGAGCTTCGCCTGGCCGCCTCGGACTACACGGCCGATTACGAACTGTGCGTCCACGGGCGCTGCATGCCGCTGTCGTCGGTGCTGAAGATCGCCGACGAGGGCGTCACGCTGCGCGCATGCCGCGGCCTGGCGCCCGCGGCGCCCGGCGCGCCGCACTAGGCCGCGCCGGCGAGGTCGGGCGGCGGCGGTCGCCGCTCCAGCGTGGACAGCCGCAGGGGAAATGTCCCCAGCTTGCGGTCGAGAAACCAGTTGCGCAGCGTCCGCGTGATCGTCCGGAACGCGAGCGTTTCCCACGGGATGTCGGCTTCGTCGAACAGCCGCACCTCGAGGCTCTCCGGTCCGGGACCGAAGTCGAGATCGCGCAGGCGCGCCCGGAACATCATGTAGACCTGGTTGATCTGCGGCAGGCTGATGACCGTATAGAGCGCGTCGACGTCGACGCGCGCACGCGCCTCCTCGAGCGTCTCGCGCGTGCCGCCGTCGGGCAGCGACTCGCCGTTCTCGAGAAAGCCCGCCGGCAGCGTCCACAGCCCGTAGCGCGGCTCGATCGCGCGCCGGCACAAAAGCACGCGGCTGTCCCACTCCGGAAGGCAGCCGACGACGATCTTGGGATTCTGGTAGTGGATCGTCCCGCAGGCGGCGCACACGTGGCGGGGCAGCGCATCGCCCTCGGGAATGCGCAATTCCAGGCGGTCGGAGCCGCAGTGGCTGCAGAATCGCATCAGGACGGCGCCGGTCGGCATCGCTCGCGATTATCGCACCCGCGCACGCGTACACTGCAAGGCCCGCCGCAAGCATCCCACGAGGCCCGCATGCGATCGCTGATTCCCGACGCCGTCGAGCGCTACGTCGAAGCGCTCGCCACCGTGCACCAGAGCGACGTCGAGCGCCGCCTGCGCGAAGAGACCGCGGGCATGAAATGGGGCGGCATGCAGATCGGCGCCGACCAGGCGGCGCTGCTCGCCCTCCTGGTGCGCGTGACCGGGGCGCGCCGGGCGCTCGAGATCGGCACGTTCACCGGCTACAGCGCACTCGCGGTGGCCCGCGCGCTGCCGCCGGGCGGGAAGCTCGTGTGCTGCGACGTCAGCGACGAATGGACGTCCATAGCGCGCCGGTACTGGCAGGAAGCGGGGGTCGAGCCCATGATCGACCTGCGCCTCGCCCCGGCGGACGAGACGCTGGGGTCGCTGACGCGCGACCCCGGTCCCGGCAGCTTCGACTTCGCCTTCGTCGACGCCGACAAGACGGGTTACGACGGCTACTACGAACGCTGCCTGACCCTGGTGAGACCCAACGGCCTCATCGCGTTCGACAACACGCTGTGGAGCGGCGCAGTCGCCGACGCCGCGCGCAACGACGACGACACCAAGGCGCTGCGCGCGCTCAACACCAAGGCGCACGCCGACCCGCGCGTCGACGCCTGCCTGCTGACGATCGGAGATGGCGTGCTGCTCGTGCGGCGGCGCTAGCTAGCGCCTGCCGCGCCCGCGTCGAAGGCGGCCGCGCACCCGCGCGCGTCCGGGGGCGAACGCAGATGCGCTACACGAGCCAGCCGACGCGGTAGTGGCGCATTTCGGCGATGGACTCGTAGACGTCGGCGAGCGCCTCGTGCTTGCCTTCCTTCGGCACGCCTTTGAGCACGTCGGGCTTCCAGCGCCGCGCCAGCTCCTTGATCGTCGAGACGTCGAGGTTGCGGTAATGGAAATAGTCCTCGAGCAGCGGCATCGAGCGCGCGAGGAAGCGGCGGTCCTGGCAGATCGAGTTGCCGCACATCGGCGACGCCTTGGCGGGCACGTGCTCGCGCAGGAACGCGAGCGCAGCGGCTTCCACGCTCGTCTCGCTAAGCGCCGATGCCCTGACCTTGTCGATCAGGCCGGAGCGGCCATGCGTGCCCTGGTTCCAAGCGTCCATGCCGGCCAGCGTCGCATCGTCCTGATGCACGACCCACACGGGAGCCTCCGCGACGGTGACGAGGTCGGCGTCGGTGACGACCAGCGCGACCTCCAGGATCCGGTCGGTCTCGGGCTTGAGCCCGGTCATTTCGAGATCGATCCAGATGAGGCGGCCGGGGTCCTGGGGCATGGGGGGCGCGTAGAATCGGGGAACCTGATTCTCGCACAGCCGTCTACCCACGATGTCCGCGTCCGCCTTCACGCTGCTGTTCGTCGCCGCGCTCGTCGCGACCCTGGCGGCGCGCCTGTGGCTGTCACAGCGGCAGATCGCCCACGTCGTCGCCCATCGCGACGCCGTTCCCCCGGCCTTCGCGGGGCGCATCGGCCGTGCCGCGCACGTCAAGGCGGCCGACTACACGATCGCCAAGGAGCGCCTGGGTGAGGCGGAGGCGGTCGTCGACGCGTTGCTGCTTCTCGCGCTCACGCTGGGTGGCGGACTCGCTGCACTGTTCGCATGGACGGCGCGCCTTCACGTCGCGCCGCTGTGGCAGGACGTCCTGCTGCTGTTCGCGATCGCCGCCATCACCGGCGGCGCCAGCCTGCCCTTCGCCTGGTGGCAGACGTTCCGCATCGAGGCACGCTTCGGCTTCAACCGGATGACGCTGCGGCTGTGGCTCACGGATCTCGCCAAGGGCATCGCCGTCGGCATCGTCCTCGGCCTGCCGCTGGCGCTGCTCGCCCTGTGGCTCATGAAGCACGCCGGCGCGCTCTGGTGGGTCTGGGTGTGGCTGGCGTGGATGGGCTTCCAGGTGCTGCTGCTCGTCCTGTTCCCGACGGTGATCGCGCCGCTGTTCAACAAGTTCTCGCCGCTGCCCGACGGGCCGGCGCGCGCGCGCATCGAGCAGCTGCTCGCGCGCTGCAAGTTCGCCGCGCGCGGGCTGTTCGTCGTCGACGGCTCGCGGCGATCGGGCCACAGCACCGCCTACTTCACCGGCTTCGGCCGCGCGCGTCGGGTGGTGTTCTTCGACACGCTGCTCGAGCGGCTCACGCCGGACGAGATCGAGGCCGTGCTCGCGCACGAGCTCGGCCATTTCAAGCTGCGGCACGTGGTGAAGCGGGTCGTGTGGTCCGCCGTGCTGTCGCTCGCCTTCCTCGCGCTGCTGGCGTGGCTCGCCGCCGAACCGTGGTTCTACGCCGGACTGGGCATTCCGGCGGACAGCGCGGCGGCGGCGATGGCGCGTCCCGGCGTCGCGCTCGCGCTGTTCATGCTCGCGCTGCCGGTATTCACGTTCGCGCTGGGGCCGCTCGGTGCGCTCTATTCGCGCAAGCACGAATTCGAGGCCGACGCCTTCGCGGCGCGCAACGCGTCGGCGAGCGCGCTCACCGGGGCGCTGGTCAAGCTGTACGAGGACAATGCCGCGACGCTCACCCCCGACCCGCTGCACTCCGCGTTCTACGATTCGCATCCGCCGGCGGCGATCCGCGTCGCACGACTCGCTTCGCTCGCGACGTCGCCGCGACCCGCCTGATCGGGATCATCATGCGAATGTCCATCGCCGCCCTCCTCCTCGTCCTTTCCACTGCCCCGCTTGCTGCGCCCGCCGCGGCACAGGCCGCAGCGCCGTTCGCCGACGGCGACCCGAAGCTCGGCGCCGCGATGACCGCCAAGGACTGCGACGGCTGCCACGTGCGCCGTTTCGGCAACGTCGCCGATGCCTATACGAGGATCGATCGCCGCGTGAACACGCCGGCGCAGCTCAAGGCGCAGATCGCCTACTGCAACAGCCAGCTCGGCACCGGCTATTTCCCCGACGAGGAAGCGCACATCGCCGCCTATCTCAACCAGCAGTACTACAAGTTCAAGTGACGCGCGAGCGCCCGCGCCTGTCGACCCAACTCCTCGCGCTCGCAGCGATGGCGTGCCGGCCGGGTGCGCCACGGCTCAACGCCGACGAGCTCGCCGCGCACCTGCAGACGCTCGACGGCTGGACGCTCGCCGGCGACCGCATCGAAAAGACGTTCCGGTTCGACAATTTTCATCGCACGATGGCCTTCGTGAACGCGCTGGCGTGGATCGCGCACCAGGAAGACCATCATCCGGACCTGGGCGTCCACTACGACCGCTGCGACGTCACGTTCTCGACGCACGATGCCGGCGGCGTGACCCAGAACGACGTCATCTGCGCCGCCAAGGCCGAGCGCCTGTTCGCTTGAACCCGCCGCGAGCGCAGGGGCTGGTCGTCGCCACGCAGCGCCGGCACTACACGGTCGACCTCGACGACGGCGATCGCGTCGCCTGCCTGCTCAAGGGTCGCTCGATGCAGGTCGCCTGCGGCGACCGGGTCGACGTCGTGCGCATCAGCGGCGGTGCCGTGATCGAGGCGGTGGCGCCGCGCACGACGCTGCTGTACCGCTCGGACGCCTTCAACGAGAAGCTGATCGCCGCGAATGCGACGCAGATCGCGGGCGTCGTCGCGCCCGACGTCGCGGTCGACCTCGAGCTCGTCCATCGCTGGATGATCGCCGCCGAGGCGGACGGCTGCCGTTTCGTCGTCATCGCCAACAAGGGTGACCTGCCCGGCTTCGGCGCACTGATTGCGCGGCTCGCGTCGGTCGCCGCGCTCGGCTACCCGATCGTCGAGTGCGCGGCGGTGCGCGATATCACCGCCGTCGTGCCCGCGCTGGCCGGCCAGCGCACGGTGCTGGTCGGGCAGTCGGGGATGGGCAAGTCGACGATCGTGAACGCGCTGGTGCCGGATGCCGACGCGCGGGTGGGATTGGTGTCACACGCGCTGCACGCCGGCCGGCACACCACGTCGGCCGCCGCGCTCTATCGCGCGCCGGCGCTGGGCGCGCAGGGCTGGCTGGTCGATTCGCCGGGCATGAAGGCCTTCGGACTGGCGCACGTGGGCGCAACCGCGCTCGAACACGCCTTCGTCGAGCTGCGTCCGTATCTCGGCCACTGCCGGTTCCGCGACTGCCGCCACGACCGCGAGCCGGGTTGTGCCGTTCTTTGCGCCGTCGAAGCCGGCGCGGTCGACGCCTTCCGCCTCGACCTCTTCCACGCCGTCCAGCGCGAAGCCGCCCCCGCGTGACGCTCGGGGGCGCTTTGCGCCTACGGCGCCCAGTTGGCCAGCGTCACCAGCAGGATCAGCACCAGCCATAGCGCGAGCGCGCGCCAGACCAGGCCCACGGCCGAGGGCAGGATCTCCGGCGCGGCGGCCTCCCCCATGCCGAGCTCGGGACGGACGCTCTCGCCGCCGCCGGGGAGCTCGACCGGGCCGCCGACATGAATCCCGAGCGCGCCGGCCCCCGCCGCCAGCACGATGCCCAGCGCCTCGCCGCCGTCGACCGCCGGCCAGGTCATCGCCTGCATCCGCCAGCAGTACGCCGCGTCCTCGAAGTCGCCGACGATCGCGAAGCCGAGCGCGGTGAGCCGGGCCGGGATCCAGTCGAGCAGGTCCAGCAGCGCGCGCGCGGGCCGGCCGAACTCCGCGCGCGAGCGCAAGAGGGGCGTCGTGTCGTCGCCGGGGGCGGTGCCGCGCCATTCGGCGGACAGCAGCGCGGCCGCCCGATACAGCACGGCCCCGGCCGGCCCCGGCAGCACGAGGAACCAGAACAGCACGGCGAACACCTGGCGGTAGGCGTCGACGAGTCCCCGCTCGATCGCCAGACCGGCGATGCGCTCGCTCGACAGCTCTGCGGTCGCACCGCCGCGCCAGGCGCCGAGCGCACGGCGCGCGGCAGTGATGTCGCCGTCCTTGAACGCCTGGATGATCGCCGACACGGCGTGGCTGAAGCGGCGGAAGCCCATCAGCAGGTAGAGGACGAGCGCGTTCCAGGCGAGCCCCAGCACGGGATGCAGGATGTGGGCGAGCCACCACACGGCCGCGGCACCGAGCACCGGGGGCAGGAGCGCCAGCGCCGCCGCCACCGCGCCCTGGCCCGCGGTGCCGCCGTTGAGCTGCTGCTCGAGCCGGCGCGCGTAGGCGACGAACGCGTGCTCGGCCTTCGCGCGCCACTCGAACGCATGCCACTGCTCGAGACCGAGCGCCGCCAGGACGGCGAGCAGCGTCATGCGCGGGTCACGTCCGCAGCTCCTCGCGGTCGCGGTACTGCTCCAGCGCTTCCGGGTTCATCAGCGCTTCGCGGTTCTTGACGTCGCGGCCGTGCACGACGTCGCGCACCGCGAGCTCGACGATCTTGTTGCTCTTGGTGCGCGGGATGTCGGTCACCTGGACGACCTTCGCCGGCACGTGCCGCGGCGTCGTGTTGGCGCGGATCGTCGCCTTGATGCGGTCGATCAGCGCGGCGTCGAGCGCCATGCCGTCCTGCAGCTTGACGAACAGCACGACGCGCACGTCGCCGCTCTCCCCCGGCGGCCAGTCCTGGCCGATCACCAGCGCCTCGACGATCTCCGGCAGCTGCTCGACCTGGCGGTAGATTTCGGCGGTGCCGATGCGCACGCCACCCGGGTTGAGGGTGGCGTCCGAGCGGCCGTAGATGATCATGCCGCCGTGCTCGGTGAGCTCGACCCAGTCGCCGTGGCACCAGACGCCCGGAAAGCGCTCGAAATACGCGGCGCGATACTTGACCTCGCCCGGGTCGTTCCAGAAGCCGATGGGCATCGAGGGGAACGGCGACGTGCAGACGAGCTCGCCTTTCCCGCGCGCGAGCGGACGCCCCGCCTCGTCGAAGACGTCGACGTCCATGCCCAGGCCCCGGCACTGGATCTCGCCCCGCCACACCGGCAGCGTCGGGCAGCCGAGGGCGAAGCAGCTCACGATATCGGTGCCGCCCGAGATCGAAGACAGGCAGATGTCCTCCTTGACGCACTGGTACACGTAATCGAAGCCCTCCGGCGCCAGCGGACTGCCGGTGGAGAACATCGTGCGCACGCTGCGAAGGTCGAAGTCCTTGCGCGGCACGAGGGCGATCTTCTTGAGTGCGTCGATGTACTTGGCCGACGTGCCGAAGTGCGTCATCCTCTCCGCATCGGCGAACGACCACAGGATGCGCCCGCGATCGACGAACGGCGAGCCGTCGTACAGCAGGAGCGTCGCGCCGGCCGCGAGGCCCGAGGCCAGCCAGTTCCACATCATCCAGCCGCAGGTGGTGAAGTAGAACAGCCGGTCGTCCGGCTTGAGGTCGCCGTGCAGCAGGTGTTCCTTCAGATGCTGCAGGAGGGTCCCGCCGGCGCCATGGACGATGCACTTCGGCACGCCCGTCGTGCCCGACGAGTACAGGACGTACAGCGGGTGATCGAAGGGCAGCAGCGCGTAGTCGATCGGCCCGGGTGCATGCGGCGCGAGGAAGCGATCGAGGCTCTGGCGTCGCGCGTATCGCGGACAGGTCGTCGGACGCCCCGGGCGTCTGCTGCAGGTAGGGCACGACGACGACCCGCTCGAGCGTCGGCAGCCGGGCCGCGATCTCGCGGACCTTGTCGAGGATCGGGATGGCCTTGCCGTTGTACCAGTAGCCGTCGACGGTGACCAGCACGCGCGGGCCGATCTGGCCGAAGCGGTCGACGACGCCCTGGATGCCGAAGTCCGGCGAGCACGACGAAAAGATCGCGCCGACCGACGCCGTTCCGAGCATCGCCGCGATCGTCTCCGGCATGTTCGGCAGATAAGCGGCGACGCGGTCACCGACGCCGACGCCGTGGGCGGTCAGCGCCTTGGCGAAGCGCGAGACGAGCGCGTGCAGCGCGGCATGCGACAGCCGCCGCGCCACCTTGTCCTCGCCGCGGAACACCAGCGCGTCGGAGGCGTCCCCCGCGGGCTTGCGCTCGAGCAGGTTCTGCGCGAAGTTGAGCCGCGCGTCGGGGAACCACCGCGCGCCGGGCATCAGGAGGGTGTCGAGCAGGATGCGCTCGCCGGGCGTCGCCGATCACGCCGGCGAAATCCCACAGCGCGCGCCAGAACCGCTCCTTGTGCGCGATGGACCAGCCCCACAGCGTCGCGTAATCGTGCTCGCCTGCGCCCGCGCCCTGCGCGCCGAGGACGCGCCGCGCAAAGGCGGTCACGTTCGCCGCTTCGATGCGCGCGTGGTCGGGCGTCCACAACTTGTCCATCGGCCTTCTCCTTCGTGCCGTCAGCCGGCGGCGAGGACACGCGGAGCGGTCGCGGCGCGGGGGAACTGCCGGTGCGGCGATTCGACGGGCTAGAATTATAGGCGAAGCCCTGCGGGCTCAATCGCGCGCTCGAGACGACTGCGCGGCGCAGGGCGCGCGAGCGCATCGCGCATGCGCACATTCGGGGGACGCCATGGCGCGCGAGTCGATGGAGTACGACGTGGTCATCGTCGGCGGCGGGCCGGCGGGACTCGCCGCGGCGATTCGCCTGAAGCAGATCGCGCAGGCCGGCGGGAGCGAGACCTCCGTCTGCATCGTCGAGAAAGGGTCCGAGATCGGCGCGCACATCCTCTCGGGCGCGGTGATCGATCCGCGCGCGCTGACCGAGCTTCTCCCGGACTGGAAGGAACGCGGCGCGCCGCTCGATACGCCGGTCACCGAGGACCGGTTCCTCGTCCTGCGTCCGCGGACGGCGTGGCGCATCCCGAACTGGATGCTGCCGCCGCTGATGGACAACCATGGCACCTACATCGCGAGCCTGGGCAACGTATGCCGCTGGCTGGCGACGCAGGCCGAGGCGCTGGGCGTCGAGATCTATCCGGGCTTTGCCGCGACGGAAGTGCTGTTCGCCGAAAACGGCGCGGTACGCGGCATTGCGACGGGCGACGTGGGCATCGCGCGCGACGGCACGCACAAGCCCGACTACCAGGAGGGCATGGAGCTGCATGCGAAGTACACGCTCTTCGCCGAGGGCTGCCGCGGCTCGCTGTCGGAGACGCTGATGAAGCGTTTCGCGCTGCGCGAGGACACCGACCCGCAGAAGTACGGCATCGGTCTCAAGGAGCTGTGGCAGGTCGCGCCCGAACGCCACCGGAAGGGCCTGGTGATCCATACGCAGGGGTGGCCGCTCGACAACCGGACCGGCGGCGGCTCGTTCGTCTATCACTTCGACGACAACCTGGTCGCCGTGGGCTTCGTCGTGCACCTCAACTACGAGAACCCGCACCTGTCGCCGTACGACGAGTTCCAGCGCTTCAAGACGCATCCGGCCATCCGCCCGACGCTCGAAGGCGGCAAGCGGATCGCCTACGGCGCGCGGGCGATCAACGAAGGCGGCCTGCAATCGGTGCCGCGGCTGGCGTTCCCCGGCGGCGCGCTGATCGGCTGCGCGGCGGGCTTCGTCAACCTGCCGCGCATCAAAGGCTCGCACAACGCGATGAAGACCGGCATGCTCGCCGCGGAGGCGACGGCCGCGGCGCTTGCCGGGCGGGCGAGCCCGGTGCGCTGGCGGCGTACGACGAGGGCTGGCGCAGCTCCTGGGTGTACGACGATCTCTACAAGGTGCGCAACGTCAAGCCGGGCCTCAAGTGGGGCATGTGGCGCGGTACGCTGCACGGCGGCGTCCACATGTGGCTCAACGATCTCGGACTCGGGCAGCTCGTCGGCTGGACGCTGCACCACGACCGGCCCGACAGCGCGACGCTCAAGGCCGCCGACGACATGCCGCGGATCGACTATCCGAAATACGACGGCGTGATCACCTTCGACAAGCTGTCCTCGGTGTTCCTTTCCAACACGAATCACGAGGAAGACCAGCCGGTTCACCTCAGGCTGCGCGACCCGACGGTGCCGGTCGAGATCAACCTGCGCCTCTACGACGGTCCCGAGGCCCGCTACTGTCCCGCGGGTGTCTACGAGTTCGTCGACGCGGGTCCGCAGGCGTACATCCCGGATATCGGCGGCAACGTCGTCGGCGATGTCGAGGACGATGGCCAAGGCCAAGGCGACGGCAATGGCGACAACCGGGACAACGGCGACTCCGCGCCGTACGCGCGCCTCGCCGCGCTGCTGCCTGCCCGCCGTCTGCAGATCAATGCGCAGAACTGCGTCCACTGCAAGACCTGCGACATCAAGGATCCGCACCAGAACATCCAGTGGGTGCCGCCCGAAGGTGGGGGCGGCCCGAACTACCCGAACATGTAGTCGCGCGCGGCGACCCGCGCGCTTTTCACGGCGCGCGCGACACGTGCAGCGGGGGCACGCGATCGCGCCACGGCATCGCCTGCTCCAGCGCGCTCGCGAGCTGCAGGATCACATGCTCGTCGGCGGGACGCGTCGCCAGCTGGACGCCGATCGGGAGCCGGTTCGAGTGCATGGCGAGCGGCAACGAGATCGCCGGCGTGCCCATGATGTTGTGCGGCAGCGTGAACTGGCACACCGGCCGCAGGATCTCCCACGCCTCCTCGTCGATCGCCACGTCCGCGCGGCCGAGGTTGTAGCGGCCCCAGGGCTCGGCGACGTTCGCCGTCGTGGGCGTCAGCAGCACGTCGTGGCGCGTGAAGTAGCGGCCGAGCCCGCGCCGGTGGACATTGAGATCCGCGAGCGCGGCGAGGAACTGCGCCGGGCGCATCGTCTTCGCGTACTCGTAGATCTTGAAGATGACCGGCTCCAGCGTGTCGCGCCCGATCGCGTGGCCGCTGCGCCTGGAATAGCCGTCGAGCCGCTGGTCGAAACCGAAGTACCAGAGGTCCATCATCGAACGCATCGCGCGCAGGCCGTCGAACACCGGGTCGGCCTGGTCGACGTCGTGGCCCATGTCTGCGAGCACCTGCGCCGTGCGGGCGACGGCCGCGGCGACTTCGGCGTCGACGGGGAAGCCCATCAGCGCCGCGGTCGACCAGCCGATCCGCAGCCTTGGCGCGTCGCGCCGTGAAAGCGTCGCGTAAGGCTCCGCGGGCTTCGGCACGACGAACGGATCGCCCGGCTGGGGCAGCGCGAGGCAGTCGAGCATCGCCGCGGCATCGCGGACCGTCTTCGTCTGGACGAAGTTCTGCGCGAGTCCGTAGCCGTTCTCGTCGAGCATCGGCCCGAACGAGACGCGCCCGCGCGACGGCTTGAGGCCGACGCCGCCGCAGAAGCTGGCGGGAATGCGAATCGAGCCCGCGATGTCGGAGCCCATCGCGATCGGCACGATGCCGGCGATCGACCGCGGCCGTTCCGCCGCCGGTCGAGCCGCCGGCCGAATAGCCGTGGCGCCAGGGTGTCGACGTGTTGCCGTACAGCGCCCCTTCGGTGGTGCCCGCCATCGAGTACTCGGGCGCCGCCGAGCGGCCGAGGATGTTGAGGCCCGCGGCGCGGAGCAGCTCGCAGTAGATGCGAGTCCTGTTCGGCGAGCATGCCGCGGCACAGCCGGCTGCCGAACTCGATCCGGCGTCCGGCCTCGTGGCCGAACACGTCCTTCATGAGGAAGGGCACGCCGCGGAACGGGCCACCGCCGAGCGTGCTTTCGTCCAAGGCGTCGATGCGGTCGGGATAAGTCTCGACGACGGCGTTCATCGCCGGATTGACCGCGGCGATCGCAGCGGCCGCGGTGTGCGCAAGTTCTGTCGGCGATACCTCGCCGGCGGCCACGAGCGCGGCGACACCGAGCGCGTCGAGGCGGGCATAGTCGGCGAGATTCATCGTTCCTCCCCGGAGATCGGCCACAGCCACGCGGCGCCGCGCGCGCCGCTCGCATCGCCATGGACGTGCCTGGCGAGGCGCGTATCGACGCGGTCGCAGAACACCCACGGCCCCCAGAGCGCGGGAACGCCCGCATACAGCGAATCGGCGTTGGACAGCCCGCCGCCCAGGACGATCACGTCGGGATCGAGCAGGTTGACGACGTGCGCCAGCGCCCTCCCCAGCCGCTCCTCGTACCGTGCGAGCGTCGCGGCACACGCGGCATCGCCGATCGCGGCGCGGGCGACGATCTCGTGCGCCGTCAGCGGCTCGCCATTCGCCGCCAGGTGGTCGCGCTCGAGGCCGGGGCCGGAAAGGAACGTCTCGATGCAGCCGCGGCGGCCGCAGAAGCAGGCAGGGCCCGGCCGCTCGTCGTCGCGCGGCCACGGCAGCGGATTGTGGCCCCACTCCCCGGCAATGCCGTTGGGCCCGTCGAGGACCCGGCCGCGCACCACGATCCCCGCGCCGACGCCGGTGCCCAGGATGGCGCCGAACACGACGCCGGCGCCGCGCCCGGCGCCGTCCGACGCCTCGGACAGCGCGAAGCAGTTCGCGTCGTTGGTGATGCGCACTTCGCGCGCCAGCAGGCGCTCGAGATCGGCGCGGATCGGCTGACCGTTGAGGCACACGGAGTTCGACCCGCGCAACCGCCCGGTGGCGCGCGAAATCGAACCCGGCGTGCCCACGCCGACGGTCCCCGTCGCGCCGAGCGCGGCTTCGGCCTCGTCGACGAGCGCCACGATCGCGGCCAGCGTGGCCTCGTAGTGGCCCCTCGGCGTCGCCACCCGCTTGCGGAAACGCTCGCGACCGCCGGCATCGAGCGCCAGGATCTCGATCTTGGTGCCGCCGAGGTCCACGCCCAGGCGCAGCCCGCGCTCAGCCATGCGTCTTCGCGCGGCGCGGATAACGCCGGGATCGGTCATGCAGATCGCGCTTCACGTTTATGGCCGAGTTGACGGTGGCGAGGGCGGCAAGGGAATATTACAGTTCGATGACAGAGGGCCCGCACCCGCCCCGGGTGACGCCGCCCAATCCACGGG
Organism: uncultured beta proteobacterium; assembly: GCA_963793355.1. Lineage (GTDB taxonomy): Bacteria > Pseudomonadota > Gammaproteobacteria > Burkholderiales > Casimicrobiaceae > VBCG01. The sequence goes on along the minus strand of CAWBZT010000011.1, from coordinate 66,186 downwards.
GAGGAGAATCTCATGAAGTCCATCCTAGCGGCGCGCCGGCTGGCGGCCGTCGCGGCCACGGCTGCGGTCGTCGCGGCGCCGGTCGCGGCGCAGCTCAACGTCATCTGCCCGGTGCAGGCGGAATGGTGCAACCTCGCAGCGGGCGAGTTCGAAAAGGAAACCGGGATCAAGGTGGCGATGACGCTCAAGGGCTCCGGCGAGTCCTTCGCGCAGATCGCCGCGGAAAAGGCCAACCCGAAGCTCGACGTGTGGTTCGGCGGCACCGGCGATCCGCACCTGCAGGCGGCCGAGCAAGGACTGCTGGAGGAATACCGGTCGCCGATGCTCACGCAACTCCAGCCGTGGGCGCAGAAGCAGGCGGAGCAGTCCAGGTACCGCACCGTGGGCATGTACCTGGGCGTCCTCGGCATGGGCTACAACAGCGAGCTCCTGGCCAAGAAGAAGCTCGCGCCGCCGGCATGCTGGAAGGACCTCATCAAGCCGGAGTTTGCCGGCGAGGTGCAGATGGCGAACCCGAACGCCTCCGGCACCGCGTACACGGCGATCGCGACGCTCGTACAGGTGTTCGGCGAGGAGGAGGCGTTCAGCTACCTGAAGGCGCTGCACAAGAACATCAACAACTATCCGCGCTCGGGCGTGGGGCCGATCAAGGCGGCCGCGCGCGGTGAAACGCTCGCGAGCGTCAGCTTCATCCACGACGTCATCACCGAGGCGCAGGCCGGCTTCCCGGTCAAGGCGGTCGCGCCGTGCGAGGGCACGGGCTACGAGATCGGCTCGCTGTCGATCGTCAAGGGCGCGCGCAATCTCGACAACGCGAAGAAGTTCTACGACTGGGCGCTGACGCCCAAGGCCCAGGCGCTCGGCGCGCAGGCGAAGCAGTTCCAGCTGCCGTCCAACGTGGGCACGCCGGTATCGCCGCTGTCGCCGAAGGTCGCCGACATCAAGCTCATCAACTACGACTTCGCGAAGTTCGGCTCGTCGGCCGAGCGCAAGCGCCTGCTCGAGCGCTGGGACAGGGAAGTCGGCAGCATGCCCAAGTGATCGCGCTGCCGCCGCCCGTCGCCAGGGAACCGGGATGATCCGTCGCGTCCTCGTCGCCGCCGCCCTGCTTGCGCTTCCGCTCGCGTCCTTCGCGCAGCTCAACCTCTATTGCAGCTCGCCCAACACGGCATGGTGCCAGGGCATGGCCGTCGGTTTCGAGAAGGCGACCGGCACCAAGGTCGCGGTGATCCAGAAGGCCACCGGCGAGATGCTGGCGCAGGTCAAGGCGGAGCGCGCCAATCCGAAGGGCGACGTCTGGTGGGCCGGACCGGCCGACAGCTACCTGCAGGCGGCCGAGGAGGGCCTGCTCGAGGCGTACCGGTCGCCGAACGTCGCGCAGCTGTACGACTGGGCGCAGCGGATCTCCGACGTGTCGAAGAACCGGGTCGCCGGCGTCTACGGCGGCATCCTCGCGCTCGGCTACAACACCGAGATCGTGGCGAAGAAGAAGCTGCCGGTGCCGAAGTGCTGGAAGGACCTCGCTCAATCCCGCGTACAAGGGCGAGGTCATGCTCGGCAACCCGAACTCGTCGGGCACCGCGTACCTGATGCTCGCGACGCTGGTGCAGGTGTTCGGCGAGGACGAGGCATTCCGCTACATGGCGGAGCTCAACCGCGAACGTGAGCCAGTACGCGCGCTCCGGCATCGGTCCGATGACTGCCGTCACGCGCGGCGAGTCCGCGCTCGGCAGCACGGTGCTGCATGGCGTGATCAACGAGATCGTGCGCGGCTTTCCGGTGCTGCCGGTGCTGCCCTGCGAGGGCGTCGGCTACGAAGTGGGCTCGATGGCGATCATCAAGGGCGCGCGCAACCTCGAGACGGCGAAGAAGTTCGTCGACTGGGCGCTGACCGCCGACGCGCAGAAGATCGGGCTCGACGTGAAGGAGTACGCGATCCCGACCAACCGCAGCGTGCCGCTGCCGCCGCAGGTGCCGAAGCTCACCGACATCAAGGTCATCGACTACGACTTCGCCAAGTACGGCGCGAGCGAGACCCGCAAGCGGCTGCTCGAGCGCTGGGAGAAGGAAATCAACGCGCTGCCGCGCTGATTTCCCGCCGCATCCCCTTCCGTCCTGCGCGAAATCCCCGTGACGCCGCTTCGCCGCGTGCTCGCTCCTCTGGCTGGTCGTCGGCGCCGCCGCCTTCCTGCTGGTGCCCGTGGTACGCGCTGCAGGACACGCTGCTCGGCGTCGGGCTGGCTCGCGCATTACGGCAGCAAGGACAACGCGCCGGCGCTCTGCAGGCATGCGTGCACGGGCGTTACTGGCTGTGCGCCGGCCGGCCTGCTGATCGCCGCGGGATTTCCGCTGCTGCACGCGCGGGCTCGCCGCGGCGCGCGCGCGCCGGCGCCCTGATCGCCCTCGGCAGCGACCGGCTTCCTCTACCTTTGCGCGCAGGGCTTCGTCATCGGTCCGCGCGGCATCGCGTTCGAATCGCTGGCGAGCATCGTCCGGATCGGCGGCGGCCAGTACGGGATGGCCTCGGCGCGACACTCGTGGCGCCTCACCTTCGCCATGCTGTTCGCGCTGGGGCTCGCGGAGCGCGGCTTCTTCAAGGGCGACGTGTTCGTCGCCGGCAGCGTCGTCGACGTGGCGCTGCTGGTCGCCGTGTTCACGTTCTTTCCGGTGCTGCGGATCCTCGTCCAGGCGGTGCAGGACAACGAGGGCGCGTCGTCGCTGCACGGCGTTCTTCGCCCGCGCTGTTCACCCAGAAGATCTGGGGCGTCGGCTGCATCGTCGGCACCACGCGCTGCGGCGTCGCATGGAACACGCTGATCCTCGCGCTGCTGTGCGCCGCGGCTGCGACCGCGCTCGGCCTCGCGTTCGCGCTGATCGTCACGCGCACGCGGTTCCCGTACAAGAAGGCGCTGCGCGTGCTGTCGGTCCTGCCGATCATCACGCCGCCGTTCGTCATCGGCCTCGGCCTGATCCTGATCTTCGGGCGCGCCGGGCCTCGTCAACCAGCTGCTCGAATGGGCGTTCGGCATCGCAGCCGACGCGCTGGATCTACGGCCTGCAGGGCGTTCTGGTCGCGCAGGTCTTCGCGTTCACGCCGATCGCCTTCCTCGTGCTGATCGGCGTGGTCGAAGGCGTGTCGCCGTCGATGGAGGAAGCCGCGCAGACGCTGCGCGCCGACCGCTGGCGGACCTTCATCGACGTGTCGCTGCCGCTGATGCGGCCCGGCCTCGCCAACGCCTTCCTGATCACGTTCATCGAGTCGATCGCCGACTTCGGCAACCCGATCATGCTCGGCGGCAATTTCGGCGTGCTGTCGACGGAGATCTTCTTCTCGGTAGTCGGCGCGCAGCTCGACCAGGGGCGCGCGGCGACGCTCGGCATCGTGCTTCTGCTGTTCGCGCTCGGCGGCGTTCTTCCTGCAGCGCCGCGCGCTCGGCCGCAAGGTCTACACGGCGCTCGCCGGCAAGGGCGATTCGGGCCTGCCGACGCCGTTGCCCGACGCCGCGCGCCGCGTGTGCTACGGCATCGCGCTGCCCTGGGCGCTGCTCACCATCGTCATCTACGCCATGGCGCTGGTCGGCGGCTTCGTCGAGACGTGGGGACGCGACTACACGCCGACGCTCAAGCACTACGTCAAGGCATTCGGCGTCGAGTGGGGACCGCACGGGCTCCTCTGGACGGGCGCGGCGTGGAACTCGTTCTGGACCACGGTGCAGCTCTCCGCCATCGCGGCGCCGCTGACGGCGGCGCTCGGCATCCTCACCGCGTACCTGCTGACCCGGCAGAAGTTCGCCGGCCAGTCCGTGTTCGAGTTCGGCACGATGCTGTCGTTCGCCATTCCCGGCACGGTGATCGGCGTGTCGTATATCCTCGCCTTCAACGTGCCGCCGATCGAGATCACCGGAACCGCGCTGATCCTCGTCGTGTGCAACGTCTTCCGCAACATGCCGGTGGGCGTGCGGGCGGGCATGGCGTCGATGAGCGCAGATCGACCGGAGCCTCGACGAGGCGTCGATCACGCTGGGCGCGCGCGGCTTCACGATGCTGCGGACGATCCTGCTGCCGCTGCTCAAGCCCGCCGTCGTCGCCGCGCTGATCTACAGCTTCGTCCGCGCGATGACCACCGTGTCGGCGGTGATCTTCCTGGTGTCGGCCCAGTACGAATGGGCGACGACCTACATCATCAATCGCGTGGTCAACGGCGACTACGGCGTCGCCATCGCCTACAGCTCGGTGCTCATCGTGATGATGCTGCTCGCCATCTGGCTCATCCAGAAGCTCGTCGGCGAGCGCCGCCTCGGCCGCCGCGCGGGGGCGACGCCCGCCCCGGCGGGCCCGAATGTTGGCGAGCTCGGCAGCGCGGCCTGAACCCGGAGACCGCGACGCCATGAAAGCCGCCTCGATCGAGTTTCGCCATGTCAGCAAGAAGTACGGCGCCGCCGCGGCCGTCGACGACATTTCGTTCGCCATTGCGGCCGGCACGCTGGTGACGCTGCTCGGGCCTTCCGGCTGCGGCAAGACCACGACGCTGCGCATGATCGCCGGACTCGAGCTTCCCACGGCGGGAACGATCCTGCATCGGCGGGACGGACGTCACGACGACGGCGGCGGCGGAGCGCGACGTCGTCGATGGTGTTCCAGAGCTACGCGCTGTTTCCGCACATGTCGCGTCCTCGAGAACGTGCGCTACGGTCTCGTCGGTCGCGAAGATGCCGAAGGCCAAGGCCGACGAGCAGGCCCGCATCGCGCTCGACACCGTGGGCCTCGAGGGCTTCGACGCGCGGCTGCCCTCGGAGCTTTCGGGTGGCCAGCAGCAGCGCGTCGCCGTCGCGCGCGCGCTGGTGCTCGAGCCCGCCGTGCTGCTGTTCGACGAACCGCTGTCGAACCTCGACGCGCGCCTGCGGCGGCAGATGCGCGAGGAGATCCGCGAGCTGCAGCAGCGTCTCAGCCTGACGGTCGTCTACGTCACGCACGACCAGGCGGAGGCGATGGCGGTCTCCGACCGCATCATCGTGATGAACAAGGCGGCGATCGCGCAGGAAGGCGCGCCGCGCGAGCTCTACGAGCAGCCGAAGCGACCCGTTCGTCGCGGGCTTCATGGGCGACGCCAACCGCGTGCGGGGCGACGCTCGCGCGGCGCGACGAGACACTGGCCGACGTTCGCCTCGGCCCGGTCACGCTGACGCTGCCGCATCGCGGCACTGCCCGACGGCGCCGTCGATGTCGCGATCCGTCCCGAGGCCATCGACCTGCGCGCGCGGCGCCGCCGGCCCCATCCGCCGGGGCGATCCGCAAGGCCGCGTATCTCGGCGGGATCATGGAATACTCGATCGACAGCGACGATCGGCGACCTGTTCGTCATCTCGACCGCCGTCGAACGTCCGCTCGCGGTCGGGACCGCGGTCGGCGTCGCCCTCGCCGATCATGGCGTCGTCGTGATCCCGCCCGCCGCAGGATGAGCGACGCCGACCTCGCCGCGCGCGCGGACTTCGCCGGCGAGCTTGCGCGCGAGGCCGGCGAGCTTGCGCGCCGCTATTTCACGCACGAGCTCGACTTCACCGTCGAAGCGAAGAACGGTCCCCAGGATTGGGTGAGCATCGCCGACCATGCCGTCGAGCGCCACATCCGCGAGGCGCTGGCGCGCCGTTTCCCGGGTGATGCAATGCTCGGCGAGGAAGCCGGCGGCGCGCTCGCCGACCGCCTGTGGGTCGTCGATCCGATCGATGGCACGCTCAACTTCGTGCACGGGATGCGCTACTGGTGCGTGTCGATCGCGTTCGTCGAGCACGGCGTTCGGCGCGCGGCGGCGATCTACGATCCGTCGCAGGACGAGCTCTTCGCCGCGGCGGCGGGCGCCGGCGCGCGCTGCAACGGCGCGCCGATTCGCGTCTCCGGGTGCGCATCGCTGGACCGCGCGCTGCTTTCGCTCGGCTACGTCCACCGCCACGATCTGGACGCGCACCTGCGGCTGCGGCGCGCGCTGCTGTCCGCCGGCGCCGCCGTGAAGGATCCGGGCGCGGGCGCGCTGATGCTCGCGCACGTCGCTGCCGGCCGCTTCGATGGCTTCTACGAGCCGCACATGCACCCGTGGGACGCGCTCGCCGGCCTGCTGCTGATCGAGGAGGCCGGCGGCCGCGTCGGCCCCTACCCGGGCCGCGGCGGAATCCTCGCGGGTGGCGCCGTCATCGGCGCGGCACCAGGCCTCTACGACGCGCTGGCCGCGCTCGTCGCGCGTTGACGCGGGCGCGGGCGCACGCGCGGGCCCGCGGGCGCTACGCGTGCGCCAGGGGCTACGCGCGCGCTAGGGTATCGCGCAGAACACCGGGCCCTCGACGATCCATCCTTCGCCGAGCATGTCGCCGATCTCGGAGTGGCTCGTCAGGTAGCGGTGGTTGGCCTGGCCGCCCTTCCCGTTGTTGTACATGCGGATCACCGGAACGCGATCGGGTAGACAGTCGGCGTTGACCGGCACGTCGGCGTTGAACGCGATGCCCTCATAGGTCCAGAACGGATTGGCCTTCACCTTCGCGCATTCGTCGGGATCGATGGTGAAGAAATGCGAGCTCGGACCGATCCCCGGCGTGCCGAAGAAGCGGCACGCGAGGCGGCCGCGCGGGTCGCCGGCGGGACGGACCTTGAAGTCGTAGCCGGTGCGCATCCAGCCGGGGACGATGATCCCGGCATCGAGCATCGCCGCTTCCGCCGGCTCGGCCGTGAAGAAATAATGGTCGAGCGCCGGATTGTAGTACTCGACCGCGATGCGCTCGTCGGCCGCCGCGGGCGTCGGCGCGACATAGTCCTGCTCGAGCACGTCGTCGCCGCCGCCGGCCACGACGACCATGCGCGCGCTCGCGGCGCGCAGCACCGGATCGTCGCGCAGCTGGCCGTCGAGGAAGCGGATCGACCAGGTGAAGATGTCGTCGGAAAAATCCGCCGCGAAGCCGTGCTGCACGCCCTGCAGCGCCACGAGCTCGTGCGTGTTGCGCAACCGGTGCAGGCCCTCGCGCGTCGGTCCGATGGGCGCCGTCGTGTCCGCCGTGCCGGACAGCGCGAGGAACGGCAGCGTCACACCGTCGAGCCCGCCCTGGTCGCGTCCGAACGCCGGGTAGATCGAGATGCCGAAGTACGGCACGTAGCCGACGGCGGCCCGGACCCGCGGATCGTCGACCACCTGCTTCGACGACAGCCCGATCGTCGTCGTCAGCCTGGCGCCTCCCAGCAACAGCACCGACTCCCCGCCCAGGCTGGCGCCGAATGCGCCGATGCGGCTCGCATCGACGTGATCGCGGAAGTCGGGCAGCGCGAGGAACGCGTTCAGCACGGCCGTGAGCTCCAGCGGCCGCAGCGCCTGCATCGCCACGTAGTCCTGGAAATGCAGGATCGCGTAGACGGCGTCGTTGAGGTCCGAGAGCTTGGCTTCGGCAAAGCGCAGGTCGCCGTGGAACGGCGCGACGACGACGTAGCCGTGGCTCGCGAAGACGCGGATCGCCTCGAGGTAGTCGTCCGAGATGGGGCTGCCGGAGAGGCCATGCGAGAACAGCAGGACCGGATAGCGCGCGGCGTCGGGAAACAGCGGCGCCTCGCCGTTGCGTTGCATGTGCGGGATCGCGGCGCCCGTCGGCAGCGGATAGTCCGCCCGCGGATTGCCGGCGGAGGTCGGGTAGCAGACGATCGTCACGACGTCCACGTTGGTGCCCGCATAGCGGCCGTACAGCTCCGCATCGCCGGGCACCGGCACGTTGATGCGGAACGTGTGGTCCGGGTCGACCAGCAGGGCGCTCACGTAACGCGGCCGGCTGCCGTCCGGGTTGCCCTCCCAATAGTCCGCGGCGGACTCGCCGCTCCCGACGCGCGAGAAGTCCTGGGTGAGCGTGCTGCAGCCGACGGCGAACGCGCCCGGACCGAGCGGCGGCGAAACGGCGAGCGAATCGGCCCGCGCCGCCGGACCGGCGAGCAGCACGGCGGCGAACGCAAGCTGCGCGAACAACGATGACAGCCTGACGGGCATGTAAGGCAGACGGAGCGCGGAGGACGCCGCCATCGTCGGCCATCTGCGCACGACCGTCCAGTCGGACCCCGCCCCGACATGGCGTCGGTGCGCCTCCGACACGCAGGCCCGGTCAGAACTGGTCGGCGGTGAGCGCCAGTACCGAGTCGCTGCCTTGCGTGATTGCCTGCGCGAGGCCTTCGGCCTGCGGCAACAGGCATTCCGCGTAAAAGCGCGCCGTGGCGACCTTGGCGCGCAGGAAGGGGGCGTCGGCGTCGGCCCTGGCCAGGGCCTCGGTGGCCGCCAGCGCGGCGCGACCCATCTGCCATCCGCCGGCGACCAGCCCCCACAACTTCAGGAACGGCACGGCGGCGGCGTGCGCGAGGCGGACACTGTTGCCGTACGCCGGCACCAGCCACTCGATCGCCGCCTGCAGCGCCGCCGTCGCCGCCGCGAGGCGCAGCCCGATCTCGCGCAACGCGGGGTCCGCATGCGAGGCTAGCCGCGCCGCGAGCTTGTCGATGTCGGCCGCGACGGCGCGCGCCGTGGCGCCGCCGTCGCGGGCCGTCTTGCGGCCGATCAGGTCGTTCGCCTGGATGCCGGTGGTGCCCTCGTAGATCGTGATGATCCGCGCGTCGCGATAATGCTGGGCGGCGCCGGTCTCCTCGATGAAGCCCATGCCGCCGTGGACCTGCACGCCCATGTACGTCACTTCCTGCGCGATCTCCGTCGACCAGCCCTTGACGATCGGGATCATCAGGTCGACGAACGCCTGGTGCTGCTTGCGCGCGGCGGGATCGGGATGGCGCTGCGCATTGTCGATCGCGGCCGCCGTGACGTACGCCACCGCGCGCGTCGCCTCGGTATAGGCGCGCATCGTCATCAGCATGCGGCGGATGTCGGGATGCTCGATGATCGCCCCGCCCGGCTGCCCCTTCTCGATCCCCACCGGGCGGCCCTGCACGCGGTCGCGCGCATAGGCGACGGCGCGCTGGTACGCGCGCTCGGACAGGCCGACGCCCTCCATGCCTACGGAGAAGCGGGCCTGGTTCATCATGATGAACATGTACTCGAGCCCGCGGTTCTCCTCGCCGACGAGGTAGCCGACCGCGCCGCCGTTGTCGCCGTAGGCGAGAATTGCCGTGGGGCTCGCATGGATGCCGAGCTTGTGCTCGAGCGAGACGCAGTGGACGTCATTGCGCGCGCCGAGCGAGCCATCGGGATTGACGAGAAATTTCGGCACGACGAACAGCGAGATGCCCTTGACGCCTTCCGGCGCGTCCGGCGTGCGCGCGAGAACGAGGTGGACGATGTTCTCGGTGTAGTCGTGGTCGCCGTAGGTGATGAATATCTTCTGGCCGTACAGCTTGTAGGAACCGTCGTCCTGCGGTACCGCGCGGGTGCGCACGGCGGCGAGATCCGAGCCTGCCTGCGGCTCGGTGAGGTTCATCGTGCCCGTCCACGTGCCCTCCACCATCTTCGGCAGGAACAGGGCCTTCTGCTCCGGCGTGCCGCAGAGCTCAAGCGCGTCGATCGCGCCCTGCGTCAGCAGCGGACACAGGTCGAACGCCATGTTCGACGAATGCCACATCTCCTCCACCGGCGTGGCGACGATATGCGGCAGTCCCTGGCCGCCATACTGCGGATTCTTGGTGAGCCCGTTCCAGCCGTTCTCGATGAACTGCCGGTACGCGTCCTTGAAGCCGGCCGGCGTCTTCACCGTGCCGTCCGGCAGCAGCTTCGATCCTTCGCGGTCGCCGGGCACGTTCAGCGGATCGAGGACGCTGGCTGCGAACTTGGCGGCCTCCTGGAGAATCGCCGCCACCGTGTCGGGCGTCGCCTCCTCGAACCCCGGCAGCTTGCCGATCTGCGCGAGGCCGGCAAGCTCGTTCAGGACGAACTCCATTTCCTTCAGCGGCGCGTGATAGGTGCTCATGGCGTGGGCGGGTTCGACGGGGAGGAAGAGGATAACCGAACGGTCCCCAGCCACCCCACGCCGCTAAACTCCGTCCTGCCGCCGCGCGCGGGCGGCACACAGCGCTACTGCGGCACGCAGCGCTACTGCGGCACACCGCGCTACTGCGGCACACAGCGCTACTGCGGCACGCACCGCTACTGCGGCACGCAGCGCTACTGCGGCACGCAGCGCTACTGCGGCGCCCAGCGCACCAGAGCGTCAGCGTAGGCCGCCACGAGCTGCGCGTCGTCCAGCGCGCGGAGCATGCGCAATTCGTCGCGCAGCTCGATCAGCGCCGTGAGCTGCACGTCGCAGCGCGCAATGGGCGTCGGATAGTGGCGAATCTCGTCGTCGACTTCACGCCAGCGCCGCGCCAGGTCCGCCCGGACGGCCGCGACATTCGAAGCTCCGCCGACCGGTCCGACGTCGCCCGCAGCGTCGCCGCGTGGCCGCTCTCCGGATCGCATGGGCGCATTCATGCCGCCACCCGGACCTTGTACGGCGTCTCGGTGCGCCGCTGCGGATCGAATTGCGAGCGCTCGGTGTAATTCACATGCCGGCCGTAGACGTGCAGCGAGACGCTCGAGGCATCCCCCTCGTTCGCGACGCTGTGGATGGTCCCCGACGGAAGCGCGATTACGTCGCCGGCGCGCACGACGCTCTGCGACGCGCGCTCGACGATCGCATGGCCGGGTCGGGCGCCATCGTCGGTCCGGCGCCAGATCACGTTGCGCTCCTCGCCGGACAACCCCGCGACGACCGCCCACGTGCCGTGATCGTGCGGCACCGTCCAGCGTCCCGCCAGCCACGTCACGACGAAGACCGCGAGCGAATGGTCGGCCTCCTCGTGGAGCAGATGGAGCCCGAACCCCTGGTCGGGATCGGGCCGGCACATCGCTTCGTGCAGCCACGTCGACCGCGCCTCGGCCAGCGCGCCGGCGAGCACGCGCACGCGCGCCACCAGCAGGCCTTCGTCCACATGCCGCGCCCGCGCCTCGCGCAGCAGCGCCACGAACGCGCCGACGGGTCCGTTGCCATTCATCGCGGCCTCCCGGAGAAATGTCGTCGGAGGAAGTCTAGCCCTTGCAAATTCAGAACGGAAGTGGCCAGAATTGTGGGATGGTCTTTCATTTTCGAATAGCATGAACTGGGACGATCTCAAGGTTTTCCTGGCCGTCGCCAGTGCCGGCAGCCTCGCGGGAGGCGCGCGCCGCCTCGGCGTCTCCCAGGCCACGACGTGGCGGCGCATCCGGGCGCTGGAAGAGGCGATGAAGGTCACGCTGTTCGAGCGGCGCCCGTCGGGCTACGTGATCACGCCGCTGGGGGCCAACCTCCTCGCCGCCATCGACGGCGTGCAGCGGACCATCGAGATCGCGCAGGGACGCCTCGCTGACGCGCCGGATGCGCTCACGGGCGAGGTGCGCGTCGCGGCGCCGGAGTTCGTCGGGCACATGATGACGCTGCGCCTGCCCGAACTCGCCGCGCGCCACCCGGGACTGGTCGTGGAACTGCTGACCGGGAGCCCCGCCGCGGGCCTCGTCGTGCGCGACGTCGATATCGCGATCCGCGCCGAGCGCATGCTGGGCGGCGGCTTCGCGCTCGAGAAGGTCTTCTCGGTGCCGTTCGCGCTGTACGCCTCGGCGCGCTACCTGCGGCGCTTCGGGCGGCCGCGCGCCATCGACGATCTCAAGGGGCACCGGCTGATCGCCTTCGATCACTCGATGGCGCACATCGCGCCCAAGCCGTGGCTGCGCGCCGGCGGGCGCGGCGCGACCATCGCCTTTCGCAGCAACAGCCCGCATGCGCGCCTGCTGGCGGCGCGCACGGGCCTCGGCCTCGCGATGCTGCCGGAGCCGCTGGCGCGCGGCGCGCCCGGACTGCACGAAGTATTGCCCAGCGCCGCGGTCGGCCGGCTGGATCTCATGCTGTTCGTCAGCGGCGAGCTGCGGCGCGAACCGCGCGTGACGGCGGTGCGCGAGTTCCTCGCCGACACGCTGGGCGGCGGGCCGCCGCCCGCCGCGCTCAGGCCGAGAGCTTCGCCGTCAGGTCGGGAATGATCTGGAACAGGTCGCCGACCAGGCCATAGTCGGCGATCTGGAAGATCGGCGCCTCGGGATCCTTGTTGATCGCCACGATCACCTTGCTGTCCTTCATGCCGGCGAGATGCTGAATGGCGCCGGAAATCCCCACCGCGATGTAGAGGTCGGGCGCGACGATCTTCCCGGTCTGCCCGACCTGGTAGTCGTTCGGCACGTACCCGGCATCCACGGCAGCACGGGACGCCCCGAGCGCGGCGTTGAGCTTGTCGGCCAGCGCTTCCAGCAGGCGGAAATTCTCGCCGCTGCCAAGGCCGCGCCCGCCGGACACGACGATGCGCGCGCCGGTGAGCTCGGGACGCGCCGACTGCGTGAGCTCCTGGCCGGTCACCCTCGAGGCTCCCGAGTCCGGGGCGGGCGCCAGTGCTTCGACGGCGCCGCTGCCGCCGCTTCCCGCCGCGTCGAACGCGGTGGCGCGAATCGTGAGCACCTTCACCGGATCGCTCGACTGGACCGTGGCGAACGCGTTGCCGGCGTAGATCGGACGCACGAAGGTATCCGCCGATTCGATCGCCGTGACCTCGGAGACCTGCGCCACGTCGAGCTTGGCCGCGATCCGCGGCAGCACGTTCTTGCCGAATCCGGTGGCCGCCGCCACGACGTTCCGGTAGTCGCCGCCCTTCAACGCCGCGAGCGCCTGCGCCGTGACGTTCTCCGCCGTCGGCTGCGCCAAGTAGGGCGCATCCGCGTAAAGTACCTTTGCCACGCCGGCGACCGCCGCGGCGGCGTCCGCCACCGCCCTGGCGTTGTGTCCGGCGACCAGCACATGGACGTCGCCGCCCAGTTTCGCGGCCGCCGTGATCGCGTGGAGCGTCGCGCTTTTCAGCGACGCATTGTCATGTTCGGCGAGGACGAGCGTCGTCATGGCGTCTCAGGGCAGGACCTTGGCTTCGTTGCGCAGCTTGCTCACCAGCTCGGCGACGTCGGCCACCTTGCCGCCGCCCTTGCGCTTGGGCGGCTCCACCACGCGAAGCGTCTTGAGGCGCGGCGCGACGTCGACCCCGAGCGCCGCGGGATTCGTCGTCTCGAGCGGCTTCTTCTTCGCCTTCATGATATTGGGCAGCGTCGCGTAGCGCGGCTCGTTCAGGCGCAGGTCGGTGGTGACGACCACCGGCAGGCTCATGGCGATCGTCTCCAGCCCGCCGTCGATCTCGCGCTTCACCGTGATCGCGTCGCCCGCGATGTCGATGCTGGACGCGAACGTCGCCTGCGGCCAATCGAGCAGCCCGGCCAGCATCTGTCCGGTCTGGTTCGCGTCGTCATCGATGGCCTGCTTGCCCATGATCACGAGCCGCGGCTGCTCCTTGTCGACCAGCGCCTTGAGCAGCTTGGCCACCGCCAGCGGCTGCAGCTCGGCGTCGGTCTCCACGAGTATGGCGCGGTCGGCGCCGATCGCAAGGGCCGTGCGCAGCGTCTCCTGGCAGGCCGCCACGCCACAGGACACGGCGACGATCTCGGTCGCGACCCCCTTCTCCTTCAGGCGGACCGCCTCCTCTACCGCGATCTCGTCGAACGGATTCATCGACATCTTGACGTTGGCGGTCTCGACGCCGGCGCCGTCCGAGCGAACGCGAACCTTGACGTTGTAGTCGATGACGCGTTTGACGGGAATTAGGAGTTTCATGGCTCGAACCCTCAGCGAACCTGAAACATTATACGGTTCCAAGTTTCCGAATTCGGTCGTATACGGGCTTCAGTCGGGCTGAAGTTGTGCAATCCAAGCACTAGTAACCCTGTATACGAGAATATGACGCCCGGGAGCACAATTGTTCCGCTCCTCCCCGCGTTCGCGCGGCCTGCCTCGATAAATACTGGATAGATCCGACAGGTCGCCCCCATAAAATATCTTTTTAAATCATTAACTAAGAGGCGATGGATGACCGAGAAGACGTCCGCCACCCGTCCTGAAAGCGCGATCTTCGGCATCTGCGTGGCCTAGGGCACGTTCCTTGCTTGTAGCGCACATGACGAAGTCATTGTTTGCCGGATACAAAGCATCAATCTGACCGGGCAGCCGGGCGTGCGGCGCATCATTCCGTTTCGCAGCCGCCGATTTGCGAGTGCGATGCACTTGAGGTGATACCAATGCTTGCTTCATTTATGAGCTTACTTCATGCCCCCTTGCTGAAGAGCAAAGAGGAGGGGCCGCGTAAAGAGATCCGGCGTCGACCGGAGCTTGAGCAGGCCCTGTTGAGAGTGGGTATAGCGTTCATCGTAATGCTTTACCTCTTTTGGTACACGTTGCGTACCGCAACCGTTTCTCAAAACGAGCTCCAGGTCCTAGCGGTTTCCGTCGTCTTCTTCCTATTCGGCGTTGCCATGTATGCGGTGGTATTGCTGAAGGGAGGTACCTCGGTCCTGCGACGATATGTGGGAATGCTGGCAGACAACGGAGTAACCACCTACTGCTTGTTGAATATGGGAGAAGGTGGAGCAGTCGTAATTGGCGTTTACCTATTTATCTCCTTCGGAAACGGGTTTCGGTACGGCCGTCAGTATCTGCACGTATGCCAGGCTCTCGGAGTCATTGGTTTTTCGTACGTATTGGCCTTCTCCCCCTTCTGGTCCCAACACTTGGCGATCGGCATCGGGTTTCTAATTGGGTTGGTCGTGCTGCCGTTCTACGTCGGCGTCCTCGCTGAAAGGCTTGAAGTAGCAAAGAAGCGCGCCGACGAAGCCAATCAAGCCAAGGGCCGGTTCGTGGCAAACGTAAGCCATGAAATGCGCACGCCACTGAATGGCGTAATCGCTATGGCGGATGTGTTGCGCGAGACTACGCTATCAGATGCGCAGCGAGAAATTGTCGAAACTATGACAACGTCGGCTGAACTGCTGCTCGCTCAAATCGAAGACGTCCTAGACCTCTCCAAGATCGAGGCGAATCGGGTCCAGATTGAGTCGAAGCCAATGGATCTAGGTCGGCTACTGTCCTCAATCGTAAAAGTTGTGCTTCCTCAAGCACGATTCAAAGGGGTCCCCATTCACACGGAGATCTCAAGAGAAGCAGAGGGTTGGTTCATCGGAGACGCACATCATCTGCGCCAAGTTGTACTCAATCTTCTTTCAAATGCGGTGAAGTTCACAGACCAAGGCAGCGTTACCTTGCGGACGAGTCTAGTCGATGATGTCGGCGAGCGAAAACTCGTTCGCATCGAGGTCGAAGACACGGGAATAGGCATTCCCGAGAACAAACAGGCTGCCATTTTTGAGCCGTTCGCCCAAGCCGACGATTCGATCACGAGGGTCTATGGTGGTACCGGCCTTGGCACTACGATAGCCCGTCAACTCATCGAACTGATGGGCGGCAAGATTGGGCTCCGAAGCCGGCCTCAGTTAGGCACTCTGTTTTGGGTCGAGATACCGCTTATTCCAATCGATCCTCCGCGGCTTGACGTGACCGAGACGGCAGTAGCCCATGTTGCGGGACACGCCCAAGTCCTGGCGGCAGCGCGGTCGGGCAAGGTGCACAAACTGCACGGCGCTCGCATCCTTGTTGCGGAAGACAATCCAACTAACCAGCGCGTTGCCCAACTGATCTTGGAAGCCGCTGGGCACACCGTGACCATTGTCGGTGACGGCGAGACGGCCTTAGACGCGTTGGAGCGGTCATCATTCGACATCGCACTCTTCGATCTGTCGATGCCTGGGGTCTCGGGTTTGGAGGCGCTTAAGCTCTACCGCTTTTCGGTCCCAGATCCTATACCGGTGCTCATTCTCTCCGCAAACGTCACCACGGATACGATCGCTCAATGTAAGGCTGCGGGTGCGGCGGAGTTCGTTCCCAAGCCACTTCGCGCCTCGCACCTTTCAGACGTAATCGAGCGCCATCTGTCAATGCAACAACCTGGTGCCGGCGAACCTAGCGCGGCGGTAAGAGTCGAGGAACGCCCAACCTTTGAGGTCATTGATTGTCCGGTTGTGGACCGGGCGGTGATCGAGGACCTCTCCCGCCTCTCGTCCGACTCAACTTTTGTCGTACGACTTATCGAGGGCTTTTTTTCTGACGCGGACCGTCTAATTGCGGAAATCGTAAGCGCCATATCGTCCAGGCGGTACGAGCTGGTCAAGGACCACGCGCATGCCTTAAAAGGCGGCGCCGCAAGCGTTGGGGCGACGCAGCTCGTGCAATATGCAAAACGCGTCGAGAAGGCAACACACGATTCGCTTCGCCTGAAAGCCACGCAGTGGATAGAAGAGCTCAAGTCAACCGAAAGGCAGACAAGAGCCGCACTTGGCGAATATGTTCAGGAATACCGCAAGCACCATCGCCTAGCTACTTAGCGCCTATAAAAAAATGGTAGGGCTGTGCGACGCCATTCAGCGGCTCGTTACTTTATGCTTGGTAGGTGTAGCCGCCGATTCCTCCTCATGATAGATCCGGCTAAGCCAGAATTGGCGTTCCCGGCGGAGTGCGGTTCATGCGGCGCGATCGCGACCTCAACGATCTTGGACGCGTGGACTGCTCAGATGATTGAATGCGAGTGCGGTATTGTCATGCGCACAAGGCACAAAGACTTTTCCGCACTTCTGGAATGTGCCTGTCCTGTGACCGGACAACTGCGCCAACTCATTCGCATCCAGTAGTCGAGTAGCAGCGCGATTGCTATGCCAGCGGGGAGCCATCCTGCCCGAGCAGAACGCAAGCGTGAAAAAAGCCGGCAACGATGTGTGGCCGGCCTTCTGCTTGCGGTCATTGCCGCAATGAGTCTTTGGTCAGTGGATGCGTACAACCTTTCCCATAGCCTCAAAGACGACGGGTTCAGTCGTCCGATACTGCGCGCGGACCAAGCGATCCATCATCTTTATGTCACGACTGCTAAGCTGAAGCGCTGTGGTTGCCCACACATCAACCACACGCATTAGCTCTTCTCTTGAGACGGCCTCGACCTCAATCCTGGCGCGTTCGTAACCGCGACGCCCGACGCCACCCTTCTTGTGCTGATTGATATACGCGTAGACAGCACTTTCGCCCGTGCCCTCAGCGGTTATGACGTCAACGACCCCCATATCGTAAAGTTGACGTGCGGAATAGATGTTCCCGCTGGTAATCAATTCATCAGCAACCCGCCGACCGACTTTTCTCGATAGGAAACTGTAGGCCCCCATCCCTGGGAAGAGGTTAAACAGGATTTCTGGGAATCCAAGGCGAGCCGTTTCTTCCGCAATCAAGACCGAGGAAGACAGCGCGGCTTCAAAGCCGCCGCCTAAAGCGTCACCCTGAACAAGGGCAATCGAGGTCATGGGCAATTCGCAGTTTCTATGCCACGGGTAGAGATTGTCCACGCAAGCCGAACCGTACCTTACAAGCGCCTCGCGATCGCCGCGTTCAATGGAACGCTTGAATAGCTCCAGATCACCACCGAGGTTAAAGACGCCACGTGCTTTTGAGGCAAGAACTCCATAGCGCACCTGTTGATCGCGAACAGGCTGCGTATGTGATTCGGTGATCGCTTGCAGATAGCGTTTCAGGTCAGCCAACAGTTCCTCTGTGAAGCACGCTCGGGGTCGAGGCTCCATATAGGCCCAAAACACCCCGCAGTCACGATCGAATCGCGTTGATATTTGCGCGTAACTACGCGTATCGAGCGCCCTGACCTCAGCTTTGACTGACATTCCCGCCCCCGCCCCTAGATGCTGTTTAAGAGATTGCGCCCTGTTAGATAGGACACATTGTGGCAAACAAATCGAGATTGCGCTATCAAGCCTCTATTTTTTTTGTGGATTTAGGCAAACGAACATGACGTCTACATGATCGCGGCCTCCGCTGTCGCTCAGAATGGCCTAACTTTCAGCTAGTTAGCATAACCTCCTAAGAGACGACTCTTACAGTGTCGCCCAATTGCCTGCAATCAACCCCTGTATCGGCCGAAACGTCGCCTTGTACGCCATCTTCTTGCTCTCCTCGATCCAGTAGCCAAGGTAGAGATAGGGCAATCCCAGGTCCCGACAGCGCTGGATCTGCCACAGGATGTTGTATTTCCCATAGCTCGCGCCCGGCACGTCTGGTTCGAAGAACGTGTAAACCGACGAGAGCCCATCCACCAGGCGGTCGACCAGGCTCACCATACGCAGCACCCCGTTCTCCCGGAATTCGACCAGGTCGGTGGCCACGTTGCTGTGGAGCAGGAAGTGCTGGTACTGCTCCCGGCTGTCCTGGTCCATGCCGCCACCAGGGTGGCGATAGCGCTGGTATCGCAGGTAGAGCGCGTAGTGATGACTGTCGTAGGTAAGGTCCCGGCGGATCGGCACGAGGCCGCGATGGGTCTGCAAGGCGCGCTTCTGGCTGCGGCTGGGCTGGAACAGCGCGACCGGCACGCGGACGGGGACGCAGGCGCGGCAATGGTCGCAGTACGGCCGATAGGTGAAGGCGCCGCTGCGACGAAAGCCCAGCCGCACGAGCTCGCTGTAGACGCGGGTGTCGATGATATGGCTGGGCGTCGCCACCTGCGAGCGCGCCGCCTTGTCGGGCAGATAGCTGCACGGATACGGCGCCGTCGCGTAGAACTGCAGCGACGCCAGCGGAAGATCGTTCAGCTTGCTCATCGTGCCCTAGTCGACAGGCCCGCGTATCCATCCGGCGGGAGGCGCGGTTGAGTGTATCAACTCGTTGAGTTGGGCCGCAAATTCGCCGCGCGGGATCGGCCGCGCGCCGAACGTTGCCAGGTGCGAGGTCTCCTGTTGGCAGTCGATCAGCGGCATGCCGAGCCGCCTGAGGACCTCGACCAGCCCCACCAGCGCGACCTTCGAGGCGTCGTCCTCGTGGGCGAACATGGATTCGCCGAAGAACATGCGATCGAGCGCCAGCCCGTAGAGTCCGCCCACGAGCTCGCCGTTCCGCCACGCCTCGACCGAGTGGCCGTAGCCCTCTTCGTGCAGCTCGCGGTACGCGTCCATGATCGCGGGCGTGATCCACGTGCCGAGCTGTCCGCGCCGCCGCGTGAGTGCACAGTGCTCGACGACATCCTGGAATGCGGTGTCCACCCGAATCTCGAATTCGCGCCGCCGCACGCGCTTGCGCAGCGAGCGCGAAATGTGGAATTCCGCCACATACAGCACCATGCGCGGGTTGGGACTCCACCACAGGATGGGCTGGCCGGCCCCGAACCAGGGGAAGATGCCCCGCCGGTACGCGGCGAGGATGCGCCCGGGCGAGAGATCGCCGCCCGCGGCCAGGAGCCCGTTCGGCTCGTCGAGCGCCGCTTCGATGGGCGGGAAGGCGCTGTCGGCGCGCAGCCAGGTGATCATCGCGTCACCCCGCCATCGCGTGCAGCGCATCCGGAGGGAAGTCGCGTCGCCGCGGCTCGGCGACGATCGCCGGCGTCAGTGCCACGAAGAACCGGATGCTCGAACCGCCGGTAAGAGGAATAGCTGGAGCGCGCGCCGATCGAGTGGGGACCACAGCGACAGGAATTGCTGAACATCGCGCGACCGGCGTAGGTAGACCTGCTCAGTGTAGGCGGAATTCGTCCGTCGAGTAACATTGTGGGGTCGCGCCCCGGTAGCTCAGTGGATAGAGCAGCCCCCTCCTAAGGGGCAGGTCGCACGTTCGATTCGTGTTCGGGGCGCCATCGGCCGTCGTGCTCCCGCAGGCGGCCCCGTTGCCCCTACCGCGACGCCCGCCCGCGGCGCCGCGGCGCCGCGAGATCCAGCAATTCCCTCAGGGCGCTCACCTGGTCCTCGGTCCAGTGCCCGATGCCCTCGGGCATGCGCGCGGCTGCCGAAATGCCGGTGAACACCCGCAGCCGCTGCGCCACCGGCGCCCAGCTGGCAAGCGCCTCTTTCAGGCGCTGGTTCTCCGCCACTAGCGCCTGCACGAGCGCAACGACGTCCTGCGCCTCGATCTCGACGCCCACCGCGCTGTGCCGCTCGCCGCCTTTTTGGATCGTGCCGTCGAGGGCCAGCATTCCGCCGGGGCGCCAGCGCCGCTGCAGCTGCCGCGGGGTGATCGAGTCGGTGACGGCCGTCCATTCGGGGCTCATCTGCCCGCCGCGGTAGATCTTCATGCGCTGCCTCCTCGGTATCGGCTAGGTTGAACAACAGGGTGTGGGCAAAAAGTGCCCGGCTCAAATCGCCACGGCTGCGCACGGATGCTCCCGCACGCTCTCTCGAAGCGCCGGACGCCGTCCGGCGGCTGCATTTCGGTCCGGCGTTGCGAAACGGCGACCGCATGCCCATATCGCTGGGACGACGCGTCCTTCCGGCGGCCGCCGCGCGATGCCGCGCCGACCGGGTCCCCGGCGCGCTGGTATTGTGAGGAGCCATGCATTTTCACTCGCTCGACCCAGACTACGTCCATTCGCCCGCCGTGCGCGAGAATTCGCGGCTGGCGGTCAAGCTGGTCGTCGCCTTCGTCGCCCTCCTCTGGCTGATCCCGCTGCTCGGCTGGGGGCTCGACCTCCAGCAGTTCGGCGTCCGGCCGCGCGAGCCGATCGGGCTCGTGGGCATCCTCGCCGCGCCCCTGCTGCACGCCAACCTGGCGCACCTCGTGGCCAACACCGTGCCGCTGCTTGTGCTGGGCATCGCGATGCTGCATCTGTACCCCTCCGCCGCCTTTCGCGTGCTGCCCGCCGTGTATCTCGGCCCGGGCATCGCCGTGTGGCTGTTCGCGCGCGACGGCAATCACATCGGGGCGAGCGGGCTGATCTACGGCCTGGTCGCCTACGTGTTCGTCGCCGGCCTGCTGCGGCGCGACCGGCGGGCGATCGGCGCGTCGCTGCTGGTGGCGTTCCTGTACGGCACGATGGTCTGGGGCGTGCTGCCGCTGGAAGCCCACGTGTCCTGGGAGACGCACCTCGCTGCCGCGCTCATCGGCATTGCGATGGCGTTCGCGCTGCGCGACAAGGACGTGGCGCCGCGCGCCCAGTACAGCTGGGAACTGGCGCCCCCCGACGAAGATCCCGCACCGCCCGACGCGGCGCCGCCGGCCGAGCCCGAGCTGCGCGTTCTGCACTAGGCCGATGCCCGTCGATTCGCCAACGCGCTATCTCATCCGACCCGTCGATCCGCGCGCGCACCTGTTCGAGGTGCACTGCACGGTCGACGAGCCCGCGCCCGCCGGCCAGCGCTTTCGCCTTCCCGCGTGGGTCCCGGGCAGCTACCTGATCCGCGAGTTCGCGCGGCACTTCATCGCCGTGCGCGCGCACGACGCTGCCGGCGCGGTGGCCATCGCCAAGGAAACCAAGGACACGTGGCGGGCCGCGCCCTGCGCCGGGCCGCTGACGGTCGTGGCGACCCTCTATGCGTTCGACCTCTCCGTGCGCACCGCCTATCTCGACACGACCCGCGCCTACTTCAACGGCGGCGCTGTCTTCCTCTGCCCCGAAGGCCGGGAGAACGCGCCCTGCACGCTCGACATCCGGCCGCCGGAAGAGCGTGTGGAGGGCCCGTGGCGCTGCGCGACGACGCTCACGCCCGCGGGCAGCCCGGGCGCGTATCGTGCGGCGACCTACGACGAGCTGATCGACCATCCGGTCGAGATGGCGGACTTTCGCGAAGGAGAATTTTTCGCCGGCGGCGTGCGACACCGCATTGCGATCTCCGGTCGCGCCGACGTCGACATGCCGCGCCTGGAAGGCGATCTTGCGCGCATCTGCCAATGGCAGATCGACCTGTTCGGCGGCAAGGCGCCGTTCGATCGCGACTATCTGTTCCTCGTCATGGCGGTCGGCGAGGGTTACGGCGGCCTCGAGCATCGCACGAGCACGAGCCTGCTCACGAGTCGGGCCGGCCTTCCGGCGCCCGACATGGCGGAACCGGCCGACGACTACGTGCGCTTCCTCGGCCTCGCGAGCCACGAGTATTTCCACGCGTGGAACGTCAAGCGCATCAAGCCGGCCGCGTTCGTGCCGTACGACCTCGCGCGCGAGGCCTATACGCGCCAGCTGTGGGCGTTCGAGGGCATCACCTCGTACTACGACGACCTCGCGCTGGTGCGCAGCGGCGTCATTCCGGCCGCGAACTACCTGGAGCTCCAGGGACGCGCCATCACCGGCGTGCTGCGCACGCCGGGGCGCCGCCTCCAGAGCATCGCCGACGCCAGCTTCGATGCGTGGATCAAGTTCTACCGGCAGGACGAGAACTCGCCCAACACGGGGATCAGCTACTACGCGAAGGGCGCGCTGGTCGCGATGGCGCTCGACCTTTTGCTGCGCCGCGAAGGTCGCACCACGCTCGACGCGCTGATGCTGCAGTTGTGGCGGCGGCACGGTGAAACGGGCGTGGGCGTCGCCGAGGACGGCCTGTGCGCGCTGGCCTCGTCGCTCGCCGGTCGCGAGCTCGGCGACTTCTTCGCGCGCTACGTCGACGGCACCGAGGATCCGCCGCTCGCCGAGCTGCTGCGCGATTTCGGCATCACGCTGAACCTGCGGGCGGCGAACGGCGCCACCGACCGCGGCGGCAATCCGGCGCCCGGGCAGAAGTCCAAACGCTGGCTCGGCGCGAAGCTCGGCACCGAACTCCGGCTGCGGCACGTCTTTTCGGGCGGCCCCGCCGAATCGGGCGGGCTCGCCGCCGGCGATACGCTGGTCGCGGTCGACGGCGTGCGCGCCTCGCCTGCCGGCCTCGATGCGCTGCTCGAGCGCAAGCCGGCCGGCGCGGCGGTATCGGTGCACTATTTCCGCCGTGACGAGCTGATGCGGACCGACGTCATCCTGGCGTCGGCGCCGCTCGACACCGCCTGGCTCGCGCTCGACGAAAGCGCGCCGCCCGACGCGCTTGCGCGCCGCGCGGCGTGGCTGGGGACGGCGACTACAGCGTGACCGCCGGATTCAGCGTATAGCGCCCGGTCACCGCCGCCTCGCCGAGCACGTGTCCCTTCATGGCGGCACGCGCCTGCGCGCCGGTGAAGCTGCCCGACACCGCCAGCGTTGGCACGTCGAGCGCGTACAGCGTGAACACGTACCGATGCGCGATCGCGTCGTTCCACGGCGGGCACGGCCCGTCGTAGCCGAAATAGCTGCCGGCCATCGCCGGGTCGGAGGCGAACCAGCCGGTGTAGTCGTTGACGCCGTGACGCGCGCCGCCGGGCGCGACCGGACCGGGCTTGCCGCGCGCGACGACGCCGTCCGCATGGACGCCGCGCGCGATCCCCGGCGCGGACGGCGGCAGATCGACGAGCACCCAGTGAAAGAAGTCGACGCGCGGCAGCGACGCCGGCACGATCTTTCCTTCCTGATTGACGTCGTCGCCGCGCGACGGCACGTCCGGGTCGTGGCACAAAAGCGCGAGGGAGCGCGTGCCCGCGGGAACGTCGCTCCACGCGAAATCGGGATTGCGATTGGCGGAGAGCTTTACGTGCGCGACCGGATCGATGACGGCGAACGCGAATTCTCCCGGGATGGGCGCCATCTCGGCGAATGCGGTGGTGGTGAGTTGCATGTCGGTGGCGGTGCGGCGGTTCACTGCCGCCAGTGCGGCGGGACGGTCTGGTCGAGATAAGGCAAAGCTTCCATCCGCGCCTTCCATGCGCGCATCCCGGGCGTCAGCATGCCGTCCGAATCGAGGTCGGGCAGCTTGACCTCGCAGCGCTTCATGAACGCCACGTACGGATAGAGCGCGAAATCCGCGGCAGAGAGCTCGCCGGCAAGGAAATCGCCGCGCATCGCGCGGTCGTACAGCGCGTACTCGTCCTGCATCGCCTGCCGGCCGGCGGCGAGCTTGGCCGGATCACGCGCCTCCGGCTTGTCGTAGAAGGCGTACTCGACGAGCTTGTCCGACGCCTCCGACGTGTAGCTGTCGATCTCGCCGATCAGGCGCCGCACCAGCGCGCGGGTGCGGATGTCGCCGGGAAACAGCGGCCGGCCCTGCGCCGGGTACGCCTCGTCGAGGTATTCGACGATGGCGTTGGCTTCGTACAGCGTGAAATCGCCGTCGGTGATCGTCGGAACGCGATGGCGGGGGTTGAGCGCCATGAACTCCGGCGTGCGCGTCTCCTTCTTTGCGAACGAGAGAATCCTGCGATCGTACGCAAGTGCCTTGTGCTCGAGCGCGAGCTGCACGCGCCACGCGAAGGGCGAACCCGATCCGTAATAGAGCGTGATGGCCATGTCAGGCTTTTCCTCCGGCAGGGCGGTTGGGGGACGGCGTCTGCCCCGCGCGCATCGCTTCGAGCGACGCCTTCTGCAGCTCCATCGTCTTGATGCTCATCTGCATCATGTTGAGGCTCATCGCGAGCCAGCCCTCGATGATGCGCAGCTCGTCGATCTTGCGCTCGACCTCGGCCGGGTCGAGCGCGGCGAACATCGCCGCGGGATTCGGAAACGGCATGCCGGGTGCCGCCGGGGCGTCGGCCGTGCCCTGCGGCATCAGTCCGGGCATGGGGAGGCCGAACGGGTTCCACAGTTTCTGCATGAAGTCGACGGCATCCTGCGCCGAGAACGGGTTCGAGTCCCCGCCGGGCGGGGGTTTCGTCGAGTCGGCGGCCATGTCTCCTCCCGGATATCTTCCTGACCCGCGTGCGCAACGCACGCGGCGCAATACGCTAATATCCTGCGCCATGGCCGAATCCGGCGCAACTTTGCACGCCCGCCTCGCCGCCGTCGTCGGCCCTGCAAACGTGCTGACGGCGCCCGCCGACACCGAACCCTATCTCGTCGACTGGCGCGGCCGCTTCCGCGGCAGCGCCCGCGCGGTGGTGCGCCCGGGCACGACGGAGGAAGTCGCGGCCGTCGTCCGCATCTGTGCCGAAGCCGGCGTGCCGATCGTCCCCCAGGGCGGCAACACCGGCATGTGCGCGGGCGCGACGCCCCACGCCGACGGCGGCGAGCTCGTGCTGGCGCTGACCCGGATGAATCGCGTGCGCGCGGTCGACACCGCCAACGCCACGATCACCGTCGAGGCCGGCGTCACGCTGCGCGGCGTCCAGGACGCCGCGGCGGGTGCCGGACTGTACTTTCCGCTGTCGCTCGGGTCCGAAGGGAGCTGCACGATCGGCGGCAACCTGTCGACGAACGCCGGCGGTACGGCGGTCCTGCGCTTCGGCAACACGCGCGAGCTCGCGCTCGGACTCGAGGTGGTGCTGGCCGACGGCCGCGTCTGGGACGGCCTGCGCGGGCTGCGCAAGGACAACACCGGCTACGACCTCAAGCAGATGTTCATCGGCGCCGAGGGCACGCTGGGCATCGTGACCGCCGCCGTGCTGAAGCTGTTCCCATCGGCCACTGCGCACGTCACCGCGCTCGCCGGCGTCGCCGACGTCGCTTCCGCGGTCGCGCTCCTGCACGTCGCGAAGCAGGCGCTGGGCGAGCGCCTCACCGGCTTCGAATTGATCAGCGACTTCGCCTTCGGCCTGTCGCGCCGGCATCATCCGGACCTGCCGAATCCGCTGCCCGGCGAGCGGTGGCTCGTTCTCCTGCAGGTCGACGGCGCGGGCGACGCGCAGGCGCTGACGCGCGCGGTCGAGCAGGCGCTCGCGCGCGCCCTCGAGGCCGGTGCCGCGCGCGACGTTGTCGTCGCGCAGTCGCAGGACCAGGCCGACCGCCTGTGGGCGGTTCGAGAGAACATCACCGAGGCGCAGCGGCGCGACGGGCCGAACATCAAGCACGACATCTCGCTGCCGGTGTCGGCGATCCCGGGCTTCGTCGAGCGCTCGGTCGCGGCGCTCGCGACGGCGCTGCCGGGCTGCCGCCCGCTGATCTTCGGCCACCTGGGCGACGGCAATCTCCACTACAACGTCGCGGCGCCGGAGGGCGCCGATCCCGACGCCTTCATGGCGAACGCGGCGATCGCGAACCGCATCGTGCACGACATCGTCGCTGCCGAAGGCGGCAGCATCAGCGCCGAGCACGGCATCGGCCAGCTGAAGCGTGACGAGCTGACGCGCTACAAGAGCGGTGTCGAGATCGAGCTCATGCGCCGGATCAAGGCGGCGCTCGACCCGCGCGGGCTGATGAATCCGGGTAAGGTGCTCTGAGGTGGCCAAGATCATCCTGTGGCTGGTCGTCATTTTCGCGGTGCTGTTCGTGCTGCGCATGATCAACGTCGCCAAGTCGGCCCGCGCGCAGCGCGCCTCGCGCCCGGAGCCGGAGACCAAGGCCGTCATGGTCAAGTGCGTCGAGTGCGGCATCTACCTTCCCCAGGCCGAAAGCCGCGCCGGCCCGCGCGGGCCCGTTTGCGGCGACGAAGGCTGCCGCGAGCGCGTGCGTCAGGCACGCTGACCGGCCAGGCGGCGCTTCCCACGTGACCGAGCCCGCCACCGCCCCCTCCGCGACGCCCGAGGCGGGCATCGTGGCCGCCAAGGCGCCGCCGCCCCATGCGGTCCCGCGCGTGGAGCCGCGCCCGCTCCCGTCGGCGATCACCGACTCGGGCCGGCGGATCCTGTGGATCGTCGGCTTGTACCGCGTGGTCTGCGGCGTCGTCCTGCTCGCCCTGTCGCTGCTGCTCGACCTGCGCGGACTCAACGTCGTCGACCCCGAACGCGTTCGTCACCGCGACGGGACTGTATTTCCTGTTCGCCCTCGTCGCCTTCTGGTCGGTCCGGCAGCGCGCACTGCCGATGCCGGTCCACCAGATGCTGTTCGCGCTGCTCATCGGCGACGTGTTCTTCCTCGCGTTGGTGATGGTCGCCGGCGGCACGACCAGCGCGCCGCTGCCCATCCTGCTGTTTCCGCAGCTTGCCGCGAGCGGCTGGCTGCTGCGCACGCGCACGGCCTTCTTCCACGCGGCGTTCGCCACGCTGGTGCTTCTCGGCCTCGAGGCGTATCGCGTCATCGAGGGCAACACGGGCGCGGCATCGCTGTTCCAGACCGGCCTCATCTGCTTCGGCTACTTCGCGACGGTCGGCATCGCCGTCGCGCTGGGCCGCTATACCAAGATGTCGGAGGAACTCGCCGAACAGCGCGGCATCGACATCGCGAACCTCGAGCAGGTGAACCGCCTCATCATCCAGGACATGCAGGACGGTGTGCTGGTCGTCGACCTCAACGGCATCGTCCGCGGCCACAATGCGCCGGTCACCCGCCTTCTCGGCGGCTTCGGGCGGATGCGCGGCGGGATGCGGCTGGCCGAGTTCTCGGCGACGCTCCACGACTACTGGCGGCGCTGGAACGAGGATCCGGCCGAACAGCTGCCGCCGTTCAAGATCGAGCAGACGCAGCGCCTGTTGCGGGTGCGTCTCGTTCGCATCGGATCGGGCATCAACGGCGGCACGCTCATCTATCTCGAGGACCTCGGGCGCGCGCAATCGGAAGCGCAGCAGATCAAGCTGGCGGCGCTGGGCCGCCTTACGGCCTCGATCGCGCACGAGGTGCGCAACCCGCTGTCCGCCATCAACCAGGCCGCGCAGCTGCTGGAGGAGGACCAGGTCGTGGCGCCCGCGGGCGCGCGACTGCTGTCGATGATCCGCAACAACACCAAGCGGATCGACCGCATCGTCGGCGAGGTGCTGCAGCTCAACCGGCGCGACCGCCAGCAGCCGGAAGCCGTGCCGCTGGGCGAGTTCCTGCGCTCGCTGTGCGAGGAGATCGCCCAGGGCGAGCACGTGCCCAAGGAATGCATCGTCATCGAGGTGCCGGAGGACATCCACGTCGTCTTCGACCGCGGCCACTTCAGCCAGATCATGTGGAACCTGGTGCGCAACGCGTGGCAGTATTGCCAGAAGAAGGACGGCAGCATCGTCATCGTCGCGCGGCACGGCTACATGGGCGACGCGGTGATCTGCGAGCTCAACGACGACGGCCCGGGCGTGCCGGCCAGCACCCGGACCAACCTCTTCGAGCCCTTCTTCACGACCCGGCCCGGCGGAACCGGCCTCGGCCTGTATATCGCCCGCGAGCTGGCGGACGCGAACGGGGCCGCGCTCGAGCTGCTGCCGAAGAGCCCCGGAGCACATTTCCGCCTGACGCTGAAGCGCGCGCTGACCGAGGCCCCAAAGGCCGTAAAATAGCCGTTTGCCCAGGCAGGACACCACAACAACCATGTCTCGCAGAATCCGCGGCCAGCCCAAAGTCCTCGTCGTCGACGACGAGCCGGACCTCCTCGAACTGCTGGAACTGACGCTGTCGCGGATGGGACTGGACACTTCGCGCGCCGAATCGGTCGCGGACGCGCTCCGGCTGCTCGACAAGGAGCCGTTCGACCTCTGCCTGACCGACATGCGCCTGCCCGACGGCGAGGGCCTGCGCGTCGTCGAATACATCACCCAGCGCGCGCTCGACGTGCCGGTCGCCGTGATCACGGCGTTCGGCAGCGCGGAGAACGCGGTCGCTGCGCTGAAGGCCGGCGCGTTCGACTACCTGTCGAAGCCCGTCGCGCTCGAGCAGCTGCGCGCCCTCGTCAAGCAGGCGCTCAAGGTGCCGGAGAAGCCGCAAGCCGCCGCGAGCTATCAGCTGCTCGGCGATTCGCCCGCGATGGAGCAGGCGCGGATGCTCATCGATCGCCTCGCCAAGAGCCAGGCACCGGTGTTCATCAACGGCGAATCGGGCAGCGGCAAGGAGCTCGCCGCCCGCATGATCCATCTCAAGGGGCCGCGCGCGGAGCAGCCGTTCATCGCCGTCAATTGCGGCGCGATTCCCGAGAACCTGATGGAGAGCGAGTTCTTCGGCTACAAGAAGGGCGCGTTCACCGGCGCCGAGGGCGACCGCGACGGGTTCTTCCAGGCCGCCAACGGCGGCACGCTGTTCCTCGACGAAGTCGCGGACCTCCCGCTCGCGATGCAGGTCAAGCTGCTGCGCGCGATCCAGGAGAAGAAGGTGCGCAAGGTGGGCGCGACCGCCGAGGAGCCGGTCGACGCGCGCATCATCAGCGCGACGCACAAGAAGCTGACGGCGCTGGTCGACAACGGCGAGTTCCGGCAGGACCTGTATTACCGCCTGCACGTGATCGAGCTGTCGATGCCGAGCCTGCGCGAGATGCGCGAGGACATCCCGGGAATCGCCAATGCCATCCTCGCCAGGCTTTCGCGGGGCGGCGGCGCGGGGCTGGAGCCGGAAGCGGTCGTCGCGCTCGAACGCTATCCGTTCCCGGGCAACGTGCGGGAGCTCGAGAACATTTTGGAGCGCGGCCTGTCGCTGGCCGCCGATCCGCAGCACATCACCGCCGACGATCTGCACCTCACGCCGGTGGCGGAGGAGAGCGACGCCGGTGCACCCGCCGGCGACAAGTGGCCGCTGCAGGACTATCTGGATCGCGTCGAGCGCCAGGCGATCAACGAGGCGCTGGAGAAGACGCGGTACAACCGCACCGCCGCAGCGAAGCTTCTGGGCATCACGTTTCGCGCGATGCGCTACCGGATGGAGCGGCTGGGGATCAAGTAGTCTGACCTGCACTGTGCGGCGAAGGCATCGGTCGCCGGCATCAGCCTGCGCTCGACGTCAGCGATCGCGTTTTCGACGACCCGCCGAGCCCTTGTGAATCAGGGATCCGGGCCAGCGCCAGATCCTCCGGGATCGTGAAGAATGCCTCGAGCATGCGATCGAGGCGGGCGAGCTCATGCTCCAGCGCGGCCCGTCGATGCTCAGGGAGGGACGTCATGAGATTTTCGAGCATTGCACGCATGCGCCGCGCCACCTGAATGTTTGCCGCGCCGCAACAGCGGATCTCGTTGCACGCCACATGAACGAAATCCTCCCAGTTCGGCGTTCGAAAGATCAACCGCACTTTTCCGGCGTCATCGACGATCTCCTCCCGCCGAAGCTGCCGTTGCCCGACGGCCCTGAGCAGCCGATGGATCTGATCGAGAGCGAGCACCGCCGTCGTAGGATCGTTGATGGCGGGAGAGAGCGCCTTCAGCGCGATGTCGACCAGAATGCGAAAGCCGAATATGGGATCCTGCTCCATCGTCCGCTCCGGCCCGAACGCGACTGCTGCCCGGAGCTCCCGCGCTTCAATCGCGATGGCCCCATCGTACAGCGCGAACAATGGTTCATCGTGAGCCAGGAAATCGCCGACCTGCGGCACGAACTCGATCACGCCGTCGAATCGCTGCGCTTCCAAAACCAGCGATTCGACGTCGACGGCGAGGACGATTTCGGAATCGCCGGAGTGTTCCACGACGCGTCGAACGGCGCCGGGCGGTCCCGCCGAGCCGACTGGCACCGGGTCGTGCACATCCACCGAAAGGGGGAACACCGACTCGACAACGGAAAGGCCTTCGTTGCCGACCCGCGAGAGAATGCTTACCGGACGCAACAGCCGCGCTGCATAGTCGATCAGGAAAAGGAACGTCGCCATGCAGGTGATTCCGAGCAAGGCAACGATGAAAGCGACGAGCTCATGGACTCTGGTCTCCAGTCGATCCAACGCCATCACCGTGAAGACCAGCGCGAACACGAACAGGCCGACGCTGTAACGGACGACGTTGTCACGCAACAGGGTCGTCGCGATGATCCGCGGCGTCAGTTGGCCGCCGGCGACCTGAATCGCGACGAGCAGCGACCCGAATGTGAATACCATGAATGAAAGAGCGAGCGTGATCACCGTCTGGCAGAGCGCCTGCATGCCCTCGACGCCGAGCCCGCCGATTTGCCATCCGAGCCAGATGTCCAGCCAGCGCAGAAGCGGCGCGAGGGCCAGCACGAGAATGATCGAGATGAACGGTACGATCCAGAGCGCCGATTTCACATAGCTTGCGGCACGATAAAGGCGCGCCCAGATGAGGTTGCGACGCATGAACGCATGTGCGTGCCTGAGACGATTGCGTCGACTTTCAGTCAGCGTTGCCATTTGAGACCCGCCTCCCAACGGATTTGCCACGCAGTGCCGAGCAGATAAGAGTTGGTTCTGGTTCGAGCCGAGTTGCGTTGTCGGGGCTCACGCCGTCCTCGCAATTCGCGAAATCACGCTCGGACGCCGACCAGCAGCCAGTGGTGACGCCGCATTACCTTTTGCAACCGGAGCAGGTTGGGGCGAGGCAGCAGATCAT
This sequence comes from uncultured beta proteobacterium, assembly GCA_963793355.1. Lineage (GTDB taxonomy): Bacteria > Pseudomonadota > Gammaproteobacteria > Burkholderiales > Casimicrobiaceae > VBCG01. Next base: position 35,290 of record CAWBZT010000011.1, on the reverse strand, counting down.
CCTGCGGCCGCCAGCGCATCGTCGATGGAGATCGCGCGACTGACCTCCCCGACGCTCAACCCGATCTCCTTGCGTATCAGCTCGCGCGCCGACGATCGGGCGTCGACGATCCGCATCGCCACGCCCCGCGCGGCCAGCTCACGCTGGATCTCACCGAGCAGCCGGGCGCCTGCGATGTCCACGTAGGGCGAGGTTGACAGGTCCCAGACCACGACGCGCAACCCGTGGGGTGACGTGGCGATGTGACGCCAGAATTGCTCGCGGACATGGGCCGCGTTGAAATAGAGGATGCCCGCCTCGACGCGAACGATCAGCGCGCCGGGCACGCTCTCGTTATCCGGATGACGCTCGAGGTCGGAATAGCGGCGCGTGCCCGGGACGCGCCCGAGCCTCGCGACATGCGGATAAGCTGCCCTGTGGACGATCAACAGTATCGAGACGATCGCCGCCAGAAGGACGCCCTTGAGAATTCCGAGCAGCAGCACGCCCGCGAAGGCGGCCATCGCGACGCCGAACTCCATCCGGCTGAGCGCCCATACCCGGCGCAGCTCGGGAATGTTTATCAGGCCCTTCACCGCCACGAGTACGATCGCGGCCAATACGACATCCGGCAGATTGCGCAACAGGCCCGTCAGGAACACCAGGCAGAGCGCGATCGTGATCGATGCGAACACGAGCGCGAGCGGCGTTTTGGCGCCGGCCTTGTCGTTGACCGTCGATTGCGAAAGGCCCCCCGCTACCGGATAGGCCTGGCTGAAGGCCGCGGCAAGGTTCGCGGCCCCGAGCGCGAACAGCTCCTGCCGCGGGTCGATTTCGTAGCCGTTCTTCTGCGCGAGCGTCCGCGCGGCCGACACGCCTTCGATGTAGGCCAGCAGGAGACAGGCAAACGCCAGTGGGATGACGCCGTCGGCGTCGCGGGGCCGCAGCGACGGCAACGCGACGTCCGGAAGCCCGGCCGGCAGCACGCCGACGGTCTTGAAGCCCATCTGGGCGAGCGGAGTGACCGACACGATGACGATGGAGGCGATCACGACGAACAACGCGACCGGGCGCGAAGGCAACCATCTCTCGCCGGCGACCATCAGCGCTATGGCGACGGCGCCGAATGCGAGAACGATCGGCTGCGCGTCGGGAATCTGGCCGCCCAGTCGCCACGCGCGCTCGAAGAAGCCATCCCCGCCCCCGGGAACGCCGAAAAGCTTCGGCAACTGCGTCATCGCGATGGTCAGCGCCGCGCCTGCCTTGAATCCCAGCAGTATCGTCTCGCTGATGAAATTCACCAGTGACGACAGCCGGCACGCCCATGCGATGAAGCTCATCGTCGCGACCAGCAGCGCGGTAAGCGCCGCGATCTGCGCCCAACGCGCAGGATCTCCAGCGGCCATCCCGGCAACGGTTGTTCCGACCAGCAGCGAAATGGCGGACGTCGGTCCGAGCGCGAGCTGACGCGAGGTTCCGAACAGCGCGTAGGCAATGCCCGCGACGAGGTAGCAATAGATGCCGTACTGCGGCGGCAATCCGGCCAGCGAAGCATAGGCGAGCGACACCGGGATCGCGTAGGCGGCAAGCGTCACGCCCGCGACGATGTCGTAGCGAAGCCATGGTCGCTGGTACAGCGGAAGCCACTGCAGCGGCGGAAAGAGCCTGCGCCAGCGTCCAGGCGCTTCGTCGACGGCGCGGTTCGAGGTGTCGTGGGCCATGGCGAGTCGAGGGTCACCCACCCAGCGCCTTTACCACCGCGATCAGCAGCGCGCCGAACGCGCCCATCGCGAGCCCGATGCGAAGCGGGTGCCGGTGGCCGGCGTGCCGGCCCAGCTCGAATCCCGCCGCAAACAGCATCAGCAGTGCAACGACCTGAGAGATTCGCATCGCCAGCGTCGCGTCGCTCGTCAGCAGAAAAGGCGCGACGACGGGAAAGGTGGCGGCGACGACGAGAAGAAAGATGCCGACGGCGCCGAGATAGTCGTCCCGCCCCAGCGCCGGCCGACCGTTGGCGGGCAGCGCGAGCAGGCGTTGCCGCATTCCCTCGAGCTCGGCGGGGCCGGTGATGGCGACGACATGGTCGGGTAGCGTCGAAAGGATCAGACCGCGCGCGGCCGGGGCGTCCGCGTCGATGATCCGCATCGCAAGGATCCGGTTGCGCGTTCGCTCGGTCAGCGTGCGCACCAGATACATGACCGCATCCACGAGACCCCAGGCAAGGTTGCAGCCGATAGCGGCGGCCATGACCGTCCGCACCTCGCCGCGTCCTGCCGTCGCGATGGACATCGAACCGACGATCGTCACCGCCATGATGAGTCCGAACAGGATCTCGGAAATCCTGTCGATCGGATCCAGGAGTCGTTCCCGCTTGCCTTCCGATGCTCTTTTGCTATCCATCGCGCTCCCCATCGACCTGCCCGCCTTGAAGAACCGATCGCGACAATGGCTCCGGGCGACATTGCTCCCCTTGCGCTCGATCTGATATCTTGCTCCTTCACAGGCTTCCCGTTACCTGCACAGAATCATCGAGATTACTCCCGCGCGTTACCGAACGGAACGTCCAGCCTTTGGAGGTGCCCATGGAGAAGCCGTCGTACGCGAGCGCGAGGAGCAGGATCAAGCAGTACGTCGAGGCGACGCTGGACGGATGGGACGAGAAGGTCCTGCCGCTGCCGAACGTTCTCATCGTCAAGATCTCCAAGCGGGACGATCGCAAGCCCGCGACCGGCAACAACATCGTCGCGGAAATCGTCGAGTTCACCTAGGGCCGCCGCGCGTGCGTGTCCGCCGCGCTCCACGCTGCTGGCGATCGCCCGGGGCGGCTTTTGCGCCGGCGGGATTGCAGGCGCGGTGCCGGGCGAATGCCCGCTGATTCGGGCGGCGCGCGGCGGAATGCCGGTCCGCCGGTGCGCAGTGTCGCACGCCGCCTCACGCTCGACGCCGACGGGCTGGCATCGATTGCCTGCCAGGTCGCCTCGCCGAACTTCGACCGCCGGCCGGACGGCGCCGTCGTTTCGCTGGTGGTCATCCATGGCATATCGCTGCCCCCGGGCCGGTTCGGCGGGCGTGCCGTGGAGCTGCTCTTCACCAACCGGCTGGATCCGGCGGCGCACCCGTACTACGCGCAGCTCGAGGGCGTGCGCGTGTCGGCGCACTTCTTCGTCCGCCGCGACGGCCGCCTGCTGCAGTTCGTCCCCTGCGCGATGCGCGCGTGGCACGCCGGCGTCTCGACATGGAAGGGCCGCGAGCGGTGCAACGATTTCTCCGTGGGTATCGAACTCGAGGGCGCCGACGACCTGCCCTACGCCGGCGCGCAGTACGCGATGCTCGCGCGGCTTCTGAAGGCGCTGCGCCGCCGCTATCCGATCGCCGATGTCGTCGGGCACAGTGCCGTCGCGCCCGGCCGCAAGACCGATCCCGGTCCGGCCTTCGACTGGGCGCGGCTCACGCGCCTGGTCGCGCCGCGGCGCCGGTGATCGCGGTCCGGGTCACCGCGGCCGGCCTGTATTGCGCGGCCGGGGACTTCCACATCGACCCCTGGCAGCCGGTGTCGCGCGCGCTGATCACGCACGCGCACGGCGACCATGCGCGTGCCGGCAGCGATGCGTATCTCGCGGTCGGCGAGGGTCTGCCGCTGCTGCGCGCGCGGCTGGGCGACGCTGCGACGATCGACGCCGTCCGCTATGGCGAGCGCCGGCGGATCGGCGCCGTCGACGTGTCGTTCCACCCGGCCGGGCACGTGCTGGGCAGCGCGCAGATCCGCATCGAGGGCGCCGGCGCCACGACGGTCGTGTCGGGCGACTACAAGCTCGCCCCGGATCCCACGTGCACGGCGTTCGAGCCCGTGACCGGCGACGTTTTCGTCACCGAGTCGACCTTCGGCTTGCCGATCTTCCGGTGGGAACCGCCGGCGCAGACGCTGCGCGCGATCGCCGCATGGTGGGAGGCCAACCGCGCCGCCGGCGAAGCGAGCGTGCTTTTCGCCTACGCGCTGGGAAAGGCGCAGCGCATCCTTGCCGGCCTGGCCGCGCTGGCGGGCGGCGCGCTGCCCGGCCCCGTGTTCTGTCACGGGGCCGTCGAACGGATCAACGGCGCCTATCGCCAGGCGGGCGTGACGCTGCCGCCGACCCTTGCCGTGGCCGATGCCGCCACCAACGACGATTTCCGCACAGCGCTGATCCTGGCCCCGCCGTCCGCGCAGGGCAGCCCCTGGATGCGGCGCTTCGCCCCCTGCCGCACGGCCTTCGCGTCCGGCTGGATGGCCATTCGCGGCACGCGCCGGCGGCGCAACCTCGACCGGGGATTCGTGCTCTCGGATCATGCGGACTGGCCGGGGCTCAACGCGGCGGTCGAGGCTTCCGGCGCCGGCGAGGTCCGCGTCACGCACGGCTATGCCCGGGAGTTCGTGCGCTGGCTGGCGGAGCGCGGACGGACGGCTGCCGTCCTCGACACGCGGTTCGAAGGCGAGGCAGGGTCGGATGCCGGCGCGGAGGCCCCGTCCGGCAGCTGACCCCCGGGCTCGGGGCCCCGGACACCCCAGCAGACTGCGCGTACCGGCCCGGGCCGGGGCCCGGTGGTTTCCGGGTATAATCGACTGTTTATGCAGCTTCTCGCGGACTATTTCCCGCTACTGCTGTTTTTCGTCGCGTTCAAGTGGCAGGGCATCTACGTCGCGACCGCCGTCGCGATCGCGGCGTCGGTGGCACAGCTCGCCTGGTTCCACTGGCGCGGAAAGACGTCCGCGGTGCACTGGCTGTCCTTCGCGATCATCGTCGTGTTCGGAGGGGCGACGCTGCTGCTCCAGGACGAGACGTTCATCAAATGGAAACCGACGGTCCTCTACGCGCTCTTCGGCGTGCATTCTCGCCATGGGCAAGCTGCTCTTTCGCCGCGACTCTCCTCGGCGTGCTGCTCAAGGACATCACGCTGCCGGCGGCGATGTGGACGCGCCTCACCTGGTCGTGGGTGGCGTTCTTCGCCTTCATGGCGGTTCGCGAACTGGTACGTCGCGTTCCATTTCCCCACCGACACCTGGGTCAACTTCAAGGTGTGGGGCGGCATCGGGCTGTTCCTGCTGTTCGCGCTGGCGCAGGGCCTGGTGCTCGCCCGCCACGTGACCGAGCCGTCCCCGTGAACGACGTCGCCGGCGACCCTCGAAGCCCGGCTCGGCACGCTGGCGCCGCGCGTCGCTCGAGATTCGCGACGACAGCGCGCGAGCACGCCGGTCACGCGGGCGCCGCGGGCGGCGGCGGGCACTTTTCGGTGACGATCGTGTCGGAGGCAGTTCCTGGGGCTCTCCCGGCTGGCGCGCCATCGGGCGGTGCTCGAGCGCGTCGGCGACCTTATCCCCTATCCGGTGCATGCGCTGGCGATCGAGGCGCTACGCGCCTGACGAATTCCCCTCCTGACGAAAGGATTCGACCAATGAAACGTACGCTGTTGCGGCCGCCGTGCATCGCCGCCTTTTCCCCCTGGCCGCATCGGCTCAGGCGCCCGCCAAGGCGAAGGCCGCACCCGCCAAGGCCCCGGCCGCGGCGGCGTCCGCCGCGACCGGCGGCACCGGCAAGACGCTCTACACGCACCGCAGTTCGACCTGCTGCTGAAGGAGCGCCTCGCCCAGGGCAGACAAGACACGCCGGAGCTGCGCAACGCGGTGAAGCGAAGAGCTCAACACGCGCGAGCTGCTTGCCCGCGAAGCGAAGCAAGCAGGGCATCGACAAGAACGCCGACGTCAAGACGCAGATGGACCTCGCGAGCGCAGACGGTCCTCGTGCGCGCGTACGTCACCGACTGGGTGGCCAAGAATCCGGTGCCCGAGTCGGAGCTGCGCAAGGAATACGACAAGATCAAATCGCAGATCGGCGACAAGGAATACAAGGTGCGCCACATCCTCGTCGAGAAGGAGGACGAGGCGAAGGACATCATCGCGAGCTGCAGAAGGGCGCGAAGTTCGAGGACCTCGCCAAGGCGCGCTCCAAGGATCCGGGCTCCAAGGACCAGCGGCGGCGATCTCGACTGGAACGCGCCCGCCAACTTCGTGAAGCCGTTCGGCGACGCGATGCCAAGACGCCGAAGGGCAAGTTCACGCCGCAGCCGGTGCAGACGCAGTTCGGCTGGCACGTGATCGATGTCGACGACATCCGCGACGCGAAGGTCCCGCCGTTCGAGGAAGTGAAGCCGCAGTTGCAGCAGCGCCTGCAGGCGCAGTGGCTCGACAAGTACTTCAAGGACCTGCGCGCGAAGAACGGCGTGTGATTCTCGCTCCTGCGACGACACGAAAGGCGGGCCACGGTGCCCGCCTTTTTCGTTGGGGGCGATGCTATCCTACGGCGCTTCGCGGGCGTCGCGCGCCTGCCGCTTCGCACCGACGAGACGATCATCGAGGAGGCGCAATCCATGGCGGCCATTCGCCATCCGAAGGACTTCTGGTCCGGGATTCTGTTCATCCTGATCGGCATCGCCGCCATCGTCGTCGCGCTGAAGTACAGCCTCGGCACGGCGGCGCGGATGGGCCCGGGCTATTTCCCGCGCATCCTCGGCATCCTGCTGGTCCTGCTCGGCGCGATCCTCGCCCTGCGCTCGTTCCGCATCACCGGCCCGCCGCTGCCACGCTGGCAGTTCCGTCCGACGCCGATCGTTCTCGGCAGCGTCGTGCTGTTCGGCGCGATCGTCGAGCCGCTCGGCGTCGCGCTCTCCACGGTCGTCCTCATCGTCGCGGCGAGCGCCGCGAGCCGCGAGTTCCGGCCACGCGAAGCGCTCGATCGTCGGCGTGCTGCTCGCGGCGCTGGCGGTCGGCGTCTTCGTGTCGGCCTGCAAGCTGCAGCTGCCGATCTGGCCCGCGTTCCAGGGCTGACGCGCGCAATGCCGCGATGGAAGTCTTCTCACCACCTCGCCATCGGCTTCGGCGTCGCGCTGACCGCCGATCAACCTGCTCTACGCGCTGATCGGCGTGCTGCTCGGCACGCTGATCGGCGTGCTGCCCGGCATCGGCCCGGTCGCCACGATCGCGATGCTGCTGCCGACGACGTACGCGCTGCAGCCGGTGTCGGCGCTGATCATGCTGGCCGGCATCTACTACGGCGCGCAATACGGCGGCTCGACGACGGCGATCCTCGTCAACATGCCCGGCGAATCGTCGTCGGTCGTCACCTGCCTCGACGGCTACCAGATGGCGCGCAAGGGACGAGGCCGGCGCCGCGCTCGCGATCGCGGCGCTCGGCTCGTTCTTCGCCGGGCACCGTGCGCGACCGTCCTCGTCGCCGCGGTCTCGACGCCGCTGTCGGCGCTCGCGCTCAAGTTCGGCCCTGCCGAATATTTCTCGCTGATGGTGCTCGGCCTGATCGGCGCGGTGGTGCTGGCGCACGGTTCGCTCGTCAAGGCGATCGCGATGATCGTCCTCGGGCTGCTGCTCGGCATCGTCGGCACCGACGTCAACTCCGGCGTCGCGCGCTTCGACTTCGGCATCCCCGAGCTGTCCGACGGCATCGGCGTCGTCGTCGTCGCGATGGGCCTGTTCGGCTTCGCCGAGATCATCCTCAACCTGGAGTCGACCGAGAAGCGCGAGCTCGTCAAGACCAAGATCAAGGGCTTGTGGCTCACGAAGGAGCAGCTCCGGCAAGCGGCTCCCGCGGTGCTGCGCGGCACCGGCGCTGGGCTCGATGCTCGGCGTGCTTCCCGGCGGCGGCGCGATGCTTTCGTCGTTCGCGTCCTACACGCATCGAGAAGAAGCTCGCCAAGGACCCGTCGAGCTTCGGCAAGGGCGCGATCCAGGGCGTCGCCGGGCCCGAGTCGGCGAACAACGCCGGCGCGCAGACCTCGTTCATTCCGCTGCTGACGCTCGGCATTCCCGAGAACGCGGTGATGGCGATGATGGTCGGCGCGATGACCATCCACAACATCCAGCCGGGCCCGCAGGTGATGACGTCGAACCCGCAGCTGTTCTGGGGCCTGATCGCGTCGATGTGGATCGGCAACCTGATGCTGGTCGTGCTGAACCTGCCGCTGATCGGCATCTGGATCAAGCTGCTGACGCGTGCCCTACCGCATGCTCTATCCGGCGATCCTGCTGTTCTGCGCGATCGGCGTGTACACGGTCAACAACACGACGCTTCGACGTCATGCAGACGGCGTGCTTCGGCTTCCTCGGCGTGCTGTTCGCCAAGCTCGAATGCGAGCCGGCGCCGCTGCTGCTCGGGCTTCGTGCTCGGACCGATGATGGAGGAGAACCTGCGCCGCGCGCTGCTGCTGTCGCGCGGCGATCCGTTCGGTGTTCATGCGACGCGGCCGATCTCGCTCGGCCTGCTCGATCGCGGCGGTCCTGCTCGTCCTCGTCATCGCCTGCCGAACATCAAGCCGCAAGCGCGGAGGAGGCATTCCAGGAATGAATGACCGGGCAGGCGCGAACGCCGCGCAACAATTCGACTGGTCCCTGCCCTACGCGTCGCGCCGCCAGCCGGTCTTCGCGCGGCACGTCGTCGCGACGTCGCAGCCGCTGGCCACGCAGGCAGGCGTCGCGATGCTCGCGCGCGGCGGCAACGCGGTCGACGCGGCGCTCGCCACGGCGATCACGCTCACGGTCGTCGAGCCCTGCAGCAACGGCATCGGCTCGGACCTGTTCGCGATCGTCTGGGACGGCGAGTCGGCTGGCCGGCCTCAACGCGTCGGGACGCGCGCCGGCCGGGTGGATCGCCGCGCGCTATGCCGGGGCCGGGCGCGATGCCGCGAGCGCGGCTGGGACACGGTGACCATTCCCGGCGCGGTGTCCGGCTGGGCGCGCGCTGTCGAAGCGCTTCGGCAGGCTGCCGCTTCGCCGATCTGTTCGAGCCCGCGATTCGCTACGCGCGCGACGGCTACCTCGGTCTCGCCGGTCGATCGCGCGAGAAGTGGCGCATCGCCGTGCCGCTGATGCCCGCAGGACCTCGGCTGGCAGGACCATTTCCTGCCGCGCGGACGCGCGCCGAATCCCGGCGAGCGCTTTCGCCTCGCCGGCGATGGCGGCCACGCTGTCGAGCAGATCGCGCGCTACCGGCGGCGACGCGTTCTATCGCGGCGAGCTCGCCGCAGGCCATGGCGCGCACTCGCAGGCGAACGGCGGCGTGCACGCGGTCGACGATTTCGCGACGCACACGAGTCGACTGGGTGACGCCGATGTCGCAGCGGTACCGCGGCGTCGAGGTCCACGAGATCCCGCCCAACGGCCAGGGCATCGCCGCGCTGATGGCGCTCGGCATCCTCGAGCATTCGACCTGGCGTCGCTCGCGCCCGATTCGGCGTCGAGAGCCAGCACCTGCAGATCGAGGCGATGAAGCTCGCCTTCGCCGACGTCCAACGCTACGTCGCCGACCCGGCGCACGATGGAGTCCCGCCCGAGGCGCTGCTCGACCGCGGCTATCTCGCGTCGCGCGCGCGCGCTCATCGACCCCGCGCCGGGCGCAGGCATTTCGGCCCCGGCGAGCCGCCGCGCGGCGGCACGGTCTACCTGTGCGCCGCCGACGGCGACGGAATGATGGTGTCGCTGATCCAGTCGAACTACATGGGCTTCGGCTCGGGCGTCGTCGTGCCCGGCACCGGCATCAGCGCTGCAGAACCGCGGCGCCGGCTTCTCGCTCGAGCCGGGCATCCGAACGAGGTCGGCGGCGGCAAGCGGCCGTTCCACACGATCATTCCCGGCTTCTGCACCCGCGGACGGCGCGCCGTGGGCGGCGTTCGGCGTCATGGGCGGCCCGATCCAGCCGCCCGGCCACGTGCAGACGCTGGTGCGCGTCAACGACTACGCGATGAATCCGCAGGCGGCGCTCGACGCGCCGCGCTGGAAGGTCAACGCGGGACGCTCGATCGATCTCGAGTCGAGCGCGTCACCCGACGTTGCGCGCAGGAGCTGATCGCGCTCGGCCACAGGATCGAATCGGTGCCGGACTCCTACATGGATTTCGGCGCGGGACAGTTCATCGTCACGATCGACGACGGCTACGTCGCGGCGTCCGATCATGCGGCGCGACGGCCAGGCGGCGGGCTTCTACGCCGGCGCGTCACGCGCGCGACTTCACGTCCGACAGCGGCAGCATTGCGGGCAGGTCGATCCGCTTGCGCCCGGGCTCCGCGGCCGGCAGCGGCGCGCACCGCCGCATCGTGCGCAATGACCGGCGTGCGAGCTCCTGATAGCTGTCGCGTGCCCTCGACCTTCCATGCGAGCTCGGTGTCGGTGAGCTCGCGCACGACGCGCGCCGGAATGCCCGCGACGAGCGTGCGCGGCGGCACGACCATCTTCGCCTTGACGAAGGCCATCGCGGCGACGATCGCCGACTCGCCGATCATCGGCGTTGTCGTTGATCGACCGCGTTCATGCCGATCAGCGCATTGCGTGCGACGATGCAGCCGTGCAGCACGCGCCGTGGCCGACGTGGCCATCCTCCTCGACGATCGTGTCCGTGCCGGGAAAGCCGTGCAGCACACAGGTGTCCTGGATGTTCGCGCCGGCGTGGACCTCGATGCGGCCGAAGTCGCCGCGCAGGCAGGCGCGCCGGGCCCGACGTAGCACCCTGCGCCGACGATGACGTCGCCGATCAGCACGGCGCTCGGATGCACGATAGGCGGACGGATCGACGACCGGCGTGACGCCGTCGATCGCATAGACGGTGAGGTTCATTTGAATGCTCCGAGGTTACGAAAAACGCAGCGGCTCGCCAGCGGCGGCGCGGCGCCAGGTCAGCCCAGCCACGCCCGCGCATTGGCGAACATCCGGAACCACGGCGAGGTTTCGCCCCAGCCCTCCGGATGCCAGGACATCTGCGCCGTGCGCCAGACACGCTCCGGATGGGGCATGAGGATGGTGATGCGGCCATCGTCGGTGGTGAGTCCGGTGATCCCCTGCGGCGAGCCGCTGGGGTTGCACGGATAGCGCTCCGTCGGATCGCCGCGATTGTCCACGTAGCGCATCGCGACCAGCGGCTGCACCGCCGCGAGATGCGCGGCGTCGCGGAACTCGGCCCGGCCTTCGCCGTGCGCCGTCGCCACCGGCAGCCGCGTCCCCTCCATGCCGTGGAAGAACAGCGACGGCGAGCGCACGATCTCGACCTGCACCAGCCGCGCCTCGAACTGCTCGCTGGCATTGCGCACGAAGCGCGGCCAGCGCGCGCCGCCCGGCACGATCTCGCGCAGCGCGCTCATCATCTGGCAGCCGTTGCAGACGCCGAGTGCGAACGTGGCGTCGCGCGCGAAAAAGGTCGCGAACTCGTCGCGGACACGCGGATTGAACAGCACCGACTTGGCCCACCCCTCGCCTGCGCCCAGCACGTCGCCGTAGGAGAAGCCGCCGCAGGCGACCAGGCCGTGGAAGTCGGCGAGCGAGCGCCGGCCGGCGGCGAGGTCGCTCATGTGCACGTCGTACGCCGCGAAGCCCGCGCGGTCGAACGCCGCCGCCATCTCGACCTGGCCGTTGACGCCCTGCTCGCGCAGCACCGCGACGGGCGGGCGCGTGCCCGCGTGCACATACGGCGCGGCGATGGCGTCGATGGCGTCGAACGTCGCCCGCGGCGACAGGCCGGGATCGCCGGCGTCCTGCAGGCGCTCGAACTCCTCGTCGGCCGCGTCCGGATTGTCGCGCAGCCGCTGCATCGCGTGCGTCGTCGACGACCATGCGCGATGCAGGTCGATGCGCGACTCGTCGAGGACGAGCCTCTCGCCGACGGCGATGCGAATGCGCGTGCCGGGCATCGGGCGCCCGATCTCGCAGGCGTGGAGGCCCGACCACTGCGCGTCGGCGAGGATGCCCGCGGCATCGTTGGCCGGCACCTCGATGATCGCGCCGAGTTCCTCGGCGAACAGCGCGGCGAGCACGTCGCCGCCGCCCGGCAGCGCGACCTCGAGGCCGCAGCGCGACGCGAACGCCATCTCGACCAGGGTCACGAACGCGCCGCCGTCGGAGATGTCGTGATAGGCGACGAGCCGGCCCTCGGCGCGCAGGCGCGCGATGAACGCGAAGAACGCAGCCAGGCGCGACGGGTCGTCGAGATCCGGTGCCTCGTTGCCGAGCTGCCCGAAGACCTGCGCCAGCGCGGACCCGCCCAGGCGACGGCGGCCGCCGCTGACGTCGATGAGCAGCAGCGCCGCATCCGGCGCGTCGCGCCGCAGCAGGGGTGTTGCCGTCCGCCGCGCATCGGCGACCGGGGCGAACGCGGAGACGACGAGCGAAACCGGGGCCGTGACGGCCTTCTCGGCGTCGCCGTCGCGCCACGTCGTGCGCATCGACATCGAATCCTTCCCGACCGGGATCGACAGGCCGATCCTCGCGCAGAGATCGAGCGCGACGGCGCGCACGGTGTCGTACAGCGCTGCATCCTCCCCAGGATGGCCGGCCGGCGCCATCCAGTTCGCCGAGAGCTTCACCTGTCCGAGCGACGCGACGTCGGCGGCGGCGATGTTGGTGATGGCTTCGGCGACCGCCATCCGCCCGGACGCCGGCGCGTCGATCAGCGCGAGCGGCGTGCGCTCGCCCATCGCCATCGCCTCGCCCGCGTGCCCGCGATAGTCCATGAGCGTGACGGCGACGTCCGCCACCGGCACCTGCCATGGCCCTACCATCGGGTCGCGCGAGCACAGGCCGCCGACCGTGCGATCGCCGATGGTCACGAGGAACGTCTTGTCCGCAACGGCGGGGAACTGCAGCACGCGGTACGCGGCCGTGCGGGGATCGACGCCGGCGAGGTCGAGCGGGGGCAGCGCGCGCACGCGCCGGCGCGCGTCGCGCGTCATCCGCGGCGGCTTGCCGAGGACGAGCTCCAGCGGCACGTCGACGGGGCGATCGGCGAAGTGCGCGTCGGAGACGACCAGCCGGCCCTGGGCATTGGCGAAGCCGACGATGGCGAACGGGCACCGCTCCCGCTCGCAGAACGCCTGGAAGCGCGGCAGGTCGTGCGGCGTGACCGCGAGCACGTAGCGCTCCTGCGCTTCGTTGCACCAGATCTCGCGCGGCGCCATGCCCGGCTCCTCGGACGGCACGGCGCGCAGCTCGAACGTGCCGCCGACGCCGCCGCCGTGCACGAGTTCGGGCAGCGCGTTGGAGAGTCCGCCGGCACCGACGTCGTGAATGGAGAGGATCGGGTTCCCGGCGCCGGCCTGCCAGCAGCGGTCGATCACCTCCTGGGCACGCCGCTGCATTTCCGCGTTGCCGCGCTGGACGGAGTCGAAATCGAGGTCGGCGGTGTTGGTCCCCGTCGCCATCGAGGACGCGGCGCCGCCGCCCATGCCGATGAGCATGCCGGGGCCGCCGATCTGCACCAGCAGCGTGCCTTCGGCCAGCGGTTGCTTGCGCACGTGCGCGACGGCGATGTTGCCGACGCCGCCGGCGATCATGATCGGCTTGTGGTAGCCGCGCACTTCGCCGTCGACGCGCATCTCGAAGGTGCGGAAATAGCCGGCGAGGTTGGGCCGGCCGAACTCGTTGTTGAAGGACGCGGCGCCGATCGGGCCTTCCTGCATGATGGTGAGCGCCGACGCGATGCGCTCCGGCTTGCCGGCGTCGAACTCCCACGGCTGGACGCGGCCCGGGATGCGCAGGTTGGACGTCGTGAACCCGACGAGGCCCGCCTTGGGCTTCGCGCCGGCACCGGTCGCGCCTTCGTCGCGGATCTCGCCGCCCGAGCCGGTGGCCGCGCCGGGAAACGGCGCGATCGCCGTCGGGTGGTTGTGCGTCTCGACCTTCATGAGGATCGCCGTGTCCTCGCGCGCAGCGCCGTAGCGCGCGTCCGCGCGCGGATAGAAGCGATCGATCGTCGCACCCTCGATGACCGACGCGTTGTCGGCATACGCAACGAGCGTGCCTTCCGGATGCGCGGCGTGCGTCGCGCGGATCATCGCGAACAGGCTCTGCGGCTGCGGCACGCCGTCGACGATCCACTCGGCGTTGAAGATCTTGTGCCGGCAATGCTCCGAGTTCGCCTGCGCGAACATCATGAGCTCGACGTCGGTGGGATCGCGCCCGAGCGCGTGGAAGTCCGCGTTCGAGATAGTCGATCTCGTCGTCGGCGAGCGCCAGCCCGAGCGCGACGTTCGCCGCGGCCAGCGCGTTGCGTCCTTCGGCGAGCAGCGGGATCGTGCCGAGCGGTCGCGGTGCGATGTGCGTGAACAGGACATGGGCGGCGTCGGCGCCGCCGAGCACCGCCTCCGTCATGCGGTCGTGGATCAGCGGCAGCAGCGCGGCGCGTTCCGGCGCGCGCAGCGGCCCATCGCCCGCGATCGAGAACATCGTTCCGCGCTCGACGCGCACGACCGCCGACAGCCCGCAGTTGTGCACGATGTCGGTCGCCTTCGACGACCACGGCGAGATCGTGCCGGGTCGCGGCACGACGAGCAGCTGCTGCGGACCGGACGGCGCCTCGTCGTCGCGCGGCCCGTAGTCGAGCAGGCGCTCGAGTTTCTCGCGCTCGTCGGACGTCAGCGGCCGCGCCAGCTCGATGAAGTGCCAGAACGCGGCCCCGAGGCCGGTGATGGAGTGGTCAGGATGCGCTGCGGTGAGTGCGCTTCGCAGCTTGGCGAGCCGAAACGGCGACAATGCCGTCCGTCCGCGCAGCGAGAGGATGTCGGGCATCGAAAGGCGGCGGGCGTAAAGACGGATTATACGCCGCGGATCCGGCGCTGCCGGCCGTCGAGTCCGGCGCGCGGCGGCGCGGCGGCGCGCCGCAGCCGATCAGTGATGCAGGATCTTGGCGAGGAACTGCTGCGCCCGCTCGGAGCGCGGCTTGCCGAAGAAATCGTCCTTGCTGGCGTCCTCGACGATGTGGCCCGTGTCCATGAAGATGACGCGGTTGGCGACCTTGCGCGCGAAGCCCATTTCGTGCGTGACGACCATCATCGTCATGCCCTCCTTCGCCAGGCCGACCATCACGTCGAGCACCTCGTTGATCATTTCCGGGTCGAGCGCGGAGGTCGGCTCGTCGAAGAGCATGCAGATCGGATCCATCGACAGCGCGCGGGCGATCGCCACCCGCTGCTGCTGTCCGCCCGACAGCTGGCCGGGGAACTTGTCCTTCTGCGAGATGAGCCCGACGCGATCGAGGTACTTGAGGCCGCGGGTGGTCGCTTCCTCCTGCGAGCGGCCGAGCACCTTGACCTGCCCGAGCGTGAGGTTCTGGGTGATCGTCAGGTGGGGAAACAGCTCGAAGTGCTGGAACACCATGCCGACCCGCGCGCGCAGCTTCGGCAGATCGGTCTTCGGGTCGTTCACCTGCTTGCCGTCGACGAAGATCGTGCCTTTCTGCACGGGCTCGAGCGCATTCACCACCTTGATGAGCGTCGACTTGCCCGAGCCCGACGGGCCGCACACGACGATGACCTCGCCCTTCTCGACGTTGGTCGTGCAGTCGGTCAGCACCTGGAAGCTCCCGTACCACTTGGAGACGTCCTTGATTTCGATCATCGGCATGGCTGAAGGCGTCCTATCGGATGATGGCGATCCTCTGCTGCAGCCCCTTCACCACGTACGACAGGAAGAAGCTGATGACGAAATAGACGAGCGCGGCGAAGAGGTACATCTCCGTCAGGCGCCCGTCACGCTGCGCGATCTTGGACGCGGCGCCGAGGAAATCGGTGATCGACAGCACGTAGACGAGCGAAGTGTCCTGGAACAGGATGATCGTCTGCGTGAGGAGGATGGGGATCATGTTGCGGAACGCCTGCGGCAGCACGACGGTGCCCATCGTCTGCCAGTAGTTGAGCCCGAGCGCATAGCCGGCCCAGACCTGGCCGCGGGACACCGACTGGATGCCCGCGCGCATGATCTCCGAATAGTAGGCCGCCTCGAACATCGTGAATGTGATCACCGACGACGCGAACGCGCCCACCTGGATCGGGCGCGTCGCGCCGACGATCCACGCCCCGATGTACGGCACGAGGAAGTAGAACCAGAAGATGACCAGCAGCAGCGGGATCGACCGCATCAGGTTCACGTAGCCGGTCGCGGGCAGCGACAGCCACTTGTGCGAGGACAGTCGCATCATCGCGAGCAGCGTGCCGAAGATGATGCCGCCCAGCGCCGCCAGCCCGGTCAGCGTGAGGGTGAAGGTCATCCCCTCCTTGAACAGGTAGCCGAGCGACCTTTCGATGACGTTGAAGTCGAAGCCGCCGCATGCTCAGTGGCCTCCGCCGCCGACGTTGACCGGGCCGATGAAGCCCGGGACGGCGACGCTGCGCTCGAGCCACCGCATGAGGTTCACGACGATCAGGTTGACGACGATGTAGATCACGGTCGCCGCGGTGAACGCCTCGAACACCTGGAACGTGAATTCCTGCATCGAGCGCGCCGCCGCCGTGAGCTCGACCAGGCCGATCGTCAGCGCGACCGACGTGTTCTTGATCAGGTTCATGGTCTCGGACGTGAGCGGCGGCAGGATGATGCGATACGCCATCGGCAGCAGGACGAAACGGTACGTCTGCGGCAGCGTGAGGCCGAGCGCGGTGCCGGCGAAGCTCTGTCCGCGCGGCAGGGCCTGGATGCCCGCCTGCACCTGCTCGCTCACGCGCGCGGCGGTGAACAGGCCGAGGCCGAGCACGGCGGGAACGAACGACGCCCACGGCGGGGCCATCTGCTTGATCGCCGTGCCGAGCCCCTTGGGCAGCAGCTCGGGAAGGACGAAGAACCAGAGGAACAACTGCACGAGGAGCGGGATGTTGCGGAACAGCTCGACGTAGGCATTGCCGAAGCGCACCGCCCACTTGCTCGGCGTCGTGCGCATGACGCCGAGCATGGAACCGAGCAGGATCGCGATGACGCCGGCGCAAAGCGCCGCGAGCAGCGTCCAGCCCAGTCCGACGAACAACGTTCCGAGCCACGTATGCCGGCCATCGGCCGACATCTCGAAGAAGATCTTCCAGTTCCAGTTGTAGTTCAAAGCTTGGCGCCTCCCGAAAGATCGCGTCCCCGGGAACCGCGGGGGCGCCGCCGACTATAACAAACAAAAACGGGGAGCCGAAGCTCCCCGTGTTGTGCACTGCGGCGGTGCGATCCCTACTTGTACATTGCGGGATCGCCGCTCGACGTCGGGTTCGCCAGCGCCTTCTTCAGCTCCGGGCTCATCGGCACATTGAGCGTGATGCCCTTCGGCGGGATAGGCTTCAGGAACCACTTGTCGTAGATGGCCACGATCTCGGGGCTCTTGTAGAGCTTGGCCGTGGCGTCGTCGGCGATCTTGCGAAACGCGGCGTCGTCCTTGGGAATCATCGGGCCATAGGGTTCGACCGTGTAGGCTTCCGTCCCGATCACGTAGTCCGCGGGCGACTTCGCGCTGGCGACCAGGCTGTAGAGCAGGATGTCGTCCATGAAGAACGCGACCGCGCGGCCCGTCTCGACCATCAGGAACGCCTCCGCGTGGTCCTTGGCGGTGAGGATGCTCATCCCCATGTTCTTCTCGTTGTTCTCCGCGGTCAGCCAGCGCAGGTTCGTCGTGCCGGCGGTCGACACCACGGTCTTGCCCTTGAGGTCGCGCCAGTGTCTTGATGTTCGACGACTTCTTCGCGACGTAGCGGTTGGCGGTCACGAAATACGTGTTGGTGAAGCCCACCTGCTTCTGCCGGTCGAGGTTGTTGGTGGTCGATCCGCATTCGAGGTCGATCGTCCCGTTCGCCATCAGCGGGATCCGGGTGGCCGACGTCACCGGGTTGAGCGCGACCTTGAGGCCCGGCATCTTGAGCTCGGCTTTGACGGCGTCGACGATCTTCATGCAGATGTCGATCGCGTAGCCGACCACCTGCTGCTTGTCGTCGTAGTACGAGAACGGAATCGACGAGTCGCGATGGCCGATGGTGATCGTGCCGGAATCCTTGATCTTTTTCAGCGTGCCGGTCAGTTCCTGCGCGGCGACGACCGGCGCAGCGACGAACGCGACGAGCGCCAGCGCCAGCGTCAGCTTGGATGTACGCATCCTGCAATCTCCTGGGAAGGGAATCGAAGTCAAAGCTCGGAACGAGCCCAACCGGGCGATTCTAAGGGCCGCCGGGGCGAATGTCCAAAGCCCGCGAAAACCGCGAAATCTGCGCCGGCATGCGCCGGTTGACGCGCCGATCACGTTGCACCGCCGGCGGTTCGGCCTAAACTGGGGACCGCCGAATCGCCGCAGGAACCGCCAATGCCAACGTCATCGCCTCGCGACCGCCGTCCCGCGTGATCGCAGCCAAGCCGATCCTGCCGGTTGCCGGCGTCCGCGCCGTCGAGGCGCGGCACGGTACGGCCGGGCTCATGGAGCGCGCCGGCGCGGCCGCCGCGGAGGTGGCGCGCGGCCTTGCCGCCGGGCGGCGCGGGCCGGTGGTCGTCCTCGCGGGCCCCGGCAACAACGGCGGCGACGCGTTCGTGGTGGCGCGATGTCTCGCGGCGACCTTCTTCGACGTGGTCACCGTGTTTCGCGGGGACGCGCAGCGGCTTCCGCCTGCCGCCGCCGCGGCGCATTCCGCGCTGGCGGCCGCCGGGCTCCGCACGCGGCCGGAGGTGCCTGGCGAAGCGCCGTCACTGGTGGTCGACGGGCTGTTCGGCATCGGCCTCAAGCGCCCGCTGACGGCGGAATATGCCGCGCTGACCGCATGGGCGGCGGGCGCACGCGCGCCCGTGCTCGCACTGGACGTTCCGTCGGGCATCGACGCCGATACGGGCATCGCGCACACCGGCGCGGTCCGCGCCGACGCCACGGCGACGTTCATCGCGCTCAAGCCCGGCCTCTGCACGGGCGCCGGACTCGAGCACGCCGGCCGCGTGTCGCTGCACGCGCTCGGCGTGACCATCGATCCTTCCGAGCATGCCGGCACGCTGCTCGAATGGGCGCAACTCGCGCAGGCGCTGCCGCCGCCGCTGCGGCGCGACCGGCGCAACGTGCACAAGGGAACGTTCGGCACGGTGGCGATCGTCGGCGGCGCCGACGGCATGGTCGGCGCGCCCATCCTCGCCGGCCGCGCCGCGCAGAAGACGGGCGCGGGCAAGGTGCTGATCGGGTTCGTCGCCGAGGCGCCGCCGCCGGTGGACTGGGTCGCGCCCGAGCTGATGCTGCGTTCCGCGGATGCAGTTCTCGCCAGCGGCGCGGACGTGTTCGTCGTGGGTCCCGGCCTCGGCATCGACGCCGCGGCGCGCGGTCTCGTCGCGCGGGCGGCGCAGCTCGATACGCCGCTGGTCCTCGACGCCGACGCGCTCAATCTCCTCGCGCGGGACGACGCGCTGCGCAGCGCCGTGCGGGCGCGTACCGCGGCCACGCTGATCACGCCCCATCCGGCCGAGGCGGCCCGGCTGCTCGGCATCGACACCGCCCGCATTGCGGACGACCGTCTGGGCGCCGCGCATGCGCTGGCGGCGCAATTCGACGCGTTCACCGTGCTCAAAGGTGCAGGCAGCGTGCTCGCCCATCCCGTCGGCGGCTTCGACATCAACGCAAGCGGCGGCCCCGCGCTTTCGACCGCCGGAAGCGGCGACGTCCTCTCCGGCATGCTCGGCGCCCTGCTCGCGCAGGGACTCGACCCGCGCACTGCGCTGCAATTCGGCGTCTGCCTGCACGGGGCGGCCGCGGACCGGCGCGTCGCCGAAGGGCACGGCCCGCTCGGTCTCGCCGCGTCGGAGCTCGCCGACGCGCTTCGCGCGCTGCTCAACGCCGCGGCGGCGCACGACCGCCTCCCCGGCGCGTGAGGCGCCGCTAGTCCTTCCGCGCGGCCGCGCTGGACGCCGCGTCGCCCGGCGCGGCGGCCGCGGACAGCGTGGCGCTTTCGATGTAGATCCGGCGGATCTTGGGATAGCGCTGACGGATGTCGTGCTCGATGGCGCGAACCGCAGCCGCGATGTCCTCCGCCGGCGCGTCGCTGTCGAACTGCACGTCGAGCGTGAGCAGCACGTCGTCGGGCCCGATGTACATCGACAGCGGCCGCCCCACTTGCTGCACCCGCGGATGCGCGAGCGTCAGCGCGCGGATGGCGTCGGCGGTCTCGCGCGTAACGCCCTCGCCCACCAGGAGGCTGCGTGCCTCGCGGATCAGCAGAACCGCGACGGCCGCGAGCAGCAGCCCGATGAGGACGGAAGCCACGCCGTCGAGCGCCGAGACACCGAAATGATGGCTCGACCAGACGCCGAGCGCGGCAATCGCGAGGCCGCAGAGCGCCGCGGCATCCTCGGCGATCACCGTGTAGCTCGCCGGATTCTTGCTCGCATGCAGCGCGCGCCAGAACGGTTCGGCGCCTTTTTCGCGCAGGAATGCGCGCAGCGCGACGAACAGGCTGCCGCCCTCGAACAGGGCCGCGGCCGCCAGCACGACGTAGTTCCACATGGGGTCACGCAACTCGACCGGATGCAGGATGTGAAGCACGCCCTCGTAGAACGACACGCCGCCCCCGACGCCGAAGATCAGCACCGCGACGATGAGGCTCCAGAAGTACAGCTCCTTGCCGTGGCCGAAGGGATGCTCCGGCGTGGCGGCGCGACGGCTTTGCCGCAGGCCGACCAGCAGCAGGATGCCGTTGCCGGTGTCGACGACCGAATGGATGCCCTCGGACAGCATCGCTGAGCTTCCGGTGACGCCCGCCACGATGAATTTCGTCACGGCGATGGCCACGTTCGCCGCAATGGCGCCGTACACGGCGATCCTCGATTCGTTTTCCATGCTTCCTTCTTCCTCGCGCCAGCACCGGCATCGGCATTTTGAGCGTTGCGCCCGCCGGCGTGCCCGCAATGCTTCGCTGCCGCGCGACGCCGGTGGATCGCCTAGGCTGCGTCGTCACCCAGAAGCACGACCAGCGCGTCGAGGATCGCCGCCTGCCCGCGCAGGATGCGACGCCTCGCCTCCCCGAGCGGAAACCATTCGGCGCGGTCGACCTCGGGGAACGCGCGGAACGTGCCCGACCGCGGCGGCCATTCGATCGAAAGCACGGCGGCACGCAGCGACGCCGGGTCGAAATCGCCCTCCATGGCGAACGGATGGACAGTCTTGTTGCGCGATTGCGTCACGGGGGCGAGCGGGATCAGCACGCCGGTCGCCTCGACGCCGAGCTCCTCGGCAAACTCGCGGATCGCGGCGGCCCTTGGCGATTCCCCCGGATCGATCTCGCCCTTGGGGATCGACCACGCGCCGGCGTCCTTGCGCGCCCAGAACGGCCCGCCCGGATGCACGAGGAGCACCTCGGCGCCGCCGGCACGGCGCCGATACAGGAGAATGCCGGCGCTGTGCGCGCGGGCCAATTCAGCGCTCGCCGGACATCGGGATCGGGATCGTCGCCTCGCGTTGCCGTATCCAACGCGGCACCGGCAAAGGTATCATCGAACGTTCGTTCCGTCACGAGAGGGGCCGACGGCATTACGATGGATTCGCTCAACCAGGCGCAGGCCAGCGCGGTCTGCCACGGCGCCGGCATCGCGCCGGCGCCGCCCCTGCTCGTCATTGCCGGCGCGGGCTCGGGCAAGACGACCACGCTCGCGCACCGCGTGGCGCGCCTCGTGCACGACGGTGCGGATCCGTATCGGCTGCTTCTGCTGACGTTCAGCCGCCGCGCTGCCGCGGAAATGGAGCGGCGGGCCGGACGCGTCCTGCGCGCCCTGTCCGCGCTGCGCGGCGCCGTGCCGCCGTCGCTTCCGTGGGCCGGCACGTTCCACAGCATCGGCGCGCGACTGCTGCGCGAATACAGCGGACGCGTTGGCCTCGCGCCGAACTTCACCGTGCATGACCGCGGCGACTCCGAGGACCTCATGGGCATCGTGCGGCAGCGCCTGCTCGGCGACGACGCCGCGCGCACGCGCATCCCGGGGGCGGCGACGTGCCTCGCCATCTATTCGCACGCGGTCAATGGCGAGCGCGCGCTCGGCGACGTGCTGGCGCGCGACTATCCGTGGTGCGCGCAGCTCGAGGCCCGTCTCGAGCAGCTGTTCGCCGCCTACGTCGATGCCAAGCAGGCGCACCAGGTGCTCGACTTCGACGACCTGCTCCTCTACTGGATGGGGATGATGCGCATTCCTGCCCTCGCCGCCGAGGTGGGAGCGCGCTTCGACCACGTGCTCGTCGACGAATACCAGGACACGAACCGCCTGCAGGGCGAGATCATCCGCCGCCTCAAGCCGGACGGCCGCGGCATGACGGTCGTCGGCGACGACGCGCAGGCGATCTACGGCTTCCGCGCGGCGACCGTGCGCAACATCCTCGATTTTCCCGCGCAGTACGATCCCCCGGCGCGCGTCGTGACCCTCGAGCGGAACTATCGCTCCACGCAGGCCATTCTCGACGCGTCGAACGCGATGATCGCGCACGCGCGCGAGCGCTACGCCAAGGCGCTTTTCACCGACCGCGCGGCCGGCGAGCGGCCGCGGATCGTGACCGTCGGCGATGAAATGCAGCAGGCCGAATGCGTCGCCGCGGAAGTGCTCCGGCAGCGCGAGGACGGCATCGCGCTCAAGCGCCAGGCCGTGCTCTTCCGCACGTCCCACCACGCCGCGCCGCTCGAGCTCGAGCTCACGCGACGCGGGATTCCGTTCGTGAAATTCGGCGGCCTGCGCTTCCTCGACGCCGCGCACGTGAAGGATGCGCTGTCGATCCTGCGCTGGATCGAGAATCCGCGGGCGCGGCTCGCCGGCTTTCGCGCGCTGCGCCTGCTTCCGGGCGTCGGACCCGCGACGGCCACGCGCTGGCTCGATGCGCTCGACGCCGCGGCCGACCTTCGCGGCGCGCTTGCCACCATCGCGCCGCCCGTGGCGGCGCGGGAGCCATGGACGGCGCTCTGCACGCTTCATGCCCGCCTGCACGCGCGCCGCGACTGGCCCGCCGAGCTGGAAGCGGTGGTCGGCTGGTACCAGCCGCAGATGGATCGGCTCTACGAAGACGCCCACCTGCGCGCGCCCGATCTCGCGCAGCTCGCCCGCATCGGATGCACGTATCCGAGCCGCGAGCGGTTCCTGACGGAACTCGCGCTCGACCCGCCGGCGGCGACGAGCGCGAACGCCGATGCGCCGCACCTCGACGAAGACTACCTGACGCTGTCGACGATCCATTCCGCCAAGGGCCAGGAGTGGAACGTCGTCCAGGTGCTGAACTGCGTCGACGGCTGCATTCCCTCCGATCTGGCCACGCGCAGCGCCGACGACATCGAAGAGGAGCGCCGCCTGCTGTACGTGGCGATGACGCGCGCGCGGGACGTGCTGGCGCTGCTGGTGCCGCAGCGCTTCTACGTCCGGCAGCAGGGCGCGGGGGGCGACCGCCATGTCTACGCGTCGCGCAGCCGCTTCCTGACCGACGACGTCTGCGCACGCTGCGAGACGCGCACCTGGCCGGCGCTCCCGGCAGGCGAGGCGCCGGACGGCGCGGCACCCGGCACGAAGGTCGACCTCGCCGCGGCGATGCGCAGCCGCTGGACAGCCGCCGGACGCGGCTCCGCGAGCTGAGCGTCAGGGCAGCAGCACGGTCGCGCCTGTCGTGGCGCGCGACTCGAGCGCGCGGTGCGCCAGCGCGGCGTCCTTGAGCGGAAACGTCTGCCGCGCTTCGGACTTGATCTTCCCGGCGAGGACCAGCGCGAAGAGCTCGTCCGCCATCGCCTGCGTGGCCGCGCGCGAGTTGGCGTAAGTGAAAAGCGTCGGCCGCGTCGCGTACAGCGAGCCCTTCTGCGACAGCAGCAGGATGTCGAACGGCGGCACGGGACCCGATGCGTTGCCGAAGCTCACGAACAGGCCGCGCGGCGATAGGCAGTCGAGCGAGGCGGGAAACGTGTCCTTGCCCACCGAGTCGTAGACGACCGGCACGCCCTTGCCGCCGGTGAGCGCCTTGCACGCGCTCGACGAAGTTCTCGCGCGTGTACACGATCGTGTGGGCGCAGCCGTATTCGCGCGCGAGCTCGGCCTTGGCGTCGGACCCGACGGTGCCGATCATCGTCACGCCGAGCGCGCGTGCCCACTGGCAGGCGATCAGCCCGACCCCGCCCGCGGCGGCGTGGAACAGGATCGTCTCGCCCGACTCGACGCGCCTGGTCCGGCGGAACAGGTACTGCACGGTGAGCCCCTTCAGCATCAGCGTCGCCGCGGTGCGCTCCGCGATGCCCTCCGGCAGCTTGACCAGCTTGTCGGCCGGCATCACGCGCGCCGTGCTGTACGCGCCGGGCGGTCCGCCCGCGTACGCGACGCGCTCGCCGGGCTTCACCCAATCGACGCCGGTGCCGACCGCCTCGACGACGCCGGCCGCCTCGCTGCCCATGCCGGACGGCAGCGCCAGCGGGTAGAGCCCGGTGCGCTGGTAGGTGTCGATGTAGTTGACGCCGATGGCCGTGTGGCGCACGCGCGCCTCGCCGGGGCCGGGGTCGCCGACGTCGACCTCTTCGAGCGCCAGCACTTCGGGGCCGCCGTGGGTCTGGATTCGAATTGCGTGTGCCATGGGTCCTCCGCGGTTTCGTGGGTAGGTCAGGCGGTCAGCGCGCGAAACGTCGCGAAGCCCGCGATGGTCAGGAGCAGCGAGCCTCCCAGATGAACGGCGGCCAGAAGCGCGCCGGTCCCGTAGCTGCCGCGCATCAGGTGCTCGCTCACTTCGGCGGAGAACGTCGAGAACGTCGTCAGTCCGCCGAGAAATCCGGTGATCACCAGCAGCCGCCATTCGGGCGCGACGTCGACGCGTGCCGCGAAGAACGCCACGAAGAAGCCGATGAGGTAGCCGCCGATCAGGTTCGAGGCAAGCGTGCCGAACGGAAAGACCGGCGCGCGTGGATTGAGCCACATCGACAGGCCCCACCGCAGCCAGCCGCCGACGGCGGCGCCGATGCCCACGGCGGCGAACTCTCCGATCATGGCGTGATTCTACGGGATCGCGTGCGCGCGGCGCCCGACGCGCGGCAGAGCCACGGCGCGATCCCTAGCGGATGAACGCGTCGACGTAACCGGCGCCGAGGCCGCACGCCGCGTAATGCGCGCGGCACATGTCGATCTTTGTGAACACGTCCTCGTAGCCGGTCTGGCGGCCCTCGGCGTCGACGTAGATCATCGCGCCGCCGATGTTGAAAAACGTGATCATCTCCGCGCAGTCCTCCGGTACGGTCAGCGTGTGGATCTCGCCGGGCGGCTCGAAGACGAAGCTGCCGTCCTCGGCGGTCCAGTCGTGCTCGAGATATTTCCACCGGCCGCTGATCACGTAGCCGACGACGCCATCGGATGCCGATGGCGCGACAGGATGCCGGCGCGCCGCACGCGCAGCAGGTTGCACCAGCCGCCGGAGACCGTGTTGAGCAGCAGCGGACGGAACCAGACGTCCGGCGCCTGCGGCACCCATACGCGCTCGTCGTCCGGGATCGCGCCGATGGCGATCTCCGGCTGGATGCCGGCCGACGGCAGGATCTGCGATGCGGTCATGCCGCGCTCACGTCTGCATCTGCTTCATCGCCGCGATCAGCGCGGCGATCTCGGCCGCCGGCGTCGCTTTCGCGCGGGAAGGCGCGATGCGCGCGACGGTACCAGTAGCGCGCGTTGCCGAGGTCGCCCTCGAGCATATGCACGATGCCGTGCGCCCAGCAGCCCGAGCTCCGAGTCGTCGTTCTGCACGATCTCGTGCGCCTTCTACCAATCGCCCCGGCGCAAGTGCCGGACTGCGGTGCCCAGCGCCATCGCCGTTCCCCCCCAACGAAGATCTCATGCGACGAGGTAACCGCCGTCGACCGGCAGGATGGCGCCGGTGACGAAACGCGCGGCGGGCGAGCACAGAAACACGGCGGCGCCGGCGATGTCCTCCGGCTCGGCCCAGCGGCCAAGCGGCGTGCGCGCGATGATCGCGGCACTGCGCTGCGGGTCCCCCTGCAGGGCGCCCGTGAGCGCGGTGCGCACCCATCCCGGCGCGATCGCGTTCACGCGGATGCCGTCGGCGCGCGTAGGCGATCGCCAGCGATTTCGTCAGTTGCGCGACGCCGCCCTTGCTGGCGCTATAGGCCGGCACCAGTCCGCCCCCCTGGAACGACAGCATCGACGCGGTGTTGACGATCGCGCCCGCCGCCGCGCGGAGCTTCGGCCGCGCCAGCGTGCAGCAGCGCATCGTCCCGACGAGATTGATGTCGAGCACGTCGGCGAACACGGCCGGGTCGTGCTCGCCGCCGCGGCGGATGATGCCCGCGCAATTGACGAGGATGTCGAGTCGCGGCAGGTCGTCGACGAGCGCCCGGATCGCCGCGGCGTCGCGCACGTCGAGCGGCATCGCATCCCGGCCGCGGAAATCGGGTGCGCCGCGCGCAGCCTCGGTCTCTGCGCGGGTCGCGCCGGTCACCGTGACCACCGCGCCCAGCGTCGCGAACGCGCTCGGCGATCGCCGCGCCGATGCCGCGCGTGCCACCCACCACCAGCGCGACCGCGCCGGCGAACAGGTCGTCGCGAAACGCCGCGACGCTCATCGCGACTGCCGCGCCAGGAATGCGCGCACGTCGGCGTCGCGCGGCAACGGGGCGACCGCGCCGAACGCGGTTGTGGCCAGCGCCGCGGCGGCGTTCGCGTAGCGCGCGGCAGCGAACGCATCGTCGCCGGCGACGAGGCGCGCCGCGAATGCGCCGTCGAAGCAATCGCCCGCACCCGTCGCATCGACGCATTCGACCGTGTGCGCAGCGACCGGCTCGCGCCGGCCGTGGGCCGACACGATGCAGCCCCGCGCGCCGCGCTTGAGCACGACGATCGGCGCACCCGCGGCATGGCAGGCGTCGACGATCGCGGCCTCGTCGGCCGTGTCGAACAGGAGCTTCGCGTCGTCGAGGCTGGGCACGCAATAGTCGCAGCGGGCCAGCGACGCCAGGATCACCGCGCGTGCCCGCGGCAGCGGCCAGAGCTTGAGACGCAGATTCGTGTCATAGCTCACCCGAACGCCCGCGCCGCGCGCGTGGTCCATCGCCGCGAAGGACGCGTCGCAGGCCGACGCGGAGATCGCCTGGCTGATGCCGGAGACATGGACAATCTTCGCGGCGCGGATCACGTCGAGCGGGAGGTTCGCCGGCGCCATGCGGCTCGCGGCCGAGCCCGCGCGCAGGTAGCTGAACTCGTGACCCTGGGCGCCGTGGGTGACGAAGTAGACGCCCGTCGGCGCCTCCGGATCGATGTGCACGCCGTCGGTCGCGACGCCCTCGCGCTGCCACAGCGCGAGGAACATCCGCCCGAACGCGTCGTTGCCGACGCGCGTGACGTAGCCGGCGCGCGCGCCGAGGCGCGCGGCGGCAACCGCCATGTTCGACGTGTCGCCGCCGAATCCCTGCAGATACGTCGCAGGATCGTCGGCCCTCGCCTGATTGAACTCGACCAGCGGCTCGCCCAGCGCGACGATGTCCGCGGTCATCGCGCGGGCAGCGCGCGAAAGCCCGCCGCGTAGGCCGCCGCCGTCGCGCGCACCCTGGCGGGGTCGGCGCCCGGCGCATACAGGTTGGAACCGGTGCCGAAGCCGTTCGCGCCGGCCGCCCAGTAGGGCCCCATGTTGTCGGGCCGGATGCCGCCGACGGCGAACACCAGCGTCTCGCGCGGCAGCACCGCCCGCCAGGCCTTGAGCGCCGCGGGCGGCAGCGCCTCGGCCGGGAACATCTTGAGCGCGTCCGCCCCGGCGGCGAGCGCCGCGAACGCTTCGGTGACCGTCGCCACACCGGGCACGCACACCATGCCGAGGCCCTTCGCTTCGTCGACGACGCCGGTATCCGCGTGCGGCATGACGATCAGCTTGCCTCCGGCCTCACGGACCCGCGCGACGTCCGCGGTCGCGATCACCGTGCCGGCGCCGACGAGGCAGCGATCGCCGAACCGGCGCGCCAGCAGGCGGATCGATTCGAACGGCCGCGGCGAATTGAGCGGCACCTCGAGCACGCGAAAGCCCTCGTCGGCCAGCGCGCCCGCGACGTCCGGGATCTCCTCCGGCGTGATGCCCCGAAGCACGGCGACGAGTGGCAGCGGCGAGAGAAAATCGACGATACGGGTCATGATCGCCTAATGGAGAAGGCCGGCCTGGCCGGCGATGCGCCACAATCCGATCGCGGCGGCGCCGGGCGCGCCGCGATCGGCGGCAATGCCGGCCACCGCGAGCGCCGTAGCATAGCGCTGTGCCAGCGTGTCGCTGCCGATGACCCGGACGCGCGGGGCGGCATCGCCGGCCGTCGCCGCCCAGTGGCGCGCCTCGCGGATCTCGCGGCCGATCAGCAGCCCGGACAGCCAGTCGGCGACTTCTGCCGGCACGAGCTCGCCGACCAGCGCGAGCGTGCGCGCGCCGAAGACGTCATGCGCGAGCGCGCCATCGTCAAGACCCCGCCGCACGCCGCGCGAGAACGCGGCCGGCGCCGGGACCGCGCTCCTGTCCGCCATGCGACCGAGGATCGTGTGATCGAGCAGCACCGCGAAGAGCTCGCCGGTCATCAAGGTGGCGAAGTCGAGGACGGTGCCGCGCTGTACGCGCGCCCACTTGCTGTGCGTGCCGGGAAGCACCGCGAGCAGCGCTTCGTCGCCGGCCGACCGCGCCGAGGAGCTGCGTCTCCTCGCCGCGCATCACGTCGGGCATGCCGGTCCGCGTCGCGCGTGACGAGTCCCGGAACGATCGCCAGCGTGCCGTCGCCGGCGCGCGCGAGGCCGGCGGCCAGCGCGTCGAGCGAGGCAGGACACGCGACATACGGCGCCTCGACCCATCCCTGCCGGCTGCCGATCATGCCGCACGCGAGACGCGGCGCGCCCGCGTCGAACCAGTCCCCGAGCAGCTTCGCGAGCGCCTCTGCGAAGCGGCCGCCTTCGACGCGCGTGATCCCGAGCGCCGCGGTGCGCTCGCCGTCGACTTCGCCGCGCGCATTCATCCGGTACGCGCGCGCGGCCGTCGTGCCCCAATCGATCGCGACCAGCGACGCGCCAGCCACGGTTGGAATGCCCTCGAGGCGCCCGGGGTCGGGCCCGGTGCGCACTCTACGATCGGCGTTCGCGGCCGGTCAAGTGCCCCGGCGCCGGGGATGGCCACGGCAACGCGGCGTCGCCGGCGCGCCGCGCGTCGCTACCAGCGGGCGGCCGCTTCGTCGTCGCTCGCCCGCGCCTCGACCCAGCGCGAGCCGGCCGGGGTCTGCTCCTTCTTCCAGAACGGCGCGCGCGTCTTCAGGAAATCCATGACGAACGCGCAGGCGTCGAACGCGGCTTCACGATGCGCGCCGGTCACGACGACGAGCACGATCTGGTCGCCAGGCGCGAGCGTACCGACGCGATGGATGACCAGCGCCTCGCAGATGTCGAAGCGGGCCTTCGCGTCGTCGACGATCGCTTCGAGCGCCTTCTCGGTCATGCCGGGATAGTGCTCGAGCGTCAGCGGCGACACGTTCGCGGCGTCGTTGACGTCGCGCACGGTGCCGATGAACGACGCCACCGCGCCCACGCGCGCGTCGCCTCCCCGCAGCGCGGCGATCTCGCGGCCGGCGTCGAAGTCCTCGGTCTGTACGCGAACGCTCATGGCCGGCGGCGGAACTTTGTGCTCATCCGCCGGTGACCGGCGGGAAGATCGCCACCTCGTCACCCGCCTCCACCGGAGCGTCCGGCGTCGCCATGGCGTGATTGACGGCGACGCGCACCGCCCGTCCGGGCGCCAGCTCGACGGCCCAGGCGCCGCCGCGCGCGCGCAGCGTCGCGACCACTTCGCCGACCGTGCTGCGTCCGGCTTCGCCGATCGGCAGGCGCTCGCTCGGCACAGCCGAACGCCTCGCGCAGGCGCGCGAGATAGACGACGTGAAGCCGGGTGGCGGACTTCGAAGCGGAGGTATCGCGCATCAGGTTCGCGTGAAAAAGGGGCGACGCTCCGGCCGCCGCCCGACGGTCGCGGCCGGCATGGCGACGGGCTTCCGATTCCGCGTGACCGTCAGAATCGGAACTGCATGCCGAACTGAACCTGGTCGGACTCCGGCAACAGCCCGTTCACGCTCTCGCCGGCGAAGTGGCCGAAGCGCGCGTATTCGAGCCGCAACCCCAGCGTGCGGGTGACATCGTAGCGCACGCCAACGCCGTAGTTGACGCCGTCGCGCGTGCGCCGGGGGTCGGCCGAGAGGAAGCTCGCGGGAACGTACGCGAGCGCAGTTTCGGTTTGGGCGTATCCAAGCCGGCCATACAGCGCAAGGCTCTTGCGAAACGACCAGCTGGTGTACACGTCGGCGTTCCAGCTTTGCGGCGCGACGCCCGCCGACGGCGAGGCGACCGCGAGGCCGACGCCACCGCGTCCACCCGGCGCGAGCGAGTAGCGATCGGCGGTGGCGAACGCCGCTTCGAAGGCCATGTCGTTGCGCCAGCGGTAGCCGCCGAACAGCAGGGAGCGCGACGCGGTTTCATCGGCCGTGGGCGCCACGAACTTGCTCCACGCGCTCGGCAGGCTGCCGAACCGCAGCCCGGGACGCTCCTGCAACCCCTGGCGGAACACGACCCCGCCGTAGAAGCCGGCTTCGGGGGCACCGGCACCCGCATCCGGCGCGGCCATGAGCGGTGCCCGCGCTGCTGCAGCGCAGTCCGCGGCGCCGAGCGCAGCGCACACGCAAACGGCAAGTAACTGTTTATACAACATATTATCTCCGCGGCGTCTCGTCGCTCCCCCAAGCGTGACGGCAGGGCTTTAAGCGCCTGCCGGATACCCGTTCCGGCTGCCTCGCCCGCCCCTTTGTCCGTCGGAAAAGCCGCAAGTTCAACGTACTCCCGGCCTTCCCCCAAGTCAATCGGACGGCGGTGGATCGGCGGCCCGGTCGAGGACGAATGTGGCGATGGCGGCCACGTCGTGAAGGGCGAACGAAGGCAGGCGACCGGTGAAGCGGGCCGGGACGTCGCTGGCGATGCCGGCGATATGCGGATCGGCCGCGTGCAGGAGCGGCTTCTCCACGGCTTCGCGCCAGACCTCGAGCTTGGGGATCGGCGCGGCCTTGTAGCCTTCGACCAGTGCGATGTCGCAGGGCGCGAGCCGCGCCAGCGCCTGCCCGAGCGTCAACTCGGGCGCACCGCGGAGCTCGTGCATGACCGCGTAGCGGACGCTGGAGCTCACCAGCACTTCCCGGCAGCCCGCATGGCGATGCCGCCACGAATCCTTGCCCGGCTGGTCGACGTCGAACTCGTGATGCGCGTGCTTGACCAGCGACACGACGACGCCGCGTGCCACCAGCGCCGGCACGAGCCGCTCGATCAACGTGGTCTTGCCGCTGCCGGACCATCCGGCGAATCCGAATACGCGCATCGACGCTACGGGAGTGAAGAACGGACTGCGAATCTCATACGCGATGCGCGCCGGGCGCGCAAGCGCGTCAGCCGTGGCATGCCGGGTGATCCCGCGGGGCACGCCGATGCGCAGCCGCGCGATTCTGGCGTTCGGCGGATGCAGTATGCTTGGCGTCATGAGCGACTCGGCTTCGTACGCTGCGAACGAGGGCAGGCTCGCATTGCCGGCGCGCACCGTCGAAGGCACGATCGAGCGGATCATCACTTCGATCCCGGCGCCACAGACGCATCCGGTCGACGATCCCGAGGCGGCCGCCGAGCTGATCGCCCGGCGCGCCGCGAAGCGCGCCGCCGTGCTGTCCGGCTCGCTCGCGCTGCCCCCGGGGCCGTTCGGCCTGATGACCGTGCTGCCCGACATCTATCTCATCTGGCAGACACAGCGGCAGATGGTGGCCGACATTTTCGCGCTGCACGGGCGCTCGGCCGAGCTCACCCGCACGCACATGCTGTACTGCCTGTTCCGTCACGCGGCGAGCCAGGTGCTGCGCGACGTAGCGGTGCGCGCGGGCGAGCGGATCGTCGTGCGGCAGCTGACGGGAAGTGCACTGTCGACGATGCTGAACCGCGTCGGCGTCAGCGTGTCGCACCGCCTCGCCGGCTCGGCGGCGGGCCGCTGGCTGCCGGTCGTAGGCGCGCTGGCCGTCGGCGGCTACGCGTACTGGGACACGCTGCAAGTAGCGAGGACCGCCCGCCGCCTGCTGGGCCCCCGCGCAATCCGCGCCGGCTCGCCCTGATCCGCGACATGTGCGGCCGCTACGAGCTGCACACCTCACCCGGCGGCGCTCGCGCTCGCCTTCGGGCTCCCCGAGCCGCCGGCGCTGTCGCCGCGCTACAACATCGCGCCGATGCAGCAGGTGCCCGTCGTCCGCCAGCGCAGCGACGGCTCGCGCGAATGCGTCGAGATGCGCTGGGGCCTCGTCCCGCGCTGGGCCAAGGACCCCGCCATCGGCGCGAAGATGATCAACGCGCGCGCCGAGACAATCGCCGACAAGCCGTCGTTTCGCACCGCGTTTCGACATCATCGCTGCCTGATCCCCGCCGACGGCTTCTATGAATGGCGCGCAACGGCGAGCGGCAAGCAGCCGGTTCACGTCGGCAGCCCGGACGGCGCGCCGTTCGGCTTCGCCGGATTGTTCGAGCGCTGGCTCGCCGCGGACGGCACGGTGCTCGACACCTGCACGATCCTGACCACGAACGCGAACGAGCTGCTCCGCCCGATCCACGAGCGCATGCCGGTGATCGTCGCCCCCGCGCACTACGCGCGCTGGCTCGACGCCGCGAACCTCGACGTCGCCGACCTGTTCGTCCCGTATCCGTCGGCGCAGACGGCGTGGCATCCGGTGTCGACGCGCGTCAATGCCGTGCGCAACGACGATGCGTCGCTCATTGCGCCGCTCATCCCCGCCGACGCCGGGGCACCGGCGGACGAACCGGCGCAACCGGACGCGCCGGTGCAGGCCAAGCTGCTCTGAACCCGCCGCGCGCTGCCTCAGGCGCCGCCGCGGAACAGCGAGAATCCCCAGGGCGTGAACTTGAACGGCAGGTGGTAGTGCTGCAGCGGGTCGTCGATGCCGAACTCGAAGCGGACACGCTCGGCAAAGACCACGCGCGGCAGCGGCAGCCCCGCGGCTCGATAGAAGTCGGCAACCGCGAACGTCGCCTCGTAGCGACCCGCGGGCAGCATGCCCCGCCACGCCACGGGAAGCGGCACGTTCCCGTCGCCGGCGACGTCACCCGTAAACGGCATGGGCACGGGACCCTCGCAAAGCGCCCGCACCGCGACCTGCATGCCGGCCGCTGGCACGCCCCGCGCGATGTCGAACGCGTGTATGGAAAGCCCCGGCATCGTCAGCGCCCGAGCTGCCGGGTCAGCCCGGCGAAGCGCTCGGCGACGAGCATGAGCACCAGCGTGAACGCGATCAGCAGGCCCGACACGGCGGCGGTGCGAACGTCCAGGTCGTTGTCGATGATCTGCCACATGTGGATCGGCAGCACCTCGGTGCGCGCGTCGGCGAGAAACAGCGACACGGGCACGTTGTCGAACGACGCCATGAACGCGATGAACGCACCGGCCGCGATCCCCTTGCCGATCAGCGGCACGACGACCCTGGCGAACGTGCGCCAGCGCGTCGCGCCGAGGCTCTCCGACGCCTCGAGCAGTCCCGGGTCGAGTTGCGCGAGGCTCGCGGCCGCGGTCCTCATGACATAAGGAAAGCACACGACCGTGTGGCCGATCACCAGGACCGCGATCGACGGCGCAAGGCCGATCATGTTGATGTAGATCAGGCCGCCGAAGCCGAAGGCGAGCGCAGGCAGAACGAGCGGCGACATCAAAAGCGCGTCGAGGGCACGCGCCCACGCCGCGCGGCTTCTCGCCACGGCCATCGCGCCCGCCGTGCCGATGACCACCGACAGCACGGTTGCAAAGACGGCAACGATCAGGCTGTTGCGGGCCGCCGCCCAGATCTGTCCCGATTCGCCGGAGAACAGCGCCTGGTACCAGCGCAGCGAATAGCCGGGCGGCGGAAACTTGAGCGTCGCGGCGCTGGTGAACGACGTGACCAGCACGATCAGCGTCGGCGCGACCAGGAACACCAGGCCGACGGCCGCCACCGCGCCGAAGACCAGCCGCAGCGACAGCGCATCCCAGTCGACGGCGCCGGACGCCTCTGCACGCGGGTCAGGCATGGACGAACCCCCGGCTTGCCCGGCCCAGGCGGTTGAGCGCATAGACGACGGCGAGCACGGCGAACATGAAGATGACCGACGCCGCCGACGCCAGCGGCCAGTTGTTCGCCCCCACCGCCTGCTGATAGATGAACAGCGGCATGTAGACGAGGCGCGCGCCACCGATCAGCGTCTGCGTGACGAACGCCGTCACGCAGGCCGCGAACGCCAGGATGCAGCCGGCGACGACGCCGGGCACGGACAGCGGCAGCGTCACCTTGGAAAGCGTGCGCCACGCGCCCGCGCCGAGCGCTTCCGAAGCACTCGCAAGGTTGGGATCGATCCGCGCCAATGTGGTCATCAGCGGCAGCACGATCAGCGGCAGCTGCACCTGTGCCAGCACCATCACGACGCCCGTTTCGGTGAACAGCAGGCCCGACGGCTGGTCGACGAGTCCCGTCGCGACCAGCAGAGCGTTCAGCACGCCCTGCTTGCCCAGGATGACGATCCACGAGAACGTGCGCACCACGACCGACGTCAGGATCGGCAGCACGACGAGGAAGAGCAGCAGGCTGCGTACGCGGCCGCCGGCGCGCACGGCGAACCATGCCAGCGGATAGGCGAACACGAGGCACACCAGCGTCGACTTCACGCCGAGCCACATCGTTTCGCCGAGGATGCCCAGCGTGAACGATTCGCCCAGCACGCGGGCATACTGCGCAAGCGACCAGACCTTGAGCTCGTTGTCGGCGTGCAGGCTGACGGCGACGAGCACCGCCAGCGGCGCGACGAAGCAGGCCAGCGCGAACGCGGCGAGCGGCAGCGCCAGCCACGCGCTCGAAGCGCCGCGCGGGGCCGTCGCCTCCGCCATGACGGGTCAGACCTTGATCTCGCGATTGAAGCGGTCGATCGCCGCGCTGCGGACCTCGTTCAGCTTGCGCCAATCGAGGAAGCGCAGCTTGGCGAGGTCGGCGGGCGTGTGGGCGATCTTCTGCTGCATGATCGGCGTCATCGGCACCCTGGTGTGCGTCGGAATGATGTCGTACGGCGCCTTGCTCTCCTCCGCCTGCACCTCGGGCGTGATCGACCCCTCGATGTACTGGAAGGCGAGGTCGGGCCGCACGGCATTCTTCACCACGTGCAGGCTCGTGCGCCAGGCCACCGGTCCGGTGTCCGGCACCACGAACTCGACATCGACCCCCTTGGCCTTCAGCGTCTCGACGAAGTTGAAGTTGTACGGGGCGATGTCGATCTGCTCCTGCTGGAACAGCGCCGCATGGGCGCCGAGGTTCGCCGAGATCGCGCCGACGTTCGGCAACAGCTCGCGCAGGGCCTTGAAGGCGGGCTCTAGGTTGCTCTCGCTGCCGCCCTTGAGGCGCGCCAGCTCGGCCATGAAGGCGAGGCCCAGCGTGCTGTTCAGCGCGGTCAGGCCCACGCGTCCCTTGTAGATCG
>CAWBZT010000010.1:0-306045 GCA_963793355.1 uncultured beta proteobacterium | reverse complement strand
CACGTTCGAGGAGCGCGACCAGATCAACCCGGCGGTGGTCAACGCGCTGGACGACGCGGCGCCGAACTGGGGCGTCAAGGTGCTCCGCTACGAGATCAAGGATCTGACGCCGCCGGCGGAGATCCTGCGCGCGATGCAGGCGCAGATCACCGCCGAGCGCGAGAAGCGCGCGGTGATCGCGACCTCGGAGGGCAAGCGGCAGGAGCAGATCAACATCGCGCAGGGCGCGCGCGAGGCCGCCATCGCCAAATCGGAAGGCGAGAAGCAGTCCGAGATCAACAATGCGCAGGGCGAGGCCACGGCGACGCTGCTGAAGGCCGAGGCGACGGCCAAGGCGATCCGCCAGATCGCCGAGGCGATCGGCACCGAGGGCGGCATGCAGGCCGTGAACCTGCGCGTGGCCGAGGAATACATCGTGCAGTTCGGCAATCTGGCGCGTACCAACAACACGCTGATCCTGCCGACGAACGTTGCCGACGTCGCGGGCGTGATCGCCACCGCGATGTCGGTCATCAAAGGATAGGCCGGCCATGGACATCCGGGGGAACGCATTCGTGGTCACCGGCGGGGCGAGCGGGCTCGGGGCGGCGACGGCGAAGATGCTCGCCGACGGCGGCGGGCGGGTGCTGATCGCGGATCTCAAGGAGGACGACGGCCGCGCGCTCGCCAGGAGCCTCGGCGACTCTGCGATCTTCGCGCGCACCGACGTCACCGACGAGGCGAGCGCGCAGGCGGCGGTGGCGGCCGCCGCCGAGGCTTCGGCGCACTGCAGGGTCTGGTCAATTGCGCCGGCATCGTGCATGGCGAGAAGGTCGTCGGCAAGGAGGGTCCGCACACGCTCGCCGGCTTCACGCGCGAGTGAGCATCAACCTCGATCGGACGTTCAACCTGATCCGCCTCGCGGCGAGGTGATGGCGCGGGGACGCCCAACGCCGACGGCGAGCGCGGTGTCATCGTCAACACGGCGTCGGTCGCGGCGTTCGACGGACAGATCGGGCAGGCCGCCTACAGCGCCGGCAAGGCGGGCATGGTCGGGATGACGCTGCCGATCGCGCGGGAGTCGCGCGCTCCGGCATCCGCGTGATGACCATCGCGCCGGGCCTATTCGAGACGCCGATGATGGCCTCGCTCACCGCGGAGGTGCAGGACGCGCTCGGCAGCATGGTGCCGTTCCCGCCGCGGCTGGGCCGCCCGCGCGAGTTCGCGTCGCTGGTCGCGCGAGATCATCGAGCAACCCGATGCTGAACGGCGAGGTCATTCGCCTCGACGGCGCCATCCGCATGGCGCCGCGCTGACGGCGCCCGGCGAATGCCCGCCGAACCCGCGGCCGTTGCCGCAACAGACTCGCGGTGCTAGCGCGCTGGATCACCCGCGGCTATATCGCGTACCTCGCGCTGCCGATCGCCCTGCTTTTCGTCGGCTCGCTGGGCTCGCTCTGGCTCAACACGCTGCTGCCCACCGGCATCACGGCGCGCTGGTACGTCGAGGTCGCGGCGGACCCCAGCTTTCAGCGCGCGTTCGGGTCGAGCCTGATCGTCGCCGCCGCGACGGCCGCCGGCTGCGTGCTCACCGGGCTGCCGCTCGCCTGGGCGATGTATCGATCGCGCGCGCCGCGCGTACGCGCGCTGGTGCGCGTGATGACGCAACTCCCGGTCGCGCTGCCGGCGCTCGTGCTCGCGTTCGGATTCGTGCTCGTCTTCTCGTCCGACGCGCTGCCCTGGCTCGGCAGCCGCTGGCTCCTGGTCGCCGGGCACCTGATCGTCTGCCTGCCGTACTTCCTGCATACCGTGCTCGCCGACATGCGGCGACTCGGTCTCGACACGCTCGAGGACGCCGCCGGTCGCTGGGTCGAGCGGCTGCAGCGCTTCGTGTTCGTCGTGCTGCCCGCGGTGCGCCATTCGGTGCTGGCCGGGCTGATCGTCGTCGTCGCGCTGTCGATCGGCGAGTTCCAGTTCTCCAACCTCGTCGCCGGCTTCCTGAGCCGCACCTATCCGTCGTGCTGCTGCAGGCGTTCTACGGCGCGACGGGCTTCGCCTGCGCGGCCACGGTGATCCTGCTGGTACTGGCGCTCGTCGCGTCGGCCCTGGGTGCGCTCGCTGCGCGCGGCGCGGTCCAGCGCGGCGTCGCGGTGCCCGGCGCGTGATGCCCATGCCGCCTGCGGTCGCCGTCGACGGCGTCTCGTACCGCTACCCCGGCAGCGATGCCGGCGTGCGCGGCGTGTCGCTGTGGATCGGGCCCGGCGAGCTCGTCGCCTGCATGGGACCGTCCGGCTGCGGCAAGACCACGCTGCTGCGGCTCGTCGCCGGCTTCCTGGCGCCGGATGCGGGCGGCGTGAGCCTCGGGGGTGCCGACGTCACGCGGGCGCCGGCGCGCGAGCGCGCGTGCGGCGTCGTGTTCCAGAGCTACGCGCTGTTCCCGACGATGCGCGTCTGGGAGAACGTCGCGTATCCGCTGCGCGTCCGTGGCGTGGCGGACTCGCAGCGGCGCGCGCGCGGAACGCGATGCTGGAACGTGTCGGACTCTCCGCGTTCGCCGATCGCCTGCCGCGCCAGCTCTCGGGCGGCCAGCAGCAGCGCGTCGCGCTCGCCCGCGCGCTGGTGTTCGGTCCGCGGGCGCTGCTGCTCGACGAGCCGCTGTCGGCGCTCGATGCCGCGACGCGCGTCGCGCTGCGCGAGGAGATCCGCTCGCTTCAGCGGGACCAGGGCATCGCCACGCTGCTCATCACGCACGACCAGGACGAGGCGCTGTCCCTCGGCGACCGCGTCGCCGTGATGCGCGACGGCCGCCTGGTCCAGGTCGGAGCGCCGGCGGCGCTCTACGACCGGCCCGCGGACGCGTTCGTGGCGGGGTTCGTCGGCCGCGCCAACCTGTTCGAGGCCACTGTCGCCGGCCCGGACCTGCTCGACACACCGTTCGGCCGTCTCGTCGCTGCGCCGCACGATCGGCCCGTCGGCGCGCGGACCACGGTGCTGCTGCGCCCCGAGCGCGTCGCCGTCGACGGCGCGGCGGCACCCGGCCCGCAACCCGACGCCAACGTGCTCGACGTCGCGGTCGTGCGTGACGCGTTCCACGGCTCGACGCGGCGCCTCGTCGTTCGTCCGGCGGGACGCGACGCGACGCTCGACGTCGAAACCGCGTTCCGCGGTCCCGTGCGGCGGGTGCGCATCCCGCCCGATGCGCTGCGGCCGTTGCCCGACGGCGCCACGTCGCCGACCGCGGGCGGCGTATCCTGCGAAACTGCGCCTGTCACCCGCTTGCCACCGGAGGAGACCCCGATGAAGCCCACGCCACGCTGCCTCGCCCGCGCCATCGCCTCGGTCGCTCTCGCGACGATCGCCGCCTTCGCGGGCGCCCAGACCGTCAACGATTCGCCGGAGCTCTATCCGGGCGAGAAGGCGCTGTACGAGCAGGCGCGCAAGGAGGGCCTGGTCGTAAGCTTCGACACCGGTCCCACGTGGGCCAACTGGGCGGCCGAGTTCGCCGCGTTCAAGAAGCGCTATCCCGAGGTCGAGCTCGTGTACAACGACCTGGGCTCGGCGGCCACCGTGGTCGCGCTCGAGAAGGCGCACAACCGTCCCCAGGCCGACACTGCGTACTACTTCGCCGCATCCGCCGTCGATGCCGCGAAGAAGGGCGTCGTCGCGCCGTTCAAGCCGGTCAATTTCGACAAGCTCCCGACGGTGTTCCGCGATCCCGACGGAAAGTGGTTCACGATCCACACGCTCACGATCGCGTTCGTCGTCAACACCAAGCTCGTGAAGAACGTGCCGCAATCGTGGGCGGACCTGCTCAAGCCCGAGTACAAGAACAGCATCGTGTACCTCGACCCGCGCTCGACCGGCGTGGGGCAGGTGATGACGTTCGCGGCGAACTTCGCGCAGGGCGGCGACAT
Organism: uncultured beta proteobacterium; assembly: GCA_963793355.1. Lineage (GTDB taxonomy): Bacteria > Pseudomonadota > Gammaproteobacteria > Burkholderiales > Casimicrobiaceae > VBCG01. The sequence goes on along the minus strand of CAWBZT010000010.1, from coordinate 302,153 downwards.
GGGCAACGTGCAGCCCGGCCTCGACTACCTCGGCAAGCTGCACGCTTCGGGCAACGTGTTGCGCGTGCTGGGGACCACGCCGTACGCGCAGTTCGTCAAGGGCGAGATCCCGATCTGGATCAGCTACGAGAACGACGGGCTGAAGGCGAAGTGGACCGACGGCCTCGGCGACGCGGTCGCTGTCGTCATTCCGAAGGAAGCTTCGGCGGCCGCGCCTTACGCGATCAGCCTCGTCGACAAGGGCCCCAATCCCGACGCCGGCAAGCTGTGGCTCAACTTCACGATGAGCGATTACGGCCAGGGAATCTTCGCGCAGGGTTTCGTGCGCCCGGCAGTGCCGGGCACGAAGCTGCCCGACAGTGTCGCCGACAAGCTGCCGGCCGCGCCGCAGGTGAAGCCGCTCGACGTGAAGGCCGCCGCCGCGAGGAAGGCCGACATCGACACCGGCTGGGCGAAGGCGACCGGCGCGAAATAACGGCGTCGCGCGCTGTGGCCCGCGGATCGGCACAGTCCGGCGCGACGTACTGGCCGGCGACGTTGCCGGCGCTCGCGCTGCTCGCGCTGTTCTTCGCCGTTCCCGTCGCCGCGGTCGTCGTCGATGCGTTCAGCGGCGGCGGGTCGGCGTTCGCGCGCGTCGTCACGACGCCGCGCTTCGCCAGCGCGGCCGCGGGCAGCGTCGTCTTGACGCTGGTCGCCACCGCCTTCTCGATGGCGGTCGGGCTCGCGGTCGCGCTCCACCTGGCGCGCCTTTCCGAAGGCCGGCGCACCGCGCTCGCCTTCGCTATCGCGCTGCCGCTCACCTTCTCGGGCCTCATCGTCGCCTACGGCTTCATCCTCGCCTACGGCCGCGCGGGCTTCATCACGCAGGTCCTCGCCATGGCGGGCGCCGACGCCGCCGTGATCGGCAAGGCGCTGTTCACGCCGGTCGGCCTCGCCTTCGCGTCGTCGTACTACCTGATTCCGCGCGTGGTGATGTCGCTGCTGCCGGTGCTCGTCAACCTCGACCGCGCGCAGATCGACGCCGCCGAATCGCTCGGTGCGACGCCGCGCCAGGCGTTCCTGCACGTCGTGCTCCCCGCGATCGCGGGCCCGGCGATCGGCACCGCGTGCCTGATCGCCGCCGTCGTGTTCGGCGCGTACGGCACCGCGCTGGCGCTGGTCGGAACCGGGCTCGACCTGCTGCCGCTGCAGCTGTATTCGATGGTGTCGGACAGCGGCTCCGACTTTCCCGCGGCCGCCGCGCTGGCGTTGATGATCACCGCGACGTGCTCGATCGTGCTGGTGGCCGGCGAGTGGGCGGCCGCGCGGCGTGAGCGGCATCTCTGACGTGTGAGCGCGAGGCGCACCTGACTGCCGCCGCAGTCACGCTCATCCTCGACCGCGGCGCCAACGCGCTCTACGACGGGCGCGGCGCGCGCTTCGTCGCGCGCGAGCGGCGGTGGGACACCGGGGACGGTTGCGCGCCGGCAGCCGGCGAGCGTGTGTCGCTCGCCGAGGCCGTGGACTGGCTGCAGCGCGAAAGCGGAGCGCGCTTGCGCGTGCCGATCGGCGTCGTCGGACCGCGCGCGGCGACGCCCGAACAGCTCGCCGCGGCCGAAGCGATCGGCGTGGGTCTCGCCGCGAGGGGCTATGTCGTGCTCTGCGGCGGACGGCAGGGGGTGATGGAGGCCGCATGCCGCGGTGCCGCGAGCAGGGGCGGCGTCGCCATCGGGTTGACGCCGGACACCGACGCCGCGCTCGCGAACGCCTACGCGTCCGTCGTGCTCGCGACGGGCATCGGCGAGGCGCGCAACGCGATCATCGCGCGGGCGTCGCATTGCCTGGTCGCCGTCGGGGACAGTCACGGTACGTTGTCGGAGGTCGCGCTCGGACTGCACTTCGGCAAGCGCGTGATCGGCCTGGCGGGCGCGGCGCGGCTGCCCGGCGTAGAACATGCGGCGGGCGCGGAAGACGCGCTCGCGCGGGTCGACCGCATCGTGCTCGCGCTGGACTAGCGCGTCAGCGCGCCGCGGCCGGGCCGACGCCGATCGGCGGCGGCGCCAGGTTGACGATGCGGCGGAACAGCGCTTCGAAATCCGCGCCCGCGGATGTGCCGACCAGCGGGTCGGCGTTGCCGGCGAAAGCGGCGTCGATCTCGTCCCAGTCCCCGGGCAGCAGGTGGGCCCGCGCGAGCGGCAGCAGCTGCTCCTCCTCGGCGCGCATGTGCTCCCAGTGGAACGACGCGTACGCCTGCGCCGCCTGCGCGAAGGCGGGGAACTCCGCGGCGCCGCCGGCACGATAGCGCGTCAGCGCCTGCTCCAGCGCGCGTATGCGCTGCCCGCCGCTGCGGTGCTCTGCCTCGAGCCGTTCGATCAGCGCCGCCGCCGGGGGGTGGCGCAGCCTGAGAAGCCGGAACAGGTACGCGTCTTCCTTGGGATGATGGAAGCGCTCCTGGAACGTGTCGATGTAGTGCACCATCGCGTCGAACACCGCGAAATTCGGCGCAGCGCCGCGCAGCTTGATGTCGCGCACGAGATAGAGCATCCCGTGCAGGACGGCGGCGAGCGAGCGGTGCTCGTCATGGATGATCGCGATTGCCCGCACCGGTCAGGTTCCAAACGGCGCCCACAGGATGGCGCAGGGCCACGGTAGCGCGGCAGGCGCCGGGCGGCCTTGACGCAAGTCAAACGGGAGCGCGCAGCGCCGTCGGCGAGGCGAGGTAACGCGCCTCGAACTCGCGCGCGTCGACCGGCTGCCCATAGAGGAAGCCCTGCCACGCATCGCAACCGAGTGTGCGCAATGCGTGCAGCTGGCCCTCCGTCTCGATCCCCTCGGCGGTGGTCGTCAGCTCGAGGCTCCTCGCCATCGAGACGACCGCGCCCACGATCGCGGCGTCGTCGGGATCGTCGACGACGTCGCGCACGAACGAACGATCGATCTTGAGGCCGTGGATCGGCAATCGCTTGAGATAGGACAGCGATGAATACCGGGTGCCGAAGTCGTCGACGACGATGCGCGTGCCGAGCGCGGCGATCGACCCGAGCGTCGCCACGTTGGAGTCGATCTGGTCGACGAGCACGCTTTCGGTGATCTCGAGCTCGAGACAAGCGGGGGGCAGCCCGGTGCGGGCGAGGATATCGGCGAGCTGCTGCGCAAACGCGCGGCCGCCGCGCAGCTGGCCGGCCGAGACGTTGACGGCGACGACCAGCGGCGGGGCGCCCGGCTTCTGCCACTGCCGTGCCTGCCTGCAGGCCGCAGCGAGCGCCCATTCGCCGAGCGGCTCGATGAGCCCGGTTTCCTCCGCGATGGCGACGAAGCGCTCCGGCGGCACGTCGCCGCGCTGCGGATGGCGCCAGCGCGCGAGCGCCTCGGCGGCGAGCAGGCGTCCGGTGGCGAATTCGACGACCGGCTGGAAGTGCAGCGTGAGCTCGTCGCGCTCGAGCGCGCGACGCAGGTCGTTCTCGAGCGAAAGGCGCTCGACGGCGCGCGCATTCATCTCGGCGGAGAAGAAGCGGTAGGCGTCGCCACCCGATTCCTTCGCGTGGTACATCGCCGTGTCGGCATGCTTGAGCAGCATGTCGATGTCCCCGCCGTCGCCGGGATACAGGCTGATGCCGATGCTGCACGACGTCACCAGCTGGTGTCCGTTGACGACGTAAGGACGGCTCAGGCATTCGAGCACCTTGCTGGCGATCTGCGCCGCGCTGTCGGCGTCGTGCAGGTGCGCGGCGACGATGACGAACTCGTCGCCCCCTGGCCGCGCTACCGTGTCGTCCTCGCGCACGCAGCGCGCGAGCCGCGCCGCCATCTGCTTCAGCAGGGCGTCTCCGACGTGGTGCCCGAGCGAATCGTTGATCGTCTTGAAGCGGTCGATGTCGATGAACATCGTCGCCACGAGGCCGTGCTCGCGCCGCTCCCCCGCGATCGCGTGCGTCAGGCGATCGTGCAGCAGCGCGCGATTGGGCAGGCCGGTGAGCGCGTCGCGCGTGGCGAGCTGCTCGATCCGCGCCTCGTGGTGCTTGCGGTCGGTGATGTTCGCGGCCGTGCCGCGGTACGCGACGATCCTGCCGGCGTCGTCGCGCACGGCCTTGCCGCTCACCCATTGCCAGATGACCTCGCCGGCGGCGGTCGTCGTGCGGTGCTCGAGGTCGGTGAAGGCGCCGCCGTCCGGCATGTTGGCGGCGAGCCAGCGCGCGACGCGCGTCGCCTCGTCGGGCGGCATGAGGTCGCCCGGCGTCCTGCCGATCAGCGCCTCGATCGGATGACCGAGGACGCTTTCGGCACGCTTCGACAGGTAGCGATATCGCCAGTCGGCATCGGTCTCCCACACGTACTCGCCCGACGCCTCGACGACGTCGCGGAATCGCTGCTCGCTCTCGCGGATCTGGTCCTCGGCGCGGCGTCGCTCGGTGATATCGCTCGAGATGACGTAGTAGCCCCGCTTCCGGCCGGCGAGGCCGTCGAAGGGCACGAGCTCGACGGTGACGTGGCGGTCGCCGCCGTCGCGCCGGACCGCGCGCTCGTACTTGACCGTGTAGCCGGCGAGCGCGTACGCGCAATGGTGCTCGATGGCGGCGAAATTGCCGCCGAGGATATCGCGCGCGTGCAGGCCGATCAGATCCTCCGGCGCCTTGCCGTAGAACGCGGCGTACTTGCGGTTCGCATACCGGCAATGCTGGTCGCCGTCGAAGTAGGCGATCATGACCGGCGCGTGATCCTGCACGAGCCGCAGCTCGGCCATGCGGCGCTCGAGCGCGAACTCGGCGTGTTTGCGATCGGTGATGTCGGCATTGGTGCCGATGATCCGCACCGCATGGCCATTCGACGACCGCTCGGTCACCGTGCCGTGGCTCTTGATCCACTTCCAGCCGCCGGCGGCGGTGCGCACGCGATGCTCGGCGACGTATTCCGGCGCGTCGCCCCTGAGCGCCGCCATGTAGCGCGCCAGCAGGTCGGCCTGCTCGTCGGGGTGCGTCATCGCGAACATCGCGGCGAGCGTCGTACGCGTTTCGGCGGTCGGCAGCTCCATCATCGTCGACCATCGCTCGGAGAGGTACAGCCGGCCGGAGCCGACGTCGTGATCCCAGTGCGCGAGGCGGCTGCCCTCGAGCGCCTGCGCCAGGCGCTCGCGCGCCTCGCACTCCTGCGCGAGGCTGCGCTCGCGGTCGGCGAGGTCGGCGGCGAGCGTCGCGTTGGCGCGGGTCAGCTCGTTGATGCGCGCGAGCAGGCGCTCCGGCGCCGCCGCGCTCGTGAGCGCGTCCGCGGGCATGGCGGCCGCGCCTGGCGGAAGCGCGAGCACGATGCCGGCGCGTGGTGCAGGCTTGCCGGGCGCCTCACGGCGGCGACGGGTTTTCGGATCGGGCAAGTGACGCTTTCCGGCAGCTGGCGCGATGGGCGTGACGGCGCCCGGCCCGGAACCGGGACCGCGCGACGCTTCGCGCGGTCAGACGCAAGCGGTATGCCATCGCGGCGCCCCGCCGTGCGGGCGGGCGCCGGCGGGGGTTAGTCGCGCCGGACGAGCGCGAACGCGGCGACGATCATCGACACGAAGAATACGAACGTCCAGCCGGCGATCGACAGGTCCAGGAACACCCAGCACTTCTCCGCGCACTCCCCGCTGCCGGCCAGCGTCTTCAGGACGACGTCGGCGAGCGGCAACGTGTCCAGCATGTACGAGATGCCCATTCCGCACGCGGGAACCTGGTCCTTGGGCAGCGCCTGCAGCCAGATCTGGCGTCCGGCGAGCGCCGCGCCGGCGCCGGCGAAGACCAGCGTCAGCAGCGCGTACGTCGCCGCGCCGCGGCGCAGCGGGTTGTGCAGGAAGGCCATCAGGAACACGACGCCCACCGCGCAGACGGCGACGCGCTGGAACATGCACAGCGGACACGGCTCGAGGCCCTGCGCGTACTGCAGCCAGAGCGCCCAGCCCATGAGCCCCGCGCAGACGATAAAGCCGAGCAGATAGGCGAGGCGGCGGGGCGGCAGCAGCAGCAGGGCCAGTGACGCAGCCGCGACCGACATCGCGACGACCTGCAGCCACGACTGCATCATCGCGCCGGAGCCGCCGGCGCTTCCTGCCAGCAGCTGCGCCTGCACGATCAGCGCCAGCGCGACGAGCAGGCCGGTGAGCGGCCAGGGGAGGGCGGCGTAGCGTTTCATCCGGCAGCCTTCGCGAGCGCCTGGTCGAGGTCCCACAGGATGTCGTCGACCGACTCCAGGCCCACCGACAGGCGGATCATTTCCGGCAGCACGCCGGCGGCGCGCTGCTCCTCGTCGGACAGCTGGCGATGCGTCGTCGACGCCGGATGAATGACCAGCGACTTCGCATCGCCGACGTTGGCGAGGTGCGACAGCATCTGCACGGCCTCGATGACCCGCTCGCCCGCCGCGGCGCCGCCCGCGACGCCGAACGTGAGGATGCCGCCGGCGCCGCGCGGCAGGTACTTCCGCGCGCGCGCCTCCTGCGCGTTGCCGGGGAGCAGCGGATAGTTGACCCATGCGATCCCGGGGTGCGCCGCGAGATGGCGCGCGACCGCCAGTGCCGATTCGCAATGCCGCGGCATCCGCAGATGCAGCGTCTCGATGCCCTGCAGGAGCAGGAACGCGGACAGCGGCGCGAGCGTCGGCCCGAGCGTGCGCATGGTCTCCATGCGCGCCTTCATCGTGAAGCCGAAATCGCCGAACGTCTCGTGGAAGCGCACGCCGTGGTAGCCGCGCGAGGGCTCGGTCATCTGCGGGAAGTTGCCGTTGTCCCACGGGAAGCGGCCGGACTCGACGAGGATGCCCCCCATCGTCGTGCCATGGCCGCCGAGGTACTTGGTGAGCGAGTGGATCACGATGTCGGCGCCGTGCTCGAACGGCCGGCAGAGGTACGGCGAGGCCAGCGTGTTGTCGACGACCAGCGGCACGCCGGCGCCGTGCGCGATTGCGGCGATGGCCGCGATGTCGGCGACGTCGAGCTGCGGATTGCCGATCGTCTCGACATACACGGCCTTGGTGTTCGGCTTGAGCGCCGTCTTGAACTGGTCCGGTTCCGAGGCGTCGACGAAAGTCGTCTCGATGCCGAACTGGGCGAAGGTGACGGCGAATTGCGAGTAGGTGCCGCCATAGAGCGTGCGCGAGGCGACGAGATGATCGCCGTTGCGGCATAGCGTGAGCAGCGCGCACATCTGCGCCGCCATGCCGGTCGCGGCGGCGAGCGCGGCACGTCCGCCCTCCAGGGCGGCGACGCGTTCCTCGAGCGCGGCCACCGTGGGGTTCGAGATGCGCGAATAGACGTTGCCGAATGTCTGCAGGTTGAACAGGCTCGCCGCATGGTCGGCGCTGTCGAAGACGAACGACGTGGTCTGGTAGATGGGCAGCGCGCGCGCGCCCGTGGCGGCGTCCGGGATCTGCCCCGCGTGCAGGCACAGCGTATCGAATTCGTAGCGGTGGTCCGCCATCGTCAGCTGCCCGCGGGCGGCACCGGACGATGCGAGGAGATCACGCCGGTATTCACGCCCGCCCAGTTGAGCCCGCCGAGGATGCGCGCGTGCTCGATCTTGACGCAGCGGTCCATCACCACGTCGAGACCCGCGTCGGCGGCGATGCTCGCCGCCTCGTCGTTGCGGATGCCGAGCTGCATCCACAGCACGCGCGCACCCTTGGCGACCGCGGCGTGCGCCAGCGGAACGATCTCGTCCGGCTTGCGGAAGCAGTCGACGATGTCGACGGTCGCGGGAATCGATGCCACGTCCGGGTAGCAGCGCTCGCCGAGCACCTCCGCGTAGTTGGGGTTCACCGGATAGATGCGATAGCCGTGGTCCTTCATGTACTTGGCAGCGAAGTAGCTCGGCCGGTACCAGTTGGCAGAGACGCCCACGACGGCCAGCGTCCTGGCCTGGGTCAGGATCCGGCGCAGTCCCGCGATGTCGTCGACGATGGCCATGATGTTTCGGCGTAGCACGCGGGCGCCGGCGCCGCGCGTGGCGTTGCGGCCGCGGCGATCGTCGTGTACAACGCGTGCGCAACGCACGGCGGGTCGCTGCGAGGGGTGTGGATCATCTAGGTCGAGACCGGTGAGGGCACCTTCGCTGGCGCCACCCACCGGGGTTGGCTGCCGCGCGGCGCGTCTTGGTGACGCGGATTGTAACCGCGTCGCGCGCATCCGCCGCGAAGCATCTGTTTTTGATACGCCTATTGCCGAGTGCCCGGCGGCGCCCGCCGTACGGGCAAGCCACGGAAATGCCGGGCGCGATCCTTGCTTTTCATGGACGAGATGCACTCCCGACCTGCGTCCAACCGCCGATGGCCCTGATTCGTTCCCTGCCGCGCCTCGATCTCTCCGGCATCAACCAGACGCTGGTCGAGGCGGGGCTCGACCCGCTGACGTCGCTGTCGCAGCGCAAGCTGAACGCGCTGGGGCTGCCGCTCGCCTACGTCGACCGCCAGCAGCGCTACCGGTTCGTCAACACCGCGTTCCTCGAATGGCTGGGCAAGCGGGAGGAGGAGGTGATCGGCCGCGGGATCGTCGACGTGCTCGGCGCCGAGATCTACCAGCTCTACCAGGCCTACGTCGACGCCGCGCTCGCCGGCGAGCGCACGGGATTCGTGAGGCAGCTCACCGCGCCGGGCCAGCCGGCGATCTGGATCCGCGTCGATTACTACCCGGACCGCGGGCCGAACAACGTGATCCGCGGCTTCCTGCTCACCTACAGCGACGCCGATCACCTGAAGCGGCTCGAGCTCGAGGCGGGGCAGCGCGAGCACCGCCTGCGGCTGGTCACCGACAGTGTCGGCCTGCCGATCCTCTATTTCGATCGCGAGTTCCGGCTGCGCTTCGCCAACCGGCCGTTCGCCGACTGGATCGGCATACCCGCGGACGACCTGATCGGCCACGTCCTCAAGGACTTCCTGCCGTCGGACGCCCTCGACGAGGTTCTGGCACACATCGACGGCGTGTTCGGCGGCGGCACCGTGTCCTTCGAGCGTCGCGAGCGCAAGCAGAACGGCGACCTTCGCTGGGTGCGCGTCACGCTGTTTCCGGATCGCGAGGTCAGCGGCCGGGTCGGTGGCGCGTTCGCCGTGTGGAACGACATCGAGGACGACATGCGCGTCCGCGAAGCGCTGAAGGCCCAGCAGGTCCAGCTGCGCCTGTTCGCCGACAACATTCCCGGTCCGATCGCCTATCTCGACAAGAACCTGCGCTACACGTTCGTGAACCAGGCGTTCGCGAACCTCGTCTGCAAGCCGCAGGACGAGATCTACGGCAAGTCGCCGTTCGAGGTGCTGCCCGCCGACGTCGCGTCGTTCCTGCGCCCCCTCATCAAGCGCGCGCAGGGCGGCGACCACGTCGAGTACGAGCGCGTCGGGCAGGGCGGCGGCGGCGACCTGCGCTGGACGCACGGGCGCCTCGCGCCCGACCTCGACACGATGGGCAACGTCCGCGGACTGTACTGCACCGAATACGACATCCACGACCTCAAGCAGACGGAGCAGGCACTGGCGTCGCGCGAGGAGCAGCTGCGGCTTTTCACCGACAACATTCCCGAGCCGGTCGTCTACCTCGACAGCGAGCGGCGCTACACGTTCGTCAACGAGTCGTTCCTGCTGCTCACCGGCTACGCGCGCGAGCAGGTGATCGGCCAGTCGATCGAGGATGTCGGCGGCGCCGACGCCTCGCTCGCCCCGCCCGAATTCGTCGCCCGCGCGCTGACCGGCGAGGCGGTCACCTACGAGCGCGCCGCGATCGACGCCGACAACCGCCCGCGCTGGCTGCGCGGCCGCATCGTGCCCGACCGCCGCTTCGACGGCACGATCAAGGGCGTCTACGTCATCGCCCACGACATCTCGGACCTCAAGCAGGTGCAGAACGCGCTGGCGGCGCGCGAGGGCCAGCTCCGCGCGATCATGGACGGCGTGCCGGCGCCGGTCGCCTACATCGACCGCGAGGAACGCTGCCACTACGTCAACCGCACGTTCCTGCAGTACTTCGGCCTGACCAGCGAGCAGGTCTCGCGGATGCGGCTGCGCGACATCGTCGGCCACGGCATCTACCAGAGCGCGCAGGCGATGCTGAGCCGCGCGCTGCACGGCGAGTCGACGGCGTTCGACCGCCTCGTTCCCGGTGCGAACGGCGTGCGCCGCTGGATGACGATCCGCGTCGTTCCGGACGCGGCGCCGTCGGGCGAAGTGCTCGGCGCGTTCGTGCTGATGAACGACATCCATGGCTTGAAGCAGGCGCAGGAGGCGCTGCGCGCGTCCGAGGCCGAGCTGCGGCTCATCATGGACAACGTGCCGGCGCGCGTGTCGTATATCGATCCCGACTACCGCTTCCGCTTCCTCAACCGCCACAACGAGGAATGGCTGTCCGCCAGCCGCCGCGATCTCACCGGCCGCCGGGTCGCCGAGGTGCTGGGCGAGGCGCGCTTCGTGCAGGTGCAGCCGATGCTCGACCGCGTGCTCAACGGCGAGGAGGTGACCACCGAGGAGCTGCTGTCGCAGCCGGACGGATCGCAGCGCTGGGAGTCGATCCACTATGCGCCGAACCGCGACGCCGAGGGCAAGGTCATCGGCATCTACGCGGTGCACACCGACATCCACGAGGAGAAGCACAACGAGGAGGCGCTGCGCCGCGCCAACTGGATGCTGTCGTCGCACATCAACAACACGCCGCTGGCGGTGATGGAGTGGGACCGCGAGTTCCGGCTCGTCCGCTGGTCGCCGCAGGCGCAGAACATCTTCGGCTGGCGCCCCGACGAGGTGCTCGGCATGCCGATCAACGGCAATCCGCTGATCCACGAAGCCGACCGCGAGCAGGTCGCCGGCATCGTCGAGAAGCTGATGAAAGGCGACGAGCCGCGCGCCACGGGCCAGTCGCGCAACCGCACCAAGGACGGCGGCACGATCTGGTGCGAGTGGTACCACTCGGCGCTGCTCGACGACGGCGGGCGCATCGTGTCGATCCTGTCGTTCGTGCAGGACGTCTCGCTGCGCGTCCAGGCGGAGGAACGGCTGCAGAACCTCGCGACGCGCGATGCGCTGACCGGCCTGCCCAACCGTCTCCTGCTGCACGAGCGGCTGTCGCACGCGATCGCGCAGGCGAAGCGCTTTAACCGGCGCGTCGGCGTGCTGTTCATCGACCTCGACCGCTTCAAGAACGTCAACGACACGCTGGGCCACCGGATCGGCGACGAGTTGCTGAAGCACGTCACGCGCGCGCTGTCGGGCATGCTGCGCGACTGCGATCTGCTCGCGCGGCTGGGCGGCGACGAGTTCATGGTGATCGTCGAGGACTTCGACGATCCTTCCGCGCTGGCGAAGATCGCGCAGAAGCTGCAGGACGCGATCGCGCATCCGTTCCAGATCGAGGACCACGACATCTTCGTCACCTCCTCGATCGGCATCTCGGTCTACCCCGACGATTCCGACGATCCGGACGAGCTGCTGAAGCACGCGGACGTCGCGATGTACCGCTCGAAGGAGCTCGGCCGCAACACGTTCCAGTTCCTCGACGCCGACCTCGCGGAGCGGCGCCTCAAGCAGCACACGCTGGAGACCGCGCTTCGCGGCGCGCTGTCCAGCGGGGCGCTCAAGCTGCACTACCAGCCCGTCGTGCGCATCACCGACCGGGCGATCGTCGGCGCCGAGGCGCTGCTGCGCTGGACCGATCCGGAGCACGGCAGCATCCCGCCGTCCGTGTTCATTCCGCTCGCCGAGGAATCCGGCATCATCCACGCGCTCGGCGAGTGGGTCGTCAAGACCGCCGCGGCGCAGTGCGTGACGTGGCGCAAGGCGGGCTTGCCGCTGACGATCTCCGTGAATCTCTCGGCGAAGCAGTTCTACCGCGAGGACCTGTCGCAGCGCATCTCCGACATCGTGCGCGGCGAGGGCTGCGAGCCGTCGTGGATCGAGCTCGAGGTCACGGAGACTTCGCTGGTCCACGACATCGACGCGATCCGCAAGGTGCTGCACCAGTTGCGCGACGAGGGCTTCACCGTCGCGATCGACGACTTCGGCACCGGCTATTCGTCGCTGACGCACCTCAAGCACTTCCCGATCGACACGCTGAAGATCGACATCTCGTTCATCGCCGATCTCGAGACCGACCCGGGCGACGCGGCGATCACCGAGGCGATCATCGGGCTCGCGCGCGGCCTGGGCCTCAAGGTCGTCGCGGAGGGCGTCGGCACCGAGGAGCAGCTCGAGTTCCTCGACGTGCGCGGCTGCCACTATTTCCAGGGCTACTGGGTCAGCAAGCCGCTGCCCGCCGATTCCTTCGTCGAGTTCGTCACGCACAAGCCCGACGCGCAACCGGCGCCACGCCGGCTGGCGCGCAAGCGCGCCTGACGGCGGACGGCGCGCACGCCGGTCGGTCGCCGCTCAACCCGGCGTGGACAGGAACGCGCGGGTCCTTCTACACTACGCCGGGCCCGGATCGCCAAGGCGAGCCATCGACGCATTCGCGCGAGGAACCCAGACCATGAATCTCGCCATGCAGCGTGCGCTCGGCATCCTCGCCGTCGCCGCGCTGACCATCGCGGCGGGCGTCGCGCGCGCCGCCGATCCGCTGCCGTCGTGGAACGACGGCACGACGAAAAGCGCGATCGTCGGACGACGGCGGGCGACGGCGCGCGCTTCGGGCTCATCGTCCACCACACCGACGCCGAGCGGGAATGGGCGTACGACCGCCATTCGAAGATCGGCCGCCTCGACAAGGCGCTGGACGCGGCGAAAACGCGCGGGTGGACGGTCGTCGACATGAAGCATGACTGGAAGGTGATCTTCCCGCCCTACAGTCCCTAGAGCGTCCCTACCTGAGCGTCTGCAGCCAGCCCGCCAGCGCTTCCGCCGCCACCTTCCATTTCCGCTCGAGCATCAGCATGTGCGCGAGGCCGGGCACGATCGTCGGCGCGACGCCGTGGTGCCGCGCCGTCGCGCGCACGTCGTCGGGGACGGAGATGCGATCGCCCTCCGCGCCCAGCACGAACAGCGGGCGGCCGTTCGCCGTCGGCAACGCCCAGTGCAGTCGCAGCGACAGGTCGAACAGCGCGCGCGGCGACTCGCCGTTGAGGTGGTTCGGCGCCTCGGCGAGGATCTCCGGCGCGACGTCGTCGCTGAAGTAGTAGGGCTGCAGCGCGGCCAGCACCTGCGCGGAGAGGCGCGTGGGGTCGAGCGCGCTCATCTGGATCAGGTATTCGGGGTGCGCGGCGGCGAGCCGCGTCGCCACCGGCAGCAGGCCCGCCGGCGGAACCGGCGCCAGCAGCGCGGCCCCCCGGACCGGCCGCTTGGCGAGGATGCGCTCGACGATCGCGGCGCCCATCGAATGCCCGACCAGCACCGGCGGCGCCGACAGCGCGCCCGCCACGTGCTCGACGTCGGCTGCGTAGTCGTCGAGGCCGGCGACGAACAGGCTTCCCCGCCGCCGCTCGCCCCGTGGCCGCGCAGGCTCAGCGCATACGACGGATAGCCGCGGCTCGCGAACCAGGGCAGGAAATAGGGCTCCCAGCACCAGGCATCGCAGTAGCCGCCGTGGACGAACAGCAGCGGCGGCTTGCGCGTCGGCGCGCCGGCAGGCGCGTGCGGATCTCGAGGTGGGGTTCGGCGGGAAGCACGGTCGTGATGGAAGTGCACGCGCGGTATCGCGATCCCGGCGGGATCACGCCAGCGCGGCATGAGAAAATGCCGGCGTGCGGCCCGTTCCTGATGCGTTTGCCGGCGACCGCTGCCGTCCCCGATTGTGCCAGAACCCGGCGCAACGCCGTCTACGACGCCGCCTGCCGCCGCTGCCCGCGGCTGGCGGCATTCCTGGACGAGGTCAAGGCGCGAGCATCCGCGTATTTCTGCAGGCCGGTGCCGCCGTTCGGCGACGCCGCGCGCGCGCCTGGTCGTCGTCGGTCTCGCGCCGGGCATGCACGGCGCGAACGCGAGCGGGCGGCCGTTCACCGGCGACTACGCGGGCATCCTGCTCTACCAGACGCTGCACGACTTCGGCTACGCGTCGCAGCCGCATTCGCGCGCCGCCGACGACGATCCGCTGGCTGTCGGGCTGCCGGATCACCAACGCGGTCAAGTGCCTGCCGCCCGACAACAAGCCGACGCCGGCGGAGGTCAAGCGCTGCAACGGACTACCTCGCGAACGATCTCGCGCGCGGTGCCCGGACGGCGGCGCGATCGCTCGCGCTCGGGCGCATCGCACACGATGCGACGCTGCGCGCGCTGGGCGTCAGGCGCCGCAGCGCATCCGTTCGCGCACGGCGCGACGCCACCGCGCTGCCGCGCGGCATCGCTGCCTGTTCGACAGCTATCATTGCAGCCGCTACAACACCAACACGCGGCGGCTGACGCCGGCGATGTTCGCCGACGTCTTCGACGCCGTCGACGCGCACCTTCCGCGGCCGGGCGATGGCCAAGGTGCCGAAGCGCTACGCGCAGGCGAAGGCGACGTGCCGACGCGCCGGCGGCATTCGACGCGCGCGAGCTGCTCGCGTCGCTGCCGCACCGGCCGGGCGTCTACCGGATGCTCGACGCCGCCGGCGACACGCTGTACGTCGGCAAGGCGCGCGACCTGAAGAAGCGCGTCGCCAGCTACTTCCAGAAGTCCGGGCCACGAGCCGCGCATCGCGGCTGATGATCGCGCAGGTCGGCGAGCGTCGAGACCACGGTCACGCGCTCCGAAGGCGAGGCGCTGCTGCTCGAGAACAACCTGATCAAGGCGCTCGAGCCGCGCTACAACGTCCTCTTCCGCGACGACAAGAGCTACCCGTACGTCTGCCTCACCGGCGACGCATTTCCGCAGCTGCGCTTCCACCGCGGCAAGCTCGACCGGCCGCAACCGCTACTTCGGCCCGTTCCCGAGCGCCGGCGCGGTGCGCGACGGCATGCAGCCTGCTGCAGAAGGTGTTCCAGCTGCGCACCTGCGAGAACACGGTGTTCGCCAACCGCTCGCGGCCGTGCATGCTGCACCAGATCCAGCGCTGCAGCGCGCCGTGCGTCGGACTGATCGCCGAGGCCGACTACGCGCGACGACGTGCAGCGGCGCGACGCTGTTCCTGCAGGGCAAGACCGACGAGGTGCTCGACCGAACTGAAGGCGCAGATGGAAGCGGCAGCCGCCGCGCTGGAATTCGAGCGCGCCGCGCGCGCTGCGCGACAAGATCCCGCGGCTGCAGCAGCTGCAGTCGCGGCAGTTCGTCGAGAGCGCGACCGGCCGGCGACATCGACGTCGTCGCGGCGGCCGTCGAGAGCAGCGTGGTCGCGCGTCAACGTGGTCATGATCCGCGGCGGGCGCCACGTCGGCGATCGCAGCGTTCTTTCCGCAGCACGCCGACGCCGCGTCTGCCGGCGGAGGTGGTGCCGGCGTTCCTCGCGCAGCACTACGTCGAGCGGCCGGTGCCGCCGACGATCGTCGCGCCCGACGCCGGGCGACGGCGGCGCGCTGGCCGAGGTGCTGTCCGCGCAGTCGGCGCGCCAGGTCGAGATCGTCGCCAACCCGGGCGGCGAGCGCCGCGTGTGGCTGACGATGGCCGCGCAGAACGCGCAGCTCGCGATCGCCAGAAGCTGGCGCAGAAGGCGACGCAGGAAGAGCGCCTCGCCGCGCTGCAGGCGGCGCTCGGCCTGCCGCCGTCGGCGCAGCGCATCGAGTGCTTCGACGTGTCGCACACGATGGGCGAGGCGCGCGGTCGCGTCGTGCGTGATCTTCGACCGCCTCGCGATGCAGACGTCGCGAGTACCGCCGCTTCAACGTGACGCCGCCGCCCGGCGGCGACGACTACGCGGCGATGCGCGAGGCGCTGACGCGGCGCTGCGCGCGCATCGTCGCCGGCGAATTCCCGGCGCCGGACCTGCTGGTGATCGACGGCGGCAAGGGGCAGGTCGGCGTCGCCGCCGCAGGTGCTCGCCGAGCACGGCCTGCACGACACGCCGCTGATCGGCATCGCCAAGGGGCCCGAGCGCAAGCCGGGGCTGGAGGAAATCGTCTTTCCGCGGACCGCGAGCGGTCGCTCAAGCTGCCGGCCGACCATCCGGGGCTGCACCTGCTCCAGCAGATCCGCGACGAGGCGCACCGCTTCGCGATCCAGGGCCACCGCGCGCGGCGCGGCAAGGCGCGCACGACGTCGACGCTGCAGGACATCGCGGGCATCGGCACCACGCGCCGGCAAGGCGCTGCTCGCGCATTTCGGCGGCCTGCGCGGCGTGCAGTCGGCGAGCGTCGACGACCTGGCGCGGGTCCCCGGCATCAGCCGCGCGCTGGCCGAGCGCATCTACGCGGCGCTGCATTAGCGCCGGCGCCGGCGCGCCGGCGGGACGCGGCGAGGGTTTAGAATGTTCGTTGCCGGGGGCGACGCCCCGGCAACCCAATTCCCGATGGTGTTCAACATTCCGACCGCGCTGACCTGGCTGCGGATCGTGCTGATTCCGGTCTTCGTCGGCGTCTATTACCTGCCGGACAGCTGGCTGTCGCCGGTCGGCCAAGAACTGGACGGCGATGACGGTGTTCGCCGTCGCCGCGATCACCGACTGGCTCGACGGCTACCTCGCGCGCCGCCTCGGGCGAAACGAGCGCGTTCGGCGCGTTCCTCGATCCGGTCGCCGACAAGCTGATGGTGGCCGCGGCGCTGATCATGCTGGTCTAGCTCGGCCGCGCCGAGGCGTATCTCGCGATCATCATCATCGGCCGCGAGATCGCGATCTCGGCGCTGCGCGAATGGATGGCGCAGATCGGCCGCGCGCGCAACGTCGCCGTCGCGTTCATCGGCAAGGTCAAGACCGTGGCGCAGATGACGGCGATCATCGCGCTGCTGCTGTAGGAGCCGCTGATTCCGGGCATGTCGACGCCGCTCTTCGGCACGGTCGCGTTGTGGGTCGCCGCGATGCTGACGCTGTGGTCGATGTTCCACTACCTGCGGCTCGCCGCGCCGCACTTCGGCGGCGACGCCGGCCGGTCGAACCCGACGCCGCGCCACGCGCACGCCGCGACGAGGCCAGCGACGCGGCGCCGGGCGCGCAACCGCGTTTGACGCGAACGCCTTGAAAACGTTATACTTGTCGGCTTCGCTGTGCTTCCAGCCGCAATTCCCCGATAGCTCAGTTGGTAGAGCGACGGACTGTTAATCCGCAGGTCCCTGGTTCGAGCCCAGGTCGGGGAGCCAAATTCAATCAAGCACTTGCATGTTAGAGACCCGCTTGAACATGTATTTCAATAGATCAAGCTCTTGGTCTATTTTCGGATTTCACTCCTCCTCGTTCGTCATTCGGTCGTCGCGTATCCTCGCCACTCTTTGATCCATTGACGATACGCCTCGATCCATTCGGTCCCCTCGGGCCAGGGCGATGGCAACGGCAGATCGAGAATGCGGATAGCCTGTCGCTGACGACCGCGGGTGCAGATAGCGACGATGTCGTTTTCACCGCGAAGGTCGAGCCTGACGACTTTCACGGCGACACCAAGCAGCGTCGCATCAAACGGCAATGCGAGGTGCTCCTCGAGCATGGTGTACCAGCCCGTCGTCTGCTCCGACTCGCCGTACGCGTCAGCGGTGGCCTCTTCGATCATTGCGGCCAACCGGGCCTTGCCGATTCGGTTGGGTGCGGTGCTCTTCTTCGCTGATCTGCGCATCGGCATGTGAGAGCCCGTATCACGCAAAGCCTTCTTTCCCTTGGTGTTTGCTGAGACACGCGCCTTCTTCGTCTTGGTCGTCGCCGATTCGCGGCGACCCGCGACAGGACTCCTGACCGAAGCGACATCGGCCATCTCGATGCCAAACACATCGGATAGCTGCGCATCATCGAGCACCTTGCCGGCATGCGGGCTTTGTGTCGGCCTGGGCAGTCCGACGCCTGCCTGTGCGACGAGGTCCTCGGGGTCCACGCGGCGCAACGCAAAGATCACCTCAGGTTGGCTGTCGAGGCGCGCGCCCACACCATAGAGCACAGCCGCGACGTGCTTGCACATGGAAGCCCAGTCCGGGCAGCTGCAACCGAATTGGATCTCCTTCGGCGATGGGAAGAGACCGGTGCCCGGCCTGCAGATTCGTTCCATCACTGCTTTGGAAAGTCGTCCTTGGAGAAGCTCGACCAGCGAGTCGATCGAGCCCGCGCAATCGGCGCTGATGGACTGCCATTGCTTCCTCGGAACGGCGACGACGGCTACGTTGACGTCGTAAAGACGCGACCCGATCACCTTGGCGCGCACTTCGCCGCTTGTTATCTTGAGGTCGATCACCGAGCCGTTGCGAAGATAGGTGCGTCCGCGCGGCAAGCGGTTGGCAAAGTCGCTGTAGCGCTCCAGATTGTCGCACCATGCCTTGCCCCAGAAAGTCCTGGCGATTGCGCCGCGAGAAGACTTCATGGGCGAAAGATTGGAGCCCGCCTTGCTGGCCTCGGCCGCAACCCTTTCCGCCTTCTTGCGGCGCTGCGCAGCCGGGACGTAACGCTTCCATCCGTAGAAGCTCACTGGACTACCCTCCGCGCTACGCGCTTCGGGGCTAATTCGCACTCGGGAGCGGCCCTTCGTGCTCATGCGATTTTGTCCCTCGGGATCAGTTTTCCTGTGCGGAATGAATGTCGAGCTTCACGAGATCGAGGAGCTCGGAGTCGCTCAACTCAGTGAGCAGGAGTTCTGCTCCGCCTTCCACTACATCCTTAACTAGCTGCTGCTTGGATTCGAACAGCCGGTCGATCCGCTCTTCGATAGTGCCGCGGCAGACGAACTTGTGCACCAGTACGTTGCGCTGTTGCCCGATGCGAAATGCGCGATCGGTCGCCTGATTTTCCACGGCGGGATTCCACCAGCGGTCGAAATGGATTACGTGGGAGGCGGCGGTGAGGTTGAGGCCCGCGCCGCCCGCCTTGAGCGAGAGCACGAAATAGGGCGTCAGTTCGTCCTCCTGAAACCGCATTACCAGCTCGCGGCGTTTGGCCACCGGTGTGGCTCCGTGCAGCACGACGCCTTCGCGGCCGAAGACGCCGCCGAGAAATGCGTCCAGCGGCTCCGTCGTCTCTCGGAACTGGGTGAACACAAGCACTTTCTCCTGCTTGGCGGCAACGATCTCGGCCAGCTCCCGCAGCCGGGCGAACTTGCCGCTGTCTTCCGCGTTCCAGGCGCCATCGCCCAGCCATTGCGAGGGATGATTGCAGATCTGCTTCAAGCGCATCAGGTACGAAAGCACGACCCCTTTGCGGGCAATCCCTTCGGCATCCTCGAGCGCTTCGGCCAGTTCCTTCACCGCGCCCTGATACAGCGCGGCCTGCGCCGGACGGAGATGGCACCACGCCTTGAGCTCGGTTTTGTCCGGCAAGTCGGCGATCACCCGCTGGTCGGTTTTCAAGCGCCGCAGTATGTACGGGCGTACGAGGGCGCGTAGAGGCGCAAAGTGCTCGGACCGTGCCAATCGCCTGGAGAAATCGGCAAAGACCTTCTGCGTGCCCAAGAGTCCGGGGTGGGTAAAGTCGAAGATTGACCACAGGTCGGAAAGACTGTTCTCCACCGGCGTGCCGGTAAGCACGATGCGCGACTGCGCGTTCAGTCTCTTCACCTGGCGCGTCTGCTTCGCACCCGGATTCTTGATCGCCTGTGCTTCATCGAGGACGGCCAGCCGCCATTGCATGTCGACAAGCGCCGGCGAGCGCAGGAGTGCCCCATAGGTCGTTATCACGAGATCGACGTCGCTCAAACGCTTGGCGTCCAGCGCCCGCAGCTCGTCGGCGGGACATTCCGAGGGATGCGCGATCAGGATGCGAAGGTCGGGAGAGAAACGCGCGGATTCTGCGGCCCAGTTGGCCAGCAGTGAGGCCGGAACGACCAGCAGGCTGGGGCGGAATTCCTCGCCCCTGCCATTATCCTCGCGCTTCAGTATCAAGAGCAGAGAGAGCACCTGGATGGTCTTGCCCATACCCATGTCATCGGCTAGGCACGCCCCCAACCCCAGCCGGGTGAGGAGATACAGCCAACGGACGCCGACCTGTTGATACGGACGCAACGTGGCCTTGAGTGCTGCTCCGGGACTCACCTGCGCGAGGCCCTCCGGCTGGCGCAATCCCTGCAAGGTATCGGCTAGCCAAGGGCCGGCGACCAGTTGCGACCAGTCGGTATCTACGGAATTGTCGGCCTCGTCGAGCGAGGCCCCCGCCAACAGCCGCATCGCCTCGGCAAACGGGAGGCCCCGTTCGGCGGCCGCCCGCTCGACGGCTTGGAACCGCTCCAACATGCGTCCGAGCTTCTTGCGATCCACCTCCACCCAGCGTCCGCGGAGGAGACGCAAGCCGGCGCCGCCCGCCAGGAGTACCTTGATCTCGGCGGTGTCCAGACGCTCGCCGTCGAGCGTGACCTCGATGCTGAAGTCGAGCAGCGCATCCTTGCCCAGCAACGAAGGCATTTGTCCGCCAATGCTCGCCTTGACTCGCGGGCGGGCGGGCCGGCCAGCCTGCCATACCCCCGGCGTGCGCACGATGATCCCGGCTGTCTCCAGCTTCGGTACGTCGCATAGGAACTGATACGCATCGGCGGGCAGCCAGCGAAGCGGGTGATAGATCTCGCCGGACTCCACCATTGCGCGCAGCCATGCGCACTGCTCGGCCGCGCGCTGCACCGGCATCAGCAGGGACAGAAGACGCGCCTGGCTCCTTCCATCCGAGAACTCGGTCAGCGCCTGGGAAAGCGGCAGGTGTTGTGCCTTGCCGTGGGACGACACGCGCGAAGTGTACGTGGCGAGAAAAGCGAACGGCGCCTCCGCGTCCTTGCGGTTCTCGGCGAGATTGAAATGTACCCGGCCAACTACATTCCATATCGGATGAAGCGACTTGAGAAATGCCTGGAGCGGGCGCTTCGAAGCTGCGAGCTCATCGCGTAACGCGGCATCGAGCTCGGCCCATAGCGCAATCAACACTAGCGTCGTCAAATATTCCGCGCCCGTCATCGGGGGGGCGTCGGCGACCAAGGCATCGAGTGCGCGGTCGTCGGGCGCGGCGACGGCGCCGCCCTCGGGTGTCGCGCACAACGCTGTCAAATAGCGCCCGGCAAAGTCACGCCACCAGGCCCACGAAGGTGGCAGAATGCTCCCAACCTCGGCGCCACCAAGGTGTAGCAGCCCATGTCCGGAGCCGCGTGCGAACGCATCGCGGAGGTCCCGGGCGAGTGCGACAGCCAAGGGTGGTGCGTCGGAATCCGGCACCAGCCGAATGTGGCCGTGCGGGGTCAAAACCGGCACCAGCGCTTCGGTGGCAGCGATCGACATGCGCTGGCATTCTACCGAATGCAATCGTGCGTCCGGCTCCAGACAACGTGGTCGCGCGAAGCGGGACGGCCGGTCTCTGGCGGTGTAGGTCGCGCGATTGAAACGCAATCGATTGGTCGTACGCGATGGCGCGAAGGACTTCTTTACAGTCGGACGTTTTCGTCCGATAATCCATCATGACCGGCAACGAGTTCGTCCGAAAGGTCAAAGCGCTCGGCCGGGCCCGGAACGTGCCGGTCGTTCTGAACGCAGCTCGCGGCAAAGGCAGCCACCAGACCTTGTACTTCGGCAGCGCATTCACCGTCGTTCGCAATCTAAAGGATGAACTTAAGACCGGTACTTTGCACGCGATGTGCTCACAACTTGGCATCAAGATGAAGGACCTCTGATCGAGGACTGTATGAACCAATTCCAATACCCGGTACTACTGCGTCGCGCGAAAGAAGGCGGCTATGTCGTGACTTGCCGAGATCTGCCTCAGTTGGTTACTCAGGGTGACAGCGTGCAAGACGCTTTCGAGGAAGCATCTGATGCGATGGACGAAGTCTTCGCGACGTATTTGACCGAAGGCATGGACTTTCCCGCTCCGAGCAAAGCGAGGCGGGGAGAGCATTTGGTGGCACCTCCGCCCGAAATCGTGGCCAAGGCCGCCTTGTACGTCGCGATGCGGCAGGCCGGAATCAGCAAGGTACAGCTGGCCAAACGTCTTGGAGTCGACGAGAAGGAGGTCCGCCGACTACTCGATCCGCACTACGGATCCAAGTTGCCGCGAATCGCGAAGGCGATCAGCCTGCTTGGACAGCGGCTCGTTATTGGGGTGGAGGCGGCATAGTTGCTCGGACCGGCCTCAACGCCGTTTGGTCTATTTGCGACCCCATAACGGACCGCTAGAGCAACGTATCTGGCGATATCTCACAGAAAATAGACCAAGTGGTACTCACATATCTCATTGATTGACTGGCGAAAATCGACAGCGCGAGCGCTGGTCTGTTAATCCGCAGGTCCCTGGTTCGAGCCCAGGTCGGGGAGCCAAGATTTCAATACGGTAGGTGCGCCCGCACCGACGGACTCAATTACGGAACGCGCTGTTGGCGTTCGGCTTTTGTTTCCTGCGCCGCGCGAAACCTAAAGCTCAATGTCTCGCCGCGCCGCTGGCGTGCGACGCCGTCGTTTCAACGCAGGAAGCGCCTGCGGACAAGACCGTGCCGTCATCTTCCGGCCAGTTCCAGACTGTCGCCCTCACCTTTCAATTTGCGCGGAAGCAGTCATTGACGATGCATCGGGCGCTTGGCGAGGCCCGCGACACCGACACAGCGCTCGACAGTGAGGCGCGCCCTGGGGATCTCCAGCGTCAAAGGCGGGATCGCGTGCGACTCGGGTGATGTTGTCGAAATTCAGGATATTCTTGGTGTCAGATGCCGGTCGGCGCGAAGACGCCGGTCGGAGTACCCGGTGCATCTGGCGCACGTGGCGGCGATGGAGAAGTTTCGCAACGGCTCTAGCAGGTCTTGCAAAGGAGCGATGATGTCCGTTTTCGACTGGGTAGTCTCTGAAGTGATGCAGGCACCCGTCACCTTCGATGGCAGCGTGACGGTGCCGATAGGCGATTTCCGCCGGCAGTCCGGACTGGAGGAAGACGCGGATTGGGTCCGCGATGCGAACTCCTGGGGCGCACGACAATCGCCGAAAGTGGAATTCGAGTTGACCCAGGACGGGACGGGCGTCGTCATCCGCCGGGAGACTTAGTTCGGCCCGCAACATCGCGGCTTGATCTGATTCCGGGCCGATGGCCCCCGGCAAGGGATACGTGGGTCGTGGTCGCGGGCAACGACAGCGGCCGTTCACTTCGGCCGGGAAAACGTCGGCCATCGGCCAATTGGCGTCGGCCACGACCGTCAGCAATGCGGCACTCAAAGCGAGTACGCGCCAGTACCGTGTCGATCAAGCTGCGGTCTGCAGTTGGGCCGGGTCGAGCAGAAGATAGCTGGCAAAGCGTCCGGCATCCCTGTTCCCGTCGTCGCTGACGATGACGATTCGCTCTATCCCGCCGATGACGGCGGGGCTCACCCCTTCAGCCTTCTCAAGGCTGCCCAAGCCCGGAACCCTGACGCGGCTCGCTGGCGCACCTGGCTCGCCGCTCCAGCGCCAGAGGTCAAAGTTGGCCGGTTCGCGTGAAGTCGGGCCACCAATCACCAGATATGCGCCCATGGCGGGAACGTATGACAAACCACGGATGCCGTGGCCGCCAAGATCCAGTTCATCAAGCAATGGCGCGATTCGCGGGGCTTCATCCGATTCAAAGATTGCAGAGGGGTTTTCGATACTGGCGATGAGCGCTCGACCGTCGCGCAACGGGCTACGGAAACCAATCAACAGTCGCTTCTGGTCGGGGCTGATTTCCAGGGCTTCGATATTGAGCCCACCGCCGGCTTTGACGTCCCCTACCTGGGCTGCGGCCGCCAGTACGGCATGTCGCAAGGTTAGGGCCTGCTTTAGTCCGTCGACAACCTTGGGGTCGACCACCCGCTTGCCCTCGACCCGGAAACGGACCAGCTTTTCACGGGACTTCTTCTCGTCACCATCGTCATCGCGCGAGTGCGATGTGATGCCGTAGACAAAGCCCGCGCGGTCGAGAGCCAGTCCTTCGAGGTCGTCGAGCTTCCAGAACCCGCTGAAGATCTGAAACAGTCCGGCGGTGAGCGCCGTGCTGTCGACGCTGCCATCCGCACCGATGGTGACCAGACTCAACGGGTGGCTCTTCTCGTCCTCCACGACAAGAAAACGCCCGTCCGGCAGTTGTTGTATCGCCGACGGCTCGAAGATGCCGGTCAATGGCTGGAAGGCCGGGCCTTGTTCGTTGGTCACGCGGGCATTGTGCACCCAGGCCGATCGGAAGTGCACCACCCCACGCTGTCGACCCTCAGTTGCCGCTGGGCCACGTCAACTCGCGGGCAACCCACCCGGCCGGGAGCGACGTTCGGTGGACTACTGGTGCAGGATCTTCTGCTGAAGCTCTTGCCTCTGGCTAGACCGTGGGAACGGTTCCGCCATCGTTGACGCACTCAGTGCCGGTGATCGCGGCCGAGAGGGGCGATACCAGGAAGGCGATGAGGTCCGCCACCTCACTTGGTTGTGCTGGTCGCGCAGTAAAGTTACCATCGGTGCGTGCATCAGTTTTTTGATCGATCGGTCCGCCGCGAACGATCAGTACAGGACACTAGGTCGTGCACTTCCAATGCGGCTGTTCCTTCCGCCCGATCTCGAACTCAACAGTTGGGTTTGGCGGGGTGGTGGTAACAACGTAGACGAAGACGGGTTTCTTGTCCTTCTGCGTAACCTGATACAACGCTGTTCCCCACATCAGTTGACCCTTGCACGGGCCCCGTATCTGGGCAACCGTTGATACGTTGGAAAAGTGTCGCTTCAGCAGAACTGTGAACTGTGACGGGTCGGCGTATTTGCCGACATCCGCGATGACTTCGATTGAGCTGATGCCAGCGCGGGGGCCCTTAAAAGCGACGAGGCTCCTGCCGAGCTGTTCAAACTCGAAATAGCCAGCGCGCGTCATCTCGCCCGCTAGCGGCCTGGGCGCTGGGTCCACCCACTTCATTCCAGGCCATTTGTTGATGGACGCCCAATCGATGCTGTCCGGCTGCTTGCCTGCGGATGTCAAGAATTGGACGACGGTTTCGAGTGTCGCGCCTCCGCCGGCTTTGGTTGATGACGAGGCCTTGCCGGGTGGCGCGCTGCGTGAAGTGTTGCTTGCCGTGGCATTGCTAGTGTGAGGCGGGGCGCCGGAATGGCCAGCGCCGTCCGCGCTACCGACAGCTGCGCCGCTCGGCGAGTGGTTCGCAGCTGCGCTTGTCGTTTCGCTAGCCTTACTCGGCCGCATTGGGTAAACCAGCTGCTTGCCCGATTGATTCGCGTTGCTTCCTTCGCCAACGGCGATTTGTCCGTTGGCATCGACAACGGCGAGTGCGCGATAGCCGTTCACCTTCTCCTTCGTGAGGGCGTAGGCCTTTGCAATGGCGACCTTTTGCGACAAGAGGATCTCGCTGCCGCTTGCGGCCTTTCGCAGGATCAGCACCGAACATCCGTCTCGATCGCACAACGATTTCGAGCGCGATAATAGAATCACCTCGTATTGACCATCGTCGTCGAGATCCTCTAGCGCGACGTAGTGGGGACCCGTCGTGACGATTTCACGCGCCGCAAGATCTTGCAGTAGCGCTCTCTCTCCTTTATCGGACATTTTCCCGATCTTGATGGGGCGATCTGGAGTGAACGACTTCAGAGCTTGTCCGTAGGTGTGACTCCCCAGACCGAGCAATAGGACTACCGTCCAAATCGCATTGCGGCCCGCAGCCTTCGCCTCCCGCGCGAGGAGTGCGCGCTCGCCACCGGTGAAGCGGAAGCGCCGTCCTCTGAGCCGGTCCTGGAGCACTCGGTTCTCAGCCCGAAGCATCCCGATAGCGATCAGTTGATGACGATGAACCCAGCCAGCGGCGATCATCAAGAGACACGACAGCGGCAGTGGTACCCAGCCCATGCTGTCATCCTGCTGCCACCCTTCGTTCGTGATTGTGGACACCGCGGTCTTGTATCACATGCGTTGCACGGCGCCGGAGCCCCCGCCGCGCGCCACTGGCACCGGTCCGGGCACCACCGCGACCGTGTTTCCGTGTGCCGGCGCGCTCGTCGCACCGGGCCCGGCGGTCACATCCGCGCGAGTACCCGGTCGACCATCACCCCCGACTGCCCGAGGTAATTCGCCGGGTCGCACAGCTTCGCCAGCGCCGCGCGATCCAGGTGCCGGCTGATCTCCGGATGAGCGGTAAGCAGGTCGAGGAGCGGGCGCTGCTTGGCCAGCGCCTCGCGGCACAGGTCGTAGACGAGATCGTGCGCATACTCGCGGCCGATGTAGGGACCGAGCCCCATCATCACCGCCTCGCTCATCACCAGCCCATGCGTCAGGTCGATGTTGCGACGCATTGCCTGGACGTCGACTTCGAGGCCCTCGAGCACGAAGCGCGACTGCTTCAGCGCGCCGGCCATCAGACAGAATGCCTCGGGCAGCACGATCCACTCGATCTCCCACGGACCGGTGCTGCGCTCATGGTCGGCGACCATCGCGTCCATCAGCGCTGCCGAATACTGGCGCACGACGGAAATGGCGGCGTGGATGTAACAGCTGGAGATCGGGTTGCGCTTCTGCGGCATCGTGCTGCTCGAGCCGCGGCCGTGAGCGTAAGGCTCGTAGACCTCGCCGACCTCGGTCTGCATCATCAGCTTGACGTCCATCGAGAGCTTGCCTAGCGTGCCGCCGACGAGGCCGAGGAAGGCGCCCACCTCGGCGATGTTGTCGCGGATCGTGTGCCAGGCGATCACCGGCTGCCCCAGCGCCAGCTCGGCGCAGAGTGCCGCCTGCGTTTCCATCGCGCCCGCCTGCAGCGATGCGAGCGTGCCCGCCGCGCCGGCGAACTCGCCGACCAACACCCTCGGGCGCAGCTGCGCGAGGCGCTCGCGGTGGCGCTCGATCGCCGACAGCAGGCCGGCCATCTTGTAGCCGAAGGTCACGGGGATTGCCTGCTGCAGGTTGCTGCGGCCGATCATCGGCGTGTCGCGGTGGGCCCTCGCGAGCTTGGCCATCGCCGCGGAGATTGCCGCCAGCTCGGTGTCGACGATCGCGAGCGCCTCGCGGATCTGCAGCACCGTCGCGGTGTCGGTGATGTCCTGGGTGGTCGCGCCCCAGTGGCAGTATTCGCCGAGTTTGTCGCGACACAGCAGGTTGAGCTGCGAGACGACGCCGAGGATCGGGTAGCCGATGCGCTCGGTTTGCTGCCGCAGCCTGGCCATGTCGATCTCCTCGAGCCTGCAGTGGCTGACGATCTCGTCGGCGGCCTCCTGCGGGATCAGGCCGAGGCGGCCCTGGACGCGGGCCAGCGCCGCCTCGATGTCGAGGTATTTCCGGGTCCGGTTCTCGTCGGACCAGACCTCGCGCATCGCGTCGCTGCTGAAGATGCCCTGGAAGATCGCGGAGTCGATGATCGTGGAAGCCATGTTGTGTGTTGCTCCAAGGGTTGGATGGGGGGATTCAGCGGCCGGCGCGCTGCAACGTACGCCTCGCCTGCAGGACCACCGGACGGTCGATCATCCGGCCGTCGAGGCGGGCGGCACCGGGCGACGCGGCGTCGGCGGCCAACGCGCGTCGCGCCCAGTCGAGCGCCTCCGGGCTCGGCGCCAGCGCCGCGTGGATCGCCGCGACCTGCTTCGGGTGGATGCACAGCTTGGCGCCGAAGCCGTGCCGGCGCGACCAGGCCAGGTCGGCCAGCAGCCGCGGCTCGTCGTCGATCTGCGGCGTGACGCCGGCAATTGGGGCCGCGAGCCCGTTGACGCGCGCCGCGATCGCCATCCGGCTGGCGGCGTAGGCGAGCCCGTCGGATTGCTCGGCGATGTCGAGATCGAGGTCGACGGCGTAGTCGAGCGTGCCGAAGGCGAGCCGCGTCACGCCGGCTGCCGCCGCCACGGCATCGACCCGCGCCACGCCGCGCGCGCTTTCCACCAGCGCCAGCACGCTCGCACCCTGCAGGGCGGCGCAGACCGCGCCAATCTCCTCGGACGCTTCCGCCTTCGGAAGCATAACTGCGCAAAGGCAGGTGTCGCGTAGCAGGCGCAGGTCAACGGCGAAACATGACGAAGCAGTATCGTTGATGCGGACGACGACGCGGACGCGCTCGGCAGGGCTGGCCCTGGCCGCCCAGTCCGCGATCGCGTCGCGGGCGTCGCCCTTGGCCTCCGCGGCGACGGCGTCCTCCAGATCGAGCACGACCGCGTCCGCGCCGCTAGCGAAGGCCTTGGCAA
Source organism: uncultured beta proteobacterium (assembly GCA_963793355.1). GTDB lineage: Bacteria > Pseudomonadota > Gammaproteobacteria > Burkholderiales > Casimicrobiaceae > VBCG01. Next base: position 274,102 of record CAWBZT010000010.1, on the reverse strand, counting down.
AGCGCTCGGGCCGATTGCCCGGCACGAACAGAAAGGTGCGCGCCTCCGCTGCCTCGGTAGGCAGCGAACGAAGTGAGCTCGAGGATTCTCGGTTCATGTCAGATGGCCCCGGCCGCGCGCAGCGCATGCACGCCGGCCGCATCGATGCCAAGTTCGGCGAGGATCGTGTCGGTGTGCTCACCTAGCGCGGGCACAGGGTCCATGCGCGGGCCCTCGTCCCACGTCCCGGGCGGCAGCATCGCGGGCAGCGTGCCTGCCGGCGAGCCGATCTCGCGCCAGCGCCCGCGCGCCTTTAGCTGCGGATGCTCCCAGACCTCGTGCATCGTATTCACGCGGGCATTGGCGATCTGCGCCGCTTCGAGCCGCGCAACCACCTGCGGCGCAGTGAGGGGCAAAAACGCCTCGACGATGATGTCGCGCAGCGCATTGCGCTCAGCGACGCGCTTCGCGTTTCCGGTGAAGCGCGGATCCGTCGCAAGCGCAGGTTGCAGAAGAACCTTCTCGCAGAAGTTGACCCACTCGCGCTCGTTCTGCAGCCCCATCATCACGGTGCCTCCATCGCCAGTCGGGAACGGGCCGTAAGGGAAAATGGTCGCGTGGGCGGCGCCGGTGCGCGGCGGCGGCGCGGCGCCGTCAAAGGCGTAGTACAGCGGGTAGCTCGTCCATTCGGCCAGCGACTCGAGCATCGAGATGTCGATGTGCTGCCCCTTGCCGGTTTGCGCACGCTGCAGCAATGCTGCGAGTATGTTGGTGTAGGCATACATGCCTGCGGCGATGTCGGCGATGGACGGGCCCGCCTTGCAGGGTTCGTCGGCCGTGCCGGTGACCGACACAAACCCCGCCTCGCTCTGGATCAGCAGGTCGTAAGCCTTCTTGTCGCGGTACGGCCCGTCGGCGCCATAGCCGGAGATGTCGCAAACGATGATGCCCGGCTTCCTGGCCGCCAGCTTCCCGTAGCCCAAGCCCAGCCGCGCTGCCGCGCCGGGGGCCAGGTTTTGCACCACCACGTCGGCCTTTTCGAAGACCAATCGCTCGAGCACCTTCGCGGCCTCGGGGTGCTTGACGTCAAGCGTCAGGCTCTCCTTCGAGCGGTTGGTCCAGACGAAATGCGAGGCCAGACCGCGCACGCGCGTGTCGTAGCCACGGGCAAAGTCGCCGCTACCCGGGCGCTCGATCTTGATGACGCGGGCGCCGAGGTCGGCGAGTTGCCGTGTCGCGAATGGCGCCGCTATAGCGTGTTCCAGCGTCACGACGGTGAGTCCCTTGAGGGGTTGCATGCCGGCTCCTGTCGACGATTGTTTCGGGATGCTCAGCGCAACGTCGCCGTCGCATCCATCGTGAGCCAGCCTTCGTGGTCCTGCGCCCACAGACGTACCGTCTTGCCGTCGTCCTGCAAGACGCCGTTGACACGAAAGGGGTGGAGGTCGAAGGTGGGGCGCACGGCCTTGAAGCGGAACGTCGCCACATCGGCGTCGGGCAGCTGCCGGCGCAGCAGATCCATCAGCAGCGTGGCGATCAGCGGGCCGTGCACGATCAGGCCGGGGTAGCCCTCGACTTCGGTCACGTACCTGCGGTCGTAGTGGATGCGGTGGCCGTTGAAGGTGAGCGCCGAGTAGCGGAACAGCAGCACGTCGTCGGGAACGATCTCGCGCTGCCAAGGCGCCCCGGTCGGGGCGGCCTGCGGCGGCGGCTCGACGTCGCCGGGCTCTTCTGGCCTCGCGGTACACGATGTCGTGGAACTCGACCAGCGCCGGGTCGGTCGCATCGTTGCAGCGCAGCTCGTGTCTTACCTTGACGAACACCAGCTTCCCGGTACGGCCGTCCTTGGTCGTCGACGTCGTCGATCGTCGACGTGCGCGCCGCCCCATCGCCGACCCGTAGCGGCGAGCGGAACTCGAACTGGCTGCCGGCCCACATCCGCCGCGGCAGCGGCACCGGCGGCAGGAAGCCGCCGCGCTTGGCGTGCCCGTCGGGACCGATGTCGCTTTGCCGGTGCATCGGCAGGAAATACAGCCAGTGCCACAGCGGCGGCAGCGGCGTGCCGGCCGCCACGTCGGCGGCCGGGTGGTCGAGGGTAGCGGTCAGCGCCCGCACCGGCGCGGCGGTGATGGTGTCGCGCAGCGACTCGCTGCGGCCGATCCATGCGGTGAGGTCTTCGGTGGTCATCGTCGTCGTCTTCGTCGTTGGTTGAGGGCGCCCGGCCCCGTCACCGGCAGGCGCATGCCGGATCGCGGCACGTCGTTCGCGCCCGGTGGAGCGCTACATGGCGCCGATCGCGTGCGGAAACCACAGGGTCAGCGCCGGCCAGTAGGTGACCACGACCAGGAATACCAGCATCGTCAGCAGCCACGGCCAGACCGCCACCGTGAGTTCGGTGATGCCCATCTTGGTGATCCCGGAGGCCACGTACAGGTTCAGCCCGACCGGCGGATGGCACATGCCGATCTCCATGTTGACGGTCATGATGATGCCGAAGTGGATCGGATCGATGCCCAGCTTGATCGCGATCGGGAACAGGATCGGCGCCAGGATCAGGATGATCGACGACGGCTCCATGAAGTTGCCCGCCGCCAGCAGCAGGACGTTCGCCATCAGCAGGAAGGTGACGGTGCCCAGGCCCTGCGAGAGCATCCACCCGGCGAGCTGCTCCGGCACGTGCTGGTAGGACATCAGGAACGAGAACAGCGCGGCGTTGGTGATGATGTAGAGCAGCATCGCGCTCATGTTCGCCGACGACAGCAGCACCTTGCCCACGTCGCGCAGGCGCATGTCCTTGTAGACGAACACCGCGACGACGAAGGCGTAGACCGCGGCCACCGCGGCCGCCTCGGTGGGCGTGAACACGCCGGAGTAGATGCCGCCCATCACGATGATGATCAGCAGCACGCCCCAGATCGACTCGCGCAGCGCCTTGCCGCGCTCGGCCCAGGTGGCCTTCGGCTGGCGCGGGTAGTTGTTCTTGCGCGCGATGCGCCAGGTGGTGAACCCCAGCAGCAGCGCCAGCACGATGCCGGGCACCACGCCGGCCATGAACAGCGCGCCGATCGACGAGTTGGTCGACACCGCGTAGATGATCATCGCGATCGACGGCGGGATCAGGATGCCCAGGCCGCCCGACGTGGTGACGACCCCGGCGCCGAAGCGCATCGGGTAGCCCGCCTTCACCATCGCCGGCAGCAGGATCGAGCCGATCGCCACCACCGTCGCCGGCGACGAGCCGGAGATCGCCGCGAACAGCGCGCAGGCCACCACGCCGCGAGAGCCCCAGGCCGCCGTAGAGGTGGCCGACCATCGACGTCGCGAAGCGGATCATCCGCCGCGCCACGCCGCCGTGGGTGAGGAAGTTGCCGGCCAGGATGAAGAACGGGATCGCCATGATCTCGAACTTCTCGATGCCGGTGAACAGCTTCAGCGCCACCGATTCGATCGGCACCTGCGTGAACGTGTACAGGAAGGTCAGCACGGTGAGGCCGAGCGCGATCGAGATCGGCATGCCGCTGATCATCAGGGCGATCAGCAGCGAGATGATGATGATCGTGCTCATGGCTTGCGGCCCTCGTCCGTGCCGGTGGCGCCGGGCGCCTGCAGGTCGTGCGGATGGAATTCGTCCTCGCCCTCGATGCCCTCGACGTGGCCGTGGTCGTGGTGCGGCAGCTCGCCGGTGCGCGCGAACGCGACGGCGACCTGGAGGAAGCGGAAGCACATCAGCGCCGAGCCCAGCGGAATCGCCGAATAGACGATCCAGGTCTGCCACTCCAGATCCGGCGTCGTCGGGCCCGGATACATGCCCGTCGGGGACCTTCCCGAGCGCGTGGAAGAAGGCGTAGTGCGCGCCGTTCTCCCAGACGAAGGTCGCCCCGAGCACGGCGACGATGCCGGTGAACGTGGCGCCGGCGAGCAGCCCGAACAGGATGAAGACCCGGCGCTTGCGCGCATTGAGCGCGTTGATCAGCACGTCGACGCCGACGTGGATGCCGGTGCGCACGCCGTAGGCCGCGCCGAACTTGGCCATCCAGACGAACATGATGATGCACAGCTCCTGCGCCCAGGACATGTTGATGCCCAGCGCCATCTGCTGCACGCCCGGGAATCGCCCAGGACGCGAGAAAGCGGTGCACCACGGCGGCGAAGATCACCACCGTCGCCGCCGAGATGAGGAAGGCGATCAGCACCTCCTCGAGTCGATCGAGTACTTTCATGTCGCACTCCGGGCCAGTGGGCAGGAGGGAACGGCGCGCCGCCCGCGGCAACCGGTGCCGGCCGCCGCGGGTCGGCGCCGCCGATCAGTTCTTCGACGCGGCGCGCACGCTGTCGACGAACGCCTTGCCGCCGACGCGGTCGGCCATCTCGGCGATCACCGGCTCGGTCGCCTTGGCCCACTCGTCATGCTCGGCCGCCGTCGGCACGTAGACGGTGGACTTGCCGGACGCCTTGATGGCGGCCAGTGCCGTCGCCTCGTCCTTCTCGGCGACCTCGTCGTTGTACTTGGTCGCGTCCTTCATCGCCGTCTCGCAGCGTCGCGCGGATGTCGGCCGGCAAGCCGTCCCAGAACTTCTTGTTGCTGACCACGACATAGTTGCTGATGGTGTGGTAGGTCAGCGTGACGTCCTTCTGCACCTCGTACTGCTTCTGCGTGTACAGGTTGGACAGCGGGCCCTCGGTGCCGTCGACCACGCCGGTCTGCAGCGCCTGGTAGACCTCGGAGAAGGCCAGGCTCTGCGGCTGCGCCCCGAGCGACTTCATGATCGCGGCGTTGACCTTGGACGAGTTGATGCGCATCTTCAGCCCGCGCATGTCCTCGGGCGTGTGGATGGGCCGGTTCGCGCTCATGACGCGAAAGCCGTTGTCCCAGTACGCGAGACCGACCACGCCGCGCGTCTCCAGCTTCTTGAGCAGCGCGGTGCCGCCGGGACCGCGCGCGAAGCGGTGCACCGCATCGGTGTCCTTGAAGATGTAGGGCAGGTCGAAGACCTCGAATTCCTTGACGCCGAGCGGGCCGAACTTGCCGGGCACCGGCGCCAGCATCTGCACCGAGCCGAGCTGCAGCGCCTCGAGCTCCTCCTTGTCCTTGAACAGCGTGCTGTTCGGGTAGACCTCGACCTTGACCCGGCCCTTGGTGCGCTCCTCGACCAGCTTCTTGAAGTAATTCGGCCGCCTGCCCCTTGGGGGTGTCGGCGGCAGCGACGTGCGAGAACTTGATGACGATGGGCGCCTGGGCAAGTGCTGCGCCCGACAGCGTCAGGCTCAAGGCTGCGGTAAGGGCTAAAACGGCTTTCATGGGTCTCTCTCCTTGGGGTGGTGAATGATCCGGCCCGTTTCCGGACCTTGCCGCGCTAACCGGGCGGCGCGATGGTACGTTGTTGCCGATGTCCAGTCAATTGCATCACGACGTGGCCACCGCGGTGTCCGCGTCGAAGTCGTGGCAGTCGCCGTCCGCGCGGCCCGCGTCGGTGCCGAGGCCGGCGTCGCGGACGACCTGCTGCCACTTTGCCAGCTCCGCCTGGACCAGCGTGCGCAGGCCGTCGGGCGTTCCGGCGGTGACCTCGGCGCCGTGGTCTTCGATGCGACGGATCGTCTCCGCCCCGGCCAGCACCCGGTTCAGCGCCCGGTTCAGGCGCTCGACGACCGGCGGCGGCGTTCCGGCCGGCGCGAACAGCGCGTACCACTGCGTGATCTCGACGCCGTCGACCCCGGCCTCGTGCAGGGTCGGCACTTCGGGCAGCGCGGGCACACGCCTCGGTCCGGCGACCGCGAGCGCGCGCAGCCGGCCGGCACTGATCTGCGGAGAAGCGGTGAACAGGCTGGGAAACATGAACTGCGTGTGCCCGCCGATCGTGGCGCGGACCGCCGGTGCAGCACCCAGGAACGGGATCCCGACCATCGCCGTGCCGGAGTGGATCTTGAACAGCTCCGCGGCGAAGTGCGGCGCCGTGCCGCTGCCCGCGGACGCGTAGGCGTAGCGGTCGGGCCGCGCCCGAAGCTGCTGCACCATATCCTGCACGTCGCGCACCGGCACCGAGCCGTTGGCCACCAGCAGCGTCGGCGAGGTGGCGACCAGCCCGATCGGGGAGAAGTCGCCGACGGGGTCGTACTGCAGGTCCTGCAACGCCGGGTTCATCGCGTGCGTGCCGATGTAGCCCAGCATCAGCGTGCGGCCGTCGGGCGCGCGCGCGCGCAACGTATTCGCTGGCGATCGACCCGTTGCCGCCGGAGCGGTTGTCGACGTGCACGGGCCGTCCGAGCAGCGCCGCAAGCTCGGGCGCGATGGTGCGCGCGAGCACGTCGTTGGCCGCCGCCGGCCGCGGTGGGAACGACGATGGTGATGGCGTCCGCGGGCGCTGCCGTCGGCAGCGCCTCCGGGCCGGCGGCCGGCGCGCGTCCATCGCCGCTTCGGGGCTGCGAGAACACGTACTCGGGCAGGTGCAGCTCGCCCTCCAGGATCTTGCGCGCCGTGCGCACCAGTGCGGCGCGCCGGATGCGCGCGTCCTGGCCGAGCGCCCTCGACGTCGATCTCCACGTGGATGCGGCCCTGCGGGTGCAGCACCGCGATGCTGCGTTGTCCCGGCGAGCCCGCCGGCGCCGCTGGCGACCGTGCCCGGCAGCGCGAACGCGGTGGCCACGCCGATCGCGCCGGTGACCGCGTGCGACGCGTGGCAGCGGCGCGGCGTGAAGTAGCGCGAGGTGATGCTGTGGTCGTCGTCGCCGCCGCTGACCAGCACCGGCTTCGGGACGACGCTGTTGCCGACGTCGCCCAGACCCATCATCGCGCCTGCGGTGCGCCGCAACGCCTCCAGCCGCTCGAGCAGCGGCGTGTTGGCGTCGAGCTCCACCGGCGACTCGCGCCCCGTCACGCCGAGGTCGCGCGCGCGCACCATCATCATCGGCATCGCGGCGTCGATGCAGGTGACCTCGATGTCGTCCACGACGTCGATGCGCCTGCCGGTCGGAAACAGCGCCCCGGTGACGGCACCCCAGGCGTCGAGGAACTCGAGGCGGATCGGCGCCGCCGCGCCGGCGACGCCGTCGATGCGCGCCGACCCCTCGTAGGCGACGCGGTGCGCCGGCGTAAGCACGGTGACGTCGATGCGCGTGCGCGTGTTCACGTTGAACACCCGCACCGTGGTCTCGCCGTCGGCAGCGGCGACCAGCCCCTGCTCGATCGCAAACGGGCCCACCCCGGAGAGCATGTTGCCGCAATTGGGCCGGGTGTCGACCGAGCGCTGGCCGACGCCGACCTGGGCAAAGAGGTAGTCGACGTCGCAACCGGGCCGCGCCGAGCGCGACACGATGGCGACCTTGCTGGTGAGCGTGCTGCCGCCGCCCACGCCGTCGAGCTGCAGCAGGTCGGACGCCCCGATCGCGCCGATCAGCGCCTCGTCGCGGGCGACGTCCCCCGGCGGCAGCCATTCGCGCAGGAAGAACGGTCCGCGCGAGGTGCCGGCTCGCATCAGCACGCAGGGAACGGTTCGGCTCATGCGTCGGATCATCGACTTCCGCTGGCCGGTTGTGAATTGCATATTTCGGATCGATTGATCCACAATGCGCATCACTCCCGGATGCGGCGCCGCGATGGCCATCAACTTCGACTTGAACGACCTGCTCGCCTTCCGCGCCGTCGCGGAAATGAGCAACTTCCACCGGGCCGCCGAGTCGGTCCACCTGTCGCAGCCGGCCTTCTCCCGCCGCATCGAGAAGCTCGAGCAGGCGCTCGGCGTGCGACTGCTCGAGCGCACCACGCGCCGCGTGACGCTGACCGCCGTCGGCCGCGATTTCGACCGCAAGGTGCGCCAGTTGCTCGATGACCTCGACGCGACGCTGCTCGGCATCCGCGGCGTCGCGGCGTCGCGCCTGGGTGTAGTGACCGTCGCCTGCGTGCCGTCGACCGTCTACTATTACGTCTCGGAGGTGATTCTGCGCTACCGCGAGCGCTGCCCGAAGGTGCGGGTCAAGGTGTTCGACGCCGGCGCCAACGACGTGCTGGCGGCGGTTGCGAGCGGCGAGGTCGATTTCGGCCTCAACTTCATTGGCGCGCAGGAGAGCGACATCGAATTCACGGCGCTGCGCGAGGAGCGCTTCGTCGCCGCCTGCCGGCGCGACCACCCGATGGCGCGGCTGCGCCGCGTTCGCTGGGCCGATCTTGCGCATTACGAATACATCACCGTCGGCAAGTCGTCGGGCAACCGGCTGCTGATCGATCAGGCGCTGGCGGGTGTCCCGGGCCGGCCGCAGAGCCTCTACGAGACCCAGCACGTGACGACGATGCTCGGCCTCGTCGAAGCCGGGCTGGGCGTGGCCGCGGTGCCGTCGATGGCGATGCCGGCCGCCGACCACCCGCTGCTGGTCAGCGTGCCGCTGGTCGAGCCGGTGGTGACGCGCAAGGTCGGACTCATCCGCCGCCGCGGCCGGTCGCTCTCGCCGGCGGCGCAGCAGCTCTACGACCTGTTCCCGGCGATGACCGGCCGTCGCGGCGCCGCCGCGGCGCACCGGCCGGAGGCAAGCGGTTCGCAAGCGCGGGGCGCTGGTGCCGGCCCGGGGACGACCCGCTCGGCGGGCGAGCCGGCATAGTCGCGGCGCAGCGGGGGAATGCCAATGGTGGATGTCCTGGTCATCGGCGGCGGCAACGCCGCGCTCTGCGCCGCGCTGATGGCGCGAGAGGCGGGCGCGTCGGTGCTGATGCTGGAGGCAGCGCCGCGCGAGTGGCGCGGCGGCAATTCGCAGCACACCCGCAACCTGCGCTGCATGCACGACGCACCGCAGGACGTGCTGGTCGACGCCTATCCGGAGGAGGAGTTCTGGCAGGACCTGCTCAAGGTCACCGGGGGGCTGACCGACGAGAAGCTCGCGCGGCTGGTGATCCGCGCCTCCGGCACCTGCCGCCCGTGGATGCGCCGGCACGGCGTCCATTTCCAGCCCTCGCTGTCCGGCGCGCTGCACACCGCGCGCACCAACGCCTTCTTCATGGGCGGCGGCAAGGCGCTGGTCAACGCCTACTGCCGCAGCGCCGAAGCGCTGGGCGTGCGCATCCGCTACGACACGCCGGTCGACCGGCTGGAGCTTGCCGACGGCCGCTTCGTGGCCGCCCACGCCGGCGGCGAGCGCATCGACGCGCGCGCCTGCGTGCTCGCCGCCGGCGGCTTCGAGTCCAACCGCGAATGGCTGCGCGAGGCCTGGGGCCGCAACGAGCGCGGCGAGTTCCCCGCCGACAACTTCCTGATCCGCGGGACCCGCTTCAACACCGGGACGCTGCTGCGCTTCATGCTCGACGCCGGCGCCGATGCCGTGGGCGACCCGACGCAGGCACACATGGTCGCCATCGACGCCCGCGCGCCGCTCTACGACGGCGGCATCTGCACCCGCATCGACTGCGTCTCGCTAGGCGTCGTGGTCAACCGCGACGCGATGCGCTTCTACGACGAGGGCGAGGACTTCTGGCCCAAGCGCTACGCGATCTGGGGGCGGCTGGTGGCGCAGCAGCCGGGGCAGATCGCGTACTCGATCATCGATGCCAAGGCGATCGGCCGGTTCATGCCGCCGGTGTTTCCGGGCACGCGCGCGGACTCGCTGCCCGCGCTCGCCCGCGGGTTGGGCCTCGACGAAGCCCGGTTCACGGCCACGCTCGACGCCTTCAACGCCTCCTGCCGGCCCGGCCGCTTCGACCACACGGCGCTCGACGACTGCCGCACCGAAGGTCTCGCGCCGGCCAAGACGCACTGGGCGCGCCCGCTCGACACGCCGCCGTTCTTCGGCTACGCGCTGCGCCCGGGCGTGACCTTCACCTACCTGGGACTGAAGACCGATGAAACGGCGGCGGTGCGCTTTTCCGGCCGGCCGAGCGACAACCTCTTCGTCGCGGGCGAGATGATGGCCGGCAACGTGCTCGGCAAGGGCTACACCGCCGGCGTGGGCATGAGCATCGGCACGGCGTTCGGCCGCATCGCCGGGGCGAAGGCGGCCGCCGCAGCACTGGGCAGAGAGGCTCGTCATGCCGTCGGTTGAAGCGCTGGCCCGTGACGCCGCGGCACTGGCCGAGGCAGGGGCCGCCCCATCGCCCGAGGCCATGCGTCCGGACGAGCGCGAAGTCGCCCGGGTGCTGGAGATCTGCAACGCCTGCCGCTATTGCGAAGGCTTCTGCGCGGTGTTTCCGGCGATGACACGGCGGCTCGAATTCCCCCGGTCCGACGTCCATTACCTTGCCAGCCTCTGCCATAACTGCGGCGCCTGTCTGCACGCCTGCCAGTACGCACCGCCGCACGAGTTCGCCGTCAACGTGCCGCAGGCGATGGCGCGGGTGCGTGGCGAGACCTATGCCGACTACGCCTGGCCGCCGGCACTGGCCGCGCTGTACCGGCGCAACGGGCTGACGGTGGCGCTGGCGCTGGCGGGCGGACTCGCGCTGTTCCTGGTGCTGGCGGCGATGATGACGGGCTCGCTGTGGTCCGCGCCCGCCGCCGGTGGAGCCGCCGGCGACTTCTACGCGATCTTTCCCCACAACCTGATGGTGGCGCTGTTCGCGCCGGTGTTCCTGTTTGCGCTGCTGGCGCTGGGCATTGGCGTGCGGCGCTTCTGGCGTGAAATGGCGCCCGGGAATCCCGGCGGGCCGGCGCTGGCCGAAGCCGGGCGCGATATCCTGAGCCTGAAGTACCTGGACGGCGGGCACGGCGAGGGCTGCAACAATGCCGATGACGCCTTCACGCTCGCGCGCCGACGCTTTCATCACCTGACCTTCTACGGCTTCCTGCTTTGCTTCGCCGCGACCGCGACCGCGACGATCTATCACTATCTGTTCGGCTGGGCGGCGCCTTACCCGCTCGCGAGCCTGCCCAAGCTGTTCGGCGTGACCGGCGGCATCGCGCTGGCCGTCGGCACCGCGGGCCTGTGGCGACTGAACCTCACGCGCCATCCGCTGCACGGCGACGCCACGCAGCGGCCGATGGACCGCGGCTTCGTCGCGCTGCTGTTCCTGGCCGCGGTCAGCGGCCTCGCGCTATGGCTTCTGCGCGAGACCGGCGCGCTGGTACTGCTGCTGGCGCTGCATCTCGGCGTCGTGATGGCGCTGTTCGCGACGCTAGCCTACGGAAAGTTCGCCCACGCGGCGTTCCGCAGCGCGGCGCTGCTCAAGTGGGCCATCGAGAAACGGCGGCCCAACCCGTTGCAGCTCTCCGACGAGTGAAGCGGCCCGCACCCGGCGGGCGGCGCCTCAGGGACCGCCCCTGAGGCTCGGGGCCCGGTTTCCTCACCCGCCCGGGCCGCCGGTCGGGGGAGGGGGGCGGCCAAGGGGCGCGACGCCGGCGGATGCCAGCCGGCGTCCGCCCAGAGCTCGCCGCTCACCGCCGAATAGGCCAGCATGAAGCAGATCGCGTCGGCGATTTCCTCGGGCCGGATCACCCGGCCGAAACAGCATTAGCGAACGTGCAGTACCGTGGCTGTAAGCTATAGCACTCGGTGCTATACTGGCGTTTGGCAATCGAGAGCGGAGCACTGAAGGAGATTTGCAATGACAACCTCAAAAGCGCGAAACGCTAGGAAAGCTGTGGACCGCGTATCGGCAGATTTGGTCAAGAGTGCCATTGACCTCGATCGCCTCGGGCTTATCGACCAGCACCGCCTGGCACGCATCAAGGCACTGTGCCTCGTTGAGCCGCCGACCTACACACCGGCTCACGTTGCGGCCATACGGACTCGCAAAGCGAAGATGAGTCAATCCGTGTTTGCCAAGTTGCTCAATGTCTCGGTGTCTACCGTCCAAAAGTGGGAAGCCCCCGCAGCAGACAAGCATCCAAGCGGTGCCGCCGCAAAATTGCTGCAAATCATCGAGCAGAAAGGCGTCCGCGCTATCGTTTAGTCCAAAGCGGGGTCTATTAAGTCCGAACATCTGGGCGTCCGATGCGTTCGGACGCGAACCCCCGTCGCGCGGGACGCACGATCTGGGGGGCGGAGCGAGTCCGCGCCAGCTTCAGTGAAGCCAACAACTGCAAGGACTCTCGCTGGTTGGGTCTTCGCCAGTCGCCCACGGTATGTGGCTTTGCGGCGGCGGAAATATACTCATCGCTCTTTGTGTGCACCCACCATCACTCGCCGACTTTTCTCATTCTCCGACGGACATTGCGACTTGGGCTGACATTGTCCTGAAGGGACATTGACATGTCCCCCACATGCTTGTATGCTAGCCACATGTCAACGATGATCCAGTTGCGCCACGTTCCGGACGACCTCCATCGCAAGCTGAAGGCGCGGGCTGCTTTGGCTGGTATGTCGCTGTCCGATTACCTCCTGCGCGAAATCCGGGACATGGCAGAGCGCCCAACCATCGCGGAGCTGCGGGCGCGCCTTGACCGTCGCACCTCGGTGCGGCTAACGCTCTCGCCTGCCAAGGCCGTTCGCGCGGAGCGAGACGCGCGTTGATTGTCGTCGACGCGTCCGCCGTCATCGAGGTATTGCTCCATACGGCTGCTGCAAGTCGAGTCGCCGAGCGGATCTTCGCCGAGGGTGAGACATTGCACGCCCCGCATCTGCTCGATGTCGAAATCGCGCAGGTGTTGCGAAGGTATGCACTGGCAGGCGCGTTCGGCCCCGAGCGCGGTGGGGAGGCGCTCGAGGATCTCGCCGATTTTCCAATCACGCGCTATCCCCATCAGCCGTTCTTGTTCCGCATTTGGGAGCTGCGACATAACGTCACCGCTTACGACGCTGCGTATCTCACCTTGGCTGAAGCGCTTGCCGCGCCGCTAGTGACGCGCGACGCGAAGCTGGCTTCGGCCGCCGGACATAAAGCGCGGATCGAACTGGTATGAGATCCCTCGTCGAGGCGACGAGGCGGGGGCCATTCTCGCGCCGCGCTGTACGCGCGGACGTTTGCGCTGCGCTGTGCATTTTCAGCGGCTTGCAACACTGCCGCACGCGCACCCGTTGTTGCCCCTGTGCCCAGCCAAGTAATCGGCCGCCACTGGCTTGCGTTCGTGGCGGGACGCCTAAGCTCTTGCCTTAGGACTGAATAAGGTCTAAATTCGGTCATCTTGCGAAGGATTGCAATGAAGTTTTCGACTCGGATTAAGTCCATCAGTTACCTCAAGGCGAACGCGGCAGAGATCGTCCGCGAGCTTGCCGAACAGCGCGAACCGTTGGTGATCACCCAGAACGGCGAGGCCAAGGCGGTCATTCAGGATGTAGGATCGTACGAGGCGACTCAGGAAACGATGGCACTGCTCAAGATTCTCGCCCTCGGTAACCGGCAGATCGAGGAAGGGAAGGTTATCGCGGCGGCGGATGTGATCCGGACCTTGCGCGGCAAGAGGAAGAGAGCGGCTTGAGGCGCTTTCAAGTATCGCTGACCGAGGATGCCGCACGCGACCTGGAGGAGCTCTTTGACTACATTGCGGAGCACGACGACCCAGCGAAAGCAAACCACGTGCTCGACCGCATCGAGGACGCCATGGGGAGCCTTGCCACGTTTCCGGAGCGCGGCTCGTACCCGAAAGAACTTCTGTCGCTGGGCATCCGCGAATATCGCCAGACCTTTTTGAAGCCGTACCGAGTGATCTATCGCATCGTAGGCCAGGTCGTATATGTCTATCTCATCGTCGATGGGCGCCGGGATAGGCAGTCGCTACTCGCGCGTCGGCTGCTAGAGACCTGACTGGCATTACTGGTCAAGTAGACAGCTCTAAACTGGAGTTTCCGCGGCGTTCAGTCATCTGCGCTCCCCGAAGGGCCCTAATCGAGGCCCGTGTCGTTCCCCGTGTAGAACTCCGGCCAGCGTCGACGCATCGAAACGCCGTTGTCGCCATTGAGGTAGAGCGCGAAGATGCGGCGCACGATCCCCGCCTCGACGGCATCGATGGCGAGGCGTTTCTTGCGCTGGCCCTTGTTGCCACGCTCCGGTGCAGCATGGGGATAACCCGTGCTTCCGCGGAGAAATAGCGCCACGGCGACCCCCAACCACGGGTGCCGTGGCGGCGTCGCCTTCTCGCCCGCAGCCTCCTGGCGCTCGGCGCGCTCGGCGATGGCCTTCGCAAGCCCTATGAAGATCACCGCGTGGGCCGGCGCCAGCGCATACCAGTAGACGAGCCCCGGTGCCCCCGCCGGATGGAAGTACGCGGTCGCCACGATCCGTGTGAGCCCCTTCGACTCGGGTCGCAATTCGAGCTCGAGCGCCGCCGAACCCGGAAGCTTCATCTCGGCGATCAGCGTGAGACGCCGACACGGTTCCACCGCGACCACTCGCCAGAAATCGATCGCATCCCCGACCGCGATTTCATGCGGATCACGGCGGCCGCGGCGCAGACCCGTGCCCCCGGTGAGTTTATCGACGCAGCCACGCGCCTTCCACAGCGCGTCGAGATAGTAATAGCCATTCGCACCGCCAATCGATGCCACTTCGCGCCAAAGCGCTTCAGCGGGTACTGCGCTCACGGCTTCGCCGCTCATCTGCTTCGCATAGAACGCGAAATCCGGTCGATTCTGCCGCTAGACCATTGAACCTTCCGTCCGGCGCGGGCTCCGAACGCCGGCTCGCTCGGCCGCCAGCGCCGCCTGCGCCGCCTCCCGGTAGGTCTTGAGCGGGATCGGCGCGAGCGCCCGAATGGCGGCGTCGTCGGCCAGCACGTCGTGTTCGAGCCCGGCGATCAGCGCGCGCGCGATGTTGGTCGGCACCGCGGTCACCAGATTCAGCCAGTACGATGAGAGCGCAGGGGTGAGCACCGGCACCGGCAGGATCAGCGGCCGGCGGCCAACAAGTTCGCCGAACTGCAGCATCAGCTCCTCGTAGGTCAGCACCTCCGGGCCGCCCACGTCGTAGATCACGCCCGCGGCCTCGGGGAACTCCGGCAGCCGCGCCAGGTATTCGAGCACGTCGTCGAGCGCGATCGGCTGCGAGCGCGAGCGCACCCAGCGCGGCGTCACCATTGCGTGCAGGTGAAAGACGAGGTCGCGGATCACTTCGAATGCGGCCGAGCTCGGACCGATGATGACGCCCGCGCGTACCTCGGTGACGGCGACGCGGCCGGCGCGCAGGATCTCGCCGGTCTCGCCGCGCGACGCGAGGTGCGTCGAGGCATCCCCGGCGGGCTGCAGGCCGCCGAGATAGACGATGCGCCGTACGCCGGCGCGTTCGGCGGCAGCGCGGAAATGCTCCGCGGCCACGCGGTCGAGACGCGGAAAGTCGGGTCCCGCGGCCATCGAGTGAACCAGGTAGTACGCAACGTCGACCCCCTCCAGCGCGGCGGGCAGCGTGCCGGCGGCGAGCGCATCGGCTTCGACGACTTCGACGGTGTCGGGCCAGCCTCGCGCCTCCAGCGTCGCGCGCCGGCGCGCCGCTGCGCGCACGGCGAAGCCGCGCGCCGCAAGGCAGGGCACGAGGTTGGTGCCGACGTAGCCGCTGGCACCGAAGACCAGAACCCTGGTCGTCATCGAGTCGTTTCGAGAGTAAGGGGCGATGCGCCGTCGCTCACGTTGCCCGACTCCGTGCTCGCACGACGCATTGTATCGATCTTGTACACAAAAACGTCAGGCAGGGATGCATTGACAGGGTTGTAACAGATGTATAAGATTTGCACAATTTCTGTCCAGGTCCACCCCGCCAAGCCATGCCAAGCGCCGCCGCCGAAAGGCTTCCGATCCGCACCATCGCCTCGCTCACCGGCGTCAATCCCATCACGTTGCGGGCATGGGAAAGGCGCTACGGGCTGATCCGTCCGTCGCGCACGGCCAAAGGCCACCGCTTGTACACGCACGACCACGTCGAGCAGATCCGTCGCGTGCTGGCACTCGTCGATCGCGGCGTGCCGATCAGCCGGGTCCGCGAGCTGCTGGACGACGAAACCAAGGCGAGCATCGCGGCGCGTGGCCCGTGGCGCGATTACCTCGAGCGAATGGCGGCGCCGATCGCGCGCTTCGACGAGCCGGAGCTCGACCGGATATACGACGAGGCGCTGTCGCTCCACCCGGTCGAGCGTGTCACCACGAGACTCATCCTCCCTCTGTTGGCCCATCTCGGCGAGCGCTGGAAGGACCTTCCCGGCGCCATCGCCGAGGAGCACTTCTTCGCCACCTACATGCGCAGCAAGCTCGGCGCGCGCCTGCAGCATCGGATGCGTTACGCAAGCGGACCGCGCCTGGTAGCGGCCTGCGCCCCTGGCGAGCAGCACGAAATGGGGCTGCTGCTGTTCGCCCTCGAAGCCCAGAGCGCCGGCATGCGCGTCGTGGTGCTCGGCGCGGACACTCCGCTCGAGGACGCCGCCATGGCGCAGCGCCGAAGCGGCAGCGAAGCGATCGTCATTTCCTCTTCGATCGATCCGGCACCGGAGCTTTTCCACCAGGCCCTGCCGAAGCTCACCGGCGAGCTCGCTGTGCCGGTGTTCGTCGGCGGGGGGACCTCGGTACGCCATCGCCGCGCCGTCGTGTCGGCAGGCGCCATCCCTCTCGGCATCGACCTTGAGGACGGCGTGCGCCTGATTGCCGCGACGCTCAAGAGCGGGGTGACGCGATGAGTCAGGTGCATAGGCTCGCCATCAACTGGGTCGAGCAGGGCCTGGTCCCCGATGCCGTGATCCGGAGCGGGATCCGGCGCCTTTGCGAGCGGCGGCTGCGGGAGATCGCCGCCGGCGACTGTGAGGCCGGCGCGCAGGCTGAGGAGGCGTTCGCGCGTGCGATGGATGCCTCCGAGATCGCGCCCACGCCGCACCTCGCGAACGAGCAGCATTACGAGGTCCCGGCCGAGTTCTTCGCCATCGCGCTCGGTCCGCACCGCAAGTACAGCAGCGCGTGGTGGCCGGAGGGGGCCGCCGATCTCGGGCAAGCCGAAGCTCGCGCGCTGGAGGCGACCTGCGAGCACGCCGGCCTTGCGGACGGCCAGGCGATTCTCGAGCTTGGCTGCGGCTGGGGTTCGCTCACGCTCTGGATGGCGGAGCGCCACCCCAGCGCCCGCATCTGCGCGGTCTCCAATTCGCACTCGCAGCGCGCCTGGATCCTCGCCGAGGCCGCGCGCCGCGGGTTGCGCAACGTCGAAGTGATCACGGCCGACATGAATGGGTTCACGACCGGGCGGCGCTTCGATCGCGTCGTGTCCGTGGAGATGTTCGAGCACATGCGCAACTGGCGGGCACTCTTCCTGCGCGTGCACGACTGGCTGTCCCCGGGCGGGCGCTTCCTCATGCACGTGTTCTGCCATCGCTCGACGCCCTACGCGTTCGTGGACCTCGGCCCTTCCGATTGGATGACCCGACACTTCTTCTCCGGCGGCATGATGCCGAGCGACGATCTCGCGCTGCGCTTCCAGGACTCGCTGCGGTTCGTCAAGCGCTGGCGCTGGGACGGCGGCCACTACCGAAGGACCGCAGACGCCTGGCTCGCCAACCTCGACGCGCGCCGCGCGCAGGCGCTCCAGGTGCTCGCCGCCACCTACGGCGAGGCTGGGGCGGTGCAGTGGCTGCAAAGATGGCGCATCTTCTTCATGGCCTGCGGCGAGCTGTTCGGCTATCGCGACGGGCAGGAGTGGTGGGTCAGCCACTACCTGTTCGATCGCCCGGTGCGTTGAGCCGGCGGCGTGCACCAGCGGGTGGATAGCGTGACGCTCGTCGCCAACGTGGCTCTGTTTCAGGCCGGCTGGTTCGCCTGCGTGCTGGGCGCGTCGCACGGCCTGCCGTGGATCGGCGTGACTGCTGCCGCGGTCGTCGTCGCATGGCATGTCGCGCGCGCCGCGCGGCCGGCGATCGAGCTTCGCCTCGTCGGCGCGGCGGCCGCGGTGGGCGCCCTCTTCGAAACGGTGCTCGTGCAGTCGGGCTGGATCTCGTTCCCGGGCGGCATGCTCGTCGACGGGATCGCGCCGTATTGGATGGTCGCGATGTGGGCGCTGTTCGCGACGACCCTCAACGTGTCGCTGCGCTGGCTTCGCCCGCATGGATGGCTCGCGGCGCTTCTCGGTGCAGTCGGCGGTCCCGCCGCCTATTACGCGGGTGCGCGGCTCGGCGCGCTCGAATTCACCGTCGCCGGTGCGGCGATGGCTGCGATCGCGTTGGGCTGGGCGGTCCTTACTCCGCTGCTGCTGCGAGTGGCACGGCGGCTCGACGGCTACGCGCGACCATGAGCGCGATGCTGCCGTGGCTCCACGCGCTCCCTGCGATGCTCGGGCTCGCATTGATCGCCTGGGCGATCGCGACGCTGAGGCGCAACGTCGGCCTGGTGGACATCTTCTGGGCGCTCTTCTTCCTGGGCGGGGCCGCCGTCTATGCGGCCGCGATGACGACACTCGAGACGCGCGGGCTGCTCGTGCTCGGCCTGGTCGCCGTGTGGGCGGTCCGTCTTTCCGGCTACCTCGCCGCGCGCAACTGGACCGCGCCTGAAGATCGCCGTTATCGCGCGATGCGCGTGCGCAACGACCCGGGCTTCGCATGGAAGAGCCTCTACCTCGTCTTCGGGTTGCAGGCGTTGCTCGCCTGGCTGATCTCGGCCCCGCTCGCCGCCGCGATCGGATCTTCCCGAGCGATCGGCGCGCTCGATGTCATCGGGGCCGCGCTCGTCGCCTTCGGCATCGGGTTCGAGGCGCTCGCGGACGCACAGCTTGCGCGCTTCAAGGCGCAGCCCGCGAGCGCCGGTCGCGTCATGGACCGCGGGCTGTGGCGTTTCAGCCGGCATCCGAACTACTTCGGCGAATGCTGCGTCTGGTGGGGCCTCTACGTGATCGCGTTCGCCGCCGGCGGGTGGTGGACGGCCTTCTCGCCGGTCGTCATGACGGTGCTGCTGCTCAAGGTGTCGGGCGTGACGCTCCTCGAGAAGGACATCGGCGAGCGCCGACCGGCGTATCGCGACTACGCGGCCCGGACGAACGCCTTCTTTCCAGGGCCGCGGCGGGAGGCGTGATGCGATCGCTACTCGCCGCGCTGTTGCTGTTTGTCGGGTCGGTTCCGGAGGCGCTGGGTGAAGTGCGCTCGTGGAACTTCCGTGTGACGCTCGACGGGCGCGAGATCGGGCAGCATCGATTCACCTTGACGACGACAGGGGACGCGCGCGAGCTGCGGAGTGAGGCACGCTTCGACGTCCGGGTCCTGTTCGTCAGCGCGTACCGCTACTTCCACGAGGCAGTCGAGCAATGGAACGGCGGCTGCCTGGATTCGCTCGTCGCGCGCACCGAGACGAACGGCGAGCGCCAGGACGTGAGCGCGTCGGCACGCGGCGATCGCCTCGTCGTCGAGCGCCCGGACCGACGCGAGGAGCACCGCGGCTGCATCATGAGCTTCGCGTACTGGAACCCCGGGATCCTTCAGGCGCACGCGCTGCTCAACAGCCAGACGGGCGAGCTCGTGCCCGTGACCATAACGGCGCAGGGCGACGACAGGGTCGAAGTCCGCGGCCGCACTTTGTCCGCCCAGCGCCATCGCATCGTCGCGCCGCAGCTGCGCATCGACCTGTGGTACGTCGACGGGGGGTGGGTGGCGCTCGAAGCACCCGCGCAGGGCGGCCGACGGCTGCGCTACGAGCTTACCTGAGCATGAAATGAAGACCCGGCCCCTCCTGCTTTCCCTGCTGCTTCTCTCCGGCTGCCAGAGCGCGCCACATCCGCCGCTCGCGTTGGTCCCGCACGTGGACCTGCCGCGCTTCATGGGCGACTGGTACGTGATTGCGAGCATTCCGACATTCATCGAGCGCGGCGCGCACGACGCGGTCGAGTCGTACCGTCTGGCGGCCGACGGCACGATCGAGACGACGTTCACGTTCCGGGCGGGCGGTTTCGACGGCGAGGCCAAGCGCTACACGCCCCGCGCCTACGTCGTCGACCCGACGTCCAATGCCGCCTGGGGGATGCAGTTCGTCTGGCCGGTGAAGGCGGACTACCGGATCGCGTACCTGACGCCCGACTACACCCAGACGGTGATCGCCCGCGAGAAACGCGACTACGTCTGGATCATGGCGCGCACGCCGCAGATCCCGGACGCCGATTACGAGCGCCTCCTCCGGTTCGTGGCGGAGCAGGGCTACGACGTGTCGAAGATCGCCAGGGTCCCGCAGCGCCCGCCGGACAGCCGACCCGCCGCATCGCGAGACGCATCATGACGACCGCTCGGTTTGCCACCGCGCTCCGGCGCTGGGTCGACAGCGGCGTGGGCGCCGCGCCGGCTCCCGCGGATGCGAAGCGTGGTATCGAATGGCCGCGCGTGGTGCCGTTCGGGCTTCTGCACGCCGGCTGCCTTGGCGTCCTCTGGACGGGAACGAGCAACTTCGCGGTCGTCGTCGCCGTCGCGCTTTTCGCGCTGCGCATGTTCGCGGTGACCGCCTTCTACCACCGCTACTTTTCGCACCGCGCCTTCCGCACGTCGCGCGCGGCGCAATTCGTCTTCGCGTTGCTCGGAGCCGCCGCCGTCCAGCGCGGCCCGCTGTGGTGGGCATCGCACCACCGGCATCATCACGCGCACGCCGACCGACCGACCGACAGCCATTCAACGATCGAGCACGGGTTCCTCTGGAGTCACATCGGCTGGTTCCTCGCACGCGAGAACTTCGCCGCAAGGCTCCGGCTCGTGCCAGATCTCGCGCGCTATGCTGAACTGCGGTGGCTCGACCGCTTCGACGTCGCGGTCCCTGCGCTGCTCGCGGCGGTGCTGTACGGCACGGGATGGTGGCTCGAGCGGGCCGCGCCTGGGCTCGGCACGAGCGGGGCGCAGCTCGTGGTATGGGGCTTCTGCATCTCGACGGTCGCTCTCTACCACGCCACGTTCACGATCAACTCGCTCGCGCACGGGTTCGGCTCCCGGCGCTATCGCGACGCGCGACAACTCGCGCAACAATGTATGGCTCGCACTACTCACGTTCGGCGAGGGTTGGCACAACAACCATCACCGCTTTCCGGGCGCGGCGCGCCAGGGGGTCCGCTGGTGGGAGATCGACTTGAGCTACTACGGCCTCGTCGCCCTGGCGGCGATCGGCGTGATCTGGGACCTGCGGCCGATGCCGGCCGCCGCACGCGGGAATCGCCGATGAAGATCGCGATCATCGGCAGCGGCATCGCCGGCAATGTCGTCGCGTACCGGCTGCACCGGGAGCACGACGTCACGGTGTTCGAGGCGGCCGGGCACGTGGGCGGCCACAGTCACACCCACGTCGTGGAGCAGTCGGGGCGGCGCTACGACGTCGACACCGGATTCATCGTCTTCAACGACCGGACCTACCCGAGTTTCACGGCGCTGCTCGCACAGCTCGGCGTCGCCTCGCAGGAAAGCAGCATGAGCTTCTCGGTCCGCTGTGAGTCCACTGGGCTCGAGTACAACGGTACTACGCTCAACACGCTGTTCGCGCAGCGCCGCAACCTCGTTCGACCCTCGTTCCTCGGCATGATCCGGGACATCCTCCGTTTCAATCGCGAGGCCCGGGCGATTCTGGACAAGGAGGCCGGCGAGCTGCCGCTCGGGGAGCTCCTCGGGCGCGGCCGTTACGGCCGCGCGTTCGTCGAGCACTACATCGTGCCGATGGGCGCGGCGATCTGGTCGACCGATCCCGCGGAGATGCTTGCGTTCCCGGCCCGATTCTTCGTGCGCTTTCTGCACAATCACGGGATGCTCACCGTCGATGACCGTCCTGCCTGGCGCACGGTGAGCGGCGGGTCCGCACGCTACGTCGAGAAGCTCACCGCGCCTTTTCGCCAGCGCATCCGCTTGAATGCTCCCGTGGAGTGGATCCGGCGGCCCACGGGAAGCGTGATCGTGAAGGCGCGCGGACACGAGGCAGCCCGCTACGACGCGGCGTTCGTCGCCTGCCACAGCGACCAGGCGCTCGCGCTGCTCGCGGACGCGAGCGGCCCGGAGCGCGAAGTGCTCTCCGCGATCCGGTATCAGCGCAACGACGCGGTACTTCACACGGACACCCGCCTGCTGCCGAAGCGGCGGCTGGCGCGGGCGGCGTGGAACTATCACCTGCTGCCCGGCCGCGGCCCCGTCGCCCTGACCTACGACATGAACGTCCTGCAGCGCCTCGACGCACCGGAGCCGTTCCTGGTCACGCTCAATTGCGGGGACGCGATCGACCCGGCGCGGGTCATCAAGCGGCTCGTTTACCACCACCCCCTGTTCACGCGCGAGAGCGTCGCCGCCCAGGCGCGGCACGCGGAGCTCAATGGCGGCCGGCGCACCTACTACTGCGGAGCTTACTGGCGGAACGGCTTCCACGAGGACGGGGTCGTGAGCGCTCTCGATGCGCTGCGTCACTACGACGGCGATCTCGCCGGCGACCGGAGGCGCGCGGCGTGAGCCCGCAACCGCGTTCATGATGCCGGCCTTGTTTTATTACGCACAGCTTGTATTAGAGGGGGCGGTGGGAATGCTCGGCATCAGGACCTACGAGGAACCGCGCTATGCCGTCGTAGACGAACTCCCCGGCGGAATCGAGGTGCGGCGATACGAGCCCCGGCTCGGCGCCGAGGTGACGATGAGCGGTTCCGCCGACCGGGCGGGCCGGAACCAGGCGTTCTCGGTTCTGTTTGCCTACATCGCCGGCGCCAATCGCGGCGCCGAGGGAGCCGAGAAGATCGCGATGACGGTCCCCGTGGAGACAGCGCCGAGCGGCGAACGGATTGCGATGACCGTTCCGGTGGAAACCGCAGCCGACGCGACCGGGGCTCGCATGCGCTTCTTTCTCCCGTCGCGCCTTACGCTCGAGACGGCGCCGCGGCCGTCCGATCCGCGGGTCCGTCTCGTCGAAGTGCCCCCCGAAACGATCGCGGTGCTGCGCTACAGCGGCTCCCCCGACGCGCGCGAGATCGCCGAACGCGGCGAAGCGATGCTCCGCGCGCTCGCCGACTCGCGCTGGCGGGCCGCGAGCGTGCCGATCTCCCTGTTCTACGACGCTCCGTTCACGCCGCCCTTTCTGCGGCGCAACGAGGCGGCGGTCACGGTGGAGTTCCGATGAGCGACGGCGGCATGCAAAGCGCGCTCTACGTCGGGCTGCTTCGTCACCGTCGTTTCGCGCCTATCCGTCATGCGTTCGAGTACCGCCTGTGCATGGCGTGGCTCGACCTGGCCGAACTCGACCGCGTGTTCTGCGGTCGCTGGTTCTGGTCGACGCGCCGACCCGCGATCGCATGGCTGCGGCGCGCCGACTACCTCGGCGATGCGCGCCTGCCGCTCGATCAGGCCGTCCGCGAACGAGTTGCGCTCGAGACCGGGGTTCCGCCGGCCGGACCGGTGCGAATGCTCACGCACCTGCGCACCTTCGGCGCTTGCTTCAATCCGGTGACGTTCTACTTCTGCTATGACCCGGCCGGGGACGAACGTCGAAACGATCGTCGCCGAGATCACCAACACGCCGTGGAACGAGCGACACGCGTACGTGCTGCCGGCGCGCGCCGGCGGCGCGATCGGCGGCAGGCTGCACTTTCGCTTCGGAAAGCGTTTCCACGTCTCGCCGTTCATGCCCATGGATATCGAGTACGACTGGCGCTTCTCCCGCCCGGGCCGGCGGCTCGCCGTCCACATGGAGAATCGGCGCGACGGCGCGAAGCTGTTCGACGCGACGCTCGTGCTCGAGCGACGGGCGTTGAGCGGCGCAAGCCTGGCGGGCGCCCTGCTGCGCTTTCCCTTCGCATCGCTTGGAGTGCTCGCCGCAATCTACTGGGAGGCGCTGCGGCTGCGGGCGAAGCGCGTGCCCTTCCACGTCCACCCCGCAAAGACAATCCGGAACAAGCCAGCATGAACGATACGACGCTGATCGAGCGATCGCGCGAACAGGCGCGCATACAACCACTCAGCGCCCTCGCGCGCAGGCTCGTCTTCGCCCGTCTCGCGGACGTCCGTGAAGGGCTCCTGCGCATTCGCGAAGCGGGCGAAGCCTTCACGTTCGGCGCCGAACGCACCGGTCCCGACGCTGCCGTCACGGTGCTCGATCCCGCGTTCTATTCCGAGATCGCCTTCGGGGGCTCCGTCGGCGCAGGAGAGTCGTACATGCTCGGGCACTGGCAGGCGGACGACCTCACCGCCCTGCTGCGCCTGATGCTCCGGAACCGGAAGGCGCTCGATTCGATGGAAGGCGATCTCGCGGCCCTGGCGGCGCCGGTGCGCCGGGCCGCGCACTGGCTGCATCGCAACACGCGGGCGGGCAGCCGGCGCAATATCGCCGCGCACTATGACCTCGGTAACGACTTCTTCGAGCTGTTCCTCGACGAGACGATGATGTACTCGTGTGCGCTGTTCGAGCGGCCGGAAATGCCGCTCGCGCAGGCGTCGGCGGCGAAGCTTGACGCCATTTGCCGCAAGCTCGCGCTCGGGCCGCAGGATCACGTGCTCGAGATCGGCGCCGGCTGGGGCGGCTTTGCGCTGCATGCGGCCCGCCGCGCCGGCTGCCGGGTCACCACCACTACCATCTCGCCGGCCCAGTACGAGCTCGCGCGCGAGCGCGTTCGCGCGGCCGGCCTCGACGATCGCATCACCGTGCTCCTCGAAGACTACCGCGACGTCCGGGGCACGTACGACAAGCTCGTGTCGATCGAGATGATCGAGGCGATCGGCCACGAGTACTTCGGCGAGTTCTTCCGCCGCTGCGCCGCGCGCCTCGTTCCCGGCGGACCGATGCTGTTGCAGTCGATCACGATCGCCGAGGGCCACTATGCACGGGCGCGCGACGAGGTCGACTTCATCAAACGCTACATTTTCCCCGGCTGTTGCATCCCCTCGACGGGCGCGCTCGTGCAGGCGATGTCGGCGTCGAGCGATATTCGCGTCCTGGACGTCGAGGACATCGGTCCACACTACGCAACGACGCTCGCGCGCTGGCGCGAGAACTTCCTCGCCCGCCTCAACGACATTCGCGCGCTCGGCTACTCTGACGTTTTCGTCCGGATGTGGGAGTTCTACCTGTGCTACTGCGAGGCGGGCTTCGCTGAGCGCGCGCTCGGCGACGTCCAGATGTTGCTCATGCGCGATAGCGTTGGCGGACGTCGCCACGGGCATTGACAGTGTGAATGCTGCAGCCGATTGATCTGAGCCGACCGGCCTTCCGGGGCGCGAGGATTCCACGTCGACCATGATGCGAGGACCCACGAACATGAACTCCCTCTTGGCAACCGGGCAGCGCCTTGTCGCGCTGGCCGACTCGCCGAATCTGCCCGTGGACGCCTGCATTGAGCCCGCCGTGCGCAACAATCGGCCTGCATACTGAATAGTTGCTTAGGGCGAACGCTCATGCACAATACCCCGTTCTACGCCGCGCTCCTTGGCTTGCTTTTCTTCGCCCTGAGTGTGCGTACGTTGCGCCTACGCCGCAAACTTCGGATCGACATGGGCGATGGGGGCAACGAGCAACTTCTTCGCGCGGTGCGCGTTCATTGAAACTTCGCCGAATACGTTCCGCTGACCTTTCTGCTTGCCTTCCTGGTCGAAGCGGGCGGTGCCCACTACGTCTTCCTACACGCACTCTGCATCTGCCTGCTCTTGGGAAGGATTGCGCACGCTTATGGCGTCAGCAAGATCGCCGAAGATTATAGGTTCCGGGTCTTTGGCATGGCCATGACTTTCGCCGCCCTGGTGGGCTCAGCCGCCGCCTTGCTTCTTCTGTACGCCCGGCACTGATGTCCGACCCTCTGTCCAGAAGGCAGCCCTCGGCGGTGGCTGAATTCAAACGTTGAACGTCCGCAATTCGTAGGGTTCCACCGTCCGGGTCGGGTCGAACTCCTGCCGGTTGGCTGCGCCGCACGCTCGGGAGTCGAGTGTCGCCCACCGGTGCTCAGATTGGCCCGGTTTTGGCGAGCCAATATTCAAACAGTTAGGGCCGTCATGCCGGCTGAAATCCGGCAGACCGTGCAGCTCTATCTCAATGGGCAGATTCGTGAATGGCATTCGCGCGCGGATGGGCGCGGAGTCGGACCACGAGTACATCGCAGTCGGTCCACTTTTGCCGCTCCGCTTACTCATGGCCAATCCCAGAGCGCTAGCAAAAAGCGCGAGGCTCACATGGAGTAGCGTCCATGACCACCGGAACGGATTCAGCTGCTATGGTTCCGTCGCCGGAAAAGTCCAGTTTCCGCTGTCGACCGGGAGGGGGAGCTTACGGGCCTGCTTGTTCCCCAGTTGATGGCGTCTGGTTGAGCTTCGTGCGAAGGGTGAGCCGTCCTGAGCGTCGGTGGCCCGCGCGACGCATCTGTGCGCTACCGCACAGACGACGAATATCCTAACTCGTACATGTCGTGCAGGAAGTCCTTTGTCGACGACGACTTCGAGTTCCTTGGGGGCGTAAATGTGCGTGGAGGGTTTTGAATGAGAACCGGCCCTGTCACTGGCACCCCGGAGGAGCTCATGAGGCCGCATGCGACCGTCTCATACCTGCGCAGCGCCGCGCGGCGAGTCGCCATCGACGCCATCGACTCCGCACCCGCGCGATTGCAGCGAGCCCTCGCACAGGTGGAACAACTCAAACGAGCTCTTGCGTCGAGTCAACAACAATCGACCGCTGTGCAGCGACAAGTCGACGTACTTACGAAGGCCAACGCGCGGCTCAAGGGCCTCGCGGCTCAGCGCGAGCACGACGTGGTGCGCAGCGCGCCGCGGTGGTCGAATTGGGAGCCGACCGAGTTCGGCTTGTCCGCAGGACCGGACCCGTTAGCGACGACGATCCTCGAGCGAATGCTGACCACGCGGACGCGGTTCCGGAAAGGCAACGTGCTCTATCATGTCGGGGAGAGGTTCGACGCGCTCTACGCGATACGTTGCGGCTCGTGCAAGACGGTTTTGCTCGGGAGAGACGGGCAAGAGCAGGTCGCCGGCTATCACATGGCCGGAGAAATCATCGGAATCGACGGCATTGCGTCGGAATTCCATGACAGCCAGGCAATCGCGTTGGAAGACATGGACGTTTGCCGGCTTCCATTCGACGGGATCCGGAATCTCGCGCGGCTGAGCGATCATTTCGGGCACGACTTGCGCAAGCTAATATCGCAGGAAGGCACGCGTGCGCGCGCCCTGTTGCTCATGCTGGGGACGATGCGTGCCGATCAGCGGATCGCGTTCTTTTTGCGCGATTTGTCGCAGCGATATCAAGCCCGTGGTTATTCGTCGTGCGAGTTCGTACTGCGAATGACGCGGCAAGAGATCGGCAGCTACCTAGGGGTAAAGCTGGAAACGGTGAGTCGTCTGCTCTCTCGATTTCAGCGTGAAGGGTTGCTCCAGGTGCAAGGGCGCGTCGTTAAGCTGCTTGACAGGGGTGCGATAAGCCACCTCGTCGATTGCGGCCCCTGACGATTTCCGGCGGCTTGCTCGGCGCGCGCACCGCGCTTCATTGTTTCTCCACGACCACTCTTCCCTGGGGGTTGAGAAACACGTGGTAGCGGTTCCCATCCTTGCATGATGCAACGTGGTCGTTTTCACCTTTCGTCGTGAAGTTGACAACTTCCCCGCATGGCAGGCCCTGCAGCGTAATCACGGTAAACAAATCCCTCTTGGCCGATGCGTCATCGGCCGCGAGCGAGGGCGCCGGGAAGTATGTCGCCACCAATATCGCGATCGCTGTTCCGGTCATGCGCATTGTCATATTGTCTTCCGCGTCGAATCAGATCGTTGCGAATTTCGCCGGGTCCGAAAGAATGCCCCAGATCGCTTCGCGCGAGTTCACGATCGCGGATGCCAGCGCGGGGTCGCCATCTTGCAGAAGAGAGACTACCTTGAGGAGCAGCATATCGTACGATTGCCGGAGACTGGCGAGAGCGGTTTTGAGCTTTCCCCGGTAAAAATTGCGGAATTGATCCAGCAGGTCATCGACCTGGTTCTTGAGCGCGATCTTGGTAAGTACGCCAATGGCTTTGGTATCCTTGAGACGCGTCTCCAAGGACGCGAGGTCCAGCGGCGGCGCTTTCGGCTTCGCGATCTCCGGAGGGATGCTGTCTTTCCTCGTGGCAGGGGCGGAGGGGGCGGGAGGCGGAGCCTTCGCAATTGGCGACGTGGACTTCGTGTCGCGCCGGCCTGCGGAAGCGCTCGTCGACGGCGTTGCCGGAGCACCGGGTGGTTGGCCTGTAGCCGGGCCACTTTGCTTGGTGGTTGGAGCCGGGGGGGTAGGGGGCAAAGCTGGTGGCACTGCCGGTGCCATGATTTCGGCGCCGGCTTGCCGCGACGCGGTCGGTGACGGCACCACCGGCGGCGGAGGGTTTACGGCGGCACAGCCTGCCTCAAGGAGCACGAGGAGTAGCCCGACGCCGAGTGCGACACGCATTGGAGGATCGTTTTTTGGTTTGTCGCCGCAAGCATAGCGCGATGCCCGCTTGGAAGGTATGGCCGGGCCGTGGATCAAGCGAGGAATGATTTTATGCCTATGAACAGACAAGTGGGTTTGTGGGTTGATCACCGGGAGACGTTTGTGGTGTCTCTCGGAGATCAGGGAGAAGAGACGACACGAATAGAATCAGGCATGGAGAAGCATGTCCGGTTCTCTGGTGGCAACAGACCGGAAGAAGGCTCGGCAGACGACCAGCGAGACAGACAATTCGCCGCCCACCTCGATAGATACTATGACGAGGTGATCTCGCACATTCGCGACGCAGAATCCATCCTGCTCTTTGGTCCAGGCGAGGCAAAGGGAGAGCTCGAAAAGCGCCTCGCGAGCAAAGGCCTTGGCGGACGCGTAGTCGGTGTCGAAACAGTCGACAAGATGACCGCTCCGCAGATCGCGGCAAAGGTTCGACGGCACTTTCGGAAGGAATAGGTCGGTCCTCAATCACCGCTCCGAATCGGAACGAGCGGCGTGGTCGGCGGGCGTCAATTGCCTGATTCCGCGCTCCTCGAGTATCACCGCCGCAGCAAGCACCATCTCGACAGGTACGCGCCCGGCCCGGGCCGGCTCGATTGGGCCAACCAACCCGATCCATTCCGGCGCTATGCGGGCGCGGCGGCGATCAATCTGCCGCTGGCGGCCGATGATGCCCCACCCACACGCTACTCCGCTCTCCGGCGTGGCGAGCTGCCGGCAATGCAGGCGTTCGAAGTGCGCAGCGTTGCGGTCCTGTTCGAACTCTCTCTTGGTTTGTCGGCCTGGAAATCGTTCGGCGGCAATCGCTGGGCGCTGCGTTGCAATCCCTCCAGCGGCAATCTGCATCCAACGGAAGGCTATCTGCTGTGCCCGAATCTTCCCGGACTGTCGGCGGGCGTGTATCACTATGTGAGCCGCGATCACACGCTGGAACGACGAGCAGCGCTCGACCATCCACGCTGGTCGGCCGCTTTCGGGAATGGCGGCGTCGTAGTGGGCCTGGGCTCGATCTACTGGCGCGAGGCATGGAAATACGGAATGCGGGCGTGGCGCTACTGCCACCACGATTGCGGACATGCAATCGCGGCGCTCTGCTACGCCGCGGCGATGCTCGGCTGGCAGACGCGTTTGCTTGCCTCGGCCAGCGATGAGCTGGTGTCCAAGCTGCTCGGGCTCGATCGCGAGGCGGATTTTGGCGTCGCGGAGCCGGAAGCCCCTGATGCACTGCTTTGGGTTGGGTCGGGCGGCTCAAGACCGCAACTCGAGCACATGCGCGAGGAGGTACGCGATGCGACCTGGTCCGGTCGCGCCAACTGCCTGAGCGCGGACCACGTGCCGTGGCACGACATCGATTCGATCCATAGCGCGACACGAAAGCCAATGACTTCCGAATCCGCCGCTTACCGACCAGCATCGCTGCCACCACCCCGTGGTCCCGTCCTCGATCCGACGTTCGCGACGATCGCGCGGCAGCGCCGCAGCGCGGTCGAGTTCGACGGGGAAACGCAGATCGGTGACGAATCGTTTTTCGCGATGCTGGACGCCCTCATGGTGCGCACGAACACGCCGCCCTGGAACGCCCTCCGCACGCAGCCGCAGGTACACGCCGCCCTGATGGTACATCGCGTAGCAGGGGTCGAACCGGGTTTGTACCTGTTCCTGCGAGAGCCATCGGTGCTGGCCGATTTCAGGTCATCGATGCGCCGGCAATGGCTGTGGCAGAAGAAAGGTCCCGAACACCTGCCGCTGTATCTGCTGTTGCCTTACGACCTTCGCGCCATCGCGAAGACGATCTGCTGTCATCAGGACATCGCGGCCGACTCGTGCTTCGCCCTCGGTATGCTCGCGCATGTCGAACTTGCGCGCGAGGAACCGTGGCGTTACCGGCATTTGTTCTGGGAATGCGGAATGCTCGGACAGGTGCTCTATCTGGAAGCGGAAGCGGCCGGCGTGCGCTCTACGGGAATCGGCTGCTACTTCGACGACGAGATGCACGGACTGCTCGGGATTGCCGACGAGCGGTGGCAAAGCCTGTATCACTTCACGATCGGCGGTCCCGTCGACGACGCGCGTCTCGTTACGTTGCCGCCATACTCCTTTCAGCCCTGATCCCCGGTTTACGTGCAAGGCGAGCCAAGGCTGGGTTACCTTGCGTCTGCGGCGGTCACTTCTTCCGCGCCCTCTTGACGGCGCTTTCCGACGCCGGCTTGCGGGTCATCTTCTTGGCGGCCGTTTTCACCGTGCTTTTCAAAGCCGGTTGAGGGTTGGAGACTTTCAATGCGGGCTGAGGGTTCGAGACCTGCTTCACAGCTCGTTTTGCTGCGCTCTTCACTGCAGCGACCGTGTCCATCACCGAACTCTTGATGGACTTCACGGCAGCATTCGCGGTTTTCCTGACTTTCTTCTCGATGGGGCCTTGGGCGGCCTCCTTCTCGGCTTTCGACTTGTGGCGCAGGTCGGCAGCGTGGGCGCGCTTGTAGGTCTGGATGTCCTTGAACTTGCCGCTCTCGTCACGCACTGCATAGAGCTTGGTGCCAGATCGGCTTCTCATCGTGGTACGGCGCGTGGCCATGATTCCCTCCTCGCAAATGGATGTCTGCGGTCTGAACATACCCGACGAAAGCGTCACGTCACTTGATTTCGGTCAAAACCTGGTGTTTGGCGGTGAAACGACGCTTCGATGCCGGCCTCACAGGGTCGCCATCTCGAACAAGGCGTGAAAGACTTGACCGAGGACGCCTGACCAGAGGTTCCTTCCTGTCTGCGCAATCCCAGAATCGAGCGCGGATTTATCCGGCCACTGTTCCGAACAGTCTTCCGACGCCCGCCGTCAGCGCCATCGCGAGTGCGCCCCAGAATGTGACGCGCATTGCGCCGATCGTCACCCTTGCGCCGCCCACGCGGGCAGCCCATCCGCCGAGGATCGCTAGGAACACGAGCGAAGTCCCGGAGACGACGGGGATCAGACTCGGCTCGGAGACCCGCGCGACAGCCAGCAGCGGCATGGCTGCGCCCACGGCGAAGCTCGCCGCTGAGGTAAACGCTGCCTGGATCGGCCGCGCGCTGAGTGTCTCGGAGATACCGAGCTCGTCGCGAGCGTGCGCGCCCAGCGCATCACGGGCCATGAGCTGTTCGGCAACCTTTTTTGCGAGCATCGGCTCCACGCCCCGGCCGACATAGATCGCCGTCAGCTCCCGTCGCTCGCTCGGGTCGTCCGCTTCGAGTTCCGCGCGTTCGAGATCGAGCGCGGCTGTTTCGGAATCTGACTGTGAGCGGACCGATACGTACTCCCCGGCAGCCATCGACATGGCTCCCGCGACCAGCCCGGCGATCCCCGCGACCATCACGCTGCTGTGCGTCGCCCCCGCCGCTGCGACACCGAGCACCAGGCTGGCTGTCGAAACGATGCCGTCATTGGCGCCGAGCACTGCGGCGCGTAACCAGCCGATGCGATCGGTGCGGTGGGATTCGCGGTGAATTCTTGCCATGCAGACTCGCGCGCTAAACTGCGCATGTTACGCTTGCGCCGTACCGCTACGGGACATTCCTTCTGCAGCACGCCAAGGCGCGAGCCAGACGCCTCAACTGCTATGGCTCGCCATGGTCGATAAGCTTCGGCTGCACGCGGCCGATCTTCGTGGAATAAGCCGGCTGACCATTGTCGGCATTGCCGGCGTCGTCGACCTGGTCGAGGCGATGCATTACAACATCGCCAGTGTTCCGCGAATACTCGCGAAGCAGAGACGGGACCGGACGACCGGTATCACGCGCCTGGTCTATCAGAGCATCCGCGGCGTGCTCGGTGTCGTCGAGCACGGATTCGACAGGCTGCTGGCGCGGCTCGAGCCCCTGCTTGGCGAGCGAAGCACGTGGCCGGGGCGCGAAGCGCTGCTCGCGGCGCTGAATGGCGTGCTCGGTGACTATCTGGCGGCGTCGCACAACCCGCTGGCGATCACGATGTGTCTGCGTCAGGGCGGAATCCCGTTGCCTGGCGAGCGCGACGCACTGGCAGCGGCGATCCCGCAAGCCAGCGGCAGGCTGGTCGTGCTGCTGCACGGCCTCTGCATGAGCGATCTGCAGTGGAAACGCAGGGGACACGATCACGGTGCCGCGCTCGCGCGCGACTTCGCATATACGCCGGTCTATCTGCACTACAACAGCGGCCTCCATGTCTCGACAAATGGGCGTGCGCTCGCCGACTTGCTCGAAACGCTGGTGCGATTCTGGCCGGTGCCGCTGACCGAACTCGTGTTGATCGGCCACAGCATGGGCGGGCTCGTCGCCCGCAGCGCCTGCCATTACGGGGAGCTCGCGCGCCACGATTGGCGTCGGCGCGTCGACAAGCTCGTTTTCCTCGGCACGCCGCATCACGGAGCGCCGCTCGAGCGGGGAGGCAACTGGGTGGACATGCTGCTGAGCTCGAGCGCCTACTCTGCTCCCTTGGCTCGTCTCGGCAAGATCCGTAGCGCGGGCATCACCGATCTGCGATTCGGCAACCTGGTGGACGAAGACTGGAACAAGCGCGATCGCTTCAAGCCTGGGAGCGACCTCCGCGTAGCCGTGCCATTGCCGAAAGGCGTCGGTTGCTACGCGATCGCGGCGACCACCGGCAAGACGGCGGGCGATCTCACCGGCCGATTGATCGGCGACGGCATCGTACCGCTGGCGAGCGCGCTCGGCCGCCATGCGAATCCGCGGCTCGCCTTGACGTTCGACGAGTCGCGGCAGTGGGTGGCCTATGGCATCAACCACCTGGACCTGCTCAGCCGGCCGGAAGTCTACGCCCAGATCAAGCGGTGGCTGGCCAACTCGAGTTGAGCATCAAGCCGGCAGCTTTGTCGCACCGCGCGAAACCCAACGCCAGGTTCAAGCGCGTATTCTCTCGTCCCGTGGAGCGCGGCACAGAAAACTTATCACGGCGGACCTGCGGACGTTGCATTCGTCCCAGAGACGGTGATCCTGGAACTGGAATAGGTGTTGCGGTACGTCGCCGAACAACGGTGCGACAACGGGCCAGAGCTACCCCGGGCAGAAACGTCTATCGCACCTGCGGTCAGGTCGCCCGCGCGTTCAGGTGCCGAATTTCGAATCGCATCTCAGCGAGGTCGCCGAGCGCCCACGTGGCGGGCGCAGCAAGACCCGCCACAGTTCCGGGATTCACAAGCAACGTCACGCCGCTTTTGACATTGCCCACCCGGTCGATGGCCGCAACATGCGAGTGACCGCAGCACACGAGATCCCAGTCACCGGTGCATGCCATCCCGTACCCATATTCTGGATAGTGAACAACGAATATACGGCGTCCCCCTAAATCCAACCGGGCGTCGGCGCCGTGATAGTGGAGTCGTTCACCGCTTTCGCGCGCCCAGCGCGCCAGCGAAACTGGATCGCCCAAATTGTTGCCGTGGATAACGTGCAACGGCAGACCGACGCTCATTGCGGCGCGCAGGGTCTGCGTGCCAATGATGTCTCCACAGTGAACCACGGCTGTCGCCCCTTCGGCCGCGGCGCACCGCACAGCTTCCGCCAGGGAATCCGAGCGGTCATGACTGTCCGAGACGATGCAGAGTTTCACCTGTGCATGATAACGCACGCGATTGTGGTGTGCTGGCGGCTTTTGGCTCGCCGCATGTAGGCATCGACGATGCTTATGACCCGATCAACAATTTCATCGAGGCGGATAGCCGCGTTACGCTACTCTTGCAAGTTCGCATCGTAGAGCCGCCTTATTGTCATGAGCGAACTCGTATCGCCGCACGGCGGCCGCGGCCTTCGGCCGCTGCAACTCGAGGGCAAACTTTTAGCCGAAGAGCGGCGCCGCGCGGAATCGCTGCGCAAGCTGCGCATATCGTCGCGGGAGAAGGGCGATATCGTGATGCTCGGCATTGGTGGCTTCACACCTCTCGCGGGTTTCATGAGTAGTAACGACTGGCAGCGTGTTTGCGAGGAAATGCGAACTTCCGAGGGATTGTTTTGGCTGATTCCGATTACGCTTTCGACCCGGCAGGATGTCGCCGATTCGATCGCGCTTGGCGAGGATGTTGCGCTCGTCGATCCCGATGACGATGCGATCCTTGCCGTCATGTCGGTCACCGAGAAGTACCATATAGACAAGACGTACGAATGTCAGTCGGTCTTCAAGACTAGCGACACGGATCACCCGGGTGTGCGGATGGTGATGCACCAGGGCGAAGTGAACCTGGCAGGGCCGATACGCGTGCTCGGCGACGGTGGATTCGCGGCAAAGTACGGGCCCTTGTTCATGACGCCACATCGCAGGTTCAGCAAATGCCCAGGCAGTGGCTTGCCCGCGCGTTCGGGCTGGTCTGGATGTTCGCCGGCGTCGTTTTCGTGGCGCTCTACACGGCGCAGCTCACTGCGCTCCTTACCGTCGAGGAGATTCGCGGCGCCATCAACGGGCCCGGCGACTTGCCTGGAAAGCGGGTTGGCACTGTGGCGGCCAGCACATCCGCAACTTACCTACGGAAGATGGAGGTGGACCCGCAGGAATACCCTTCAGCCGACGAGATGTATCAGGCCCTGCTGGACGGAAAAGTGGATGCCGTAGTCCTAGGCTCGCCGGCCCTCGGCTACTATGCAACGCATGACGGCAAAGGACGAGTAAGAATGGTCGGTCCTGAGATTGATAGGGACGATATAGGCTTCGTGGTTCCCTTGGAGAGTCCGCTGCGCAAACGGGTTAGCAATCAGCTGCTCGCGCTGCACGACGATGGCACGTATCGGCGGATTTACGTCAGGTGGTTCGGCGGCGAATAGCGGAAGGGTCGTTAATGGTTTCGATGCGGATCGGCGCACCCCGGGAGTAGAGATGTCTGCGTAACACCCACACGCGGGACACCCTGCTCGAGGGCGGCCTGTGACGGCTTCGATTGGTCGACGTGCGTAGCCAATTCGTAACTTTTCCTGCCCTTTGTGCGGCTGGCTCTAGGCTATGGAGCGCTGGTCTTGAAACTTGGCGTGTGTTGCAAGAGCCAGATTTGAAATGCGATCCCGACTGAGCGGCGGCGTGTTAATCCGCAGGTCCCAGGTTCGAGCCCTGGTCGGTGAGCCAATCTACGCTGGCTTGTAGCGATAGCAACCACTGACTGGGGGTCTATTCGGTCCGTCGCTCTCTATTCTCACACACGTTATTGTGTAGAATGGCTTCGTGCATTTTGCCCAACGGACGCCCGATGGCAACGAATCTTGACCTCGACGACAAGCTCATTGAAGCCGCGCGGAGACTTGGTGGGCATCGGACCAAGCGTGACGCCGTAACGCGCGCACTCGAAGAGTACGTGCGGTGGCTGCGGCAGCAGGCCATCGTCAACGATTTTGGCAAGATCGACTACGACCCGAAGTTCGACTACAAGAAACAACGCCGCGTGGCGTGAAAGTTCTCGTCGACACGTCGGTATGGTCGCTTGTCCTTCGGCGTCGATTTCCTCTTCGAGACCAGTCTATCGCCGATGAACTAAAGCGCCTGATCGTCGATTACCGCGTCGTCATGATTGGACCCGTCCGACAGGAACTGCTGTCAGGAATTCGCACCGAAGAGCAGTACGCAGGGCTGCGCGACAAGCTTCGCGCGTTCCCGGACCTTCGGTTACATTCAGAGGACTATGAACTCGCTGCCCAGTTCTTCACCCAGTGTCGTGGCAAAGGCGTGCAGGGCTCCAATACCGACTTCCTCATTTGCGCTGTGGCCACGCGTCGCGATACCTCTGTGTTCTCCACGGATCGGGATTTTGAGGCGTATGAGCGCATTCTGCGGGTAAGTCGACATCAGGCAGGCGACTGGGCCGATTTTTCTCGGATTGCAGTAGGAAAGATGCACGGCCCGGGTTGGCGATGACGATGGCGGCGAAGCGTGCACGCCGTTGACATCCGCGTGTTGACGGGCAATTCGCCGTTACTTCAAGCCCGCGAGAGGCAGGCTCAACGTCAGCCAGAGATTCCATCCCTCCGGACGGCGATCCGCACCAAATTCCCAGTAGCCGCGCAAGTTGATGTATCCCTGGCTGCCGCCGAACGGGAAGAAGTATCCCGCCTGCGGCCCTATCGCGTAAACGCGCGCCTTGTTCGACCCCAGCGTTGCACCCGTACCACTATCGCCGGTAAGTTGGTAATAACCGTACCCGACCAAGCCTACGAGCGCCTGCTCGTTCAGAAATTGCGCGAACGCCCAATCGACGTGGCTGTCGACGCCGTTCCGATAATTCGTGTCCTCGTCAGGTCGTCATTTCCCGGAGCCAGAGCAGGCCGGGCCGTCGCCGTGTTCATGAGCATTGCCGGATTCGGGATGGCAGCCGGCCCCGTCATAGAGGGCTGCTGATGTCGGCGCTGTCCTGGCGCTGGGCCTTCTACGTGAACGTGCCGATCGTCGTGCTCGGATTTCTGATTACCTTGGGAGCGGTCCAGGAGGCGCCCCGGCAGGGGAACCAGAAGATCGACCGGCTGGGCCTCGCACTCGTCACGCCGGGCATGACCGCGCTGATGACGGCCACATCATGAAGGGCAACGAGTGGGGCTGGGGCGCGCCGGCGGCCATCGCCTGTGCGGTCGCCGGCGTCGTCTTTCTGGCGGCTTTCGTGCTCACGGAGCGCCGGGTCGCGTGTCCCATCATCGACCAGGTCTTGCTCGCGCTCGCGGCCCTCGTCCAGATCTTCTTTGAACCGGCGAGCCCGGTGTGGCTCGTCCTCGTCGGCCTGGGGCTGTTCGGTTTCGGCTGGGGATTGCGGCAGGCGAGCTCGGTCGTCGCGCAGTTTGCCGCGCCCGTACCGCAAATGCGAGAACCCGAGGCACAAAACCCTTTGTCGGGTTGTGGTAATTTACGCTTGTGGCGCGGGAGTTGGAAGACAAACAACGTGCTGCTTGTCTAGGATTGGTGCGCTTTTGTTGGACTCCCGTATGAGATAAGACGCGAGTCCATCGTTGCAATTCGGCGCCGTCTGTCAGCGAGGGGAGAAGTCGATGCTTAGTCTAAGTGCATTTGTCCTGCTCCTCGCGTTCTGGCTGCTCTTATCCGGCCATTTCACTCCTTTCCTAGTCGCTGCGGGGATAGGCTCAGCGGTCGCAGTCGTCCTCTTCGGGCGGCGAATGCAAATTGTCGACCGGGAACGTCACCCGATCTTTCTGTGGAGGATCGTGCTTTTGTACTGGCCCTGGTTGATAAAGGAAATAGCCAAATCGGGATGGGACGTCTCCAAGAGGATCCTCCATCCGCATCTGCCGATCAGTCCCACATTGATTCGCTTTAAGCCTTCGCAGCAAACCGTGGTCGGGCTGGTGACGCACGCGAACTCCATTACGCTGACGCCGGGCACGATCACTGTGGAGGCGGAACCGGGCGAATTTCTTGTGCACGCACTTACGCGAGCGGGTGCCGAGGGTGTCGTCGATAGCGAAATGGATAGGCGAATCACCGGATTGGAAGGGCCCCGGTGATGTTCGCCGTCGCCGCAGTCGCGCTTCTCGTCAGCTTGGCACTCGTCCTGATTCGAGCAATTCTTGGCCCGACCGTTTTCGATCGGGTACAAGCCGGCAATACGGTGGGGACGATAGCAATGATGCTGCTCGCAGTCATCGGCTTCCTAACCGGACGTCCGGAATTCCTTGATATCGCAATCACGTACGGTCTCCTCAACGTGGTCGGAACGATCGCAGTTCTCAAATTCTTCCAGCGGGGAAATCTGGGTGATCCGGGGGATGAGAGGCAGCCATGACAACAGCGATTGAAATTGTCAGCTGGGTATGTCTCGTCGCCGGCAGCGTCTTTTCCATAGTCGGGGCCTTTGGCCTGATTCGCATGCCGGACTTCTTTACTCGCATGCACGCCGCCAGCGTCACGGACATGCTTGGTGCGGGGTTCCTGATCATCGGCCTCATGCTGCAAGCAGGATTCACGTTGATTGCCGTGAAGCTGCTGTTCCTCGCCTTGCTCACGTTTTTTGCAAGCCCCACGGCCACACATGCATTGGCCAAGGCCGCTTTAGGCCGTGGCTTGCAACCTCTGCTCGCACCTGGAGACGAATCATCGAAGCGCTGATCATCAACACGCTGCTGACGTTGATGGCCATATTGACGGTCACTGTGGCCGTGCAGCGAAATCTTTTCGCCATCGTCGTGCTCGCTGGCATCTACAGCTTCCTGATGGCGTCGCTGCTCGTCGCGCTCGACGCGGTCGACGTGGCGATGACCGAGGCGTCGGTCGGAGCCGGCATATCGACCGTATTGTTGCTCGGTGCGCTGTATCTCACCAAAAGCGAGGAAGCCAAGCCCGTTCATAGACCGGGCGTGCCGTTGTTGATTTCCATAGGCGTCGTTGGGATGCTCGTGTTCGGCACGTTCGGATTGCCGCCCTTTTCTGATCCGGAAGCGCCCATTCATACGCACGTCGTGCCGCGTTACTTGAACGAATCGCTCAAGGTGACGGGCGTTGCCAACGTGGTCACGTCCGTGCTTGCAAGCTGGCGTGGCTACGACACGCTCGGGGAAACCACCGTTGTGTTTACGGCCGGCGCCGGGGTCGTTGCGCTGCTGCGTCGCCGGCGTCGAAACGAGGCGGCACGATGAGAGGCGACCTCGTCCTGCGCGTTGTCGCCAAGGTGTTCATTCCATTCATGCTGCTCTTTGCGCTGTATGTGCAATTCCACGGCGAGCTGGGCCCCGGAGGCGGCTTCCAGGCGGGCGTAATCATCGCGGCTGCCATCATCTTCTACGCGTTGATCTTCGGTTTGCCCGAGGCTCGTCGCCTGCTGCCGGAAGCAGTTGTCGAGACGATGATGGCTGGCGGGGTGCTGATCTACGCCGGTGTGGGCGTTGCGGGGCTGCTGCTGGGGGGCAATTATCTCGACTACTTCGTGCTCGATCCCGATCCAGTGCACGGTCAGGAGCGCGGGATCTTCTGGATCGAGGTCGGCGTTGCGGTGACCGTGTCCGGCGTGATGCTCAAGGTCTTCTACATGTTCGCCGGACGTACGCACGATCCGGAGGACTGATGGCGATCGGCAGCCACTACGGTTATTGGATCGCGTTATTCCTGATGATCGCGGGACTCTACATCACGATCGCCCACGGCAACTTGGTCAAGAAGTTGATCGGTCTGGGGATATTTCAGACCTCGGTCTACCTGCTCTACATCGGCCCCGGCAAGCTCATCGGCGGAACCGCGCCAATCATTTCTGAAGCGTTCAAGTCGTACTCCAATCCGCTGCCCCATGTGTTGATTCTGACCGCCATCGTGGTGGGCGTCGCGACGCTCGCCCTCGGTCTCGCGATCGTCGTACGCGTTCGCGAAGCCTACGGCACGATCGAAGAGGACGAAATCCTCGAGCTCGATCGCGCCGCAGAACAACGACCGGCGCAATGATCTCCGAGCACCTGCCGGCGCTTCAGGTGGTGCTACCCCTGATCAGCGCGCCGCTCATCGTAATGGTGCGCCGCGAAGCGTTCGCATGGTCGCTCGCGACCGCCGTCAGCTGGATCGGCCTGGGGATCGCGGTCGAGCTTGCGCTGCGCACTGCGCAGTCGGGCGTTATCTCCTACGCAATCGGCAACTGGCCGCCGCCGTGGGGGATCGAGTACCGAGTGGATCGGCTAAGCTCGTTCGTGCTGGTGCTGGTCTCGCTGGTCGGCGCGATCGTGATGCCATATGCGCGAACGAGCGTTGCGGCGGAGTTGCCGCACGAGCGGCGGTACCTGTTTTACTCGATGTACTGCCTCTCTCTTGCGGGGCTGCTTGGCATTACGATCACCGGCGACGTCTTCAACCTGTTCGTATTCCTCGAGATTTCGTCGCTGTCCGCTTATGTGCTGATCGCGATGGGCCAGAAGAGGAAGGCGTTGTTTGCGGCTTTCCAGTACCTGATGCTGGGCACGATCGGGGCGACGTTTTACGTGATCGGCATCGGCTTGCTGTATCTGATGACAGGCACGCTCAACCTCGCCGATCTCGCCGTTCGCCTGGCGGCCGTTCACGAGGTGCGCCCCGTGCTCGCCGCGCTTGCCTTCATCACGGTGGGCATCGGGATGAAGCTTGCGCTCTTCCCGCTGCATCAATGGTTGCCCAACGCCTACGCGTACGCGCCTTCGGTCGTCACGGCGTTCCTCGCGGCTACGGCGACCAAGGTGTCGCTTTACGTGCTGGTGCGCTTCTACTACGTTGTATTTGGCAATACGCTCGTTTTTCGAACGCTACCACTCGCCGAAATACTCCTTGCCCTGTCGGTTGTCGCCATCGTGACGATGTCGCTCGTGGCCGTTTTCCAGCCGGATCTAAAGCGAATGTTCGCGTATTCGAGCGTCGCCCAGATCGGCTACATCACGCTTGGAATCGCGCTGACCAATACCGCGGGGCTCACCGGCGCGATTGCGCATCTGTTCAATCACGGCATTACAAAAGGTGCGCTCTTCTTGCTTGCCGGAGGTATTTCGCTGCGTTGCGGAGGAACGAGCTTCGCAGCGATCGCTGGTCTCGGCCAGCGAATGCCGCTCACGTCGTTTGGGATCGTTATCGCCGGCTTGAGCTTGATCGGAGTCCCGGCTACAGCGGGTTTCACGACCAAGTGGTATCTCGTCGTTGGAGCGCTGGAACGAGGCTACTGGTGGCTCGCGGCGCTCATCGTCTCGAGTTCGCTCATCGCGGTCGCCTACGTCTGGCGCTTCGTGGAGGCGGCGTACTTGCGGGCGCCGGGACCGGAAGCGCCCCGTCGAGGCGAGATGCCACTGAGCATGCTGCTACCGGCGTGGTTGATGGTGGGGGCCTGCATCTATTTCGGCATCTGGACGTCGTTCAACATCGGCTTCGCCGGCAGCGCGGCGGAGCTTCTGCTGCATAGTGGTCGATGACGCCTGAAGCACTTATCGTAATTGCCCTGGTGGTGCCTGTCGGCGCAGCGGCGCTGGTTGCGGCATGCGACCGGGCGCCCAATCTGCGTGAGGCGGTCACGCTGGCCGCAGCGGGGGCGTTGTTCGTCGCCGTCGCGCTGCTGCTGCCGTTCGTGCTTGCGGGCGAACGGCCGAGTCTCCGATTGATGGAAATGTTTCCCGGCCTTGCGCTCGAGTTTCGCGTCGAGCCGCTTGGCATGCTGTTCGCGCTGATTGCATCCGGGCTCTGGATCCTGAGCTCGCTGTACTCGATCGGTTACATGCGGGGCAACGACGAAGCGCATCAGACGCGCTTTTACGTCTGCTTTGCGCTGGCGCTCGCAAGCACGATCGGCGTCGCGTTCTCGGGAAACCTGCTGACTCTGTTTTTGTTCTACGAGATGCTCACACTGGTGACATATCCTCTGGTCACGCATCACGGTGACGACGAGGCGAGAAGCGGCGGACGTACCTATCTCGGCGTGCTCCTCTTCACGTCGACGGCGCTGCTCCTTCCGGCCGTGGTGGCTACGTGGATTTTTGCTGGCACCCTGGATTTCGTGCCGGGCGGAATTCTGGAAGGGAGAATTGCACCGTTCGGCGCCACGGTGCTGCTTGTACTTTTCATGTTCGGGATCGGCAAGGCGGCGATCATGCCGTTTCATCGCTGGCTGCCCGCGGCGATGGTGGCGCCGACACCCGTTTCGGCGTTGTTGCACGCCGTCGCGGTGGTGAAGGCCGGTGTCTTCTCCGTGGTGAAGATCATTGTCTATACGTTTGGATTCGATGCCGCAGGTGCGAATTTCGCTTGGCTGCCCTACGTTGCCGGTTTCACCATCATTGCGGCGTCCATCGTGGCGCTGCGCGCCGACAACCTGAAGCGCCGGCTCGCCTATTCGACGGTTAGTCAGCTTTCCTATGTCGTACTCGCTGCGGCTGTACTTGCGCCGATTTCAGTCGTCGGAGCGGCGTTGCATATCGCGGCTCACGCGTTCGGCAAGATAACGCTGTTTTTTGCCGCGGGGGCTATCTATACCGCGTCACACAAAACACAAGTCAGCGAGCTTGACGGCGTAGGGCGTCGAATGCCCTGGACGCTGGCGGCCTTTGCCGTCGCCTCGTTGTCCATGATCGGCTTGCCGCCGACCGTAGGTGCGATCAGCAAGTGGTACATCGTTACTGGTGCGTTGCAGGCGCAGCATTGGACTGCGCTCGCGGTCATTTCCGCGAGCACGCTGTTGAACGCGGGGTACTTCGTCCCGATCGTGTATCGGGCCTTTCTGCGTGAACCATCGACCGTGGACCCGGCACACGGCGAGGCGCCGTGGAGCATGGTGGTCGCGCTCGTCGCAACGGCGGCATTGACAATCGTGCTGTTCCTTTTCGCCGACGTGCCCATTGCACTGGCGCGTGGACTGCTTAGAGGTTGACGGTGGAACGGCACTGGCTAACCCGACCGGAGACGATCCGCAAGCTGTGGAGGCTATTTATCGCCGTGTTGGCGGCGGTCGTCCTTGCGGAGCTTTTTGTCCCGCGGGAAGAGCACTTCGACGTCGAACGGCTGTTCGGCTTTTACGCGTTGTTCGGTTTCGTGGCATGCGCGGTGCTAATCGTCCTGGCGAAGGCTGTCGCCGTCGTGCTCAAGCGTCCCGACACTTATTACGACGACGAGGCGGGCGATGCCTGATCTGCATCCCGGTCTTGTGCTGATATTCGGGGCATTGCTGGTGGCGCTGCTCCGCGGCCGCGCGCGCAGCGCGGCGGCGTTGATCGTGCCCCTTGCGGCCTTGATCCTTGTCTGGACCGTTGACGACGGCACGATCTGGACAAGCCGACTCGCTGGATACCCGATCATTCCTTTTGCGGTGGATAAACTCTCCCGTCTCTTCGGGACGATCTTTGCGCTGATGGCGTTCGGCGGAGCGCTGTTCGCGCTCAACCAGTCCGCTCGACTCGAACTGCCGGCTGCGTTGCTGTATGCGGGGGCTGCGCTGGGGGTAACGTTTGCCGGCGACCTGCTCACGGTGTTCGTGTTCTGGGAACTGATGGCGATCGGCTCCACGCTCGTGCTGTGGAGCGCTGGCACCAAAACGGCTTACCAAGCGAGCCTCCGGTACCTGATGATCCACTTGACCGGTGGTGTGCTGCTGCTGATCGGAGTCGCCGGCCATGCCCTCGAAACGGGCTCGCTTCAGTTCGTCGCGATGGCCCCGCACGGGGTCAGCCAATGGCTGATCATGGCCGCATTTCTCGTCAACGCCGGCGCGCCTCCCATCTCGGCGTGGCTACCGGACGCGTATCCGGAGGCCTCCTGGAGTGGCACCGTTTTTCTGTCAGCTTTCACCACCAAAATCGCTGTCTATGCGCTGATGCGCGGCTTCCCTGGCGCCGAGCCGCTTATCTACATCGGGCTTTACATGGTGTTCTACGGCATCATCTATGCGCTGCTCGAAAACGACATGCGGCGAATCCTCGCGTACAGCATTGTCAACCAGGTGGGATTCATGGTGACCGGAATCGGCATCGGCACCGAATTGGCCTTGAATGGGGCGGCAGCGCATGCTTTCACCCACATCATCTACAAAGCGCTGCTGCTGATGTCGGCGGGATCGGTGCTGTACATGACCGGCAAGCGGAAGTGCTCCGACCTCGGTGGCCTTTTCCAGAGCATGCCGATTACCACGTTGTGCGGAATCGTCGGTGCGCTCGCAATCTCCGCGTTCCCGCTGACATCTGGTTTTGTGAGCAAATCAATGACTGTGCAATCCGCGGCAGACGAGCACCTGTTTGTCGTATGGCTTCTTTTCGGCGCGGCCTCGGCTGGCGTATTTCTGCACGCGGGGATCAAATTCCCTTGGTTCGTGTTCTTTCAGAAGGATTCGGGTTTGCGGCCGCCGGATCCGCCGCTCAACATGCGTCTGGCAATGATTCTGTTCTCTGTTCTTTGCGTAGGGCTCGGGGTCTTTTACGAGCCTCTCTATCGCCTGCTGCCGTATACCGTTGATTTCCAGCCCTACACGGGCGCGCACGTCGTCTCGCAGTTGCAGCTGCTGCTGTTCTCGGGCCTCGCTTTCTTTGTCATGCTGAAATGGCTGCAGCGGACGCTGACGATCACTCTCGACTTCGATTGGTTCTATCGGGCTTTCCTGGTCTCGGCGGTCAGCCGTATTGAGGGATGGGTAACGGCAATCCGCGATCGAATTACGGCGAAGCTTCGCCGCGAAGGTGCGCGTGTTTCCGGTGTAGTTCGGCGGTTCCATGACGCGCAGGGCATTTTTGCCCGGACGTGGCAATCGGGCACCATGGCGATGTTGATGCTGATCATGCTCATAACGTTGCTTATTGTTGAATATCTGGCGTAGGTATCGTGCGGCTGCGGCCGATTGATGGCGGGCGCGATCATAGTTTTGGGCAACCCGATACTCCCATTGCTGTGAGAGCGCAGTGTCTTCCGAGAGCAAGGTGGCGTTGGTGACCGGAGCCGCGATGGGCATCGGCGCGGCGATCGCCGAAAAGCTCGCGCGCGATGGCATGACCGTCCTACCTGGCCTCGAAAGGCTCCGCCGATATCACCGGCGCGG
This sequence comes from uncultured beta proteobacterium, assembly GCA_963793355.1. Taxonomy (GTDB): domain Bacteria; phylum Pseudomonadota; class Gammaproteobacteria; order Burkholderiales; family Casimicrobiaceae; genus VBCG01. The sequence continues at coordinate 229,451 of CAWBZT010000010.1, read as the reverse complement.
TATCCCGGTCGACGGCGGCTTCATGGCCGCGGGTGCGCTTGGCACCTGATCGCAGCGGAGGAAAAACGATGAGCGAGAGCGTTGCCATCATCACCGGCGCGGCGGGCGGCATCGGCGAGGCGACCGCCTCGGCGCTCGGCCGGCGCGGCTGCCGCCTCGTCCTCGCCGACCTGAACGTCGAGGGCGCAAAGAGCGTCGCCAAGCGGCTGCAGGATCAGGGCTTCGAGGCCTTTCCGGCCGGAGTCGATGTCGGCGACGCAGCCAGCGTGCAGGCGATGGTGCGAGGCGTCGCTGAAAAGCAGGGACGCATCGACATCCTCGTCAACAATGCCGGGATCGAGAGCTCGAGCCCGTTTCTCGAGATCGACCTCGCGGCCTACGAGCGAGTGATGCGCGTCAACACGACCAGCGTATGGCTGTGTTGCCAGGCCGTGATCCCGCTGATGCAGCAGCAGAAGCGCGGCTCCATCGTGAACATCAGCTCGGTGGCGGGTCAACGTGGCGGCGGCCTGCTCGGCACCGCCGCGTATTCGACGTCGAAGGGCGCCGTGATCGCGATGACCAAGGCCCTCGCGCGCGAATTCGCAAAGTCGGGCATCCGTGTCAACGCCGTGGCGCCGGCCCTGACGATGACCGAGTTGGCCAAGCGGCAGCTCGACCGGGCGCCGGCTGGCATGCTGGAGCGCGTCATCAACATGACACCGCTCGGCCGTGCCGCCGAGCCTCCGGAAGTCGCCGCGCTGATTGCCTTCCTCGCGTCCGACGAAGCGTCCTTCATCACGGGCCACGTCTACAACGTCGACGGCGGCACCGCGATGTAGGCAGGTATCGACAAGCATCGGAGGCCGGAGATGTCCGTCGTCCGCATCGAAGCCGACTATCTTCTCGAGACCGCGTTCGACCCTGGGCAGGTCGCGTGTCAAGTATATATTTGCGTAATATAGTCGTTACTCACGGAGGGCGCTGTGCGATGCCCGGCTTAAGGAGACTCGATGATCAAGATGACGCGCCGTAATGTGCTCGGGACGGATGTGGGACAACGGCTTTCGGCAGACGACGGTTCTCGCACGAGGTTCTCATGAGCGCACAACAAGGCAAGTCGGTGGCGGAGTGGATCGCCGAGTTCATCGTGGCCCGCGGGGCCAAGCGCGTCTATGGCCTGCAGGGCGGCCACATCCAGCCAATCTGGGATTACCTGACGCAACGCAAGGTTCGCATCGTCGACGTCCGCGACGAAGGCGCGGGCGTGCACATGGCGCACTGTCACGCGGTGCTCACCGGTGAAGTCGGCATCGCTTTCGCGACGGCGGGACCGGGCGTCACGAACTGCGTGAGTGCCATCGCCAACGCCTCGCTCGAGCGCGTGCCCGTGGTGCTCATCGGCGGGTGCGCGCCGGTGCCGCAGGACGACCTGGGGCCGCTGCAGGGCATCGACCACGTGTCGATCATGCGGCCGGTCACGCGCAGCTCGCGCACGTTGCGCGCGGCCGACAACATCCTGCGCGACCTCGACAAGGCGTGGTCCACGGCGCTGGGCGACGGCAATACGCCGGGACCGGTTTACGTCGAAATTCCCGACCGACGTGCTGCGCAAGGTCGTGCCGCCCGGTGTCGCGCTGCAGGAGTTCCTCGTGCCCCGGCAGCCGCGGCGCATCCCGCCCGACTTGGCGGAAGCGGCCAAGGCGGCGCAAATCATCGCTGCCGCCAGGCGGCCGCTGGTCATCTCGGGACGGGGAGCGATGGGCAACGGCAAGGAGTTGCTGCGCTTCCTCGACGCGAGCGGCGCGCTCTACCTCGACACCCAGGAGAGCCGCGGCGTCGTCCCGGGGTCGCATCCGTCGTTCGTCGGCGCAGTGCGCGCGCGGGCGATGAAGGAAACCGACCTGGTCATCGCGATCGGGCGCAAGCTCGATTACCAGACCGGCTACGGCTCCCCCGCGGTGCTGCCCAATGCGCGCTGGATCCGCATCGGCGACAACGCCGAGGAGTTGCGCGAGAATCGCCGCGGAGAGGTCGAGCTGTTCGCGCAGCCGGGACTCGCGCTCGCAGCGATCACGGAATCGTTTCCAAAGGCGAAGTCGACGGATACGGATTGGACGACCGGGCTGCGCAACGAGCATGTTCGCCGCTCGACCAAGTATGCCAACGAATTGGCGACGGCCAAGGCCGGCAACGACGGTCACATGCATCCGAATCGCATCTTCGCCGCCCTGCGCGAGGTGCTGAAGCCCGACGCGATCACCATCGCCGATGGTGGCGATATCCTGAGCTTCGCCCGACTTGGGCTGGAGGCGCCCAGCACCTATCTCGACGCGGGCACGTTCGGCTGCCTGGGCGTCGGCACGCCCTATGGTGTGGCCGCGGCGCTGGTGCATCCGGACCGGCAGGTGGTCGTCGTCAGCGGCGACGGCGCGTTCGGCATCAACGCGATGGAGATCGACAGCGCCAAGCGGCACGACGCGAAGGTCGTGTTCATCATTGCCAACAATGCGGCGTGGAACATCGAGCGGCTCGACCAGCAGATGAATTACGGCGGGCGCGTCGTGGGGACCACGCTGGCGTGGAGCGACTACGCGGCGATGGCGCGCGCGTTCGATCTGCACGCCGAGCGCGTGACCGATCCGGCCCGATTGAAGGGCGCGCTGCAGGAAGCGTTCGCCAAGGCGCCCGCGCTGCTCGACGTCGTGGTGACGCAGGATGCGCTGTCCTCCGATGCGGGCAAGGGCCTGGGCTGGGTGCCCGACTACCAAGCCCTCACCGCCTGGGATGAGGCTGAGCAGGCGCGTCGCAAGTGAGACCCGTCCTCAACCTCGGCGAGATCGTCGCCGCGCACGCGCGGCTGCTTCCCGACAAGCTCGGGACGCGCGATTCGCGCCGCGCCATGACGTTCAAGGAATGGAACGCTCGCGCGTGCCAGCTCGCGAACGCGCTGCTCGATCTCGGACTGAAGAAAGGCGACCGAGTCGCGCTGCTCGCCTACAACCGCATCGAGTGGATGGAGATCTACATCGGCTCGCCAAGGCGGGTCTGGTCGCGGTGCCGATCAACTTCCGCCTGGTGACGCCCGAGATCCAGTACATCGCCGAGCACTGCGAGGCGAAAGCCATCATCGTGCAGGACGAACTCGCGCCGCAGGTCGAGCCGCTGCGCGGCAAACTCGCGATCTCCGACAAGGCGTGGATCCAAATCGGCGACGCCACCCCGCACGGGTGGGAGGGCTACGAAGCGCTCGTCGGGCGCGGCTCGGACCGCGAGCCGGGGATCGAGGTCAAGCCGACCGACACGTGGGCGCTCATGTACACCTCCGGCACGACGGGCAAGCCCAAGGCCGCCATCCGCAACCACGAGACCATGGCGCTGTTGTCGCTCATCACGGCGCTCGACATGGGACTCACGCGCGACGACACTGCGCTTCTCGTGATGCCGATGTGCCATGCCAACTCGCTGAACTTCGGCTGCACGTTCACCTACCTCGGCGCGACCGTGGTGGTCGACGACCGCAAGAGCTTCGACCCGGAAGGGCTGCTGGCCACGATGGCGACGCAGCACGTCACATTCACCTCGCTCGTGCCGACGCACTACATCATGGCGCTGGGACTGCCCGGGAACGTGAAGGCGAAGTACGACGTGAGCCGCGTGCGCAAGCTCATGATCAGTTCGGCACCGGCACGCAAGGACACCAAGCTCGCGATCCTCGACTACTTCAGGAACTCGCAGCTCTACGAGCTGTACGGCTCGAGCGAGGCGGGCTGGGTCACGCTGCTGCGGCCGGACGAGCAGATCGAGCCACCTGGGCTCGGTCGGCCGCGAATGGACCGGCTCGGGTCCGGTGAAGATCCTCGACCCGGAGGGCAACGAGGTGCCCGACGGGGAGGTCGGCGAGCTGTTCTCGTGCACGCCGTACACGTTCGACGGCTATCTCAGCGATCCGAAGAAGACGAAGGAGTCGATTCGCGACGATGGCTACTGCAGCGTCGGGGACATGGCGCGGCGCGACGAGCACGGCTACATCCATCTCGTCGACCGCAAGAGCAACATGATCATCAGCGGCGGCGAGAACATCTACCCAAGCGAGATCGAGAACATCCTCGGGCGCTACCCGGGTGTGAAGGATGTCGCGGTGGTGGGGATCCCGCACGAGAAGTGGGGTGAATCCGTGCATGCGGTGATCGTCATGCACCCGGGGCAGAACGCCGTCGAGAAGGAGGTGCTCGACTGGTGCCGCGACAAGATGGCGGGCTTCAAGCGGCCACGCTCGATCTCCTTCATGGAGGAAGCCGAAATTCCGCGCACCGCGACCGGGAAGATCCTGCATCGCGTGTTGCGCGACAAGCTGGCCGGAAAGAGTTGACCGGACGTCAGGCAACCATTGAACAAGGGGCGCCGGGATGAACCTCCGGCTCGATGGACGCGTTGCGCTCGTGACTGGAGCGAACGGCGGGTTGGGGGCGCACTTCGCCGAGACGCTCGCCAAGGCCGGCGCCAGGGTCGCGCTGTGCGCGCGCAGGATCGACTCGCTGGCCGATGTCGCCACCGTTATCCGGAGCGGCGGAGGCGTCGCGCATCAGGTGGCGCTCGACGTCACCCGCCGGGACAGCGTCGTGACCGCGTTCGAGGAGGCGGCGCGCACCCTGGGCCCCGTCACCGTCGTCGTCAACAATGCCGGCATCGCCGTCACCAAGCCACTGCTCGATCACACCGACGCGGATTGGGAGCAGGTGGTCGGCGTGAACCTGACCGGCGCCTGGCGCGTCGCGCAGGAAGCCGCGCGCCACATGGTGAAGAACGCGACCGGCGGCAGCATCGTCAACATCGCATCCATCCTCGGCCTGCGGGTTGCCTCGCAGGTGCCCAGTTACGCGGCGTCGAAGGCAGCGCTGATTCATCTCACCAAGGCGATGGCGCTCGAGCTCGCGCGGCACAACATCCGCGTCAACGCGCTCGCGCCCGGCTACGTGGAGACCGGCATCAACCGCGAATTCTTCGCGAGCGAGGCGGGGCAGGCGCTCGTCAAGCGCATCCCGCAGCGGCGCATCGGACGTCCGGAGGAACTCGACGGTGCGCTTCTGCTCCTCGCATCGGATGCCGCGTCGTACGCGACCGGCGCGGTGCTCGCGCTCGACGGCGGTCAGCTCGTGGGCACGCTATGAACGGCACGTTCGATCCGGCGCAGGGCGCCCTGTCGGTCTACAACTTCTGGCTGTCGCTCATCCCCCAGTTCATGGGGCAGTTCGGCGGCGCCTCCCGGCCAAGGGCAGCCGTCACCGGCGGCGACGCCGTCGGCGAGCGCGCTGCCGTTTCCGGCCGACCAGATCGCCCGGGCGGCGCAGATGACGCAGCAGTCGATGCAGACGATGGCGCAGGCGATGACGTCCATGTTGCAGTCCGGCGCGAGTGCCCGCCTTGTTCACGCAATGGGCCGCCACGCTGCCGACATCCACGCCGGCTACGACGCAATCGATCGGCAACGCCTGGAGCGATTTCGGCGGCCAACTGGGACTGCCGACGAACGCCGAGCTCAACGTCGCCTTCGACCGCACCTACGGTGCCGTCAGCGACGCGCTCGGCCTCGGCCCCACGCGGCAGTTGTACGCGGCATGGCAGGACCTGGTCAGCGCGGCGACCGCCCAGCAGGAAGCGCGCGCCGGTTACGCGCTCGTCGTCAACACGGCGTTCACCGGTGGCTACTCGCGTCTCGTCGGCCGGCTGGCGGAGAAGGCGGCGGCCGGCGAACAGATCGACAGCGTGCTTGCGCTGCTCAAGCTATGGGCGGTGTGCACGGAGGAGGCGGTGCACGAGACGCTGCAATCCGAGCGCGGCCTCGCCGCGACCGTTGCGTTGACGCGCTCTTCCCTGTCGTACCACAAGGCGGCGCAGCGCGTGGCCGACGTCCTCGCCGACATGTTCCACCTTGCCACGCGCCGCGACCTGGACGAGGCGTTTCGCGAGATCCAGGCCTTGAAACGACAGCTGCGCAATGCCCGTCGCGAGGGACCTGCCCAGTGAGCACACCCATCGATCCCGCGCTTGCCGCGCGCGCGGCCGGCGCACTCGCGATTACGCCGGCCTCGATGGCGAAGGAGCTGGCGGTCGCGCGCGAGAAGCTCGCGCGCGGCATGAAGAAGCTCGCCGAGGTCTCGGAAGACGATCTCGCCATCGCCACGGTGCCGCGCGATGAGGTCTACCGAGAGGACATGGTCACGTTGTACCGTTGCAAGCCGCACGTCGCCAAGCTGCATCCGTTCCCGATCATCATCACGTATGCGCTCGTCGGCCGCTTCCAGATGATCGACCTCGAAGCCGACCGCTCGCTGGTGCGCAAGCTCGTGGCGAGCGGCTTCGACGTCTACTTCATCGACTGGGGATTGCCGGGCCGCGCGCAGCGCTTCCTCACCATCGACGACTACGTCTCAGGTTACCTCGATCATTGCGTCGACGTCGCACGCAGGCTTTCGGGCGCGCCGAGCGTCAACCTGCTTGGGGTGTGCCAGGGGGGCGTCTTCTCGACCTGCTATGCGGCATTGTTCCCGGAGAAGGTCAAGAACCTCGCGCTGACCGTGACCCCCGTCGACTTCCACGGCGACAAGAAGGAGCCGCAGAGTGGCGCCGGGTACATGAATCAATGGACGCGCGCGCTCAGCGCGCAGGACGTCGACGACTTGGTGGAGGCGTACGGCTCGGCACCCGGCGCGATGGTCGGCTTCGCCTTTCTCATGATGAATCCGATCAGCAACCTGACGAAATACACGATCGACCTCGTCGACGTCCTCGACGACGACGCCAAGCTCCTGAGCTTCCTTCGCATGGAGCGATGGATCGCCGATCGGCCGGATCACCCCGGAGAAGTGCTGCGGCAGTGGTTCAAGGACCTCTACCAGGACAACAAGCTCATCCGCAACGAGCTCGTCCTCGGCGATCGCAGGGTGGACTTGCGCAACATCACGATGCCCGTGCTCAACATTTATGCGACCGGCGACACGATCATCCCGGTATCGTGCTCGAAAGGCGTCGGCGGGCATTTCTCGACGCAGGACTACACCGAGGTCGCCGTGCCGGGCGGTCACATCGGCACCTTTGTCGGCGGCAAGGCGCAGAAGATCCTGGCGCCCACGCTTGCCGAATGGTTCGAGAAGCGCAGCTAAGCGCGTAGACCGCCGGGATTGTCGGACAGTCGTGGCGGCGTCCGACCCCCACGAGGAGCCGATCCATGGCCATGCTTGCCCAACCATTCCAGCTGCACGTGGAAGACTCTGCGCTCGGCGATCTGCGCGACCGCCTCGCCCGCGTGCGCTTCCCGGACGAAGCTCCGGTGCCCCCGTGGTCGTACGGAACATCGGTCGATTTCATGCGCGAGCTCGTCACTTACTGGCGCGACCGCTACGACTGGCGTGCGACGGAGAGCGCGCTCAACGCGCTGAGGCAGTTCAGGACCCGGATCGACGACATCGACGTTCACTTCATCCACGTCGAGGGCCGCGGTCCGAAGCCGATGCCGCTCCTGATCTCCCATGGTTGGCCGGGCTCGGTGCTCGAGTTCATGAAGATGATTCCGCTGCTCACCGATCCCGCTGCTCATGGCGGCGATGCGGCGGACGCGTTCACGGTCGTGGCGCCCTCGTTGCCCGGCTATACGCTTTCCTTCGCGCCCAATCAGCGCCGCTGCGCGCTGCCGGACATCGCCGCGATGCTCGACACGCTCATGCTTCGCCTGGGCTACGACCGTTACGCCGCACAAGGCGGCGACTGGGGCTCGTTCGTCACTGCGTGGCTCGGCGCGCATCGTCCGGCGCACGTCATCGGCATCCATCTGAACCTGCTGCCGTTGCGGCGCGACGCCTCGCTGTTCACGAATCCCGACGAGGACGAGCGTCGCTACCTTGGCGAGCTCGAAGTCTTCCTCAAGGAGGAGACCGGCTACCAGTGGATCCAGGGCACGCGGCCGCAGACGCTCGCGTTTGCACTTTCCGACTCTCCCCTGGGACTCGGCGCATGGTTCGTCGAGAAGTACCGGGCGTGGACCGATTGCGACGGCGATCCACGCAACGCGCTCACGATGGACGAAATGCTCGGCAACGTCTGCCTGTATTGGTTCACGAACTGCATCGGCGCGTCGTTCTGGCCCTATTATGCGCGGATGCATGGACCCTGGCCAATCGACGGCAGGATCGGAGTTCCTACCGGCTACGTCGAGTTCCCGCGCGAAATACTGCGCCCGCCGCGGGTGTCTGCGGAACGTGTATTCAACATCCAGCGGTGGACCGTCATGTCGAAAGGGGGGCACTTCGCGGCGCTCGAGCAGCCGCGGGCTCTGGCCGAAGAGATCCGCAAGTTCTTCGGCACGTTGCGTTAGTGCGCCTACAGACGCGCGATTCCCTCACGCACCGAGGCCGTCAGAGCTGATTCGCGCCTATGGAAGCAGCGTCCTCCCTCGCTGTCGTCCGAACTCCTACGCAAGAAACCGTCGTTGCCCGATGTTCACGAGGGCGTGCAACGGCGATCGTCGAATGCTGGCGTGCTGGCGCATTTTGCGCGCGCGCGGCTTCCTGGAGGATTTCGACATGGCAAAGTTTCTCGTTCTGTACCTCGCCCCGCATGCCGTCGTTGACGAGTGGATGAAGACCCCGCCCGAGAAGCGGAAGGCAGAGGAAGAGAAGATGATGGGAGAGTGGAAAAAATGGATGAGCGAGCACGCGAGCGTGTTTGCCGATCAGGGGGCCGGAGTCAGCCGGCCCAAGCGGATCGATGCCAAGGGCACCTCGGACGGCCGCAACGACATCATGCTGTATGCGATCGTGAACGCCGACTCTCTCGACGCTGCGGCAAGGATGTTCCAAAACCATCCGCATCTTGGGATCCCGCAGTCCTCCATCGAGGTCATGGCGCTGAAGTCACCTGGGATGTGACTCCCGGTAGTGGGCGACAATCGTGCCCGGCACTTTCGCGATGCGGGTGCCGGACTCGCCGGAGCCGGCGGATTTCGCCTTGTCCGACCATGAAGGGCTGTCACGTCCCGCACCCGTGACCGTACGGGAAATCCCGTAATGCGCGCACCTTCGCAAGCGTAAACATTTCCCGCGAGCAGCGTTCGGCTTACCGATATGGGCTGGCGCCCGATGCCGTCACGGCCGTGCTCTGTGCGATATCGCGCGCCAAGCGCAGTACGGACGCGCCAGATGGCACGCCGATGCGGGCGCATACGCGAAAATCTGCCGCCGCGGTCCAGCCGCAAGCTCGTGGCACGCGAAATGCGTAGTGGAGAGGCAGGCGCGTCCGCGCGTCACGGCCACAACATGAGGAGATACACATGAATGCACGTTTTCTGCCCAAGATTATCGCCATCGCCGTCGGTGCCGCCCTACCGTCGCTGGCGTTGGCGGCCGACAACAGCATGGCGCCGCAGCAACATGACACGACGGCGACGTCGCGCGCCCAGCCGTCGATGGCGACCTCGACGCCAACCACCCGCACTGCGGCCGCGCCGGCAAGCTCGATGGACAACGCCAGCTTCAGCGAGCGGGCGCACATGAAGCAATGGAGCGGCGACAAGGACCAACTCGAGAATGCGCTGAAAGCGGGCATCGGCAAGGACCGGACGTTCGCGCGCAACGCGCTCGAGAAGGTGGGCTATCGGATCACCTCGGTGAACAAGGATACGAAGAGCGAGCTGGAATACGAGGTGGTGAAGGGAGACAACACGTACGAAGTGCAGTTCGACTTCGATGCCCAGGGCATGGCGAAGGACGTCGACGTGTCGACCAACATGTGGAAGGCCAAGGCGACCAAACAGGCGCTCAGGGATGCGAACTACAAGGTCGCAAATCCCGTGTCGACACCCTCCGGGGCCGTGTACAGCGACCGCGCGCACATGAAAGGCTGGAACAGCGAGAAGGAACAGCTCGAGAGCGCGCTCGCCACGGGTCACCCTAAGGGCTTCTACCGCAGCGAGCTCGAGAAGCGCGGCTACAGGATCTCGTCGGTCAACGAGGACAAGCCGGATTACGTCGAGTACGAGATCGTCAAGGGCGACAACAGCTACGAGGTGCAGATCGACCTCGACAAGGCGAGCGGCAAGGCGAAGAGCGTCGACGTCACCACGAACCTGTGGGAAAACGACGCGACCGAGCGCACGAAGCAGGCGCGCGGCCACGGCTGACGGAGTGTGGGCGCGCAGCAGCCCGGCCCGGCGGGTCGGGCTGTTGCCGCGTCCGCTAGCTCTTCAGGCGGCCGGCCGCTTGCGGTTGGCGGCGAGGAGCTCGTCCACCAGCTCCACACCGGCATCGATCGCCGGGTTGATCATGCCCTTTTGGCGGGCGACGAGTTGCACGAGCTTGTCGGCGCGCTCGATATTGGGCGCGCCGTTATAGAGAGCGCGTGCAGCCGAGGACGGGCGCGAAAGACTCTGCGCCGCGGCGGCGTACTTCTCGAAAGGCACCAGATCGCCCGGCCTGGCGCCAAGCTGGAGGCACAGGTCGAACACAAAATCGTAGACCGAGCGCGATTGCCCGATGTCGGCGTGTACGGCTTCCTGGGCGGTGCGCATGCCCGCCCTGGTGATGCAGCGGTAGTTGCCGGCGAGCAGCATCGGCCATTTGGCCAGGGGGACGAAGAGGGAATCGTGCACCCGCAGCTTCACCGGGAGCTCGATCTTCCCTTCCGGCGCATCGAATCGCACCGCGTCGATTTCCTGCTCGAGCTGCCGCAGCATCGCGGTGTGCATGGGACGTTCGAACGCGGCGGTCTTGAAATTGGTAGGCAACGTGACCTGCAGCACATTGGCCTTCTCGTTCGGGGGCCGGAGCGCCTGCGGATCGGGACTGCACAGCGTCACCAGCGAGGGGTCGAAATCATCCCAGACGGTCGGATCGGTGAACGCGGGCCGGAGTGCTTCGTAATCGAGGCCGGGAATGCGCTTGATATAGGGCAGCGGCGGCATGTTCATGATCGAAATGCACGGAACCCTGGACGTCGCCACGCGGTCGAGCAGTTCGCGCACGCCGGGCGAACGATATTGCGGCTCCTGCATGGCGAGACCGACCAGATCGTAATCGGCGGGATCCACGCCGAGCGTGCCGCCCGCGGTCACTTTGCCCGGCAGCGCGCGCGAGTCGATCTCGATCAGATCGCCGCGTCCCCTGACCGGAAGGCGCACGCGGAAGCCTTCCGCGTTGATCAGGTCGGCCTCCGCGGGCAGGCAGACGAAATGTACCGAATGCCCGCCGAACAGGATCTTCGAGGCGAGCAGCGATCCGTACGACGCGCCCGCCATCAGAATTCTGTAGCTCGTTGACATACCACCCTTCCTCCGATAGAGCAGCGGGCAGATTGTCGCGCTTTCCAATCGCGGAATCCACCGCATCCTTTCTCGCCGGAATGAGCGGCGCATAAAGGCTCGCGCCTGGACCGGGGAGCCGAGGAGGCTCCTGCAGAAACGGTCCTACATGAATTTGTAGGTGCAGACGCGCGCGAGGATTCTCGCTGCGGAAGCGCGGCAGAAGGATCCTGCGACGCGCTCGCGGGTCCTCGTCATCGCCGGCGCAGCCCGCAACGACGGCAGCTGGCTGGGCGAGATCTCGAAGACCTTCCGTCTCGCGCAGATCGCCCGCACGCGCCTCGAGTCTTCCGCCATAGCGAACTCGCCGTCTCCGTCCTGTGCCGGCGACGGGTGCATCGGCGAAAGCCGCGATCGTCGCCGTCCGCTCCCCGAGCGAAGCCCTTCGTCGGAGAAGTCCTACCCGCGGACGCGATCGGGTCCGCTGGTCCCGTCCGGCGCGGGACGGCAAGGTCTGATTCCGCGGTCGCCGCGTTCGCGGAAGCCGCGTCCAAGAGGAGAGCAACCCATGAAACGCACGCAACTGCATCGGCTCACCCGTGCCGGCGCCGTCACCCTTGCCGTGCTCGCGCCGGCCGCGTTTTCGCTGGCGGCCTACGCCGCGGGCATGCATGTCGACTTGACCGGTGCCCAGGAAGTGCCGCCGGTCACCACGTCCGCCAAAGGGACCGGCACCATCACCGTCGGCGACAACCACATGGTCTCGGGCAGCATCAAGACCACCGGCATCGACGCCACGGCCGCGCATATCCACGAGGCCGCGATGGGCAAGAATGGCCCGGTCATCATCCCGCTGACCAAGGACGGCGATACGTTCTCCGTTCCGCCGAACGCCAAGCTGACCGATGCCCAGTACAAGGCGCTCGAGGCCGGCAACCTCTACGTCAATGTGCACAGCGCCGCGCACAAGGACGGCGAAATCCGCGCCCAGTTGAAGCCGGCGATGTGACCGCGCGCTCGCCCGTCGCGCGATGCCGAAGCCCCCGGAAAAGGCGAGCCTCGACGCGTGCCGGTCCTGCGACCTGTGGAGGCGGGCGACGCAGGGTGTGCCGGGCGAGGGTCCGCAACGAGCGACCGTGATGCTGGTGGGAGAGCAGCCCGGCGATGCCGAGGACATCGCGGGTCGGCCGTTCGTCGGACCCGCGGGAGCGCTGTTGCGCCGCGTGATGCACGATGCAGGCATGGCGCCGGATACCGTCTACATCACCAACGCGGTGAAGCACTTCAGCTGGGAGCCGCGCGGCAAGCGGCGCATTCACAAAACCCCGGCGCAGCGGGAGATCGCCGCGTGCGGGCAATGGCTCGACGCGGAGATCGCGGCGGTTCGCCCGCGGGTGATCGTTGCCATGGGCGCGGTTGCGCTGCGCGCGCTGTTGCCCGGCAAGATGACGGTCGCCCGCGCCCGCGAAACCACGCTTCGTCACCCGTCGGGCGCGCGCGTGGTCGCCACGTTTCATCCCTCGGCGGCGCTGCGCGCCCCCGATGACGCGCGCCGCGACGAGATCGTGGCCGCGATCGGAGCCGATCTGCGCCGCGCATCGAGCGAGGCGGTAGCGTCACCCATGCCGGGTTGAGCCAAGGCGTGGCGGCAGATTGCGATTGTCGCGCCGCTGCGTTAGATTGCCGGGCCCTCTCCATTTCTCTCCGCCAGGAGGAAACGCGATGAAAACCCAGCTTCTGGGAGCAGTGCTTGCGCTGGCGATCGCCGTCCCGGCCCTCGCCGCGATCAAGGAGACGCCGGTCACCTACAACGACGGCGAGATCACGATGAAGGGTTTCGTCGTCTACGACACCGCCAAGAAGGGCAAGCGGCCCGGAATCGTCGTCGTGCACGAATGGTGGGGCATCACCAGGCATACGCACGACGAGGCGCGCAGGCTCGCCCGGCAGGGCTACACGGCGTTCGTTGCCGACATGTACGGCGACGCGAAGATGGCAGACAACCCCAAGGACGCGGGCGCGCTTGCGGGATCGGTGATGAAGAATCCGAAAGCGATGGAAGCGCGCTTCAACGCCGCGCGCGAGCAGCTCGCGAAGCAGCCGACGGTGGATCCCACGCGCATCGGCGCGGTGGGCTACTGCTTCGGCGGCGCGGTCGTGCTCAACATGGCGAGGGCAGGCGCCGATCTGGATGGCGTCGCGGGTTTCCACGCCACCCTCGGCCTCAATACACCGGCTCCCGCGCCCGGCACGGTCAAGGCGAAGATCCTGGTCCTGAATGGCGCCGACGATCCGTTCGTCAAGAAGGAGGAGTACGCGACATTCAAGGCCGACCTGGACGCGGCGAAGGCCGATTACCGGGTGATCGAATATCCCGGCGCAGTGCATGCCTTCACGAACCCGGAGGCGACCGCACTCGGCAAGAAATTCAACCTGCCGCTGCGTTACGACGCGAAGGTGAACAGCGAAGCGGAGGCGGAGGCGTCCAAGTTCTTCATTGGCGTCTTCAAGCAATAGCGGCGCGGAACGCGCGACCTGCGTCGGCGTCACGCCCTGTCCCGGACGAGATCATCGGCGAGCACACCCCGCCTCGACCCGCCGGCGTATCGACGATAGAAGATGGCGGTGAAACAGGTGACAGGTGGCGGCCACGATCGGCTTCCACAACCAGACGGGACGCCGGCGGCTCGTGTATCGGGTCGTGACTGCCACCTCCGTGCCGCCGCCGGCGCGCTCGCGCAGCGTGTAGCAGCCGCCCGCAAGCGCCAGTCCACCGCCGATGCGCAGTTTCTGCTCGACCACCTCGAACGCATAGTGACGGTCGGGGTCGACGCTGGTTATGCGCTTCAGCAGGTGCCCGCGCGCATAGACGCACCTGACTTCGTCGCCGACCTGCGACTTCGCGCCGTCGGTTGCGACGGGCAGGGGCAACAGCAACCGCAGCAGCAGCGGCGGGCGCGTTTCCAGCTGCTCGTAGAACAGCAATCCGCCCCACACCCGTGCGGGCGTCGCCGCCATCGTCATTTTCGAAACGACGGATTCGGGGCATCCCGCACTGGCCACCGCCGGGTCCACCGCCTGCACGCCCCGTGGCCCGAGCGCCGTCACAGCGTCGTTACCGGCCTTACGTCGACCACGCCCCACAGCATCGACCGGTCATCGGCAGCGCGGTTGGTCGGCAATGCCACCGTCGGCTCGCGAAAGCTGCGGAGGACGGACACTGCGCCGGCCGCGCCCGTCCGCTTCACGGCCGCGATGAGCCGCGACGCGTAGGCGGGGTCCGCGCCGTCCAGAATGTTGGACAGCGCAAACCCGTCGAATGTCCCGGCGTCCTCGCTTTCGAGGTAGGCAATGGCGTCGGCATGGACGCATCGAATCGCCGTCGCCTCGGGCGCGGTCGGCTCGTCGGACAGCTCGCCGAGCAGGAGGCCGCGCGCATAGGGGTTGGTGACGTTGGGATGCCGGGTGAAGCAGCGTTCCATGCGCTGGCGCATCACGGCCCCCAGGCGCGGCGGCAGGAAATCGAGGAACGGCAAGGCGTACACGGCACGCAACGCGGTCAGGGAAAAAAGTCCGTCGAACGCGGCACGAAATCGCCGCGTATCGAGATGTCGATGCCAGTACGCGGCCTGCTCGGCGGGCTCGTCAAGATCGAGGAACGCCCGCAGCCGTGACGGCGACCAACCGACGGCACGCGCCAAGGGGCGCGCCACCCCCATGATGCGCTCCGCGACGCCGCGGGCGGCGCGCTCACCCGCGAAACGTCGGCGCGCGTAGCCGAGCTGGGCCGGATTGATGTCGACGGCCACGATCGTGTGACGCGATGCCAGCCTCATCGCGGTACAACCCGCCGAGGCGATGCAGAAGATGCGGCCCCCCGGCCGAAATGCATGCCACTCGATCGACGCGTCTTCGTACATCCGTCCGAACAGCACTTTGCTCGGGCCCTCGCCGCCGTCGAATCGGCCATGCCTCCAGGCAGTCGCAGCCGGGGCCGTCGTCATGCCGGACTCGGCAAGCCCGCCGCCACCCATGCGAGCACGAGAAAGGCGAAGTTCTTGACGACCATGCCAACCGGATCGTGGATGATGCGGTGCGCCCACAGCAGGCCGCCGGCATTCATCGCCACGAGCAGCAATGTCTGCACGATTGCGCACTGCAAAGGCGCCACCGCGCTCAGCGTCCAGATTCCCAGCCCGACCTCGACCAGCCCGAGGATCGGGAGGAGGAGCGCTCCGACACGGGGCCCGAGGTAGGGGACGGCCCTGACGACCTCGAGTTCATGCGGCTGCCCGTGGAGAAGCTTGCACCACAGGCCTTCGTAGATCCACACGGCGGCCACTGCAACGCGAATGAGCCAGAACGGGGGTAGCAGCGTGAACATCAATTGTGCCTCGACAGCAGTGCGTGACGAAGGCTGACCCGGGTACGTATCCCGAGCGCGGCACCTGCGATTCTACGGAACGCGGGCAGGTGACCCCACGGCATCCTACTTACGGCGGCCGACCTCGCCGCGTCGGTAGTCTCCGCATGACGTCCCTTGCCACGCAAGTGAACGAGGGGGTAACCTGATCGTGGGGTTGTCCCGCCGGATTGCCGGCGTCATCCTGCCTTGCGGCAGTCGAGTGGATTGATGGCCCGCCGCGAATCCCCACGCGGCCCGATCGATGCCTTGCACACATGAGTCACCCCAAGTACTGGAGCCTCGGCGCCAAGCTGGGATTGGCCGGCGTACCCTTCCTGCTGCTCGCGCTGGCGATCATCGCGATCACGCTGTGGGTTTCGTGGCAGCTCGACGGCGGGGCGGCCGCGGTCAACGAGGCAGGACGGATGCGCATGCAGGCGTATCGCCTGTCGCTGTCGATCGCCACCGCCGATGCCGAGGCGGTACCGGACGAGCTCGCGGAATTCGAACGCAGCCTCGCGCTGCTGCGCGACGGCGATCCCGGCCGTCCGCTGCTGGTGCCATGGGACGACGAAGTCCGGCGGACGTTCGATGTCGTCCAGAGCGACTGGTCGCGGCTGCGTCAAGCGTGGCTTCTGCCGCGGTCTGTCCAGATGCGGTCGCTGCGCGAGGATGCCTCGGCGTTCACCGCGCATATCGATGCGCTCGTCGCCGCCATCGAAGCGCACATGTCGCGGTGGACTGCGCTTCTGCATCTGCTGCAGATCGCCATATGACGCTGGCGGTCCTTGGCTCCGCGCTGCTGCTGTACGCGGGCTACCGGTTCGTGCTGGAGCCGATCGGACAGCTCAAGGACGCCATTCAGCGCATCCAGGGCGGCGATTTCGGCGCCCGTGTGCAGCGCATCACCAACGACGAACTCGGCACGCTCGCCACCGGCTTCAACAGCATGGCCGAGCACATTCAGTCGATGTACCACGGCCTCGAGGCCAGGGTCGCCGAAAAGACTGCCGAGCTGGAGGAAAAGCGCGAGCGCCTGGAGGCCCTTTACAGCGTAACGGCGCTGGCAGCCAAGGCCACGACGCTGCAGGAGCTCGCGAGCGGATTCACCCGACACGTCGCTCGCGTCGCGCGGGCCGACGGCGTGGCATTGCGCTGGTCGGACGAGACGAACCAGCACTTCCACATGCTCGCGTCCGAGGGGCTGCCCGCCGCGATGATCGGAGGCGAGCAGTGCCTCAAGGCCGGAGACTGCTTCTGCGGTTCGCCCTCGGCGTTGCGCAGCGTGCGCGTTGTCGCCATCCAGGGCAGGCAGCCCGCCGGGATGCACCATTGCAGCGATGCCGGGTTCGAAACGATCGTGTCGGTTCCGATCCTGCAGCACGACCGCCTGATGGGTGAAGTGGACCTCTTCTTTCACAGCCGGTTCAGCCTGTCCGCCGGCGGAGCGTTCCTTGCTGGAAGCGCTTACCGTCCATCTGGCGGGTGCGATGGAGAACCTGCGCCTCAATGCGCTGGAAAAGGAGGCGGCGGTTTCACAGGAGCGGACGTCGCTCGCGCGGGAGCTGCACGATTCGATTGCCCAATCGCTGGCCTTCCTCAAGATCCAGGTCGCGCTGATGCGCGACAGTCTTGCCGATGGCGATGCCGGAGCGATCGAACGCGTCTTGAGCGAGATCGATACCGGAGTGCGCGAATGCTACGGCGATGTGCGCGAGCTCCTGGTTCATTTCCGCACGCGGGCCAATGCCGAGGACATCGAGCCCGCGCTCGCGACCACGCTGCGCAAGTTCGAGCACCAAAGCGGACTTGCAACGGCGTTGCGTATTCATGGTCATGGGCTGCCGCTGGCGCCGGTCCTCCAGGTGCAGGTCCTGCATATCGTGCAGGAGGCGCTCTCCAACGTCCGCAAGCACGCGCGGGCGACGCAGGTCTGGCTGGACGTCCAGCAGCACCCGCATTGGCGCTTCGAGGTCCGCGACGACGGTGCCGGCTTTCTCCCGGCGGAGGATGCGCCCGACGAGACGCACGTGGGGATGCGCATCATGGCCGAGCGGGCCAAGCGGATCGGCGCGAGCCTCGATGTGCTTTCGACTCCCGGGCGCGGCACCTCGATCGTGCTGACCTTGCCGGCGATCGCTTCGATCGCGCCCGACGGGTCCGCGGCGGCACGCCCTCGAGCCGTGCAGTGACCGCGATGTCGTCCGCAGCCGGGTCGCTCATCCGCATTCTCGTCGTCGACGATCACACGCTTTTCCGACGTGGCATCATCGCGCTGCTGGCGCGCGAGCGGACGTTCGAGGTCATTGCGGATGCTGCGGACGCAGGGGAAGCGCAGCGCCTCGCACGGCAACTGCAGCCGGATCTGATTCTGCTCGACAATCATTTGCCCGGCGTCAGCGGCGCGGACGCGCTGCCGGCGTTGCGCGAAGCCGCCCCGGGCGCGCGCGTGCTGATGCTCACGGTAAGCGAGGACGAGGGAAGATCTGGCGACGGCGCTGCGCAATGGCGCCTGCGGCTACCTGTTGAAGACGATGGAAGGCGATGCGCTGGCGAAGGCGATCGCGCGGGCCATGCAAGGCGAGTCCGTCGTCGCGGACGAAATGACGGGGAAGCTCGTCGCCGCCTACCGCCACGCCGCGGCGACCATGCCGCCGACGGAATTGGGCGGGCCCCCATCGCCGGTCGCCCACCTGTCGCCGCGCGAACAGGAGATCCTGCGCCGAATCGCGCGCGGAGCGAGCAACAAGGCGATTGCCCGCGATCTCGGTATCGCCGAGACCACCGTCAAGATCCACGTTCAGCACGTGCTGCGCAAGCTCAACGTGACCTCGCGCGTCCAGGCGGCGGTTATCGCAACGGAGCAGCGGCTGGATTGACCTAGCGCAAAACCCCGCGCGTTTCCTCTCGCAGTAGTCCCTTCGGACGATGCCAGTCCTCTGCGGCATCGTCCTTCCGCCTTGCCGACGCCTACCCCGGACGGATGCCACGTCGCCTCGCCGCCTGCGAGACTCGGCGCACGACGACATCTTGGGCGGTGGTCATGGGCAAGGCGGGGCAGGCGCTGTCGGTGCTGATCGTCAGCACGCTGGCATTCACCGTGTGTTTCATGGTCTGGATGATGTTCGCCGTGATCGGCATCCCGATCAGAAAGACTCTCGATCTCAATGCCACGGAATTCGGTCTGCTGACGGCCGACGCCCGTGCTCACCGGTTCGCTGATCCGCGTGCCTCTGGGCATGTGGACCGACAAGTTCGGCGGACGCATCGTGTTCTTCGTGGTGATGGTGCTTTGCGTCGTGCCTATCTACCTGATCGCGCACGCGACGCAATACTGGCAATACCTCGTGCTCGGGCTCTTCGTGGGCCTGGCCGGAGGCTCGTTCTCCGTCGGAACGCCCTACGTCGCGCGCTGGTTCCCGCGGAATCGGCAGGGCTTCGCGATGGGGATCTTCGGTGCTGGCAACTCGGGTGCGGCCGTCAACAAGTTCATCGCTCCGGCGCTGGTCGTGGCGTTCGGATGGGCGGTGGTGCCGCAGGTGTACGCGGCCATCATGCTCGGAACCGCATTGCTGTTCTGGTTCTGCAGCTACTCGGATCCTGCGCACCTGGTGGATTCGAAGATCACCTGGCGGGAGCAACTCGAGGCGCTGAAGGACCCGAACGTCTGGAAGCTTTGCCAGTACTACTCCATCGTATTCGGCGGTTACGTCGCGATGAGTCTCTGGATGGTTCAGTACTACGTCGGTGAATTCTCGCTGGACATCCGCGCTGCGGCATTGCTTGCCGCCTGCTTCTCGCTGCCCGGCGGCGTCCTGCGCGCCGTCGGGGGCTGGATGTCGGACAAGTACGGTGCGCACAGCGTGACGTGGTGGGTGCTGTGGGTCAGCTGGATCAGCCTGTTTCTCCTGTCCTATCCGCAGACGGACATGACCATCATGACGACTGCCGGTCCGAAGACCTTCCACATCGGCTCTCGGATCTGGCCGTTCACGATTCTGATGTTCGTGCTCGGCATCGCCTGGGCGTTCGGCAAGGCGTCGGTGTTCAAGTACATCTCCGATGAATACCCGACCAATATCGGCGTCATTTCCGGCGTCGTGGGTCTCGCCGGCGGCATGGGCGGCTTCATGCTTCCGATCATGTTCGGCGCGCTGATGGACCTCACGGGCATTCGCTCGTCCGCCTTCATGCTGATGTACGGCGTGGTCTGGGTTTCGCTGATCTGGATGTACTGGACCGAAGTGCGTGGCGCGGAAATCATGGGGAGCAAGTCCAAGCCGTTTCGCCTGCGCGCGCAGCCGATGCAAGTCAACCGGGAAAATCCATGAACGCCACCAATTCCGTCACCGCGGCGGCCGCTGCCAGGGAGGGTGGCGGCGCGGACATCGCCGACTGGCGCCCCGAGGATGACGAGTTCTGGGAGCAGACCGGCAGGCAAGATCGCCTACCGCAACCTGTGGATCTCGGTTCCGGCGCTGCTCTGCGGCTTCGCGGTATGGGGCATGTGGGGCATCATCACCGTGCAGATGCTCAATCTCGGCTTTGCCTTCACGCAGGCCGAGCTGTTCACGCTCACCGCGATCGCCGGCATCGCCGGCGCCACGATGCGCATTCCGGCGTCGTTCCTGATCCGCCTGGCGGGCGGGCGCAACACGATCTTCCTCACGACGGCGATGCTGCTCGCGCCGGCCATCGGCACGGGAATCGTCCTGCAGCACAAGGACTGGCCGCTGTGGGCGTTTCAGCTGATGGCGCTGTGGTCGGGCGTGGGCGGCGGCAACTTCGCGAGCTCGATGTCGAACATCAGCACGTTCTTCCCCAAGCGCCTGCAGGGAACCGCGCTGGGGCTCAATGCCGGCCTCGGCAACGCCGGCGTGACCGCAATGCAGATCGTCATTCCGCTGGTCATGACGGTCGGCATCTTCGGCGCGTTCGGCGGCGAGCCGGATGACCTTGCTCAAGGACAGCGGCTGGATCTTCGGCAAGATCGCGGCGGGCACGCCGACGTGGATCCAGAACGCCGGGCTTGCATGGGTGTTGTCGCTCGTTCCGCTCTCCGTCGCTGTGCTGGTTCGGCATGAACAACCTGAGGACGGTGTCGCCGCACACCGGCAACCCGATGGTCGCGTTCGCCAAGATCACGTACCTGTACACGCTGGCCTTCGTACCGTCGATCTTCATGCTGTACCTGTACCTGCCGCCGCCGACCGGGCGCGGCCTCATCAACATGTGGCTGGCGATTCCGCTCGACATCGTCGCCGCCCTGCTCGTCATGCGGCTCGCGGCGTTCGGTCCGATGAAGGAGGGCGTCGCAAGGCAGTTCGCGATCTTCCGCGACAGGCACACCTGGTCGATGACGGTCCTGTACATCGTCACCTTCGGCTCGTTCATCGGCTTCTCGATGGCACTGCCATTGTCGATGAAGGTGATCTTCGGCGTCAGCCACGTCCGCGACGCGGCGGGCGTGATGCAGCACACGCTGAACAATCCGAATGCGCCGCCGGTGCTGGCCTATGCCTGGATCGGGCCCTTCGTGGGCGCGTTCATCCGGCCGGTCGGCGGCTGGATATCGGACAAGGTCGGCGGCTCCATCGTCACCCAGATCGTCTCTGCGGTGATGGCGGTCGCCTCGGTCGCCGTCGGCTACGTGATGATGCTCGCGTACCGATCGGCCGCTCCCGAGCAGTACTTCCTGCCGTTCATGCTGCTGTTCGTCGTGCTGTTCGCCGCCAGCGGCATCGGCAATGGCTCGACGTTCCGCACCATCGGCGTCATTTTCGACCGCCAGCAGGCGGGCCCGGTGCTGGGGTGGACCTCGGCCGTCGCGGCTTACGGAGCCTTCATCGCGCCGGTCGTCATCGGCGCGCAGATCAAGGCGGGGACGCCGCAGATACGCGATGTACGGCTTCGCGGTCTTCTATGCGCTGTGCCTGATTCTCAACTGGTGGTTCTACCTGCGCCGCAACGCGTACGTGAAGAACCCGTGACCTGCGGACGAACCTGTCGCAGCGGAGCCTCGCCATGAGCCATTTTCTCGATCGCCTCGCGTACTTCTCCAGTCCCAGGGAGGCCTTCGCCGACGGTTACGGCGTCGCCACGGGAGAGGATCGAACGTGGGAAGACGCGTACCGCAACCGCTGGGCGCACGACAAGATCGTGCGTTCCACGCACGGCGTCAACTGCACGGGCTCGTGCTCCTGGAAGATCTACGTGAAAGGCGGCATTGTCACGTGGGAGACGCAGCAGACGGACTATCCGCGCACGCGCTGGGACATGCCGAATCACGAGCCGCGCGGGTGCGCGCGCGGCGCGAGCTACAGCTGGTATCTGTACAGCGCGAACCGCGTCAAGTATCCGATGGTGCGCGGCCGCCTTCTGAAGAGCTGGCGCGAGGCGCGTCTGGCGCTCGAGCCGGTCGCGGCATGGGCATCGATCGTCGAAGACGACGCCAGGCGCCATGAATACCAGCGGATGCGCGGACTGGGGGGGTTCGTGCGCTCGACGTGGGACGAAGTCAACGAGATCGTCGCGGCGGCCAACGTGCACACGATCAAGAAGCATGGACCGGATCGGATCATCGGCTTCTCGCCGATTCCGGCGATGTCGATGGTCAGCTACGCGGCCGGATCGCGCTACCTGAGCCTCATCGGCGGGGTGTGCATGAGCTTCTACGACTGGTACTGCGATCTGCCGCCGGCCAGCCCGCAGATCTGGGGCGAGCAGACCGACGTGCCCGAGTCGGCCGACTGGTTCAACTCGAGCTTCATCATCGCCTGGGGCTCGAACGTGCCGCAGACGCGCACCCCCGACGCGCACTTCTTCACCGAGGTCCGGTACAAGGGCACCAAGACGGTCGCCATCACACCGGATTACTCGGAAGTGGCCAAGCTCGCCGACATCTGGATGAACCCCAAGCAGGGCACCGATGCCGCGGTGGCGATGGCAATGGGCCATGTGATCCTCAAGGAGTTCTATTTTCCCGACGGTGGGCGGGAGCGCAGCGCGTACTTCGACGATTACGTCCGTCGCTACACCGACATGCCGATGCTGGTGGTCCTGAAGGAGCACACGCTGCCCGGCGGGGAGGTCGTCACCGTGCCCGATCGCTACGTGCGCGCGTCGGACTTCGACGACGACCTGGGCCAGGCGAACAACGCCGACTGGAAGACGGTCGCCTTCGACGAAAGCGGCAGCGTCGTGCTGCCGAACGGTTCGATCGGCTTTCGCTGGGGACCGGAGGGACGGGCCGACGCGGGCCAGTGGAATCTCGAGGCGAAGGAAGCCCGCCACCGCGCCGACGTGAAGCTCAAGCTGTCGCTGCTCGATGGCGATCGCCCGTCGGGCGACAGCGCCCAGGTCGGCTTTCCGTACTTCGGCGGGATCGCGAGCGGCCCGTTCGAGGGCAATCCGCAGGCCGACGTGCTGGTACGCACGGTGCCGGTGCAGCGCGTCTCGCTGGGCAAGGCGGGCGAGAAGCGCGAGGCGCTGGTGGCGACCGTCTTCGATCTGCTGGCGGCGAACTACGGGGTGGCCCGCGGTATCGCCGGCGAGCTCGCGGCGAAAGACTTCGACGACGACACGCCTTACACCCCCGCCTGGCAGGAGCGCATCACCGGCACCCCGCGCGCGCAGCTGATCGCCGTGGCTCGCCAGTTCGCCGACAACGCGCACAAGACGCGCGGACGATCGATGGTGATCATCGGCGCGGCGATGAACCACTGGTACCACAGCGACATGAACTACCGTGGCGTCATCAACATGCTGATGATGTGCGGCTGCATCGGCCAGAGCGGAGGCGGGTGGGCGCACTACGTGGGCCAGGAGAAGCTGCGGCCACAGACGGGCTGGACGGCACTGGCTTTTGCGCTCGACTGGATCCGGCCGCCGCGCCAGATGAACAGCACCAGCTTCTTCTACGCGCATACCGACCAGTGGCGGTACGAGAAGATCAGCGTCGAGGAAATCGTTTCGCCACTCGCCGACAAGGCAGCCTACGCCGGCAGCATGATCGACTACAACGTGCGCGCCGAGCGCATGGGCTGGCTGCCGTCGGCGCCGCAGCTTCAGACGAACCCGCTGCAGGTCGTGCGCGACGCCGCCAAGGCCGGCGTCGAGCCAAGAGAGTATGCAGTCCAGGGACTCAGGAACGGCTCATTGAAGCTGAGCTGCACCGACCCCGACCATCCCGACAACTGGCCGCGCAACATGTTCGTGTGGCGCTCGAACCTTCTCGGTTCGTCGGGCAAGGGCCACGAGTATTTCCTCAAGCACCTGCTCGGGACCAGCAATGGCGTACAGGGCAAGGACCTCGGTGCCGAGGAAGCCAAGCCTCTCGAAGTCGCCTGGCATCCCGAGGCGCCCGAAGGGAAGCTCGATCTGCTGGTCACGCTCGACTTTCGCATGAGCACCACGTGCCTCTACTCGGACATCGTGCTGCCGACCGCCACCTGGTACGAGAAGAACGACCTCAATACCAGCGACATGCATCCGTTCATCCACCCGCTCTCCACCGCCGTCGATCCTGCCTGGCAGTCGCGCAGCGATTGGGACATTTACAAGGGCTTTGCACGGAAGTTCAGCGAGGTCTGCGTCGGCCATCTCGGCGTCGAGCGCGAGCTCGTGCTGACGCCGCTGATGCACGACAGTCCCTCGGAGCTGGCGCAGCCTTTCGACGTGAAGGATTGGAAGCGCGGCGAGTGCGACCTCGTTCCCGGCAGGACCGCGCCGAACCTGGCCGTCGTCGAGCGCGACTACCCCAATGTCTACAGGCGCTTCACCGCGCTCGGGCCGCTGATGGGCAAGATCGGCAACGGCGGCAAGGGCATCAGCTGGAACACCCAGGCCGAGGTCAAGCAACTCGGCGAGCTCAGCGGCCTCGTCACGGCCGACGGCGCGACGCGCGGGATGCCGAAGATCGAAACCGACATCGACGCCGCGGAAGTCGTGCTGATGCTGGCGCCGGAGACGAACGGCCACGTGGCGGTGAAGGCGTGGGCCGCGCTGAGCAAGCAGACCGGACGGGATCATGCGCACCTGGCCGTACACCGCGAGGACGAGAAAATCCGCTTTCGCGACATCCAGGCGCAGCCGCGCAAGATCATCAGCTCGCCGACCTGGAGCGGCATCGAAAGCGAAACCGTGTCGTACAACGCCGGCTACACCAACGTGCACGAGCTGATTCCGTGGCGCACGCTGACCGGACGCCAGCAGTTCTATCTGGATCATCCGTGGATGATCGCCTTCGGCGAGGGCTTCTCGAGCTACCGGCCGCCGGTGGATTTGAAGACCACCGCGGGGATCCAGGGCATCAAGCCGAACGGCAACCCCGAAATTGCGCTGAACTTCATCACGCCCCATCAGAAGTGGGGCATCCACTCGACCTACACCGACAACCTGATGATGCTCACGTTGAGCCGCGGCGGCCCCTGCGTCTGGGTGAGCGAGGACGACGCCCGCCGCGCGGGCATCGTCGACAACGACTGGGTGGAGTTGTTCAACCTCAACGGCGCGCTTACCGCGCGCGCCGTGGTCAGCCAGCGGGTCAAGCCGGGCATGGTGATGATGTATCACGCGCAGGAGAAGATCGTGAACACGCCGGGTTCCGAGATCACCGGCGCGCGCGGCGGCATCCACAATTCCGTGACCCGGGTCGTGCTGAAGCCCACGCACATGATCGGTGGCTATGCGCAGTTCAGCTACGGCTTCAACTATTACGGGACCATAGGCACCAACCGCGACGAGTTCGTCGTGCTGCGCAAGATGAACAAGGTCGACTGGCTCGATACGCCGGTGGCCAACGAGCTCATCAGGCCGGTGCAGGCCGAGGGAGAGGTGGCATGAGCACCGCCGTCATTCGTTTGCTGCCCACCAGGGGTGCGTTCGCGCCCTTCGCGGCGGGGCGACAGGAGGAGGCATGAAGGTTCGTGCGCAAATCGGCATGGTGCTCAACCTCGACAAGTGCATCGGCTGTCACACGTGTTCGGTGACTTGCAAGAATGTCTGGACCAGCCGTCCCGGCATGGAGTACGCCTGGTTCAACAACGTGGAGACCAAGCCTGGCATCGGCTACCCGAAGGAGTGGGAGAACCAGGACAAGTGGAACGGCGGCTGGGTGCGCAAGCCCAACGGCAGCGTCGAGCCGCGGCAGGGCGCGAGATGGAAACTGTTGATGAAGATCTTCGCCAACCCCAACCTTCCCGAGATCGACGACTACTACGAGCCCTTCACGTTCGACTATGGCCACCTGCAATCGGCGCCCGAGATGCGTGCCGCGCCGACGGCGCGCGCCAGGAGCCTGATCACCGGCATGCAGATGGACAAGATCGTCTGGGGGCCGAACTGGGAGGAGATTCTCGGCGGCGAGTTCGCCCATCGCAGCAAGGACCGCAATTTCGACGACATCCAGAAGGATATCTACGGCCAGTTCGAGAACACGTTCATGATGTACCTGCCCCGCCTGTGCGAACACTGCCTCAATCCGGCGTGCGTGGCGAGCTGTCCCTCGGGCTCGATCTACAAGCGCGAGGAGGACGGCATCGTGCTGATCGATCAGGACAAGTGCCGCGGCTGGCGCATGTGCGTGAGCGGCTGTCCCTACAAGAAGATCTACTACAACTGGAAGAGCGGCAAGGCGGAGAAGTGCATCTTCTGCTATCCGCGCATCGAAGCCGGGCAGCCGACGGTGTGCAGCGAGACCTGCGTCGGCCGAATCCGCTACCTCGGCGTGCTGCTGTACGACGCCGACCGCATCGAGGAGGCGGCGAGCGTCGAGCACGATCGCGACCTCTACCAGGCGCAGCTCGACATCTTCCTCGATCCGTTCGATTCACAGGTCATCGCGCAGGCGCGCGCCGACGGCGTGCCCGACCACTGGATGGAGGCTGCACGCAACAGTCCCGTCTACAAGATGGTCGTGCAATGGAAAGTGGCGCTGCCCCTGCACCCTGAGTATCGGACGCTGCCGATGGTCTGGTACGTGCCGCCCCTGTCACCCATCAGCGCGGCGGCCAATGCGGGGCACGTGGGCAGCAAGGGCGAGATTCCCGACGTCGGTCAGCTGCGCATCCCCGTCAGGTACCTGGCCAACCTGCTGACGGCCGGCGACACGGTGCCGGTGGTGCGCGCGCTGGAGCGCATGCTGGCAATGCGCGCCTATCAGCGGGAAAAGCACGTCGACCAGCGGATCAACGAGACGGTGCTGACGCAGGTTGGCATCACGCAGGCCGAGGTCGAGGAGATGTATCACGTGATGGCCATCGCCAACTATGAAGACCGCTTCGTCATACCTACGGCGCACCGGGAGTACGCGGAAAACGCCTTCAACGTTCGTGGTGGCTGCGGTTTCAGCTTCGGCAACGGCTGCTCCGAGGGCACCACCGACACCAGCCTGTTCGGCAGCGAGAAGCGGCGCACGATTCCCATCAAGGCGGAGGTCTGACATGTTTACGCTGGCGTCCGATCGCCCGGTGAGCAAGAGCCTCCGCATCCTGGGCGCCTTGCTCGCCTACCCGGATGCGCGCTTGCGCGCCTTCCTGCCGGAGATGCGCGGCCTGCTCGCCGAGGAGGACGCCGTCTCGCCATCGCGCCGGATGGAGCTCGACGCGCTCATCGAGCATTTGCGGCGCGCCGATCCGTTGCACACCGAGGCCGCCTACGTCGAGTTGTTCGACCGTGGTCGAGGCACGTCGCTGCATCTGTTCGAGCATGTCCACGGTGATTCGCGTGAACGCGGCCCGGCGATGGTCGATCTGTGTCGCACCTACGAAGCCGCGGGGCTTTTTCTGGCCCCGGGGGAGCTTCCCGACTACCTGCCGGTGGCGATCGAGTTCGCGTCCACGCAGCCGCCGCGCCAGGCGCGCGCCTTCCTGGGCGAAATCGCCCACATCCTGAACGGCCTGTTCGCGGCGTTGCGCAAGCGCGAAAGCGCCTACGCCAGTGTGCTGGGCGCCCTGATCGAGCTCGCCGGAGAAAAGGCGCAGCCGGTCGAGCCGACCGCCGATGAGCCGCTGGACGACAGCTGGGCCGAACCGCCCGTGTTCGACGGCTGCTCCGCCAGGGGCCAGGCCAAGCCGGGGAAAGCGCAGCCGATCCATGTCGTTCGCTCCGCTCCGGCGGCCGGAAGCGGCGCGGGCCCACGCCCGGGAGCGCCCCGATGAACCCCGTCCTTTCCTATCTCCACTACTTTTTCTTCACCGTCTACCCGTACATCTGCATGGCGGTGTTCCTCATGGGCAGCCTCGCGCGATTCGATCGCGACCAATACACGTGGAAGAGCGACTCGTCGCAGATGTTGCGGACCGGCACCCTGCGCTGGGGCAGCAATCTGTTCCACGTCGGCATCCTGTTCCTGTTCTTCGGTCATCTCGTGGGACTGCTGACGCCGCATTGGTTCTACGAGGGCTTCATCAGCGCCCCGGCCAAGCAACGCCTGGCCATCTACTCCGGCGGCGCGGCCGGACTCGTCTGCTTCGTGGGCTTGAGCCTCCTGCTCTACCGCCGCCTGTTCGATCCGCGCATCCGCCTCACCAGCCACCGGACCGACATCGCGATCCTGCTCATCCTTTGGATTCAGCTCGTGCTCGGCCTCGTCACGCTGCCGTTCTCGTACGAGCACGCGGACGCGAGCGCCATGCTGATCCTGGCGGACTGGTCGCAGCGCATCGTCACCTTCAGGCCCAACGCCGACGCGCTGGTCACGCTGGCGTGGCCGTACATGATTCACCTGATCCTGGGGATGACGATCTTCCTGCTGTTCCCGTTCAGCCGGCTCGTCCACGTCTGGAGCGGCTTCGCGAGCGTCGCCTACCTGTTCCGTCCCTACCAGCTGGTTCGGAGCCGGCGGCTCAACGTGCCCGCCGGGCACGACCTCCCGCGCCAACCCGGTGCGCGTGTTTGACGGATCACGACGATGACGACAATCGCAACCCGGGTCACCGCCGCCGTGGCCCGCATCAACGGCGTGCCGCTGCACGGACCGGATGTCGTGCCTGCACCGGACGAATTGCGCCAGCGCGCCTGCACGGAGCTCTTGCGCCAGGCGGCGCAGCGCGCCGGCCTGCTGGCCGCGGACGAGACGTCGACGCCGGACGGAGTCGTCAGTGAAGCCGCCGCCGGCGCGATCGAGATCACTCCTCGATCGGGAAGTGAGCGCGCCCGAGCCTTCGGAGGAAGCCTGCGAGAGGCACTACGCGGCACACCAAGCCGCCTACCGGACGGGCGAGCGCGTGCTGGCCAGGCATATCCTGTTCGCCGTGACTCCCGGTATGGACGTCGTGGCGTTGCGAAAGCGTGCCGAGGCGACGCTGCTGGAAGTTCGCTGTCACGACGGCGGGGCCGAAGATCGCTTTGCCAACGCGGCGCGCACGTCGTCCAACTGCCCGAGCGGCGAGCAGGGCGGCGCCCTCGGCTGGCTGAGCGCTGCGGAGTGCGCGCCCGAGTTCGCGCGCGAGCTCTTCGGCCGTACCGAGGTCGGCGTGCTGCCGCGACTCGTGCATAGCCGCTTCGGATTGCACGTCGTCGAGGTGCTGGCCCGCGAGCCGGGCGCACCGCAGCCGTACGCTGCGGTACGCGGTGCAGTGGCCCTGTCGCTGAGCCAGTTGGCGTACGTCACGGCGCTCCGCCAATACCTGCGATTGCTCGCGGGTGAAGCAGAGGTGCAAGGCGTCTACTCGATGCCGCCGACACCCCGCTCGTGCAATAGCGGGAAGCGGCGCCGTCGTTCCCACGCGGAATCTCCATCCTGCGCATTCCATGCCAAGCATCCGAATTTCCAGCTTCGACGACCTGTTGCGCGCGGCTCGGCAACAGGCGGAGCCACAGCGCCTGTTGTTCGTGTTCATGGGCGCCGAGCTGCCCGCCGACAGCTCTCCCGAGCAACGCCGGCGCTTCGCCGCAGGCGCCGCCGGCGCGCTGTTCCCGCTGATGTGCGTCGACAAGTCACCGGACGAGCTTACGACGTTTGCGGCTCTCGTCGAGGAATCGCGCCTGGCGGGGCCGGAGTGGGCGGTGGTTTTCGTCGCGGGGCTTGCCGGAAAGCGTGGCCAGACGCTGTCGCATGACGACGCCGAAGCACCGCTGCAACGGATGGTCGACGCCATCAGGGCAGGCTCGTGCGGGTCGTTCATCCCCCTCGATCGCGACGGCCATCCCGTGCTGTTCGAGTGAAGCCGCTTGCAGATCGGCAAACTCGCAACGCTGCCGGCGCAGCGGACCGGCGAACCGGGGAAATTCGCGCTCTGGAATCTGGGCTTCCGGCCGTTCTACCTGCTTGCCAGCACTTTCGCGGCGGTGTCGATCCTGCTTTGGATCGGTCAGTATGCCGGCCTGCTGCCCGCCGCATACTTGCGCAGTGCCGCGTGGCACGGCCATGAAATGCTGTTCGGCTACGCGATGGCGGTCGTGGCCGGATTCCTGTTGACGGCCGTCGCCAACTGGACCGGCCGGCCGACGCCGAGCGGATCTGCATTGATGGCGCTGGCGGCACTGTGGGTGGCCGGCCGCGCGCTGGTCCTCACCCCTTACGCCACGGCCGCGGCGATCGTCAATGTCGCGTTTCCTCTGGCGTTGGCGATCGGCATCGGAAAAGCCGTGGTCCAGAGCAGGAATCGGCGCAACTATTTTTTCCTCGCACTGCTCCTGTTGCTCGGTTTCGCGGCGCTCGCCTTTCACCTTGCCTATCTCGACCTTGTCTCGTGGCCGCAGGCGGCGAGCCTGCAGGCGGGCCTCGACGTCGTCCTGTTCATCATGGTGGTCATCGGCGGGCGCGTGATTCCCATGTTCACCAACAACGGCGTCAGGGATGCGCGCGCGAGGCACCACCCCTTGATCGAGAAATTCGCGCTGGTCGGCGTGCTCGCATTGCTTTGCACCGACCTGTTGCCGGTTCCCCCCCTGTTCGTCGCGGTGCTCGCGCTCCTGGTCGCGTTGGCGCACGCGGTACGGCTTTGCCTGTGGCGGCCGTGGCGGACGGCAAGGGCGCCTCTGGTATGGATCCTCCACGCCGCCTATGGCTGGATCGTCGTCTACCTCGCGCTGCGCGGATTGGCCGAAATGGGAAGGGTCGACCGCGTTTTCGCCGTTCACGCGCTGACGGTGGGGGCGATCGGCGGGATGACCGCGGGCATGATGACGCGAACCGCGCGCGGCCATACGGGTCGGCCGCTGACCGCGGACCGCTTCGAGATCGCCTGTTTCGTCCTGGTTTCGCTCGCCGCGATCATTCGCGTCTTCGGCGGCATGCTGCTTCCGGCCAGCTATCGAGCGACGGTGGTGCTATCCGGCATCTGCTGGTCGGCAGCATTCGGCCTGTACGCAGTGCATTATTGGCCGATATTGTCGCGAGGCCGGCTCGATGGCAAGCCGGGATAACGCCGGCGAAACGCCTTGCCGAGGGCACGTCGGAATTTCTTACATAAGCTTGAAGTCCTACGCGCACAGGTAGGAAAACCAGTCGCTTTTATAAGGGGTTACCTTACTTGGCATGCCGAATGCATAGGTGCCTCCTCGCCATGCACTGCCGGGGGGCAGCATTGAAGCATCCGGAGCCCGAAAGTCAGCAGGAGCGCACGGATCGCATCCTGAGAATGGCGGCCCAGCTCGAACTCTTCCGCCGCGCGACCGGACACGAGCCCGCCTCCGTGTCGGAATTGCGCGATTGGCTCGAGCTCCGTAAAGCGGCAGTGCACGATCCCGCGTCCGTGCTGACGCGCGAGCAAATCGTCGAGGCGCTCCACGACTGTCTTCGGGAAGGTTGACCGCAAACGCCGCACGCAGCGACCGCGCGCCGAAATTGAACGAGACGTCGTCGATTCCCTGGGGAGGGGACATGGCGCAAGTTCGTACCCATCAGGATTGCTTTGCGCAACTGATGGCGCAAAGCGATCAGCTCTTCGCCGAAGAACGCTACGCGTCGGCCTACCACCTTCTGGCGGCCGCGCTGCACGTCGCCCAGGCGTGCGGCGACGAAGCGTTGCTGGGTGCGCTTGCCGAGCGGGCGGCGGCGCACCGCGATCATCTCGACCGCGCGCAGCCGCGCATCGATCTGGCGCCGGTCGTCGCACTCCATCGCGAAGGTCGCGACGTCTACGAATCGCTGGAACTGCGCATCGCCACGTTGCAGCTCTCGTGGCGCCTCGGGCGAATGCCTCAGCGTGTCCTTGGCGCGGCCCACTTCTCGCCGCCCGTACTGGCAGCGCCGCTGCGCCCGCGCAAATCCCGCGCCAGGCCCGCGCAATAGGCAACGCTGCCGTTCGAGCCGCCCGGCGGGCGCCCTAGCCCGGAGGGCCGGGTCGCGCTGCGCCCATAGGGGCCCTTGCGCTCCTACGTGCACGTAGGAGCGCCGCCGATAGCCGTCGCGGCACGACGTGGGCACGCTACGGCCACGGACTGCGCCGCCGTCAACTTCGCGCGGTGGCAGTCGAGCGACGGGGACGACATGACCGACCTTCGGAGAAGCCGTTCGGCAGGCGGGCGCAGTAACGGCGGCGCGGCAGGCCGGCGGCCTGGTCACGCCGATGCCGCGCCCACGGCCGGAAGCGGGGGTGCCGGCCTGGACCCTGGCGGAGGAGCAACGTTGCCGGGCTTCGACATCGAAGGCGCCGTGGCGAGACTCAACGGGAATCGCACGCTGCATGCCGAACTGCTGAGCGAGTTCGCGGTGGAGCATGGCGATTGCACGTCGAAGGTCGCGCGCGCCCTCGCGGCGCTGCGGCCACGCGAGGCCGTCGCGGTGCTCCATCGCATGAAAGGCGCTGCCGTCGTCGTCGGCGCGATGGACATCGCCGAGGCGGCTGCGGCGGCGGAAAACGAGATCGCCCATGGCGCTCGCCCGCCGCTCGATGCGCTGCACGACCTCCTGCGTTGCGCCGTCGAGGGGATCCGCGCGCTGCGCGCGGCCGACCGCACGCCCTTCGCAGACGCGTTGTCCGCCCAAGGGGTTGCCGCGCCTGACGGTGACGTGCGCAAGCGTGGCAGCTGACGCCAAGGCGCTGGTTCTCGTCGTCGACGACGAGCCCATCAACCTGCGCGTCCTCGCGGAGGGCCTTCACGAGGACTATCGCGTCCGCATGGCGACAAGCGGCGAGCAGGCGCTGGCGTTCGCGCGCGGCGACGATCCGCCCGATCTCATCCTGCTCGACGTCATGATGCCTGGGCTCGACGGCTACGAGACCTGCCGCCGGCTGAAGCGGGACGCAGCGACCCGCGATATTCCGGTGATCTTCGTGACGTCGCTGCGCGACGAGGATCACGAGACCCGCGGGCTCGACGTCGGCGCGGTCGACTATGTCGTGAAGCCTTTCAACCTCCGCACGCTGTGCGCCCGGGTCAGGACGCACATGGATCTCAAGCGGGCGAGCGTGCAGCTGGCGGCGATGTCGCGGCTCGACGTCCTGACGGGCATCGCCAACCGCCGCGCGTTCGAGGACGCCCTGGAAAGGGAATGGCGTCGCAACATGCGCGACGAGACGCCCGTCGCGCTGATCATGTGTGACATCGACCATTTCAAGCGCTACAACGACTGCAACGGCCACGTCGCGGGTGACCGCTGCCTCAGGCAGGTGGCGCAGGCCATCGCCGGTGCGATGCGCCGTCCCGCCGACTTGGCCGCGCGATTCGGCGGCGAGGAGTTCGTCGCGCTGCTGACCGGCACCGATCGCGACGGCGCGCTGCGCGTAGCCGAGGAGATCCGTGAACGCGTGTGGCGCCTTGGCATCGAATACGACGGCGGCGAACGGGTCACCGTCTCGTGTGGCGCCGCGGCGACGGTGCCGGTGGCGAGTGCCGATCCGGTCGACCTGATCGCCAGCGCCGACGCCCATCTCTATGCGGCAAAGGCGGACGGACGCGACCGCGTCGCCGGCTGACGACCCCATGGCTCGGCGCGGCGGACGCGACCGCGTCGCCGGCTGACGACCCCATGGCTCGGCGCGGCGGACGCGAATTCGTACACGCGATCGCGCGTTTCGCCGACAGTCCCGGCGGGCGCAGCCGGGCACGATCTCATCGACGCCATCATCGGCGCTGACGAGAGGCGCATCGGATTTGCGCCATGGAGATCGCACCTTGGACATCGCAGCTGTGAGATTCGACGTAGCGAAACGGGTCGTCGTCGTCGCCGCCGCCTGCCTGCTGGCAACGCCGGTCGCGCTGGCCGAGAGCACCAACTCGACGACGTTCGAAGGCTGGGCGAACGACACCGCGACCCAGTACGACGGCCGCATTCCGCGCGACGTCTATCTGGACGAGATGGGGCGGCGCTGGGAACTCGCTCCTGATCATCACGGCACGCGCGACGCCTATCTGCTGAACCTTGGCCACCGCTGGGACGTAATGGACCGCGACAATCGCGGGCTCACGCCCGCCGAGGCGAGCCGGATCACCGGAAACGTCGATTCGACCGGCTCCGGCGTTCGCCGCAGCGGCTCGGGGGCGCAGCCCGGCAACATGGGGCCCGGGAATTCCAAGGGGCAGTGAATTTCGGTCGTGACGACGAGG
Organism: uncultured beta proteobacterium; assembly: GCA_963793355.1. Classification (GTDB taxonomy): domain Bacteria; phylum Pseudomonadota; class Gammaproteobacteria; order Burkholderiales; family Casimicrobiaceae; genus VBCG01. The sequence goes on along the minus strand of CAWBZT010000010.1, from coordinate 195,282 downwards.
CGAAGCGGCGCCCCCCAGCCCGCCCGCCCCGCATGGGAGACAAAGCATGGGCAAATACCTGATCGCGTGGCTGCTGGGCGTGCCGGCGGTGGTGCTGGTCCTCGTCTATCTGTTCTTTCATTGATTCGACGCACGAGCCGCGTGCGGCCGAGGCGCCGGCGCGCAGCGATGCGGTGTAGTCTCGCCGGATGGATCCGGCAGGACTCGACCTCGGCGCCGGAGTGATCGCGACCGCGTGGGTCGCGACCGCGGGCGCGCTGGGCATCGCGGCGTTCCGCGCCGATTGGAAGCGCCTGTTCGCCGACGAGGCGGCGCATGCCTATCTGGGCTCGCTGTTCTTCCTGGTGCTGCTGTGGAGCATCCGGGGAACGGTCGGGAGCGCATCGTTTCATCTGCTGGGCGCAGGCGCCCTTTGCCTTACTGCGGGTCCAGCGCTGGCGTTGATCGGCGGCGCCGTGGTGGTGGCGATCGTCATGCTGCTCCGTGAGTTGTCGATTGCGCATGCCGGCGTGGCCTTCGCGGTCCTCGTCGCGATTCCGGTCGCCGTCCAGACCGGGGTGTTGCTGCTGACGCGCCGCCTGATGCCGCGCCGGCCGTTCGCCTATTTCTTCGTCGTCGCCTTCGCGGGCGCTGCGCTCGCGTTTTATGCCGCGGCCATCGTCGCGCAGGGCCTCGCTGCATTCACGGATCCTGAGGTGCCACCGGTCGCCCCCGCGTACGACCTCGCGCTGGTGGCGCTGTTGCTGGCCTTTGCCGAGGGGACGCTGACCGGCATGCTGCTGACCCTTGCCGTGGTCTATCGGCCGCGGTGGGTCGCGACGTTCGACGACGTGCGCGACTTCGAGCGACGCTAGGCGCTGTGCAGTCGACGCCCGCGCGATCGGCTATGATCGCGCGTCCCGTCACGCCGTCGAGCATGTTCGCCGCGCCACCCGTCGTCCCGGCCGAGGTCTTCGCCCGCCTGCCCGACGCGCTTCGCATCGTCGGCGTGCACACGCGCTGGACCCGCGCACGCGGCGGTCCATCGCTGCACTCGTTCCTCGAGGGGCCGGCATTCGATCGCGACGGCCGCCTCTACTGCGTGGACGTCGCCCACGGGCGCATTTTCCGCATCGCGGCGGACGGCGACTGGACGGTGTTCGCCGAATACGACGGCCATCCGAACGGGCTCAGGATCCACCGCGATGGCCGGATCTACGTCGCCGACCACGCGCTGGGCCTGCTTCGATTCGATCCGGTCACCGGCGCGCGGACGCTGCTGGCCGACGGCTTCCGCGGCCTCAACGACCTCGCGTTCGCCGACAACGGCGACCTCTACCTGACCGATCCCGGCGAGAGCGGCCTCGAGGATCGCCATGGGCGCGTCTTCCGCTGGCGCGCCGATGGCAGCGTCGACCTGCTGATGGACGGCTTGCCGTACCCCAATGGGCTGGTCCTCAACCCGGCGCAGGACGTGCTGTACGTCGGCGTGAGCCGCTCGCTGCAGGTGCTGCGACTGCCGCTGCACGAAGGGCGCGTACGCAAGGCCGGCGTGTTCGTCCAGCTGTCGGGAGGTCTGGGGGGGCCCGACGGGATGGCGATCTGCGATGACGGCAGCCTGCTGGTCGCCCACGCGGGCTTCGGAACCGTCTGGATGTTCAGCCCGCTCGGCGAGCCTGTCGCGCGCATCCGCAGCGCTGCCGGAATCCGCACGACCAATGTCGCGTTTGATCCCGCGGACCGGTCGCTGCTCTTCGTGACCGAGGCGGAGGAGGGCGTGATCCTGCGCGCGCGGCTCGAGCGCGCGGGCCGGGCCTTGTATTCCCACCGCGCCTGAAGCGACGGGATGCCGCTCCGGGTCAGCGCAGCTTCCAGTCCGGCCGGCGCTTCTCGCGGAACGCGCGGGGCCCTTCGGCGCCGTCCTCCGACTCCGCCGTCTCCTTGTCGAGGTGGCGCGCGTACTCGACCACGCCCGCAGGGATGGCGGCGCTCATCCGGCAGATCCGCACGGCCGCCTGCGTCGCCAGCGGCGAGCCCAGGCAGATCATCGCGGCGAGCTTCTCCGCTTCTTCCATGACGCGCGCGCGGGGGACCACTTCGTTGACGATGCCGAGCTCGAAGCAGCGCCGGGCGGACAGGCGGCCGTTGCACAGCGTCAGGTAGGACGCGATGGCGCGTGGCAGCGCGGCGTAGAGATTCTGCGGCGAGCCCACGCGACCGACCAGCGTATGCGTGTCGCCCAGCCACGCGTCCTCGGCCATGACGCGGAGCTGGCATTCCATCGCGAGCGAAAGCCCGATGCCGACGGCGAAGCCGTTGAGCGCGGCGATCAGCGGCTTGTCGAGCGCAGCGTCGCTCGGCTTGCCGCCGCCGCCCCAGTGGAAGATCGGGCTGTTGGGGTCTTCGTGGGGCGTTCGGACGCCCTGGTCCTGGTGCTGCGCCAGGAACTTGACGTCGCGTCCCGCGCAGAACGCCTCGCCGGTCCCGGTCAGGATGGCGCAATAGATGTCGGGGTCGACGCCGATGTCGCGCCAGCATCGCCGGAGCTCGACGTACGCGTACGAGTGCAGCGCGTTGCGCAGCTCGGGACGGTTGATGCGCACGTAGGCGACATGCCCCTTCTTCTCGTAGACGATGTGCGCGAGATCGCGCGGTGCGGACGCGGGGTCGTACGGCGAGTCGTAGCGGGGCATGGCGTGTTCCTTCACAGGGTCGGTGGCGCCGCCGGGGGCTCGATCAGCAGCAGGCCGTCGACTACCGCGGCCGCGTCGTCGCCGAGCTTCAGCGGATTGACTTCTAGCGTGAAGCGCGGCCACGGCGCGCTCGCGGCCAGCACGGAGAAGCGCGCGACGAAATCGGCGGCCAGGACGCGCTGGCGCTCCGAGAGCCAGTGGGGAAGGCGCCGTTGCGTGCGCAGGCGCAGCAGCATGTCGAGCGCGCCGGCCTGCTCGACGGGCGCCCGCGCGAGCACGACGTCGTCGACGACTTCGGTCATGCCGCCGCCGACGCCGACGCCGACGAGCACGCCGAACTCCGCGTCGCGCAGCGCGGTGACGATGAGCTCGCGCTCGCCGGCGAACATGTGCTGGATCCACAGCCCATCGAGCGCCGCCCCGAGCCGCGCGACGCGGGCGCGGAGCGTCCCTGCCGCCTTGAACACGGCGTCCGGCGTTTCGACGTTGAGCGCGACGAGCCCCGCAGCGGCGCGATGCGTGATCGTCGGCGAGATCGCCTTGACGGCGACGGGGAAGCCGACGTCGTGCGCGGCGCGGACGGCATCCTTGGCGCTCGTCGCGAGGCGGCCGCGCGCGACGGGCAGGCCTGCGCGTTCGAGGATGCGGGCGACCGCATCCTCGCCGACGACGGTGGTGGCCGCCGCGGCGGAAACGTACTCGCGCCACGGAAACGCCGGCGGCGTCGCCGGCGAGCGGCGGATTGCGTGGCGCAGGTCGGCCGCATGGCGGGCGATGTGCGCCAGCGCGCGGACCGCGCGCGCGTGCTCGGTGAATGTATAGATGCCGCGGGCCGCGAGCGCCTCCTTGACGCCGGCGGGTGCAGCCTGCCATGTCAGCGCCATCGGCTTCGCCGCCGCCCGGCGCGCGGCGTCGTAGAACTCGACCAGCTGCGGGGCGAGGCGCCCGAAGCCGGCGGCGAGGAAGAGCCAGCTGTCGAGGCCCGGCGCGCCGGCCAGGACTTCCATCACCCGCGGAAGGTTCGCGCGATGCGCAGGCTGCGTCATCATGCCGGGCGTGAGATCGACCGGGTTGAGCGCGGAGCTCAACGGCGTGAGCAGCGGCGCGAGCCGCGCGCGTGTCGCGTCGTCGAGCGAGGGGACCGCCAGGCCATCGCGCGCGCACTGGTCGGTGCAGATGACCCCGGACCCGCCGCCGAACGACGACAGCAGCACGCGGTCGCCCTGCGGAAGCTGGCCCGGCCGCAGCGACGCGAGCTGCAGGCACACGTCCAGCAATTCCTCGGTCGAATGGACGCGGATCGCCGCGAACTCGCGGAAGATCGCGTCGTAGGTGCGATCGGCGCCTGCCAGGCGTCCGGTGTGCGCGAGGGCCGCGCGACCGCTCGCCGCGCTGGCGCCGCCCTTGAGGATCACCACCGGCTTGCCGCGGCGCCGTGCCTCGTCGAGCGCTTCGACGAACGCGCCGGGGTTCGACAGGCCTTCGGTGTACACGGCGATGACGCGCGTGCCGTCGTCCTGCGCCAGCGCATGGATGAAGTCGGGGATGCCCAGCACGGCCTCGTTGCCGCAGCTCACCGTGACCCGGAACCCCAGCCCGAACGCCTCGGCGCGTGCGTGCGCCATCACGCCGATGCCGCCGCTCTGGCTCACCATCGACACCACGCCCGGCGTGAGGCGGTCGTGCTCGGCCATCATCGTGCTGAACGACGCGGTGAGGCCGGTCGCGGTGTTGATGATCCCGATGCAGTTGGGGCCGCAGAGCTTGAGGCCGCCGTCGCGGCACACCCGCTCCAGCGCGCGCTGCCGCGCGCGTCCGGCTTCGCCGGCCTCGGCAAATCCTCCGGCCCACGCGACGGCGGCCGGCACGCCGGCGTCGACGCACTCCTGCGTCACGCCGACGATCGAGTCGGCGGACATGGCGAGGATCGCGAGATCGGGAGTCGCCGGCAGCGCGCGCAGGCTGGGGAAGCACGGCAGGCCGGCCACGGTCGGGCGCGCGGGGTGGATCGGCCACACCGGTCCCGCATAGCCGAACTTCCGCAAGAAGCCGACGGCGACGCCGCCGAGATTCCCCTCGCGGTCCGACGCGCCCACTACCGCGACCGATCGCGCGGCGAGCAGCGGCGAGAGCTCGCCGAAGGATGCCGCGGGTGCGCTCATCCGAGCGCGCAATCGGCGGTATCGCGTCGCGCCGGGCGGCATGCCGCGCTCACGGCTGGATCTTCGCCTCGTCGATCAGCTTCGAAAGGCGCGCCGCCTCGCTCGCCACGACCGCGCCGAACTGCTGCGCCGAGCCGGCACCGGGCGTGATGCCCTGCGCCTGCAGCGACTCGCGCAGCTGCGGGTCGTTGACGGCCTTCACCAGCGCGTCGTTGAGCTTCGCGACGACGGGCGCGGGCACGCCGGCCGGTGCCAGCAGGCCCCACGTCGCGGTGACGTCGAACTGCGGAAGGCCGGCCTCGGTGAACGTCGGCACGTCGGGCAGGTGCGCGGAGCGCGTCTTGCCGGTCTGCGCCAGCGCCCGCAGCTTGCCTCCCTTGATGAGTGGCACCGCGGCGACGTTGTCGATCGCGAGCTGCGTGTCGCCCGCGACGACGCCGGTGAGCGCGGGGGCGCTTCCCTGGTACGGGACGTGCGTCGCCTCGACGTTGGCGGCGCGCAGGAACAGTTCCATCGCGAGATGCGGCGCGCTGCCCACGCCGGCCGACGCATAGTTCATCTTTCCGGGCGCGGCCTTCATCGCCTTGATCAGGCCGTCGAGGTCGGTGATGCCGAGGTTCGGATTCACGACGAGCACGTACGACAGGGCGCCCAGCGAGCCGATCGGCGTGAAGCTCGTCACCGGATCGTATTTGATGTTGGGATAGAGCTTGCGGCTCGCGCCCTGCGCCAGCGCGCTCACCAGGATCACCGTGTAGCCGTCCGGCGGCTGGCGCGACGCGAAATCGGTCCCGATCGTGCCTCCGGCGCCGCCGTGATTCTCCACCACGATCGGCTGGCCGAGGATGTCGGACATCTTTTTCGCGAGCAGGCGACCCAGGACGTCGGTCGCACCGCCGGGGGGAAACGGCACGATCAGCCTCAGAGCGTGGTCGGGAAAGTTCTGCGCCATCGCGGGTGCAGCCGCCAGCGCCAGGCCCAGCACGGCAAGCTGCGCCGCGCGCTTCAGCATCGGAATCACGGTTTCTCCTCCTCGGGGTTGCGGCGCGCCCGCACACGACGGGACCAGCGGTTGCCGCGCTGGCTCCGCCACGATGCCTGCGGCAAAAGCAATAAAAAAGTTATTTCACGTAAGTTCAGATGATAGTATTTGTTGTGTCATGGACTCGCGCTTCCTCGACAGCTTCGTCGGCGTGGTCGACCACGGGTCGATTTCCGAAGCGGCGCGCCGGCTGGACCTGACGCCGGCCGCGGTGGCGCAGCGCATCCGTGCGCTGGAGAAGGAGCTCGGCACGCGGCTCGTCGCGCGCGCGGGCCGCACGGTGCGGCCGACGGAGGCCGGCGTGCGCATCGCGGCGCGGGCGCGCATCGTGCTGCGCGACGTGCGGGACCTCAAGTCCGACACTGCCGACGCGCAGCCGGTCGGGCAGCTGCGCGTCGGCAGCATCGCCACCGCCATGACGGGCCTGATGCCCGCGGCGCTCGCCGACTTCGTCCGGCTCCATCCGCAGCTCGAGATCTATCTCGAGCCCGGCAACTCCCTCGCGCTCTACCGCAAGGTGTGCGACGGCGATCTCGACGCCGCGGTGATCGCGCAGCCGCACTTCGCGCTGCAGAAGTCCTGCGACTGGCGGACGTTCCGCCGCGAGCCGCTCGTCGTCCTGGCGGCGAAGGCGGCGGGAACGGCGGACGCGCATGCGCTGCTCGCCAGCGAGCCGTTCATCCGCTACGACCGCACGGCGATCGGCGGGCGGCTCGCCGACGCGTACCTGCGGCGCCACGGCATCCGTCCGCGCGAGCGCTTCGAGCTCAATGCGCTCGAGGCCATCGCGGTGATGGTCGACCGCGGACTCGGCGTGTCGCTCGTGCCCGACTGGCCGCTGTCGTGGCCCGCGGGGAACGATCTCGTGCGCAAGGCGTTGCCGCACCCGTTCGCACCGCGCTGCGTCGGCCTGGTCTGGTCGCGCGCCACGCCGCGCCTGCGGCTGGTGCAGGCGCTGCTGGCCACACTGAGGCGCCGCGCGGCGCGCGGCAGCGCCCGCTGACGCTGGGGCGACATGCTAGCGCCCGCTGATTTTCCTGCGTGCGTCCCTCGTGCGAGGGGCTTGACCGCGATCAAGGCCGGCGCGCCGCCGATTGCCGAAGATCGGCCATGCACTCCGTGGTCGCGCCGGCGCTCGAATTCGACCCCGTCCAGGTCGCCAGGTACGACGGCTGCGGGCCGCGCTACACGTCCTACCCGACGGCCGACCGCTTCCAAGCCGGGTTCGGCGCCGCCGATTACGCGGACGCCCTGCACGAGCGCAAGCAGCACCGCGCGTCGCAGCCGCTGTCGCTGTACGTGCACCTGCCGTTCTGCAACTCGATCTGCTACTACTGCGCCTGCAACAAGGTGCTGACCAAGGATCACGGCCGTTCGGCCAAGTACCTCGCGTACCTCGGCCGCGAGATCGACCTGGTCGCGGCGCTGATCGAGGGTGCGCCCCCGGTGCAGCAGCTTCATTGGGGCGGCGGCACGCCGACCTTCCTCTCCGACGACGAAATGGCGGCGCTGATGACACGCCTGCGCGGCGCGTTCGCGTTCGCCGCGAACGCCGAGATCTCGATCGAGGTCGATCCGCGCAAGGTGACGCCCGCCACCATCGCATTCGTGCGTGCGCTCGGATTCAACCGCATGTCGGTCGGCATCCAGGACTTCGATCCGGACGTGCAGCGGGCGGTGAACCGCGTCCAGACGGAGGAGGAGACGCGCGCGGTCATCGACGCCGCGCGCGCCAATGGCTTCCGCTCGGTGAACGCCGACCTGATCTACGGCCTGCCGCGCCAGACGGTTCCGCGCTTCGCTGCGACGCTCGACAAGGTGATCGCCGCGGCGCCCGACCGGATCGCGCTCTACAGCTACGCGCACGTGCCGCACCTGTTCAAGCCGCAGCGGCGCATCGCGGCCGAATCCCTGCCGTCGCCCGAAGAGAAGCTCGCCATTCTCGCGCTCGCCATCCGCAGGCTCGGGCAGGCGGGTTATGTCTACATCGGGATGGACCATTTCGCGCGGCCCGACGACGAGCTCGCGCTCGCGCAGCGCGAGCGGACGCTGCACCGCAATTTCCAGGGCTACTCGACCAGGCCCGATTGCGATCTGCTCGCCCTCGGCGTTTCGGCGATCGGAAAGGTCGGCGCGACGTACGTCCAGAACGTGAAGACGCTGGACGCGTACTACGAGCGGCTCGACGCGCACGCGCTTCCGGTGCTGCGCGGCATCGCGCTCGACGCCGACGACCGGCTGCGCCGCAGCGTCATCCAGGCGCTGATGTGCGACTTCGAAGTCGTCCACGCCGCCATCGAGGCGGCCTACGGCATCCGCTTCACCGAGTATTTCCGCGCCGAGCTCGCGGCGCTGGCGCCGCTCGCCGCGGACGGACTCGTCGTCGCCGGTGCCCGCGCGCTCACGGTGACGCCCCGCGGGCGGCTGCTCGTGCGCGCGATCGCGATGCGCTTCGACCGCCATCTCCTGCGAGAGGCGCCGGCCACCCGGTATTCGAAAGTGATCTGAGCTCCGCGGCGCCGCCATCCGGCGGGCGTCGGGGCGCGCCGACGTCGCGATATACTGCGCGCCGCCTCTGCAGCGCGGAATCCCCTCTCCGGTGAACTGGTATCGCGAGCTGTTCCGGATCGACGTCGGCGGCGCGTCCACGCTGCTGTTCGCCCGCGTCGCCATAGCCGTGGGCGTGCCGCTTTTCGCCTTCGTCCTCGGCGGTCACGTGGCCGCCGCGGTGGCGGCCGGGGCGACGGCGATGTTCGTCACGATGAGCGATATCGGGGTCACGCGGGCCGGCCGCGTGGCGACGATGGCCGGCGCCACCGCGCTGATCCTCGCCGGCGGGGTGATCGGCGACACGTTCGGCGGGACCGCATCCGGCGACGTGGCGTTCATCCTCGCGTCCGCATTCGTCGCCGGGTGGGTCAGCAATTCGCACCCGGGCATTTCTGCGATCGCGCGCTTCGGTGCGCTCGCGACGGCGGCCGGCGCCGGCATGCAGGTGCACGACTCGCTGGCCGCGCCGGCCGTCGCGCTCGGGGGGGCGTGCGCGATCGCCGTGGCCTACGCGATGTGGGTGATCCACGACATTCCCCCGGACAAGGACTATATCGACTGGCGCGTGGGCGTGCGCCGCGCGTTCGCGGGCACCGGCGCAGGCGCCTGGTTCGCGTTCTGCTACGCCGGCGCGTGCGCGGTCTCCCTGCTCGCGGCCGACGTCATCGGCCTGCACAGCCCCTACTGGGCGACGTTCGTGGTCATCATGACCATGCGGCGCGAGGGCATGGCGAGCCTGCGCCTCGTGCTGCTGTACATGCTCGGCACGCTCGCCGGCGTGCCGGCGGCCGCGCTCCTGGCGACGCTGACCGCCGGCGCGCCGCTCGGCCACGCGACGTTCGCAACGCTCGCGGCGGCGCTGGGCCGGCTGGGCTTCGCCCTGAATCCGGCGCTCGGCTACCTCGCCTTCACGGTCTTCCTCATCATGGTGGTGGAGATCATCCTGGGCAGCGACGCAGCGCCGTGGTCGCTGGTGCAGACGCGTCTCTACGACGTCGGCGTGGGTTGCGTCATCGCGCTGCTCGGAATCCTGCTGGCGTCGATCGGCCGGCGCCGGCCCGCCGCTGCGGCGCCGACCGCCTGATCGCGGCGCGCGCGCCGCCGCGGCGAGGCGCGCCATCGCCGCAGGCGCATTGGCGCGGTACGATGCAGGTCTTTGCGTGCGCCGTGCGGCAGCCTCGAGGGAACGGTCGATGAAGACGATACGCTGGGGCATGATCGGATGCGGCGACGTCGCCGAGGTGAAGAGCGGGCCGGGCTTCTACAAGGCCGACCATTCGACGCTGGTGGCCGTGATGCGTCGCAATGGCGCGCTCGCCCGGGACTATGCGCAGCGGCACGGCGTGTCGCGCTGGCACACGGACGCCGACGAGATCCTCGGCGCGCCGGACATCGATGCCGTCTATGTCGCGACGCTCACCGACACGCACTGCGACTTCGTGCTGCGCGCCGCGGCCGCGGGCAAGCCGGTGTACGTCGAGAAGCCGATGGCCATGGATCACGCGCAGTGCGTGAAGATGAACGCTGCGTGCCATGCGGCGGGCGTCCCGTTGTGGGTGGGCTACTACCGGCGCGCGCTGCCACGCTTCGTCGCGGTGCGCGACCTGGTCCGCCAGGGCGCGGTCGGCAGCGTGCGCATGGTGATCGCGCGGCAGTTCCAGAAGCTGCCGCCGACGGACCAGCTCGCCGGCGGGACGCCGTGGCGCGTCGATCCCGCACGGTCTGGGGGCGGCTTCTTCTTCGAAGGCGCGTGCCATACGCTCGACATCTTCGACTGGCTGTTCGGTCCGGTCGAGACGGTGCGTGCGTTCGCCGCCAATCAGGCGGGTGCCTACGCGCCCGAGGATGTCGTCAGCGCGAGCCTGCGCTTCGCCTCGGGGGTACACGGAAGCGGGAGCTGGTGCTACAGCGCGGACGTCGACGAGGAATACAACGAGATCGTCGGCACCGAGGGGCGCCTCCGGTTCTCGACGTTCAGGCCCGACCCCATCCGCGTTTACCGCGGCGGAAGTGTCGAGGACGTCGCGGTCGGCGACCCGGCGCACGTTCACCAGCCGCTGATCCAGAGCATCGTCGACGAGCTGAACGGACAAGGACAGTGCGCGAGCACCGGCGCATCGGGCGCGCGCACGGCGTGGGTGCTGGACGAAATCCTGAAGGAATTCCGCGCAGCGGCACCGACTGCGCGGAAGTCGGCAGGCGTCGCGCACGCCGCGTGATGGCATGATTCGCAGCGAGCAGGACGTGACCGCGGCCGTCCTCGGCGAGCTCGAGCGCGCGCCGGAGCCGCGCTTTCGCGAGATCATGGGTGCGGCGGTGCGCCATCTGCACGCGTTCGTGCGCGAGACGCGGCTCACCGAGGCGGAGTTCCGGGACGTCTGCGGCGTGGTCGCGGCGCTGGGCAAGGCGACCACCGAATCGCACAACGAAGTGGTGCTCGCGGCCGGCTCGCTCGGCATTTCGTCGCTGGTGTGCCTGCTCAACAACGGCGAAGGCGGGCGGCATCCGACGACGGCCAACCTGCTCGGCCCCTTCTGGCGGAAGGATTCGCCGCGGACTGACAATGGCGGCACCCTGGTGCGGTCGCCGACCGGCGGCGAGCCCATCTTCGTCACGGCGCGCGTCCGCGACCTCTGCGGTGTGCCGGTCGCGGGCGCCGAGGTCGACGTCTGGCATGCGTCGCCGGGTGGGCTGTACGAGAACCAGGACCCGCGGCAGGCCGACATGAACCTGCGCGGCAAGCTCGTCACGGACGAGCGCGGCGCCGTCCACTTTCGCAGCGTCAAGCCCGCAGGCTATCCGATCCCGACCGACGGGCCGGTCGGCGCGCTGTTGCGGGCGCAGGGGCGCCACAACATGCGTCCGGCGCATCTGCATTTCCTCATCCACAAGCCCGGCTTCAAGACCCAGTACTCGCAGATCTATTCCAGCGACGATCCGTATCTGCACACCGATGTCCAGTTCGGCGTCACGGAGGCGCTGGTCGCCCGGTACGTCGAGCATCGCGGCGAGGCCGTCCCTTACGGCGACCCGGCGCCCGTCTGGCATGCGCTGGACTGCACGTTCGTCGTCGAGCCCGGCGTCGCCCGTTTGCCGCGGCCGCCGATCAGCGGCCGCAGTGGCCCGGCGCCCGACGCGCCGGAAAGCTTGGCGGCCCGCGACGGCAAGGAACGCGGCGCATGACGACGAACAGGACCCGGATCGCGGTCGCCGGTGCCGGCTACATCGGACAGGCGCACATGGCGGCCGCCGGCAAGAGTCCGACATGCACGCTGACCGCCGTGGTCGACCCCTCCGCTGCCGCGCAGGCGACGGCAGCCGAGGCCGGGGTGCCGCTCTATCCATCGCTGGCGGAGCTTTTCGCGCGCGACCGCCCGGACGGCGTGATCCTCGCGACGCCCAACCCGCTGCACGTCGAGCACGCGCTCGCTGTGCATCGACGCCGGCGTACCGACGCTGCTCGAAAAGCCGGTCGCGCCGACGGTCGCCGAGGGCGAGCGCCTGCTGAAGAAGGCCGAAAGCGCGCACGCGAAGATCCTCGTCGGGCATCATCGCGCCCACAGCCCGATCATGGCGAAGGCGAAGTCCGTCGTCGACAGCGGCGTGCTCGGCCGCCTGGTCGCAGTCCTGGGCAGCGCAGTCTTCTTCAAGCCGGACCGCTACTTCGCCGACGGTCCGTGGCGGCGCGAGCCCGGCGGCGGGCCGATCCTGCTCAACATGATCCACGAGGTCCACAACCTGCGCATGCTCTGCGGCGAGATCGTCGCCGTGCAGGCGATCGCCTCGCATGCGGTGCGCGGCTTCCCGGTCGAGGACACGGTTGCGATCAATCTGTGCTTCGTCAACGGCGCGCTCGGCATCGTTCATGCTGTCCGACACGGCGGCGTCCGCGCGAAGCTGGGAGCAGACCTCGCGGGAGAACCCGGCGTACGCGACGTACCCGGACGAGGACTGCTACGTCGTGATCGGAACGCACGGATCGCTGTCCGTGCCGACGATGCGCCTCAAGACCTATCCGCGCGCCGAGGACCGGTCCTGGTGGAAGCCGTTCGAGGAAGGCGTGGTCGGCGTGGTGCGCGACGATCCGATCCAGCGCCAGATGGAGCACTTCGGCGCGGTCGTCCGCGGCGAGGCCGACCCCCTCGTTTCGGTGCGCGACGGCGTCGCCAACCTCCGCGTCACGGAAGCCATCGCGCGATGCCGCGCAGTCCGGCGATCCGCATCGATCTGGCCCCGCAATGAAGACGTCACTCACGCGCACGGAGGAGGACCGATGAAGGTGCTGGTGCTGCACGGAATCAACCTCAACATGTTCGGCAAGCGCGACCCGAAGCAGTACGGCACGGTCACGCTCGCCCAGATCGACGCCGCGCTCAAAAAGCTCGGCAAGGAGCTCGGCGCGCAGGTCTCGACGTTCCAGTCGAACAGCGAGGCGGCGATGGCCGAGCGCATCCACAAGGCGCTGGCCGAGGGCATGGACGCGATCGTCATCAATGCCGGCGCATGGACGCACTACAGCTACGGCATTCGCGATGCGCTCGCGATCCTCAAGGCGCCCATCGTCGAAGTCCACATGTCGAACGTCCACGCGCGCGAGCCGTTTCGCCACGTGTCGGTCTTCTCGGAGGTCGTCCGCGGGCAGATCTGCGGCTTCGGCGTCGACAGCTATCTGCTCGGCCTGCGCGCCGCGATCGCGGCGGCGAGCGCCGCGCGCCCCTGAGCCGCGGGCCGGCGCCTTGTCGCCGCGTCGCCGGGCGGCGCGCTTTGCGGTCGGGCGGCGGAACGGCGCCCCGCGACCCGCGTCGGCAGCTACGCGGGGGCCGCGCGCAGCGTCGCCTGCCGCAGCAGCCAGGCGCCGATCGAGACGTTCACGAGATTCCACAGAATCCCGTTGACGAACGCTGCCTTGTACGAGCCGGTGACGTCGAAGATCGCGCCCGACATCCAGCCGCCCAGCGCCATGCCGAGCAGCGTCGCGGTGATCACCGTGCCGACGCGCGTCGCGGCCTCGCGCGGCGGAAAGTACTCGCGGACGATGATTGCGTACGACGGGACGATGCCGCCCTGGAACAGGCCGAACATCGCCGAGACCAGGTACAGCGACACGATGCCGTCGAAAGGCAGGAACATGAACAGCGCCACGCATTGCAGCCCGGCGCCGAGCAGCAGCGTGCGCAGCCCGCCGATGCGGTCGCAGATGAAGCCGAACGTGAGGCGGCTGACGATGCCGCACGCGAGCATCAGCGACAGCATCTGCGCACCGCGCGCCGGGCCGTAGCCCAGGTCGCTGCAGTACGCGACGATGTGCACCTGCGGCATCGACATCGCGACGCAGCACGACACGCCGGCGACCACGAGCAGCGCCTGCAGCGCGCGCGGCGACAGGCCAAGCGCCGCCGGCGTGCCGGGTCCGTCGCGCCGGGTACGCGCCGCGGAATGGTCGGCCACGGGCGGCGGCCGGCGCAGCATGAGCGCGAGCGGCAGCATCGTGACCAGCACGAACGCCGCGATGCCGTAGAAGGTCGTTCGCCAGCCGGCCGTCTGGATGAAGTGCTGGACGATCGGCGGCCAGAGCGTCCCCGCCAGGTAGTTGCCGCTCGCGAAGATGCCGATCGCCAGGCCGCGCCGGCGGTCGAACCACAGCGACGTGTGCGCGAGCAGCGGCGCGAACGTGGCGGAACTGCCGAAGCCGATCAGCACGCCGTGCGCGATCGCGTAGTACGCCAGATGCGGCGACAGCGCGGCCGCGGCGTAGCCCAGCGCCAGCGCGAGCGTGCCGACGACCACCGGCACGAGGATGCCGACGCGATCGGCGAGGCGCCCGAGCAGCACGCTCCCGGCGCCGAAGCCGATCATCGTCAGCGTGTAGGGGAGCGAGGCATCGCCGCGGGCGACGCCGAAGTCCTGCTGCACGGAGGGCAGTGCGACGACCACCGACCACATGCCGACGCCGCCGATGGTCGACAGCGCCAGGCAGACGACGAGGCGGGTCCATGCGGCGGGCGATTCGGCGATTGCGCGTGCGGGTGCGGACATGATCGCGTTCGGACGACCGCGACGTGCCGTGCCGAGCCGGGATTGTGTCACGCGCGCAGGGTCGACCGCCGTGTCGGCGCAAATTGCGCCGATGCGCGACTCGAATGCGGACGGCTGCGAACTCGGGCTTCCATGCCGGCTGCGAACTCGGGCTTCGATGGGCGACGGCTGCGGGCGGTGGCTCCGCGCGGGCTCCAGCACCCCAGTCGCCCGCGCAGAGCCCCCGCCCACAGCCGTCCTCGCGGTTGCGCCGCGCGTGCCGGGTTGCCCTCGCGCCATCGCACGCCACTGCGGTTCACGCGCCCGCGCAGAGCCCCGCCCAAAGCCGTCCCCGCGGTGCGCCGCGCGTGCCGGGTTGCCCTCGCGCCATCGCACGCCGCTGCGGTTCACGTCGATCGGGAAGACCGGGAGTGGGGGCGGTCCGCGGCCGACTGGGGTAATGGAGCCCGCGGGCCGTCCCCACTTCCGGTCTTCCGCCATGCCGCCACGGCCGGCGTCGCCGCGGGCGACTGGGTTGCTGGAGCCCGCGGGCCGTCGCCACCCGCGGACTTCCGGCATGCGCCCCGATCGACGTCGCGCTACACGAGCCCCAGATGCCGCAGAGGCAGCGTGCGCGCCGGCTTGCCGGTCGCCGCGTGGATCGCGTTCAGCACCGCCGGCGCGACGACGCAGATCGTGGGCTCGCCGACGCCGCCCCAGAAATCGTACGTCGGGACGATCACCGTTTCGACGCTTGGGCATCTCGGCGAGGCGCAGGATCGGATAGCGTGTCGAAGTTGCTGCTCGACGATGCGGCCATCCTTGACCGTCATCTCGCCGTAGAACGTCGCCGACAGGCCGTACGCGACCGAGCCTTCGACCTGCGCGGCGATCTGGCCGGGATTGACCGCGTGGCCGCAATTGAGCGCGAGCACCATCCGGTGCACCCTGACCTTGCCGTGCGCCGTCAACGAGACCTCGGCGACCGCGGCGGAGTAGCTGCCGTAGCCCATGAACTGCGCGATGCCGCGATGCACGCCCGGGGGCAGCGGCGTGCCCCAGCCCGCCTTCTCGGCAGCGGCGTTCAGCACGGCGAGGTGCTTCGGGTGGCTTGCCCATCAGCGCGCGGCGGAACTCGAGCGGGTCCTTGCCCGCCGCGCGCGCCGCCTCGTCGATGAAGCACTCCATGTAGACGCCGTTCTGGTTGGTGTTGACGCCGCGCCACGGCCCGACCGGCACGTGCGTGTTGCGCATCGACGTACTCGATCAGCAGGTTGGGCACGCGCGTAGCCGAGCTGCGCGTCGCCGGGCGCCTCGTAATAGCCCTGCAGCTGGCGCATGTCCTTGCCGCCTTCGACGCCCGCGGGGTTGGAGAACGCGTTGATCGACTGGCCCGGACACGCGAACGTGCAGGCCCACCAGATTGCCGTCGGCGTCGAGGCCCGCCGCCATCTCGGCCTGCGAGATCGGACGGAAGAAATCGTGCGTCATGTCCTCCTCCCGGCTCCAGATCATCTTGATCGGCGTGCCCGGGAACTGCTTGGCGATCGCCACCGCCTGGCTGGACGTAGTCCTGCGCGCCGCCGCGCCGGCCGAAGCCGCCGCCGAGGTCGTGCCGGTAGACCTCGCATTGCGCGAGCGGAAGTCCGGAGGCCTCGGAGAGTGCGGCGAGCGCGGCCTCCGCAGTTCTGCGTCGGCACCCAGACCTCGGCCCTGTCCGCGGTCGACGCGCGCGGTGCAATTCATCGGCTCCATCGTCGCGTGGGCCAGGAACGGCGTCGCATACACCGCCTCGATCTTCTTCGCCGCGGCGGCGATCGCCTTGCGCGCGTCGCCGTTCTGGCGTGCGCCGTTGTTCCCCTCGGCGTCGAGCCCTTCCTTGAGGCGCTCGCCGATGGCGGCGCTGGATTGCGCGCGCCGCCTCGCCGTCGTTCCAGACGATCGGCAGTGCCTCGAGCGCGCTCTTCGCGTGCCACCACGTGTCGGCGACGACCGCGACCGTGCGGTCATCGACCTTGACGGCGCGCTTGACTCCCGGCAGCGACGCGATCTTCGCGTCGTCGAAGCTCTCGAGCTTGCCGCCGAACACCGGCGACGCCTTCACCGCCGCGCAGAGCATCCCCGGCAGCACGACGTCGATCGCGTAGACCTGGCGGCCGTTGAGCTTGTCCGCCGTGTCGAGGCGCTTCAGCGGCTTGCCGGCGATCGTCCACGCCTGCGGGTCCTTGAGCACGATGCTCGGCAGGATCGGGCGGCGCGAGCCTGGACGCCGCGGCCGCGACCTTGCCGTACGAGTCCGGCGGCCGGACGCGGGATGCGCTGATGACGCCCTTCGCGACGGAGAGCTCCGCCGCCGGCACGTTCCACTGCGTCGGCGGCCGCCTGCACGAGCATGATCCGCGCCGCGGCACCGCCGCGGCGCACGTAGTCCTGCGAATCGCGGATGCCGCGGCTGCCGCCGGTGCCCATCGCGCCCCACGCGCGCTTGCGCGCCAGGTTCGCGCCGGGCGTGATCGACTCCGCCTCGACCTTGCGCCAGTCGCATTCGAGCTCCTCGGCGACGAGCTGGGCGAGCCCGGTGCGCGTTCCCTGGCCCATCTCCGAGCGCGCGATGCGGATGACGCAGGTGTCGTCGGGCCGGATGACGACCCACGCGTTGACCTCGCTGCCTCCGGCTGCGGCGCTCGGCGCCGCCGCCGCCGCGCCCGGCAGGTGAAAGCCCAGCGCCAGCCCGCCGCCGGCGGCCGCGGCGGTACCGACGATGAACCTGCGGCGCGACGGATTGCGTGGATAACCGTGGTGGCCGGTTTTCATGCGTGCTCTCCGGTGTCGGCGCCGGGCGCGCGGTCGGCCGATGCCAGCGGCCGCGGCGCAGCCATCCGCGCCGCGACGTGCACGGCCTCGCGGATGCGCTGATACGTGCCGCAGCGGCAGATGTTGGTCATCGCGTCGTCGATGTCCGCGTCGGTCGGCTGCGGCGTTTTCCGCAGCAGCGCCGCGGCGGCCATGATCTGGCCCGACTGGCAATAACCGCACTGCGGCACGTCGACCTCGGCCCACGCCCTCTGCACCGGATGGGTGCTCGTCGCCGACAGGCCTTCGATGGTCACGATGCGGTCGGTCGGCTTGACGGTGCCGACGGGAATCGCAGCACGAGCGTGCGACTTCGCCGTTGAAATGGACCGAGCACGCGCCGCATTGCGCGATGCCGCAGCCGTACTTGGTGCCGGTGAGGCCGACCTGCTCCCGGATGACCCAGAGCAGCGGCGTGTCCGCCTCCACCGTCACCTCGCGCAGCTTGCCGTTGATGTGGAGCTTCGCCATACGATTCTCCGGTGGATGCCGTCCGGCTCGCGCCGGTCTAGCGGGCGATGAAGCGCGCGATCGCCGGGTCGCGCGCGAGACGCTCGAGGTCTTCCGCGCCCGGCAGCTGCGGCCGGTCCCGTTCGCCGTTCACCATGCAGAGGAAGCCGAGCGGCGCGTCGGTCGCGGCGCGAAACTGGTGCCAGGTCAGCGGCGGCACCGTCACGAGGTCGCGCTCCGCGATGGCGTAAACACGATCGCCGACCAGGCATTCCCCGTGGCCGTGGGCCACCATGACCGCGTGCGCATGCACGTGCCGCTCGAGCGTCGTGTGGCCGCCCGGCGCGACCTCGAAATAGCGCAGCTGGCACGCGAGCTCGGGGGCATCGAACAGGACCTGGCGCGTCACGGCGCGGAACGGCGCGTCGCCGTCCTGCTTGTATTCGAGCACGTCGACGCCGTCCCAGCGCATCGCGTCGGGATGCGCGCGCTGCACCGGCGAGCGCGTGCTCATCCCGCCGTGCACACGTCGCGCGCCGGCACACCCGCGCGCTCGACCGCTGCGGCGAACTCGCGCATGCGGGCGCCGCGGTCGGGCGCGGCGAGCAGCGAGCCGCCGATCAGCAGCATGACGTCGGCACCGTAGAACGCGACGACTTCCTCGACGCGCTCGACGGTGAGCCCGCCTGCAGGCACCGGCAGCGCGCGCCGGTAGCCGCCCCACGTCGCGCGCGCGTCGCCGGCGATGGCCGCGCAGGTCGCGCGGTCGTAGGCGAAGCGACCGCCGAAGCTGGGAAAGATGACGGCGTCGGCGCCCAGCCACCGGAACAGCTTGCCGATCAACAGCGGCGGCGCGATGCGCGCAGCGCCGCCCAGCGCGGGATGCGCGAGCACCGGCACGTCGACGCACTGCCGCACGAGTTCGGCGAATGCCGGCATGCCGACCAGCGCCGGGGCGATGAGCAGCGCGCCCACGCCGGCATCGCGCGCGATACGCACCTGCGCCGCGAGCGTCGCCGGCGAGCCGACCAGGCTGGGCGCGTAGAGGCACGGTCGTCCGCGCTCGCGCGCCGCCCGCTCGACGGCGCGCTGGCACGTGCGCACGCGCGCGGCGAACGGCGCATATGTTTGGTCGGCGAGTCCGTGGTCGTCCTTGATGATGTCGACGCCGTTGGCCGCGAGCTCGTGGCACAGCTCGGCGAGCGCCTCGCTCGCCAGGCCCTGCGGCTTCAATGCGGCGCAGGCCAGCGGACGCGCGGCGACGCCGAGGCGCTGGCGGATGCCGTCGATGCCGAAGCGCGGCCCGGCAAAGCGCTCCAGGAAGTCGGCCGGAAACTCGACGTCCGCGAGCTCGACATGCGGATGCAGCGAGCTGTTGCCGAACAGCATGTTGAGGGTCTGCGCGACGTCGCCTCCGGTAGTCACCGACGCGAGTTGGACGACGACCGTGTGAACGTCGTCGCGGCCCGGCGCGATGGATGCCACGCGGCCCATCACGTGCTCGCGCACGAACGCATCGGTCACCGCCGCGTCGGGCAGTTCCACGCTCTGCTCGAGCGCGAGCGCGTGCGCGATCTCGTCGAGGCGCGCCTGCGGCGCGCGGATCCGGTAGGTGACGTTGAGCCAGGACATGTGGGGACAGGTCGGCTCGACCATCATACCGCGGGCCCCGCCCCGTCGCCGCGCGGCCACCGCGCAGCCCCGTCAGTGATTCATCGTCACCGGCCACACGGGCGCGGTTTCCCACTGCAGGCTCGCACGCTCGAGATCGTTGCCCACGCGCCGGCCGAGATCGTCGGCGAAGCGCTGCACGAACCCGAAGTGTCCGCGCTGATGCAGGTACAGCAGGAGCGCGAACAGCGTGCCGCCCGGCAGCACCATCTCCAGGAGCAGGTAGGGGCCGGCCTTTTGGGCCAGCCGGCCCAGCGATCGAAGTCGGTTCATCTGCGGCTCCTGATGGGTCATCGTGGCGCCGGGCGGTGTCGGCCCCGGCATGGCGACACTATCGACGCGCGGCGCTTGCCGATCGCTGACGGATGGCCTCGCGACGCCGGCGGCCGCTGCGGGTCATGAATCCCGTGCAACGGACATATGCACCCGACTGATTGCAAAGCATTTTTATTTCCCTTCACTGCGGTACCGCGCATCGCGGCGCTCGCTTTGGGGGAATGCGGCGGCAATGGCTTCGGCCGGCCTTACGGATGACTTACCGCAAGCCCGCGCGGGCGCGAGCGCATCACATTTGCAATGCGGTGGAGTAAAGTCGCCGGACATGATGACGCGTGCATAGGGCTTCCTTGGCCGACCTGACGCAGCGCCCCGTCGCGGCGGAAGATTTCGGGCACACGCCCTCCGGGGCGGCGCCGGGCGGTGCCGCGTCGGCCCCCGTGCCTGCGATGGCCACGGCCGGCCGTGCCGCCAACGAATCGCTCACGGGCGCGCCGGAGAGCGGCGAGCCGGGGGCGGGCGTCGCGACGCTCGCAAGCCTCGCCCGCGACGCCGCCGCGTTGCGGGAAGCGGTCGCGCGGTTCGAAATCGTCGATCCGCCGCCGGCCGAGGGTTCGCCCGAGGCAGCGCCAACGGCCGACCGGCTGCCGGACGACGCCCCGCTGCTTGATGCGCTGCTCGCCGCGCAGGCGCGCGAGGAGCGTGCGCGTGACGACGGCATCGAGCTGACGCGCGGTCTCGCGCGGATCGCGACCCGCTCGGCACTTCTTACCGCCGGCTTCACCGAAACGATGGCCCCGCTCCTGCGGTCGCTGGCGGCGGGCGGCGCCGCGGACCGCCCGCGGGAACGGTCGGGCGGCTCCGCGTGGCCGGTGGCCGGCGTTGCGCTTGCCGCCGCGGCGGCGGTGATCGCCGCGCTGGCGTTCGCGCAGGCGCGCGAGAACGGCCGGCGGATCGAGCAGGTGCAGGCTGCGCTCGACCGGTCCGCAACGGAGCGCGCGCAGGCGCAGGCGGACCGCAGCGCAGCGCTCGATGCGCTGCGCCGCGATTTCGCCGCCCGCGACTCCGCGCTCGCCGCCGCCGTCCGGGCTGCGGCGGCGCCCCCGGCGCCGCCGCCAGCCGCGGTGGTTCCGCCGGCCCCGGCGCCGGCCGCGGCGTCGCCGCATCCGGCGGGCAAATCGTCGCCGAGCCGCGCGGCCAAGCGCCCGAGGACCGCGCGATGAGCGCCGTCCGCCGGACCGGTCGTCGCGTGGCGCTCACGGCCGCGGGACGGGCGTGGCTCGCGGTGGCGATCCTTTGCGTCGCGACGCCCGCCGTGGCGCAGACCTCCGTCTATCGCTGCGTCGAGCCCGGGGGCCGCGTGCTGTACACCGACTATGCGTGCCGGAATGGCGAGGTCGTCGAACTGCATCCCGGCAAGGCCGACCCGGACGCCGCAAAGCGCCGGGCGGACGCGCAGGCCACGCTCGACGCGGGCATGGATCGGCGCCGCGCCGACGAGGCGCGCGAGGCCGAGCGGCGCGCGGCGCTGGCGGATGCGCAGGCGCTGGCGCGCGCGTCGCAGCCGCCCGCGCCGCCGGAGCCGGCGCCCGTGCTCGACTACTGGCCGCTCTACGGCGGTTACGTCGGTCCGGTGCGGCCGCATCCGCGGCCGCCGCTGGCGCACCCTCCGACGCGGCCGAAGCCGCCGGGAACGGGGCGCCCGCCCCCCGGCGCGAAGCCGCCGATGGCGCGCGCGGGCGCTTCGCCGGCGCCGCCGCGGCCATTCGTCGCCCCGCCGCGCTGACCTTGCCGCCGTTTGCCGCCGCGAGCCGCTCCCGCTAGGCGGTGACGACGTTACGCGGTGCCCCCCGCACGAATGCCTCGATGTTGTCGACCAGCTGGTCGGCGAGCCTCTGGATCGCCTCGTGGCTCGCCCATGCGACGTGCGGCGTGAGGATGAAGTCCGGGCGGGCGAGCAGGCGCATGAACGGATGATCGGCCGGGGGCGGCTCGGTGGTCACCACGTCGAACGCGGCGCCGGCGATCTGCCCGGCGTCGAGCGCTGCGGCCAGCGCGTGCTCGTCGACCAGGCCGCCGCGCGCCGTGTTGACGACCAGCGGGCGGCGCGCCATCTGCGCGAATTCGGCCTGGCCGATCATGTTGCGGGTCGACGGAAGCAGCGGGCAATGCAGCGTGATGACGTCGCTCGTGCGCAGCACCTCGTCGAACGGCGTGTACAGCGGGCCCATGCCGGCGACGCCCTTGTAGCTCGAAAACAGCACCCGCATGCCGAACGCGCGGCCGAGCGTCGCGACGGCCTGTCCGAGCGCGCCGTCGCCGATGACGCCGAGCGTCGCGCCGGCGAGGTCGCGGATCGGATAGTCGAAGTAGCAGAACTGGCCCGCGCGCTGCCATGCGCCGCCGGCGACCGACGCGCGGTACGCGCCGATGCTCCGCCGCAGCGCGAGGATCAGCGCGAACGTGTGCTCGGGCACCGTGTTCACGGCGTAGTTGCGGATGTTCGACACGACGATGCCGCGCTGCCGGCAGGCCGCGAGATCGACGACGTCGTAGCCGGTCGCGGCGATGGCGATCAGCTTCACGTGCGGCGCCGCGTCGAGCGCGGCGGCGCGCACCGGCGCCTTGTTGGTCACGACGACGTCGGCGTCGGCGATCCGTGCCGCTACCTCGCTGCCGGCGCTCCGCGCGTGTACGACGAGATCGTGCGCGAACTCTGGCGCGCGCATGACGACGTCCTCGGGAAGCGTGGCGCGGTCGAGGAACACGATGCGGGCAGGCGTGCGCAGGGCGGTCATCATCGTTCCGGAGGCTTCACGACGGCGATGGTAACGCGGTGCCGGCCGCCGCCGGGCGGTTGCGTGCGTGCACCGCCGTGCCATACCATCGGCGGCCACCCCGAACAGATCACCGGAGAGAACCGGATGTCGCGGCTGAGACTGTCGTTCGCCTGCTGGAACTACGATCGCACGCGTGCGCTGGCCGACGGCGCGGTGCGCCCGGACGGCATCGATCTCGACTACCTCGAACTGCCCGTCGAGGAGACGTTCTTCCGCATGCTGCGGCATCGCGAGTTCGACGTGGCCGAGATGTCGCTGTCGTCGTACGCGGTATCGCTGTTCCACGAGCCGCGGCCGTTCGTCGCGATTCCGGTCTTCCCGTCGCGCATGTTCCGGCACGGCTCGATCTACGTGAACGCGAACGCCGGCATCCGCACGCCGCGCGATCTCGTCGGCAAGCGCATCGGCGTGCCGGAATTCCAGATGACCGCCCCCGTGTGGATCCGCGGCGTCCTGGCCGAGCACTACGGCGTGCCGGTCGACAGCGTCACGTACTTCACCGGCGGCGAAGAGGAGCCGGGCCGCGACGAGAAGCTCAGGCTCGATCTGCCGGCGTCGATCCGCGTCGAGCGCATCGGGCCCGGCCGGACGCTGGCCGCGATGCTGGCCGCCGGCGAGATCGATGCGCTGCACACGGCGCGCATGCCGTCCTCGTACGGCGACGGCCGCGGGGCGGTGCGGCGGCTGTTCCCCGACTATCCCGTCGTCGAGCGCGAGTATTTCCGGCGGACGGGCATCTTCCCGATCATGCACACGGTGGCGATCCGCACCGAGGTCTACGAGCGCAACCGCTGGATCGCGCAGGCGCTCGCGAAGGCGTTGGCCGAGGCGCAGCGCCGCACGTACGCCGACCTCTACGTAACCGCGGCGCTGAAGACGATGCTCCCCTGGCTCACCGCGCACGTGGAGGAGGCGCGCGCGCTGATGGGCGAGGACTTCTGGCCGTACGGAATCGCGGCCAACCGCGCGACGCTGGCGACCTTCCTCGGCTACCACCACGCGCAGGGCCTGTCGAAGCGCCTGCTTCAGCCCGACGAGCTGTTTGCGCCGGAGACCCTCGAGTCGTTCCGCATCTGATGGCCGGGAAGCGCCTGCGAATCGGCGTCGCGGGACTCGGGCGCGCGTTCTCGATCATGCTGCCGACGCTGCGCGCGCACCCGCGCGTGACGGTGGTGGCGGCCGCGGACCCGCGCGAGCCGGCGCGGCGACAGTTCGTCGCCGATTTCGGCGGCGCCGCCTACGCGAGCGTCGACGCGCTGTGCGCCGATCCGGCGGTCGACGCCGTCTACATCGCATCGCCGCACCAGTTCCACGTCGCGCACACGGTCGCGGCGACGCGCGCGGGCAAGCACGTGCTCGTCGAGAAGCCGATGGCGCTGACGCTGGCCGAGTGCGACGCGATGATTGCAGCCGCGCGCGCGGCCGGCGTGCAGCTTCTGGTCGGGCACAGCCACAGCTTCGACGCGCCGGTGCTGCGGGCGCGCGCCATCATCGCCTCCGGCGCCTGCGGCCGCGTGCGGATGATCACCGCGCTCAACTTCACCGACTATCTGTATCGCCCCCGGCGCGCCGAGGAGCTCGACACGGCGCAGGGGGGCGGCGCCGTCTACAACCAGGCCGCGCACCAGGTGGACATCGTCCGGCTGCTCGCCGGCAGCCGCGCGGCGAGCGTACGGGCGGCGGCGCTCGCGTGGGACCCGGCGCGCCCGACCGAAGGCGCGTACAACGCGTTCCTGGCGTTCGACGACGGTGTCGCAGCGACGCTCACCTACAGCGGCTACGCGCACTTCGACAGCGACGAGCTGTGCGGCTGGGTCGGCGAGCTCGGCCAGCCGGTCGACCGATCGGGGTACGGCCACGCGCGCGCTGCGCTGGCGGCCGCCGGCAGTGGCGCGGCCGAGCGCGCGCTCAAGGCCGCGCGCAACTACGGCAGCACGCCGGTCGACGTCGCGCCGCCGGCTGGGCACAACCATTTCGGCCTCGTCATCGCGTCGTGCGAGCGCGCGGACTTGAGGCCGCTGCCGAACGGCGTGATGATCTACGGCGACGCCGGCGAGCGCTTCGATGCGCTGCCGCCGCCGGGCGTCCCGCGCGCCGAGGTGATCGACGAGTGGTGCGACGCGATCGCCGGCGTGCGCGCCCCGGTACACTCGGGCGCGTGGGGCCTGGCCACGCTCGAGGTGTGCCTCGCGATCCTG
Source organism: uncultured beta proteobacterium (assembly GCA_963793355.1). Classification (GTDB taxonomy): domain Bacteria; phylum Pseudomonadota; class Gammaproteobacteria; order Burkholderiales; family Casimicrobiaceae; genus VBCG01. The sequence continues at coordinate 170,553 of CAWBZT010000010.1, read as the reverse complement.
CAGTCGTCGCGCGCGGGCCGCGACGTTGCGCTCGAGCGCCAGGTCGGCCTCGCGGATGCGGCCGGCGCGCCCGGCGTCACGGGCAGCGGGACCGCGCCGGGAAACGAAACGGAAAAGCGGACGACATGCTGACGGCCGAAGAGAACGACCTTTTGTGCCGCGTCGAGGGCGACGCGCCGATGGGCACCCTCATGCGCAGCCACTGGCTGCCGGCGTGCATGAGCGAGGAAGTCGCGGACCGCGACGGCGCGCCCGTGCGCGTCCGCCTGCTGGGCGAGGATCTCGTCGCGTTCCGCGACAGCGAGGGGCACGTGGGGTTGATCGGCGAGCATTGCCCGCATCGCGGCGCGTCGCTGGCGCTCGGCCGCAACGAGGAATGCGGGCTGCGTTGCCTGTATCACGGCTGGAAAGTCGACGTGCACGGCAACGTGATGGAGACGCCGTCCGAGCCGCCGACGTCCACGCTCGGCAGGCGTGTGCGCCATCCCGCGTACCCGACGCGCGAATGGGGCGGCTTCGTCTGGACGTACATGGGCCCGCCGGAGACGCTGTCCGAGTTCCAGCCGCCGGCATTCGCGCCCACGCCCGACACGCGCGTGGCCATCGTCAAGATGCACGTCGCCTGCAACTGGGCGCAGATCCTCGAGGGCGCGATCGACTCCGCCCACAGCTCGACGCTGCACTCGACCGACATGCCGGCGGCGAACGTCGACCGCGCGCTGGCCGAGGGCGGCGTTTGGCCGCGGCCGTCGAACGACAAGGCGCCGCGCTTCGAGGTCGAGACGACGAGCTACGGCATGCGCTATGCGGCGATCCGCAAGCCGATCAACAATGCGGAAGCGCTCGACTACGTGCGGATCACCTGCTTCGTCGCGCCGTCGACGGCACTGATCCCCCCGAACAACGTGTACAGCCTCGCCAACGTGAACGTGCCGATGGACGACACGAACACGATGTTCTATTTCATCGCGTGGAGCGACAAGGGCCCCGGCATCGACACCGAGGCCTGGCGCGGGTTCTGCCACGCGCGCGTGGGCGTGGACCTCGACGCCGATTACCGGCGCGTGCGCGTGCTGGCGAACAACTACCTGCAGGACCGCGCGGCGATGGCGCGCGGCGACCACACGGGCATTCCCGGCATCCCGACGCAGGACATGGCGATGTGGGAAACGATGGGGCCGATCACCGACCGCTCGCGCGAGCGCCTGGGGGCCAGCGACACCGCGATCGTGCGCTTCCGCAAGATCATGGTCGACGCGGCGCGCCGCGTGGCGAACGGCGAGCCCGCGATCGGCACGACGCCGCCGCGCGTTCCGCTGGCGCAGATCCGCGCGTTCGAGGGCATGGTGCCGAAAGCGGTCGACTGGCGCACGCTCGGCGCCGCCTGATCACGCCGCGGCGGCCGGGGCGTCCTCGGCAAGAAACGGATGGACGAAGGCGACCGCCATGCTGCCTTCGCCGACCCCCGCCGCCACGCGCTTGATCGACCCGTGGCGGACGTCGCCCGCCGCGAAGATCCCCGGTACGCTCGTCTCGAGGAGGTAGGGATCGCGACCGAGCGGCCACAGCCCCACGTGCAGCCCCAGCAGGTCCACGACGTCGCGGCCCGTGCACACGTAGCCGCGCTCGTCACGGATCACGCCGTCGGGCAGCCAGTCGGTCTCGGCGTCGGCGCCGATGAACACGAACACCGCATCGGTCTCGGCACGGCGCCGCGCGCCGCTGGCGCGATCCTCGATCTCGATCGACTCGACGTGCGCGTCGCCGTCGACGGCGACGACCTGCGCGTGGGCCTCGACGCGGATGTTCGACTGCGTGGCGAGCTGCTGGATCAGGTAGTGCGACATGCTCGCGGTGAGCGAGGGCCCGCGCACGATGAGCGTCACCGTGCGCGCGTAGTTCGTGAAGAACATCGCTGCCTGTCCGGCGGAGTTGCCGCCGCCGATCAGGTAGATGTCCCGCCCACGGGTGGCCGGGGCCTCGGTGCGCGAGGCGCCGTAGTACAGGCCGCGCCCGATGAAGCGATCCGCGCCGGGCGCCTCGAGCTGCCGCCACGCCACGCCGGTGGCGACGACGATCGCGCGCGCGTCGACGCGCTCGTCGCCGTCGAGCATCACCGCGAGCCGACCCCGGCCGGCGTCGAGACCGCGCACGTCGCGCGCCACGAGGATTTCCGCGCCGAAGCGCTTCGCCTGCGCCAGTGCGCGGGTGCCGAGGTCTTCGCCGGCGATGCCCGTGGGAAAGCCGAGGTAGTTCTCGATGCGCGACGACGTGCCGGCCTGTCCGCCGGGCGCCTCGCGCTCGATCAGCACGGTGCGCAGTCCCTCCGATGCGCCGTAAACGGCCGCCGCGAGGCCGGCGGGACCGGCGCCCACGATCGCAAGGTCGTAGCATCCGCCGCCGGGGAGCGTCTGCAGTCCGAGCTTCTCGGCGACGGCGCGCAGCGTCGGCGTCACCAGGCGGCTGCCGTCGGGAAACTCGAGCAACGGATACGCGTCGCCCGGCCGCGGCGCCGGCGCATCGTCGCCGGCGCTGCGGAAGTCGCGAAAGCGATACGGCACCTGATTGCGCGCCAGGAAGTCGCGCATCGCGTGGCAGGCAAGGTCGAACTGATGACCGACCAGCGTCAGCATCTCGCGCGGCGCGCTCGTGGCGAGGTTCTGCAGGCGGCCGAGGCGCGCGGTCATCTCCTGCAGGATCCGCGCGCGAAGATCTTGGCAGGCGCCGAACAGCTCGTGGAAATCGTGCGGGGCTAGCCGCGCGACGCGCGTCGGCTCCAGCGCGCGCAGGCTGGCGATCGCGGGCGATCCCAGCAGCAGCGGCACTTCGCCGGCGAATTGGCCGGCGCCGTACGTGGTGAGCTCGCGTTCGTGACCCGCGACCTGCTTGGTGACCGCAAGCTTGCCCGACAGCACGATGAAGAACGACGGCGTCTCGCCTTCCTGGATCAGCCAGTCGCCGGCACGCAGCTGGACGTCGGCCGCGCGCGCGGCGACATCCTCGAGCTCGGCGGGGGCGATGCCGGCGAACAGCGGCACGTCGGCGAGCAGGTCAGGCGTGATCACGGCAGGCAGGAAGGTGGAGGCGTCTCGGTGTCGTGCAACGGCCACCCGATTCTAAGGCGAAAAGTTCGCTTGACCGCGGGTCGCGCGCGATGCAGCGAAAAGTTCGCTTGACCGTGGCTCGCGTGCGATGCAATGTCGCCGGCTGGTGTCCGTCCCGTGGAGGGGTCCCATGACCGCGCCCGCGCGCGAGCTGGTCGTCGTCGTGAAGCCGGCGCTGCGCCTGCGCGCGACCGCCGGCGGCTTGAAGTCGCTGGCGGGCGTCGACGTCGCGGCGCTGCATCGCGTCGTGTCGGCGGCCGGCACGGCCATGACGCCGCTCTTCGGCGCATCGGAAGAGCGCATGGAGGCCGCGGCGAAGGCGCTCGCCGCCGCCGGCGCCGCGGTGCCGGCGCTTTCCCACTACTACGCCGTGCGCGCGGACGACGACAAGCTGGACGCGCTGGCCGCGAAGCTGCGCAAGTCGCCGCATGTGGAGGGGGCGTACGTGAAGCCGGCGGCCGAGCTTCCGGTGCTGAACGACATGAAGCCCAAGTTGGCCCAAGCGCCGTCGAACACGCCCGATTTCAGCGCCCGCCAGGGTTACCTCGACGTGGCCCCCGGCGGGGTCGACGCCCGGTTCGCGTGGACGCTTCCCGGGGGGCGCGGTGCGGGCGTGCGCATCATCGACATCGAGAACGGCTGGAACTTCGCGCACGAGGACCTCGTCCAGAACCAGGGCGGGGTGGTCGGCGGAACGGCGCTCCCGGGGGTCGACTGGGTGAACCACGGCACCGCCGTGCTCGGCGTATTCAGCGGCGACGGCCTCGGCGTCAAGGGCATCTCCCCGGACGCGACGGTTAGCGCCATTGCCGCGACGCCGCCGCTGACGACGTCGAGCGCGATCGTCGCGGCGGCGAACCGCCTCGCCGCCGGCGATCTCATCCTCATCGAGCTCCATCGGTCCGGCCCCAACGTCCACGGCGATCCGAACAACCCCCAGCAGGGCTACCTGCCGCTCGAATGGTGGCCGGACGACTACGACGCGATCCGCTACGCCACCGGGAAGGGCATCGTCGTCGTCGAGACGGTGGGCAACGGCGGCGAGGACCTCGACGACGCCCTCTACGACGCCCCGGGCGCGGGCTTTCCCACGTCGTGGAGCAACCCGTTCCGGCGTGGCAATTTCGACTCGGGCGCGATCCTGGTCGGTGCGGGCGCGCCGCCGCCGGCCACCCACGGCGCCAACTGGGGCCCCGACCGCGCGCGGCTCGATTTCTCCAACTACGGCGATGCGCTCGACGTGCAGGCCTGGGGCCGCGAAGTCACGACGGCTGGCTACGGCGATCTCCAGGGTGGAAGCGACGCGAACGCCTGGTACACGGATCGCTTCGCCGGCACCTCCAGCGCCGGCGCGATCGTCGTCGGCGTGCTCGGCTGCGTGCAGGGCGTGCGTCGCGCGCAGGGCGGCGCGCTCCTGACGCCTGCGTCCGCGCGCGCGCTCCTGCGCGCCACCGGAAGCGCGCAGCAGGCGGCTCCGGCATTTCCCGCGTCCCAGCGCATCGGCAACCGTCCCAACCTGAGGCAGATGCTGGGGGCGGCGCCGGAAGCCGACGTCCCGGTGGCGCTCCACCGCTACTGGAACGCGCAGATCCCCGACCATTTCTATACGACGAACTGGGCCGAGCTCGGGGCCGGCGGCGGCGCCTGGCAATACGAGGGCGTGGCCTGCCGCGTCCACGCGAACCCGGCGCCGGGCACCGTGCCTCTGTACCGGTACTGGAACTCCACGCTCGGCGATCATTTCTTCACCACCGACTACAGCGAGCTGGGCGCCGGCAAGTTCGGGTGGGTGTTCGAGGGTCCGGCGTGCTACGTCCACACGCAGCCGGGGCCGGGGCTGGCCGCGCTCTACCGCTATTGGAACTCCAACGGGCGCGACCACTTCTACACGACCGATTTCAACCAGCTCGGCAGCGGTGCGCTCGGCTGGGTGTACGAAAAAGTGCAGTGCTACGTGCACGCGTGAGGGCCGCGGGGGATCGCTCGAGCGTCTGCTAGCCTTGCGTCCGGTTCGGAACGGAGCGCCCGGATGGCACGCAAGCTGGTGGTATTCCTGATCGCCGCGTGGAGCGGCTACTACGTGATGGCGGTCGAGCTGCTTTCGGGCCGCATTCTCGCACCGAGCTTCGGCAACAGCATCTACGTCTGGGGCGGGATCATCACGATCTTCATGCTCGCGCTGTCGCTCGGTTACCTGCTCGGCGGTCAGCTCTCGCTGTTCGCGCCAACGGTGCGGCGCCTCGGCCGCGTGCTGATCGCGGCAGCGATCGCGTCGCTGCCCATCGTGCTGATCGGCGAGCGCGTGCTCGACTGGATATTCGATCACGTCCACGATCCGCGCTGGGCGTCGCTGCTCGCGTCGACGGCGCTGTTTTTCGTGCCGACGGCGGTCTCCGGCATGGTGTCGCCGTACGCGGTGCGCCTTCTCGCGACGAGCGTCCAGTCCACCGGGCGCGCCGCCGGCCTGCTCTACTTCGTCTCGACGTTCGGCAGCGCGGCCGGTACGATCCTGACGTCGTTCTACATGGTGCTGTGGTTCGAGGTGAACCAGATCTTCGTCGGCATGATCGGGATTTCGCTGCTGTTCGGGCTGGCGGCGCAGCCGTTTCGCGATGCACGGTGACGCCGACGCACGGCGCCGCGCGCGCCGGCACGCCGCGCTGGCGGCCGCGCTCGTCGCCGCGGCCGCGGCGGGCGACGCCGCCGCGATGGACGTTCTGCACCGCGAGCGCTCGCTCTACCGCAACATCGTGGTCTATGAGGACGAGGGCGTGCGCTGCATGGCGTTCGGGCGCAACGTCTACATGCGGCAGTCGTGCGAATCGCTGAGCGAGCCGGGCCATCTCGTCTTCAACTACGCCCGCCTGGTCATGGGCGCGTTCTACCTGGTGCCCGCGCCGCAGCGCATCCTGGTCATCGGCATGGGCGGCGGCAACCTCGTGATGGCGATGCAGCAGGTGTTTCCCGCAGCGTCGATCGACACCGTGGAAATCGACCCTGCGGTCGTGAAGGTCGGTCGCAAGTACTTCGGGTTCGCGCCCGGCGCGAACACCCGGGTGTACGAGGAGGACGGCCGCGTCTTCGTCAAGCGGATGCAGCGCGCAGGCGTCAGGTACGACCTCGTCGTCCTCGACGCGTACGATCACGAGTACATCCCCGAGCACATGCTGACCGTCGAGTTCCTGCGCGAGGTGAAGTCGCTGCTCGCCGAGCGCGGCGTCGTCGCCGGCAACACGTTCACGACGAGCAGGCTCTACGACAGCGAATCGGCCACCTACCACGCGGCGTTCGGCGACTTCTTCGGGCTGAAGACGAACAACCGCGTCATCATGGTGCGGATGGGCGGCCTGCCGGACAAGGCCGAGATCGCGCGCAATGCCGCGGCGCTCGATGCGCGGCTGCGTCCGCTCGGCGTCGACAAGGACTGGGTGCTCGCGCGCTTCGAGGTCGAGCGCGGCTGGCCGGCGGACGCGCGCGTGCTCACCGACCAGTACTCGCCCTCCAACCTGCTCAACACGATCAAATGACGGCGCAGTTCAAGGATCGGGTGGCGATGGTGACCGGTGCCGCGGGCAATCTCGGCCGGGCGGTCGTCGAGGCGTTCCTGGCGGCGGGGGCGCGCGTCGCCGGCGTGGTCCGCGGGGAGGGCGCGCCGGCGGACGAAGGCGAACGGCGGCTTCGCGTCCACGCGGACCTGCTCGACGAGGCGTCCACCCGGGCAGCCGCGCAGGCCGTCCTGGCGCGCTGGGGCCGGATCGACATCCTCTGCAACATCGCCGGCGGATTCGCGATGGGCCCGGCGGTGCACGAGGCGCCGGACGATCTCTGGCGTCGGATGTTCGACCTCAACGTGATGACGGCGGTGCACGCTTCGAAGGCCGTGGTGCCGGCGATGATCGCCGCGGGCTACGGGCGCATCGTCAACGTATCGGCCGCGTCGAGTCGGCAGGGTCAGGCGAACATGGCGGCCTACGCGGTCGCCAAGAACGGCGTCGTGCGGCTGACCGAGAGCATGGCGGCGGAGTTGCGGCCCCACGGCATCGGGGTCGCGTGCCTGCTGCCTGCCATCATCGACACGCCCGAGAACCGTGCGGCGATGCCCGGCGCCGATGCCTCGCAATGGACGTCGCCTGACGCCATCGCGGCAGTCGTGCTTTTCCTGGCGTCGGAGGTGGCGTTGATCACCAGCGGCGGCGCGATTCCACTCGCCGGCCGGGGTGACCGAGAGCAACAATGATGGCGCGCCGCGCCGACGCTAATCAGAAGCTGTCGGTATCTGCGCCCGAGACTTCCGGTTCACGGCCTGGCGGGGCCGAGCAGGTGTGCTCGTACACGAGGACGCGCTGCGTATGCCGGGCCTGGTACTCGCTCGGGACGATCTCGCGATTGAAATAGATCGTCAGCTCGGCCAGTTGCTGTTCGCGCGTCCTCGATTCGTTCCAGGTGCGGCACAGGTATTGGGCATAGTAGGGACGGTACTTCGCGCCATTTTCGTTTTTGAGCAGCATCAGGAACTTGCGCCATCGATAGGTGGCGTACTCGCGTGCAAGATAGATCGGCCGCGACCAGTCGGGCTCGCCCGGGCGATTGTGCAGGACATCCACGACCGCACCGGTGTTCGTTTTCCCGCGCACGACGTACCAGCCGTCGACGCGCGAAGGGGAAGGGGCGAACATGATCCATCCCTGTCCGAGACGCAGTGTCGCGCTCACGTCTTTCGCCAGGACTGGCAGCTGAAAGCGATGGCCCGGGAGCGATCGGAGGTTGTTGAGAAGCACCAGCACGATCAGCGCGGCGACGATGAGATTCGCCGCGCGGGTGGGCTGGATCGGACGCTCGCGATAGGGCAGAGCGACAGCCGACCACTGCCCGAGGCTGCCCCGACTGCGAGCGATCGCCTCGTAGATCTTTTCCCCGATTCTGCGCAAAGGGCGGCTGCCAAAGACGATACCGAGCGGCCGAAAGATGAGCGAACGGCTGAACACCAGGGCAATCGCGTCCCAGCGAAAATGGTGCGATCCGTCACGGTCGACGACGACCCAGCTGTTGTGTTTCTGGAGCTCGCGATAAATGGCCGGGTCGCCTTGCGCCGGGCGGATGGGCGTTTCCCGAGGGAGGAGGAAGGTGCGAAGAATGAGGCAGACCTTGCGACAGAATTCGCACGGTTCGTCGTAATAGATCGAGACGCCGAGCTTGCCCGGGGCGCGGGCCCGGGTTGCGAGGCGCTTCCAGACCGTCCCGGGGATGAACGCCAGCAGCGAGGTGATACTGACAAAGGGGAAAATGCCGATCTCGAGGCACAAAGCGAACCCGATGTGCATTCCGATCAGGAGCGCGAGGCCCAGCAGCCGCAGCGGCACATGGAACAGCGGGGAAAACATCAGCAGCGGCGCCACCAGCTCGAGACCCCAGACGAAATAGGTAAGGCCCTGAAGGAATATCGGAAAGTGCCGCAACCATATCGCAAAAGGCGTGACGAGATAGTCGATGTGCAACGCGTAATAGACTGCGGTTCCGTCGGGGATCCAGGTCGGCGCGGTCTTTTGGAGGGCGCCGAAGAAGTAAACGGACATGCATTGCAGCAGCAGCGCCATGGTCGCGACGGAAAAATAGCTGTCCGGCGCCTTCTGGATTTGCTCGTTCAGGGCTGCGTCGACCGAAAATCTCGCCTCGAGCGGCAGGAACATGCCCCAGAAAAGGAGCAGGCTGAGCAGCAGGTCGGCACCTTGAACGATCCCCGGATTTCTTGCCTGCAGCGACAGGAGGAGGAACCAGGAAACGACCGTCGACAGCCGCGTGCGATAACCGACCAGCAGTGACAGCGCCACCAGTCCGGCAACGACGAAAAGCCCTGCCTGGATGGCCGCCGAGCCGCTGGCAAGATGCAGGGAATATCCCCATTGGCCGATGTCGCCGAGCAGCGCCGCCCTGGGCAGCATTCCGGCGTCCGTGTAGTGCGCCCTCAGATCGCGTGCCCGCAAGACGAGGTCGGTGATCACCATCGTCGCCAGCGAGACCCTGAACAGGGCGAGCGTTCGCAGATCGATGCCGAAAATCGTTCGGATCGTCGACATGCAACGCGTGGCGAGGTGCAAGCCCCGGACGCGGAGGTCCATTCCCGATTCGGTCTGGGTCGTCGTCAACACCGTCCTTCAGGCGAAACGTCGCGGAAACAGCAGTCTATAGCCGATTTCAAGGCGAAAAACAGTGTCCGCGGACAGGCGGAGAAAGTGGCTGGGCGACTGCGCGACAGGCTGAAGCGGTGCAGGAAGTCGCTTCGCCGGCATGGCGTCGAATTTCCATACAGCCCGGCTCCAGCCCCCCACAACCGCTCGCGGCCTTTTCCCTGACCCGCGCCCCAATGGATCGGAGCGCTCGCCCTGATCACTCGATGCCGATAGTTCACGACCCTCTTTCCGGCGTCGCAGCTCTTGCGTCGGATTACTTTACAACGAGGTCCGATGACGGGGTCATTTACCTTATGTAACAACGAGATAGAGAGGTGGCATGAATATGGCTTATAAGGGGCATGATCGATTTCTAGGCCGCGAGCGCCAGATCGAACCGGTGTATCACGACCAAAACGGGGGTGTAACGATGAAGATCAAGTCCATGCTCGCAGCCAGCGCGGTCGCACTGGCGTCTCTGGCGGCGCCAAGCGTTCACGCGCTGCCCACGTATTCCGCAACGTTTCAGGGCCTGACGTTCACGTTCGTCCAGATCGACAGCAACTCGCTGACGTTCAGGATTCAGGGCACCCCGAGCGACGACTGGCTGGGCGTGCAGTACCTTGGCGCGTTCGATCTCAAGGACCTCGGCATCGACTTCGGCTCGGCAACCGCGGTCGCGAATGGTCCGGGCGCCACGAACCTCGCCGGGCTGAACACCCAGTTGTCCGCGGCGAGCGTGGACTGCCTTGCTGCCGGATCGCCGCCGGGCTCGATCTGCTTCGACGTCTCGCCGGACGTGGCGATTACGCCGTTGCCGATGGACTTCACCTACACGATCGATTTCTCGCTGAATTTGAACATCGGAGCGCTCGGCCCGCATCTTCAAATTGCATTCATGGACACCCAGGGCGGCGGCAAGGTCGGAAGCCTGTATTCGCAAAACGTTCCGGGCACCACCGACACGACCGACACGACTGACACGACCGATATTACCGACGTTACCGACACCGTCCCCGAACCTGCGACCGTCGCGCTCCTCGCGATCGCACTGCTGGGGCTGGGTATCTCGAGGCGTCGTCAAGTGCTTCGTTAAGCGACGAGCGTCCAAAAAAACGCCGGCGAAAGCCGGCGTTTTTATTTGTGCTGGTCCTCAGCAAGGCGCGTCGCGTTACCTCGCTCAGTTGTACACGCTGATCGTGACGCTGCCGCTGTTGCCGACGGTGTCGGTTGCCACTGCCTTGATCGTGTGCGTTCCCTTGAACGATTTCTGGGCATTCCAGTTGGCCGTCAGGGACGCGCTGTTGCCCGTCGCCGTCAGTGTGCCGTCGACGTAGAGGCTCACCGACTTTATGCCGACGTCGTCGGACGCGCTAACCTGGATCGTCACGTTGCCTTTCACCCGCTGACCGTTCTTGGGATTGCCGATCGTGACCACCGGCGGCGCCGAATCGATGACGGTAGTGGGTGGCGGGGGCGTCGGAGTCGTAACGTTCGAAACCGTGACGGCGACCGGGGCGGAGGTGGCGGCGTTGCCGGCGGCGTCGTACGCGTAGGCGCTGAGCGCGTAACCGCTGTTGGCGAACTGGGTGGTGTCCCAGCTGAACGAATACGGCGGGGTGACATCGCTGGCGATCAGCGTGCCGCCGGCATACAGCTCCACCCGCGTCACGCCGACGTTGTCGCTGGCGCTGACGGCGACCGGGACGAGGCCCGCCAGGATGCCGCCGGTCGGCGAGGCGATGGCGACTGTGGGCTTGGTCGTGTCCGCAGCCGGGGCGCCGAGCGCCGCCTGAACGGCAGAGGCGACGTTGACGCGGCCCCAGCCGTACTTGGTGTCGTAGCCGCCGCTGCCGAGGTCGGTGGCATGCGAGAACAGGGCGCTCTCGACCTGGCTGGGCGCCAGGCTGGGATTGGCGCCCATCACCAGGGCGACGGCGCCGGCGACGATCGGGGTGGCGAACGACGTGCCGGTGCCCCAGCCGTAGCCGCCGTTCCACAGCGTGGTCTGGATCGTCACGCCGGGGGCCGCCAGATCGACCATCGAGCCCCAGCTCGAGAAGCTCGCCAGGGCGTCGTTCTGGTCGGTGGCCGACACCGTGATCATCGTGGTGGTGTTGGGCGAGCCTTCGTCGATGGCATTGTTGTTCGCCGACGACCACGGCAATACCGCCGCGGTCGCGCAGATATTGCGCCGCCGCCTGCACCGTCGAACTCTTGTAGAGGTTGCTGAAGCTGATGTTCGCCACGTCGGCGCCATGGTCCGCAGCCCAGGTCAGCGCCGAGGCGATGAGGCTGAACGTCGAGCCCCCGGCCGCGTCGGTGGCGCGGATCGGCATCACCTTGGCGCCGTACGCGACGCCGACCACGCCGATGCCGTTGTTGCCCACGGCGGCAATCGTTCCGGCCACCGCCGTACCGTGGCCCTGCACGTCGCTGGAGTTGCTGTTCTTGTCGTAGACGTTCCAGCCCGGCACCAGGTTGGCAGCCAGGTCCGGATGGTTGGGTTGCACCCCGGTGTCGATCACCGCCACGACGATGTTCTGCCCAATCGAGGCGTTCCACGCCGTCGATGCGCCCACCTTGCTGATGTGCCACTCGTTGGGCAGGATCGGATCGTTGGTCGTCGCCGACACGGAGACGACCTCGTCGACCTCGGCGAACTTGACGTGCGGGTTGTGGGAAAGCGCGCGGGCGATCGCCTGCTCGTTGCCGTGCGCGGCCGCCGGCAGTTCGATCACGTGGACGTTGAGGCCGTTCAGCTTGCGTTTCGACTGGGCGGCGACGCCGGCGAGGACGGCGTCGAAATCGGCGTCGGAAAGGCCGGCCGCCGGGGCGACCAGGATCCGTCCGCGCACCCACGCACCGCCTGCCGAACGAACGATTCCCTCCGCCGACGGCGGCGGCGCATTCGTCTCGTCCAGGACCGGCACGACGATTCCGACCGGCGACGATACCGCCGGCGATACGGTGGCGATGCTGGTGGGCTTCCCCGGCTTCATCGACGCCCGCGTGAGGCCTTGGCCGAGCACCGGGTGAATCCCGGCGATCACAATGCCCATGGCGATCGCCGCGAGCAAGAACCAGCGCACGTTAGTGGTACGACTCATACCGCGAACGGCAACAGCATCTCGGTTCGAGTTCACGGGAAGGACTGAAGGCTGCATGACGATGCTCCGTTGACCAAAACTGCGCATGACCAGGCCTACGAAGCGAAGCGGATGCGTCGTGGCCCCCTGGCGCCGCGATACCATCCGGGTGGACGCTATCCGCGAACTAGAACGAGCACGAAGACTCGTGCCCGCATCCAGTCCGGCAATCCCGCTGTCGTAGGGCTAACAAACCCCGTAGACCGGTAACTTTGCGACCCCGGCTTTCGCCGGGTGTGCCGTTATACAGACCGGTTCCCAACTTTATGACGAATGCATTATACGTGGCGTAAAACGGCTGCCGCAAGGAGGTCGGTGTAAGTTTTGTGGATCACGCAACGTGTCCTGCGGCTATAACGCGACAACCGCGCAAAAGTGACCGGCTTGTCGTCCAATAGCGACAATGCCAAGCATTCGGATAAGTACCGTATATGGTGGTAACACGGTTCGAGACCCCCACTGGCTGTACCCAAGATGTCGCCTACAAACCTTTGTTGTGTGCAACAAATCATCTCTGCCCGAGCGATGCGGGCGCGACGCAGCCAAGGTGATATACGCTATTAAACAGCGAGATACGTGACCGCCATTCCCCGGTTCGTTATGACGAATGCAAAAGCTTTGTCCCATGGCATGCCGCGGGCGCCACACCGCAGGCGATGCCGATAACCGGCCATCACGCGGTCGTGGCCTCGCTTCCGGCGGCAGGTCATCGGCAAGCTGGCAATTCGGCAGGGAGCGCGTACGACGGCAGGTCGCCCGCAACCTGGCAGATTCAGCATGGCCCGGCTGGCGCATCAGGAACGGAAGAAGCTCGCAGGCGCCCGGCACGAGCGTATCGACGGTACCGTTGCGCAGGTGGAAGCGTGCGATCAGATCGCCCGTGATGTGCGCAAGGATGTCGGAAGAACGCGCGGTGTGCAGGGCGGCGCTTCCCGTTTTCGCAATGCGGTCACCGGTGTATGCTCGAATCACCACGCGCGCGGGCAGCAGCAGCGCGTATTCGGCAGCGACGATCAAACAAGGAGACGCCATGGGGCTGATGGATTTCGTGAAGGATGCCGGCGAGAAGCTGTTCGGGCGCGGCAAGGCGCAGGCGGCGATGAACGAGGTCAAGGCCGCGCCGAACGACCAGGCCAAGGTCGACGCGGCGAATGCCGCCGCCGGCGACGCGATCGTCGACTACATCAAGGCGCAGAACCTGAATGCCACGGGGCTCACGGTGACCTTCGATGGCGCGACGTCGACGGTATCGGTGTTCGGCGTGGCGCCCGACCAGGCGACCAAGGAGAAGATCGCGCTGTGCTGCGGCAACGTCGCGGGCGTGGCCAAGGTCAACAACATGATGTCCGTCGACCAGAGCGCACCCGAAGCGACGTACCACACCGTCGTGTCGGGCGACACGCTGTCGAAGATCTCCAAGGCCGCCTATGGCGACGCCAACAAGTACATGGTGATCTTCGAGGCCAACAAGCCGATGCTCTCCGACCCGAACAAGATCTATCCGGGCCAGGTGCTGAGGATTCCGCCGCCTTGACGGACGGCGTTCCAGTGGCGGCCGACGTCCTGCGGGAGAGCCTCATGCGGCATTGCGCCGGTCCCGCGCTTCGTGCCCAGACGCCTATCGGCGATCCCGACGACGACGACTGGGACGACGATGACGACGACCTCGACGAGTCGGACGACGACGACGAGGACGACGAAGAGCCGTTGCAGGTGGACTGACACCGGCGGCGCAACAAAGACCGCGCCTTCGCAGGGTCGTGCGTGCCGCGCTACGCGCGGCGCGGCCGACGGGAGGTGAAACGCGGGTTCCGGTGGCACCCGGGCGCGTGCGCACGCTCAGCGGCGACGGCCTAACGCGCCGCAGCGCCGCCCGGGGCGTTCAGCGACAGGCGGATCAGGTCGGGCAGCCGGTCGACCTGCAGCTTGTCCATCATGCGCGCCTTGTAGACCTCGACCGTGCGCGGGCTGATCGTCAGCGCGGCCGCGATCTCGCGGTTGTGGCGTCCGGCGACGACGAGGTCGAACACCTGGCGCTCGCGTGGGGTGAGGCGCTGCATGCGCCGCTCGACCTGCGCTCGCTCGGTAGTCGCCGCATGCGTCTCGGCTTCGACGCGCGTCGCGGCCTCGATCATCCCGATCAGCAACGCGTCGTCCACCGGTTTTTCCAGGAAGTCGAACGCACCGGCCTTCAGCGCGGCACGCGCGTTCGCCGCATCACCGTGAGCGGTCAGGATGATGACCGGCAGCGCGATGTCGCGTTCGGCGAGCGCGGCCTGGAGGGCCAGTCCATCCATGCCCGGCATGCGCAGGTCGATGATCAGGCATCCACGCCAGTCGCCGCGCACCGCCTCGAGCAGCGCCTCGCCGGAGGCATAGGCGCGAACGGCGTAGCCGTGCAGGCCGAGCAGCAGCGACAGCGAATCGCGTACGCCGGCGTCGTCGTCGACGACCGTTACTTCGGGGCGCGGGCTCACGATGCATCTCCTTTCAGCGTGGTCGCCGTCGGCAGCGTGAAGGCGAAGATGCTGCCATCGCCCGCAGGCTCGTACCAGAGTCGACCGCCATGCGCTTCGACGATCGAGCGGCTGATCGCAAGTCCGAGGCCGGTGCCTTCCGGCTTGGTGGTGGCAAAGGGGAGGAAGAGTGTCGGTGTCATGTCGGCGTTCACTCCGGGCCCGTTGTCCTGAACCGTCAGGCGCACGAGTTCGCCTTTGTCGGGCGCGCCGGCGATGCGGACCGTGCGCGCAGGTTTTGCGGAATCCGCGAGCGCATCTATCGCGTTGTTGATCAGATTATGCAGCACGGCGCCTACCTGGACCCGATCGGCGGCAACGTCGGGCATTCCGGCGGGGACCTGGCTGGAGACGGCGACACCGTGCCGGACGGCACGCTCGCGCGTGGTCACGAGCGCATTGTCGAAGAGCGTCGACACGGGCACCCGCTCGACCTGCGCGGCACCCGTGCGGAAGAATTCGCGCAGCCGCCGCACGACGGTGCCTGCGCGGTTCACCTCGGCCACGATCTTGTCCATCGTCTGCGCGATCGCCTGGTCGCTGGCGCCGCCCTGGTCGCGCATCAGCTGGCAGGCACGGATGTAGGCCGTGATGGCCGATAGCGGCTGGTTGAGCTCGTGCGCCAGCGCCGACGCGAGCTCGCTCGTCGAGGCAAGCCGCAGGCTGCGCTCCAGCTCCGCCTGCTTGTCGTGCAGCGCGCGCTCGATCGCGGCACGTTCCGAGACGGCGACGGACAGCAGCAGGCCGGTGGCGGCGAGCGCGACCATGAGGAACTGGAATTCGAGGATCGTGCTGTCGTTGCGGCCGGCAACCTCGTACGACGCGATGAGCGCGATCTGGATCGCGACGATCGCGATCACCGTGCCCTCGATGCCCTGGCGCGTGGCGATCCAGATCAGGGGGAGGAACAGGATGAAGAACAGCTTGTACTGGTGGCCGATGCCCCAGCCGAAGATGACCCACAGCGCGACGGCGATGGCGATCGCCTGCGCGAGCGTCTCGCGCGACGGCCGCAGCGACGCCAGGATGCCGGGCCGCGACAGGACGAGCAGCGCGGGCGTGGTGACGAGAATGCCGATGAGGTCGCCGATCCAGAACTGGACGATCGTCGGGCCGAGCTCGCTGCTGGCAATGAGCCCGCTCTCGGCCGACAGCGCGACGAACGCCACGGCGATGGCACCCGTCGCGATGGCGATGGTGACCGTGAAGAGGGTCGCGTCGCGAAGCCGCCGGAAGTCGCTGCGAAAATGCAGGGGCCCCAAAAGCAGCGCGACCACGCCGGTGTACGACGCCGCGAGGAGCAGCGAGGCCGCGACGTTCACTGCGAGCGAAGCCGGGGCACCGCCCACGATCAGGTTCGACACCAGTTCCGCGACGAACAGCCACGGCCAGTACCGGAGGCCGTAGCGGAGCAGCAGCGCGATCGACAGTCCGGGCGGCGGGTTCCAGGGCGTGATCGCGAATACGCCGAGCGGGTCGATCAGGCTGACCCAGTCGAGCAGCACGTAGGCGACGATGTAGCCGCCAAACAGCAGCGCGCCGTGGAATCGCGGCAGCGGAGCGGCGCGCGGAGTGAAGCTGTCGATGCCGTTCATGTCATTCGCATTGTCGCGCAGGGCGCCGTCCCGCCATATTGCGCTGCACCATCATCGGCGCGCCACGGTGATCCCGTCCGGGCTTAACATGCGCGTCACCATGCATCGTGTATGAATGCCGGTCTGAATGGATCCTTACCTCGCGATTGACGCCGTTTCGGTCGCCTATGGCGACAACCGCGTCCTCCACGACGTCAACCTCGATGTCGCCCGGGGCGAGCTCTGCGCACTGCTCGGCAGCTCGGGCTGCGGGAAGACGACCCTGCTGCGCTCGATCGCGGGCTTCGTGACGCCGACGTCCGGGTCGATCCGCGTCGAGGGCCGCGACATCCTCGGCCTGCCGCCGGAGAAGCGCGGAACGGCGATGATGTTCCAATCGTACGCCCTCTGGCCGCACATGAGCGTCGCCGACAACATCGGCTACGGGCTGCGCATGCGGGGATGGCGCAGGGACGCGATCGCCCGGCGCGTGGACGAGATGCTGGATCTGCTGCAGCTCGGGGGTTTCGCGCCACGCCCGGTGACGCAACTGTCGGGCGGGCAGCGCCAGCGCGTCGCACTGGGGCGCGCGCTGGCGGTCGACCCGCAGCTCCTGCTGCTCGACGAGCCCATGTCGAACCTCGACTACAAGGTGCGCATCGAATTGCGCCACGAGCTGCGCGCACTGCAGCGGCGCATCGGCATCACGGCCGTGTACGTCACGCACGACCGCGAGGAGGCGCTGACACTCGCCGACCGCATCGCCGTGCTCGACGCCGGCCGCGTCGCGCAGTACGCGACGCCGGAGGACATCTTCCATCGCCCCGCCTCGGCGTTCGTCGCGGGCTTCATGGGCGCCGACAACGTGGTGGCGATGACGCGCCGCGACGACGGCGCACTCGCGGTGGCGGGCGCCGGCGAGCCCGTCAGCGTTCACTTTCGAAGCGACGCCGCACGCGTCGCGCCCGGAATGCCGCCGGCCGCGAGCGACGAGCTCGCCTTCGCCGGCAGCGTGGCACAGGCGCTCTACGTCGGGCAGGGCTATCGGTACCGCGTGCGCGTCGGCGGAGCGGATGTCTGGGCGCACGCCGAGGCCCGCATCGAGGAAGGCACGACCGTAGGCGTCACGGTGCCGCACGGCGCGCTGCTGGTGTTTCCGCGCGCTGCGGTACCCGTACAGGAAACCGGACACGTGGGCGCCGTTCGCGCCCGTTGAAGAGGAGGAGGGAAGCATCATGCAGATTCCACGCTTGTTGACGGCCGCGGCCATCGCCGCGCTCGTCGCCCTGCCGGCCGTTCCGGCGGCGGCGCAGACGATCAACGTCGTCACCGCCGGCGACCAGAACATGGTCGATTACGTGAACAATTACCTTGGACCGAAGTTCGAGAAGATGAATCCCGGCGTGAAGGTCAAGGCCGTCGGGACCGGCCCCGGCGATTCGGGCTCGCAGAAGATCCTGGAGAAGCTCGAGGCGCAGCAGAAGGCGGGCGCGGCGTCCTGGGACGTCGACGTCGCGGTCGTCCATCAGCGCGGCGCGGCCAACATGGTCAAGGACGGCCTGCTCATGTCGTACCGCAACGACGTGGCGGCGGGCAAGCTCGTCTCGCGCGACACCGCGAAGAACGCGCTCGGCGCCAACGTCGACGGCTACGTGCTGCCGATGTTCCACAGCCAGATCGCGTTCGCCTACAACCCCGACGTGGTCAAGAATCCGCCGAAGTCGTTCGCGGAACTCGCCGAGTGGGTGAAGAAGAACCCGAAGCAGTTCGGCTACAACGGCGTCAAGGGCGGCATGTCGGGCGTGGGCTTCGTGATGGGCTGGGTCGAGGCGAACAGCGGGCTGGGCGACAAGCTCGAGAAGGGTCCCTACGACCCGGCCGCGAAGGCGCAGATCGACAAGGCGCTCGCGAGCCTCAAGACGTTCAACCAGAACGTCGTGATGACCCCGGGCAACGCGGGAACGCTCGACATGCTGAACCGGGGCGAGATCGCGATGGGCCCGGTGTGGGTCGACATGTTCTACACGTGGCAGGCCGACGGCAAGATGAATCCGAAGGTCAAGCTCTCGCTGCCGTCGCCGGGCCTGCCCGGCCAGCCGATGTACTACGTGATCCCCGCGAAGGCGGCCAATGCGGCGATCGCCAAGAAGTTCATCGACTTCGCGGAGAGTCCCGAAGTGCAGGCGGACGGCATCGTCAAGCAGTTCAACTGGTACCCGGGCATCGACCCCCAGTACGTGCAGAGCAAGCTCGATCCCAAGGACTGGAACAAGCTCTTCACCGACATCTCACCCGCCGATCTCGCGAAGAACGGCCGCCCGTTCCCGCTCTCCGAGTATTTCACGGACATCGTCGAGGGGTACGAGCGCGTCGTGCTGAAGTAGCGACGCGGTGGCAAGATCCGGCGAGCCCGGCGCCGGCTGGCGCGGGTACGCGCTCGTCGCGCCGGCGCTGGCGGTCATCGTGTTCTTCTTCGCGATGCCGCTGGCGCTGTCCGCCGTGCTCGCCTTCCGGGCGAAGGACGGCGGGTTCACGCTAGAGCATTTCGCGAAGAGCTTCGACCTCTACCGGACCGATCTGTGGTTCACGATCTGGATCGTCGTCCTGTCGACGATCCTGATCGGCCTGGTCGCCATTCTCATCGCCGGCTACCTGACGCTCGGCGAGAATCCGCGGGCCGTCGCGATCCTGCGCTGGCTCTACCGCTGGCCGCTGTTCATCCCGTTCATCGTCACCGGCCAGATCATGCGGACGTTCCTGGCGAAGAACGGCATGCTGAACCACGTGCTGATCGGCAGCGGGCTGATCGAGCCGCTCGCCGCGCAGAGCGTGCTGGACTGGCGCGGCATCGTCGTGGCGTTCGTGTGGAAGCAGGCGCCGTTCGTCACGCTGCTGCTGGCAGGCGCGATGGCATCGCTCGAGGCGCAGCACATCGAGGCGGCGCGCAACCTCGGGGCGCCGCGCTGGCGCGTGCTGGTCGACATCGTGCTGCCCCAGGTGCGCGGCACGCTGCTCGTCGGGCTCGTGCTGTCGTTCGTGACCATGCTGTCGGTGCTGTCGGTGCCGCTGATGATCAATCCGAATTCGCCGACGATGATCACGGTCGACGTGGCGTACCGCATCAACACGCACGCCGACTACGCGGTCGCGAACGCGCTGTGCCTGCTTTCGCTCGCGGTCGCCGCCGTCGCCGCGTGGTTCTACCTGCGCCAGTCGTCGCGGGCGCTCGCCCGATGAATGCGGCCGCGCTGTCGCGCTGGTCGCGGATGCTCGGCACCGGCGTGCTGCTGGCGCTGCTGGCGTTCGTCATCTTCGGTCCCCTCGCCAACCTGTTCCTCTGGGCGTTCGCGGAGAAGTGGTATTTCCCGAACAAGCTGCCGCAGGAGTTCGGCCTCACGTTCTGGAGCCGCGTGTTCGCACCGCGCGGCAACGCGCTGGCCTCGCTCGGCACCAGCGTGTGGATCGCGGTGCTCACCGTCATCGTCAGCCTCGCCGTCGCCGTCCCCGCCGGCTACGCGCTCGCGCGCCTGAGGCTGCGCTGGCGCGCGCTCATCCTGCTCGCGTTCCTGCTGCCGCAGGCGGTGCCGAACCTGCCCGTCTACGTGAACATCGCACGCGTGTTCTACCAGATCGGGCTCGCCGGGACCGTCACGGGCGTCGTGCTCGTGCACGCGTCGCACGGCCTCGTGCTGGCGGTGTGGATCGCCTCGGCGGCGTTCGCGTCGGTCGATGCATCGCTGGAGGAGGCGGCGCGCAACATCGGCGCATCCGCCTGGACGTGCTTTCGCACGGTGACGCTGCCGCTGGCCGCGCCGGGGCTCATCGCCAGCGCGATCTTCGTGTTCCTCGAGTCCCTCGACGAGTTCACCGGAACCTACTTCGTCGGCGTGCCGGACGTCACGACGCTGCCGCTTTTGATGTTCAACGCCAGCATGGGTGGCAACTACCAGATCGCGTCGATCACCGCGCTGTTGCTGCTCGTCCCCTCGATCGCGTTCATGCTGGTCGTCGAGCGCTTCCTCAAGGCCGACGTGCTGGCGATGGTGGGCCGCTAGCGCGGCTCGCCCGGTGCCCGCGGCACCGCGCGACGTCGCGCCAAAGCGGTCCGCGTGCCGGCGCGGCGCGGGCCGCAGGGAGCGCGAACCCCGTTACGCGGCGTCGAGCCCTCCGAAGCGCGCGTAGAACGCGGCGTCCGCCGCCGGCAACGCGTCGCCGTCGACTGCGAACGCGGCCGCCAGGTGGCGCTCGGCCACGGCATGCGTCACACGATAGAAGTCGCGCGTCAACGCGTAGGCCGCCATGCCCGGCCATTGCTCGGGCAGGAGCGTCGGCGGCAGCTGCGGATCGCGCAGCAGGACGCGCCGGTACGCATGGATGAGCAGCGTGCGCACGACGAAGCATTGCTCGGGGTCGAGCGACTGCGGCGTCGCGCGGAAACGCTCGATCACCGTGCCGAAGCGCGCGATGAGGCGCCGGTAATCGGCAGCGAGGGCGCGAAGCGGCCATGCGTCTTTGGCGCGCAGCGCGAGCGCGCCGGGGAGCGCGGGGTCGTCGTGCGCCCGCACGACGATCGCCGCGTTCGCGAGTCCCAGCGCGGCGACGATCCGGGGCGCGGTGGAGTCGCCGTGCGCGGGGCGCGCGAGCACCGACGGCGCGAGGGCGGCGAAGCCTTCCCAGGCGAGCTCGTCGCGCAGCGCCTGGCGTTGCGCGGACGTCGCGGCGTCGGGGGGCGTCAGCACCATCTCCCATTCGCCGTTCCAGCGGGCGTCCGCGGGCGCGTAGATGCGCTGGTGCGCCTGCGCGAAGCGGCGCGCGCCGGCCGCCGTCAGGCGATAGCGGCTGCGCCGGCCGTGCGTCTCGCGCGTCACCCAGCCGTCGCGCGCCAGGCGGAACACGCTGGTGCGCACCAGGCGCTCGTTCAGGCCGAACGGCGCCATCAGGCCGATGAGCGTCGCGAGCCAGACATGCCCTCCGTGGGGCGCGAGCGCGTCGCCCCATACGGTGACGATCAGCGAACGGGCGCGCGGCGGGTCGGCCGCCAGCGCGTGCGTGATCCAGCGCGCGATCGTCCCCGCCGCGCGGGGCGCAGGCGGGGCGGGGCCTGCGCCAAGTGATACAGTTGTCTGTTGACTCACGGATAAAGTGTATCGTAAAATTCGCAAGCGGTGGCAAGGGCCGAAGGCCGCCTCCGCCCGGCAAGGAGGAGCCATGTACGCGCAGCTCGTCGATACCGGCGTCCGCGAAGTCAAGGGCGCTGCAGACATGTCGCCGGAGGAGGCGGCGTTCCAGGCGCGCGTCGACGCCGACGTCAAGATCGAGGCGAAGGACTGGATGCCCGACGCCTATCGGCGCACGCTGGTCCGCCAGATCCAGCAGCATGCGCACTCCGAGATCGTCGGCATGCTGCCCGAAGGCAACTGGATCGGCCGCGCGCCCTCGCTGAAGCGCAAGGCCATCCTGATGGCCAAGGTGCAGGACGAAGGCGGGCACGGGCTCTACCTCTATTCCGCCGCGGAGACGCTCGGCGTCTCGCGCGACCAGCTGATCGAGGATCTGCACGCCGGCAAGGTCAAGTACTCGTCGATCTTCAATTACCCGACGCTGACGTGGGCGGACATCGGCGCCATCGGCTGGCTCGTCGACGGCGCGGCGATCATGAACCAGATCCCGCTGTGCCGCTGCTCGTACGGTCCCTACTCGCGCGCGATGATCCGCATCTGCAAGGAGGAGTCGTTCCACCAGCGGCAGGGCTTCGACATCATGATGACGCTGTGCCGCGGGTCCGCGGAGCAGAAGGCGATGGCGCAGGACGCGCTGAACCGCTGGTGGTGGCCGTCGCTGATGATGTTCGGTCCGCCGGACAGCGAGAGCGTGCACAGCGCCCAGTCGGCGAAGTGGAAGATCAAGCTGTTATCGAACGACGAGTTGCGCCAGCGCTTCGTCGACCAGACGGTGCCCCAGGCCGACTATCTCGGCATCACGATGCCCGATCCACTGCTCGCGTGGAACGCGACGACCGGCCACTACGATTTCGGTCCGATCGACTGGGCCGAATTCCACAACGTGCTGAAGGGCAACGGTCCGTGCAACCGCGAGCGCCTGCGCACGCGCGTCAGGGCCTGGGAGGACGGCGCCTGGGTGCGCGAGGCCGCGCTTGCGCACGCGGAAAAGTGCGCCGCGAAGAAAGCGGCCTGAGCGACAAGGGCGCGGGGTCGGTACCCCCGCGCGGGCGCCTGAACACTGAAGTCCGGGCGGGGGTACCGACCCCGCGACCGCGCGACACTGGAGGCAACATGAGCAACGAATGGCCGCTGTGGGAGATTTTCATCCGCTCGTTGCACGGCCTCGCGCACAAGCACGTCGGCAGCCTGCACGCGCCGGACGCCGGAATGGCGATCAAGAACGCGCGCGACGTCTACACGCGGCGCAACGAAGGCGTGTCGATCTGGGCCGTGCGCTCGGCGGACATCCATGCGTCGGCGCCGGGCGACAAGGATCTGCTGTTCGAGCCGGCGAACGACAAGGTGTACCGCCACCCGACGTTCTTTCCGATGCCCGACGAAGTGAAGCACCTGTAGCGGTGCGCCTGCCATGACGCATGACCAGGCGCTGTTCGACTACCTGCTCCGGCTGGCGGATACCGACCTCGTCCTCGCGCAGCGCCTCGGCGAATGGGTGGGAAAGGGACCCGTGCTCGAAGAGGACATCGCGCTCACCAATGTGGGCCTCGACCTCATCGGGCAGGCGCGCCTGTGGTACGCCTACGCCGGCGAGGTCGAATCGCGCTACGCGCGGCCCGGCCGCAGCGAGGACCAGCTCGCCTTCCTGCGCGACGGTGACGCCTACCGCAATCTGCAGCTCGTCGAGCAGCCGAACGGCAACTATGCCGACACCATCGCGCGGCAGTTCTATTTCGACGCCTGGCACCTCCGCGTGCTCGATGCCCTTGCAACTTCCCCCGATGCCCGCATCGCCGAGGTCGCCGCCAAGGCGGTGAAGGAAGTCGCCTACCATGTCGAGCGCTCGGCGGAGTGGGTCGTGCGGCTGGGCGACGGCACCGACGTTTCGCACGCGCGGATGCAGGCGGCGCTCGATGACCTGTGGCCGTACACCGGCGAGATGTTCGCCGTCGACGCGGTCGAGCAGGTCCTCATCGACGACGGCACGGCCGCCGACGCGCGGACGTTGCACGAGCCCTGGCAGGCGGCGATCGCGATTGTCGTCGCGGAGGCCACGCTGACGCTGCCGGCGGGACCGTGGATGCAGGGCGGCGGCAACCGGGGCGGCAAGCAGGGCGTGCACACCGAGCACCTCGGCCGGCTGCTGGCCGAGATGCAATTCCTCCAGCGCGCGTATCCCGGCGCCACGTGGTGATGGTCACCGAAGAGCAACGCGCGATTGCCGCCGCGGCCCGTGCCGCGGATGCGGCGCAGCGCACGCCCCTTGCGCCGGATGTCGCGCGCGCATGGAACGCGCTTGCCTCGGTTCCCGATCCGGAGATCCCGATGGTGTCGGTGGTCGAGCTCGGCATCGTGCGCGAGGTCGGGATGGACGACGGCGCTGTCTTCGTCGCGGTCACGCCGACGTATTCGGGGTGCCCGGCGACCGACGTCATCCTGCGCTCGATCTTCGATGCGCTGGCCGGCGCCGGCTTCGCTTCTCCGCGGGTCGAGAAAAGGCTGGCTCCCGCGTGGACGACCGACTGGATCGCCCCGGAGGGCAGGCGCAAGCTCGCGGCGTTCGGCATCGCCCCGCCGGGTGCGCCCGCCCCCCGCATCGACGTCGCCGGCATCAGCCCCCTGCGGCGCGCGAGCGTCGCGGTGCCATGTCCGCGCTGCGCGTCGACACGGACGCGGCTCGTGTCCCAGTTCGGCTCGACGGCGTGCAAGGCGCACTATCGGTGCGAGGCGTGCCTCGAGCCGTTCGACTACTTCAAGCCGCACTAGCGCCGGCGGAATGAGCAAGTTCCATCCGCTTCCGATCGCTCGCGTCGATCGCGAGACGCGCGACGCGGTGGCGATCACGTTCGCCGTTCCGCCTTCGCTGGCCGAGCAGTTCCGCTTTCAGGCCGGACAGCACCTGACCCTTAGAACCGACCTCGAGGGCCACGACGTCCGGCGCTCGTATTCGATCTGCTCGGCGGTCCAGGACGGGACGCTGCGCATCGCGGTGAAAAAGACGCCCGGGGGCGTGTTCTCGACCTGGGCGAACGAGTCGCTGGCGGCGGGCGCGACGCTCGACGTCATGCCGCCGATGGGCCATTTCAACGTCCCGCTCGATGCGTCGGCGCAGCGCCACTACGTCGGCTTCGCCGCGGGCAGCGGCATCACTCCGCTGCTGTCGATCGTGAAGACGACGCTCGCGCACGAGCCCGCGTCCCGCTTCACGCTGTTCTACGGCAACCGCGCGTCGGGAACGGTGATGTTCCGCGAGGAGCTCGCGGCGCTGAAGGACACGTACCTCGACCGCTTCAACCTCGCCCACGTGCTGTCGCGCGAGGCGCAGGACATCGATTTGCTGCACGGCCGGATCGACCAGGCGAAGGCCGCTGCGCTGCTCGCGCACTGGGTGCGACTGGCCGACGTCGAAGCGGTCTTCGTGTGCGGCCCGGAAGGCATGATGGACGCCGTCGTCGCGGCCTTGCGGGCCTGCGGTTATCCGGAGTCGCGGATCAAGATCGAGCGCTTCGCGGCGAGCATTCCCAAGCATCAGCACGTCGCGCGGCCGTTGCCGCAGGCGGCGGCGAGCGAGTGCGAGGTCACGGCGATCATCGACGGCTCGCGCAAGTCCTTCCTGCTCGAACGCGAGAAGGAGAGCATCCTCGAAGCGGGCCTGCGCAACGGCATCGAGCTGCCATATTCCTGCAAGGGCGGCGTCTGCTCGACGTGCCGCTGCCGCCTGCTGGAGGGCGACGTCGACATGGACGTCAACTTCGCGCTCGAGGACTACGAGGTCGCGCGGGGCTTCATCCTGTCGTGTCAGAGCTACCCCGCCAGCGACAAGGTCGTCATCGACTTCGACCAGACGGGCACCGGCTGACGCTTCGTCCGCCGTGCTAGAGTCCAAAACCGGTTATCGACAGAGGTTCGCGTGTCCAATCCCCTATTCGAAAAGCATCGCGCGACGCTCGAGCGTGCGCTCGCCGCGATTGCCGAGCGCGGCTACTGGTCGCCGTATCCCGAATCGGCGAGCCCGCGCAACTACGGCGAAGGCGCGGCCGAAGCCGGCAAGGCCGCCTACGACGCGCTGCTGGGCAAGCCGTTCCCGCTGGCGCAGCCGGCCACTGCGGGCCAGGTCGGCAGCGAACGGTCGCCGTTCGGCATCAGCCTCGGCATCACCTATCCGCGCGCGGATCTCGACGCGCTGTTCGCGGCGATCGGCAACGCACAGCAGGAGTGGCGCAAGGCGGGTCCCGAGGCGTGGGTCGGCGTCTGCCTCGAGATTCTGGATCGCATCAACAAGCAGAGCTTCGTCATCGCCAACGCCGTGATGCACACGACGGGGCAGGGGTTCATGATGGCGTTCCAGGCCGGCGGCCCGCACGCGCAGGACCGCGGCCTGGAGGCGGTCGCCTACGCATGGGACGAGATGCGGCGCGTGCCGGCGCAGGCGCAGTGGGAGAAGCCGCAAGGCAAGAACGAGCCGCTGCGGATGCAGAAGAACTTCCGCATCGTGCCCCGCGGCGTGGCCCTCGTCATCGGCTGCAGCACGTTCCCCACGTGGAATGGCTATCCCGGCCTTTTCGCCAGCCTGGCCACCGGCAACGCCGTGGTGGTGAAGCCGCACCCCGGCGCGATCCTGCCCCTCGCGCTCTCGGTCAGGATCGCCCGCGAAGTCCTCGCCGACGCGGGCTTCGACCCGAACGTCGTGACGCTGGTCGCGCACGGCGCGGGAGAGGCGACCGCACAGACGCTCGCGCTGCGGCCGGAGGTCAAGATCGTCGACTTCACCGGCAGCACGGCGAACGGCCGGTGGCTCGAGGAGCATGCGCGGCAGGCGCAGGTGTATACGGAAAAGGCCGGGGTCAACCAGATCGTCGTCGACTCGGCGGCCGACTTCGCCGGCCTCGCGCGCAACGTCGCGTTCTCGCTGTCGCTCTATTCCGGGCAGATGTGCACGGCGCCGCAGAACATCTACGTGCCGCGCGACGGCATCGACACCGCCGCCGGCCACCTGTCGCTGGAGCAGGTCGCCACCGGTCTCGCGGAGGGCGTGGACAAGCTGCTCGCCGATCCCGCGCGTGCGGTCGAGGTGCTCGGAGCCGTGCAGAACGACGCGACGCTGCGGCGGCTGGACGCGGCGCGCGCGCTCGGCAAGGTCGTGCTCGACACGCGCGAAATCGCGCATCCCGCGTTTCCGCAGGCCACGGTGCGCACGCCGCTGATCGTGCGACTGGATTCCGGGGACCGCGCGACCTACCTGAACGAATGGTTCGGGCCGATCGCCTTCATCGTCGCCACCGACTCCACCGATCACAGCCTCGCGATCGCGCGCGATGCGATCGCCGGTCACGGGGCACTCACGCTGTCCGTCTATTCGACGGACGAGGACGTCATCCGCCGCGCCATCGATGTCGCGGAGGACGCCGGCGTCGCGCTCTCGATCAATCTCACCGGCGGCGTATTCGTCAACCAGTCGGCGGCGTTCTCCGATTTCCACGGGACCGGCGCCAACCCTGCGGCCAACGCAGCGCTGACCGACGCCGCTTTCGTCGCCAACCGCTTCCGGGTCGTCCAGCACCGCCGCCATGTCTGAAGCCCCCACCATCCTGTTCGATCTCGCCGACGGCGTCGCGCGCGTGACGCTGAACCGGCCCGAGCGGCTCAACAGCTTCACGTCGGCGATGCACGGCGAGCTTCGCGCGGCTATCGAGCGCGTCAAGGAGGATGCTTCCGTGCGCGTGCTGCTGCTGACCGGCGCGGGTCGCGGCTTCTGCGCCGGCCAGGACCTCGGCGACCGCGCGGTCGCGCCCGGCGCGGCGCCGGTCGACCTCGGGCACTCGATCGAAACGTACTACCGTCCGCTGGTCCTCGGACTGCGTGCGCTGCCGCTGCCCGTCGTGTGCGCGGTGAACGGCGTCGCTGCCGGGGCCGGTGCGAACATCGCGCTCGCGTGCGACATCGTCGTCGCGACCAGGTCCGCGAGCTTCATCCAGGCGTTCTGCAAGATCGGCCTGGTTCCCGACTCCGGCGGCACCCATTTCCTCCCGCGACTCGCCGGAACGGCGCGCGCGATGGGCCTGGCGATGCTCGGCGACAAGCTTTCGGCCGAGCAGGCGGCCGAGTGGGGGATCATCTGGAAGTGCGTCGACGACGGCGAATTCGCGCCAGCGGTCGATGCGCTCGTGGCGCAGCTCGCGCGGGCGCCCACGCGCGGTCTCGCGGCGGTCAAGCGCGCGCTGTACGCCGCCGAGGACAACGCGCTCGCGGCGCAGCTCGACCTCGAGCGCGATCTGCAGCGCGAGCTCGGGTACAGCGAGGACTATCGCGAAGGCGTCGCCGCGTTCCTCGCCAAGCGGGCGCCGCAGTTCACCGGTCGCTGAGGGGGCGATGGCCACCGCGCTTTCGCGCGATGCGACGGTCGCCGTCATCGGCGCCGGAACGATGGGCGCGGGCATCGCGCAGGTCGCCGCCGCGGCGGGGCACAACGTGCTGCTCTTCGATGCGCGCCTGAACGCGGCCGATGCCGCGTGCGCGGCGCTCGGCGGCGACGTTCGACACGCTGGCGTCCAAGGGCAAGCTCGCGCCGGGGGCCGCAAAGGCGGCTGCGCAGCGCGTTTCGGCGATCCATGCAACGGGCGACTGTGCCGGCGCGGCGCTCGTCGTGGAGGCGATCGTCGAGGATCTCGACGCCAAGCGAAGCCTCCTCGAGGCGCTGGAGTCCGTCGTCGCGGAGGAGACGATTCTCGCGACCAACACGTCGTCGCTGTCGGTCACCGCACTCGCGGCCGGGATGCGGCATCCGGGACGCGTCGTGGGCATGCACTTCTTCAACCCCGCGCCGGTGCTTCCGCTGGTCGAGGTCGTCAGCGGGCTCGCCACGCGCCGAGATGTCGCCGAGGTGATTCACGCCACTGCCGCTGCCTGGGGCAAGGAGCCCGTGCATGCGGCGTCCACGCCGGGCTTCATCGTCAATCGCTGCGCGCGGCCCTTCTATGGCGAGGCGTGGCGGCTGCTCGACGAGCGGGCGGCGACGGCGGCGACGATCGATGCGCTCATGCGCGAGGCAGGCGGCTTTCGCATGGGACCGTTCGAGCTGATGGACCTCATCGGGCACGACGTGAATCTGGCCGTGACTGCGAGCGTCTGGCAGGCGTACCACTACGATGCCCGCTACACGCCGTCAGTCCTGCAGCGCGAGCTCGTCGCCGCCGGATTCCACGGCCGCAAGACCGGGCGCGGCGTCTACGACTACGCGGCGAAGGCACCGCGCCCGGACGCGGAAACGGAGCCGGCGCAACCGGCGCCTGCGCGGCTGACGGTGCACGGCGACGCCGGTCCCGCCGCGGCGCTGGCCGCGCGCATCGGCCGCGGCGGCGTTCGCGTCGAGCAGGCACCGGCGCGTCCGGGCTTCCCCGGCGGTGCGCTCGACGTCGACGGCACGCTGTTTGCGCTTACCGACGGGCGCACGGCAACGCAACGGGCACGCGCCGCCGGCATCGCGGATCTCGTCCTGTTCGACCTGGCGGGCGACTATGCGACTTGCCGGCGCCTCGCGGTCGCCGCGGCGGACGGCTGCGGCGAGGCGGCGCGCGGCCGTGCCGTCGGTGCGCTGCAGGCTGCCGGGCTGGCGGTATCGCGGCTGGACGACGTCGCCGGCCTGGCCGTGATGCGGACGGTCGCGATGCTCGCGAACGAAGCCGCCGAGGCAGTCGTGCAGGGAGTCGCTTCGGCGGCCGACGTCGACCTCGCGATGCGCAAGGGCGTCAATTATCCGCGCGGGCCGGTCGAATGGGCCGACGCGATCGGCGTCGCGTGCGTGCGCGAAGTGCTGGCGAACCTGCGCGAGCACTACGGCGAGGAGCGCTATCGCGTCTCGCCGCTCATCGAGCGCCGCTGCGCCACCGGGCGCCGGCTCGCCGCATGACCGGCGCGAGCGATGCCGATACGCTCGCCCGCGCCGTCGCGGAGCGCATGTTCGCCAGCGACCGCGCATCGCGCGCGCTCGGCATGGCGATCGTCGCCGTGCGGCCGGGGTATGCGGAACTCACGATGACGGTGCGGGCGGACATGCTGAACGGCGCACGCGATCTGCCATGGCGGCTATGTCTTCACCCTTGCAGACAGCGCCTTCGCGTTCGCCTGCAACAGCTACAATTTCAATACCGTGGCGCAGGGCTGCGCGATCGAGTTCCTCGCGCCCTCGCACGAAGGCGATGTGCTGGCCGCGCGCGCGACCGAGCGCAGCCTCGCGGGGCGCACCGGCGTCTACGACATCGAGGTGACGAACCAGCGCGGCGAGAAGATCGCGCTGTTCCGGGGCAAGAGCTATCGGATCAAGGGTCACGTGATCGACCCGCCGCCGGCGTGACGTCCCGGATCGAGGAGGAAACGCGATGCCCGTGAAAGCCCCGCGTCCGGGCGACCTTGAGGCGATCGAGACCGCGAGCCGCGACGAGCTCGCCGCGCTGCAGCTCTCGCGCCTCCGGTGGTCGCTGCAGCACGCCTACGACAACGTCGCCGCACTACCGCAAGGCGTTCGACGCCGCGGGCGTGCATCCGGAGGACCTGCGGTCGCTCCCGGACCTCGCCCGTTTTCCCTTCACGGTCAAGGCGGACCTCCGCGACAACTACCCGTTCGGCATGTTCGCGGTGCCGCGCGAGCAGGTGGTTCGCGTGCATGCGTCGTCGGGCACCACCGGCAGGCCGACGGTCGTCGGCTACACGCGCACCGACATCGACACGTGGGCGCACGTGATGGCGCGCTCGATCCGGGCGGCGGGCGGACGCGCCGGCGACATCGTGCACGTGGCCTACGGCTACGGCCTGTTCACCGGCGGCCTGGGTGCGCACTACGGGGCCGAGAAGCTGGGCGCGACGGTGATCCCCATGTCGGGCGGACAGACCGAGAAGCAGGTGCAGCTGATCGCCGACTTCAAGCCCGACATCATCATGGTCACGCCCTCGTACATGCTCGCCATCGCCGAGGAGATGGAGCGGCAGAAGATCGATCCGAGGTCATGCTCGCTGTCCATCGGCATCTTCGGCGCCGAGCCATGGACGCCGACGATGCGCGCGGCCATCGAGGCGAAGCTCGGCATGGACGCGATCGACATCTACGGCCTCTCGGAAGTCATGGGGCCGGGCGTCGCGCAGGAGTGCATCGAGACGAAGGACGGCCTCACGATCTGGGAAGACCACTTCTATCCGGAGATCG
The DNA here is from genome assembly GCA_963793355.1 of uncultured beta proteobacterium. Taxonomy (GTDB): domain Bacteria; phylum Pseudomonadota; class Gammaproteobacteria; order Burkholderiales; family Casimicrobiaceae; genus VBCG01. Next base: position 139,667 of record CAWBZT010000010.1, on the reverse strand, counting down.
TCGACCCGCAGACCGGCCGCGTGCTTCCCGACGGCGAGAAGGGCGAGCTCGTCTTCACGTCGCTGACCAAGGAGGCGCTGCCGATCGTCCGCTACCGGACGCGCGACCTCACGCGGCTGTTGCCGCCCAGCGCGCGCGCGATGCGGCGGATGGAGAAGATCACCGGGCGCTCCGACGACATGATGATCATTCGCGGCGTCAACGTCTTCCCGACGCAGATCGAGGAGCTGATCCTGCGCGAGCCGGCGCTGGCGCCGCACTACCAGCTCGAGATCACGCGGCCGGGAAATCTCGACGAGCTGACCGTGCTCGTCGAGCGCGCGCCCGGCACGGGCACGGCGGACGGCGACAGGGCCGGTGCCGCGCTCGCGCATCACGTCAAGAGCATGATCGGCGTCACCGCGGCCGTGAGCGTCCTGCAGGCCGGAGCGATCGAGCGGTCGCTCGGCAAGGCCAGGCGCGTCGTCGACAAGCGGCCGAAGTAGGCGGCGACGTTCCTAGAAGATCTCGTCGTACGTCGAGTACGACGCGCAAAAGTCGTTGTCGAATGCGAAGTTGGTGAACGTCATCGTGATCGAGGTGGCGAGCGCGCGCACGTGATGCCACCAGCCCACGGGCAGGAACAGGAGGTCGCCCGGGGCGATGGTCACGTCCAGGACGCGCACGTTGCGAAATTGCGGATACCGGTCCTCGTCGACCCGCTCGGGATCGACCAGGGAGTGGCAGTGCCGGTGGTTGTACACGTCCGCGAGCTCGGCGGGGGCCACGAGCCGCAGGCGCTTGCTGCCGCGGACCTGGGCCATGAAGTTGTTGGTGAGATCGTGGTGGAGCGGCGTGACCGTGCCCATCGGCCCGTACCAGAAGAAGCCGCGGTTGCCGGGTCCCTGGTCTTCGAGGTACTCGGCGAGCAGCGGCACGTCGTCCCACAGCGGCGCGAGCTGCTCGCGGTTGCGGTCCGCGTTGTTCGCGGTCATGTAGTGATCGTTCGTCGGGCCGCCGGATTCGACCAGGTCGACATAGTCGCCGAAGCGCATCTGCTTCCTCAGCCGGTCCGAGTTCGTCTCGTAGTCCGGGTCGGCGCTGCGGTTCGCCTGTACCTCGACGATGCGATCGCCCAGCGTGCGCTTGAAGTACTCCGGCGTCCAGCGCGCGAGGGCGGGCCAGGCATCGAGCGCGCCCTCGATGACGACGGGACGATTCAGCGCGTAGTATCCGTCGAGGAACGCCTGCCGCGACGGCGTGCGCACGCGCTGCACGTGACCGAACGTGCTGGCCTGGCGCGCGGCGCGGCGCTGCATGTCCAGCACCCACGCCTGTTTGCGCAGCCTCCGGTCGAGCCGCTGCGTCGTGCCGACCTGCACGCGCCTCGCGGCCGCGACGTACGGATGCTGCTCGGCGAGGCGGATCGCCTCGATCGCGGCCTGGCGCTCGAAGCCGCCGCGGACCATGGCGTCCGCGATCGACGCCGGCGTGGCGCCCAGGAGCAGGTTCTCGGCGACCCATCGCTGCCAGTCGTCGCCGACGTTCCTGGCGGCCCTTGCCCTGCCCGGCGGGCGATTTCCCTTCTTTCTGGCCATGCGAAGCCGATCGGTAGGTTGCGCGGGACGGTGCTACGCGGTTCGCCGCGCATAGAGTAGCGGAAATTCGATGCGCTTCGCGAAGCCGAGCGCTTCGTAGACGCCGATGGCCCGCACGTTCGGGCTTTCGACGTGCAAAAACGGCGTCTCGCCATTGCGCAGCATCCGGTTGATCACCCGCGCCATGAGCGCACCTCGCGTAGCCGCGCCCCTGCGCGTCCGGGTGCGTGCAGACGCCGCTCACTTCGCGGCAGGCGCCGATCCACATGCGCTCGCCGGCCATCGCGACGAGCCGGCCGTCCTCGCGGATGCCGAGGAAGCGGCCGAGCTCGATGGTGCGCGACCGAAACGGACCGGGCTGCGTGAGCTCGACCAGCGCGAGCATGTCCGGCACGTCCCGCGCGCCGAGCACGACGGCATCGAGGTCGCCTTCCGGCAGGGGCGAGCGATCGGTGCGGATCATCTGCGTTGCGCCGCTCATGTGAACGGTTTCCCAGTTCGCGGGCAGCGCCGGGATGCACGGGCCGCCGGTCGCCATCGTGTCGCCGGCCTCGAAGAGCGCTTCGAGCGCCTCGACATGGCGCGCCTCGATGCCGGAGAGCGCGGCGATCGGCGAGATGTCCGCCGGATAGCGGCGGGCGAGCGCATTGCCCAGCGCGAGCGGCGCATGGCGCGTCGCGAGGCACGACCAGACCGGATGGTCGAGCGCGCGCAGCGTGTCGGCGTCGATCACGCGCGTCCCTCCTCGTACGCCGCCGGCTTTCCCTGCATGCTCCGCTTCCTCTCCGGCGCCAAGTCTACCGTTTCGAGGAGGCGCCGGCAGGCGTACGATGGCGTCCCGGGCCGCACTTCGAGCATTGGCGCCATCGATGAAACGACAGTCATTCCGCGGATCACGCGAGTTCCCCGCAGGCGCCCTTCGCCGCGCGGCGGCGGCGTTCCTTGTCCCCTGCGCGCTCGCAGCCTGCGCCCCGGACGCGATGCGCAATTACCAGGCGGGCGGATTCAACGGCTACCTCGACACGCTCAAGACCGCGTGCCCGAACATGCAGATCGGTCCGAACGAGATCGGGCTGTGGCTCGAGTACGGCAGCGACAATCGCAACTACAACTACTGGCTCGACATGACGTCCCGCCTCTACTACCGCCGGGTCAGCGCGGCCGAGTACCGGACGGCCGTCCAGGCCCAGCTCGGCGGCGCGTCATCGGACGGTGACGCGATCAACTGCACGGTCCGCAACCTGCCGCCGCAGTGACGATGCCCCGGGCGATCGACGCGTCGTTCCGGACTTGAGAGCGCGCGTCTGCATCGTCGGCGCGGGCGCGGTCGGCGGATTGCTCGGCATCCGACTGGCCCGGGCGGGCGCGGACGTCGGCGTCGTCGCGCGCGGCGCCACGGCCGAGGCGATCCGCGCCAGCGGCTGGCGCCTGCTTACCAAGGACGGCGACGCTGCCGCTGCGGTGAGGCTCGTCGACGACGCGGCGCGCGAGCCCCGGCCGGACGTCGTCCTCGTGGCGGTCAAGGAACCCGCGATGGCGAGCGTCGCCGCAACGGTCGGCGCGCTGACCGGACCGGACACGGCGGTCGTCGTCGCCATGAACGGCGTGCCGTGGTGGTTCTTCCACGGCCTCGCCGGCGCGCAGCGCGACATGCCGCTGACGTCGGTCGACCCGGACGGGGCGATCGCCGCGTCGATTCCGTCGTCGGCGGTCGTCGGATGCGTCGTGCACCTCGCGTGCTCGACCCCCGCGCCCGGCGTCGTCCGGCACGACATCGGCAACCGGCTGATCGTCGGCGAGCCGTCCGGCGCGTCGACGCCGCGGCTCGCCGCGCTCGCCGACTTGCTGCGCGCCGCCCGCTTCGACGTCGACGTGTCGCCGCGGATCCAGGCCGACATCTGGTACAAGCTCTGGGGCAACATGACGATGAACCCCATCTCGGCGTTCACCGGCGCGACGGCGGATCGCGTGCTCGACGATCCGCTCGTCAACCGCTTCTGCCTCGACGTGATGGCGGAAGCCGCGGCGATCGGCGCGGCGATCGAGTGCCCGATCGCGCAGAGCGGCGAGGACCGGATGGCCGTGACGCGCCAGCTCGGCGCGTTCCGGACGTCGATGCTGCAGGATGTCGACGCGGGACGGCCGGTGGAGATCGACGCGCTGCTGTCGACCGTGCGCGAGATCGGCGCCAGGGTCGGCGTCGCGACGCCGCATCTCGACACGCTGCTCGGTCTCGCGCGGCTGCACGCGCGCACGCACGGTCTGTATCCCGGCGCCGCGCCCCGGTAGCGCCGCCCTGGAGCGCCACCCCGGGAGCGCCGCCCCGGAGCGCCGCCCGGGAGCGCCGCCCGCTCGCCGCCCGCTCGCCGCCCGCTCGCCGTGCGTTCAGCCTTCCGCGAACAGCTCGACGACCTTCTCGCGCAGCCAGCGATTGCCGGGCTCGGTGTCGAACCGTCCCGACCAGTGCACGCTGACGTCGAACTTGGGCAGGCCCACCCGCAGCTTCCACGTTGCGTAGCGGCCGAGCCGGCGGAAGGCGACGGCCAGGCGCGAGGGCATCACGACAGCGAGATCGGAGTCGGCGAGGATGCGCGGCAGCACCATGAAGTGCGGAATCGTCAGGCGGATGCGCCCGTCGAGCCCGAGCCCGGCCAGCGCGCGTCCGGTGGCGGGATGCGAGCGCACCAGCACGTAATCGAGTCGCGCCAGGCCGCCGCGCGTCGGCCGGCGGCGGGCCATCGGATGGTCGCCCCGCATCAGCACGACATATTCCTCGTGCAGGAGGAAGCGCCGGCGCACGTCGGTGAGCGCCGGGATGTAGCCGAGCGCGAGGTCGACCCGGCCACCGTCCAGCGCGGCGAGGATGTCGCCGTCGTCGAGCTGGAACGCCTCGAGGCGTACGCCCGGGGCGACGCGCGCGAGCGCGCGGATCAGCGGCGGCAGGAAGATCGTCTCGCCGATGTCGCTCATGTGCAGCCGGAACGTGCGCGTGGACGCGCCGGGATCGAAGCGCTCGGTTTCGCGCAGCGCGACCTCGAGCGTCGAAAGCGCCTGCTCGACGGCGCGCGCGAGACGCTGCGCCTTGGCCGTGGGCGTCATGCCGCCGCGCGTGCGGACGAACAGCGGATCGCGGTAGGCGGCGCGCAGCCGCGCGAGCGCGTGGCTGACCGTCGGCTGGGACACCCCCAGCGCCTGCGCCGCGCGGCTCACGTTGCCCGCGGCGTGCACGGCGTGAAAGGTCTGGAGCAGGTTGAGGTCGAGGGGACGTGTATTCATGGGTTGAATAATGCTTATAAACATCATGTCATTTACAGATAGTCACCCCGGCGTTAGATTGACGCAATCCGAACCGACGCGCGCAACCCTCCGGCAGAATCCCGTCGAGGGGCCGGAGGACCGGCATGCAGCGCGAGCGATGTTGCGGCACCCGGCCGACGCCGGCCGTCCGAGGAGGCGGGGTTGGAAGTCTCGTTCGCCAAGGAAGTCCGCAGCCTGCGCCTGTCCGCCGGGGAGACGTTCCACGGCGAGGGCATCCTGGCGATCACCAAGGCGCTGCTCCAGTCCGGCGTCGCCTATGTCGGCGGCTACCAGGGTGCGCCGGTATCGCACCTGCTCGATGTGATGGTGCAGGCCAAGCCCTACCTCGCCGAGCTCGGCGTGCACGTCGAGGCTTGCGCCAACGAGGCCGCGGCAGCGGCGATGCTCGGCGCATCGATCCATTATCCGCTGCGCGGCGCCGTGACGTGGAAGTCCATCGTCGGCACCAACGTCGCCGCCGACGCGCTGTCGAACCTCGCCTCGCCGGGTGTGGTCGGCGGCGCGATGATCGTCGTCGGCGAGGACTACGGCGAGGGCGCGAGCGTCATCCAGGAGCGCACGTACGCGTATGCGCTGAAGTCGACGCTGCTGTTGCTCGATCCCCGTCCCGAGCTCGGCCACATGGCGCGCATCGTCGAGGAGGGCTTCGCGCTGTCGGAGGCGTCGAACATGCCGGCGATCCTCCAGCTCCGCATCCGGGCGTGCCACGTGCGCGGCAGCTTCGTCACCAAGGACAACATCGCCCCGGCGATCTCGGCGCGCCACCTGCTCGAACATCCCGCGGCGTTCGACTACGGCCGCCTCGCGCATCCGCCGGTCACGTTTCGCCAGGAGAAGCTCAAGGTCGAGTCGCGCCTTCCGGCGGCGCGCCGCTTCATCCGCGCGCGCAACTTGAACGAGACGCTCGCGGGTGCGCGTGCCGACCTCGGACTCATCCTGCAGGGCGGCCTGTACAACTCGACGGTCGGCGCCCTGTCGCGGCTCGGACTGTCCGACGCCTTCGGCACCGCGGTGCTGCCGATGCACGTGCTCAACGTCACCTATCCGCTCGTGCCGGAAGAGATCCGCGCTTTCTGTGCGGGGAAGCGCGCCGTGCTGGTGATCGAGGAAGGGCACCCCGAATTCATCGAGCAGGAGATCCAGGCAACGCTGCGGCGCCTGGACGTCGCCACCGCCGTGCACGGCAAGGACGTGCTGCCGATGGCGGGCGAATACACGGTGGAGGTGATCGCGCGCGGGCTCGTCGAGTTCCTCGCCCGGGCCGCGCCGGACATCGCGCCGGAGCACGGCCGCGACTGGCTCGACGCGACGGCGCAGCGCCGTGCCGCCGTGGCGGCGGCGCTCGCGGCGCCGCTGCCGCCGCGGCCGCCGTCGTTTTGCATCGGCTGCCCCGAGCGCCCGGTGTTCGCGGCGCTCAAGCTCGCGCAGCAGGATCTCGGCCCCGTCCACGTCGCCGCCGACATCGGCTGCCACGCGTTCGCGACGTTCGAGCCGTTCTCGATGGGCCACTCGATCCTCGGCTACGGAATGAGCCTCGCGAGCCGCGCCGGCGTGTCTCCGGTGATGCGGCGGCGCGCGATCGCCGTCATGGGCGACGGCGGGTTCTGGCACAACGGCCTGCTCACCGGCGTGCAGTCGGCGCTGTTCAACGGCGGCGATGCCGTGCTCGTGATCATGAAGAACGGCTACACGTCGGCTACCGGCACGCAGGACATTCTGTCGACGCCGGACGATGCCCAGAAGGAGCAGGCGATCGACAAGCACGAGAGCCTGGTCGATCGCAACCACACGATCGAGGACACGCTGCAGGGCATCGGGGTCGAGTGGTTGCGCACGGTGAACAGCTACAGCGTCGGCACGATGCGGAAGACGCTCAAGGAAGCGCTGACCACGGGGTTCGCGGGGCTCAAGGTCATCATCGCCGAAGGCGAATGCGAGCTCGAGCGCGGCCGGCGGGTCAAGCCGTGGCGCGCGAAGCTGCTGAAGGCCGGCAAGCGCGTGGTGCGGGTCAAGTACGGCGTGGACGAGGACACCTGCTCCGGCGATCATTCTTGCATCCGCCTGTCCGGATGCCCGACGCTGTCGGTCAAGCCATCGTCGGATCCCCTGCGCCTCGATCCCGTCGCGACGGTGCTGGACGGCTGCGTCGGCTGCGGGCTGTGCGGCGAGAACGCGCACGCGGCAACGCTGTGTCCGTCCTTCTACCGCGGCGAGGTCATCCACAACCCGGGCTGGCGCGACCGTCTCGTGGCACGGATGCGCCGAGCCGCGATCGCGTGGATGCAGCCGGCGTGACGGCGGACGCCGCGCTCCGGCCGCCGGCGTCGCCGGTGGATGCGGCGGATGCCTCGGGTCGTGACGGCGGCTCAGTCGCTGCGACGCCGCTGGCCGTGCTGATCGGCGCGCTGGGCGGGCAGGGAGGCGGCGTGCTCGCCGAATGGCTGGTCGACGCGGCGACGCGCGCCGGATTCGCGGCGCAGGGCACGTCGATTCCCGGCGTCGCGCAGCGCACCGGCGCCACCACCTATTACGTCGAGGTCTTCCCCCAGCCGCTCGCCGCGCTTGGCGGGCGGCGCCCGGTACTCGGACTTTATCCGGTGCCCGGCAGCGTGGACCTGGTCGTCGCCTCCGAGCTTCTCGAGGCGGTGCGCATCGTGCAGGCGGGCATGGTCAGCCCCGAGCGCACTACGCTCGTCGCATCCACGGCGCGCACGCTCACCACCGTCGAGAAGATGGCGCTCGGCGACGGGCGGCTCGACGCGGTCCGTCTGCTCGACGTCGCACGCGCGCAGAGCCGCCGGCTGGTCGCGATCGACATGGACGCGGCGGCGCACGAAGCCGGCACGATCGTGAGCGCCGTGATGTTCGGCGCGATCGCCGCGAGCGGCGTGCTGCCGTTCGCGCGCGCCGACTGCGAAGCCGTCGTGCGCGAATCGGGCGTCGGCGGCGCGGCGAGCCTCACCGGGTTCGCGCGCGGCTTCGACGCGACGGTCGCGAATCCGCCCGTCGAGCAGGCGGCGGGCGTCGCGGCCGACATCGAGGCCCTCGGGGCGGCACGCGTCGCCGGGTTCCAGGACGCGCGGTACGCCGCGCTGTTCCGGGAGCGCGTCGCGCGCGTGCGCGCGGCCGAGCGCGCGGCCGATCCCGCCGGCGCGAACGGCGAGGCGACGACGCGCGAAGCCGCCCGCCATCTTGCGCTGTGGATGGCATTCGACGACGTCATCCGCGTCGCGTGGCTCAAGTGCCGCGCCAGCCGCTTCGCGCGCGTGCGCCGCGAGGTCGGCGCGCACGCGGGTGACGTGGTCCGCATCGTCGATCATTTCAAGCCCGGCGTGGCCGAGCTGGCGGGGCTGCTGCCTTCCCCGCTGGCGAGCCGCCTGGCGGCGTGGGAGCGCCGCCGCCGTGCCCGCGGGCATGAGGCGTTGGCCGTGGCGCTGCGGCTCCGCACCGATTCGCTCGCCGGGTTCGCGCTCCTGCGCGCGATGGCGGCGCTGAAGCCGCTGCGCCGGTGGGGCTCGCGCTATGCGCAGGAGCAGGCGGCGATCGAGCGCTGGCTCGACGCCGTCGCCGGGGGCACGGCGGCAGACTGGCAGCTCGGCCACGAGCTGGCGCTGTGCGGCCGCCTCGTCAAGGGCTACGGCGCGACCAACGAGCGCGGCAAGCAGAACCTCGCGCACATCGTCGATCACCTCGCCGCCGCCGGCGGCACGACCGCGGCGCAACGCGCGACGGCCGTCCGCGAAGCGCGCGAGGCGGCGCTGGCGGACGAGGACGGCAAGGCGCTGGACGCAGCGCTCGCGCGCCACGGTGCACCGGCGCGGCCGATCGCGCCGGTGCCGATCGTCTGGCAGCGCAGGCCCGCTTCGCGCGCGCGGGAGTCGACGCTTGGCGACTAGCGGCGGTACCGCCGCGCCGGCGGCGGGGACGCGCATCGCCGCGTCGCGGCCGGGACATGCGGCGAGCGCCACGTTCGCCGCGCCTTTCGACTGAGGAGCGTCGTGCCGCGCTGCCACGTCACGCGTTTCACGGTCGAGTTCGGCGACTGCGATCCGGCGCAGATCGTCTTCTATCCGAACTTCCTGCGCTGGATGGACGCCGCGTCGCTGCATTTCTTTCGTGCGTGCGGGCTGCCGCCATGGCGCGAGCTCGAGCGGGCCGAGGGGATCGTCGGCACGCCGATCGTCGACGTGCAGGCGCGCTTCGTCGCGCCGGCGAGCTACGGCGATGTCATCGACATCGAGACGTCGATCAGCGAGTGGCGCGGCAAGAGCTTCGTGCTGTCGCACGTGATCCGCCGCGCCGCGAGCGTGCTGGTCGAGGGCCGCGAGGTGCGCATCTTCGCGCGCCGGCATCCGGACGACCCGGCGCGCATCCAGGCCGTCGCGCTGCCGCCGCACCTGCGGCGGCAGGTCGAATGACGTAAGCCCGGGGCGGGCGCCGTACAATCCGTCGCGTCGCGCGCCGGACAGGGAGGAACCATGCACGATGCACCGAGACCGGAGGATGCTTCCGCCACGCTGAGCCTCGGGCCCGCCGGCCGGGCGCTGTTCTCCGCATGCAAGTGGACGGCGATTACGGGCGGAATCGTGTTCGTGGCGATGGTCGCGATGGAGATCGTCTCGATCGTCGGGCGCAAGCTCTTTTCCTGGACGGTGCCCGGCGACGTCGAGCTCCTGCAGATGGGCGCGGCGTTCGCGTCGGCGACGTTCTTCGCGTATTGCCACATGGTCCACGGCGACGTGAAGGTCGACTTCTTCACGCACAACGTCGGGCGGCGCAAGGTGGCGTGGCTCGACGCGCTGGGCTCGCTGCTGGTGGCGCTGTTCGGCGCGCTGATCGCCTGGCGCACCGGCGCCGGTGCGTGGGGGATCAAGGAGGTCGGCGAGACCTCCGCGATCCTCGGCGTACCCGTCTGGATCGCCCAGGCGCTGATGGTGCCGGGCTTTGCGCTGCTCTGCGCCGCGGGCCTGTACACGGCGCTCGCGCAGCTGCGCGTCGCGCTGCGCGCCGGCGAGGACCGCGCATGATCGGCGGCGTGCTCCAGGCGCGCGCGCGATGAGCGGTACCGGCGCCGGCGGGATCGTGTTCGCCGTCATGCTCGCGCTCATGGTGGTGCGCGTGCCGATCGGCATCGCGATGTTCACCGTCGGCGCCGGCGGCTACGTCTATCTGACCGGCGGCAACTTCACCGCGCTCCTCAATTCGCTCAAGAACCTCGCCTACGCGCGACTGTCGAACTACGATCTGGTCGTCATCCCGCTGTTCATGCTGATGGGCCAGTTCGCGACGCACGGCGGGCTGTCCCGCGCGCTGTTCCGCTTCGTCGAGACGTTCCTCGGCCATCGCAAGGGCGGCGTGGCGATGGCGGCGATCGGCGCGTGCGCGGGCTTCGGCGCGATCTGCGGCAGCTCGCTCGCGACGGCGGCGACGATGGGACAGGTCGCGCTGCCCGAGCTGCGGCGCTATGGCTACTCAGGCTCGCTCGCGACGGGCGCGCTTGCCGCCGGCGGCACGCTCGGCATCATGATCCCGCCGTCGGTGCCGCTCGTCATCTACGCGATCCTCACGCAGGAGTCGATCGGCAAGCTGTTCATGGCCGCGGTTATCCCCGGCACGATCGCGATGCTGGGCTACATGGCCGTCGTGCGCATCCTCGTCGCCTGGAAGCCGGACATCGGTCCCGCAGGTCCGCGCTTCAGCTGGCCGGAGCGCGCACGCAGCACGCTGCGGGTGCTGCCCGTGCTGCTCGTCTTCCTCGTCGTCATCGTCGGCATCTACGGCGGCTGGGCGAACCCGACGGAGGCGGCGGCCATCGGCGCGGCGGCGTGCGGACTGCTCGCGGTCTTCGGCGGCGGCATGCGCGGGGAGGGACTCGTCGCCAGCGTGCTCGGGACCGCGCAGGCCACCGCGATGATCTTCCTCGTGCTGCTCGGCGCCGACATGCTCAACACCACGCTCGCGCTGTCGCAGATGCCGGTCGAGCTCGCGACCTGGGTGAAGAACAGCGGCCTGCCGCCGCTGCTGGTCATGTTCACGATCCTCGTCGTCTACATCTTCCTCGGCTGCGTGATGGATTCGCTGGCGATGATCCTGCTGACGATCCCCATCTTCTATCCGATGATCATGGGCCTCGACTTCTTCGGCATGCCCAACGCGGACAAGTCCGTGTGGTTCGGCATCCTGGCGCTCATGGTCGTCGAGATCGGACTCGTGCATCCGCCGGTCGGCATGAACGTCTACATCATCAATCGCCTTGCCAAGGACGTCCCGCTGACCGAGACTTTCAAGGGCGTGGTTCCGTTCCTGCTCTCGGACGCCGTGCGGATCGTCCTGCTGGTGTTCTTTCCCGCCATATCGCTGTACCTCGTGCACGCTTTGAAGTAGTCGTTCGCATTTCACAAGGAGGAGACATGACGAAGTCGATGAAGTGGATGCTGGGCATGGCGGCGGGCGCGCTGGCGCTCGGCGCAGGCGCCGCCGCGGCGCAGGAGGTGGTGCTGAAGATCCATCACTTCCTGCCGCCGCTGGCGACGATCCAGGCGCAGGTGTTCAACCCGTGGTGCGAGAAGCTCGGCAAGGAATCGGGCGGGAGGATCAAGTGCCAGATCTACCCGGCGATGCAGCTGGGAGGCACGCCGCCGCAGCTGTTCGACCAGGCGCGCGACGGCGTGGCCGACATCGTCTGGACGATTCCCACCTATCAGGCGGGGCGTTTCGTGAAGTCCGAGGTGTTCGAGCTGCCGTTCATGGCGAAGAGCGCCGAAGTCGGCAGCCCGGCGCTATGGGACTACGTGCAAAAGAACTCGCTCGACGAGTTCAAGGGGGTGAAGGTGCTGGCGCTGCACCTGCACGACGGGTCGCTGCTGCATTTCGCCACCAAGCACGTGACCGATCTCGACGAGCTGAAGGGACTCAAGGTGCGCGGGCCGACGCGCATCGGGACCAAGTTCCTGACGGCCATCGGCGCGGTGCCGGTGCAGATGCCGGTGCCGCAGGTGACCGAGTCGCTGAGCAAGGGGGTGATCGACGGCGCGATGGTGCCGTGGGAGGTCGCGCCGGCGCTGAAGCTGCAGGAGGTGACGAAGTATCACCTCGACTCCGCGCCCGGCGTGCCGAAGATGTCGAACTCGATCTTCGTGATTGCGATGAACGAGGCGAAATACAACAGCCTGCCGCCGGATCTCAAGAAGGTGATCGACGCGAACACCGGCCGCGACTGGTCTCAGCAGATCGGCAAGGTGTTCGACGGCACGACCGCGCGCGGGCAGAAGCTGGCGCGCGATGCGGGTGGGGTGTTCGACACGCTGTCGCCGGCGCAATATGCGACGTGGGAGAAGGCGGGGGAGGGCGTTGTGAAGGAGTGGATATCGGACGTCAACGCCAAGGGCGCCAACGGCCAGCAGCTCCTCGACGATGCGCGGGCGCTCATCAAGAAATACGGAGGCTGATGCCGCCGCGGCGTCGCAGCATCGGCTTCGACCCGTCGCCACGGGAGGAAGCGGCGAGGGCGTCGGTGCCGCGACGCCCCCGACGCCCCTCCGCCCGCGCGCGGGAGCGCGCCATGCGACGCGCGTGAAGACGTACACGAATCCGGTCTACGCGTTCAGCCGTCCGCCCGAGCTCGACGGTGCGACGGCGGTGCGACCCGTCGTCATCGTCGGCGCGGGACCGGTCGGTCTGGTCGCCGCCATCGACCTCGCGCAGCGAGGTCAGCCGGTGGTCGTCATCGACGACGACAGGACGGTCAGCGTCGGCTCGCGCGCGATCTGCTACGCCAAGCGCACGCTCGAGATCCTCGACCGGCTCGGCTGCGGCGAGCCCATCGCGGCGCGCGGCGTGCGCTGGCACGTCGGCAAGGTGTTCTTCCGCGATGCGCTCGCCTACCAGTTCGACCTGCTGCCGGAGGCGGGGCATCGGCGACCCGCCTTCGTCAACCTGCAGCAGTATCACTTCGAGGAGTGCCTGGTCGAGCGCGCGCGGGCGCGCGGCGTGGAATTGCGCTGGCGGAGCCGCGTCACCGGCGTCGAGCCGGATGCCGGCTTCGTGCGCGTCCGGGTGGATACGCCGGAGGGCGCGTACGCGCTGGACGCAAGCTGGCTCGTCGCTGCCGATGGCGCGCGAAGCACCGTGCGCGGCGCGCTGGGGCTCGAAAGCGAGGGACAGGTCTTTCGCGACCGGTTCCTGATCGCCGACCTGCACATGACGTCCGATTTTCCGACCGAGCGCTGGTTCTGGTTCGACCCGCCGTTCCATCCGGGCCAGTCCGTGCTGCTTCACCGCCAGTCCGACGACGTGTGGCGGATCGACTTCCAGCTGGGCTGGGAAGCGGACCCCGACGAAGAGAAGAAGCCCGAGCGCATCCTGCCGCGGCTTCGCGCGATGCTCGGCCCGCACGCCCGCTTCGAAATCGAGTGGGCGAGCGTCTACACGTTCCAGTGCCGCAGGATGAAGCGCTTCCGGCACGGCCGCGTGCTGTTCGCCGGCGACGCAGCGCATCTCGTCTCGCCGTTCGGCGCGCGCGGCGCGAACAGCGGCGTGCAGGACGCCGAGAACCTCGCGTGGAAGCTCGACCTCGTGCTGCGCGGCGTCGCCCCCGAGCGCCTGCTCGACACCTACGACGACGAGCGATCGTACGCGGCCGACGAGAACATCCGGCACTCGACGCGCGCGACCGATTTCATCACGCCGAAGAGCGCGATCTCGCGAACGTTCCGCGACGCCGTGCTCGAGCTCGCGCGCGAGCAGCCGTTCGCGCGGAGGCTCGTCAACAGCGGCCGGCTGTCGACGCCGACGGTCCTCGCGGCCTCGCCGCTCAACACGCCGGACAGCGACGCCGACTTCGCGCAGGGCGAGGGCGCGATGGTTGCCGGTGCGGCGGCTGCCGACGCGCCGGTGCTAAGCGCGTCCGGCGACTGGCTGCTGGGCTGCCTGCCCGATACGTTCGCGCTGCTGACCTTCGGTGCCGTCGTCCCGGCCGCCGACGCCGCGCGCCTCGGCGGCGCTCCGCTCGCCTGCCGCGTCGTCCAGGTGGGCGGCGTGCCGGTCGAACACGCCGTGCATGTCGAGGACTCCGCCGGACTCGTCGCCTCGCGCTACGACGCGCGCGAGGGCACGTGCTACCTGCTGCGACCCGACCAGCACGTCTGCGCGCGCTGGCGGGGCTACGCGCTGGAGAGGATCGAGGCCGCGATCGCGCGCGCGACCTGCACGGACTAGGAGAGTGACGATGGCACGCCTCATCACCGACACCAACCTCGCCGCCCCCGACGACTTCTACGAACGGCTGATCGACGCGCACCGCGACCTTTCCGAGGGCGACAGCGCCCGCGTCAACGCGAAGCTGATCCTGCTGCTCGCCAACCATATCGGCGACGCCGAGGCGCTCGACGAGGCGCTGCGCATCGCGCGCGCCGGCGTGCCCGGCGCCACATCTGCGTGAAAAGGCGGGCGTAGCGCTCGCTGACGCTCAGCGCATCCTTGCGCTGCCAAGGCGCCGGGAGCGCTTCCGGCTGCGCGCCGGCTGCGAGGGCGGACGGGCGGGCAAAAGAGGCGCGCTTGCGGTGGCCGATTCCACCCGGATGCGGCAGAATCGCGGACAGGTTGCGGCGCGCGCGGGCCAGGCCGGGCGCGGCGCCACGTTCAGACCCCCACTTCGCGAGTCGCCATGACCTACGAGAATCTCCTCGTCGAGACGCACGGCCGCGTCGCGCTGATCCGCCTCAACCGGCCGCAACGCCTCAACGCGCTCAACGACGCGCTCGCGGACGAACTCGAGGATGCGCTCGGCAAGCTCGACGCCGACGACGGCGTCGGCTGCATCGTCATCACGGGCAGCGAGAAGGCATTCGCCGCCGGCGCCGACATCGGCGCGATGGCGCAGTGGAGCTACGCGACCGTCTACAACGACAACTACATCACGCGCAACTGGGAGGCGATCCGCCATGTGCGCAAGCCGGTGATCGCCGCCGTGGCGGGGTATGCGCTCGGCGGCGGCTGCGAGCTGGCGATGGCCTGTGACACGATCGTCGCCGCCGACACCGCCAAGTTCGGCCAGCCCGAGATCACGATCGGCACGATGCCCGGCTTCGGCGGCACGCAGCGGCTGCCGCGCGCCGTCGGCAAGGCGAAGGCGATGGACTGGTGCCTGACCGGTCGCATGATCGACGCCGCCGAGGCCGAGCGCTCGGGGCTCGTGGCGCGCGTTGTGCCCGCCGGCAGGCTCGTCGACGAAGCGCTCGCCATGGCGAGCGCGATCGCCGGCTTTTCGCTGCCCGTCGTGATGAAGGTCAAGGAGGCGGTGAACCGCGCGTACGAATCATCGCTGGCGGAAGGCCTGCTGTTCGAGCGGCGCGAGTTCCACGCGACGTTCGCCCTCGACGACCAGAAGGAGGGCATGCGCGCCTTCGTCGAGAAACGCAAGCCTGACTTCAAGCATCGCTGACCCGGGCGCCATGAGGATCCTGCAAAGGCATGTTCTGCTTGCGCTGGTCGCCGCGCTCCTCGCCGGGTGCGCGTCGACGACGCTCAACAACGCGTGGTTCGACCCGAGCTACGCGGGCGGGCCGATGCGCCGGATACTCGTCGTCGGGGTCGGCGGGACGCTCGACACCCGGCGGACGTTCGAGGACATCTTCGCGCAGAAGCTGACCGCGAGCGGCGTGCAGGGCATCCCGGGCTATCGCTTCCTGCCCGACGAAGCGCGCCGCAACGAGCCGGGCTGGGACGCCGGCGTAGAGGCGTCGGGCGCCGACGGCGTCCTCGTCGTGCGCCTGCTCGGCATCGACACGCGCACGCAGGTCTACACGGCGATGGTACCGGGCCCCGGCTTCTACTACGGCCCGTATCCCGGCGTGTGGGGACCGGCGATGATGCCGGTGCCGGAGGTGTCGCAATACCAGGTCGCGAACGTCGAGACGACGCTGTTCGACACCAAGACGCACCACGTCGTCTGGGGCGGCACGACGCAGACGTTCAATCCGTCGACGGTGCGGCAGGAGGCGCCGCAGTTCGCCGACCTCATCATCGGCCAGCTCCAGGCGCGCGGGGTGCTCCCCGGCGGCAAGTCCTGACCGCGGGCGTCGTGTCAGCGCTGCGGCGCGTCGAACGACATCGCGCCGCCGCCGTCGCGCAACGTCAGCACGAGATTGCCGTCGGCGACGCGATAGCCTGCGACGCGCTCGAGCTGGCGTGCGAACTCGGCGCCCTGCGAGCCGCGCGGGCACCCCATCTTGGTCAGCGCCGCCGGCGAAATGACGAGAGTCGCGCCCGCGCCGGCGTCGTAGCGTGCCCCGCCGCGGTTGCAGTCGGCGCGCACCGCGACGCGGCCGTCCGCCGTGAACTCCAGCGTGTAGTGATCCGGCGCGTCGGGCGCGATCACGCGGCCGTCGGCGAACTGCGTGCGCTGCCACCACCAGGGGTGTCCGGCGAGCGATTCGCCGCCGGCCGGCGCGGCGATGGCCGGCGGGATCATGATGGGCGTGACCGGCGGCAGCGCGGCCTTTTCGGCGGCGGAAGACGCGCAGCCGACGAGGAGCGCGAGCAGCGCCGCGACCGGCGCGGTGCGGGCAGGGCGTAGCGACATGATGAGGTTCCCGGCATGAACGACGACGCGCCGGGCGGACCGGAACTGCGGCGGATCGTCCCCGCGCTCGGCATCGCACAGATAGTATCGTGGGGCACGCTGTTCTATTCGATCGCCGTGCTGGGCGCGCCGATGCGCGCCGCGCTCGGCACCAGCGACGTCTTCCTGTTCGGCAGCTTCACCTGCGGCTTGTTCGCCTCGGGGGCGGTGTCGCCATGGGTCGGCCGGCGCATCGACGCGCGGGGCGGGCGCGCCGTGCTGGCCGGCGGTTCGATCGCGGGCGCCCTTGCCTGCGCGGTGCTCGCGCTCGCGCCGGGAGCGCCGGCGATGCTCGTCGGATGGCTTCTGGCCGGGATTGCGATGGCGGCCTGCCTGTACGATCCGGCGTTCGCCACGCTGCATCGGGTGAGCGGCGCGTCCTACCGGCGCGCGGTGACCGCGCTGACGCTGTTCGGTGGCTTCGCCAGCACCGTCTTCTGGCCGCTGTCCCAGTTCCTGCTCGATACGGTCGGCTGGCGCGCCGCGTTCGGCGTCTACGCGATCCTGCATCTGTTCGTGTGCCTTCCGCTGCATCTGGTGTTCGTGCCCGGCGGCGAGGTGCACGTCGCGCCGCCGATGCCGTCCGCGGACCCCGGCGCGGACGCACCGGCCGCCGCGCGCGCTTCGCCGCAGGCGTTCGCCTGGCTTGCCGGCGCATTGGCGCTCGCGACCTATCTGAGTTCCGCGCTGTCCGCCCATCTGATCGGCCTGCTCACGTTCTCGGGCCTGGCGGCGCGCGACGCCGTGCTGATCGGCTCGCTGATCGGGCCGATGCAGGTCGCCGGGCGCATCATGGAATTCGCCTTCAACCGCCACATCCGGCCGCTCGCCGTGGGAACGCTCGCGTTCGCGCTGCTGGCGATCTCGCTGGTCATCCTGTCGCAGGTGCACGGACTGTGGATCGTCGCGCTGGCCTTCGCGATGTGCTACGGATGGAGCAACGGCGTCATGACGATCGTGCGCGGCACGGTGCCCGCCGAACTGTTCGGCCATCGCGGCTACGGCGCGCTGCTCGGCCGCCTCGCGCAGCCGCAGTTCGTCGCGAAGGCGGTCGCGCCGCTCGTGCTCACGCTGGTCTTCGCCGTCGATCCCTCGCGGCTGCTGACGCTGGTCTCGCTGGCCGTGTGCGGCGCGGCGGCGCTGTTCGCCTACCTGCGCGCGATCCGCGCGGCGTGAGCCTCGCGTCAGTTCCGCCGCGCGCGCCACCATGCGAGCGCGGCGAGCGCGATGACCAGCGGAAGGCCGAGCCAGGCCCACGCGACGTAGTCGGACACAGGGCGCCGCGGTGGCAGCAGGTCGGCATCGCGCAGCCGGGCGGGAAACCGTCGCGGCGGCACCGGAACGATCTGCGCCAGCGCCGGATCGGCGGGCACGCGCTTGCGGTATTCGGCGGTCGTGACGGCCGGGTCGCCACCGAAGGCGCGGCTGGACGGAAACTGCGGAAAACGCAGGAAGACGAGCGCGTCGAGGTCGTGCGCGAGGAGCCCGGCGAGCCTTGTTGCGGGCACCCGACCGCGGCGAGCGTCCGCCGTCAGCGCAAGCAGGCTGGCGAAGATCTCCTCCAGCGCCGCGGCGGGCATGAGGCGCGTCTGGTCGACGGACAGGTAGTCGACCGTGAGCTTGGCCTTCGCCACCGAGCGCTCCTTCGCCGCGATGAACGGGAAGCCTGCCCACGCGAGCGCGCGGCTCGACGGGCCGCGGGCCGGCACGTCCCAGCCAAGCGCGCGCAGCGTGTCGACGCTGATGCTCGTGCAGTTCCGCGTCGGATGGTAGTAGACGAGCTGGTGGCGATAGAACTGGTTGTACACGCGTCCGAGCGCCGACTGGACGAGCGCGGCGGCGCGGTCGTCCGCGAGCACCGCCACCAGCATGTACGAGGGCCGGTACCAGGCCTGCCCGCTGTTCAGGTCGCCGAGATAGTTGTCGAGCGGCAGGGGCGCCGCGATGATGCCTTTTTCGCTTTCGGCATCCAGCGTGTAGAAGTTGTTGACCAGCCAGTCGCCGACCGAGCCGTCGGCGGCGACGCGCCCGGTGACGAGGGCGAAATGCCCGCCGTGCGCCTCGTCGTCGTCGCCCTGCGCGCCATTGACCATGAACGCCAGCACCGGGCGGCCGGCCAGGTCCTCGGTCAGGCGCGGGCTGCGCCACGCGGTCCACGCGGCGTACGGGCTTCGGGCACCGCCGTCGGGCGCCTCGCGCATCCAGTCGCGCACGACCCGCGCCGGCGCGACGCCCGCGGGCGGCGGGCGCAGCGGCGGCAGCATCCGCAGCGCGAAGTCTTCCGGCCACAGCGTCCGCGCGATGAACGTGCCGTCGGCCGTGGCGCTGCCGCGCAGCGACGCGCGCTGCGCGGCGAAGTAGCGCGCCGAGCTGGCGTCGAAATACGAGCGGTTGAGCGGAATCCTGTCGACGAGCCGCAGCGCCGTCGGGACGCCGTCGACGGTGAACGAGTGCGCATCGAGCGCGAGCGTCGCGCGGCGGACTTCGAGCGGGCTCGCGACCCACACCAGCGGGGGAAAGTCGATGGGGGCGTCGGCGGAACGCCCGGCGTGCCAGGCGCGCAGGTCGTCGAAGGTGCGGACACCCCTGGCGTAACCGGCGACGGGGAGGCCCGGAATCGGCACGGCAATCGTTTCGCGCTCGAAATACCACAGCGCGGCAGGATGCGCCGCACAGTCGGGACAGCGGCCGTCGGCAAGCCGGAAGTGATCGGCCGGATAGAGGCCGAACGCGCCGCGCGCATTGGCCGGCGCGATCGCCGCCGATGCGACCGCCGCGGCGATCATCGCGGCCAGCGCAAGGTGGGACGGCGATTCGCTCGGCGGGGCGCTCGCCGCATCGGCGAAAGGATCAACGCCCCGCCGGCGACTCATGCATCGCGCGCGCGAGCGCCGTGTAGGACAAACGCCGACGGCGAATGTCCTCGACGCCGACTTTCATCGACCCGGACGCGGGAGCAAGGTGCCACCATGAGCGATTTCCGCTTCTTCGACCGCCTGACGCGCAACCCTGCCGCCGAGCGGGGCGCGCTCGTGCGCAGCCTGCAGAGACGCGCACGCTTCCATCCCGCCGAAGTACTTCTACGACGACGTCGGCTGCGCGCTTTTCGGCGCGATCTGCGCGCTGCCCGAATACTACCCGACGCGCACCGAGCGGGCGATATTCGCCCAGCAGCGCGAGGTGATCGTGCGCGCGGCCGGACGTGGAAGACAGCTCGTCGACCTGGGCGCCGGCGATTGCGGCAAGGCCGAGGGCTGGCTCCCGTTCCTAGACCCCGCGCGCTACATCGCCGTCGACATCGCGGGCGACGCGCTGGCCCGGGCGCTCGCGCGCCTCGCGCCGGAATTCCCCAACCTCGAGCTGACCGGCATCGTGGCGGATTTCACCGACGGGCTCGACCTGCGCTGCGACCTGGGCGATGCGGCGACGACGTTCTTCTATCCGGGCTCGTCGATCGGCAACTTCACGCCCGGACGAGGCGCGGCGCTTCCTGGCGGATGTCCACCTCCACTGCCTTGCCAACGCGGACAGCGGGCTTTTGATCGGCGCCGATACCCGCAAGGACCCGCGGCGCCTGAAGGCCGCCTACGACGACGCGCCGGGCGTCACGGCGGCGTTCAACCGCAACGTCCTGCGCCACGTCAATCGGGTGATCGGGACGAACTTCGATCCCGCCGGCTTCGACCACCTGGCGTTCTTCGACGAGCGCGCGAGCCGCGTGGAGATGCATCTCGTCGCGCGCAGGCGGCAGGTGATCCGCGTGGGCGACGTCGAGCGCACGTTCGACGACGGCGAGTCGATCCATACGGAGAACTCGTACAAGTACTCGCCTGCCGAGTTCATCGCGCTGCTGCAGTCGGCCGGCTTCGCGCGCGTGCGCTGCTGGCAGGACGACGCCGGCGACTTCGCCGTCTACTACGCGGCGTAGCGAAGCGACGCTCAGGCCGTATCGCGCGCGAGCCGCACGCCCGAGAACTGCCAGCGGGCGTCGGGCGGAAAGAAATTGCGATACGTGGCGCGGATGTGCGACGCCGGCGTCGCGCACGAGCCGCCGCGCAGCACGTACTGGTTGCACATGAACTTGCCGTTGTATTCGCCCACCGCGCCGGCGGCCGGCCGGAAGCGCGGGTACGGCGCGTAGCTCGACGACGTCCATTCCCACACGTCGCCGTAGAGCTGCGCGGGCACGCCCCCGGAAACGCGGCCGGTCAACGCAACAGGGTGCAGCGCGCCGCTTTCGACGAAGTTCCCGGCGACTTGCGCGTCCTTCGCAACTGCCTCCCATTCGAACTCGGTCGGAAGGCGCGCGCCGGCCCAGCGCGCATAGGCCTCGGCTTCGAAATAGCTGAGGTGGCACACCGGCGCGTGCGGGTCGATCGCCGCCATGCCATGCAGCGTGAACGTCTGCCAGGCGTCGTCGCTGCGCGACCAGTAGAGCGGGGCTTCCCAGCGCTGCGTCCGGACGGTGTCGAATCCCAGCGAGAGCCACAGCTCGGGGCGACGGTAGCCGCCGTCCGCGATGAACTCGGCGAACTCGCCGTGCGTCACCGGCCGCGACGCGATTTCGAACGGCTCCAGCAGCACGCGATGCCGCGGCTGTTCGTTGTCGAACGCGAAGCCCGCGCCCGCGTGGCCGATGTCGACGATGCCCCCCTCGTGCCGGTGCCAGGCGAGCGGCTGCGGACGCACGGTCGCGAGCGGCCAGCCCGGGCGGTAGACGGGCTTGCGCGGGTTGTGCGACAGCAGATGCTTGACGTCGGTCAGGATCAGCTCCTGGTGCTGCTGCTCGTGGTGCAGGCCGAGCGCGATCAGTTCGCGCGTCGCTCCCGCGATTCCCGGGGCGAGCAGGCTGCGCATCGCCTGGTCGACGTGGGCGCGATACGACAGCACGGTCGCGAGGTCCGGCCGCGACAGCAAGCCGCGCTGCGGCCGCGGGTGGCGCTCGCCGACCGCGTCGTAGTACGAGTTGAACAGCACGCGGAAGGATGGATCGAACGGCGCATATCCCGGCAGGGCCGGGGCGAGCACGAACGTCTCGAAGAACCATGTCGTGTGGCCGAGGTGCCACTTCACCGGACTCGCGTCGGGCATCGACTGCAGCGCGCAGTCCTCGGCGGACAGCGGGGCCGCGAGCGCCTCTGAGGCGGCACGCACGACGTCGTACGGCGCGGCGGCCGCAACGGCGCGGGCGGGGGACGCAGGGGAGTGGGGCGAGGGACGAGGCTGCATGGCGACCTCCGTTTCGTACGACGTCGCTCGGAATGCCCGCAACTTACACCAGGCGGGCCCCGCGAGGCATCAGTGTCTGTCCGACGCCGGGCTGCCGTCCGGCGCCAGGTCCTGCAGGCACGCGCGCGCCGCCGCGACGCCGCTGCGCACCGCTGCCTCGAGCGTCGCCGGATACTCGGCGTCCACGTAATCGCCGCACACGTACAGCCCGGGCCCGAGACAGGGCGAGGCCGGCCGGGGCCGGCCCGGCGTGCAGGCGTACGTGGCGCGCTTTTCCGAGATCACTTGCGCGAACGTGCAGGCCGGCCACTCCGGCCGAAGGCGTCGCAGCTGAGCGTCGGCCGTGTGCGCGAGCGCATCGTGCGCGAGTTTCATATGGGGGCCGGATGCGCTGATCACCACCGCAACCAGCTGCGCGATGTCGTGGCGGCGCGCGGCGCCGGCGCGGGCCAGGATGTCCGGCCGGTCGAACGCCCACTGGCCCGGTTTGTCGTCGAGGCGCGTGGCTGGTGCAGGCGGCGGCGTCCGCGCCGGGTAGCCGAGCCAGATCGTCACGATGGGCTCGTAGGCCAGCCCCTCGATGACGTCCAGCGCCTCGCGCAGCGCCGGACGCGGAGCCAGCGCTTCGGCCGCGAACGCGTGCGCGAGTTGATGTGGCCCGACGGCGACGATCGCAGCCCGCGCCGCGACGGCTGCACCGTCGACGGCGAGTGTGACCCCGTGACGATCGGCGGCGACCACCGTCGCCGTCGTCGCCGTGCGTATCGTGGCGCCGGCGGCGCGCACGTGCGCGGCCGCGGCCTCGGGGAACAGCGCTGCCAGATCGGTCGCCGGGATGACGAAATCGGCGGCGTCGCCAGGGCCGCCGAACGCGGCGCGGAGCACGTTCGCGAACACCTGCGCGGACGCAGCAGCGATCGGCGTGTTGAGCGCTGCGAGGCACAGCGGCGTCCACAGCGCGTCGACGGCGCGCGGCGGCAGCCCGGCCAGCATCTTCGCCACCGTCTGCCGGGGCGGGCAGGCGTACCCGGAGCGCTCGAGCGCGCGCAGGAAGCGAAGGTTCGCGACCCGGTCGCGCCAGGTCAGTCCGCGGGCCCCGAGCAGGCCCACGGCAAGACCCAGGCGTCCCGGCGCGCGCCGCGCAATCATCGAGACCGCGCCGCCGCGATCGTCGCCGAACGGCACGATCGACAGCGGGCGCCGGAGGATGGGCAGCGTCGCGTCGCCGTACACGCGGCCAAGCAGCGCCAGCGTCTCGCGATAGGCGCCGAGCAGAAGATGCTGGCCGTTGTCGAGCGGCAGGCCGTCGACGACCACGCGGCGGGCGCGGCCGCCAAGCACCGGCGCGGCTTCGAACAGCGCGACCGGTACGCCCGCGTCGGCCAGCGTGACGGCGGCGGCGCAGCCGGCCCAGCCGCCGCCCACGATGGCCACCGGGGCGCTCATCGGTGCTGCGGCACGACGGTGGGTCACGTCGTGCGGGCGGTTTTCCACGCGATCCACAGCTTGCGCAGCGGCGTGAGCGCGATGCGGCGGTCGAGGACGTGGAAGCCGTCGCGCTCGATCTCATCGCAGCAGCGCGCGGTAGATCGCCGCCATGATGAGCCCGGGCCGCTGCGCGCGCCGGTCGGCCGGGTCGAGCTGCGCGAACGCGCGCGTCGTACCATGCCCGCGCGCGCGCCGTCTGGAAGCGCATCAGCGCGCGGAACGCGTCGTCGGCGCTGCCGCGCAGGAGCGCCGACGGCGCGACGCCGAAGCGCGCGAGGTCTTCCTGCGGCAGGTAGATGCGGCCGCGGCGCGCGTCCTCGCCGACGTCGCGGATGATGTTGGTCAGCTGGAACGCGATGCCGAGGTCGCGCGCGTAGCCGGCGTGTGGCCTCGTTCGCGTAGCCGAAGATCCTCGCCGACAGCAGGCCGACGACGCCCGCCACGCGATGGCAGTACGTCTCGAGCGCCGCGAAATCGACGTAGCGGGTGTGCTCGAGGTCCATCGCCATGCCGTCGATGACCGTCTGCAGCTGCGCTTGCGGCAGCGCGAATTCGCGCACCACGGGCACCAGCGCGCGCGCGACCGGATGCTGCGGCGTGCCCGCGTAGATCGCGGCGACCTCGTTGCGCCACCACGCGAGCTTGAGGCGCGCGACGTCCGGGTCGCTCACCTCGTCGACGACGTCGTCGACCTCGCGGCAGAACGCGTAGAGCGCGGTGATCGCCGCGCCGCCGCGGCGGCGGCAGGAACAGGAAGCTGTAGTAGAAGCTCGAGCCGCTCTGCGCCGCCTTCTGCTGCGCAGTACTCGTCCGGCGTCATGGCGGCGCACCCGCCGCGCGGCGCGGTACGAGCGCGCGGAAGCCGACCGCGACCCAGTCCCGCGCGCCGAGCACCGGCGGTGGCGGAACACGTCGCCGCCGACGGCGTCGATGCGCTCCAGGATGCGCGCGCCGCCGGCGATCACGGCCGACAGCTCGAGCCCGAGGCGCGCGGGAAGCGCTCGCACCAGCGGCCGCCCCGACTCGAGCAGCGCGCGCGCGCGGCCGGTCTCGAAGGCCATCAGGCGCGCCAGCGCGCGTCGACGCGCTGCTCGCCAAGCTGCGCCTCGGCGACGCCGAAGCGGGCCAGATCTTCGAGCGGCAGATAGACGCGTCCCCGCCGCCAGTCGATCGGCGACGTCCTGCCAGAAGTTGGTGAGCTGCAGCGCGGTGCAGATCGCGTCGCTCGCGACGAAGTTGGCCGCCGTGTCGCGCCCGTAGAGCGCGAGCAGCAGTCGGCCGACGGGATTCGCCGAGCGCCGGCAATAGTCGAGCAGATCGGCATAGGTCGGATATCGCGCTGCCGTCGACGTCCTGGCGGAAGGCGTCGACGAGGTCGTGCAACGGCGCGAGCGGCAGCCGATGGCGGCGCACGGCTGCGGCGAGCTCGGCGAACGGCGGCGCCGGGGGTATCTCGCCGCGCGCGATCGCGTCGAGCGCGGCGTCGAATGCGGCCAGCGCCGCAAGGCGCTGCGTGCGGCGGTGCGTCGCCTTCGTCGGCGATGTCGTCGGCCGCGCGCGCGAAGCGGTAGATCGCGACGACCGCTGCGCGCAGCCGCGGCGGCACCGAGCCGCGAGGCGACGGGGAAGTTTTCGTAGTGGTCGACGGACACGCGGGCGCCGGAATCGGAGGCGAACGGCGCATTATAAGGACGTGCCGCCGCGCCTCGCGCGCGCCGGACGCCCGGTGAGCATTCCGCTATAATCCGCCCTCGCGCGATGGCGTTTGGCCGCCGAGCCGCGAAAGTGGCGGAATTGGTAGACGCACCAGCCTTAGGAGCTGGCGGGGCACCCCGTGGGGGTTCGAGTCCCCCCTTTCGCACCACGCGCATGACCTGGTCCGACGTCTTCGCTGCGGCGCCGCTGCGGGCACGCGGGACCCGACTTGTATCCCGTTCACAAGGAATCTCTACGCATGGAGACCACCCTGGAAACCTTGGCCAGCTCGAGCGGCGCCTGAATGTCGCCGTGCCGCTCGCGCGAGATCGAAGGCGAGGTGCAGAAGCGCCTCGGCAATCTCGCCAAGACCGTGCGCAGTCGCCGGCTTCCGGCCGGGCAAGGTGCCGCTGAGGATGGTCGCGCAGCAATACGGGCCGCAGGTTCGCTCCGACGTCATCGCCGACAAGGTCAACGAGAGCTTCAACGATGCGGTGCGGGCGCAGAACCTGCGCGTCGCCGGCTATCCGCGCATCGAGCGCGACGGCGACGCCGCCCAGCCTGACGCGCTCGAGTTCTCCGCCGTGTTCGAGGTCTATCCCGAGGTGACGCTCGGCGACGTCGCGGCCATCGCGATCAACGCGGCCGCAGGCCGAGGTCACGCCGGCCGACGTCGACCGCACGCTCGACGTGCTGCGCAGGCAGCGGACGACGTACGCGTCGGTCGCGCGCGAAGCGGCGACGGCGGACCGCGTGGTCGTCGACTTCACCGGCACGATCGACGGCGTCGAGTTTCCCGGCGGGCAGGCGAAGGATTTCGCGATCACGCTCGGCGAAGGACGCATGCTGCCGGAGTTCGAAGCGGCGGTCGACCGGCATGAAGGCAGGCGACACGCGCTCGTTTCGCGCTGACGTTCCCCGCCGACTACCACGGCCGGGAAGTGGCGGGCCGGACGGCGCAGTTCGACGCTGACGGTCAAGGACGTCGCCGAGCCGCACGTGCCGCCGCTCGACGAGGCGTTCGCGCAGGCGTTCGGCATCGCGAGCGGCGAGCGTCGACGACCTGCGGCGCGAGGTCGAGGCGCAATCTGCAGGCTCGAGTTCAAGCGCAAGATCGAGTCGAGCGATCAAGGAGCAGGCGCTGGCACGGCCTGCGCGAGAAGACCCAGCTCGCGCTTCCGAAGGCGCTGGTCGAAATCGAAGCGCAGCGGCTGCTGGAGCGGACCGCGGCGCGGACCTGCGCGAGCAGGGCATGAAGCCGGAGGACATGCAGCTCACGCCCGACATGTTCCGCCAGCAGGCGAGCGAGCGCGTCGCGCTCGGCCTCATCATCGGCGAGCTCGTGCGCAAGGAAGGATCTGCAGGCGAAGCCCGACCAGGTGAAGGCGCGCGTCGAGGAAATCGCCCAGACCTACGAGCAGCCCGAGGCGGTGGTGCGCTGGCATTACGAGAAGCCCGAACGCCTGCGCGATTTCGAGGCGCTGGCGGTCGAGCAGAACGTCGTCGACTGGGTCCTGGCACGCGCCAGGGTCGGTCGATGTGCCGATGACGCTTCGAGGCATTGATGAGCCGGCCGCGCCGGCCGCGTGAGGCGGTGGCGCGCGTGCGACGCCGTCGACCCGCCGCCCGGACGCCGGCGGCATCGGCCTGACCATCGGGCAGTCGGACCTTGACGCGCGCCGTCGACGGTCCCATCTTTATCCCCAGTTGCTGCGGCGGCCGCCACCCCGGCCGCCTGCCGTGCTCCACACTACGGAAGGAATCGAAGCGATGGACGAACCGAGAGCGCTTGGGCCTGGTCCCGATGGTGATCGAGCAGAGCGGGCGCGGCGAGCGCGCCTACGACATCTACTCGCGCCTGCTCAAGGAGCGCGTCGTCTTCCTGGTCGGCCCGGTCAACGACTCGACGGCCAACCTGGTCGTCGCGCAGATGCTGTTCCTCGAGTCCGAGAATCCCGACAAGGACATCCACTTCTACATCAATTCGCCGGGCGGCTCGTCTCCGCCGGGATGGCGATCTACGACACCATGCAGTTCATCAAGCCGGACGTGTCGACGCTGTGCGTCGGCATGGCCGCGTCGATGGGCGCTTTCCTGCTGGCGGCGGGGGCCGAAGGGCAAGCGCTTCGCGCTGCCCAATTCCGACCGTCATGATCCACCAGCCGCTCGGCGGCTTCCAGGGCCAGGCGTCGGACATCGAGATCCATGCGCAAGTTCATCCTCGACCTGCACAGCGCCGGTTCAACGTCGCTGATGGCCAAGCACACCGGCCAGCCGGTCGAGCAGATCGAGCGCGACACCGACCGCGACAATTTCCTGAGGGCCGAGGCGGCCAAGGAGTACGGGATCGTCGATCAGGTCTTGCAAAAGCGGACGTAACGCGCGTAAAGTGCATTGCGAAGATATCCGGCGCACGCGCTTGATTACTTTCGGAACTTGGATCGCGATCAGGTCATGGCTGAAAAATCGTCCGGCGACAAGCTCCTCTATTGCTCGTTCTGCGGCAAGAGCCAGCACGAGGTCCGCAAGCTGATCGCCGGCCCGTCGGTGTTCATCTGCGACGAGTGCATCGAGCTTTGCAACGACATCATCCGCGAGGAGGGCGGCTCGGCAGCGAGGCGGCGCGCGCCGATCGCAGCAAGCTGCCGACGCCGCACGAGATCCGGCAGATCCTCGACCAGTACGTGATCGGCCAGGAGCCGGCGAAGAAGATCCTGTCGGTCGCCGTCTACAACCACTACAAGCGGCTGGAGTCGGGCAGCGAAGGACGACGAGGTCGAGCTCGCCAAGTCGAACATCCTGCTGATCGGCCCGACGGGCTCGGGCAAGACGCTGCTGGCGCAGACGCTGGCGCGCCTGCTCGACGTGCCGTTCGTCATCGCCGACGCCACGACGCTCACCGAGGCGGGCTACGTCGGCGAGGACGTCGAGAACATCATCCAGAAGCTGCTGCAGAAGTGCGACTACGACATCGAGAAGGCGCAGCGCGGCATCGTCTACATCGACGAGATCGACAAGATCTCGCGCAAGAGCGACAACCCGTCGATCACCCGCGACGTCTCGGGCGAAGGCGTGCAGCAGGCGCTGCTCAAGCTGATCGAGGGCACGATCGCCAGCGTGCCGCCGCAGGGCGGGCGCAAGCATCCGAACCAGGAGTTCGTGCAGGTCGACACGACCAACATCCTGTTCGTCTGCGGCGGCGCGTTCGACGGGCTGGAGAAGATCATCCGCCAGCGCACGGCCAAGACCGGCATCGGCTTCGGCGCCGAAGTGGCGAGCCCGGACGATCGCAAGAACATCACGGCGCTGCTGCGCGACACCGAGCCCGAAGATCTGATCAAGTTCGGCCTGATTCCGGAATTCGTCGGCCGGCTGCCGGTGGTCGCGACGCTCGACGAGCTCGACGAGGCCGCGCTGATCCAGATCCTGGTCGAGCCGAAGAACGCGCTGATCAAGCAGTACCAGAAGATGTTCCGCATGGAGGGCGTCGAGCTCGAGATCCGCGAGCAGGCGCTGCGCGCCATCGCGCGCAAGGCGCTCGCGCGCAAGACCGGCGCGCGCGGCCTGCGCTCGATCCTCGAACAGGTGCTGCTCGACGTCATGTACGACCTGCCGTCGCTGTCGAACCTCTCGCGCGTCGTCGTCGACGAGTCGACGATCGCCAACGACGGCAAGCCGCTGCTGATGTTCGCCGACGCGCCGAAGGTCGCTTCGGCGCACTAGTCGCAGCGGTCCGTCGGCGCCGGCCGGACTGGGTCCGCTGGGCTGCTTGCGGTCCGCGGCACCGGCGTTTGACCGCTCTACCGGAACCGGCATCGAGCACACCGGCGGCGCGCCGTGTGGCAAATCGGCCACAGCCGCGCCGCCGTCCGGCGGGCCGCTCCGGACGGTCGCCTGTCCCGCGGAGTCGCGATAACCCCGCGCGTATAATCAGGTTTTGGCGAAAACCCGCGGCCGCCCGGCGCGTTCGCGTTGCTCGACGGCCCGTGCGACGGCCCCATGTTCTCGCACGAGCACCCCACCCGAGGCACGAATGCCCACCGATCCCACACCCTCGAATGACGTGACGGCGCTGCCGCTGCTGCCGCTGCGCGACGTCGTCGTCTTTCCGCACATGGTGATCCCGCTGTTCGTCGGCCGCCCGAAGTCGATCAAGGCGCTCGACGTCGCGATGGACGCCGGCAAGCACATCCTGCTCGTCGCGCAGAAGCTCGCCGCCAAGGACGAGCCCGCCGCGGAGGACCTGTACGACATCGGCAGCGTGGCCACCGTGCTGCAGATGCTGAAGCTGCCCGACGGCACCGTGAAGGTGCTGGTCGAAGGCACCCAGCGCGCGCGCATCCTGAAGGTCGAGGAGCGCGGCGAGTACCTCGCGGCGACGCGCAGCCGATCCCGGGCGATCCCGGCCAGGCGCACGAAGTCGAGGCGATGCGCCGCGCGCTGCTCGCGCAGTTCGACCAGTACGTCAAGCTCAACAAGAAGATTCCGCCGGAGATCCTGACGTCGATGTCCGGCATCGACGATGGCGGCCGGCTGGCCGACGCCATCGCCGCGCACCTGCCGCTCAAGCTCGAGCAGAAGCAGCAGATCCTCGAGATGAGCGACGTCGGCAAGCGCCTCGAGCACCTGCTCGGCGTGCTCGAAGGCGAGGTCGACATCCTGCAGGTCGAGAAGCGCATCCGCGGCCGCGTCAAGCGGCAGATGGAGAAGAGCCAGCGCGAGTACTACCTGAACGAGCAGGTCAAGGCGATCCAGAAGGAGCTCGGCGAGGGCGACGAGAACGCCGACCTCGACGAGATGGAAAAGAAGATCAAGGCCGCGCGCATGTCCAAGGAAGCCGAGGGCAAGGCGATGGCCGAGCTGAAGAAGCTGCGGATGATGTCGCCGATGTCGGCCGAGGCGACGGTCGTGCGCAACTACATCGACACGCTGCTCGGCCTGCCGTGGCGCAAGAAGAGCAAGATCAGCAAGGACCTCGCCAACGCGGTGAAGGTGCTCGACGCCGATCACTACGGCCTCGAGAAGGTCAAGGAGCGCATCGTCGAGTATCTCGCGGTGCAGCAGCGCGTCGACCAGCTGAAGGCGCCGATCCTGTGCCTCGTCGGCCCGCCCGGCGTGGGCAAGACGTCGCTCGGCCAGTCGATCGCGCGCGCGACCAACCGCAAGTTCGTGCGCATGTCCCTGGGCGGCGTGCGCGACGAAGCCGAAATCCGCGGCCATCGCCGCACCTACATCGGCTCGATGCCCGGCAAGATCCTGCAGAACATGACCAAGGTCGGCGTGCGCAATCCGCTGTTCCTGCTCGACGAAGTCGACAAGATGGGCATGGACTTCCGCGGCGATCCGTCGTCGGCGCTGCTCGAGGTGCTCGATCCCGAGCAGAACAACACGTTCGTCGACCACTACGTCGAGGTCGAATACGACCTGTCCGACGTGATGTTCGTCGCGACGGCGAACACGATGAACATCCCGGCGCCGCTGCTCGACCGGATGGAAGTGATCCGCCTGTCGGGCTACACCGAGGACGAGAAGATCGCCATCGCGAAGCAGTACCTGCTGCCCAAGCAGATGAAGAACAACGGCCTCAAGCACGACGAGCTCCACATCGCCGAGAGCGCGCTGCGCGACATCGTCCGCTACTACACGCGCGAGGCGGGCGTGCGCAACCTCGAGCGCGACATCAGCAAGATCTGCCGCAAGGTGGTGAAGGCGCTGCTGCTGAACGAGAGCGAGGGCAAGGCGCGGCGCGGCAAGGGCCCGGTCGAGGTCAATTCGAAGAACCTCGACAAGTACCTCGGCGTGCGCCGCTTCACCTACGGCATCGCCGAGCGGAAGAACCAGGTCGGCCAGGTCACCGGCCTCGCGTGGACCGAAGTCGGCGGCGACCTGCTGACGATCGAAGCCGTGTCGCTGCCGGGCAAGGGCAAGACGACGACGACCGGCAAGCTCGGCGATGTGATGAACGAGTCGATCGCGGCGGCGCTGTCCGTGGTGCGCAGCCGCTCGAAGCAGCTCGGCATCGCGCCCGACTTCTACACGAAGACCGACCTGCACATCCACCTGCCGGAGGGCGCGACGCCCAAGGACGGGCCGTCGGCGGGCGGCGCGATCGTCACGGCGATGGTGTCGATCCTCACCGGCATTCCGGTGCGCTGCGATGTCGCGATGACCGGCGAGATCACGCTGCGCGGCGAAGTGCTGCCGATCGGCGGGCTGAAGGAAAAGCTGCTGGCGGCGGGCCGCGGCGGCATCAAGACCGTGCTGATCCCGGAGGAGAACGTCAAGGACCTGGCCGAGATTCCGGACGAGATCAAGAACCGCCTCGAGATCCATCCGGTGCGCTGGATCGAGCAGGTGCTGGAGCAGGCGCTCGAGCGGCTGCCGACGGCGCTGCCGGACGACAAGGAGACCGAGTCGGCCGTGCCGCCCGCGGTTCCCGACGGCGAGGCGGCCGTCATCAAGCATTGAACCGCTGACCATGGCATCCCGCCGGCGCGCGTGGCCGGCGGATGCCGCAGGCGGCGCGCACGCGCGCCGCGCAAGGAAGATTCCGTGAACAAATCCGAAATGATCGACGCGATCGCGCGTCATGCCGACATCTCCAAGGCGGCGGCGGGCCGCGCGCTCGATGCCGCGGTCAACGCGATCAAGACGTCGCTGAAGAAGGGCGACATCGTCACGCTGGTCGGCTTCGGATCGTTCTACGTCGGCAAGCGCAGTCCGCGCGCCGGCCGCAATCCGCGCACCGGCGCCGCGATCAAGATCAAGGGCGCCAACGTGCCCAAGTTCCGGGCTGGAAAAGCGCTGAAGGATGCGCTAAACTAACGGGCTTTCGTGCGCGTGCAATGACCCCGAAACAAGGGGCCGAAAACCAGGCGGGGCATCGGCGGCGGCAAGGGTGCTTAGCTCAGTTGGTAGAGCGTCGCCCTTACAAGGCGAATGTCGGCGGTTCGAGCCCGTCAGCACCCACCAGGACGGAAAGCGCCAAGGCACGACGGAACAGCAGCGCGGGAGTGGTAGTTCAGTTGGTTAGAATACCGGCCTGTCACGCCGGGGGTCGCGGGTTCGAGTCCCGTCCACTCCGCCAGAATCGCCCCGGGTCCGGGAACGGACCCGCGCACTTGGGGCATCCACCTCGGCGAACCGCAGGTTCGCCGAATTTGTTTGCAGCCGCCGCGCGCGAGCGCGATGGCGCCGTGCGATGCGCGGCACACGCCGGCGGCGCGGCGGAAGGACCATGTTCGATCTTCTCCACAGGCACAAGCGGCTGACGCAGCTCATGCTCGCGATGATCGCGCTGCCGTTCGCGTTCTTCGGCGTGGACTACTACTTCCGCGGCGACACGGGACCGCAGCCGGTCGCGACCGTGGGCCGCAGCAAGGTCACGCAGCAGGAGTTCGACGACGTGATGCGGGACCAGCAGGACCGCATGCGCCAGCAGCTGGGCAAGGCCTACGATCCCGCGCTGTTCGACAATCCCGAAGTGCGTTACGCGCTCGTCGAGCAGCTCGTCAACCAGCGGCTGCTCGAGAACCAGGCGCGCGCCGAGCATTTCCGCGTGACCGACGCCCAGCTCGCCGAATTCATCGCGCAGGTCCCCGCGTTCCAGGAGGACGGCAAGTTCTCGCTCGACCGGTTCAAGCTCGTGCTCGCGGCCCAGGGAATGTCGCAGGCGCAATTCGAGCAGCAGATGCGCGACCAGCTCCTGCTGGTCCCGCTCCAGGAGCCGATCGTCAGTGCCAACATCGTCGCGCGCTCGTCGGCGCAGCGCTACCTTGCCCTGCTGGAACAGCAGCGCGAGGTGGAGGTGGCCGCGATCGACGCCGAGCCGTTCGTCAAGGACGTCAAGGTCACCGACGAGCAGGCCAAGGCGTACTACGACCAGAACCTGGTCGCTTTCCAGACGCCGGAGCAGGCGAAGGTCGAGTACGTGATGCTGACGCAGGACGCGCTCGCCGCGCGCGTCAAGCTCGATCCCGCCGAGGTCAAGGCCGCGTTCGACGCCAACGCGAAGCAGTACACGACGCCCGAGGAACGCCACGCGGCGCACATCCTCGTGACCGTGAAGCCCGACGCGAGCGACGACGAGAAAGCGGCGGCGCTCAAGAAGGCGGAGGGGCTGCTTGCGCAGGCCAAGGCGAATCCGGCGCGCTTCGGCGACCTCGCCAAGGCCAATTCGCAGGATCCGGGCTCCGCGCCGCAGGGCGGCGACCTCGGTGCGTTCGCGCGCGGCTCGATGGTCAAGCCGTTCGAGGATGCCGTGTTCGCCGCCAAGCCGGGCGACATCATCGGCCCGGTGAAGACCGACTTCGGCTATCACGTGATCAAGGTGGGCGACGTCGTGCCGGCACGCATGCAGTCGTTCGACGACGTGAAGGCGCAGATCGAGGCGGATCTGCGCAAGCAGAAGGCCGCGCAGACGTTCGCGGCCGACGCCGAGAAGTTCCAGAACCTGGTCTACGAGCAGGCCGATTCGCTGGCGCCCGTCGCCAAGGCACTGGACCTCAAGGTCGAGACGACAGCGCTGGTGACGCGCTCGGAGGTCCAGGCGCTTGCGCTCGGCAACGCAAAGTTCACGCAGGCGCTGTTCTCGGCGGAGTCCCTTCAGACCAAGCGCAACACCGAGGCCATCGAGGTGGCGCCGAACGTGCTGATGGCGGGACGCATCGTCGAGTACAAGCCGGCGACGCCGCGCCCATTCGCCGACGTCCAGGCCGAAATCAAGCGCCAGCTCACGCAACGCGCGGCCTCGGAATTGGCGCAGAAGGCCGGCGCGGAGAAGCTCGCCGCGCTCCAGGCCGGCAAGCCCGACGCCGGCGTGGGCTTCGGGAAGCCGGTCGTGGTGTCGCGCAACCAGCCGCAGCCGGGCGTGCCGCCCGATGCGGTCACGCGCATCTTCCGCGTCGTCGCGACGAAGCTTCCGGCGTACACGGGTGCCGTCAACGAAGCGGGCGGCTATTCGATCTTCCGGGTGGTCAGGGTGATCGAGCCGCCGGCGCCGGATCCGGCGAAACTCGACGCCGCCGTGTCGCGGATCGCCGATCAGTTCGGTCGCGAACTGTTCTCGGCGTATCTGTCGAGCCTGAAGTCAGGCGCCGAAGTGAAGATCAATCAGGCGGCGCTCGAGAAGAAGGCGCAGTAGAACGACGCGCAGCAGGCGAGGCGGCGTCCGTCCGGTGCGTTCACGCGCTTCAGCCCTGGCACTTGTTGTCCCTGAACCACTTGGCGAGGCGGTCGCGCTCGGCGCGACGATCCGCGCCGGTCATCTCGACGCGCTCGCCGGACGCATCGACGCGCCAGAGCGCGATGTTCTCCTGCGATAACTGCTTCAGCTGGCCCTGGACGAGTCCGCAATTCTCCTGTCGCTCCTTCTCCGAGAGCCGCTGCTTGTCGCCGAGCTTCTGCGCGTCGAGCTTTTCGAGCTGGCGCTGCTTGAACTCGAGCTCCTTGTCCGCGAGCTCCTTCGATGCGCTCGGATTCGCGGGCGGTGGCGGGCCCTTCATCGTCTCGACCTTGACGTTGCCCGCGGGCGGCTGGTCGGAATAGACGACGCGGCCGCTGGCGTCGGTCCATTTGTACAACGCCGCGCCGGAGGGAAGCGCCGCCAACGCGAGCGCCAGCGCGCAGAGCGCTGCGGGCAGAACGCCACGGGGGCCAAGGGTCATGCGCACTCCACGCCAGCTTATGACATTGGCAAATTACGCCCCGGTTCGCGCGGCGTCAACGCCCATCGCCGCAAGACGGCAGCCGGGGGCGTCGGTGTGTGGCAAACGTGCCAAAACAGGTGCTGGCGGCGCGGCGGTCGCACAGCGCGGGTATAATCGATTTTTGCGCCAGGAGAGTTTCGATGCGTGTCGTCCGCAAAGCGCTCACCTTTGACGACGTCCTGCTCGTCCCCGCCTACTCGAACATCGTTCCCCGCGAAGTTTCCCTGCGGACCCGCGTCACCCGCTCGATCGCCCTCGACATCCCGCTCCTGTCGGCGGCGATGGATACGGTCACCGAGTCGCGCCTCGCGATCGCCATGGCGCAGGAAGGCGGCCTCGGCATCATCCACAAGAACATGCCCCCGGCCAAGCAGGCGGCCGAGGTCGCGAAGGTCAAGCGCTTCGAGAGCGGCGTCGTCAAGGATCCGATCACGATCCCGCCGTCGATGTCGGTGCGCCAGGTGCTGGCGCTGACGTCGCAGTACCGGATATCGGGCCTGCCCGTGGTCGAGGGGCGCCGCGTGGTCGGCATCGTCACCAACCGCGATCTGCGCTTCGAGACGAACCTGGACCAGCCGGTCGCCGAAATCATGACGCCGCGCGACAAGCTGGTCACGGTCCCGGAGGGGACGGACCTCGATACCGCCAAGGCGCTGATGCACCGCCACCGCCTCGAGCGCGTCCTGGTCGTGAACGGCGACCTGGAGCTTCGCGGCCTCATCACGGTGAAGGACATCTTCAAGTCGACCGAGCACCCGAACGCGTGCAAGGACGAGCTCGGACGGTTGCGCGTCGGCGCAGCGGTCGGTGTCGCGGCCGACACCGATGCGCGGGTCGAGGCGCTCGCCGCCGCCGGCGCCGACGTGCTCGTCGTCGACACGGCGCACGGCCATTCGCAGGGGGTCCTCGATCGCATCGCCTGGATCAAGAAGCGCCACCCCGACCTGCAGGTGATCGGCGGCAACGTGGCCACCGCGACGGGCGCGCAGGCGCTCGCGGACCACGGGGCCGACGGCATCAAGGTCGGCATCGGCCCCGGATCGATCTGCACGACGCGCATCGTCGCGGGGGTCGGAGTGCCGCAGATCACGGCGATCCAGTCGGCGCTCGAGGGCGCCGACAAAGCCGGCGTCCCGGCGATCGCCGACGGCGGCATCCGCTACTCGGGCGACATCGCCAAGGCGATCGCGGCCGGCGCGCATACCGTGATGCTGGGCAGCCTGTTCGCCGGCACCGACGAGTCGCCGGGCGACATCGAGCTCTACCAGGGACGTTCGTACAAGAGCTACCGCGGCATGGGCAGCATCGCCGCGATGCAGCAGGGCAGCTCGGACCGCTATTTCCAGGAGCTCGAGGAGGAAGACCCGATCGCCGCGGCGGAGAAGCTCGTCCCGGAAGGCATCGAGGGCCGCGTGCCGTTCAAGGGCCCGCTGTCGAACGTCATTCACCAGCTGATGGGCGGCCTGCGCGCAGCGATGGGCTACTGCGGCGCGCGGACGATCGACGACATGCGCACGCGCGCCGAGTTCGTCGAGATCACGACGGCGGGAATCCGCGAATCGCATGTCCATGACGTCCAGATCGTCAAGGAAGCGCCCAACTACCAGGTGGACGGATGAAGGGCGCGGGGCGGAGGCGGCCCCCGCGGGGCGGAGTCGCCGGATGACCGCGGCGCCGTCGCACGCGCGCATCCTCATCCTCGATTTTGGCGCGCAGTACACGCAGTTGATCGCGCGTCGCCTGCGCGAGACGCACGTCTACTGCGAGATCCATCCGTTCGACGTCGGCGACGATTTCGTGCGCGCGTTCGCGCCGCGGGGAATCGTGCTCTCGGGCGGCCCGGAAAGCGTCACCGAGGGAGACACGCCGCGCGCGCCGGCGGCCGTATGGTCGCTCGGCGTACCGGTGCTCGGCATCTGCTACGGCATGCAGACGATGGCGGCGCAACTGGGCGGCAGCGTCGAGGCCGGCAAGGTGCGCGAGTTCGGCTACGCGGAAGTGCGGGCGCGCGGACACTCGGCGCTGTTGCGCGAGCTCGCCGACCGCACCAGCGCCGAGGGCCACGGACTGCTCGACGTCTGGATGAGCCACGGCGACAAGGTCACCGCGCTGCCGCCGGGATTCAAGCTGATCGGCTCCTCGCCTTCCTGCGCGATCGCGGCGATGGCCGACGAGTCGCGCGGCTACTACGCGGTGCAGTTCCATCCGGAAGTCACGCACACGCGCCAGGGCGCGGCGCTGCTCGCGCGCTTCGCGCACGACATCTGCGGCTGCGGCGAGGACTGGAACATGCACGACTACGCCGGCGAAGCCGTGCGCTCGATCCGCGCGCAGGTCGGCGACGACCGGGTGCTGCTCGGCTTGTCCGGCGGCGTCGACTCGTCCGTCGCGGCGGCGCTGATCCACCGGGCGATCGGCGATCGCCTGATTTGCGTCTTCGTCGACCACGGCCTGCTGCGCCAGAACGAGGCGGAGCAGGTGATGGACACGTTCGCGCGCAACCTCGGCGTGCGCGTGATCCATGTCGACGCTGGTACGCAGTTCCTGGCGGCGCTGGCCGGTGTCGACGATCCCGAGCGCAAGCGCAAGATCATCGGTGGACTGTTCGTCGACGTGTTCCAGCGCGAGGCGGCGAAGCTCGCCGGCGTGAAATGGCTCGCGCAGGGGACGATCTATCCCGACGTCATCGAGTCGGCCGGGGCGAAGACGGGCAAGGCGCACAACATCAAGTCGCACCACAACGTGGGCGGCCTGCCCGAGACGCTGCACCTTGCGCTGCTCGAGCCCTTGCGCGAACTCTTCAAGGACGAGGTCCGCGAGCTCGGCGTCGAGCTCGGCCTCCCGCGCGAGATGGTCTTTCGCCATCCGTTCCCGGGGCCGGGGCTCGGCGTTCGCATCCTGGGCGAAGTGAAGCGCGAATGGGCCGACCTGCTGCGCCGCGCCGACGCGATCTTCATCGACGAGCTCCGCGCGGCGCGCGACGCCAACGGCAAGACGTGGTACGACGCGACGTCCCAGGCGTTCGCCGTGTTCCTGCCGGTGCGTTCGGTCGGGGTCATGGGCGATGGCCGCACCTACGAGCACGCGGTGGCGCTGCGCGCGGTCCAGACCACCGACTTCATGACCGCGCACTGGGCGCCGCTGCCGCACGACCTGCTCGCGCGCATCTCGACGCGCATCACCAACGAAGTGCGCGGCATCAACCGCGTCGTCTACGATGTCTCGAGCAAGCCGCCGGCGACGATCGAGTGGGAATGATTCGGACTGCCGAGCGCATTACGCGGGCCTGATGACCACGCGCACTCGGGAGCCTCAACGCATTTTGGGCGGCCACTTGTGCGTTTCGGCCTGGCAGCTCACGCACCACGCATAGAGCGCGTCGTACATCACCATGCCATGCTCGAGCATTTCGTGGTCGTCCGGGTACGTCTGAGACAGACCCAGCGAGATTGCGTAGAGCCCGGCGGACTGCGGAGTCAGGTCGACGCGCGACGTGTCGGCGCCGCGCACGATGGCGGCGAGCTGCTCCAGCGCCGGGTCATTCAACTTGTGCTTCGAAAGAAAGGCGTCGAAGCTGCAGAGCTCACCTACATGCGACATCTCCACGCCCGGAATGTCGTAGGGCACGGCGCCCGTCTTCTCGGCCATGATCAGTACCTGTGCCGCGGGCACGTAGAGGAACTCTGGCTCCTTGTCGATGAACCTCGCAATGAGCCAGGGACAAGCAATACGGTCGATCTTCGGCCGTTCACGCGTGATCCACTTCATGACGTGACTCCTTTCGATTGGAGCGGTTTGCCCGCAGCCTTCCAGGCATCGAATCCGCCACGGAGGTAGCGGGCGCGGATGCCCGCGGCGCGCAGCCTAACGGCCGTCGCGCGGCCGACCTCGTGCCCATAGACGCAGTACACGACGACATCGCGGTCACCGGGCAGTCGCCGTGCCCAAGTGCTTACGTCGCCCGGGTCACGCCACTCGGCGCCGGGGATGACCGCATCCGACTGTTCGTGGATGGCTGAGCGCCGAACATCAAGGAGGACTGCACCTTCCAACTCGTCTTGTCCCGCGCCGAACGCATCGCTCGCATGCTCGACGGCCTGCTGGTAGCGCTCGTAGACGCGCTCCCACCGGATGTTCTCCATGTAGGCATCGACGTACTGACCGGCCGAAGCGCCGAAATCCATGTGGTACGCGTGCTCATACATGTCGAGCGCCAGGATGGGAACGCCACCGGCGATGGCGTGCGTATGGTCCGCGGACCATTGATTCACCAGCGCGCCCTCCCGGGATTGGAACACGAGGAGCACCCACCCGGAGCCGCCACCTAGGGCCTTGCCCATCGCCACGAACTCCTCGCGCCATCGCGCTACGCTGCCGAAGCTGGCTCTCAGTGCCAGCTCCATCGCGGGCACCATGGGCGCACTCGCACCCAGACAGTCGAAGTACAGCTCGTGCAGGAGCATCGAATTCGTGGCGACGAGTTCCTCGCGCTTCAGCCCGTTGAGCTGGAAGCCCGGCGCTGATGCGAAGTGCAACTCGCGCAAACGGGCGCGGACGGCGTTCAGGCGCTCGACTGCACCGCTGTAGTTGTTCTGGTGGTGGCTGCGCAGCAGCTTCTCCGACAGGCCGCTCACTGCTGCAGCATCGAACGGAAGGTCCAGGATTCGAGCGTCCACGGGGTCTCCTCAAACGTTTGCGTAGAGTGCGGCATGTGCGAGCTGGTATGCCAGACCGGCGAGGCCGGAACCCAGCACGACGGGTATCACGCCGAGCTTGAAGCGGAACAGTGCGACCGCCGCGGCAAGGCCAATGACCGCACAGGGCCACTCGAAGCGCCCGCCCGGGCCTTGCGGCCAAAGCACGTGGTAGGCGAAGAACATGGCCAGGTTCACGATGACGCCGACCACGGCGGCGGTGATGGCGGTAAGCGGCGCGGTGAACTTTAGGTTGCCGTGCGTCGACTCGATGAACGGCGCGCCGAGCAGGATGAAGAAGAACGACGGCAGGAAGGTGAAGAAGGTGACCACCGTCGCTGCCACCGCGCCGGACAGGAACAATGAGTCGTTGCCGAAGTTGGCCTTGGTCCAGCCGCCGACGAAGCCGACGAACGACACGACCATGATGAGCGGACCGGGTGTCGTCTCGCCCAGCGCCAGCCCGTCAATCATTTGCGGGGCCGTGAGCCACTGGTAGTGATCCACGGCGCCCTGGTAGACGTAGGGCAGTACCGCGTAAGCGCCACCGAAGGTGAGCAGGGCCGCCTTGGTAAAGAACCAGGCCATCTGCGTCAGTACCGCGTCCCAACCGTAGATGGTCGTGAGAGCACCGATTGCGACTCCCCAGAGGCCCAGGCACACCACCATCACGCTCCGGAACCGGCCCCAGGTAAACAGGGCGTGCTCGGGTGCCGGCGTGTGGTCGTCGATGAGTGCGGAGCCGAACTCCTTTGCAGCCTTGCCGTGCCCGCTGCCGGTCTTGAACTTGCCGGGTGCATACCGGCCCCCGAAGTGTCCGATGAGGCCGGCGACCAGAACGATGAGCGGGAACGGCGCATCGAGCGCGAAGATGGCGACGAACGCGGCGGTGGCGATACCCCAGAGCCAGGCGTTCTTCAGAGCTCGCGAGCCGATGCGCCAGGCCGCGTGGACCACCAGCGCCGTCACCGCCGGCTTGATGCCGTAGAAGATGCCGGCGATGACCGGCACGTTGCCGAAGGCCATGTAGACCCAGGACAGCACGATAAGGATGAACAGCGATGGCAGCACGAACAGGCCGCCGGCAACGATACCGCCCCACGTCCGGTGCATCAGCCAGCCGATGTAGGTGGCCAGCTGCTGTGCTTCGGGACCAGGCAGGACCATGCAGTAGTTGAGCGCGTGCAGGAACCGGTTCTCCGAAATCCAGCGACGTCGCTGCACCAGCTCCTCGTGCATGATGGCGATCTGCCCGGCCGGGCCGCCGAAACTGATGAAGCCGAGTTTCAGCCAGTATGAGAAGGCCTGGCCGAAGGTCGGGCCCTGCGGCGGATCGGCCATCGGTTCGCCATTCATGTGCGTACTTGCAGAGCTGCGTAGAGAGTGTCGAACACGGGCAGCGCGGCTGCCAGCAGCGCGTCGTCGGAGCGGTATTGCGCCTGGAGGCCGCGAACGAGCAGTTCAAGCCCGGGCGCCTCGTCGACCGGGATTCCCCCGATGTCGACGTAACGGACCAGCTGACCGAGGCCGCGGATGGCGGGGTCTTCGTCGAGGGAGAACGTCGTCGCCACGACCTCGAAGGTCACCTTGTTGCCTACGTGCGAGAACCGTGCGCCGTCGAAGTCATACCCGACGGCTCCCGCCGGGCACTTCTTCGGGTCGTCCAGCCAGATGAACTTTGGTGCCTTGTCCACGAAGCGGCGCACCAGCCACGCGGTGGCCAGGCGGTCGACCCAGGGTCGCTTGCGTGTGGCCCAGGTCCGACCCTGAAAGTCCCCGGATGATTGGCGCTGAATTTCTGCCGTGGCCGGGGCAGGCTCGCCGGGCGAAAGGTGCAGTTCCACCTCACGCCGAAGCGCGGCGAGGGCACTGGCGGCCTTCTCGTGGGCCTTGCCGGGGAAGAAGTCGCTGGTCCGGATGGTCTGGAGGTGCTGCTCGAGCGACCGCAGCTGCTTGTGCAGCTCCGCCTCGGTGGCCTTCTTGACCGTGCCGCGCACATCCTTGATGGATTGCAGCAGCTCCGCGTAGAGCTCGGACCGGTCGAAGAGGTCTCGAAACGCCTGTTCCTGGGCTTCGTCTCGGCTCGTGACGACCAGCATGTGCGAGTCGGCGCCAGCCTCGGCGATAGTCCGCTCGATGTCCCAGAGGGACTGCGCCGTCGGAGAGCCGTTGGGGAGCACATAGACGCCTTCGCGCAGGCTCCCGGCCCGGGTGGCCTTGAGCGCCCGCCAGACGCGCACACGCAGCGCGCTCGGGTTTGTGGGGAGCGTTGCCGTGAGGATGAGCCATTCGGTCATGTAGCAAACATCTCATAAAGAGATAAATGATACAAGTACGTGCGCCGCGCGACATCCTTTCCGTCTGTGTTCAACTTTCGCCATGGCGCTTCGCACTGCACTCCCGGCTCTCGCCGCCGCACTCCTGTTCGGCGCCAGTACGCCGTTGGCCAAGCTGCTCGTAGGTGGCGTGCCCGCGCTGCTGCTGGCGGCCTTGCTCTATCTCGGCAGTGGTCTGGGCCTGGGCGCTCTTCTCGCGTTGCGATGGGCGCGCGAGCGAGCCTCGGGGCAGGCGGCCACGCACCTTGCAATTCCGCGCAAGGAGGTTCCGTGGCTCCTGGGCGCAATCGTGTCCGGCGGCATACTCGGGCCGGCGCTGCTGATGCAGGGGCTGACCCAGACCAGCGGCGCGGCGGCCTCACTCCTGCTGAACGTCGAGGGCGTCCTAACGGCGGTCATCGCCTGGCTCGTGTTCAAGGAAAACGCCGACCGGCAAATCGTCCTCGGTATGGTGGCCATCGTTGCCGGCGGGGCGCTGTTGTCCTGGGAGCCCGGTGGCGCAACGTTTTCGACTGGCGCCCTGCTCATTCTTGGCGCCTGCCTTTGCTGGGCCATCGACAACAACTTGACGCGCAAGGTGTCGACCAATGACGCCATGCTCGTTGCCTGCCTCAAGGGTCTTGTGGCGGGCACTTGCAACATGGCCTTGGCGCTGCTGAGCGGGGCAAACTGGCCGCCGCTGTCGACGGTCGGGGCCAGCCTCCTGGTGGGGTTCTTCGGTTACGGACTGAGCCTGACACTTTTCGTGGTCGGGCTTCGGGTGCTGGGCACGGCTCGCACCGGCGCCTACTTCTCGGTGGCGCCGTTGTTCGGCGTCGTCATCTCACTGGCCATCTGGCCAAGCGCGCCGGGCCCATTGTTCTGGGTGGCCGCAGCCTTGATGGCCCTGGGTGTGTGGCTTCACGTGCGGGAACGGCATCTGCACGAGCACACGCACCAGCCGCTCGAGCACTCTCACCCGCATCGTCATGACGCGCATCACCAGCATGCGCACGCGTTCGACTGGAAAGGCGACGAACCGCATGTGCATCCCCATCGGCACGAGGTGCTCACGCACAAGCACCCTCATTACCCTGACATCCATCACCGGCACTCGCATTCGCACTTGCCGAGCGCGGCCAGGGTCTTCGGGGGCGTATCCGCTGGTGAAGCGCTCTGCCGGAAGGGACCAATGCTGGTGCCTGGTAGGTTGACGGCAAAAATGACGGCAAAAATCTGCGAGGCAGCCGTGCGAGCTTACGAATCAATAGCTCGGAAGGCTCGCCGATGATCAAGTGGGGATAGTCGCGCGCTTTGCGCGGCGCGCCCGGCGGGCTATGCTTTCGCCGTTTCGGGGAGCAGGACTTGCATTCGGACATCGCGAGGCCAGGGCGGACGTTCCCGCGGGCGGCCCTCAGGCGCACGCCGCGACCGCGGCCATACCGGGGAGATCCGGACGCGACAGCCGGCGACGTCTGCGCTACGCGCGCCGGCGAACCGTCGGCCGCCGTGCCGCGGGCGCGCTGAATGCAGGTCGCCGACGAGGCCTGGATGGCCGAGGCGCTGGCGCTGGCACGTGCGGCCGGCGCGCGCGGCGAAGTTCCGGTCGGCGCGATCGTCGTCAAGGAGGATCGCGTCATCGGGCGCGGCGGCAATGCGCCCATCGCGGACAGCGACCCGACCGCCCATGCCGAAATCGCGGCGCTGCGCGATGCGGGTCGCGCCGTGGGCAACTACCGGCTTTCCGGCTGCGCGATGTACGTGACCGTGGAGCCGTGCACGATGTGCGCGGGCGCGATCATGCACGCGCGGATCGCCCGGCTCGTCTATGGCGCACGCGACCCGAAGACGGGGGCCTGCGGCTCGGTGATCGACCTGTTCGCGGAGCCGCGGCTCAATCATCACACGCGCGTCACCGGGGGCGTTTGCGCCGTCGAGTGCGGTGCGCTTCTGTCCGGATTCTTCGCGGCGCGGCGCGGATGATCGGCTTCGGCATCTTCGCGCCGGCGGGCTTTGCCACGGATCCCGCGGCGGTCGACCGCGCCGAAGCGCGACTCACCGCGCTCGGACATCGCGTCATCGTCGATCCGACCGCGCGCGCCCGCGTCCAGCGCTTCTCGGCAGAGGACGACGAGCGGCTGGCCGCGATCGGGCGGATGGCGGCGGACGCGCGTGTCGACGTGGCGGTGTGCGTGCGCGGCGGTTACGGGTGGTCGCGGCTCGTCGACCGTGTCGACTACGCGGCGCTTGCGCGGGCCAGCAAGCGGTGGATGGGCCACTCCGATTTCACCGCGTTTGCGCTCGCGGCGCTCGCGCAGGCGGGGATGGTGACTTACGCCGGTCCGATGGCCGCGTACGACTTCGGCGCCGAGGCGCCGTCGGCGTTCACCTTCGCGCAGTGCTTCGGCGTGCTCGAGAACGACGCCTGGCAGGTGGCGTGCGCGCTGGACGGCCCGACGCGCGCGACGGTCGAGGGCACGCTATGGGGCGGCAACCTCGCCATGGTCGCGCACGTCGCGGGCACGCGCTTCATGCCGGACGTGGACGGCGGCGTGCTCTTCCTCGAGGACGTGGCGGAGCATCCCTACCGGATCGAGCGGATGCTCTATCAGTTGCACCACGCCGGCATCCTCGAGCGCCAGCGTGCCGTGCTCCTCGGCCATTTCACCGAATTCGCGCTGAACGGCAACGACGGCGGCTACGACCTCGCTGCCGCGATCGCGCACCTGCGCGCGCGCGTGCGCACGCCGATCTACACCGGCTTGCCGTTCGGCCACGTGCCGGACAAGCTGACCCTGCCTGTCGGCGGGCGCTGCCGCCTCGAGGTGCGCGACGGCGCGGCGCGCCTCACGCTGTCGGACTACCGGTGAGCGCCGCGGCGACCGTCGTGATCGTCGATTGGCGCGACGCCGCGGCATCGCTGCGCGCGATCCGCGAGGCAGTGTTCATCATCGAGCAGCACGTGCCCGAGGCGCTCGAATGGGACGACATGGACGCGCGCTCGACGCACGCGCTCGCGCTTGCCGCCGACGGCACGCCGATCGGCTGCGGCCGCCTGCTGCCGACCGGCTACATCGGTCGCCTCGCGGTGCTCGCGCCCTGGCGCGACCGCGGTGTCGGCGCGGCGCTGCTCGCCGCGCTGGTCGATCTCGCGCGCGAGCGCGGACACGCGCGCGTGACGCTGAATGCGCAGGCGCGGGCCGTGCCTTTCTACGCGCGCCACGGCTTCGC
The DNA here is from genome assembly GCA_963793355.1 of uncultured beta proteobacterium. GTDB lineage: Bacteria > Pseudomonadota > Gammaproteobacteria > Burkholderiales > Casimicrobiaceae > VBCG01. Next base: position 94,793 of record CAWBZT010000010.1, on the reverse strand, counting down.
CGCGACCGGCGAGCGGTTCGACGAAGCCGGCATCGATCACCGGGTGATGACGCGCGACTTCGGCGCACGCTGACGCGGCGCTCGCCGCGTCGCTACCGCAGGTCGATCGCGAAGCGCTCGACGACGTCGCCCGCGGCGCGGCCGGCCGCGTCGAAGCTTCGCTCGTGCAACGCCGCTTCGCCCGAGCGCGACACGGTGAGCACTGTCGAGGAGCGCGTGCCATAGCGCGCGGTCGCGATGAACGGCGACGACAGCAGCCGCTCCCATTCCAGCGGGACGCCGGTCGAGGGGAGCGCCGGGTCGGGTGCCGGCGTGCGATCGGCGAGGAGATCGAACAGCGCCGCGGTGTCGTTCGCACCGCTGCGCGTCCAGGCGGCCATGCCGCGCTTCACGCGCTCGAGCTTGGGCCACGGCGTGTCGAGCTGCGCGTTGGAGACGCCGTGGATGCCGGGCGCGAGCCGCCGCGGCGCGGGCGCGCGGTTGGAGATCCATGCCGCGTCCGCGCCGTCGCCGGCAATCAGGTTATAGCCGTTGTAGCGCGTATCGCCATGCGCGTCCGCGAGGGCGGTGACCACGTCGCGGCGATCGTCCAGCACGCGGACGACCAGCAGGCCGCGCGACGGCGCGTCGTCGTCGCGCCGCGCCGGCTCGCGGACGTTCGTGACGAGGGCCCAGCGTCCGCGCCGCGTGATCCCGAGCCACGTGCCGCCAGCGTCGAGGTCGCGACCGGCGAAAAGATCGCGCGGATCGCGTTCGCTCCACCAGTGCGCCGCCGCCGTGGGCCGCGCGTGATACTCGTCGCGGTTGGCCGCGACGACCAGCGCGAGGCGGGGATGCGCGTCGACGGCGACGACCGCGAGGCACATGGCGGATTCAGGCCGGCGCGTCGCGCAGCACGTCGGCCAGCGCGCCGAAGCGCTCGACGTGCCGCACGCCGCCGCTGATCCGCGCAGCGTCGTGTTCCCGCACCAGCGCCTCGAGCGCGCGCGCGAACGCCGCGGCGTTCCCCACGTTCTCGTAGATCTCCATCCACGTCGAAGGGTCGTCGCGGCGCGCCAGCACGCGTCCCGCCACGCCGGTGGCTTCCTCGACGGCGGCGATCAGCGCGGCGACCGCGCGCACGGCATCGCCGTGCCCGGACACGACCGTGTACCAGACGTAGAAATGGGTCGCGCCCTGCGTCATGCGGGGCGCTCGCGCGCCGCAGCGAGCTCGGGGAGCGCATAGGGCAGCGCGCGCCGCTCGACGGCGGCACCGTCGGGCGTCGCCAGCGCGAGGCCGGGCGCATCCGCCGCCGCCAGTTGCAGGACGGCGAGGAAGTCCGCGCCGCCGCGGTCGTCCGGCGCCGCATCGACGACGGTGCCGCAGGGCTGCTCACCGAACACCGGGCTGTAGAGACGCGTCCCCGCAACGGGCGGCGGCGCGTCGGCGTGCAGCCGGAACAGCCGCTCCTTGAGGCGACCGAGATAGCGCATCCGCGCCACGACTTCCTGGCCCGGGTAGCATCCCTTCTGGAAGCTCACCCCCGACAGCGCATCGAAGTTCAGCATCTGCAGGACGAACTGATCGCTGGTCGCCGCCGTCACCCAGGCGACGCCGGCTGCGACCCCGAACGCGTGCCAGCGCTCGACCCCCGCCGGCGACGCGTGGGCGCCAAGCGCTGCGCCCGTCGCGACGGCGAAGTCCTGGGGCGCCACGACGACGAAGCGCCCGTCGGGAAGGGCGGCGATCTCGACGGGCAGCGTTGCGGCGGCGACGGCATGGCCGGGTTCCGGCGCGCGCCCGAGCGCGGCAGCGACGGCGACAGCCGCGCCGGAGCCGGTGACGCCGAACAGCCGGTGACTCGCCGCGCGGTCGACGACCCGGAGCTTCGCGCGCAGCACGAACATCGACAGGCGCTTCTGCATCGCCGCCGCGAGGTCGCGCGCGACGAGCGCGTCGTACCGTTCGGCGAGGGCGGACTGCCACAGCCACAGGTTCGCGAGGACGCGTCCCTTCGCCGAGTTGTAGGACGTCCACTGGCCGCGGCCGGCGGTCAGCGCGGCGACGTCGTTCGCAAGCTGGGCCTGGAGGAACGCGCGGGCGTCGGGACCCTCAAAGCCGAGGAGAGCGATGTCGTCGAGCGGGCTGACGAACGCGTCGGGGGCGGGCGGAACGGGCATGCGGGTGGCCGATGTCAATGGCAGTTCGGTGCTTGGGAAGAGCCGTGAAAGCGTGCTAGAATAACAAGTTAACTCGACCTTCGCGGGGCGAGGGCAGGTGCGGCGGACGAAATGTCCCGCCGGCGCGCCCTCCGCTGCGGGGCGGACACCGTCGATGTCGGCCAGATGGTGTCGCGAACCGGGGCGCACAAGCGCCATCGGAAAGCACGGCGGCCGATCCCACTCACCAATACGCACACCCGCGGTATCAGGGTGCCCGCAGCCGGCGCAAGGCCGGAGGCGCGGCGGCAACCCGCAGGTGGAGGCTCAACCCTGACAAGGAGCAGTCGAATGTCGGTCACGATTCGTCAAATGCTGGAAGCCGGCGTCCATTTCGGCCACCAGACCCGCTACTGGAATCCGAAGATGGCGGACTACATCTTCGGCCAGCGCAACAAGATCCACATCGTCAACCTCGAGAAGACCCTCGCGCTCTACAACGACGCGATGAAGTACGTGCGCCAGCTCGCGCAGAACCGCGGTACGGTCCTGTTCGTCGGCACCAAGCGGCAGGCGCGCGACATCGTCAAGGAGGAGGCGCTCCGCAGCGGCATGCCGTTCGTCGACCATCGCTGGCTGGGCGGCATGCTGTCGAATTTCAAGACGGTCAAGCAATCGATCAAGCGCCTCAAGGACCTCGAGACGATGAAGACCGACGGCACCTTCGATCGCATGTCGAAGCGCGAGGCGCTGTCGCACTCGCGCGAGCTCGACAAGCTCGAGAAGAGCCTGGGCGGCATCAAGGACATGAACGCACTGCCCGACGCGATCTTCGTGATCGACGTCGGCTATCACAAGATCGCCGTCACCGAGGCGAAGAAGCTGGGCATCCCGATCATCGCGGTCGTCGACACGAACCACAACCCGGACGGCATCGCCTACGTGATCCCCGGCAACGACGACTCGAGCCGCGCGATCCGCCTGTATGCGCGCGGTGTTGCCGACGCGGTGCTCGAGGGCAAGAGCCAGTCGGTGCAGGAGATCGTGCAGGGCGGCGACGAGTTCGTCGAAGAGGTCGCGTCGGCCTGAGGCGGCGGCCGGACGCGGCGGGGCGCCCTCGGGTGCCCTCGCTGCCGGGTGGGGCTGCGCGGCGTCGCGTGGCCCCGGGAACACCAACGGCGGCTGCGCGGTTGCGCGGCCGCCGCAATGACGAATGGAGCTTGGAATGGCGGAAATCTCCGCGAGCAGGGTGATGGAGCTGCGGCAGCGCACGGGCCTCGGCATGATGGAATGCAAGAAGGCGCTGGCCGAAGCCGAAGGCGACATGACGAAGGCCGAGGAGGCTCTGCGCATCAGGAGCGGCGCCAGGGCCAGCAAGGCGGCGGACCGCGTGGCCGCCGAAGGCGTGATCGGGCTGTTCGTGGTGCCGGACGCCAGGGCGGCCGCGATCGTCGAGGTCAACTGCGAGACCGACTTCGTCGCGAAGAACGACGAGTTCAAGGCGTTCGCCAGCGAGATCGCGAAGATCGTCGCGCACGACGAGCCCGCCGACGTCGCCGCGCTGGGTGCGAAGATGCTCGCCTCCGGCGAGACCGTCGAGGCGAGGCGCGTGGCGCTGGTGCAGAAGATCGGCGAGAACATGTCGATCCGCCGCTTTGCGCGCCGCGCCGCGAGTGGCCGCATCGCCTCGTACGTCCACGGCACGCGCATCGGCGTGATCGTCGACTACACCGGAGGCGGCGACACGCTGGGCAAGGACCTCGCGATGCACATCGCGGCGTCGAAGCCGATGGCGGTGTCGCGGGAAGGCGTACCCGCCGACGTCGTCGCGAGGGAGCGCGGAATCGCGGCGGCGCGCGCCGCCGAGTCGGGCAAGCCCGCGAACATCGTCGAGAAGATGATCGACGGCGCGGTCGCGAAGTACCTCGCCGAGGTAACGTTGCTGCCGCAGCCGTTCGTCAAGGGCGACGGCAAGCAGTCGGTCGCCGACCTGCTGAAGTCGCAGGGCGCGACGGTGAACGGCTTCGTGCTCTACGTGGTCGGCGAGGGCATCGAGAAGAAGAAGGACGATTTCGCCGCCGAGGTGGCGGCGATGGCCAAGGCCTGACGAGGATCGCCGGGCCGCCAGCACCTGTCACCACGCCTTCGCCGGGGAGTTCGCCGATGAGTCCACCGAACAGCGCACCGGCCGCGGCCGCGGTCCCGCTCGCCGCGGTCCAGCCCGGCGCGCAGCCCGCGTACCGCCGCATCCTGCTCAAGCTTTCGGGCGAGGCGCTGATGGGCGACGAGGCGTACGGCATCAAGCGCGAGACGATCGACCGGATCGTCGCGGAAATCGGCGAAGTGGTCCGCCTCGGCGTCCAGGTGGCGGTAGTGATCGGCGGCGGCAACATCTTCCGCGGCGTCGCGCCCGGCGCCGCGGGCATGGATCGTGCGACCGCCGACTACATGGGCATGCTCGCCACGCTGATGAACGCGCTCGCGCTGCAGGACGCGCTGCGCCGCGCGGGCGTCGAGTCGCGCGTGCAGTCGGCGCTGCGGATCGACCAGGTCGCCGAGCCGTACATCCGCGGCCGCGCGTTGCGGCACCTCGAGGAGCACCGCGTCGTCATCTTCGCCGCGGGGACCGGCAATCCGTTCTTCACGACCGACACCGCCGCCGCGCTGCGCGGCCGCGAGATGGGCGTCGACGTCGTCCTGAAGGCGACCAAGGTCGACGGCGTCTATACCGCCGACCCGCTGAAGGACGCTGCGGCGCAGCGCTACTCGACGCTGACGTTCGACGAGGCGATCGTCAAGAACCTGAGAGTCATGGATGCGACGGCGCTCGCGCTGTGCCGCGACCAGAACATGCTGCTCAAGGTGTTCTCGATCTTCGTCCCCGGCGCGCTGAAGCGCGTCGTGATGGGCGAGGACGAGGGGACACTGGTGCATTGCTGATCCGTCCCGCGCAGCCGGGCCTGCCCGGAACGCGGAAGCCATCGTTGGAGAGTGTCATGATCAACGACGTCAAGAAGGCCGCCGAACAGAAGATGCAGAAGTCGATCGAGGCGCTGAAGCACGATCTCGCCAAGGTGCGCACCGGCCGCGCGCACACGGGCCTGCTCGACCACATCCACGTGGATTACTACGGCTCGTCGGTGCCGCTCAACAACGTGGCGAACGTGACGCTCGCCGACCCGCGCACGATCGGCGTGCAGCCGTTCGAGAAGAAGATGATCGCCGTGGTGGAGAAGGCGATCCGCGACTCCGACCTCGGTCTCAATCCCGCGACGTCCGGCGAAATGATCCGCGTGCCGATGCCCGCCCTGACGGAAGAGCGCCGGCGCGAGCTGACCAAGGTCGTGCACAAGGAGGCCGAGGCCGCGAAGGTCGCGGTACGCAACGTGCGGCGCGACGCGAACGAGCACCTCAAGAAGCTGCTCAAGGACAAGGAGTGCTCGGAAGACGATGAGCGGCACGCGCAGGTCGACGTGCAGAAGCTCACCGACCGCTACATCGGCGAAATCGACAAGCTGCTTCACGCCAAGGAAGCGGACCTGATGGCCGTATGACGGCTGCGCTCCGACCGAACGGTCCGACCTTGCGCAACGGATCCACCCACGTCAGCTCGACGACGGCCGTCCCGCGGACGACGGCGGTCCCGCGTCACGTCGCCATCATCATGGATGGCAACGGCCGCTGGGCGCGCAACCGTCACCTGCCGCGCGTCGCCGGCCATCGCAAGGGCGTCGAAGCGGTGCGCAGCACCGTGAAGGCGGCGATCGCGCGCGGCGTCGAATACCTGACGCTGTTCGCCTTCTCCAGCGAGAACTGGCGCCGTCCCGCCGAGGAGGTGTCGATCCTGATGGAGCTGTTCCTGCGCGCGCTCGAGCAGGAAGTCGCGAAGCTGCACGACAACGGGATTCGCTTCAGGGTCGTCGGCGACCGCGCGCGCTTCGCCCCGCGCATCCGCGAGCTGATGAGCGCGGCGGAGGAGCTGACTGCCGCGGACAGGCGGCTGACGCTCACCGTCGCCGCGAACTACGGCGGCCGCTGGGACATCGCCCAGGCGGCGCGCGCCTACGGCCTCGCCCACCCCGGCGCATTCGCCGGCGGGGCGCCGCTCGACCCCGACGCCCTCACGCCCTACCTGTCGATGAACTACGCGCCCGAGCCCGACCTTTTCATCCGCACCGGCGGGGAGAAGCGGGTCTCGAATTTCCTGCTCTGGCAGCTCGCTTACACCGAACTTTATTTCACCGACACGCTGTGGCCGGACTTCGACGCCGCGGCACTCGACGCGGCGATCGATTCGTACGGCGGGCGCGAACGGCGCTTCGGCCGCACGAGCGAGCAGCTCGAGGCGGCCGCCGGCGACTGACGCCGCCGACAAGTCCATGCTCGGCACCCGTATCCTGACCGCGGCAGTGCTGATTCCGTTGACGCTGGCAGCGCTTTTCCTGCTGCCGCCGCGTGCCTTCGGCGTCGTGCTGCTGGCCGTCGTGCTCGCCGCCGCGCACGAATGGAATCGCCTCGCCGGTCTCGACCGCGCGCCTGCCGCCGTGTTCGTCGGCGGGCTGGTGCTGGCCGGCGCGTGGCTGCTGTTCGGCCCGGCGGGTTTCGATCACGGCTGGCCGCGCGGCGTCATCCTCGCGGTCTGCGGCGTCGCCACCGTCTTCTGGCTGCTCGTCGCCACGCCGTGGGTCGTCCGGCGCTGGTCGCGCCGCGCGCCGTTCGCGATGATCGTCGTCGGCTGGATCGTGCTCGGCGGCGTCTTCGTCGCGCTCGTCGAATTGCAGGCGCGCTCGCCCTGGCTCGTGCTCGCGGCGATGGCGATCGTCTGGATCGCCGACACGGCCGCCTATTTCTCCGGCCGCGCGTTCGGCCGGCGCAAGCTCGCGCCCGACGTGAGCCCCGGCAAGACGTGGGAGGGCGTGTTCGGCGCGCTCGGCGGCCGTGGCCGTCTATGCGATCGTGCTGGTGCCGCTCGCCGGTGCCGCCGGGTTCGGCGGCCGCGTGGACACCGTCGCGATCGCCGTGTGGATCGTGCTGGCGCTGGCGCTGGCGGCGGTCTCGGTCGTCGGCGACCTGTTCGAATCATGGCTCAAGCGCCAGGCCGGTGTGAAGGACAGCGGCAGCCTGCTGCCGGGACACGGCGGCGTGCTCGACCGTACCGATGCGCTGCTCGCCGCGATGCCGCCGGCGGCGCTGGCGGCCACGCTGTTCCTGCATCGGGCATGACGTGACGGCCCTGCGCAGGATCGCCCTGCTCGGCGCCACGGGCTCGATCGCCGAATCGGCGCTCGACATCGTGGCGCGGCACCCGGAGCGCTTCGCGGTCGTAGCGGTCGCCGCGCGGCACAGCGCCGACAAGCTGCTCGATGTCTGCCGGCGCTTCCGACCGGCGTTCGCGGCGCTGCTCGATCCCGTCGCGGCGCGCAAACTCGCCGCGGCCATGGCCGCCGAGGGCCTGCCGACGCGCGTCGGCGCGGGTCCGGAAGCGCTGGTCGAGGCCGCGGTGTTCGACGGCGCCGATACCGTCGTCGCCGCCATCGTCGGCGCTGCGGGGCTGGCGCCGACGCTCGCGGCCGCGCGGGCCGGACGGCGGATCCTGCTCGCGAACAAGGAGGCGCTCGTCATCGGGGGCGCGCTGTTCATGTCGGCCGCCGAGGCCGGTGGCGCGACGATCGTGCCCATCGACAGCGAGCACAACGCCATCTTCCAGTGCCTGCCCGCGGCCTTTGCGCGAAGGCCGCAGGACGCCGGCGTGCGCCGGCTGATGCTCACCGCCTCGGGTGGGCCGTTTCGCACGCGACCGCTGCCTGAAATGGCGACGGTCACGCCCGACGAGGCGTGTGCGCATCCGAAGTGGCGGATGGGGCGCAAGATCTCTGTCGACTCGGCGACGATGATGAACAAGGGCCTCGAAGTGATCGAGGCGCACTGGCTGTTCGGCGTGCCGCCGGCGGCCATCGACGTCGTCATTCATCCGGAGAGCGTGATCCATTCGCTGGTCGAATACGTCGACGGCTCGGTGCTCGCGCAGCTCGGCCTGCCGGACATGCGCACGCCGATCGCGCAGGCGCTTGCGGCGCCCGAGCGCATCGACGCCGGCGTCGCGCGACTCGACCTTGCCGCGCTCGGCGGTCTCACGTTCGAGAAGCCGGACGCCGCACGCTTTCCGTGTCTCCCCCTCGCCTACGACGCCCTTGCCGCCGGCGGCAGCGCGCCGATCGCGCTGAATGCCGCCAACGAGGTGGCCGTCGCGGCCTTCCTCGCCGGGCACGCGCGCTACGCCGACATTCCGGCGACCTGCGCGGACGTCCTGCAGCGCATCGCCGCGCGCGCGGTGACGTGCCTCGACGACGCGCTCGCCGCCGACGGCGAGGCGCGCGCCGCCGCGCGCGCGCGCCTCGCGCTGCCGGCGGATGCCGCCACGGGCCTCGCGGCATGATCGACGTCGCGTACAAGCTCGCCGCTTTCCTCGTCACGCTGGGCGTGCTGGTGGTGATCCACGAGCTCGGTCATTTCTGGATTGCCCGCCTGTGCGGCGTGAAAGTCCTGCGCTTTTCCGTCGGCTTCGGACGCATCCTCTGGTCGCGCCCGTTCGGCCCGGACCGCACCGAGTGGGCGCTCTCGGCGATCCCGCTGGGCGGTTACGTGAAGATGGCCGACGAGCGCGAGGGCGACGTTCCGGCGGCCGACCTACCGCGGGCGTTCAACCGCCAGGGCGTGTGGAAACGCATCGCCATCGTCGCGGCGGGACCGATTGCCAACCTTCTGCTCGCGGTGCTGATCTTCGCCGGGACGTACATGGCCGGCATTCCCGGGCAGCAGGCGCTGTTGGCCGCGCCGCCGGCCGACAGCGCCGCTGCGCGCGCGGGGTTGCGCGGGGGCGATCTCGTGGTCGGGGTCGACGGCGACCCGGTGCGCAGCTGGCAGGACCTGCGCTGGCGGCTGGTGCGCGCCCAGGGGCACGACAGCGCCGCGGTGGTGGTCGAACGTCCCGAGTCGCGCGGCGAGCGCATGACCTACACGCTGCCGCTCGGTGCGCTGTCGACCGCGGACTGGGAAGGCAACGCGATGGCGCGCCTCGGCCTCAAGTCCGACCTCGGCCCGCCGCTGGTCGACCAGGTCGTTCCCGACAAGCCCGCCGAGCGCGCCGGCCTGAAGGAGGGCGATCGGATCGTCGCGATCGACGGCGAGCCGGTGCGCTCGCCGTCCGACGTCGCGGCGCTGACCAACGCGCATCCGGGCGGCCGCCTGGTCTTCCGCGTCGCGCGGGACGGCAGCGAGATGGACGTGCCGCTGACCGTCGAGGCCGTCGAGCAGGGTGGCCGCACGGTGGGCATCGCCGGGGTCCGGCTGCGCGTCGATCCCGCCACGGCGGCGGCGCGATCAGTCGTCGTCCGCTCAGGACCGCTGGACGCGCTGGTCGAGGGCGCACGCAAGACATGGGAGCTGTCGGCCTTCACGCTGAAGATGCTCGGGCGCATCGTCACCGGCGATGCCTCCGTCAAGAACATCAGCGGACCGCTGACGATGGCGGACTTCGCGGGGCAATCGGCCCAGCAGGGGATGCTCGTCTTCGTCGGCTATCTCGCGCTGATTTCCATCAGCCTCGGCGTGCTCAACCTGCTGCCCGTCCCGCTATTGGATGGGGGGCATTTACTGTATTATTTCGCCGAATTGATCAAAGGCAGTCCCGTCTCCGACCGCGCATTCGAGGTCGGGCAGCGCATCGGCATGGCGGTGCTCGCCATGCTGATGGCCCTGGCACTTTTCAATGACGTTTCCCGTTTGTTCTGACCGCGGGCCGCGCTCGCATACGACCCGGCGCCACAGCCTCGCCCGGCGTGCGCTCGCGCTCCTGCTGACGGTCACGCTCGCGCCGGGCGCGGCGCTCGCCGCCGAGCCGTTCGTGGTGCGCGACATCCGCGTCGAGGGCGTCCAGCGCACGGAAGCCGGCACGATCTTCAGCTACCTGCCGATCAAGGTCGGCGAGCGCGTCGACGACGAGAAAATCGCCGCGGCGGTGAAGGCGCTGTACGCCACGGGCTTCTTCCGCGACGTGCGCCTCGAGGCGCAGGGCGGCGTGCTGATCGTGTCGGTCCAGGAGCGCCCGACGATCAGCTCGATCACGTTCGTCGGCAACAAGGAATTCGACACCGAAACGATCAAGAAGGCGCTGAAGGACATCGGCATCGCCGAGGCGCGGATCTTCGACCGCTCGGCGCTCGAGCGCGCGGAGCAGGAGCTGAAGCGCCAGTACATCACCCGCGGCCTGTACGGCGCGACCGTGCAGACCACGGTGACGCCGCAGGACCGCAACCGCGTCGCGCTGAACTTCACGATCGCCGAGGGCGATCCGTCGAAGATCGCGCGCATCAACATCATCGGCAACAAGGCGTTCCCCGAAAAGACGCTGCTGTCGCAGATGAACCTCACGACGCCCGGCTGGTTCACCTGGTACACGAAGAACGACCAGTACAGCAAGCAGAAGCTCGGCGCCGACCTGGAGACGCTGCGCAGCTACTACCAGAACCGCGGCTACCTCGAGTTCACGATCGACTCGACGCAGGTGTCGATCTCGCCCGACAAGCAGGACATCTTCATCACGGTCAACGTGACCGAGGGCCCGCAATACACGGTCGGCGACGTGCGCATCGCCGGCGATCTCGTCGTGCCGGAGCCCGAGCTCGCGGCGCTGGTGCGCATCCGCCCGGGCGAGACGTTCTCGCGCGAGCGGCTGCAGGCGTCGGCGAAGGACATCAGCGACCGCCTCGGCGCCGAGGGCTATGCGTTCGCCAACGTCAACGCCGTGCCCGACCTCGACCGCGCCAAGGACACGGCGAGCTTCACGTTCTTCATCGATCCGGGCCGGCGTGCGTACGTGCGCCGGATCAACATCTCCGGCAACCCGAAGACGCGCGACGAGGTGATCCGGCGCGAGTTCCGCCAGCTCGAGGGGGCGTGGTACGACGGTCCGCGAATCGAGCGCTCGAAGGTGCGCGTCCGCCGGCTCGGCTACTTCGAGGATGTCAACGTCGAGACGCCGCCCGTGCCCGGAGCGGCCGACCAGGTCGATATCGACGTGACGGTCACGGAAAAATCGACCGGCAACCTGCTGGCCGGCATCGGCTACTCGAGCACGGAAGGCATCGTGCTGTCGGGCTCGGTATCGCAGCAGAACATCTTCGGCTCCGGCAACGCGCTGTCGGTGGCGGTCAACACCAGCCGCTACAACCGCACGTACTCGGGTTCCTTCTTCGAGCCCTACTGGACCGTCGACGGCGTGTCGCGCACCTTCGAGCTCTATTACAAGACGCTCGATCCGTCAGGGCTCGCCATCGCGCAGTACTCGTCCACGACGGCGGGTGGCGCCGTGGGTTTCGGCGTTCCCGTGACCGAGGCCGACACGGTGAACCTCGGCCTGCGCTTCGAGCAGACAAAGCTCACGCTGTTCTCCAACAGCCCGCCGGTGTACGTCAACTTCGTCAACGAGTTCGGCTACGTGTCGAATGCGTTCATCGCGTCGGCGGGATGGTCGCGCGACACGCGCGACGACATCCTGTATCCGACCCGCGGCCGCCTGCAGAGCTTCCTGTTCGAGACCGGCCTGCCGATCGGCGACCTTGCCTACTACAAGATCCAGTACGTCCATTCGTGGTACACCCCCGTCTGGGGCGATCTGATCGTCAACCTGCGCACGAACCTCGGCTGGGCCGACGGCCTGGACGAGAAGCCGCTGCCGTTCTTCAAGGCGTTCTACGCCGGCGGCCCGGGCACCGTGCGCGGCTACGAGAACAGCTCGATCGGTCCGAAGGACATCTATGGCAACACGCTCGGCGGGCGGCGCCTCATCACCGGCACGGTGGAGGCGTTCTATCCGATCCTGAAGGGCGACAAGGCGGTGCGCGGCAGCCTGTTCATCGACGCCGGCCAGGTGTGGGCGCAGAACTCCGCGGCGGAGGACCAGGCGTTTCCCGGCTCGCAGGACTTCCGCTACGCGGCGGGTGTCGGGGTGGCCTGGAACTCGCCCCTCGGACCGCTCAAGTTCAGCTACGCGCTGCCCTTCGGCACGAAGCCGTACGATCGCCTGCAGAAGTTCCAGTTCTCGGCGGGAACGGCATTCTGAACCCGATGCGAACGCCGCGCGCGCAGAGGAGGGCACCTTGAGACGCATCGTCATCGTGACGTTGGCCGTGCTCGCGACCTGCGGAGCGGGTTCGGCTGCGGCCGTCGAATACAAGATCGGCTTCGTCAATACCGAGCGCCTGTTCCGCGAGGCCACGCCGGCGAAGCGCGCACAGCAGAAGCTCGAAAAGGAGTTCGCGACGCGCGACGCCGAGATCCAGAAGCTCACGAAGCAGGTGCGCGACCTGCAGACGTCGCTCGACCGCGACGGCGCGACGATGAGCGAGGCCGAGCGGCGCAACAAGGAGCGCGATCTCGCCAACCTGTCGCGCGACCTGACGCGCTCGCAGCGCGAGTTCAGGGAGGACCTCAATCTGCGGCGCAACGAGGAGCTCGCGGGCATCCAGGAGCGCGCCAACAAGGTGATCCAGCAGATCGCCGAGACCGAGAAGTACGACCTGATCCTGCAGGATCCGGTCGTCTACGCGAGCCAGCGCATCGACATCACCGAGAAGGTGATCAAGGCGCTCGCGGACAAGTAGCCCGCGACGCCGCCGGCGCCGACCGGACCGTCACCCGCAACCTCGCGATGGCGATCCCCCCTCCGACTACGGGCATCCGCCTGGCCGAACTCGCGGCGCGGACGGGTGCGGTACTCGACGGTGACGGCGAGATCGTCATCGAGCGCGTGGCGACGCTGGAGCACGCCGGTCCGGGTGCCATCGCGTTTCTCGCCAACCCGCGCTATCGGGCGCAGCTCGCGTCGACGCGCGCATCGGCGGTGATCGTGCGCCCGCAGGATGCCGGCGCGACGTCGCTGCCGCGGCTCGTCGCCGCCAATCCGTACGCGCTCTATGCCAAGACGGCCGCTCTCCTGCATCCGCAGGCGCCGCGCGCGCCCGGTGTCCACCCGGACGCGTCCGTCGCGCCGACCGCGCGCGTCGCGGCCAGCGCGTCGATCGCCGCCGGCGCGGTCATCGGCGCGGGCGCGACGATCGGCGAGCGCGCGTCGGTCGGTCCGCTGTGCGCTGTCGGCGACGAGGTTGCGCTGGCGGAGGACGTCGTGCTGCACGCGGGCGTCACGCTGTATCCGCGCACGGTGATCGGACCCCGCACGATCGTGCACTCCGGCGCGGTGCTGGGGGCCGACGGCTTCGGCATGGCCGAGGAGGGCGGCCGCTGGATCAAGATCACGCAGATCGGACGCGTCGTGGTCGGCGCGGACGTCGAGATCGGCGCGAACACGACGATCGATCGCGGCGCGATCGAGGACACGGTGATCGAGGACGACGTCAAGCTCGACAACCAGATCCAGATCGGGCACAACTGCGTCGTCGGCGCCCACACGGCCATCGCCGGCTGCGCCGGCATCGCGGGGTCGACCCGGATCGGGCGCAACTGCCGGATCGGCGGGGCCGCGATGATATCGGGGCATCTCGAAATCCCGGACGGCACCGTGGTGTCGGGCGCGACGGTCATCACCGATACGCTGCCGGAGCGCGGCGTGTACACGAGCGTCGTGCCGGCGCTGCCGCATGGGCAATGGAAGCGCGTGATGGCGCGGTTGCGGCGGCTCACCGACCTCGCCGAGCGCGTCGCCGCCCTGGAGCGCGCGCTCGAGGATGCGAAGCGCGGACGCTGAACGTCCGAGGCCACACGGGGGATCGCATGCAGTTCGACATCGTCGGGATCATGAAGCACCTGCCCCATCGGTATCCGTTCCTGCTGGTCGACCGCATTCTCGACTGCACGCCCGGCAAGTCGATCCGCGGGCTGAAGAACGTCACGATGAACGAGCCGTTCTTCCAGGGCCATTTCCCCGGCTTTCCCCTGATGCCGGGCGTGCTGGTGATCGAGGCGCTGGCGCAGGTCTCGGGCCTGCTCGCGTACGTGTCGGGCAACGCCGCCGCGGGCGAGGACTCGCTGATCTATTTCGCCGGCATCGACAATGCGCGGTTCAAGCGTCAGGTCGTGCCCGGCGACCAGTTGATCCTCGAAGCCGAGGTGATCCGGGTGATCCGCGGCATCGGCAAGTTCCGCGCACGGGCAACGGTCGACGGCGAGCTCGCCTGCGAGGCGGAACTGATCGCCGCCATGCGCAGCCGTCCCTCCTGATGGCACGGGTCCATCCGACGGCGCAGGTCGATGCCCGCGCCGAGCTCGCCGACGACGTCGACGTCGGACCGTATTCGGTCGTGGGTCCCGGCGTCCGGGTCGGCGCCGGCACGCGGATCGGGCCACACGTGGTCGTGACGGGCCACACGACGATCGGGGCGCGCAATCGCATCTTCCAGTTCGCGTCGGTCGGCGACATCCCGCAGGATCGCAAGTACGGCGGCGAGCCGACGCGGCTCGTCATCGGCGACGACAACACGATCCGCGAGTTCGTGTCGATCAACATCGGAACGGCGCAGGACCGCGGCGTCACGACGGTGGGCAACGGGAACTGGCTCCTCGCCTACGTGCACATCGCGCACGACTGCGCCGTCGGCAACTTCACGACGTTCTCGAACAATTCCCAGCTTGCGGGGCACGTCACGATCGACGACTTCGTGACGCTGGGCGGATTCACCGGCGTCCACCAGTTCTGCCGCGTGGGCACGCATGCGATGGTGGCGGCCGGCGCGATCGTGCTCCAGGACGTCCCGCCATTCACCACCGTTCAAGGCTACCCGGCCAAGCCGGCGGGCACCAACAACGAGGGGCTGCGCCGGCGCGGCTTCACCGCCGCCGACATCGCCGCGGTGCGCCGTGCGTACCGGACGCTGTATCGCGACGGCCTGTCGCTCGACGACGCGAAGGCCGCGCTCGCCGAGTCCGCCAAGGCCGACCCGGTGCTCGAGCCCCTCGTCGCGTTCCTGGCACGATCGGCGCGCGGCATCGTGCGCTAGGGACGGCAAGCAACGGCATGCGCGACGCTTCGGGGGGGGCGCCGCTTCGCGGCGGGAGGCAGGTCACCATCGGCATCGTCGCGGGCGAGGCGTCGGGCGACGCGCTCGCGGCGACGCTCATCGAAGCGCTGCGCGCGCGGCTCCCCGCGGCGCGCTTCGTCGGCGTCGCCGGGCCGCGGATGGAGGAGGCCGGGTGCGAGGCATGGGTCCCGCTCGAGATGCTGTCCGTGCGGGGGCTGGTCGAGGTCCTCGACCATCTGCCCGAGCTCGTGCGCATGCGCAGGGCGCTTTTGCGCCGCTTCCTGCGCGAGCCGATCGACGCCTTCGTCGGCGTCGACGCGCCCGATTTCAACCTCGGCCTCGAGCGCCAGCTGAAGCGTCGCGGCGTTCGCACCGTGCACTTCGTGAGCCCGTCGGTGTGGGCGTGGCGACGCGAGCGCATCCACACGATCGGCCGCTCGGTGCACCGGCTGCTGGCACTGTTCCCGTTCGAGCCGCCGCTCTACGCGTCCGCCCGCGTCCCGGTGACCTTCGTCGGCCATCCGCTGGCGCAGGAAGCGGCCACGGCGACGTCGCGGCGCGATTCGCGCGAGCAGCTGCGCATCCCGCCGGCGCAGCCGGTCTTCGCGCTGCTGCCGGGCAGCCGGCGATCGGAGCTCGACATGCACGCGGACCTCGTGCTGCAGACAGCCGCGGCGATCCTGGCGCAGAAGCCCGATGCGCACTTTCTGGTCCCGCTCACGACGCGGCCCACGCGCGAGCGCTTCGACGCCGCGCGCTACCGCCTGAACCTCGACGCGCTGCCGATGACCATGCTGTACGGGCATGCGCGCGACGCGCTCGCCGCCGCGGACGTGGGGCTCGTCGCCTCGGGCACGGCCACGCTCGAAGCGGCGCTCGCCCGCTGCCCGCACGTGATCTTCTACCGCGTCAAGACATTGACGGAATGGTACGTGCGGCGCAAATATCTGCTGCCCTACGTCGGCCTGCCGAATGTCCTCGCGGGGCGCTTCGTGGTGCCGGAACTGCTTCAGGACGATGCAACCGTGATCAATCTTGCCCAGGCGGTGATCAATCTCTACGACGACGCCGTCACGCGACGCCGCCTCGAGGCGCTGTTCGCCGGGTTTGCGCAGGCCCTCCACGCCGACACCGGCGCGCTGGCGGCCGAAGCCGTGCTGAGCGAGCTCGCGGCGGCGCGCGCGCGATGAGCGGCCCGTGTCGCGGTGACGGGCTCGCGATGCCGGCGGCGGGCGCCGCACCCGCCGCGCCGCTGGTCGCCGGCGTCGACGAGGCGGGCCGCGGCCCGCTGGCCGGACCGGTCGTCGCGGCCGCCGTCATCCTCGGGCGCCGCGTCCGGGGCCTGCGGGACTCGAAGATGCTGACGCCCGCCGAGCGCGAGCGGCTGGCGCTCGAGATCCGCGGAACTGCGGTGGCGTGGGCGGTGGCGAGCGCCGACGTCGCCGAGATCGACACCATCAACATCCTGCAGGCGTCGCTGCTCGCGATGCAGCGGGCTATCGAGGCGCTGTCCGTGCAGCCGGAAGAGGCGCTGATCGACGGCACCTTCTGCCCGAGCGTCATCTGCCGGTCGTTCGCCATCGTCAAGGGGGATCGCGACGTCCCGGCCATTTCTGCGGCATCCATCCTCGCCAAGACGGCGCGTGACGCGATGCTCGTCGAGCTCGACCGGGCCTATCCGCTGTACGGCTTCGCGCAGCACAAGGGCTACGCCACGCCGGAGCATCTTGCGGCGCTGACGCGTCACGGTCCGTGCCCTGCGCATCGCCGCTCGTTCGCGCCGGTGCTGCAGACGTCGTTCGCGTTCTGACTGCCGGCCGCGACGCCGTCCGTCGGGGCGGCGCTTCGGCCATCTTGCCTGGGCTGCGCCGTGCGCCTACTATGCCATTGTCATAGCAATGGCGAGGTGGCGACGTGCGCGCGCTCATTCCACGAATTTTCCTTTGCCTGCTGTGCCTGGCGGGCGCCGGCGGCGCCGCGGCCCAATGTCCGGCCACCGTTCCTGCTCAGGGGGCGTCGCTGCCGGCGCCGCTGCCGCTGTTCCCGGCCGACAACTGGTGGAACGCCGACATCTCCGCGGCGCCGGTCGACGCCAACTCCGCCGGCTTCATCGCCTTCGTCAACAACGGCGGGACCCGCAAGCTGCATCCGGACTTCGGCGGCGAGGCCGCGCCGGGGAGCGTCGACATCTACGGCATGCCCTACGCGGTCGTCGACGGCACGCAGCCGCAGAGTCGCGGTGACCTTCGACTACTGGGACGAGAGCGACGGCGTCGATCCCGCCACCGGCAAGGGCGTCCCGTTCTATCCCATCCCCGCGCAGGCGATCACGCAGAACGCACTGGGTCGAGGGCGGCGCGCCCGCCAATGTCGACCAGCGCAGCCAGAGCGACCGGCACCTGCTGATCGTCGATTGCGCGAACCGTGCGCTCTACGAGCTCTACAACGTCTATTACAGCGCCGCGCAGGGCCGATGGTACGCGGGCTCGGGGGCGTTCTTCGACCTCACGACCAATGGCCGCCGTCCCGACGGATGGACGTCGGCGGATGCAGCCGGCCTCGCCATCTTGCCCGGCCTCGTGCGCTACGACGAGGCGTGGAATCCGGCCGTGACCGACATCGGCCACGCGTTGCGCGTGACCGTGCGCGCAACCAACGGCTACGTGTATCCGGCGTCGCATCGCGCGGGATCGACCACCGGCGCGCTGCCGATGGGGGCGCGGCTGCGGCTCAAGACGAGCGTCGACGGCGCGGATCCCGCGCTTCGCACGACCGACCCGAACGTCCGGAAGATATTCCGCGCGATGCAGAAGTACGGGCTGATCGTCGCCGACAACGGGTCGGACATGTACGTGACGGGCACGTTCGACACGCGCTGGAACAACGACGTCCTGAATCCGGCGTTCGCCATGCTCGCGGCCAGCGACTTCGAAGTCGTGCAGCTCGGATGGAAGCCGGCCGCGACGCCGTCCGCCGTCCTCGCATCGATCGCCGCGAATCCGTCGTCCGTCGAGGGCGGAAGCGGCGCGACCGGCACGGTGACGCTGACCGCGGCCGCGCCGGCCGGGGGCGCCCTCGTCGCGCTGTCGAGTCCCAGCGGCGCGGTCACGCTGCCGGGCGCGATCGGCGTCGCCGCGGGAGCCTCGTCGGCGAACTTCGCGATCGGCACGAGCGCCGTCGCCACGACGACCGCGACGTCGATCGCCGCGACGTATGCGGGGGTCACCAAGGCGGCGGCGTTCACCGTGAATCCACCGCCGCCGCCCGCGGCGCCGGTGCTCACGGCGCTGACGATCGTGCCCGGCGTGCTCGCCGGCGGGCAGGGCGCCGTGGGCACGGTGACGCTCGATCGCGCTGCGCCGGCCGCCGGGCTGACGGTGGCGCTGTCGAGCAGCGACTCCAGCATCGTCGCGGTGCCGGCGGGCGTGAGCGTGCCGGCCGGCGCGACGTCGGCGACGTTCAGCGTGCGAACGTTCGCGACCAGGAAAAACCGCACGCCCGCGGTTCGCGCGAGCTACGGCGGCGCGACGAAGTCGTTCACGCTCATGGTCCGCCGCCGCTGATCGCGCGCCCCCGGGTGAGGGCGAGCGAATCCTTCAGGGACGCTCGAAGCGCCCGCTGCGCTCCGACGCGAACAGCGCGTCGATGACCTTCATGTTCGCGACGGCGTCGTCCAGCCAGCGCGCGTCCGGCGCTTCGTCCATCACGGCGCGCGAGAACGCTTCCGCCTGCAGCTGATACTGGTCGCAGGCCGGCACCGTGTGCGCGCGCACGTGGGTCCCGTCGAGCGACGCGCCCGGATCGATGAAATAGCGGCAAGGCGTGTCGGGCGGCGCATTGAACGGGATCTCGATCTCGAGCCGTCCTTTTGTGCCGACGAGCTGAAGCCGCTGGTAGCGTGCCGCCTGCGTCGAGACGGTGAACGCCAGCTGGCCGGCGTCGAAATCCAGGATGCCGCTGGTCACGCGGTCCGTGCGGAACGCCGGATCGCGATCCAGCGCGGCGATCACGCGCGCAGGCTCGCGCTCGAAGAACCAGCGGCCGGCGACGATCGCGTAGCAGCCGATGTCGTAGAGCCCGCCGCCGCCGATGTCCGCACGGTTGCGGATGTTCTGCGGGTTGTCGTTGTGGTAGCAGAAGGGCGCGTGGATGAAGCGCAGCTCGCCGATGGCGCCGGCGCGGAGTTGCTCCCGCGCGGCCGACCATTGCGGATGATGGCGGACCATGAACGCCTCGCGCAGGTGCACCCTGGTCGCGTACGGCCGCAGCGTCTCGAGCTCGGCGGCGGTCAGCGCCATCGGCTTTTCGCACAGCACGTGCTTGCCCGCCTGCGCGGCGGCCGCGGTCAGCGGCACATGCAGGTGATTCGGCAGCGGATTGTAGATCGCATCGATCGAGGGATCCGCGAGCAGCGCCTCGTACGAGCCGTACGCCAGCGGGATGCCGAGCGTCGTGGCGGCCTGCGTGGCCCGGCCGAGGTCGCGCGAGGCGATCGCCGCGACGTCGAACTCGCGGCTCTTCAGCATGCCGGGAATGGCGCGCTGCATGCCGATCAGCGCCGTCGACAGGATTCCCCAGCGCACGCGCGCGGACGGCGCGCTCATCCGCGTTCCGGTCCGCGTGCGCGGCGCCGGCCGTCGTCGATGGCGTGCGCGCGCCGCATCAGTAGTGGGCGCTGCCCGGCGTGCGCGGGAACGGGATGACGTCGCGGACGTTCGCGAGGCCGGTCGCGTAGGCGATCGTCCGCTCGAATCCCAGCCCGAAGCCGGCGTGCGGCACCGTGCCGTAGCGGCGCAGGTCCCGGTACCAGGCGTAGTGCGCGCGGTCGATGCCCATCTCGTCCATCCGCGCGTCCAGCCGATCGAGACGCTCCTCGCGCTGGCTGCCGCCGATGATCTCGCCGATGCCGGGCGCCAGCACGTCCATCGCCGCCACTGTCTTGCCGTCGTCGTTGGCGCGCATGTAGAACGCCTTGATCTCGCGCGGGTAGTTCATCACGATCACCGGCTTCCTCGCGTGCTGCTCGGTGATGTAGCGCTCGTGCTCGGACTGCAGATCGACGCCCCATTTCACCGGGAACTCGAACTTCTGCTTTGCGCGCTCGAGGATGCCGATGGCCTCCGTGTAGTCCATGCGCACGAACTCGGCGTCGACGATGCCCGAGAGCTTGGCGATCACGCCTTTTTCGATGCGCTCCTCGAAGAACGCCATGTCGTCGGGCCGCTCGGCGAGCACGGTCCTGAACACGTGCTTCAACAGCGCTTCGGCGAGGCTCGCGTTGTCGGCGAGGTCGGCGAACGCGATCTCCGGCTCGATCATCCAGAACTCCGCCAGATGACGGCTGGTGTTCGAGTTCTCGGCGCGAAACGTCGGTCCGAACGTGTAGACCTTCGACAGCGCCATGCAGTACGCCTCGACGTTCAGCTGTCCGGACACGGTGAGGAATGCCTCGGTGCCGAAGAAATCCTGCGCGAAGTCGACCTTGCCGTCGGGCGCTCGCGGCGGGTTCACGAGGTCGAGCGTCGACACGCGGAACAGCGCGCCCGCGCCTTCGGCATCCGACGCCGTGATGATCGGCGTGTTGACCCACACGAATCCGCCGTCGCTGAAGAAGCGGTGGATCGCCTGCGCGATCGTGTGGCGCACGCGCGTCACTGCGCCGATAACGTTGGTGCGCGGCCGCAGGTGCGCGACTTCGCGCAGGTATTCGAGCGTGTGCGGCTTCGGCTGGATCGGGTACGTATCGGGGTCGTCGACCCAGCCGACGACGTCGATCGCAGTCGCCTGCATCTCGAACGGCTGGCCCTTCGCGGGGGAAGGCACGATCATCCCCGTTGCCTCGACGGCGCAGCCCGCCGTCAGGTGCAAGACCTCCGACGCGTAGTTTGGGAGCGTGTTCGGCGCGACGACCTGCACCGGCTGGAAGCACGAGCCGTCGGAGAGGCTGACGAAGGAGATGCCCGCCTTGGAGTCCCGGCGCGTGCGCACCCATCCCTTGACGGTGACGGGCGTGGCGGCGGGCGCGCGGCCCGCGAGGATCGCGGCGCAGGAGAATGCGGTCATGGCGGGTCGGGCATCAGGATAGCATCGCGGGGAGGATGCCTGCCGGCAGGCGCACGCCGAGGACCTGCCCGAACAGCATCACGAACAGCGCGACGAGCACGGCGCCCGCGGCGGCGAACAACAGGAGCCGTCGGAGGGTGAGCGGCTCGCGATCCGCGCCCAGCGCGAGGACGACGAACGCGACGAAGCTCGACAGTGCCATGCCGGCGCGCTCGAGCAAGGCGATCCACAGAAGCATCACGCCGATCAGGGCGACGCTGCGTGCGAAACCGTCGCGCGGCAGGCCCGGCGAACGCTTGCCGCGCCCGCGGAGCGAGCGCCAGATGACGCCGATGCTGCCCACAAGCATGACGGCGCCGATCGTGCGCGGGAACACCGAGCCGAACATCGAGAAATCGGCGGCTTGCCACAGCACGAACACGGCGGCGGCTGCGAGCAGCAGCGCGACGACGGCGGCGCCGTAGTCGGGACGCCCGTCGCCGCCGGCGCTAAGCGCATCCTCCGGCGCGGGGTTTGCCGCGGCCGCCGGTTCGATCGCCAGCCGGCGCCGTTCCCGGCGGCGGCTCCACGACGGATAGAGAAGCGTCAGTGCGGCGACTGCCATGATCGCGAGCGAGATCGGGCGGAAGAAGAACATGCCGACCAGGTTGCCCGTGGCGGAACCGATCATCCAGGCCTGGACGAATCCCTGCTCGGCAAGCGGGCCCAGGATGAGGCCGAGCACGACCGGCGCCGGCGCGAAGCCGAAGCGGCTCAGGACCCAGCCGGCGAGCCCCGTACCGAGCATGACGATGACGTCGTCGGTGTTGCCCTGGATCGCGTAGCTGCCGATCACCGTGAGGAACGCGATCGCGGGAACCAGCAGCGCCTTCGGGACCGCGATGATCGAGCGGTAGGCATGGCGGCCGAGGAACAGGCCGACCGGCAGCATGAGCAGCGTCGCGATCAGCAGGCCGAAGATGAACGTGTAGACGATCGAGCCCTGGTCGTTGAACAGCGACGGCCCCGTCTTGACGCCCTGGACGAGGAGCGCGCCGAGGACGACCGCGTCGGCCGGCGTTCCCGGGATGCCGAGCACCAGCGTCGGGATGAACCCGCCGCCGACGGTTGCGTTGTTCGACGATTCGCTCGCGATCACGCCGCTCGGGTTGCCGCGGCCGAAGGTGTCGCGCGACTTGGACGCGCGGCGCGCCTCCGAATACGCGACGAGCGCGGCGATCGACCCCCCGGCGCCCGGCAGCACGCCGATGATCGTGCCGATGATCGAGCTGCGGCCGAGGTTGAGCTTGTCGGCGAAGGCGATGCGCACCGCCTCGCGAAGGCGATAGCTCGCGACCTTGCCCTCGATCTCGAGATGCTCGTCGCGCGAGGCCACGAGGTCGATCAGCACCGGCAGGCAGAACAGGCCGATCAGCGCCGGAACGACGCCGATGCCGCCCAGGAGGATCGACGAATCGAGCGTGAAGCGGATGTCGCCGCCGATGACGGCCGATCCGATCATCGACAGCAGCAGGCCGACGCACGCGCCCACCATCCCCTTCAGCGAATCGCCCTCCGACAGCGCGGCGACCAGCGTCAGGCCGAGCACCGCGAGCCAGAAATACTCGATCGGCCCGAACGCGAGCGCGAACGCGGCGAGCGGCGGCGCGAGCAGCAGGAGGAACAGCGCGCCGACGAGGCCGCCGACGACCGACGCGAGGCAGGCCAGCGTGATCGCGAGGTCGCCGTCGCCGCGCTTGGCCATCGGGAAGCCGTCGAACGTCGTGGCGATCGCCGACGGCGTTCCCGGCGTGTTCAGCAGGACCGCGGAGTACGCGCCGCCGTAGATCGCGCCCGTGTAGATCGCGCCCAGCAGCACGAGCGCGGGCGCCGGCTGCATCGTGAACGTGAAGGGGACGAGCACCGCGACGGCCATCGTCGCGGTGAGTCCCGGCAGCGCGCCGACGATCGTCCCGGCCGCCACCCCGCCGAGCGCCAGCAGCAGGTTGAGCGGCGCGAGCGCCGCGACCAGGCTGTCGAAGAGGAGCAAGGGCGAAACGCGGGGCGGGCGACGCGCGCGCTATTTGATGAGCCCGACCTCGCGCGCCGCGGCTTCGAAAGCCTTCTTCTGCTGCGCCATGAACGCGGACATCTTGTCGTACGGGATGTCGGTGATGACGAACCCGCCGTCGGTCATTTTCTTGCGGTAGCCGGCGTCCTGGTTGACCTTGGCGAAGAGGTCGGACAGCTCCTTGCGCTTCGCCTCGGGCGTCGCCTTGGGGACGGCGACGCCACGATATACGCCCGACACCATGTCGATGCCGAGCTCCTTGAACGTGGGCACGTCGGGATGCGACGGGAGGCGCTGATCCATCGCCACCGCCAGCATGCGTACCTTGTCGCCCTGCTGGATCGCTGCGGTCGTGAAGGTCATCGCCGCGTCGACCTGCTTGCCCATCATCGCGGCGACGGAAGGCGCCGTGCCGTTGAACGGGACGTAAGTCGTCTTCACGCCGGCGAGGCTGTCGAACGTCGCGTGGGAGAGGTGCGGCCCGGTATGCGTCCCGCTTCCCGACATCGTGATAGCGTTCGGCTTCGCCTTGGCCGCGGCGATGAGATCCTTCAGCGACTTGAACGGGCTGTCGACGGGCACGACGATCGCGTCAGGCGTGAGCTGGAAAACGAAGACGTTGACGATGTCGTCGGTCTTGTAGCCAACGTCCTTCTGGATCGGCTGCAGGATGATGTGGGGAAGGTTCGTGCCCATCACGGTCGAGCCATCGGCCGGCAGCTTGTTGAGCGACGCCCAGGCGGTGGCGCCGCCGGCGCCCGTCTTGTACTGGACCACGACGTCCCGACCCGACACCGCCTTGACCACCGGCTCCTGGATGCGCGCCGTCACGTCGGATTCGCCGCCGGCCGGAAAGGGAATCACGTACGTCAGCGTGTCTGCGCATGCGGGCCAGGCTGCCAGCGCGCTGCCTGCGGCAGCGACGGCCAGGATGCTGCGCAAGGTACGTCGGGTTGCTCGTTGCATCGGTGTTCCCTCCATGGTTTGTGCGTTGTATCGCGTTGCGCCGCAAAGCTGCAAATCTAGCACGCGGCCGCGCCGCGAGCGCGGCGTCAGCTCGCGCCGATGTCCGCCCAGTATTCGTGACGCTGCGTGTTGACGCGCGAGACGCGATACTCGACGGGGTCGTCGTGATAGGTGAAGGCAACTCGGCGTATCTGCAGCAGGGGCGCGCCGGGCGCGACGTGGAGCAGGGCGGCCGCATCGGCGTCGGCCAGCATTGCGCGCAGCCGCTCCCGGGTCTTGACGACCGAGATGGCGAACGCCTCCTGGTAGAGGTTGTAGATGGTCGAGGTGCGCGCGCGGAACTGCTTCTCGCCCAGGCCGGGAAAGCGCGCGACCGCGAGCGCGATGTCGTCGATGATGATCGGCGCGTCGTCGAGCGAAAGGACATTGCGGATGCGCAGGACGGCGTCGCCCGCGTCGAGGCCGAGTTTCTCCGCCTCGATCCGGTCGGCCCTGCCGCGCGCGAACGCGACGAGGTGCACGTTCGGATACGCCTTCGGCCCGTCCTCGGGAACCACATGGAAGAAGTAGAACAGCAGCCGGTCACGGTTGTGGCTCGCGACGTACGTGCCGCGACCCTGCTGCCGGATGAGTATGTTCTCGGCGCAGAGCTCGTCGATCGCCTTGCGCACCGTGCCGATGCTGATCCCGTAGCGCTCCGACAGGCGCCGCTCCGACGGAATCGCCTCGCCGGGCTTCCAGTCGCCGCGGGTCAGGCGCGCCATCATCTGCCGCTTCACTTCCTTGTACAGCGGCGCCGTCAGCGGCACGGCCGGGATCGTGGCGTCGTTCATGGCGGGCCGGGGAAGGGGAAATTCGTCCGAATCCAGTGTAGACGCCATGCGCAACTGATGCAAATGATATAGATGATCTAGTTGACTTGGGCGCCGCGCGGTCTTAGCATCGGGGCTCGCGTCAACCGCGTCGGAGGCCCGACCGCGCCGCCCGCGAGCGCGGCCCAGGCCGGCTCCCTGTCCCTCTCCGGAGTTACCGATGATCCATTGCGTGCTGCACGACCCCGCCGACTCGGTCGCAGTCGTCGTCGTCGAGGGCCTGACGGCCGGGACGGCGCTCACCGGCCTGATCCTCGACGAGGATCGCACGATCGCGCTCGAGGCGATCCAGGACATTCCGATCGGCCACAAGGTCGCGCTGAAGGACATGGCCGTGGGCGACACGGTGATCAAGTACGGCGTCGACATCGGCAAGGTGGTGAAGCCGATCCGCAAGGGCGAGCACGCCCACGTCCACAACATCAAGACCAAGCGGTGGTAGCCATGCTGCACGAAACTATCTGGGGTTACCGGCGCGAGAACGGTCGCGTCGGCGTGCGCAACCACGTGATCATCCTGCCGGTCGACGACCTGTCGAATGCGGCCGCGGAGGCGGTGGCGAACAACATCAAGGGCACGCTCGCGATCCCGCATCCGTACGGACGGCTGCAGTTCGGCGCCGATCTCGACCTGCACTTCCGCACGCTGATCGGCGCGGGGAGCAATCCGAACGTCGCGGCGGTGGTCGTCATCGGGATCGAGGACGGCTGGTCGAAGAAGGTGGCCGACGGCATCGCCGCCACGGGCAAGCCGGTGCAGCACTTCGGCATCGAGCTGCACGGCGACCACGACACGATCATGCGTGCATCGAAGGCGGCGCGCGAGCTCCTCCAATGGGCGAGCGAGAAGCATCGGGTCGAGTGCGCGCTGAACGAGCTCTGGGTGTCGACCAAGTGCGGGGAATCGGACACGACGTCGGGCTGCGGCGCGAACCCCACGGTCGGCGATGCGTTCGACAAGCTCTATGCGGCCGGATGCACGCTGGTGTTCGGCGAGACGTCCGAGCTCACCGGCGGCGAGAGCATCGTCGCCGCGCGCTGCCGCGACGACCAGGTCCGCGCCGACTTCATGCGGATGTTCGACCGCTACCAGGCGATGATCGAGCGCCACAAGACCACCGACCTGTCCGAGTCGCAGCCGACCAAGGGCAACATCGCCGGCGGGCTGACGACGATCGAGGAGAAGGCGCTCGGCAACATCCAGAAGATCGGCAGGAAATGCGTCGTCGACGGCGTGCTCGACAAGGCCGAGATGCCCGCGCACGCCGGCCTGTGGTTCATGGACAGCTCGTCGGCGGCCGCCGAGATGGTCACGCTGTGCGCGGCTTCGGGGTTCGTCGTCCACTTCTTCCCCACGGGCCAGGGCAACGTCATCGGCAATCCGATCCTGCCGGTGATCAAGATCTGCGCCAACCCGCGCACCGTGCGAACGATGAGCGAGCACGTCGACGTCGACACGTCGGGCCTGTTGCAGCGCGAGATCACGATGAGCGACGCGGGCGACATGCTGCTCGACATGATGTTCCGCACGGTCAACGGCCGCCTCACCGCGGCCGAAGCGCTCGGCCACCGCGAGTTCGTGCTGACGCGCCTGTACGAGAGCGCGTGAGGCAGGCGTCGCGCGCAGCTGTCGGCGCGGCCGCGCCCGCCTTGCCGGACCTCGCTGCCATTCGCGCGGCGCATGCGCGAATCGCCCCGCACGTCCATCGCACGGCGGTGCTGACCTGCGCGGCGATCGACGCGCAGGCCGGCGCCCGGCTCTACTTCAAGTGCGAGAATTTCCAGCGCATCGGCGCGTTCAAGGCGCGCGGCGCGTGCAACGCGGTGTTCTCGCTCGGCGACGCCGAGGCCGCGCGCGGCGTCGTCACGCACTCGTCCGGGAACCATGGCGCGGCGCTCGCCTACGCGGCGCGCCGCCGCGGCATCGCAGCGTGGGTCGTGATGCCGGAGAACGCGCCGCGCGTGAAGCAGGCGAACGTCCGGCGCTTCGGCGCCACCATCCGCTTCTGCGCGCCGACCGTCGCCGCGCGGGAGGCGGCCTGCGCGGAAATCCAGCACGAAAGCGGCGCGACGCTGATCCATCCCTTCGACGATTCGCGGGTCATCGCCGGGCAGGGCACCGCCGCGCTCGAGTTGCTCGAGCAGGCTCCGGACGTCGAGGCCGTCGTCGCCCCCTGCGGCGGCGGCGGGTTGCTGTCCGGCACGGCGATCGCGGTAACCGCGTCGCGGCCGGAGATCGCGGTGTATGGCGCGGAGCCCGCGAACGCGGGCGATGCGGCCGCGAGCTTCCGCTCGGGACGCCTGGAGCCGCTCCCGCCGAAGCAGACGATCGCGGATGGCCTGCGAACGACGCTGTCGCCGCGGACGCTGCACGCGATTCGCGCGCACGTGCGCGACGTTGCGCTCTGCAGCGAGGATGCCATCGTGCGCGCAATGCGCATGACCTTCGAGCGGATGAAGATCGTCATCGAGCCGTCCGCCGCCGTGCCACTCGCCTGTGTGCTCGACGGCACCCTCGATCTCGCCGGACGTCGCGCGGGCATCATCGTGAGCGGCGGCAACGTCGACCTGGACCGCCTGCCCTGGCAGGCTTGAGCGCGACCGCGGCGCCGGGGGGTCGCCCAAGGAGAGCTTTCCCAAGTGAAGATCGTCATCAGCGAATTCATGGACGCGCCCGCGGTCGACTGGCTCGCGGCGTCGTTCGACGTGCTGTACGACAAGGATCTCGTCGACCATCCGATCAAGCTCAAGGCGTCGCTGGCCGGCGCCGACGCGCTGATCGTCCGCAACCGGACCCAGGTGACGGCGGCGCTGATCGAAAGCGCGCGGTCGGTGCGCGTGGTGGGGCGGCTGGGCGTCGGGCTCGACAACATCGACGTGGCCGCGTGCGAGCAGAGCGGGGTGCGCGTCATCCCGGCGACCGGCGCCAACGCGCTCGCGGTGGCCGAATACGTCATCGGGACCGCGATGCTGCTGCTGCGGGGCGCCTATGGGTCGAGCGGCGAGGTGGCCGAAGGCCGCTGGCCGCGCAACGCGCTCTCGGACGGCCGCGAGCTGGCCGGCAAGACGCTCGGCCTGATCGGCTTCGGCGGCATTGGCCGCCTCACCGGCACGCTCGGGCGCGCGCTCGGCCTGCGCACGCTAGGCTTCGACGCGGCGCTCGACGCGGAGTCGCCCGTGTGGGATGCCGAGCGCACGACGCGCAGGGCGTTCGCGGAGCTCATCGCCGAAGCGGACGTGGTCTCGCTGCATGTCCCGCTCACGCCGGCGACGCGCAACCTGATCGATGCAGAGCGCATCCGCACGATGAAGCGCGATGCGATCCTGATCAATACGGCGCGCGGCGGCGTCGTCGACGAATTCGCCGTGGCCGCCGCGTTGCGTGAAGGGCGCCTCGGCGGCGCCGCCCTCGACGTCTTCGAGCGCGAGCCGCTGCCGGCGGGCTCGCCGCTCGCCGGCTGCCCGAACCTGATCCTCACGCCCCATGTCGCCGGGGTCACCCGCGAATCGAACGAGCGCGTCTCGACGATGATCGCGCAGAAGGTGGCGGCAGCGCTGCACGGGAGGTGACACGATGGCGATGTCCGAGGAGGAGCTCCGCGCGCTGGCGGCGCGCGCGCTTGCGCGGGCCGGCGCGAATGCAGTGATGGCCGAAGCGACGGCGGCGGCGCTGGTCGACGCCGAAGCGCAGGGCCTCGCTTCGCACGGCCTGTCGCGCGTGCCGCAATACGCTGCCCATCTGCGCAACGGCCGCGTCGACGGCGATGCGGTCCCGGTCGTCGTCGCCGAGCGCGGCGGCGCCGTGCTGGTCGACGCCGGCGAGGGCCTCGCGTTCCCCGCCTGCGCGCTTGCGGTCCGCGAGGCGATCGCGCGCGCGGGCCACCACGGCGTCAGCTTCGCCGGCGTCACGCGCAGCCATCATTTCGGCGTCGCCGCCTATCATCTCGCGCCGGTGGCCGCCGCGCACCTGGTCGGCCTCGCGCTGGGCAACTCGCCGGCGGCGATGCCGGCGGCGGGTGGTCGCCACCCGGTCTTCGGGACCAATCCGATCGCGGCGACGTTTCCGCGCGCGAAGGGGCCGCCGCTGACGATCGATCTGTCGCTGTCGGAAGTGGCGCGCGGCAAGGTGATGATCGCGGCGAAGGAAGGCCGGCCGATTCCCCTGGGCTGGGCGCTCGACGCAGCGGGCCGGCCGACGACCGACGCGAAGGCGGCGCTCACCGGCTCGATGCTGCCGATGGGCGGGACGAAGGGTGCGATGCTTGCGCTGATCGTCGAGCTGCTCGCCTGCGCGCTCACCGGCGCGGCCTTCGGCTTCGAGGCGGACACGTTCTTCGTCGACGCTGGAAACCGGCCGCGGATCGGCCAGGCGTTCCTGGTCGTCGATCCCGGCGCGCTTGCCGGGACCGCGGTGTACGATGCGCGCGTGGAAGCGCTGGTGGCCGAAATCATGAAGGACGAGGGCGTGCGGCTGCCCGGCACCAGGCGCGCAGATCTGGCGGCGCGCGCTGCGGAGCAGGGGGTGGACGTCGCGCCCGCGCTGGCGCAGCAGTTGCGCGAGCTCGCCGCATGAGGCGCATCGGATGAGCGACGCCCGCCATCGACCGACGTCGCTGCTCCTGAACGTCGCGCACGCGATCGATCACATGTTCCTGCTGATCTTCGCGACGGCGGTGACGACGATCGCGGCGGACTTCGGTCTCGCGCGGTGGGAAGACCTGATGCCGTACGGCGTGGGCGCGTTCGCGCTGTTCGGGCTGGGATCGCTGCCGTCGGGGCGCCTTGGCGACCTGTGGGGACGCCGCCGCATGATGCTCGTGTTCTTCTTCGGCATGGGCGCGGCCGCGCTGCTCGCGGCGCTCACGCAAAGTGCGTGGCAGCTTGCCGGCGCGCTGACGCTGCTCGGCGCGTTCGCGTCGATCTATCACCCGGTGGGAATCCCCATGCTGGTGCGCGACTCGCCGCGCCCCGGCCTGACCATCGGGGTCAACGGACTGGCGGGCAACCTCGGCGTCGCGCTTTCCGCCGTCGTCACGGGGTTGCTCGTCAAGTACGCAGGATGGCGCGCGGCGTTCGCGGTGCCGGCGCTGATCGCGATCGGATGCGGGTTCGCG
Organism: uncultured beta proteobacterium; assembly: GCA_963793355.1. Taxonomy (GTDB): domain Bacteria; phylum Pseudomonadota; class Gammaproteobacteria; order Burkholderiales; family Casimicrobiaceae; genus VBCG01. The sequence goes on along the minus strand of CAWBZT010000010.1, from coordinate 64,557 downwards.
TTCGCGCGGATCGCCCCGCCCGAGCACGTCGCACCGGCGCGCCGCGCGACGGGCGCGCGCGTGCCGGTCGAGGCATCGTTCGCGCGCGTCTTCGCGGTGATGACCATCGCCTCGGTGACCGCGAGCCTGCTGTTCAATTTCACGACCAACGGCAACGGCGAGCTGCTGCGGGAGCGCTTCGCGGGGATCGTCGAGGATCCTGCGACGCTCGGGCTGCTGCTCGCGCTCGTCTACGTCATCGGCTCGTTCGCACAGATCGCCGTGGGATCGATGATCGACCGCGTACCGCTCAAGTATCTGTACGCCGGCATCGTCGCCTTCCAGGTGCCGCTGTTCGCGCTGGCGGCGAGCGCGCAGGGATGGGCGCTGTACGTGCTGATGATCGCGTTCATGATCGTCGTGTTCGGCGCCATCCCGTTCACCGACGCCATGATCGTCCGCTATGTCGACGACCGCATGCGCTCGCGCGTGTCCGGCATGCGCCTCACGGTCGCCTTCGGCGTGAGCTCGCTGGCCGTGTGGCTGCTCGGGCCGGTCGTCAAGGCGGCCGGCTTCAGGACCTTGCTGCTCGCGATGGCGGCGACGGCGCTGGTGACGTTCTGCGCGGTGCTCTGGCTGCCGCGCCGCGATCCGCGTGCGGCGGCGCCGGTCACGCAGGCGGACGCGCCACCACGATCGCCTCGCGCAGCGGATTGAACAGCCCCGGCGCGGCCGCGATCACTTCGTTGGTGCGCAGGAAGTCGGGGCCGCCGGCGAAGTCGCCGACGCGCCCGCCCGCCTCGCTGACCAACAGGCTCCCCGCGGCGACGTCCCACGCCTTGAGGCTCGACACCCAGAAGCCGTCCAGGCGCCCGGCGGCGAGGTGCGCCAGGTCGAGCGCACACGCGCCTGCGCGGCGGATGCCGGCGCATTGCGCGAGCACGGCATTGAACACCGGCAGGTAGGCGGCCAGCTTCGGGCTGCGCCGCGTCGGTAGGACCGTGCCGATCAGCGCGTCCGCCAGTCGCGTGCAGGCGGAGACGTGGATGGGCGCGCCGTTGCGCTGCGCGCCCTTGCCCTTGACGGCCGTGAACAGCTCGTCGTGCACCGGATCGAGCACCACCGCGTGCGTGATGTCGTCGTTCTTCGCGAGGGCGATCGAAACGGCGAAATACGGGAAGCCATGGACGAAATTGAGGCTGCCGTCGATGGGATCGACGACCCAGCGGAACGGCGTGTCCTCGGCGCCCTTGCGGAGCTCGCCGGATTCCTCGGACAGGACCGCGTGCTCCGGAAACGCGGCGCCGATCGTCGCGGCGATGGCGCTCTCTGCCTCCGAGTCCGCGGCCGACACGATGTCGCCATGCTCGCGGGAGAATGTCGGCAGGCGGCGCAGGTCGCGCGACGCGTCGATGATGACGCTCGCGGCGCGTCGCGCCGCGCGCACGCCGACGGCCAGGACCGGATCGCTCGACGTCGTCATCGCTTGTTCGCGTTCAGCGCCTCCTGCTCCATCAGCAGGTAGGTGCCATAGGCGTTGATCCGGTTGGCGGCGTCGAACGCCGGCAGGTTGCGGAAGCGCGACCAGTCCGTCTTCGCGTACGCCTCGTCGAACGGCTCGAGATCGTCCACGGCATGGCCCATCGTCGCGCGCAGGTAGGTGAGGTAGTCGCGCGTCGTCGTCAGGTCGCGCCGGACGTCGCGTGAGGCGCCGCCATGGCCCGGGACGACGACGACGGGGTCGAGTGCCAGCATGCGCTCCATCGCCGACAGCCAGCCCTTGCTGTCGGCGTTGCCTACGAACGGAATGCGGCCGGCGAACACGAGATCGCCGCAGAACAGCAGGCGGTCCTCGACGACGTACATCATGAGGTCCTCCGGCGAATGCGCGCCGCCCGACCAGATCAGGCGGAACGTGAGCCCGCCTTCGCGGAAATCGGTGTCGCCGTCGAGCCAGACGTCCGGGGGCACGACGCGCGTCGCCTCGTCGACCCACGGAAACAGGTCGGCGCGTCGCTGCGCGAGGCGCTCCGCCGCCTGGCCCGACGTGAAGTACGCCTCGCCCTTGCGATAAGCCCAGATCTCGGCGCCTTCGCGCTTGAACTCCTGCAGACCGTAGACGTGATCGGCGTGGTAGTGCGAGACGATGACGCGCCTGATCGGCAGCGGCGTGACCTTGCGGATCGCCGTGATCATCGCGCGTCCGAGCGGCGGCGTTCCCAGGGCATCGAAGACGATCACGGCGTCGCGGGTCACGACGAAACCCGCATTCGACATGAAGCCCCGGTTGGACGCGGCAGCCATGCCGGCTTCGCCCTGGAAGAACCAGCCGTGGGTGGAGACCTGCTGCGGGACCAGGACGATCTCGGGCGCCGCCGCGTGCGCGGGCATCGTTGCGGCGGGCGCAAGAAGACAGAGCGCGATCAGCGCGCGCCACGGCCGGGCGGCAGGCATCATCGGCGAATGATAACCGCCGGACGCGGCGCTACCCTTCCGCCCGGTAGCGCGCGACGAAGCTGCGGTCGACCCGGTCCTTCCACCACCACACCCAAGCGCCCTCGGCCGACCAGGGCGGACGCGTCGCGACGGCGTAGCCCTTGCCGACCGAGATCAGCGCCAGCGCCTTGCGCTGCGGGCGATGGCGCAGGAGCTTGCCGCCCGCGAGCGTGCGTTCGAGGTTGCGGGCGAGCGGAGGACCCGCGCGCACGGCGTAGACACCCGATCGCGGACGGGGCGCGTCGACCTGCGTGGCGCAGTCGCCGACCGCGAAGACGACCGGATGCGAGATCGATCGCAGCGACGCGTCCACCTGCACGAACCCGGCGGCGTCGCACGCGAGTCCGGCCACCCGCAGCCACGGCGGCGCGCGCCGCCGGCGTCGCGACGACGACCGCGTCGGCCGCGACGCGCCTGGCGTCGGCAAGCGTGACGGCGGACGCGTCGATCGCGCACGCCGCCGCGCCCGCGACCACCTCGATGCCGCGTGCGGCGGCGAGCCGCGCAAGCCGGCGCCGGACGCCCGGCGGAAGGTCTGCGGCGAGCGTCGTCCGGTCGGTGACGATCGTGACCGCCGGCGCGCGCGCGCCGAGCTCCCGGCCCAACCGGTAAGCGATGGCGAAGGCAAGCTCCACGCCGGCGGCGCCGCCTCCCACGACGGCGATCGTGCGCATCGCGCCGCCCGCGGCGTCGCGCTGCAGCGTGTCCCACTGGTCAAGGAGGCCGGACAGCGGTCGCACCGGCAGCGCGCGCGCATCGGGCGAAGCGGCGGGAAGCGTCGTGACCGCGCCGACGTCGAGCGAGGCCGCGTCGAAGTCTATCGCTGCGCCGTCGGCGAGTGTCGCGCGCCGCAGGTCGGGGTCGAGGGACGCGACCGCGCCGATCCGAAGCCGCGCGCCCGCGGCATCCACCAGCGCCCGCAAGTCGATCGTCGCCGCGGTCCGCGCGTACGATCCCGCGACCACGCCGGGCACCATTCCGGAATACAGCGTGCCGGCCTCCGGTGCGACCACGGTGACCTCGGCGGGCGGCCGGCGGTGCGCAAAACGCCGCAGCACTTCCACGTGCGCATGGCCGCCGCCGGCCAGCAGCAGCCGCGTCACGCGACGCGCACGCCGAGCATCATGCCGCCGTCCTCGTGCTCGAGATTGTGGCAGTGGAAGACGTAAGTCTGCGGTCCCGGCCAGGGAAGGTCGAAGCGGATGGCGATCCGGACGCTCTCGCCGGGCCAGACGAGCACCGTGTCCTTGCGCCCGAAGTCGCTCGCTTGGCGGCCGCGGCTGTCGACCGCCAGCGCGGCGACGGAATCGGGCGACGTCTCGCGCTCGAGGACCTCGAAGTGGAATCCATGCAGGTGCATCGCGTGCGGCATGCTCGTGTAATAGTTCCGAAGGAGCCAGACTTCGGTCGTGTCGCGCGCCACCTCGATCGGCGTCTCGCCCATGACGAACACGCGATCGTTGATGCGCCAGCGCCCCTTGTGATAGCCGAGGCGGAACGGCCGCTCGCGCACGCCAGCGGTGTCGATGGCGGGAAGTCGGCACAGCACGTCCGGCACCTTGCGGTCGAACCGCGTCTTCTCGCGGACGCGCAATGCCAGGAGCCGCCGCGGGCCCCCTTCAGGCCACGCCGCGGCCGCGTGCGCGTGTGCCTCGCCATGGCCGTCGCCCTGCGCGCGCGCGTCGGCGGCGGCCGGCGCAAGGGGGCCGTGCCCCATCGCCGCGTGGCCGGATGAGGCGTCGAGCGAGGCGTCCTCGCGCATTTCCGCATGCATGGGATCGAACGCGAGGGACTCCATCAGGATCGTCTCGCCCACGGGCGCGGCCGCGAGGTCGATCAGCACGTCGAGCCGCTCGGCCGCGGCGAGGAATGCCTCCTTGACCGTCAACGGCGCGGGAAGCAGGCCGCCGTCGTTGCCGACGATGACGAAGGGGAGACGGCCGCCGGCCGCCGTGCGGAACGCGAGGCGCAGCGTCCGCGCATTGCACGCGTTGAGCAGACGCAGTCGATAGAGGCGCGACGCGACATCGACATAGGCACAGGACACGCCGTTGACCAGTGCGTCGTCGCCGAAGAAGCCATGCATGAGATCCGCGGCCGAGGGCCGGTAGGCGGCATCCGCGCGGCGGTCGTGGAGCGCCAGCGTGAGCTCGGTCCTGCCGGGGACGAGGTCCAGCGCCTGTCGCAGCGCCGCGTGGTCCTGGTCGTCGACGTCGATCATGCCGAAGAGCCCGTCGTACGCCTGGCGCGCCGTGCTGCCATGCGGATGGGGGTGATACCAGTAGAGCGCGCCGCGGTCGCGCACCTCGAAGTCGTAGGCGTAACGCTGCCCGGGCGCGACCAGGACGTTGCCGTTGCCGTCGTTGGCCGTATCGACGGCGAGGCCGTGCCAGTGGGCGATCGTCGGCGCGTCGAGGCGATTGTCGAGGACGATCCGCACGCGCTCGCCGCGCGCCAGCATCAGCGACGGATTGACGTAATCGCGACCGCCGTGGCGCACGCGATAGGCCAGCGGGCCATGGGCGATGCCTGCGGGAAGCGCGCCCCGGGGCCCGGCGACGAGCGTCAGCGGTGCGCCGCGCGGCGCGAGCCGCCCGAGGTAGCCCGCATTGCGCGGAACGAACAGCCGCCGGGAGACCGCGCCCGCGATCGTACACAGATCGTCCGTCGCCGCGCCGCGCGCCGGGGCGAGTGCCGTCAGGGGCAGGGCGGCGATGCCCGCCAGCGACGCGAGCGCGCGCCGCCGCCCGCGCCGCACTGTGCCTCCGGGGTCGAGCGGCGATGCGGTCATCGCGCGATTCTACCGGCGATCAGCGGCCGGCCGCGGCATCGAACGCATAGCGCACGCCGATCCACGCCGCGCGCGGCGCCGCCGGTGCCCGGAACTGCTCCGGGACCGGCGCCAGTCCCTGCGCCGGGCCGAACGTCGCGCCGGGCCCGGTGAAGGCATTGGCCCCCAGCAGGGCGAGCGTCTGATAGCGGCGGTCGAACAGGTTGTCCACGTTGAGGAACAGGCGCAGCGCAGGGCTCGCGTCGTAATACGCATCGAGATTGAAGACCGTATGCGATGGAAGCTGCCCGTTGCGATCCTGGTTGTTCTCGTCGCCGAGCGCGAATTGTGGCGATGCGTACACGGCGTTCAGCGCGACGGCCAGGCGCTCCGGCAGCTCGTACGCGATGCGGAGCTTGAGCGAGTCACGCGAGATCGCGGGCAGGCGGTCGCCGGGCGTCACGACGATCGCGCCGTCGTCGTCGGCGCTCGAGTTGTTCGGGCTCGCCGCGCTGAACGTCGACCGGAATGTCGCGTCGATGCGGCTGTAGCGCCCCTCGAGCGCGAAGTCCCCGACGCGCGTCGCCAGCGCTGCCTCGAATCCCTGGCGTCGGGTGCGGCCGACGTTCTGGAAGTAGCCCGCGTTCGACGCGCCGCTCGCGCTGGCGATGAACTGGATGTCGTCGTCGAGGTCGGTCCGGTACACGGCCAGCGACCACGTCGTCGCGCCCTCGAGCGTGCCCCGCGCGCCCGCCTCGAACGTCTTCGACACGACCTTGTCGAGCGGCGGGTCGGAAAGGAACTGGTTGGGCAGCTTGCACGGCGCTTCGGGGTCGGCGCAGGTGAGCTCGATGGGCGTCGGGGCGCGCATGCCTTCGTTGTAGGCGGCGAACGCGGTCAGCGTCTTCACCGGCTTGTAGTTGATCCCGATCGCCGGGGAGAAGCGCGCATACGCATGCGTGCCGTCGAGCGCGGCATCGGACCCGCTGCGGTCCGCGATCGAGACCTTGGCATGGTTGTACCGCCCCGCGACGTTGAGTGTCCAGAGGGGGTCCAGCGCGATCGTGTCCGCGACGTAGACGCCGATGTAGTCGTTGCGCAGATCGGCATCGGTCCCGACGACGAACGGTCCGGTGGCGTTCGTGCCGCGATCCGCGGTGAAGTCGGCGGGCTGGGTGTCCTGCGTGAAACGCGTGTGGCCGAAGTCGCCGCGTGGCGCCGAAGACGAGCTGGTGCCCGACGCCGCCCGCGTGCCCGGTCCTGGTGACCTGCAGCCCGCCACCCCAGCTCTGCTGGTCGATCGTCGAGCGATCGTTGAACGCCTGGCTGGGCGGGGCGCCGCCGTACGTCACGTCGTAATCGTCGTTGACGTTGCTGCTGAAATTGGTGTTCGTGTAGCTCCGGTAATACGCATTCGCGCCGACGAGCAGCGCATCGTCGATGAAGCGGCTGCCCTTGACCGCCACGAAGGCGACGCGATTCTGGTTGCGGTCGGGATAGGTGTATGCCTGCTTCGCATCGGACAGCATCGACAGCGGCAGCGTCTGCGCGCCCTGCAGCGTGTTGTCGGCCAGCGTCAGGCTCGCGTCCAGGTCGGTCGCTTCGTCCTGATAGCCGACCTTGGCGAAGAACTGCTGCACGCGGCTCGGGTTGTGGTCGGCCCAGCCGTCGTCGTCGAGATAGCGGCCGGTCGCGTACCAGTCCATCCGGTCGCGGACGCCCCCCGCCTCGGCCTGCGCCTCGATGCGCCGGAACGAGCCGCCGGACACTTCGACATTGGCGCCGGGAAACTGCGCGCCGCTCTTGGTGTAGATCGCCAATGCGCCGCCCAGCGTATTGAGGCCGAACGCGGGCACCGAGCCGGGGATGAGCTGGATCGACGCGATCGCCGCCGGTGCGAGGAGGTCCCAATTGACGACGTCGCCGAACGCCTCGTTGACGCGGACGCCGTCCTGGAACACCGACACGCCCTGCGGGGTCCCGACGAGCGGTGACGCCGCGAAACCGCGGAACATGATCGACTGCTGGAACGGGTTTCCCTGCCCTGATGTGGCGATCACGCTGTTCGCGTTGCGATCGAGGAACTGCGTGAGCGTGGACGGGCGTTGCGTGGCCAGTGTCCGGTTTCCGTAGAGCTGGACGTTCCCCGGCACATCGGCGAGCGGAACGCCCAGCCCGGGGAGCGGCGTCGTCCCGACGACATCGACCGCCGGAAGCTCGAAAACCTCGGCGGGATTGTCGGCGGCATGCGCGGGCGGGGCCATCATGGCGGTCGCCGCCAGGGCCAGCGCCGTCGACACCGCGGCTAGAACGACATTCCGAAGCGGCAATTCAGCGGATCGCGACGCCCCAGGGAAGGTGACCCACGGGAATGTCGGCAATCTTGCGATTCGACTCGGTGTCGATCACGGCGACCGCGTCCGAGCGGCCGCACGCGACGTAGAGCTTCTTCCCATCCGGTGTCAGCGCCATGTTCCAGGGTCGCTTCCCGACCGGGATCGTCGCCACGATGGCATTGGACGCGACGTCGATCACCTGCACCGTTCCGTCGCCGCCGGATGAAACATAGACACGCTTCCCGTCGGGGTGAACCGTCACGCCGTTGCTGCGCTTGCCGGCCTTGATGCGGGCGACGACCTCGTGGCTCGTGGTGTCGACGACGTTGACGATGTCGGCATTCTCCGCGGCCACGTATGCGCGGCTTCCATCCGGAAGGAAGCCGATGCCGCGCGGCCGGTCGCCGACTTTGATCGATTTGACGACCTCGCCGCGCGCGAGGTCGACGACGTCCAGCGAGTCCGCCTCCTCGGCGCTCACATAGAGCCACTTGCCATCGGGGCTGAACACCGCGTGCTCGGGATTGCGGCCCTTCATCGTCAAGCGCTTGACCACGGTGTTGCTGGCGGTGTCGATCAGCAGGACCTGGTCGTTCTCCTCGATGGCCGCCGACAGCCATTTGCCGTCGTGCGAGAGGTAGATCGCCTCCGGCGAATCGCCCAGCGGAACCGCCGCGAGCTCCGTGCCAAGCGCGAGGTCGACGACGACCAGCGCGTTCGCCGCCTGATCGCTGATGTACAGCCGGCTGCCGTCGAGCGACACCGCGATGCCGCGCGGCTTTTTGCCGAATCGCAGCGTCGATACCACCTTGTCCGTCGCCGTATCGATCACCGAGATCGAGGCCGAGCCCTCGTTGGGGACGTAGGCGAGGGAGGCCGCCTCGCACAGCGGCACAAGCGCGAGCGCGGCAAGCGCGAACAGGGCGCGCCGGTACGACGACATTCGGTTCCTCCGCGTGGTGATCATTGCGAAGCGCTCGTCCGGCGCGGGCGGACTGGCCGGTTTCGGGTTTCCTCCGCTTCGAAGCGCCGCTATCCTAGCCCAGTTTGCTTTGCTTGTTAACCGCAGCGACAATCCGCGCACCATGACGACCTTTCGACCGCGCGGACGCAGGTATGCCACGCTTGCCGTCGCGCTGGTCGTGACGCTGGCAGCGCGGGAGGGTTGGCCGCAGGACGCGCCGCCGCGACCGCTGGACCCGGTCGTCGTCACCGCCACGCGCAGCGCGGCGCGCGCTTTCGACGTTCCCGCGTCGGTCGACATCATCGACGGCAGCGCGATCCACGACGCGCAGCCGATGGTGAATCTCTCCGAAACGCTTCCGCGCGTGCCGGGCGTCTTTGCGGCGAATCGACAAAACTATGCGCAGGACCTGCAGATCAGTTCGCGCGGCTTCGGTGCGCGCGCGGCGTTCGGCGTGCGCGGCGTGCGGCTCTACCAGGACGGAATTCCGGCGACGATGCCCGACGGTCAGGGCCAGACGGGCAGCTTCAGCCTGTTCTCCGCGCAACGCGTCGAGGTGCTGCGCGGGCCATTCTCGACGCTCTACGGCAACGCGTCGGGCGGCGTGATCTCGGTGTTCACCGAGGACGGGAGCGCGGTGCCGACCGCGTCGTTCAACGGGGAGGGGGCAACTACGACACCTACACCGCGGGCGCGAAGCTCACGGGCTCCACGCCCAACTCGGGCTACGTCTTCGCTGCCAACGCGTTCGACACACAAGGCTACCGCGATCACTCGTCGGCGCGTCGCGACGTGGTCAACGCCAAGCTGCGGGTCGACTTCTCCGACGCCACGCGGCTGACGCTGATCGGGAACATGCAGTATCAGCCCGAGACACAGGATCCGCTCGGCCTCACACGCGAGCAGTGGGGCGCGGATCCGCGCCAGGTGGACCCGGCGGCACTGCAGTTCGACACCCGCAAGACGATCAACCAGACACAGGGCGGCGCCGCCGTCGACCACCATTTCAACGCCGATGCGCTGCTGCATGTGGCGGCCTACGGGGGCCGGCGCCTCATCCGGCAGTATCTCGCGCTGTCGGGGGCCGGGCCCACGTCGTCGGGTGGCGTGGCGGATCTCGATCGCGATTTCGGCGGCGTCGGCGCCCGCGTCACCTGGCAGATGAACGGCTGGGGCATGCCTTTCAAGCTCACCGTCGGCGGCGACACGGATCGCCAGCACGAGCGGCGCCGCGGCTACGTCAACAACAACGGCGCGCTCGGTGACCTGCGACGTGACGAGGACGACACCGTGCAGAGCGTCGATGGCTACGCCGAGGCGGAAGTGTCGCCGTGGCCGTTCCTGACGCTGACTGCGGGATTGCGCTCGAGCGAAGTCCGCTACGAATCCGACGACCACTACGTTACCGCGGCCAACCCGGACGACAGCGGATCGCGCAAGTTCACCAACACGAGCCCGATCCTTGGCGCGGTCTGGCACGTGACCGACGATCTCAACCTCTACGCGAGCTACGGGCAGGGCTTCGAGACGCCGACGTTCGCCGAGATGGCGTACAACGCGCTCGGGCCGGGGCTCAATCTCGGGCTCAACGCGGCCACGAGCAGCGCGGTCGAGGTCGGCGCCAAGGCGCGGATCACGGCCAACCAGCGCCTGAATGTGGCACTGTTCCACATCGACACCGACGACGAGATCGTGACCAACACCGCCACCGGCGGCCGGACGACGTACAAAAACGCGGGCACGACGCGGCGCAAGGGCGCTGAGCTGCTCTACGACGGACTGCTGCCCTGGAACCTCCGCGCGCACGTCGCGCTGACCTACCTCGACGCCGTGTTCAGCGACACGTTCACCGCGGGCGCGCCGCCGCTCCCCGTGCCTGCGGGCTCGAAGCTGCCGGGCGTGCCCTCGAAGCAGGCATACGGCGAGCTCGCGTGGGCGCCCGGCGGCTACGGCGGCTTCAACACCGGCGTGGAGGTCCAGTATGTGGGCAAGATCTACGTCAACGATCGGAACACCGATTACGCGCCGGCGTACACGGTCACGAACATCCGAGCGGGCCTGGCGCAATCGGTGGGCCGCGTGTCGCTGCGCGAATTCGTGCGCGTCAACAACGTGTTCGATCGCAAGTACGCGGGGTCCGTGATCGTGGGCGACACCAACGGCCGCTACTTCGAGCCCGCGCCACCGCGCAACTGGTTCCTCGGACTGAACGCCGATGTCGCCCTCTGACGTCGGCGCCGGGCGCTATACCAGCACGGCGATCGTGCTGCACTGGACGGTCGCGCTGGCCGTCATCGGACAGTTCGCGTGGGGATGGTGGATGCAGGAGATTCCCAAGCAGCCGGTCGGGCCGCGCGTCGACGCGTACAACCTGCACAAGTCGTGCGGGCTCGTCATTCTCGCGCTCATGCTTGTCCGTCTGGGCTGGCGGATCGGGCATCGGCCGCCGCCGATGCCGCCGATGCCGCGCTGGCAGGCGCGACTGGCCGCCGCCACGCACGTCGCGCTGTACGCGGCGCTGATCGCGATGCCGCTCGCGGGCTACCTCGGCTCGGCGTTCAGCGGCTATCCGGTCCGGTTCTTCGGCGTCGCGCTCCCGGCGTGGGCGCCGAAGAGCGCCGCGATCAAGGGCTTCATGGAGACGGCGCACCTGACGCTCAGCTGGATCATCGCCACGGCCGTCCTGCTGCACGTCGCCGGCGCGCTGAAGCATGCGATCGCCCGCGACGGACTGCTCGCCCGGATCGGTGTCGGGCGGCGTACGCCGCCGGCGGTCGGCGCAGCGCTCGATCGCGCGCGCGCCGGATCCTAGCTCTTCTTCGTCCGCGCGACGCCTTCGAGCAGGGCGACCGCCTCGGACTGCTTGTTCTCGCTCGCGATTTCGAGCGCCGTCTTGCCGCGATCGTCCTTCGCGTCGGTGCGTGCGCCCGCGTCGAGCAGCGCGCGCATCGTCTCGGTGCGACCGTAGCCGGCGGCCCACATCAGGGCGGTCAGGCCGTGCTCGTATGCGGCGTTAGGGTCGACGCCGCGACCGAGCAGGAGCACGACCACCGGCGTATGGCCCTGGCCGGCGGCGTACGTCATCGCATTCTTCTTCAGGCGATCGACCGCCTCGATCTTCGCCCCGCGGTCGAGAAGCGTCCGCACGATGTCGGCATGGCCGCCGTAGGCGGCGGTCATCAGCGGTGTGATCCCGTTCACCGCCGCAAGATTGATATCGGCGCCCCGGTCGATCAGCACTTGCGCGAGGTCGACGCGGTCCTTCTTCAGCACGATGACGAGCGCCGTCTCTCCGATGCGGCTGCGCGAATTGACGTTGGCGCCGTCGCGCAGGTACCGGTTCATCGCGTCCGCGTCGAGGTCGCGCGCCGCGACGAGAAAGCGGGCGTTCAGCGGCACGTTGCCGTCGTCGGCGGCGATCGCGACGCGCCCGCCGGCGAGAACGAGCGCCGCGCCGGCGGCGCTGCATTGCAGCATACGCCGGCGGGAACGGCAAACCCGGTCGCCAAGGGGCGTGGCAAGCGAAGTTGACATGAGGACCTCCTCGATGACAGTGCGGAATGCTGCACCGCACGTAGTTGTAGATTGCAACCGGGCAGCAAACTGACTATAAACGATCCCGGCGGTACGGGCCGGCGCGAGAAGCGCCGGCGACAAGCGGCGAAGAACTCCAAGGGAGAATCAAGATGAGGATGGTCAATCGCGCCATTGCGTTCGCGGTCACGGGCCTCGCGATCGGTGCGGGTGCGGCGCAGGCGCAGGAAATCAGCGGAGCGGCGACGACGGTGTCGAAGGCGATGTCGTCGAACCTCGTACCGATCACGTCGCAGATGCTCGAGAAGGCGGCGGCGGACCCGAAGAACTGGATCCACTCCAACGGCAACTACGACAACACGCGCTACTACCCCGGGACGCAGATCAATACGGGCAACGTGGCGAGACTGCGCCCTGCGTTCGTGTTCCAGACGGCCGTGCTGGAATCGATGGAAACCGCGCCGATCGTGGTGAACGGCGTCATGTTCCTGACCACGTCGTTCAACCATGTCTACGCAATCGACGCGGTCACGGGCGAGGAGTTCTGGCACTACAAGCACAAGATGGGCCCGATCACGACGTACTGCTGCGGTCCGAACAACCGCGGCGTGGCGATCGACGGCGGCACCCTGTACATGGGAACGCTCGACGCCAAGCTCGTCGCGCTCGACGCCAAGACCGGCAAGCTCCTGTGGGAGACGCAGATCGCCGACCCCGACAAGGGCTACTCGGAGACGATGGCACCGGTCGTGGTCGACGGCAAGGTGCTGATCGGCACCAACGGCGGCGAGTACGGCATCCGCGGCTTCGTGAAGGCGTTCGACGCCAAGGACGGGAAGCTGGTCTGGACGTTCAACACCATCCCCGAAAAGAGCGAGGGTGTGTGGGCAAAGAACGACCTGACCGGTCGTGACATGCATCGTGACATCGAGGCCGAAAAGGCGGCGTACGCAAAGGACTCGTCTTTCTACCAGACGCTGGGCGGCGGCGTATGGATGGCACCCGCGGTCGATCTCAAGACGCGCACGGTGTATTTCGTCGTCGGCAATCCTTCGCCGGACCTTTACGGCGCGATCCGCCCGGGCGACAACCTGTACACCGACTCGATGGTCGCAGTCGACCTCGACAAGGGCACGTACAAGTGGCACTCCCAGTACATCGCGCACGACGTATGGGACCTCGATGCGGTGAGCCCGGTGATCCTGACGCAGGCGAAGGACAAGAGCGGCAAGATGGTCGACGTCGCCATACACGGCGGCAAGACGGGCCACGTCTACATCCACGACCGCGCCACGGGCAATCTCATCCGCTTCTCCGAGGCGATGATCCCGCAGGAGAACATGTGGGTGCTCCCGACCAAGACCGGGGCGCGGATGCTGCCGGGCGCGAACGGTGGCGTCGAATGGTCGCCGATGGCGATCAATCCGAAGCTGCGGATGGCGTACGCCGCGAATCTCCACCAGCCGATGACCTACCACGTCGAGGAGGCGCCGTATCCCGGTGGCAAGCTGTGGCTCGGCGGCGCGTTCAAGACGATCCCCGGCGAAGAGCAGTGGGGGCGCCTCGTCGCCGTCAGCCTCGACACGGGCAAGGTTGCGTGGGGCGTCAAGACGCCGCAGCCGCTGGTCGGCGGCGTGCTCGCGACCGCGGGCGACCTCGTGTTCAACGGCGAGGCCAACGGCTGGTTCAAGGCCTTCGACGCCCGCAACGGCAAGGAGCTGTGGCGGTATTACTGCGGCGCCGGCGTCAACGCCCCGGCCGTCTCGTACATGGTGAACGGCAAGCAGTACGTCGCCGTGGCCGCCGGCGGCAACAACCAGATCGACGCCAAGCGCGGCAACAGCGTGTTCGTGTTCGCGGCGAACTGAAACGCCGCGCGTCGCACGCAGGCGGCCACGCTGGCCCAACAGCGTGGCCGCGCCGACTTCGATAAGGAGTCCGATCATGGTTCGTGTCGCGTTGTGGGTGGTGCTCAAGGCCAAGCCCGGCAAGGAAGCCGCGGTGGCGAGCTTTCTCGAAGGCGGGCTCGCGCTCGCCAATCAGGAATCTTTCACGCCGGTGTGGTTCGCGCTCCGGATCGATGCGTCGACGTTCGCCATCTTCGATGCCTTCGCCGACGACGCCGGCCGCAAGGCGCACCTGGGCGGGCAGATCGCTGCGGCGCTCATGGCACAGGCGCCGGACCTGCTGGCCGAAGCGCCGACGATTTCGCAGGTCGACGTGCTGGCCGCGAAGATCACCGCCTGACGGGATAGCGCATCGCGTAAAGCGCAGCGCGCAGCCGCGCATCCGTGCCGCCGCGCATCCGTGCCGCCGTGTCCTCGCTGCGCCGTGCCGCGCGGGTACCGTATGATGCCGGGCGAAAGCGAGCCCCGTCATGCCCCTTCCACGCCTTCTCGCCGTCACGCTGGCATGCGTGACCCTGTCCGCCGCAGCGCAATCCGGTCCGGCGCCAGATCCAACGGTCAAGGACAAGGTCGAGACCTGCGTCGCCTGCCACGGGCCGGGCGGAAACTCGACGAGCGGCGCGTTCCCGGTCCTCGCCGGCCAGAACGCGCGCTATATTTATCTGCAGTTGCGCGACTTCAAGGAAGGCCGCCGCAGGGACCCGTCGATGGATGCGATTGCCGCGCCGCTCGCGCAGGCCGAAATGCTCGCGCTCGCCGATTACTTCTCGAAGCAGAAGCAGAAGCCCAACGGCTTCGTCGCCGATGCCGCAAAGGTGGTTGCCGGCCGGAAGAAGTCCGACGAGGTGCTGTGCCCGATGTGTCACCAGGGCGAGTTCGTCGGACAGAACGAGATCCCGCGCGTGGCGGGACAGCAGTACGACTACATCAAGAAGCAACTGCTCGACTTCAAGGCGAAGCGACGCACCAACGATGCCGGCAACATGACCAGCGTCGCCGGAACGCTGTCCGACGCCGACATCGAGAATCTTGCGCAGTACATCGCGAACCTGAACTGAAGGCCCGGCGCACCGTTCGTCCGCCGGCCGGCCGACGGCCGGATGGCGCGCGTAAATGCACGCTGATTCAAGCGCTTGCGCGGGGATGATTCCTGTGGACGCGAATCTGCGGTTCAGCTAATCTTTATCGCTTCCGCCGCTCTTCCGCGACCTTGTTGCCGCTCGAATCGACGCCCACGATGCTGCTTCGGACGCTCCTGCGCGCATGTGCGCTGGCCGCGGCGCTGGCGGCGGCGTCCGTCGCGCCGGTCGCCGCGCAGGGCTTCAAGTTCTCGCAACCTGGCGAAGCGGCGAAGGAGGACGCGGCCAAGGAGGCGGCGCGCCAGGCGATGATCGCCGACCAGCTGTCCACCCCCTGCCGCGCGGAGCTCAAGGGCAAGAAGATCATGGTGGTCATCGGCCAGGTGCAGTCCGACGGCTACATCGTCGCGCAGCAGCAGAACTACGGTCCGCACTATCAGGCGATCAACAAGCGGCTGCAGGCGCTCGGCCTGCGCACTTACACGCCGGAGGAAATCCGCGCCCAGATCAAGCAGGCCGAGATCGACGCGTATTTCAGGAACGACCCCGACGCGATGCTCTCGGCGTCGCGTCGCATGGGCGCGAGCTTCGTCCTGCGCGGGCTGATCACGACGCAATCGGGGATGAATCCGATGATGCCCGTCAACCAGGTGATGGTGAACATGGCCTTCACGCTGACGACCAGCGGCGGTCGCGTGGTGTCGGACGTGGACGCGGGCAACGCGTCGTATTCCGGCATGGACGTGTCGCGGATGGCGCTGACGCTGGTGAACGAGAAGGCCGACGAGGTCGTCGCGCAGCTCTACGGCGACTACTGCCGCAACGCGGCGCCCGCTCCGGCGAGGAAGCGATGATCCGGCAACCGATCCGTGCATTCGACAGGGAGGCCCCAACCATGAACGCTCATCTTGCATGCAGGCTCGCGCAGTCCGTCATCGGCATCGCGCTCGTCGCCTGGATCGCATCCGCGCAGGCGCAACCGACGTTCGGCAACCCGTCGCCCACGGCGGGCAAGGAGACGTCGCAGAAAGCCAACGCCGCGGCGGACCAGGCGGCCTACCAGCCCGTCACCTACACGAACGTCAACAAGAAGGGGCCGGCGCTCGTCGTGCTGCCGGGCGAGGTCAAGAGCAACAACGCGACGTTCATGCAGAAGTTCACGCCGAACAACATCGCCGACTTCGGCGAGGTCGAGCTGTCCGCGGCCAATTTCCAGGTACTCGAGCGCTCGAACCTCGGACCGATCCTCAACGAGTTCACGCTGGCCTACAACCTGGGCGATCCGCAGGCTGCGCGCAAGTATCTCGGGATGGGCAAGCTCAAGACGACCAAGTACGTCGTCAAGTTCGACATCCTGAAGGCCGAGCAGATCGCGCAGGCGCAGCAGGGGTTCGACGGCCGGACCCTCGGTCAGATGGCGGGCCTCCTCGGCGCATTCTCCGGTTCGGTCGGCGGCGCGCGCGCAGGGGCGGTCGGCGGCACCGCGCTGGGGTCGGTGCACTCGAACGAGTCGACCGGCGTCTGGCTGATCGGCATGCGCTACAAGATCATCGACGCCGAGACGACCGAGCAGGTGGCGCAGGGCTACACGGAAGAGAAGATGGAAGTCGGCGCGGTGTCGCAGTCGGTGCTCGGCGTCTCGCAGTCGCAGCAGGGCGGCGTCGGCCTCGACACCATGGTCCAGCGGCTCGTGCAGAAGAGCGTCTGGGAGATCGACAATAAGTACAAGTAGCGACGCGAGCGGCCGGCGAGGGGCCCCACGCAGTGGGGATCGACGGCATGCGCGAGTCGGCGCACGAGGCCGACACGCCGGTCCTGGCATGACGCCGGCGGTTCCGGGAGGCCGAGGCGACGCGCGATTCTTCCGAGAGCGGTGATGGCAGACCTGATCGGCAAGTACGAGATTCGCCGCGAGCTCGGCCGTGGCGCGATGGGCGTCGTCTACGAGGCGTTCGACGCGCAGATCAAGCGCCTGGTCGCGCTGAAGACCATCCGCGCCGACCAGCTCACCGGCGACACCGCGGAGAACATCGTCGCGCGCTTCCGCCGCGAAGCCCAGGCCGCGGGTCGACTCAATCATCCGAACATCGTCTCCATCTACGATTTCGGCGACGACGCCGGCGTTTCCTACATCGCGATGGAATACGTCAAGGGTCGCGAGCTCAAGGAGTATTTCCAGTCCAGCGAGCGCTTCACCAGCGCGGACGTCGTGCGGATCATGACGCAGATCCTGGCCGCGCTCGACTATGCGCACCGGCAGGGGGTCGTGCACCGCGACATCAAGCCGGCCAACATCTTCCTGCAGGAAGACGGCACGGTGAAAGTCGCCGATTTCGGGATCGCGCACATCGAAACGTCGAACATGACGCAGCTCGGCACCGCGATCGGCACGCCGGCTTACATGTCGCCGGAGCAGATCCAGGGGTTGCCGGTCGACGGCCGCTCGGACCTGTTCTCCGCGGGCGTCATCCTGTACCAGTTCCTGACCGGCGAGCGCCCGTTCGCGGGCTCGTCGACGACGACGATGCGCAAGGTGCTGGAGGAAGATCCGCTGCCGCCTTCCCGCTTCAACATCCAGGTCCCCGCGGCGATGGACGCCGTCGTGCGCAAGGCGCTGGCCAAGCGCCCCGACGATCGCTTCGACACGGCGCGGGCATTCTCCGAGGCGCTGGCGCAGGCGGGGGCAGCCGCAGCGGGCGCGGGCGCGCCGGCGACCGCCGCGGCTT
Source organism: uncultured beta proteobacterium (assembly GCA_963793355.1). Lineage (GTDB taxonomy): Bacteria > Pseudomonadota > Gammaproteobacteria > Burkholderiales > Casimicrobiaceae > VBCG01. Next base: position 46,766 of record CAWBZT010000010.1, on the reverse strand, counting down.
CGCCGCCGCTCGACGCCACCGTCCTGAACGCGGGCGCCGCCGCAGCACCCGCGGAGGCCGCCGTGCCCAAGGCTGCCGCGTCCGCGCCAGGCGCGTCCGCGGCGCCCGCGTACGCGGCCCCGGCAGCGGCGAGAGCCTCGCAGTCGACGGCGAAGGTCGTGGTCGCGATCGCTGCCGTGCTGGCGATCGGCGTCGCCGGCTGGCTCGGCTATCAACGCATGTCGGGCCACGCGAGCGACGCTGCGGAGCGGGCAGCCGCCCATGCACCTTCCCCCGAAGGCTCCGGCGGCGCCGGGGGCGTCGCTGCGTCGCCGCCGCCGGGCCGCGGGGTCGAGCCGCCCTCGACGGCGGCCGCACCGTCCGCTGCCGTCTCGTCCGCAACGCCCTCCGCCACCGCCTCGTCCGCGGCGCCCCCCGCAGATGCCGCGGCGCCGGTCGCGACCGTGCCGGCGGCCGCGCCGGGCACGCTGGTGATCACCGCCGTCGGCCTGGTCGACCCGAGCGATCCGCGCTACCAGGCCGACAAGTCGCTGCAGCAGTCCGATCTTCGCGCCGACACCAAGAGCCAGCTGGTCGAGAAGGCCGTGGGCATGATGATCGATCGCGGATCGCTGGCGAAGAACTACGACGCCGTCCGCGACCAGGTGCTGTCTAAGAGCGGCGACTTCGTCACCGCCGTCGTGCGCGAATCCGCGCCGCGCATGGGCAAGGACGGGCTCATGTCGATGACGGCGCAGGCGGTGGTCGACGTGCGCGCCGTGCAAAAGTCCCTCAACGCGATGTCGCGCGACCAGCGCATCGAGCTGATCCGCGCCAAGGGCGATCCGAAAGTCTCCGTGCGCATCGCGGCGAGCGACGCCGACCAGCCGGGTGCGCCGCCGGTGCCCTCGGTTGTCGCGGAGAACCTGCTCAAGGAGCGCATCAAGTCCTTCGGATTCCGCACGTGGTCGGACGACGGCGCCCGGGCGGAAGCCGATCCCAAAGGCGCGGATTTCGCCATCGCCGGCGAGGCGAAGCTGAAGCGGCTGTCCATGCGCCTGCCGGCGTCGGGGCTGGTCGCGACCAAGTACACGCTGACGTCATGGACGATCAAGTGCGTCGATCGCGCGACGGGCGAGGAGATCTACTTCAACACGGCGCTGCCCAAGGGCCTCGGAAGCTTCGCGACGGAGGAGGAGGCGCTGCGCGCCATCGGCGCGAAGATCGCGGACGAGTTCTCGCGCGACTTCTTCCTGCAGCACGTCATCGCGGGCGGACAGTCGGTGATCCTCAAGGTGGACGGGCTGCCCGATACGGGTGCCGAGGACCCGCTGCTGCGCGAGCTGCTCGGCCTGCCTGGGGTGATCGCCGCGACGTCGCGTGGCGCGGGCGCGACGCGCACCTACGACGTGCGGCTCGCGGACGCGGGCCCCGCAAGCGACGTCGTCGGCGCCCGCGTGGTCGGGCCGCTCAACGCCAAGCTCGGCCAGGCCTGCTTCGCGCTCGGGACCACCGCGGGGGATCAGGTGACGATCGCCGTGGACGCCAAATGCGCCGACCCGGGCGTGATGGGGCGCTTCGACACGAACCCGCCCGCGGGTCTCTACGATGCGCCGCCGTCGCGCCAGAAGTCCGTGATCAAGAATCCCGATACGCTCAGGAAGATCGCGACCTGACGCGCCGCAGGCGCGCCCGTTGCTCCACCTCGCCCCGATCGTTCCCGCGCCGCGTCGCATTGCCCGGCGCCGCCGGGCGCAGTATTCTTGACGTCCCGCCGGAGCGACGTTCCGCAGCGCTTCGCCAAGAGACCAGACAAACCCCGAAGGAGGCGCGTCGTGCCCGTTTCGCTATCGCTCACCGTCAATGGCAAGGCAACGAAGGCGGACGTCGATCCGCGCACGCTGCTCGTCGATTTCCTCCGCATCCAGCTCGGCCTGACGGGGACGCACGTCGGCTGCGATACCGCCCAGTGCGGCGCGTGCACGGTCCATCTCGACGGTCGCGCGGTCAAGTCGTGCAACATCCTCGCCGTGCAGGCGCAGGGAGCCGACGTCCTCACGATCGAGGGGCTCGCGACGCCCCACGGCGACCTGCATCCGATGCAGCAGGCGTTCCGGGACTGCCACGGCCTGCAATGCGGCTTCTGCACGCCGGGCATGGTGATGAGCGCCGTCGACCTCGTCGCGCGGCATCCGGGCGCCGACGAGAAGACGATCCGCGAAGAGCTGGAGGGCAACCTCTGTCGCTGCACTGGGTATCACAACATCGTCAAGGCGGTGCAGCAGGGCGCCGCCGCGATGAAATAGGAGCCGACGATGGGTGCGAAGGAAACCGGCTTCATCGGCCAATCGGTCAAGCGCAAGGAGGACGCGCGCTTCCTGACCGGCGCGGGCCAGTACACCGACGACGTCTCGCTCGCGAACCAGACGCATGCGTACTTCCTGCGCTCGCCGCACGCGCACGCGAAGATCCTCGGGATCGATACGGCGAAGGCGGCGGCGGCGCCCGGCGTCGTCGGCGTCTACACCGGCAACGATCTCGAGGGCGTCAACGGCCTGCCGTGCGGATGGCTCATCACGGGCACCGACGGCACGCCGATGAAGGAGCCGCCGCATCACGTGCTCGCCAAGGGCAAGGTGCGCTATGTCGGCGATCCCGTCGCGATGGTCGTGGCGGAAACCCGCGAGCAGGCCAAGGACGCCGCGGAGATGATCGACGTCGACTACGAGGTCCTTCCCGCCGTCGTCAACACGGCCGATGCGCAGAAGCCCGGCGCGCCGCAGATCCACGACGAGGCGCCGGGCAACAAGTGCTACACGTGGGCCATCGGCGACAAGGCGGCCGTCGACGCGGCATTCGCCAGGGCGGCGCACGTCACCAAACTGGACATCGTCAACAACCGGCTCATTCCCAACGCGATCGAGCCGCGCGCGGCGGTGGCGTCGTACAGCCGCGCGCACGACGCGTACACGCTCTATGTCACGAGCCAGAATCCGCACGTCGAGCGCCTCCTGATGACCGCCTTCGTGCTCGGCCTGCCCGAGCACAAGGTGCGCGTGATCGCGCCCGACGTCGGCGGCGGATTCGGCTCGAAGATCTACCTGTATCCCGAAGAGACGGCGATGGTGTGGGCGGCCAAGCACGTGCACCGGCCGATCAAGTGGGCGGCCGAGCGCAGCGAGTCGTTCCTGTCGGACGCGCACGGCCGCGACCACGTCACGCACGCCGAGCTCGCGCTCGACAAGGACGGCAAGTTCCTCGCGCTGCGCGTGCACACGACGGCGGCGATGGGCGCGTACCTGTCGACGTTCGCCTCGTGCATCCCGACCATCCTCTACGCCACGCTGCTCGCCGGGCAGTACACGACGCCCGCCATCTACTGCGAGGTCGACGCCGTGTTCACCAACACGGCGCCGGTCGACGCGTATCGCGGCGCCGGGCGTCCCGAGGCGACCTACGTCGTCGAGCGGATCGTCCACCAGGCCGCGCAGGAGATGAACATCCCGCAGGACGAGCTGCGCCGGCGCAACTTCATCCGCACGTTTCCCTACCAGACGCCCGTCGCGCTGCTCTACGACACGGGCGGCTACGACGCGACGCTCGACGAGGCGATGAAGATCGCCGACGTGAAGGGCTTTCCCGCGCGCAGGGCGGAAGCGGCGAAGCGCGGCAAGCTGCGCGGCCTGGGCTACGCGGCGTACATCGAGGCCTGCGGCATCGCGCCGTCGAACATCGCCGGCGCCCTCGGCGCCCGCGCCGGCCTGTTCGAGGCGGGCGAGATCCGCGTGCATCCCACCGGCAGCGTGACGGTGTTCACCGGCTCGCACAGCCACGGGCAGGGTCACGAGACCACGTTCGCGCAGGTCGTCGCGACCGTGCTCGGCATCTCCGTCGACCAGGTCGACGTCGTGCACGGCGATACCGGCCGCGTGCTGTTCGGCATGGGCACGTACGGCTCGCGCTCGCTGGCGGTGGGCGGGACGGCGATCATGAAGGCGCTCGACAAGATCGTCGCCAAGGGGAAGAAGATCGCCGCGCACCTGCTGGAAGCCGCGGAGGCCGACATCGAGTTCAAGGACGGCAAGTTCACTGTCGCGGGCACCGATCGCAGCAAGACCTTCGGCGAGATCGCGCTCACCGCTTACGTTCCGCACAACTATCCGCTGGACAAGCTGGAGCCCGGGCTCAACGAGACCGCCTTCTACGATCCGACGAACTTCACGTTTCCCGCGGGCACGCACATCTGCGAAGTGGAGATCGATCCGGACACCGGCGTCGTGTCCATCGTCAACTTCACCGCGTGCGACGACTTCGGCAACATCATCAATCCGATGATCGTCGAGGGCCAGGTGCACGGCGGGCTGTGCCAGGGCATCGGGCAGGCGCTGCTCGAGAATTGCGTGTACGACCGGGAGAGCGGGCAGCTCCTCACGGGCAGCTACATGGATTACGCGATGCCGCGGGCCGACGACGTGCCGTCGTTCAAGGTCGGCACGAAGGTGACGCCGTGCACGCACAATCCGCTCGGCGTGAAGGGCTGCGGCGAGGCCGGCGCGATCGGTGCCCCGGCCGCGCTGATGAACGCCGTGCTCGACGCGATGGCTCCCGCCGGCGTCAGGCACTTCGACATGCCGGCGACCCCGCACCGGGTGTGGCAGGCGTTGCAGTCCGCCAAGGCCGCCTGAAGAGGAGACGACGAACATGTACGCAGTCGACTATCAAAAAGCGAAATCGGTCGCCGACGCGGCGGCGCTGCTGGGCAAGACCGGCGGAAAGCCGCTCGCGGGCGGCCAGAGCCTCGTGGCGGCGATGAAGCTTCGCCTCGCGCAGCCCGGTACCGTCGTCGACCTCGCCGGCATTCCCGAGCTGGCGGGCATCCGGACGGAGGGCAGCGCGCTGTCGATCGGCGCGATGACCCGCCACGCGGACGTCGCGTCGTCGGCCGAAGTGAAGCGCGCCATTCCCGCGCTCGCCGTCCTCGCCGAAGGCATCGGCGACCGCCAGGTGCGCAACATGGGCACGCTGGGCGGCTCGATCGCCAACAACGACCCGGCGGCCGACTGGCCCGCTGCGGTCCTCGCGCTCGATGCGACGATCGTGACCAGCAAGCGCAGGATCGCCGCCAAGGATTTCTTCAAGGGCATGTACGAGACGGCGCTGGCGCCCGACGAAATCATCACCGCCGTGTCGTTTCCCCTGCCGAAGAAGGCGGCGTACGCGAAGTTTCCCAATCCCGCGTCGCGCTTCGCGCTGGTGGGCGTGTTCGTCGCGCAGCTGGCCGACGGCAGCGTGCGTGTCGCGGTGACCGGTGCCGCCCCCGGTGTCTTCCGTGCCGGTGCGATGGAGTCGGCGCTGGGCAAGAGCTTCACCGCCGATGCCGCGAAGGCGGTCAAGGTCGACGCGGGCGGGCTCAACAACGATCTGCATGGCTCGGCCGCCTATCGCGCGCATCTGGTCGCCGTGATGGCATCGCGTGCGGTTGCCGCCGCCGGCTGATCCGCCGCAACACCTTGCTATGCTCTCGGGCGGCGGGATCATCCGTCGCCCGAGCGCTTCATGACACCCCCCAAGGAAAATCCCGCCGACGTCGACGCGACGCTGGCGCTGCTCACCGCGCAGGACTACGTCGCCGATCGCCGCCTCGCCACGGCCGTGTTCCTTGCGCTCCGCCTGCAGCGCCCCCTCTTTCTCGAAGGCGAGGCCGGCGTCGGCAAGACGGAGATCGCGAAGGTGCTGTCCGCCGCGCTGGGCCGCAAGCTGGTCCGCCTGCAGTGCTACGAGGGCCTCGACACCGCCGCGGCGGTCTACGAGTGGAACTATCCGCGGCAGATGATCGAGATCCGCCTCGCCGAGGCCGCGGGCAACGTCGAGCGCGGCGAGCTCGCGCACGACATCTTCACCACACGCTTCCTGCTGAAGCGCCCGCTGCTGCAGGCGCTGGCGCCGGAGGGCGGCGTCGCGCCGGTGCTGCTGATCGACGAGCTCGACCGCACCGACGAGCCGTTCGAGGCCTACCTGCTCGAGGTGCTCGCCGAATACCAGGTGACGATCCCCGAGCTGGGGCCGATTCGCGCCGCGCACCCGCCCATCGTGGTCATCACGTCCAACCGCACCCGCGAGATCCACGATGCGATCAAGCGCCGCTGCCTCTACCACTGGGTCGACTATCCGGACGCGCGCAGCGAGCTGGAGATCGTGCGACGCAAGTGCCCCAAGGCGCCGGAGACGCTGGCCCGCGAAATCGTCGCGTTCACCCAGCGCCTGCGAGCGATGGACCTGTTCAAGGCGCCGGGGATCGCGGAGACCCTCGACTGGGCGGAAGCGCTGATCGCCCTCGACAAGGTCGCGCTCGACCCGCAGACGGTTGCCGACACGCTCGGCGTGCTGCTCAAGTACCAGGACGACGTCGGCGCGCTGGGCCAGGACGTGACCGCGCGCCTGGTCGGCGAGGCGCGGCAGGAAGGAATCGTGCCGTGAGCCCGGGCACCGCAACGGCAGCGCGTGCCGGCAGGCCGGGCGCGTGCCGGTCCGCGCGCCACGTTGCGCGCCGGCCGGGGGCAGGGTGACCGTGCCGGCCCCCGCCGCGCGCACTCCCCAGCGGGGAAAACTCGCCGAGAACGTCCTGCATTTCGTCCGCGTGCTGCGCGGCGCCGGAATTCCCGTCGGCCCGGCCAAGGTCGTCGATGCGCTCGCCGCCGTCGAGGCGGTGGGGCTTCGCGAGCGCACCGACTTCCGCGCGGCGCTCTGCGCGGTGCTCGTCTCCCGGCACGAGCACCTCCCGCTGTTCGAGCAGGCGTTCGACCTCTTCTGGCGCGACCCGAAGATCCTCGAAAAGATCATGGCGTCGCTGCTTCCCAAGGCGCATGGACGCACCGGCGACGCCGAGCGAGCGCCGGAGATGCCCGCGCGCCTGGCCCAGGCGATGCTGCCCGACAAGCCGCAGGGCGAGCCCGATGAGCGCGAGATCGAGCTCGACGCCGCGCTGACGTTCTCGTCGCGGGAGCTCCTGCAGAAGAAGGACTTCGCGACGATGACCGCCGCGGAGCTGGCCGAAGTCCGGGCGATCCTCGCGCGCCTCAAGCTGCCGCTGCCCGAAGCCGTCGTGCGCCGCACCGTGCCCGCGCCGCGCGGCCGTGCGGTCGACCTTCGTGCGACGATGCGCGGCATGACCGGCGCCGCCGGCGCCGTGGCGCCGCTGGCTTTCCGCACCCGGCGCCGGCGCACGCCGCCGCTGGTCGTGCTGTGCGACGTCTCCGGGTCGATGGACCGCTACGCGCGCATGCTGCTCCACTTCCTGCATGCGATCACCAACGACCGCCATCGCGTGCACGTGCTGACGTTCGGGACGCAGCTCACCAACATCACGCGCCACCTTCGTCATCGCGACGTCGACGTGGCGCTCGAACGCGTCGCCGCCGCCGTCGCGGACTGGGCCGGCGGGACGCGCATCGGCGCTTCGCTGACAATGTTCAACCGGCGCTGGTCGCGGCGGCTGCTCGGGCAGAACGCCGTGGTGCTGCTGATCAGCGACGGGCTCGACGCCGACGCGGGCGCCGGGCTCGCGTTCGAGATGGAGCGCCTCGCGAAGTCCTGCGCGCGCCTGGTGTGGCTGAACCCGCTGCTTCGCTATTCGGGCTTCGAGGCGCGCCCGGCGGGGATTCGCGCCATGCTGCCGCATGTCGACGATTTCCTTCCGGTGCACAACCTGCAGTCGCTGACCGACCTCGCGAAGGCGCTGGCTGCGCGACCCCGGCGCGGCGCTGCCGTGCTGCCCTATGCCGCGTGACGGTGCGTCAGCGACCGACGTCGTCGTCGGGGAGCAGCAGCACGATCAGCACCAGCATGCCGCAGGCGAGGAACCTCACGGCGGCGGCCTGGCCGTTCCAGACGGTGGACTGCCACATCGCCAGCCATTCGCCGCCGATCAGGAGGAAGCCGACGAAGTACAGCGCGAACATCAGTGCAAGGCCGGCGACGGCGAGCGGCTTCGCGGCGGCGAATGCGTGCGCGTCGTCGCGCGCGCGATACAGCCGCCACGCGCCCGCCATGCACAGCAGCCCGAACGCCGCCTCGGTCGCGATGATGCCCCAGTAGGCCAGGCGCTGGAGGTTGACGTTCGTGATGGCGCGCGACGCCCGCAGCGCGTTGTCCGGAAACACCGTGTCCATGGACAGCACGTGCTGGACGAACGCCCAGTTGGAGCCGTAGTCGACGACGTTGTCGTACGCCACCAGCACGCCGAGCGCGCCGATGGCCGCCACGAACAGCGCCTTGATCGCGCGGACGAACGCCATGGATGCCCGCGGTGCCGCGGTCGTCAGGCGGAAAAGTCGAAGGTGACGCGGCCGCGCCCCGCCCGGGCGATCCGTTCGAGATCGGCGGTGCCGCGCGCGCCGGCGCGTCGCACGGTCAGCGCCGCGCCCCACTTGGCGGCGGCTTCGGCGAGGCCGACGAGATCGCCCACCGGCAGTCCCGCGTCGACGATGACGCTGCCGCTGGCGTTGATGAGCGTCTGCGCTGCGCGGGCTGCCGGTGACTGGAGCTGCGCATGCGCGGCCGCTCCCTCGCGCCGCGGACCGCGGCCGGCGTCGCCGGACGGACGTGCGCCCGGGCCCATGGAGGGATACTGGCCGCGCCGGTCCGCGTTCATGGCCTAGGGTAGCATATGGTTCGACGGCAAGGAGGCCGCTACGATGGAGCTCGCCAGCACCCGGATCGTCGACGCGCCGCCCGCCCGGGTTTGGGAGGCGCTCAACGACCCCGCCATGCTCAAGGACGCCATACCGGGTTGCGAATCGCTCGAGCGCGTGAGCGACCACGAGTGGCGCGCCGTCGTGGCGGCGAAGGTCGGTCCCGTCTCGGCGCGGTTCAACGGCAAGCTGCACCTGGCGGATCTCGCTCCGCCGAACGGCTACACGCTGAAATTCGAGGGGCAGGGCGGCGCGGCCGGCTTCGCGTCGGGCGAGGCCCGGGTCGCGCTTGCGCCGGCGGACGGCGGCAAGACCGCGCTGACCTATGCGGCGAAGGCGCAGGTGGGGGAAGCTCGCGCAGATCGGCTCGCGCCTGATCGACGGCGCCGCAGCCAAGATGGCCGACGATTTCTTCGCCCGGTTCGCGGAACGGCTGGCGCCCGCGGCGGTCACGACCGAAGCGGCGCCGGCGCCCGCCCCCGCAGCGGCGGCGGGCGGCAGCCGTTACATCCGCTACGCCGCGATCGTCGCGATCGCGGCGCTGCTCGCCTGGCTCGCGTTGAAGGGCGGGCGATGGTGACACCACGTTGAGGAGCGACGATGGACAGCGTCGATCATGAGGTACTGAAGCGCAGCGCCGACTGGCTGGACGAGGGCCGCCGCGTGCTGCTCGTCACGGTCGTCAAGACGTGGGGAAGCTCGCCGCGCCCCGAAGGCGCCATGCTCGCCGTGCGCGACGACGGCCTCGTCGTCGGTTCGGTGTCGGGCGGCTGCATCGAGGACGACATCGTCGATCGCACGCGGCGCGAAGGGCAGAAGGCGACCCGATGCGAAGTCGTGACCTACGGCGTGTCGGCCGACGAGGCGCGCCGCTTCGGCCTTCCCTGCGGGGGCACGATCCAGCTCGTGCTGGAGCCGCTGACGCGTGAATCCGGCATGCGCGCGTTGCTGCGCGAGGTCGACGCGGGGCATCTGGTCGCGCGCCGCCTCGAGCTCGCGTCGGGCTTCTCGACGCTGCATCCGGCGCTGGCGACCGACGGGCTCGCGTTCGACGGCGCGGTGCTGCGCACGATCCACGGGCCGCGCTACCGGATGCTGGTGATCGGCGCGTCGCAGCTGTCCAAGTACCTGGCGCAGATCGCCGTGGGCCTCGATTACCGGGTCACCGTCTGCGACCCGCGCGAGGAGTACACGGAGACCTGGGACATCCCGGGTGTGACGCTCGTGCGCACGATGCCGGACGACACGGTGCTGGCGATGAAGCTCGACGAGCGCTGCGCGGTCGTGGCGCTGACGCACGACCCCAAGCTCGACGACCTCGCGCTCATGGAAGCCCTGAAATCGCCCGCGTTCTACGTGGGCGCGCTCGGCTCGCGGGCCAACAACGCCAAGCGACGCGAGCGCCTGCTCGAGTTCGACCTGACGAGCGCGCAGATCGATCGCCTGCATGGTCCGATCGGTTTGTACATCGGCAGCCGCACGCCGCCCGAAATCGCGATCTCGATCCTGGCGGAAATCACCGCCGTGAAGAACGGCGTCTCCCCCGAGCAGATCGAGCCGGTGGCAGCGGCCAAGGAAAAGCTCGGCGCGTCGGTGGCCTGCGCGACGTCCTGACGGAACCGCCATGGACAAGAAGTTCGCATCCCAGGCCGACCTCGAGGAGAAGAAGGTCAGCTTCGACAAGCTCTCGGACCACGCCTACGCCTACACGGCCGAGGGCGATCCGAATACCGGCGTGGTGATCGGCGACGATGCGGTCATGGTGATCGATACGCAGGCGACGCCGGTGATGGCGCAGGACGTGATTGCGCGCATCCGCGGCGTCACCGACAAGCCGATCAAGTACGTGACGCTGTCGCACTACCACGCCGTGCGCGTGCTGGGCGCGGCGGGCTACCGGCCGCAGCAGATCTTCGCGAGCCGCGACACGTACGACCTCATCGTCGAGCGCGGCGAGGCGGACATGAAAAGCGAGATCGAGCGCTTTCCCCGCCTGTTCCGTGCCGTCGAGTCGGTGCCGGGACTCACGTGGCCCACCGTCGTCTTCGAGCGGCGCCTCACGCTGTGGATGGGCAACCTGCAGGTCGAGCTTCTGCAACTGGGGCGCGGCCACACCAAGGGTGACACGGTCGTGTGGCTGCCGCAGGACCGCGTTCTGTTCTCGGGCGACCTGGTCGAATACGAGGCGACGCCCTACACGGGCGACGCCTACCTCACCGACTGGCCCGCAACGCTCGATGCCGTCGAGGCGCTGAACCCCGCCAAGCTCGTGCCCGGGCGCGGTGCGGCGCTCACGACCCCCGAGGCCGTGCGCGCCGGGCTCAACGGGACCCGCGCCTTCGTCGAGGCGATGTACGAGTCGGTGCGCAAGGGCGTCGAGCGGGGCCGCGACCTGCGCACGATCTATCGTGACACCTATGCGATGCTGAAGCCGCGCTTCGGGCACTGGGTGATCTTCGATCACTGCCTGCCGTTCGACGTGTCGCGCGCGTATGACGAGGCGACCGATCATCGCGACCCGCGCATCTGGACCGCGCAGCGCGACAAGGACCTGTGGCAGGCGCTGGAGTCGTGACCACCTCTGCGCCGCGCGCGTACCAGAGCGGCTTCGGCAACGAGCTCGCGACCGAGGCGCTGCCGGGCGCGCTGCCGGAGGGCCGCAACTCGCCGCAACGTGTCGCGCACGGCCTGTACGCCGAGCAGCTCTCGGGCACGGCGTTCACCGCGCCGCGCGCGCAGAACCGGCGCACCTGGCTCTACCGGCTTCGCCCCGCGGTCGTCCACGGCGGCTTCGAGCCGTTGCGACAGCCGCGGCTTGCGAGTCCTCCGTTCGACGCGGTGACGCCGCCGGACCAGATGCGGTGGGATCCGTTTCCGCTGCCGGAGGCGGCGACGGATTTCGTCGACGGGCTGTTCACGATCGCCGGCAATGGCGACGTCGCCGCGCAGACGGGCATCGCCATTCATCTCTACGCGTGCAATCGTCCGATGCACGGGCGCTACTTCTACGACGCCGACGGCGAGCTGCTGATCGTTCCGCAGCAGGGCGCGATCACGTTCGCGACGGAGATGGGCGTGATCGACGCCGCGCCCGGCGACGTCGTGGTCATTCCGCGCGGCGTGCGCTTCCGCGCGGAGATCGCGGGTCCCGCGCGCGGCTACGTCTGCGAGAATCACGGCGCGCACCTGCGGCTGCCGGAGCTCGGCCCGATCGGTGCCAACGGCCTCGCCAATGCGCGCGACTTTCTCGCGCCGGTCGCCGCCTTCGAGGACATGGAAGGCGAGTTCGAGCTCGTCGCCAAGTTCGGCGGGCGCCTGTGGCGCGCACGGATCGGCCACTCGCCGCTCGACGTGGCCGCGTGGCACGGCAACCTGACGCCGTACAAGTACGACCTCGCGCGGTTCAACGCGATCAACACGGTCAGCCACGACCATCCGGATCCGTCGATCTTCACCGTGCTGACCTCGCCGTCCGATACGCCGGGCGTCGCGAACGTGGATTTCGTGATCTTTCCGCCGCGCTGGATGGTCGCCGAGGACACCTTTCGCCCGCCCTGGTTCCACCGCAACGTCATGAGCGAGTACATGGGGCTGGTGTACGGCGCCTACGACGCGAAGGCCGAAGGCTTCGTCCCGGGCGGCGGCAGCCTCCACAACTGCATGTCCGGCCACGGACCCGACGCTGCGACATTCGAGAAGGCGTCGAGCGCAAAGCTCGAACCGCACCGGATCGATGGCACGCTCGCATTCATGTTCGAGAGCCGCTACGTGATCCACCCGTCGCGCCTCGCGCTCGACGCGCCGGAGCGGCAAAGGAATTACCAGGACTGCTGGCGCGGCCTCGCCAAGCGCTACCCCGGTGGGTGAGCGCCGCGGCGATGAGTCCCGTGGCGCCGCAGTCCCCCTTTACCCGGCGCCGGCGCCTTCGCGATAGCGTTCGAGGTCGGCCGCCGTGTCGACGTCGAACAGCGTCGGGAGCTCGGCGGTCGTGGCCTGCAGTTCACGCAGGCGGGCGCGTGTCGCGCTCATCAGGCCCGGCGTGCTCCACGGCATGCCGGTGAAAACGTCGAGGTCGCGCGCGAGGCCGACCAGCACGTAGCCGCCGTCTTCCGCGGGGCCGAACACCGCATCGTGGCTGTCGAGCGCCGAACACGCGCGAGCGACATAGCCGACGTCGAGCGCCGGACAATCGGTCCCGACGACGATCGCGGCCATGCCGCGCTTTCGCGCGTCGGCGATGGCGTGACGCATGCGCGCGCCGAGGTCGCCGCGGTCCTGCACCCGGCGCGTCGCGCCATACCGCTCGCCCCAGCGCGCGAAGGCCGGCCGGTCCGCATCCGGATCGCACCAGAGCTCGACGGCATCGACGACGCCGGCATCACGCGCGGCGGCGGCCATGGCGAGCGTGCGCTCGGCAAGCTCGCGATACACGGCGGCGGCCGTGTCGTCGCCGATCGCGGCCGCCAGGCGTGTCTTGACCCTGCCGGGCCGCGGATCCTTGGCGAAGACCTGCAAGATGGGCCGGGGCGATCCCGCTGCGCGGTAACGGGCGGCGAGGCGGGCGGGATCCGCGCCGCGCCAATACGCAAAGCGCAGCCGCCACATCGTCGCGATGGTGGCGAGCGCGCCGTTGGCGTCAAAGCGGCGCCCCGACGTGGCGACGCGGCGGCGCAGGCATGCGGGCGGGCCGGCGACACGCTTGAGCGTCCGGGACAGCGCGATGTCCTCCATCAATGCGATGGGCGGAAAGCCGCCGGCGCGCGCGAAGTCGGCGCGCGTGACGAACATCGCCTGGTCGCCGGTGGCGATGCCGCTGATGCGCGAGCGCAGGTTCATGAGCGCGGCGACCAGCGGGAGCCAGCGCGAGCGGCCCTCGATCGCCACGTCGAAGCGGCCCCAGCGCGCGCCTCCGGCGAGCGCTTCGGCGATCGCCGCATCCGCATCGGCGGGCAGTCGCGTGTCCGCGTGCAGGAACAGCAGGACCTCCCCGCGCGAATCCGCCGCGCCGGCATTCATCTGGACGGCGCGGCCCGGCGGAGCGGACAGGACCTTGTCGGCGCGCGGGCGCGCGATCGCCGCCGTCGCGTCGGCGCTGCCGCCGTCGACCACGATGACCTCGGTACCCCGCGCCCGCAGCGGCGCGAGCGCGTCGAGGGTCGCCGCGATCGTCGCCGCCTCGTTGCGCGCCGGCACGATGACGCTCACCGAGCGCATCGGCGGAGGTCGGCGAAGACCGACTGCGGGCGCGGACGACTGCATCGCGGGCACCCGAGGATCGAGGACGCCTTCACGGCGCGGCACGCCGCGCCGACTGTCGTGCGCGGCGCGCCCGCACGTGCTGCACGGCGACCGGGACGAGCGCGAGCAGCGCGAGCAGGCCCAGCCCCGCGAGAACTTCGGCCGAGACGAGCCCCTGCAGCGATTCGATCCGTCCCAGCGCCTGCCCGAGGTTGACGAACACGAACGTGCCGGGAACGATTCCGATCGCCGTCGCCAGGACGTACGTGCGCAACGGGATCGACGTGAACGCCGGCGCCAGGTTGACTAGGAAAAACGGGAACACCGGCACGAGGCGCAGGAACAGCAGGTAGCTGAAGGCGTTTTTGGTGAACCCGGCGTTGATCTTCTCGCCGAGCGCGCCCATCCGCCGTCGCGCGGCGTCGGCGAACAGGTAGCGCGCCGCGAGGAAGAGGAGCGTGGCGCCGAGCGTCGCGGCGACGACGACCAGCGCCGTACCGACCCAGCGGCCGAACACGAATCCCGCCGTGAGCGAGAGCAGCAGGCTGCCCGGCAGGCTGAACGCCACCTGGAGCGTGTAGAGCGCGAAGCCGATCGCCAGCGCCGCGGCGAAGTGCGTTTCGGCGAAGGCGAGCAGCGTCTCGCGGTGCCGCTTGATCGTCGCGAGATTGACGTAGTCCTGGCCGCCGAACGCGAAGAACGCGACCACTGCGCCGGCGAACAGCGCGATCACGACCAGGCGCAGGCCCAGCGCGCTGCGCCCACCGGCCTTCGCGGATCCCCGTGCGGGATCAGGCACCGCGCAACCCGAAGATGCGCCGGATCCACGCCTTCGCCGCCGGCGTGAGGCTTTCCTTCTGCCGCTGATCGGCCGCGCGCCGGTTGACCTGCGCCAGCGTCGGGTACGCGTGGATCGAGGCGGCGAGGTCAGCTGCCTTGAGACCCTTGGTCATCGCCAGCACGCATTCGGCGATCAGCTCGCCCGCGTGCGCGCCGACGATCGCCGCGCCGAGGATCCTGCCGCGCGGATTCGTGACGAGCTTGGCGAAGCCCGCGATCTCGTCCTCGGCGCGCGCGCGATCGATGTCCTCGAACGGGAAGCGGTAGACGCGATGCGCGACACCCGCCACGCGGGCCTCCGTTTCGGAGATGCCGACGCGCGCGAGCTCGGGATCGGTGTACGTGCACCAGGGAACCACGCGCGAGGGCGTCGCCCACCTGAGGTGGAACAGCGTCTGGCGCAGGACGATGCCGGCATGGTGCTCGGCGAGGTGCGTGAACTGGTAGCCGCCGGCCGCATCGCCGATGACGCGAACGCGCGGATTGGTCGTCGCCAGCGCGTCGTCGACGACGATCCGTCCGCCCTCGAGCTGCACGCCCGCCGCCTCGAGGCCGAGATCCTCGACGTCGGGCTTGCGGCCGGCGGCGACCAGCACGTGCGTCGCGGCGATCTGCGTGATGCCGCCGTCGCGCTCGCGCAGGGTTGCGCGCACGGCACCGGCGGCAGGATCGCCGGTCGATACGCCGCTCACCGTGACGCCGAGGTGATAGCGCACGCCCTCGGCGCGCAGCGCGCGCCTCGACGACGGCCGCGAGATCGGCATCCTCGCGCGGGAGGACCTGCGTCGCGGTGTCGACCACCGTGACTTCGCTGCCGAGGCGGCGGAATGCCTGCGCCATCTCGCTGCCGATCGGCCCCGCGCCGATGACCAGCAGATGCGGCACTGGCTCGCGCAGGTCGAACACGGTCTCGTTGGTGAGGTAGGGTACCGCGGCGAGGCCTGCGATCGGCGGCAGCGTGGGGCGCGAGCCCGTGGCGATGACGAAGTGCTTCGCGGTGATCCGCCGCCCGCCGACTTCGACGGCGTCGGGCGCGACGAAGCGGGCGCTCCCGGGGATGACGTCGACGCCCATGCCGCGAAAGCGTTCCGGACTGTCGTGCGGCGCGATGCCGCGGATCACCTGGGCGACGCGCTCCATCACCCGCGCGAGATCGGGGCGGGGATCGGCAGGTGACACCGCCCAGCGATCGGCATGCCGCATCTCGTAGGCGATGCGCGCGGACTTGAGCAGCGTCTTCGACGGCACGCAGCCGGTCCACAGGCAATCGCCGCCCAGCTTGTTCTTCTCGATGAGCGCGACTTTCGCGCCCAGCGTCGCGCCGCCGGCTGCGACGACCAGGCCGCCGGAACCGCCGCCGATGACCGCCAGGTCGAATTCGGGTCTCGCCATCTCGCGCCTTCGCAGATCGTCGCCGGAATCGGCCTGCATCTTACAGCGCGTGCGGATGCGGACGCCGCGGCGTGCCGCGCGCACGCCGCCGTTGCCGGCCTCGGCTAATGAAAATCGCGCGACCGGGTCGGCAGCGTGCCGAGCAGCGGCGTGAGATCGACCAGATGCCCCGCCAGGACATGCACGACGATGCCTTCGCGCTCGACTTTGCCCGTACACCGCCAGCAGCCGCGCACCCAGCAGCTCGCGCCGCTGCCGTTCCCGGATATCGCGCCACACGATCACGTTGACCGCGCCGGTCTCGTCCTCGAGCGTGACGAAGATCACGCCGCTGGCGGTGTCGGGACGCTGCCGCCCGATCACGATGCCGGCGGCGCGCACCCGCCGGCCATGCGGAACGGCGGCGATCTGCGCGGCGGTCTGCAGCCGGCGCTCGCTGCAGCCGCTCGCGCAGCAGCGCCACCGGATGACGCCGCAGCGTCAGGCCGATGCGGCGGTAGTCGGCGACGATGTCCTGGCCTTCGGTGGGGGCGGGAAGCGCCGGATCGACGTCGGCGAACGTCGCGTCCGACAGCAGCGCGGGCAGCTTCTCGACGCCGGCGACTTCCCACACGGCGCGCGTGGCGATGGCCGGCGAGCGGGGCGAGCGCGTCGGCGTCGGCGAGCGCCGCCAGGTCGCGGCGATCGAGCGCGGCGCGGCGCGCGAGGTCGGCGAACGCTCGCAAACGGCCGTGTCGCGGGACGATGCGCTGCGCGCCGGCTTCCGTGAGCCCGCCGATCATCCGCAGGCCGAGCCTCAGCGCGGGGCGGCGGGCGTCGCGGTCCGGGTCGATCGTGCGCGCGGGCGCGTCGTCGCGGTCCGGGTCGATGTGCGCGGGCGCTCGACCCTCGTCCGGGCCGCATTCGGCGGCGCTGCCGCCGGCCGGGCGCTCCAGCGTGCAATCCCAGTCGCTCGCCGTCACGTCCGGCGGGCGCACGTCGACGCCGTGCCGCCGCGCGTCGGCGACGAGCTGTGCGGGCGCGTAGAAGCCCATCGGCAGCGAGTTGAGCAGCGCCGCGGTGAACGCCGCCGGCTCGTAGCGCTTGAGCCACGACGAGATGTAGACGAGCAGCGCGAAGGAGGCCGAATGCGATTCGGGAAAGCCGTATTCGCCGAAGCCGAGGATCTGCTGGTAGATCTGGCGCGCGAACGCCTCGCGGATAGCCGCGCTGCGCCATGCCGTCGACCAGGCGCTGCTCGAACTTCTCGAGGCCGCCCTTGCGCCGCCACGCCGCCATCGAGCGGCGCAGCTGATCGGCCTCGCCGGGCGTGAAGCCCGCGGCGACGATCGCGAGCTGCATCACCTGCTCCTGGAAGATCGGCACGCCGAGCGTGCGCGACAGCACCTTCTCGACCGCCTCGCTCGGATAGGTGACCGGCTCCAGTCCCTGGCGCCGCCGCAGGTAGGGATGGACCATGCCGCCCTGGATCGGGCCGGGACGCACGATCGCCACCTCGATCACCAGATCGTAGAAATTCGCGGGCTTCAGGCGCGGCAGCATCGACTGCTGCGCGCGCGACTCGATCTGGAACACGCCCACGGTGTCGGCGCGCTGGATCATCGCGTAGACGGCGGGGTCCTCGGCGGGAATGTCCTGCATCCGCAGCGCACGGCCGCGCCAGCGCGAGACGAGGTCCAGGCAGCGGCGGATCGCCGAAAGCATGCCGAGCGCGAGGCAATCGACCTTGAGGAGGCCCAGCGCATCGAGGTCGTCCTTGTCCCACTGGATCACCGTGCGATCGGCCATCGCGGCGTTCTCGACCGGCACCATGCGCTCCAGCAGGCCGCGCGCGATGACGAAGCCGCCGACGTGCTGCGACAGGTGGCGCGGAAAGCCCATCAGGTCGCCCGCCAGCGCGACCAGCCTGCGGATCAGCGGATGGTCGGGGTCGAACCCCGCCTCGCGGATGCGCTCGGGCGCAACGGTCCTGCCGTCCCACCACGCGAACATCCGCGTCAGGCGATCGACCTGCGCGAGGTCGAGCCCGAGCGCCTTGCCGACGTCGCGCACCGCGCTCTTCGGGCGATAGGTGATGAGCGTCGCCGCCAGCGCCGCGCGGTCGCGCCCGTACTTGGCGTAGACGTACTGCATCACCTCCTCGCGCCGCTGGTGCTCGAAGTCGACGTCGATGTCGGGCGGCTCGTTGCGCTCCTTCGAGATGAAGCGCTCGAACAGCATCGAGAATGCGCGCGGGATCGACTTCGGTGATGCCGAGCACGTAGCAGACCGCCGAATTGGCGGCGGACCCGCGGCCCTGGCAGAGGATGCCGCGCGAGCGCGCGAAGGCGACGACGTCGTAGACGGTGAGGAAGTAGGGCTCGTAGCGGAGCTCGGCGATCAGCGCGAGCTCGTGCTCGATCATCGCCCGCGTGCCGGCCGGCGCCGCAGCGCGCGAGCCGTAGCGACGCGCGAGGCCCTCTTCGGTGAGCCTGCGCAGCCACGATCCCGGCGTCTCGCCCGGCGGGACGATCTCCTCGGGATATTCGTAGCGCAGCTCGTCGAGCGAGAAGGCGCAACGCTCCGCGAGCGCGACCGTCGCGTCGAGCAGCGCGCGCGGATAGAGCGTGGCGAGCCGCGCGCGCGAGCGCAGGTGCCGCTCGCCGTTCGGATGGAGCGCGTAGCCGCAGGCGGAGAGCGGCGTCTTCAGCCGGATCGCCGTCAGCGTGTCCTGCAGCGCCCGCCGCGCGCGCGCGTGCATGTGGACGTCGCCGGCCGCCGCCAGCGGCAGCCCGCTGTCGCGCGACAGCGTCGCGAAGCGCTCGAGCAATGCGCGGTCGCCGGCGCGCGCGAACAGGCCGATGCCGATCCACGCGCGCGTGTCGAACACCTCGCGCAGCCAGCGCGCGGTGCGGGCCTGCGCGTCGTCGTCGGACGCCGCCGGCGGCAGCCACAGCGCGAGGCCGTTCGGCGCGAGCGCCGCGACATCGTCGCGCGACAGCGCATACGCGCCCTTCGCCGCGTTGCGGCGCCCGCGCGTGATCAGCTGCGCGAGATCGCCGTAGGTGGCGCGGTCGGTCGCGTAGAGCGCGAGCTTCGTGCCGTCGTCGAGCGTGAACTCGCCGCCGACGACCAGCGGCAGGCCGGCGGACCGGGCGGCGAGATGCGCGCGGACCATGCCCGCGAGCGAGCATTCGTCGGTCAGCGCCAGCGCCGAATAGCCGAGCGCTTTCGCGCGCTCGACCAGCTCCTCCGGGTGCGACGCGCCGCGGAGGAAGGTGAAGTTGGACAGGCAGTGGAGCTCGGCGTAGGCGGGGAGCATGGCGTGCGCGATCCGCCGCAAACCGTATGGATATACGGTATGCTAGCACAGCGCGGCGAGTCCAGGCGCACCCCATCGCGCCGGCGCGCACATCGCGGCAATCCCCATTTCGGCCCAATTCGCCGCGGCACGCCCCCACGGCCATTTCACCCCGGCGCACCTCGCTGCGCCGGCGCCGCGGCGGATCCGGGGGCGCAGGGTCAGGGGAACGCCGGCACGGTCGGCTCGATCCCGCGGTTGTCCGCCTCGGGATGCCGCTGGCCGAGCAGCGCCTGGATTTCCTCGACGCGCGTCGAGGGGACGTCGACCATCAGAAGGATGCTGCCACGCTCGATCTCGTCGGCGAACCGGGTCAGCTTCGAGTTCGGTACCGACGAGCCGACCAGCGTCGACGCGAAGATGCCGAAGAGCGCGCCGAACGCGATCATCAGCAGCACGCCGCCGTGCTGGAACTGCAGGCCCTCGATCGGAAACTGCGTCAGCAGCCACGCCGCGAGCGCGCCGAGCAGGCCGCCGACGAACAGCCCGCGCCCTGCCGCGTGACGCACGTCGGTCTTCTGCAGCACCGAGGCCTCGTGGAGCGTGCCGAGATCGGTGCCGCGGCGCGCGAGGAAGTGCATGTGCCGGTGCTCGATGCGGGCGAGAAGCAGATCGTCGGCGGTGCGGCGGGCGCTTTCGCCGTCGGGAAGCAGCCAGTAGAGTCGGCGCAGCATGGGGCCTCCTTGTCGTTTGACGCGGGGCCGCTGCCGGGGGCTGCGCGCCGCTCGACGGGCGCGCTTCGACGATCCCCTGCACGGCGAGCGCCCTGTCATCTTAAGACTTGTCGCGGGCAAAGGGGGTTCCACGCGGGGGCGGCGGCGCCGCCGGCGCGCTTGACGGAGCCTTGGCGCCGCAACGACACTCCAGACCTTTGCGTGCCGCCCGCCATGCCCGTCGTCGCCTTCGAGCGGTTCCACCGCCATGCCGGGTCCTGGTGAGCAGGGCGATGGCGAAAGCCGACCCGCGAGCGGCGCCGGCGTGACGACCGCCGCGCAGCGCGGGCTCGGCGCCGTGCCGCGCGGCGTATGGGCGCTCGGCCTGGTCAGCCTGTGCATGGATCTGTCGTCGGAGCTCATCCATTCGCTGCTGCCGGTGTACCTCGCGGTCGGACTCGGCGCGAGCGCCTTCGTGATCGGGCTGATCGAGGGAGTCGCCGAGGCCCTCGCGCTGATCGTCAAGGTGTTCTCGGGCGTCCTGTCGGATGTCTTCCGCGCGCGCAAGCCGCTGGTGCTGCTCGGCTACGGATTGTCGGCGGCGACCAAGCTCGTGTTCCCGCTGGCGCCGACGCTCGGATGGATCGTCGCCGCGCGCTTCGCCGACCGCGTCGGGAAGGGCATCCGCGGCGCGCCGCGCGACGCGCTGATCGCCGACATCACGCCGCCCGACGTCCGTGGCGCCGGCTTCGGGCTGCGGCAGGCGCTCGACACCGTCGGCGCGATCGGCGGCCCGCTGGCCGCCGTGGGCGCGATGGCGTACTTCGCCGGCGACTTCAAGGCGGCGTTCTGGGTGGCGGTGATCCCGGCGGTCATCTGCGTGGTGGTGCTCGCCTTTGGCGTCCGCGAGCCGGAACGCGGCCCGGCCGAACGCAAGCATGCGCCGATGCTCGACTGGCGCGACGTCCGGCGCCTCGGGCGAGGCTACGCGATCGTCGTCACCGTCGCTGCCATGCTCACGCTGGCGCGATTTTCCGAAGCGTTCCTCGTGCTGCGCGCGCAGGACGTCGGCATCGCGAACGGATCGGTGCCCTGGGTGATGGTGGCGATGTCCCTGGTATACGCGGCGGTCGCCTATCCGGCCGGCGCGGCTGCGGATCGGGGGAACGGGCCGCGGCTCTTGTGGTGCGGATTCGCGGCGCTGATCGTCGCCGACCTGATTCTCGCGAACGCGCGGGGCCCGGCCGCGGTCTATGCGGGAGCGGCGGTGTGGGGCCTGCACATGGGACTCACGCAGGGCCTGCTGGCCGCGCTGGTCGCCGCCGCGGCGCCCGCCGACCTTCGCGGCACGGCGTTCGGCGTGTTCAACCTGACGTGCGGCGTGGCGCTGCTGGCGGCGAGCGCGCTCGCGGGCTGGCTGTGGGATGCGATGGGCCCGGCCTACACGTTCTACGCGGGCGCGGCGCTGACCGCGGTTGCGCTCGCGGCGCTCGTCTTTCGCGGCGGGGATGTGGGCAAACTCGCCCGTGCCGCGTAAGATCGGCGCGCCTTGCGACGACCAACGTCCCGCGGCCGCCGGTCGAGGCGTACGCAGGCATGGAGTTTTGGCGATGAACGAGGCTACCCGGACCGTCCCCGCGGTCGCGCGCCCGACGCGCGGCGCCCTCTATTACCGGCACGCGCTGGCCGTGCGCATCATGCACTGGATCAACGTCGTCGCGCTGACGCTGTTGCTGATGAGCGGGCTGCAGATCTTCAACGCGCATCCGGCGCTGTACTGGGGCAAGTCGTCGTACACCGGGCGTCCGCCGCTGCTCGAGATCGGCGTCAAGGACGCCGGCGAGCGCGACGCCATGGGCGTGACGCGCGTGCTCGGTCACGAGTTCGACACCACCGGCGTGCTCGGGCTGTCGTTCGACAAGGGCGAGGCCTATGCGCAGGCCTTCCCGGGCTGGATCGCCGTGCCGTCCCACCAGTGGCTGTCGATGGCGAGGTCGTGGCACTTCTTCTTCGCGTGGGTGTTCGTGCTCAACGGCCTGTGCTATCTCGCCTACACGATCGCGTCGCGCCATCTCGCGCGCGACCTCGCGCCCACGGGCGGCGAGCTTCGCACGATCGGCCAGTCGGTGCGCGATCACCTACTGTTCCGCCATCCGGCG
Organism: uncultured beta proteobacterium; assembly: GCA_963793355.1. Taxonomy (GTDB): domain Bacteria; phylum Pseudomonadota; class Gammaproteobacteria; order Burkholderiales; family Casimicrobiaceae; genus VBCG01. Next base: position 24,475 of record CAWBZT010000010.1, on the reverse strand, counting down.
GGCGAGGCGGCCAAGCGCTACAACGTGCTGCAGAAGCTCGCGTACCTGAGCGTGATCTTCGTGCTGCTGCCGCTGATCGTGCTGATGGGCCTGGCGATGTCGCCGCGGCTCGATACGCTGTTCACCGGCTGGGTCGATCTGTTCGGCGGCCGCCAGTCGGCGCGCACGATCCATTTCGTCGTCGCCTGGCTGCTCGTCGCGTTCGTGGCGATCCACGTCTTCGAGGTCGTCGTCACCGGCCTGTGGAACAACCTGCGCTCGATGATCACCGGCAACTATCGCGTGCCGAAGGAGCCTTCGCATGAATGAACTGCGTGCGCCGCGGCGGCGCTTCCTCGCCCGGGCACTCGGGGCCACGGCGACGCTCGCGCTCGCCGGGTGCCAGAAGCTGTCGGAGAGCGCGTGGTTTCCCAGGGTGCTCGGCGCCGGCGAGCGGCTGTCCGCCGCGGCAGGCACGTTCGTCACGGGACGCCATTCGATGGCGCAGGAGTTCACCGCGGCCGACCTGTCGCCGACGTTCCGCAGCAACGGCACGGCGCATCCGCAGAGCGGCGCGTACGACGCGCTGCAGGCCGGCGGCTTCGCGGACTGGCGCCTGACCGTCGACGGCCTCGTCGCGGCGCCCGCGAGCTACTCGCTCGCCGACCTGCGGGTGTTGCCCGCGCGCACGCAGATCACCCGCCACGACTGCGTCGAGGGCTGGAGCGCCATCGGCCAATGGAAGGGCGTCAAACTGTCGGCGCTGCTCGATGCGGTGCGGCCGGCGCCCGCGGCGCGCTTCGTCGTGTTCCACTGCGCGGACCCGATGAACGACGACGGCACCGAGCCGTACTACGAGAGCATCGACATGGACGATGCCCGGCATCCGCAGACGATCCTCGCCTACGAGCTCAACGACCGGCCGCTGCCGGTGCAAAACGGCGCGCCGCTGCGCCTGCGCGTCGAGCGCCAGCTCGGCTACAAGCACGCGAAGTACCTGATGCGCATCGAGCTCGTCGACAGCTTCGCGAAGATCCGCGGCGGCAACGGCGGCTACTGGGAGGACCAGGGCTACCAGTGGTACGCGGGGATCTGAGCGCGCCGGCTGCGAGCTCGGCGCGGCGCGCGGCAGCGCGGTAGGTTTTTCTCCCGAAGTCGCGATTCCTCCCGGCGCCGCCTTGTTCGGAGGCGTGAATCTATTTCGCCTCGTCGACCATCTTGATGGTCTTTTCCTCAACTTCTTTGGCAACCTGAACCAATGCCGCATCCTGAGACAGTGCCGAAAGCATTTGCACCGGCTTGATAAGACCGATCTTCGTCTTGCCCTTCTCGGTAAAGACCGAGATGCGACACGGTAACGCCATGTTGAGGCGCATGTCGGTGGACAAGACTTTCGCCGCCTGCCCCGGATTGCACACCTCGAATACCTTGCACTCTTCATCAAACGCAATGCCCTTGCTGCGGAGGGTGGTCCCCAAGTCATGGACGTGTAGCACCCCGAAGCCATGGCGTGCCACTGCTGATGAAAGGTCCGTCGATGCCTGGCTGAATGATTTGTTGGTTTCAACTATGTAGTACATGAAATCACCTCTTTTGCTGAAGCTTCCGATAATGCCGCCTCCACCCACTTCCATCGTCATAAGCTCGAGGGTCATCGGGGACTTATCGCTCCATCGGCGTCACGGTGTCGGCGAGCGCAGCGCTCGCGACGGCAAGCAGCGCCAGCACCGGCAGCCAAAACTTGTGGGTTCGCTGCATTTGCCCTCCCGAATGCATCGTCGCTCCGGACCGCGAATTCGCCGCCGCCAATACTGGCGGCTCCGGTTGTCGTGGCACCATAAGTGAAGGCTGCGCGGCGAATCGTGCCATTCGAGCGTGCTCATTTGGCGTCACGGCCCCAGCCGCGCTGCAATTGTTCCCGCTGTTCCTTGGTGAGCGTCGCGTCGACCTGCTTCTGCGCGTCCACGCCTGCGGTCCACATTTGCTGGCGGAGTGTTTCCAGACTTTTGAACGCCTTGCCGATCGCGGCATCGTCACCTTTGCCCGACGCCATGAGTCCGCGCAATTGGAACTGCTGCTGCTGCATCTGGCCCATCAATTCCCAGTGCTTGGTGGACAGGCCCTCCTGGATCTTGGTGATCTTTTCGCGCTGGTCGGCGCTCAGGTTGAGCGCGCCCAGATAATCCGCGCCATAGCCGCCCATCATTCCCGCTCCGGGGCCGTAGCCGTACATCATGCCGGGGCCCATGCCGTAGCCGCCCTGCCCCTGACCGTAGCCGTACATCATGCCGGGCCCCATGCCGTAGCCAGCGTAACCACCCATCATCCCGGGTCCGTAGCCGCCCTGACCCTGACCGTAGCCGTACATCATGCCGGGGCCGTAGCCCCCTTGCCCTTGGCCGTAGCCACCCATCATTCCGGGTCCGCCGCCCATCTGGGCATAGGTCAGAGGGATGGTCACTGCAACCGCTACTGCCGCGAGCGTGGCGGCGATGGTGCGCTTCTTCATGGATTTCTCCCTGGTGTTGGTTTCGGGGCGAGACGTGATAGTTGATGCCTTCATGTCGATCTCCTTGGAAGGGTCCGGACGATGGGCGTCTGCCCATGCCGAACGCGATGCAGCCAACGGCGCGACCCGGCGAGCGGGAAGCGCGGTCGCCGGTCGGCGGTACACCGACTGGCGGAACGGGCTGGCTTATAGCCTGAGGTGGGCGAAGCGGAGGTGGGCCGTCACATCCGGGGGTGGATGTGCGGCCGGTGCCAGTTGGAAGGCTGGCGGAAGCGCGACGGCAACGCCGATGTCGCGATCGGCGACGATCAGCGGCTGGGCATCGGGTTGATCGCCGAGAGGTGGAAGCTTGGTTACGACCGGAATGTCGGCCTTGCAGAACTGCTCGCAGCCGACCGGCGTGCCTTCATCGGAGGAATGTTGGGTCGCATTCGCGGCGGCTGGATGAACCGGCGCGAGGCTCGCCTCAGCCCAGCCACACGCATGCGCGATCCCTACGAACAGCGCGAAAAGCCACAACCCGAGCGCGACGCCGGTTATGGTCTTGCGCTGCCGACGGAATGGCCTAAACACGCCAGTGCGACTTCATGACGATAACGAAGTTCCGGTCTAGACCGCGTACCGATTCAGAATTTGACTCAAATGAAGGCCAATGCTCGGCCACACAGCAGCAATCAACCGAAGGGGCCGTTTCACGCCAGGCAGCGGCCGCAAAGTGGTTCGCCTCGGCTCGTATTGCACGCTGCTCCCATACGATCCTGCCCTCAGGTTCGCGCGATTGAACCTGTCCACTACTTGCTTTTCTGCTTGACGACCCATACCACGAGGCCGACACCCGCGAGGACAAGCAGGATCGGAACCCATAGGCCGCCGTATCCACCCATCCAGCCGGCGCCGTAGCCGCCCATCATGCCGGGACCGTAACCACCTTGTCCTTGCCCGTACATCATGCCGGGACCGTAGCCGGCTTGCGCCGGACCTTGTGCCGGCCCTTGCGCTTGCCCTTGGCTTGGCACTTGCGCTTGGCCGTACATCATGCCGGGGCCGGTTGCGTCGCTGCGCGACGCTGCCGTCGGCGGCGCCGGGGCCGAATTGGGCGCCGTCTGCGCAAGCGTGAAGGGCACGGTCGCCGCAATTACCAATGCCGTGAAGGCCGCGGCGATTGTCAGCTTCGTCATGTGTCTCGTCATGTGTTTCTCCTACGTGATCCCGTCCGGTGTACCGTGGTGTCGGGCGCCGCGATCATGAAGATCTCATTCAGAGCCGCGTCAGTTGATCAAAATTTCCGATCTCGCATTTTTGGAAAGATACCCTGACACCGCGCTAATGTCGGTGCGGCAGCGAACATAGCCATACTTACTGCAACGGGTGGTTCATACTGGCGAAAGCGCCCTTGCTGTACGTCACGCGTCAGAGCAATGGCCGCTTGTGGGCGAACTGAGAGGCACGGCGACGCTACGCGAAAAGCCCGTGCAGGAACCACTCGCCGTCGTCGGTGCCGTAGCGGTGGTCGCGGTAGATCCACGCGGTCTCGCCGCGCGGCGTTTCCGCCACGAAATAGTCGCGCCGCAGATCGTTGCCGTCCCACCAGCCCGATTCGATCCGTTCCGGGCCGTCCTTCAGGATCCAGGGCTTCTGTTCCAGCCACGCGCCGAGCGGCTGCGCCTCCGCCAGCAGCCATAGCGGCCGCGGCGCGTCAGGCGGCGCAGCGGCGTCGGCGGCGCGGGTCGTCTCGCGCAGCGCGAGCTCCGGACGATGTTCGGCATGCGGCACGACGCGCGTGACCGCGTCGTCGCCCAGGCGCGCGCGCAGGCGGTCGACGAGGGGCACGAGCGCGGCTGCGGCGTCGTCACCGGGCAGCAGGCCGAGATTGCGGCCGTCGAGCGGGGCCGTCTCCGCGGTCGAGAGTGTGAGTGCCTCGACGGGCGCGGGGAGCGCGACGCGTGCGAGCCGTTCGCGCAGCACGCCGTTGAGGTGCGCGGCCGCGCGCGCCGGTGCGCCGAGCCGGAACGGCACTTCGGTGGGCGCGATGCCGCGGCGCTTCAGGTAATGCTCGTGCGCCAGCGTGAGCGTGAGGCGTACCGCACCCAGCCCGCGCGCCGTGAGCCACGCCGCCAGCTCGTGGACGAGGCGGTTCTGCGCGAACGCGAGCGCCTCGAGGTCGGCGACCGGCGCCGGCAGTTCCAGCCGGCGCGCGAATTTCGGCGGCGGCACGAACGGCATGCGCGGATCGGCGCGGTGCGCAAGCGCGCGGTCGAGCATCGCGACCAGCGGCCCGCCGCAGCGCCGCGCCAGCGCGTCGCGCGGCAAGGCCGCCGCCTCGCCGAACGTGGTGATGCCGGCGGACGCGAGCGTCGCGAGCGCTGCGGCATCGATGTCGCACAGGGCGAGCGGCAACGGCCCGAGCGCTGCCGGCAGCGCCTGCGGATCGCGCACGCGCGCGCCGTCGCGACCCGCGCGGGCGAGCAGCAGCGCGGCGGTCGGCGTGGGCGCCAGTGCGCTTGCCACCGCATGGCCCTGCGCGCGAACGCCGGTGGCTAGGCACGCGAAAAGGCGTGGCAGGCCGCCGAACAGCCGCGCGCTCGCGCCGACTTCGGCGACGATCGCGTCGGGCGGCGCGAGGCTCACCTGCGGCGTGAACTGCAAAAGCCACGTCGCGAGATCGGCGAGCGCCTCGGCCTCCGCCGCGTCGTCGCGCTCGCGCATGACGATGTCCGGCGCCAGCGCCAGCGCGGCGGAGACCGCGAGATTGCGGCGGATGCCGGCCGCGCGCGCCGCGGCGTTCGCGGCGACCACCTGCGGCACGCGGCCGACGCTCGCGACGACGAAGCGGCGCGCAGCGTCTTCCGGCGACCATCCGCGCGCGAAGACGTCGAGCGGAAGGGACGGGAGATGCAGGGCAGCCCAGAACATGGGGCGAACGAACGCGCCGCGCCGCGGCGGCTAGGGCGGCAGCGCCTGCGGTAGCGCCTGCAGCTGCGCCGTCCCATTCCAGATCATCGCTTCCGAATACCCGAGTTCGGCCAGGTCGGCGGCGCGCAGAGGCGCCTCGTTCGCACAGAAGAACTCGTCGAGCTGCGGCGGCTGCACCGCCGTGCCGGCGAGCATCGCGTGCGCCTGCCCGCGATGATGGATCTGGTGCTGGAACAGATGCGCGAGAAGGCGCGTGACCGACTCGCTCTGCAGCCCCGCGCGGCGCATCACCGGCACCGGCATCTCGAGGCGATCGCCGGTCAGCGCCGTGCACGCGACGACGAGCCGCCGGTCGGCTTCGCGCTGGGCGACGGCGAGCGCGGCGCAGGTCTCGAACGGCTCCTCGGGCTCGAAGAAACGCTGAGGATCGCGATTGGGCTCGCGGCGGGCGAGCGCGCGCTCGAGCGCGTCGACGTAGTACCAGTCGACGGTGACGATGTGGTTGAGCGTCGCCTTGAGCGACGGGAAGAAGCTCGTTCGCGTCGCCACGAATTCGTCCTGCGCCAGCGCCCCCGCGGCCTTGAGCAGGCGGTGGTTCGCCCAGGCGTTGTTGTAGGCCATCGTGGTGAAATGGTGCGCGAGGGACATGAGGTCTCGCTCAGTGCGTGGCAGGCGCGCGGCGGTGCGCCGGCGGTGCGGCCGGTGCGCGGGCTGCGGGGGCTGCGGGGGAGGTGCGCGCGGGCCTCCGCGCGATCGCGGGAAGCGCCGGCCGCGGATGGGCGACGTCGAGGATCAGCGGCTGCGCCAGCTCGGCGCCGCGCCGCTTCAGCACGTGCACCGCGAGCCGCGCGCTGCCTTCCGCGGGTGCGAGACGCAGGCGCAGCGGCGCGGCGGCGGCACCACCGGCGTGGCCGGGGCGCCGCCACAGCACGCCCCAGGTGCGGCCTTCGCGCGCCGCCACCTGCAGCCGGCGCAGCACGCGCTCGTCCCGGACGCCGTGCCACGCGAAGGCGGCGCCGCATTCCGGCGCGCGCAGCGCCTGCTCGTACGCCCACAGCGCATCCTGCGCGTCACCCGCGCGCACGATGTAGAAGCGCGCGAGATCGAGCCCGGCCGCGGCAAGCGCGGGCGCATAGGGACGGTGGGGCGGTGCGATCCACACGACGTCGCGTCCCTGCGCCTGCACGTTCGCCAGCGCCGGCAGCGTGAGCCGGAGCTCGCCGATGCCTTCGCGCTCGAGCAGCACCTCGGTGAGCGCGCCCTGCGGCCAGCCGCGGCCCGGCAGCGCGGCATCGAGCACCGCGAACCCGGACGGCAGCGTCGCGGGTTCGGGGGCGCAATCGTCGCCGTGCCAGATCGCGGGATGCGCGAGCAGCGCGGCGAGGGCGGCAGGAGGCGCCCGCATCGCCGGCCTCAGGCGGCGCCGTCCTGCGTCGCCTTCTTCATCCGGCGATCCATTTCGTCGGGCGGGACGTCCTCGACGTGCGTGGCCACCGTCCACACGTGGCCGAACGGGTCGGTGAGCGTGCCGCTGCGATCGCCGTAGAACTGGTTCTGCAGCGGCTTCACCACGGTGCCGCCGGCATCGATCGCGCGCTTGAACACGGCGTCGACGTCGGGCACGTAGAACATCAGGCTGACCGGCGTGCCGCCCAGCGCCTGCGGACTCTTGTAGCCCATGTCGGGCATCTCGTCGGCGAGCATCACCACGCCGCCGCCGATGCGGATCTCGGCGTGGCCGATGCGCTCGCCCATCGGCAGGCGGAAGATCTCGGTGGCGCCGAATGCGCGCTGGTAATAGTCGATCGCCTTCGCGGCGCCGCGGAGGATCAGGTACGACGTGACGCCGGGGTAATCGGCGGGAATGGGATTGACGGCCATCGCCTCAGAGCTCCATTGTAAAAACTGCAAACAGGAATCAGCGCCGTGCGAGCGTCTTGCGCACGACGGCGCCGCCGTCGCCGTCTTCGCGGACGATCGCGAAGCCGGCGGAAAGATAGAGCGGCAGCGGGCCGGTGTGGTTCTCGGCCTCGCCGGTTTCGCCGCGGCGCGCGTAGGCTTCCACGGCCTCGAGGCCGTCGTGCGCGAAGCCGTCGCAGGCCGCGGCGAGCAGGCGTCGCGCCACGCCCTGGTGGCGATACGGCTTGGCGATGACGAAGCACGCGATGGCGCCCACGGCCGCGGCATCGGGATCGCGCTCCTCGCGCAGCGCGGGAATTTTCACTTTCGGCGTGGCGTTGCACCAGCCGATCGGCTTGCCGCCGGCGTAGGCGAGATAGCCCTGCAGCTGCCGCTCGGCGATCAGCGCGGCGACGGCGGCGCGATTCTCGTCGCCCGTCCAGCGGTTCCAGGGCTTGACGTCGGTCGGCGCCCACAGGAAATGGCAGTAGCACGACGCCCAGCGCGGGTTGTCGGCGAAGGCATCGCCGTCGAAGAACGCGAAGTAGTCGGTCGCGGACGCGGGAGTGAGCGGCCGAACGTCGACGTCGGCGTTGGCGCGCGTGCGGACGGAAGAGGGGACGGCGCTCGTCATGGAGGAGGGATTGCGTTCGCCGGCGCGACCGGAACCACCGGCACCACCGGCGCGGGGCGTCGCGCCGCGAGCGTCGCCTTGCGCTCCGCGGTGTAATGCCACCACGGCGCGGGCGGCGCGCCCTCCATGAAGCGCACGGCGGCGATGAACGTGTCGAGCACGCAGGGATCGTGGCGCACGCCGGCGACGCGGTTCAACTCCTCGTAGAGCGCGTAGGGGTCGCGCCCCGCCAACGCCTGCGGCGTGCGGATGCCGATGCGCCGCAGGTCGCCGGCGATCAGCGCGCCGACGTTCGGCAGGTCCTCGAGGGCGGCAGCGCGCGTGCGGTCGGTCACCTTCATCATCGTCTCCTGGCGGGGCGGGCCCTTCGCCGGGTTGTTGGTTTTTCTGCAGCCGGATCGTGCGACTCGAAGGGCGGTCTCACCACCCGGCGTTGCGCCGCACGATGCCGACCGCCACGCCTTCGATCGCGAAGGACGTGCGGCGCGGGTCGACGGCAATGGGCGCGAAGTCCGGATTCTCGGCGAGGAGCAGCACGTCGCGACCGCGACGCTTGAGCCGCTTGACGGTGACTTCGTCGCCCGGCAGGCCCGTCAGGCGCGCGACGACGATCTGACCCGAGCGCGCTTCGGCCGTCTTGTGGACGGCGAGGAGATCGCCGTCGAGGATGCCGGCATCGCGCATCGACAGGCCGGCGACGCGCAGCAGATAGTCGGCGCGCGGGGAGAAGAGGTCGGGATCGACGCGGTAGCGCGCCTCGATGTTCGATGCCGCGAGCAGCGGCGCGCCCGCGGCGACGCGCCCGACCAGCGGCAGGAGACCCTGCACCGGCACGCCCGGAAGGTCGCGCAGGCGCAGCCCGCGCGATGCGCCGGCCTGGATTTCCAGCACGCCCTTCTTTTCCAGCGCCCGCAGGTGATCCTCGGCCGAGCTTGGCGTCGAGAAGCCCAGGCCGGTGGCGATTTCAGCCCGCGTCGGCGGCCGGCCCGTGGCCTCCAGATAGCCGCGGATCCAGTCGAGGATCTGCTGCTGCCGCGCGGTGAGCACGGGCGGCGTGTCGGGAAATCCGTGATCCTGGAAGCGAAAAGGCGGGGGAGTGCGGGGTGGCATCGGCATACCGTACAGACATGCGGTATCCGGATTATAGAGGGTCGCGCTACCCGGTCAATCCCCCGGCGCACGAAAAAAGAGGGCCGGCAGATGCCGGCCCTCGAAAGCCTGCGAAACCGGGCGCTACTTCTTGACGTCCGCGTCCAGCAACTGTGCTTCGCTTGCGCCGCTGTCGTTGTCGAAGGTGACGACCATGACGCCCTTGGCGGGCGTCAGCGCCCATTCGGCGGAGTCGATCGCGATCGTCGTCGTCGCATCCGTGTCGCCGGGTGCCACGGTCACGAAGCCGCCCTGGCTGATCGCGCTCGACCACACGTTGTAGCGCGCGCTGCCCGCCACTTCCTTCGCCCCGCCGTTGGTGAGATCGAAGCTGACCATGTGATACGTGATCCGCGGGCTCGTCATCGACAGGCAGGGCTCGCGCGAACGGCAAAGCTGCGAGGACAGCACCGGGATCAGCGCCGTCGAGCTGTCGGTCGGCGCCGTCGCCAGGAAGGCGATCGATGCGCCGGACGAGCGGGTGCTGAACACGAACGCGCCCATCAGGCCGTTGAACGAGCCCGTCTGCACGGCACCCTGGTCCACGCCGACGACGATGTAGTCGTCCACGCCGTCGTTGTCCACGTCGACGTAGATGTCGAACTCGTTGGACGACGCGTTCGACCACCGCGCATAGGTGTTGACCGCGAACACCAGCAGCTGGCGGTTGGGGTCGCTCGCGCTGGGGAAGGCGAACGATTGTGTGCCGACCGCGCGCACGTCGTTCGACTCCCTGCCGCCCATGACCTTCTGGTCGGACAGGCCCCAGGCGTAGAAATCGGCGTCACCGGGCAGCACGCCGTTCTTGTTGGTGACGGTCGCCACCGAGCGACGGATTCGCGCCGCGGAACTTGCCGTTGCCGATGTCCGTCGCTACGTTCGACCGCGCGCGCGGCACGAAGTAGTACGGCACGCGCAGCGTCACGCCCGCGTTGTCGCTGCCGCTGGCCGGGGTGAACTCCACCAGTCCCGCGACCTCGATGAACGACGCGCTCGATCCGACCCCGCCGACGCGGCACCTTCAGCGTGACGTCGACCTGCGCGTCGCCGCCGGCCGGCACCGTCACCGACGAGCGATTGAAGCTCACCGCGTGGGATGCGCCCGAAGGCCTCGCCTGCGCGACCTGGAAGCTCGCCGGCGTCGATCCATTGTTGTGCAGCTTGATCGAGCGCGTTGCGGAGAAGTCCTGCTTGAGCTCGGCGAAGCCGAAGTTGACCGACACCGCGAACTTGTCGCCGTTCGCGCGCGCGACCACCTGCGACGCCGTCGACTTCGCGGGCTGGACCAGCCCCGTGCCGCCCCGGCTCGTCGCGTAGTTCGCGACGCCGCTCGGCAGCCCGGTGTTGACGATCGCCGCCTTGATGTCCTCGACGCTCCACGTCGGGTGCGCCTGGCGCGTGAGCGCCGCGACACCGGCGACGTGCGGCGAGGCCATCGACGTGCCCGACAGGATGAGCGCGCCGTTGCCCGATGCCGTTCTGCGTCGAGATGATGCTCACGCCCGGCGCGCGTGATGTCGGGCTTGAGCGCGCTGTCGCCGGTGCGCGGGCCGCCCGACGAGAAGCTGCCGAACGTCGTGAACGCCCGGATTCGTCAGGTCGATCGGCGACGCGACCAGGCCGACGCCGTCGGACGCGCGCAGCTTGCCGCCGTCGGACGTCGGCGTCGTCGGAAGGCCGCGAACGCCGAAGAACGGGATCGTGACGGTGTACGGCACGCCGTCGTCGGGGTTCGACGTGATCGCGCCTTCGTACGGCGGCAGCGACGTCGCGTTGTTCACCATGACGACCGCCATCGCGCCGGCCTGCTGGCCGAAGATCGCCTTGGCGACGCGTGCACAGACGCCGCGGTTGACGACCGCGATCGTGTTCGGCGGCAGCGGCGCCACCGAAGGCGGCGACGCTGCAGCCGAGCGACTCGTCCTCGCCGGACGTCGCCGGGTTGTCGCTGATCACCTTGATCGTGTAGGACTGCGGCCCGGTGAGCGGATAGCCGTTGGCGTTGATCGCGTGCATCGTGACGCCGTTGCCGAGCACGAACGCGGCGCCCGGGGAACGACTGCGTGGGATCGATCGCGGCGGTCGCGATGGCGCCCGCCGCGGTGCCGGGCGAGCCGGTGATGTACGGGTTCGGGCCCTCGTTGCCGGCGGACGTGACGACGACGACGCCGGCCTTCGCCGCGTTGGTCGACGCTTCCGCCGACGGATCGTCCGCGGAGCCGAACGGCGAGCCGAGCGACATGTTGATCACGTCCATGTCGTTGTCGACCGCCCATTCGATGCGCGTCGACGGTCGACTCGGTCGAGCCATCGCAGCCGAACACGCGCACCGCATAGATGTCGGCCTTCGGCGCGACGCCCGGCCCGACGATCCAGTTGTTGCCGCTGACCGTGGAGGCGTTGTACAGCGCCGGAGTACGTCGTGCCGGCGGAGGTCACGCCCGACCCCGCCGCCGTGCCGGCGACGTGCGATCCGTGGTCGTTGCAGTCCAGCGGATTGGGATCGGGATGCGGGACCGGCTGGTACGACGCGGAGGCCGGGTCGGCGTTGTAGCTGTCGCCGACGAGGTCGATGCCGCCCTTGACGCGCGGCGCGTTCGGGCCGAACCAGGCCGGATTCGCCGGCGCGGCTTCACCGGCGTGCGCCGTCATGTAGGCGGCCACGGTGCCCGGGCCGCCGAAGTTGGCGTGCGTGTAGTCGATGCCCGTGTCGATGATCGCGATCTTCACGCCCTCGCCGTGCAGCCCGAGCGACTGCCACACGCCGGGCGCGCCGATCAGCGGAATGCCGTGCACGTTGTTGGGCTTCATGAGCTGGAGCGGCCGGACGGCCGCCACACCGGGAAGCGCCGCCAGCTGGTCGGCCTTGCTGCGCGCGATCCTGACTTTCAGGCCGTTATAGGCGGCCTGGTATTCGCCGACAACCGTTCCGCCCATCGCGGCGATCGTCGCGCCCAGTGCGCGCTGGTTGCCGCGGAGCCTGCCCTTGATCGCGTCGCGCTCGGCCTTGCTGAGCTTGCGTCCGGCGTTGGCCTGCTCGACCGCCACCGGATTGCCCTTCAGCTGCACCATGACGGTGGTTTCGCCCGCGCCGACGCCCAGAGGCGTCCAGGCCGGGGTGAATTCGCCAGCGTTATCCGCAGGTTGCGGTCGTACAGCCTCCACGGACGTGACCGTCGTCGCGCTGACGGCGAGCGCGAGCAGCGCGATACCGCTGCGTACAAACTTTCGCATTTGAAACCCCCAGATGATCTCGAAGTCGGGCGGCCGGCTTAGCCCACCCGCGTGGCCGCGATGTTAGGGGGAGTTCTTCCGGCGGTCAATGCACGAGCGTTCCTACGCGACTGACGGTGCGCGGGCCACGTCCACCCAGCCGCCGCGCTGGTGCGACAGCATGCAGGCTTCGATGAATGCCATCGTGTGTGCGCCATCCTCGATCCGCGGGTAGACGAGCGGCGGCACGGCGGCGCCGAGGCTGCGCGCGACGCGCTCGTGCGCGATGTCGGCGTAGATGTTCGCGAACGCCTCGCGCAGCCCCTCCGGGTGGCCGCGCGGCGTGCGTCCCGCGGCGAGAATGTCGGCCGGAAGGTCCGGATCGCCGCGGCCGATCGTGCGTGCCGGCTCGCCCTGCAGCGAAAGCCTGAGGTAGCCCGATTCGCGGTGCGACCAGTCCAGCATCCCCTTTTCGCCGTAGATGCGCAGCCGGATGTCGTTTTCGCCGCCGGCCGCCGCCTGGGTCGCCGTGAACGTCCCGCGCGCGCCGCCGTCGAATTCGAGCAGCGCCGACGCGTAGTCGTTCACCCGGCGCCCGGGCATCAGGGTCGTCGCATCCGCGCACACGCGCGCGATCGGGCGGTCCGCGGCGAAGCACGCCAGGTGCTGCGCGTGACAGCCGATCGCGCTCATCACCAGCGAGAGGCCGCTGCGCGCCGGATCGAGGACCCAGCGCAGCCGATTGTTCGCCGGCGCGTCCTCGAGCTTCACCGCCATGCCGCTCTGGATGTATTCGACCTGCACGAGCCGCACCGCCCCCAGCATTCCGGCGCGCACCAGGCCGCGTGCGTGACGCGTCATCGGATACGCCGCGTATCCATGCGCGACGGCGAACAGGCGCGCATGGTCGCGCGCGCGCCGCACGAGGTCGGACGCCTCCGCGAACGTGCCCGCCACGGGCTTGTCGCCGATCACGTCGAGCCCCGCGTCGAGCGCCATGGCGGCGTGCGCGTAGTGCGTGTCGTTGGGCCCCATGATCGCGACGGCCTCGATCCCGTCCGGTCGCGCCTTCTCGGCCGCCAGCATCTGGGCGACATCGGCGTAGCTGCGCTCCTCGGGGACGCCGACCTGGGGGCCGCCGCTGCGCGACCGCGCAGGGTCGCTCGAGAACACGCCGGCCGCGACTTTCCACCAGCCGTCGAGCTCGGCAGCCGTGCGGTGGATCGCGCCGATCCAGACGCCGGGTCCGCCGCCGATGACGCCGAGCCGCAGCGGACGGCCGAAGCGCAGTCGCAATTCGTTCATCGTGTTCCCGTCCACGAATGAGGCATGATCGGATGAGGCATGTTCATATGCCGCGCGCCCAGTATTCGCAGAAGCGCTGGACGTTGCCCGGCAGGTATTGCGCATAGCCGCTCCACTGCTCGTACTTCGGGAGCTTCAGCGTGCGCATGGCCTCGTCGAAGCACTTGCCCTCGCCTGCGAGCTCGCGCGTCGCGTTGGAGAGATCGGTGAGGTAGTCCCTGAGCGCGCGGACGTCGTCCTTGGTACCCATGCGGCCGCCCGGACCCGGATGGCCGGGAATCAGCGTCGTCCATTCGAGCGCCAGCACCCGGTCGATCGAGTCGAACCAGTCCGGCAGGTAGCTGTCCGGCATGTCGCGGAACATCACCGCCTGGATCGGCAGGAAATCGACGGCGAACAGCACCTTCTCCTTCGGCAGGAACACGACCAGCGAATTGTCGGAGTGATTGCGTCCGACGTAGATGAGGTCGATCCGCGTGCCGCCGAGCTCCAGCGTGCTGCGATCGTCGACGATCATGTCGGGCAGCACGACGTCGGCCGGCTTCAGCACCTCGAGCCGCGCCCGCGCGTTGCGGTGCGCCACGATCGAGGCCCCCGCGTCCTTGAACGGCCTGCCGCCGGCGGCGTGGTCGTAGTGATGGTGGCTGTAGACGAGATAGCGGATCGGCGCCGCCGTGATCTTGCGGATCTCGGCGAGGTAGGTCCACGCGACCTCGGGATGCAGGTAGGCGATCGGGTCGGTCGCGAGGACACCCGCCGGCGTCACGACGAACATCGACTGGTAGCCGCCGTAGCGGAACACGTAGACGTTGTCCGCCACCTTGGTGGTCGCGAACGGCGCCGCGGCGGGCGACGGCGCAGCGTCCGGCGCGGACGGCGGCGCAGGCGTGACGGCGGTGACGGGCGGCGCGGACGGTGGCGCAGGCGTGACGGCGGGGGCGGGCGGCGCGGACGGCGGCGCAGGCGTGACGGCGGGGACGGGCGGCGGCGTCTGGGCCAGGGCCAGGGCAGCGAAGGTCATGCCGAGCGCGGCGAGCGTTCCCGCGATGGGCGGGCGAAACGTCATGCGCATTGCCGTGCGCCACGCGGGGCGGCGCGACCTCGAAAGGCCCCGCGGCGCGCGCAGCGCCCGCGCCTGGACCGTCTCCATGATGATGACGATTGCCGCAAGTCTCTCCTCCGTTGTCGCGCGGGCATTATCTCCGAAGGACGGCGCTCGCGGCCAGCCGGCGTCCGGCCCGACTTGACGAGCGTCCCGCTCTTGGCGTCTTATGACGTTCCGTTCGTCCCGCGAGAAGGAGCAGCGACATGGCACGCAAGGCCCCCGCACCCGCCGCCAAGACCGCGAAAAAGCGTCCCGCGCGCAAGCGCACGACCGCGCCCAGGACGGCCCCGGAACAAAGCGCGTTCACCGGCTTCAAGGCGACGCAGATGCCCGACTTCGCCGACATCGGCAAGATGGCCAAGATGATGACGCCCGAACAGGCGATCGAGCTCTACAAGGCCAATGCGAAGATCGCCCTCGACGTCATCAACGCGGCGATCGACAACACGGCGCGCCTGCGCAAGAAGCAGTTCGAGGCCGAGGAAGAGGCGCGCGCGTTCCAGAAGAAGCACGTGCGTTCCGCCGCCGAGGCCCGCGATGCGCAGTCGCTCATGGCGGCGTCGCAGGGCGCGGCCCAGGAGGCGATGGAGAAGTCGATGCACTACTGGGGCGAGATGTTCGACCTCATCGTCGAGATGCAGAAGCGCCTGATGGCGCTCCTCGAGGAGCAGATGGCAGGCGTGCCCGGCGTGAAGGAGGCCAAGGCGGCGATGGCGATGCTGCCCGATCTGCGCCAGATGCAGAACGTGGTCTCGGCGATGCAGGGCGTCGTGACCTCCGGCAGCTCCGCGTTCGAGACGATGCAGCGGGTCATGGGCGACTTCGCCAAGATCGCGCAGAGTTCCATGCCCGGCATGCGCCGCTGAGCGCGGCGTCGCGGCGCTAGAGCTCGGCGCCCTGCGCGCGCAGGTAGCGCTTCAGGTCGTCGAACGTGACGCGGCCGGTGGCGCCGGCGTCGATCCGGTCGAAGTGGTTCGCGACGAAGCCCAGTCCCGCCGCCTGCGCCTGCGCGCGCGTGATCGATCCGGCGCCCGTCGTGTCGGCGGCGTCGAAATTCGCGCGGAGCTTGCGTTCGACCTGCGCGCGCAGGTCGGCGCCCGCGGCCGGCGGCCGCACTGCGGCCTTGCGCTGAGAGGGCGGCACCCAGGGGTCGAGCATCGGCGGCGGGGTCGATTGCGCGGCGGCGCCGCCCGCGATCGCCACGGCCAGCGCGATGGCGGCGAGGCGCAATGCGGACGGGAGTGCCGAACGAAAGATCGTCATGGGGTCTCCGGTCGCACTCACCGCGCGGCGGTCACCGCGTCGTAGAACGCGCGCAGATCGGCTTTCTCGAGCGGCCGCGACACGTCGTCGAGGTAGGTCATGTGGCCGCCGTCGTAGCTGCGGAACTGCACGGAGGAGAAGCCGATCCGTGCGAGATCGAGCGCGGTCTGGAAGTAGGGCGTCGCGAGGTCGTGGTAGCCGTTCACCGCGAGGACCTTGAGCCGGGGGTTGAGGGTCATCGCCGCGGCGAGATCCGGCACCACGTCGGGCAGATCCTGGCCGTCGTGCGAGAAATCCCAGACGTTGATCGCGTTGCTCAGCGCGACGTAGGTGTTCGGCCACGTGTACTTCAGCGCGACGCGCAGGTAGTCGTAGATGGCGTTGGTGAACGAGAACGAGACGAGGGCGTCGGACGGATCGCCGGTGGAGGCGAGCGGGCTGCCGACGGGCGCCGCGATTCGCGCGTCGTAGCGGCCGATCAGCGTGCCGGGGAGGAGCTGGTGCTGGAAGGCGTCCGGGCCGAAATTGAAGCTGGCCTGCCATGCGCTCTGCGGGATGCCGGTGTCGTTGCGCAGCGTGTCGAGGACGCTTTGCGCCGGCAGCGCGTGCGTGGTGATCCACGTGGTCACCGCGGGCGCGTAGGTCGTGATGCTGAAGCTCTCGACGCCTGCCCTGAAACCGGCGAGGTCGCTCGGTGGCGGCACCGCCGAGCCGTAGTACGCCGCGGTCGAGGCGTACGTCGGCAGATAGCCGGCGCAGCTGACCGTCGCGGTGATCACGCCGCAGTTCGTGTTGTAGTTCAGCACCGACGACTGCAGCACGATGCCGGCGAGCGGCGTGCCGGCGAGCTCCAGCATGTTGGCGAGCACCGCGGTGCGGGTGGTTCCGTACGACTCGCCGAACAGGAACTTCGGCGACGCGCCGCGACCGTTAGCCTCGACGTAGCGCTGCACGAAATTGCGGAACGCCCGCGCGTCCTGGTCGACGCCCCAGAACGTGCGGTTGGACGCCGGCGCGACCGCCTGTGAGAGCCCGGTGCCGATCGCATCGACGAACACGAGGTCCGAGATGTCCAGCATGCTCTCCTCGTTGTCGACGAGCGCGAACGGCCGCGGCAGCGTGGTCGAGGGGACGCCGGTCGCGAGGCGCTTGGGACCGAACGAGCCCAGGTGCAGCCAGATCGACGCCGACCCCGGTCCGCCGTTGTAGAAGAACGTCACCGGCCGCGTCGCCGCGTCCTTCCCCTGCGCCGTGTACGCGACATAGAAGAACGAGGCCTGCGCTCCCGTCTGCGCATCGCGCGCGACGAGGTGGCCGGTCGTGGCCGTGTACGGGATCGTCGTGCCCCCGATCACCGTCGTGTGATGGGTGACGGCCGCGGCATCGACCGCGCCGGCAAGCGAGCCGGTCGGCGTGGTCGAGTACGACGTCGGGTCGACGAGCGCGACGTCGTCCGCGCTGGTGTTCGGCCGCGGCGCGCACATGACGACCGCCTCTGGCCCGTGGCCTTCGGGAATCCAGCCCTGCGCTTGCATCGTCGCGCGGAGGCTGGCGGAGACCATGTAGCGGTGGTTGGCGTCGGCGCGGTTGTCGTAGACGCGATAGATCGGATCCGTGCCCGCCGGACACGTGCCTGTCGTGCGATCGGGCGCCTGGACGTAGAACACGTCGGGTGCCTCGAACTGCCATTGCGTCGGGAACTTGACGCGCACCGCATCGCACTCGTCGACGAACGCGCTGTAGAAGTGCGAATCGAGACCGGCTTCGGGCCTGCCGTAGTAGCGGCACACGGGCTGCGCGCCCGGCGAGGCTGCGGGGGCGTTCGTCCATGCGAGGAAGGTCACGCCGGTCCGCGACCAGCCCTTCAGCGTGCCGTTGTCGAGCAGCGCCTGTTCCTGCGGCGAAGCCGTGATGAAGTAATGGTCGACGTCGCCGCGGTAGTACTCGATCACCGTCGCGTTCGGTGCGGCAGCGTTCGACCCGGCGGGGGCCAACAGGCCGGCGGCGATGGCGAACAGCGCAAGAGCGTGGGTGAAGCGTCCGGTGGGTCGATGCACGGGCGATCTCGTGGCGGAGCAGGTCGACTGCGGTTCCGCCATTGTATGCGGCGCCGCCGCGCGCCTCATCGAGGAGGCGCGCGTGCGGCCGGCGCGGGGTGCTACGGAGGCGAACGCGTCAGGCGTTGCGCGGCAATGCCTCGTCCGCCCCGCGTGATTGCTGCAGGTGGCGCACCTGGCTGCCGATCGACCCGGCACGCATCCGCGACCAGAGCGTGCCCGGATCGTCGAGGACGATCTCGTCGCACTGCTCGGACTCGGCGAATTGCACGATCGACTTCGCGGCGTGACCGACGACGACATGGTCGGCATGCGGCACGCCGGCGGCGTCTAACGCGCGGATCGCCGGCGCGAGCACCTCCATGCCCGCATCGTTCAGGAACGCGCGGACTTCGCTGCGCGGAAAGAATTGCGCGACGTGCCGCGGCAGCGGGTGCTGGACGTTGAGAAGGTGGATCTCGGCGGGGTCGCGCCGATACAGCGCGATCGCGCGCGCGGCCGCACGTGCAGCCTGGTGTTCGCTGGCCACCGGAACGAGCACTTTTCGCATCGTCGTCTCCTCCTGGCCTCAGGACGCCGGTCCCGCGCGGACCTCGGCGGTCGCACCGCCGGGAAGCGCCGGTTCGCGCAACGCCTGCACCGCTGTAGTGGCCGGCCGGCGGGAAAGCAGCCGACCCAGCCCGATCACGATCACGGCGCCGACGACCGGCGCCGCGATGTCGAGCAACGGGGCATGCGCATCGACCCATCCCTTGACCGCCAGGTCGCCCACGGCCATCTCGCCGGCGACGTAGCCGAGCAGGCCCGCGCCGAGCGTGACGAGCGACGGAAAGCGCTCCATCAGCTTCATCAGCATCGCGCTGCCGAACAGGATCAGCGGCATGGTGATCAGCAGTCCGACGAACAGCATGCCGAAGTGGCCCCTGGCCGCGCCCGCCATGCCGAGCACGTTGTCCATGCTCATGACGATGTCGGCGATGATGATCGTCCGGACCGCGTCCCAGAAGCTGCTGCTTTCTCCGAAGCCGTCGTGCTCGTCCTCGGGCAGCAGCAGCTTGACGCCGATCCACAGCAGCAGCACGCTGCCGATGAGCTGGATATAGGGCAGGCTCATCAGCAGCGCGGCGCAGGCCGTCAGCGCGTCATCAGCACGACGATGCCGCCGGTGCCGACGAGGAACGCGTCGCGCTGCTGGCGCGGCGGGAGCGAGCGGCAGGCGAGCGCGATGACCACCGCGTTGTCGCCGCTCAGGACCACGTTGATGACCGCGATCTTGAACAACGCGGTCCAGATATCGGGATCGTGCAGTGCAGCCAGCATCGTTTCGCCTCCGGCAGGACGCAGGAGACCCGAGGCTAGCTGGCAGCACTTACCGAGGCCTGTCGCGCGGCTTACGTCGCGCTTGTGCGCAGATTGCCGTGCGCTTACGCCATGCTTTCGCCAGCCTTACGCGGCAGCCTGCTCGGAGCGATCGGCACGCACGCACGGGAAACACGACGGTGAACGTGTTGCCCACGCCGTCGGCGTCGTCGTCGAGCGGATCGTCGCATCGTGCAGGGACGCGATCTCGCGCACGATCGCGAGCCCGAGCCCGCTGCCGTCGGCGTGGCTGCCGAGCAGGCGGTGGAAGCGCTCGAATACGCGCTCGCGCTCCGTCACGGGAATCGTCGGCCCGTCGTCGCTGACCGACAGCCGCGGTGCCGGGCCGGCGGCGACGCGCACCGTCACCCGGCCGCCCTCGCGGCTGTAGCGGATGGCGTTGTCGAGAAGGTTGTTGAGGAGCTCGGTGAGGCGCGACGGCGTCGCCTGCGATGGTCACGCGCGCCTCGGCGCCCTCGAAGCCGAGATCGATGCTGCGCGCGTAGGCCTCGCGGCACCCATTCCATCGTGACGTCGAAGGCGAGCTTGGCCAGGTCGAGCGGCCGCAGCGCGAGCCGCTTCACCGTCGTGGGCTCGTTGCGCGCGAGCGACAGCAGTTGCGCGACCAGCCGCGACATCCGCTCGACGCCGATGTAGAGGTGCGCGAGCGTCTGCGCGCATCCGGGCGGGATCCTCCTCGCGCAGAGCGACTTCGATGTGCGCCTTGAGTCCGGCGACCGGCGTGC
This sequence comes from uncultured beta proteobacterium, assembly GCA_963793355.1. Classification (GTDB taxonomy): domain Bacteria; phylum Pseudomonadota; class Gammaproteobacteria; order Burkholderiales; family Casimicrobiaceae; genus VBCG01. The sequence continues at coordinate 4,344 of CAWBZT010000010.1, read as the reverse complement.
GCAGCTGGTGCGCGGCGTCGGCGATGAAGCGGTTCTGCACGCTCAGCACTTCGTCCAGCCGCGCCATCAGATCGTTGATCGCGAGAGCAGCGGCTGCACCTCGCCCGGGACGTCGCCGCCGACCAGCGGACTGAGGTCGAGATGCGAGCGCGACGCGACCGCCTGCTGCAGCTGCGCTGAGCGGCGCAGCCCGCGCGCGACGCCCAGCCACACCAGCAGCCCCGGCGATGAGGATCAGCACGAGCTGCGGCAGGATGACGTCGACGACGATCTCGCGCGCCGAGCGCGGTGCTTGCCCAGCCTTCGTCGATGCCACCTGGACGACGAACGGATCGCCTGCGTTCGGCACGCGGAGCTCGGCGACGCGCACCGGCGTCGCCGCCGAGCGTGGCATCGCGGAATGCCGTCTCCCGGGAGGTCGACGGACAGGCGGCGAGCGCGACGTCGCCGGCGATGCGCGTTCCGTCGCGCGTCGCGCACGGCGTAGTGCACCTTGTCGTACTGGTCGAGCAGCAGCGTGCGCTCGGCGTCCTTCTCGAGGTCGAAGGTCATCGCGCCGCCGTCGCGGCGCACGTGCAGCGCGAGCTCGCGCGCGATCTCCAGCAGCTCGGCGTCGTAGACCCGGTCGGACAGCCGAGTCGCGCAGCAGGTAGCTGCCCGACGGCATCGAGCAGGAAGAGCAGCGACAGCGGAATCAGCAGCCAGCGCAGGAGCTGGCCGCGCAGCGTCCGCCTAGGCGCGGTCATCGAACTTGTCGAGCAGGTAGCCCATGCCGCGCACCGTGCGGATCTCGATGCCAAGGGCTCGAGCTTCTTGCGCACGCGATGGACGTACACCTCGATCGCGTTGCTGCCGACGTCGTCGCCGAAGCCGAACAGCTGGTCGATCATCTGCTCCTTGCTGACCACCCGTCCCTGGCGCGCGAGCAGCAGCTCGATCAGCGCGAGCTCGCGCACGGAGACGTCGATCGGCTGGTCGTCATGGAACAGGCGCCGCGCGGCGACGTCGAGCCGCAGGCGGCCGTGCGTCATGTCGGTGCCGTCGTTGTACTGCCCGCGCCGGATCAGCGCCCGCACGCGCGCCTCGAATTCGGGCAGGTCGAAGGGCTTGGTCATGTAGTCGTCGGCGCCAAGGTCGAGGCCCTGGACGCGCTCCTCGAGCGTGTCGCGCGCGGTCAGGATCAGCACGGGCACGCGCGAGCGGCGGTCGCGCAGCCGCCGCAGCACGGAGAGGCCGTCTACCCTGGGCAGCGCGATGTCGAGAACGACGAGGTCGTAGGGCGTGGTCGCGAGCGCCTGGTTGGCGGCTTCGCCGTCGCCCACCCAGTCCACCGCGTAGCCCGCCTGGTTGAGCGCGCGGACGATCGCCGACGACAGTACCGTGTCGTCCTCCACCACCAGGACCCTCAAGGCGCCTCCGCGCTCATAACAAATGCCCGGTCGCGGCGGCGCGATGCGCCGCCTCGCGCCAGCCGGCGAAGCGCTCCGGCGGAATCGTGCCGCGACCGGCGACGCGCTCGAGGACGAGGCGGACGTCCCGTTCGCTGCCGGCCTTCAGCGCGGCGTCGACGAACAGCTGCTCCAGGACGTCCTGCTGCGTGTGGCTGCCGCCGAGCTGGTACATGCCGCCGAGCGCGGGACGCATCAGTGCGACGGCCTCGGCATGGCGGCCGGCGGCATGGGCGAGTTGCGCCTGCGCGATCGGCAAGGCGTAGTTGCGCACGATGGCCTGCACGGTGCCGACCCCGCCGGCGAAGTCGCGCATCGCGTCGATCATGCGCGCGGCGGCAGCCGTGCGGCCGGTCGCGGTCAGCGCCATCATCCAGTGCGGCAGCGTGAAGGCGGATTGGCAGTCGCCGATCCGCGCCTCGGCCTTGTCGGCCAGTTCCTCCCAGCGACCGCCGACGTCGACGCCGAGCCGCTCGAGGCGAAACAGCACGGACGCCGCGTTCTGCACGTCGATGTAGACATCCGGCGAGGCGACCGTCAGCGGCGCGGCGAGGTTGCGAAAGCGGGTGTCGTAGAGCTCGAGCACTGTCGCATGCTCGCCGTGCTCCAGCTCGAACAGCGCGCAATGCCACCAGAGATGGTGCTGGAGGTTGTGGCTGCCCTCCCAGTGCGGCGCGAGCGCGGTGAGCCATTCGATGCCCTCGCTGCGGCGGCCCTGCGCCTCCATGACGTGCGCCACGGCATGCGCGGCCCACAGGTCGCCGGGGTCGAGCTCGATGGCGCGGCGCCCCGCCGGCTCGGCGCCGAGATAGTTCCCCGCCTCCTCGTGCGCGAAGCACCGGCAGGCGAGTATCGACGTGTAGCCGGGGATGGCTTCCGACCAGGCGGGAAGGACGCCCTCGACCGAGGCGACCATGTCCTGCGGCCGGCCGAGCCAGAAATTGACGAAATGCGCGAGGCGGAAGGCGACCACGTCGTGCGGGTGGACGCGCAGGATCGACTCCCACACGTCGATGGCCCGGTCGAGGTCGCCTGCGGCCCACGCGGCCAGCGCCGCGACGTGGCTCTGCTCGCGCGGCGTGGCGCCGGCGGCGAGGGCCTGCGCGGTGCGGGCCGCCTGCACAGCGACCGGAACCATGGCCTGCTTGAAGGCGAGCAGCGCGAAATAGCCGCGCATGCAATGCGCGAGCGCGAACTCCGGATCGGCGTCGAGCAGCGCGTCGAGACGCGCGGGCGTGTCGGCGCGAAACCTCAGGTAACCGCTGACGAGGTGATCGAAAGCGGCACCCGCGGTTGTGCTGGCAGTCGAGAGGGGAAGTCCGCGGGCGTCGATCTGCATTGCGAGCATTCCTGGACCACGGTATCCGGGCAGTGTGCCAGACCTGCCCGCTCAGCGGCGGCGCGCGACCAGCCCGATCAGCGCGGACATGCCGCGATGCCGAGCACCTTCCGACAGCTCGGCCTCGTATTCGCGCAACTCGACGATGTCGGTCGACGCGAACGCCTCGCGCAGCATCGGCGGCGTGTACAGGTGCTCCAGCAGCGAAGGTCCGCCGGTCTTGTACTCGAGCTGCTTCGGCCCGTAGCCCTATCAGCACGATGCCCGCCCGGCTTGAGCGCCGCCTCATGTGCGGAAGATCGCGGCGCGCTCGTCGGGCGAGGCGAACTGGAAGAAGATGCCCGCGACCACGTCGTAGGCTTCCTTGGGCCAGGTCCAGTGCGCGAGATCGGCCTCGAGCAGCTCGAGCTCACGGCCCCGCCTCGGCCGCGAGCTTGCGCGCCTTCTCGAGCCGACGGCGAGAAATCGACCGCGTCGACGCTGAAGCCCCTGGCGCGCCAGCCAGATGCTGTTGCGCCCCTCGCCATCCGCCACGCACAGCACGCGCGACCCCGGCGGCCACATCCCCGCGTGGTCGCGAAGGTACTCGTTGGGCTCGGTGCCGAAGACGTAGTCGTCGGCGGCGAAGCGCTTGTTCCAGGTGGCGGCGGCGTCGGAAAACGAGGTCATGGTGTCGGGTCGGGGGGGCAGTGGCGAGGTCTGCGCGGTCGTGGGCGGTCGCCGCGCCGTGGCCGCGCCGGCCTGCGGCGCCGCCGCCTCGGCGCGACATGCGAATGCTACGCTTCGCCGCTTCCGCTTCACACGCCCGATGCGATGACCCAGGCGGCAGACACCAACCGGCTCGACCGGCCGGTCGATTCCGGCTATGACCATGCGCTCGGCCCGGACGGCGCCGACTTCACGCTGGTGGAGTACGGCAGCTACGCGTGTCCGTATTGCCGCATCGCCAACGAGGAGGTCGCGAAGCTGCGCGATCGCTTCGGGGACCGCCTGCGTTACGTCTTCCGGCAGCGCCCGCTGACCGACGTCGAGCTCGCGCATCGTGCCGCCGACGTCGCGGAGTCCGCGCCGGACGAGGGCGCGTTCTGGCAGGCGCACGTCAAGCTGATGACGCGCTCGGCGGCGCTCACCGACGAGGACGTCGCGACCGTCGCCGGCGAGCTCGGGATGAGGGCCGCCGACGTCGCCGCCGGGGCGCATCCGCGGGGCCACGCGCGCGTGGAGGCCGACACGGCGAGCGCGCGCGCCAGCGGCGTGCGGTTCACGCCGACGTTCTTCATCAACGGACGGCGCTACGACGGGCCGTGGGACGAGGTGTCGCTGTCCGAGGCGATGCTGGGCTCGCTCGGGCATCGCGTGCATTCGGCGGCGGTCGATTTCGCGAGCTGGGCGCCGTCGACCGGCGTCCTGCTGCTCCTGATGACGATCGTCGCGGTGCTCGTCGTGAATTCGCCGCTCGGTGTGGACTTCTCCGCGTTCTGGCAGGCGCCGCTCGGCCTCGAGTTCGCCGCCGCGCGCTTTCGCATGCCGCTGGTGCAGTGGGTCAACGACGCGCTG
>CAWBZT010000009.1:0-15129 GCA_963793355.1 uncultured beta proteobacterium | reverse complement strand
CCCGCGCCGTCGCCGTGTCCCTGGATTCCCAACCGCTGACCTTCGCGATCGATGCCGCGACGCGCGTTTCGGCGCTGCTCACGCAGGCGGCCTCCCCGCGCGCCTGCTATGCGATGGCGCATGGCGCAGGTGCGGGCATGAACCACGCCTTCATGCGCGCGGTCGCGGAGGGACTTGCCGCGCGCGGAATCGCGACGCTGCGTTTCCAGTTCCCCTCGATGCAGCGCGGCGCGAAGCGGCCCGACCCGCCTCCCGTTGCGCAGGCGACCGTGCGCGCGGCGTGCGCGGAAGCGACGCGCCGGCTGCCCGCGCTTTCGCTGTTCGCCGGCGGCAAGTCGTTCGGCGGGCGGATGACGTCGCAAGCGCAGGCCGCGCGGCCGCTCGAGGGCGTGCGCGGTCTCGTGTTCTTCGGCTTTCCGCTGCATCCGGCCGGCAAGCCGTCGCAGGAGCGCGCGGCGCACCTTGCGGACGTGCGCGTTCCGATGCTGTTCCTGCAGGGAACGCGCGACGCGCTCGCCGAGCTCGCGCTGCTGCAGCCGATCGTCGCGGCGCTCGCGCCGCGCGCGACGCTCGCGACGCTCGACGCCGCCGATCACGCGTTTCACGTGCCCGCGACGACCGGACGCCGCGACGCCGATGTGCTGAACGACGCGCTCGACCGCTGCGTCGCCTGGATGGATGCAGTGCGCACGGCGTGAGCCCCGCGCTGCGTTGCGTCAGCTACGCGAGGCGCTTGCGCATCGCCGCCGTGACGGTCTGCCGGGTATCGAAGAACGCCGCCCAGGGGTCGGTGCGCAAGCGCGCGAGCCGCGCCGGGAGGGTGCGCAGGTTGAAATGGTCGAAGCGCACGTCCGTCCTGAGCTCCGCCACGTCGATGGGGGTCGCCACGGGCGCGTTCTGCCGCGCGCGCACGGCGTAGGGCGCGATGGCCGTCGCGCCTTCCGCATTGCGCAGGTAATCGACGAAGATCCGGTCCCGGCGTTTCGCCTTCGACGCCGTCGCCGTGAAGCGGTCGGGGAACGTGGCCGCCAGCCATTCGGCGACGCCGCGTGAAAACGCCTTGGCGTCGTCCCACGTCAGCGTCGGCCGGATCGGCACGACGACGTGAAGGCCCTTGCCCCCGGTCGTCTTGACGAATGCGCGAAGTCCGATCTCCGCCTGCAGGCCGAGCAGCAGCTCGACGGCTTTCACGACCGCGGACCAGGGAACGCCGTCATCGGGATCGAGATCGAAGATCAGCTGGTCCGGCCGGTCGAGGCGTGGCGCGCGCGATCCCCACGGATGAAGCTCGATGACGCCCCATTGCACGAGGCCGACGAGGGCCGCGGCGGACGCGGCGCTCAGGTACGTCGCGGTGCCGCTGCGCTCCGGCACCTCCACGCGCGTCACCTTCGGGCTGACGGCGGGATCGGCGTGCTTCTGGTAGAAGCATGCGCGCGAGCGGCCGTCGGGACAGCGCAAAAGGCTCAGCGGACGGCGCGCGATGTGCGGCAGCAGACGGTCGGCCACGGCCGCGTAGTACTCGGCCAGCGCACGCTTGGTGATGCCCGCCTCGGGAAAATACGGCTTGTCGGGATTCGACAGCGCGATCCCCGCGACGACGACGGGCTGCACAGCGGCGCGGGCGGCGCGGACGACCTTCGTCGCCTTCTTGCGCGCCGCGGCCGCGCGGCGCGCGGCGCCTCGCCGTGCGCCCGCCGCCTTCTCGCGCACCACCTCGCGCGCCTTCTTGTCCGCCCGCAATCCCTGGAAGGACGGATGCCGCAATGCGCCGTCACGGCTCCACTCGGTGAACGCGATTTCGGCCACCAGGTCCGGATCGATCCAGTGCGCGCCCTTCGCCGCATGGCCGCGCGGCGGATCGACGAACGCCGGCGTGGCGCGTTCGCGCTTGCTGAGCGCGGGCGCCAGCGTGCGCAGCGTCGCGTCGTCGAAGCCGGTGCCGACCTTGCCGGCATAGCGCAGCGCACCGCCGTCGTAGTAGCCGAGCAGCAGGGCGCCGAAGCCGCGGCGGCCTCCCTGCGGATCGGTGTAACCGCCGATGACCATTTCCTGGCGCTGCACGCATTTGACCTTGAGCCAATCGCGGGAGCGCATGCCCGACGCATACGGCGCGTCGGCGCGCTTGCACACCGCGCCTTCGAGACCGAGCGCGCACGCCTTGCGGAAGAATTCGCCGCCGTGGCCGCGCACGTCCGGGCTCGGGCGGACTGCGCCGACACGCGCTCCGACGATCTCGCGCAACTGCCGCTTGCGCTCGACGAGCGGCAGCGCCCGCAGGTCGGCGCCGTCGCGGAACAGGACGTCGAAGGCGAAGAACGCGATGCCGGGCGCATGCGGCGCCGCCAGCGCGTTCTGCAGCGCCTGGAAGCGGGTGCGACCGTGCGCATCGACGACGACCATCTCGCCATCGAGCCAGGCGGTTTCGACCGGAAGCGTCGCGAGGTCGCGGGCGACCGTCGGAAACGAGCGCGTCCAGTCGTTGCCGTTGCGCGTCACCAGCCGGACGCGGCCGCGGTCGATCCGCGCCAGGATGCGGTAGCCGTCGTACTTGAATTCGTGCAGCCAGCCGTCGCCTTCCGGCGCCTCCTTCGCGAGCGTCGCGAGCATCGGGGCGATCGCCGCGGGAAGCGCGCTGCGGCGCGGCTTGCCTCCCGTGGCTTGTCGGGTCGCGCCGGCGCGGGCCGGCGAGACCACGCCGGCGTCCGCGGCGCGTCCCCGCGGTTCGGTTCGCCTGCCGTTGCGCTTCGCGCGGTGGGCATCGAGTGCCATCGAGCGAATGATGCCGGAATCGAACGCCTAGCGCGCGCGCGAGGTCAGCGACCGGTAGCGCGCCATGTGGCGCAGCGCCTCGCGGGGACGCGCCAGCTTCTCGTAGAGCAGTGCCAGGTTGTAGTGCGCGTCAGCCATCGCGGCGTCGCCGTGCAGCGCGGCCTCGTAGGCCCGGACCGCGTCGGGGGCACGGTCGAGATCGTCGTAGAGCACGCCGAGGTTGTAGAGCAGCACGGGGTCCTGGCCGCAGACCCTGATGGCGTCGCGGTAGACCTGCTCGGCCTGCGCCGTGCGCTGGTTCTCGTGCAGCAGGCGGCCCAGATTGATGCGGGCGTCGAGGAACCTGGGGTCGGCGAGCATCGCGCGCCGATAGGCCTCTCCGGCCGCCTCGGGATTGCGACTCTCGAGAGCGAGCGCCTTTTCGAACCAGGCCTGCGCGTCCTCGCGGCCCTTGGCCGCACGGTTGCGCTCGATCACCGACAGCGAGCCCTGCGATGGATCGCCGTCGAACTCGAGCAGATACTGGCCGGTGTCCGCCGCCCAGTGCGCGTTGCCCTCGCGCACGACGACGCGGTCGGCGACGGCTCCGATGCGCAGCCCCGACAGCGGCATCGTCGCGGGCAGGTGACGGCGCATCTCGCGGACGGAGCGCGTGATGCGGCGCGGCGGCACGTTGGCGTCGGCCAGCGCCTGCGCCGTGCGCAGCACGATCAGATCCTGGAACGAGAACTGCCACGCGCCGCGCGGGCCGCGCGCCGGCGCGACGAAACCGGCGGTCACCAGCGCGCGAATCGTGCTGCGCGAAAGCCGAAGGAGCTTTTCGACGTCACGGACGCCGTAAGCCTGGGTCACCCGATGGTCAGCCTTTGCCCTTGGCCGTCTTGCGCGCGGGCGGCGCGGCCGCAGCCGCGGGTTGCGCGCGCTTCGGCGGCTTGCGCTTCGACGCCGCTGCAGGCGCGGCGGCGTCGGCGCCGGCGGCGCGCCCACGCCGCAGGCGCGCTCGCCGCGCGCACGGGCGCCTTGCGCGCAAGGCTCGCGCGGAGCGCATCCATGAGGTCGATGACCTGTGCACCGCCTTCCGGCGCCTCGGCCATCGTGACCTCCTCGCCCTCGACCTTCCTCTGCACGGCGGCCTCGATGCGCTCGCCGACCTCGTCCTTGTAGGCCGCGGGGTCGAAGGTCTTCGACGTCTGCTGCTCGATCAGCTGCTCGGCGAGCTTGAGCTCCGCGGGCCTGACGTCCATCCTCGCGATGTCGAGATCCTTGATCGAGCGCACCTCGTTGGCGTAGAGGAGCTGCTGCATGACGAGGCCGTCCTCGATCGGGCGGATCATCACCACGTACTGCTTGCCGCGCGCGGCCCAGCGGCCGATGGCGCAGCGCTTCGATTCGCGCAGCGCGGCGGCGAGCAGCGCGTAGGGCTTGGCGCCGCCCTTGTCGGGGCCGAGGTAGTAGGCCTTGTCGAAGTAGACCGGATCGACGGCGGCGAGCGGCACGAACTCGGTGATGTCGGCCATGTGGGTGCCCGCCTCCTCCATCGCCTTCAGCTCTTCCGGCGAAAAGGTCACGTACTGGTCCTTGGCGAACTCGTAGCCCTTGACCATCTCGTCCCTCGCGACGGGGATGTCCTCCTTGATGCAGAAGTACTGCTGGCGCAGCCGCGAGCCGCAGGTCTTGTGCAGCAGGTTGAACGAGATCCCGCGGCTCGCCTCCGTCGCCGCATAGAGCTTGACGGGGATGGAGACCAGCCCGAACGAGATGGTCAAACTCGCGATGGAACGTGCCGCCATGCTCACTCTCCTGCCAGGGTCCGCTACGTACGATCGGCCTTCGGCCGGCCGGGTTCCCGCTTGCCGGACCGGCGTCCGACCGATGCCGGCGCCGTGGCGGGCCGGGCTCCTTCCAGCGCCTGCTCGAGGCTTTGCTTGCGCTCGAGCGCGTCGCGCCAGCGGTCGCCGGTCCGTGCCAGCCGCGCGGGCGCGTCCGTGATTCTAAAGTCGAGGGGGTGCGCGCTGGCAAGCTCTTCCCAGGACAAAGGCATCGAAACGGGCGCGCCGGGCACGCCGCGTGGCGAATAAGCCACATTCAGCGTCTTGCCGCGGACGTTCATGTTGTAGTCCATGAAGATCTTGCCGGTCCGCTTGGGGATGCTCCATTCGAGGGTGATGTCCCTGGGGTGCAGGCGCAGCAGGTGGCGGCCGACGAGCTCCGAGACCTGGCGCGCCGCGTCGAAGTCGATCGTCCGCCGGATCGGGACGAACACGTGCAGGCCCGTCTTGCCGGAGGTCTTCACGATCGGCTCCAGCGCCATGCCGAGCAGGAGCTCGCGCAGCCAGAACGCCACCTCCTTGCCCTTCTCGAACGCGGCCAGGTTGAGCTCGGGCTCGCCGCCCTTCGGCTCCTTGCCCGAGTAGATGTACGGATCGATGTCGAACAGCACGTAATCCGGATAGTTGAGCACCGACCGCTCGAGCGCCGCCTCCGACGACGCGTAATCGGTGCTGTCCGAGACGGCGTCGGGCCCCGTCTTCGCGCGCGAATGCCAGACGTGGAATTCGAGCGTCCCCGACTGCGCCAGCCACAGCAGCGTGGCGAGGTTGTTGCACAGCAGGTAGTCGTGCCGGTCCTCCTTGGACGTCGAGAAGACGGTCACCGATTCGACGAAATCGGGGCGCGCCTGCTCCCAGTGCTTCTGGAAGAAGCGCTCGCCCGCGATGCCTTCCGGCATGCGGATCATCGTCAACGGCCGGTCGGCGAGGTGCGTCAGGATGTACGGCGACACCTGCGCGAAGTAGCGCAGCAGGTCGCGCTTGGTCAGCGCCGGCTGGTCGAGGGCCGGGTCGGCCGGCCAGTACACGCGATCGAGATGCGTGAGGCGGATCGGATGTCCGCCGACGGAGAGCGTGAACGCCGGCTTCCGGTTGCCGTCGAGTTGCGCCAGCACCTCATCGACGGGATTGTCGCCATGCGCCGGCGCCACGGAAGCCGCCGGCGCGGCGCCGGCGCGGCGCATGCCGGCCGGTTCGATGTCGTCGCGGCGCACGCCGGCCGGGTCGATGTCGTCGCGCAGGCGCAGGAACACCGGTGCGCGCAACGCGCCGTCGTCGGTCCAGCTGTGGAACGCGACCTCGGCGACGGCGTCGGGCTCGACCCACGTCGTCGGGCCGTTGCGCGGCGGCTTCTCGGCGAACGGCGACGTCTTTCGCGCGAGGGGCGCCAGCCGCGCCTTGACGGCCGCGAGCGAGCGCTCGTCGAAGCCCGAGCCCACGTGCGACGCGTAGTGCAGCCGGGGGCGCGGCGTTTCGCTGCCCCAGTAGCCGACCAGCAGCGCGCCGAGCGGCGCGCGGGCGCCCTTCCCTTGCGTGTAGCCGCCGACGACGAAGTCCGCCGTCGCGCGCGGCTTCACCTTGATCCACGCCGTCGACCGGCGGCCGGCCTCGTAGCGGCTGCTCGTGCGCTTGCCCACCACCCCCTCGAAGCCGCTCGCGAGCGCCGCGGCGTTGAGTGCGACGCCATCCTCGGCCGCGTGCACGAGCTGGACGCGCGGCGTCGGCAGCAGGCACTGCAGCAGATAGCGACGGCGGTCGGCGTACGGCGACTGGCGCAGGTCGATGCCGGCGAAGTGCAGCAGGTCGAAGCAATAGAACACGACCGGCATCGTGCGGTCGGCGGCGGCGATCTCGCGCTCGGTCGAAAGTTGCGCCCGTTCCTGCAGCGCGGCGAACGACGGCTTGCCCGCGGCGTCGAAGGCGACGATCTCGCCGTCGAGGATCATGCCCTGCACGTCCTGCCGGGCGAGCTCGGCCGCGAGCTGCGGAAACGCGGGGGCGAGATCGAGACCGCGGCGCGAGCGCAGGCGCACGTTCCCGCCGTCGACGAACGCCAGCACGCGATAGCCGTCGAGCTTCGGCTCCCACATCCAGCCGTCGCGCAGGAACGGCGCGTCGGCCGGCTCGGCGAGCATCGGCGCAAGCCGCGCCGGCATCGCCTCGATGGAGCCCGACGGTGCGAGGCGCGTCGCCGGCATCCGGGCAACGGGCACGAACTTCAGCGCTTCGACGGCCTTTCCGCTCAGCACGGAGCGGTTCTGCGCCGTGACGTCGGTCGCGGCGGCGAAGCCGTCCTTGTGCTTGATCAGCAGCCATTGCTTCGCGTCCTCTGGTGCGGACGAGCGCGAACGAGCCCTTGAGCTTCTCGCCGCGCAGCAAAAAGCCGAGCTTGCCCTTCGCCAGCCCGTCGCGCACCTCCCGCTCGGCGCGGGCGCGATCGTGGAACCAGGTCCCGTCCTCGTCGGGCGAGTAGACGCCGCAGTCCCAGACGATGACCTCGCCGGCGCCGTACTGCCCGGGTGGAATTACGCCCTCGAACGAGGCATAGTCGTAGGGATGATCCTCCGTCTGCACGGCAAGCCGCTTCTCGCCCGGATCGAGCGACGGGCCCTTCGGCACCGCCCACGACTTCAGCACGCCGTCGCACTCGAGGCGGAAGTCGTAATGCAGGCGCCGCGCCGAATGCTGCTGGACGACGAACAGCAGCGGCCCGCTGCCGGCCGCGACCACCGGCGGCGGTTCGGGCGTGGCGGCGAACGTCCGCTTGGCCGCGTATTCCCTGAGGCTGTCCTTCGCCATGGCGGGATTCTAGTCGGCGCCCGCGCGCACGCGCGGCCGCGATGCGCGGCGCGCGGCGGCCGCGGGGGCTGCTCGCCGTGACGACCGCTCGCCTGGTCGCCGGCGCCAGCGGCTACTCTTTCGCGGCGTGGAAGGGAACGTTCTATCCGGCCGCGCTGAAGGCCGATCAGATGCTGCCCTACTACGCCGCGCGCCTGCCGACCGTCGAGATCAACAACACGTTCTACCGGATGCCGAAGACCGCGGTGCTCGAGTCCTGGGCGCGGCAGGTACCGGCGGGCTTCCTGTTCTCGATCAAGGCGTCGCGGCGGATCACGCATATCGCGCGGCTCAAGGTCGAGACCGCGGCAGAGCCGGTCGGCTATCTCTACCGCGGGCTTGCCGCGCTCGGCGAGCATCGCGGCCCGGTGCTGTTCCAGCTGCCGCCCAATCTCAGGAAGGACCTGCCGCGGCTGCAGGCGTTCCTCGGCCTGCTGCCCGACGACCACCGCGCGGCGTTCGAATTCCGCAACGACACGTGGTTCGCCGACGACGTCTACGACGCGCTGAAGGCCGCCGGCGCGTCGCTGTGCTTCTCCGAGCGCGAGGACGACGCGCCGCCGCCGCTGGTCGAGACCGCGCCGTGGGGGTACGTCCGGCTGCGCCTCGAGCGTTACGCCGACGCCGACCTGCGGGCCTGGGCGCGCCGCCTCGAGGCCACCGGCTGGCGGGACATCCACGTCTACTTCATGCACGAGCCGACGGCGCCCGCCTACGCCGGGGCGCTGATGGAATTCGCGTCCGGCGGCTGACGGCGCCTGCTCGCCGATACCGGCGACGATCGCCGCGGATCCTGTCGAATCGGCGGGCGTCCGTTCGACTACCCGACGAGCGCTTCCATCCCGGGGGCGTCAACAGGAGAAACGACCATGCGATTCGCAGTATTGGTGAAGGCCACGAAGGACTCCGAAGCGGGCGTGCTGCCTTCCAGGGAGATGCTGACCCGGATGGGGGCGTTCAACGAGACGCTGGTCAAGGCCGGCGTGATGCTGGCGGGCGAAGGCCTGCAGGCGAGCTCGAAGGGCGTGCGCGTCAAGTTCGCGGGCGGCAAGCCGACCGTCACCGACGGCCCCTTCGCCGAGACGAAGGAGCTCGTCGCCGGCTTCTGGATCTGGCAAGTGGCGTCGAAGCAGGAGGCGATCGACTGGCTGAAGCGCGCGCCGTTCACCGACGAGGAGGTCGAGATCCGTCAGATCCTGGAGGCCGAGGACTTCGGCGCCGATTTCACGCCGGAGCTGCGCGCGCAGGAGGAGCGGCTGCGGGCGGAAGCGGCCGCGAAGCGCTGAGGCGTCGATTGCTTGGCGCGTTCCCCCCGTGGCGCTCTTTTGTAGCAGAATACGCGCGCAGTACGGGGCCGGAGGATTCGCATTCCGGGCCCGATCCATAAGACATCAACGGAGGAGCGTGCCATGGGATCTCGTTTCCGCTTCAGGTCGGCGGGCGTCGCCGTCTGCCTTCTCGCCTCGCTGATCGCCATGCCTGCGGCGCAGGCTCAGGCCGCCCGCCAGTTCAGCTTCGCCTACGACCAGCCGAACACCACCGCCTACGGCATCGCCGCGAACATCTTCGACGCCAAGCTCAAGGAGCTCTCGGGCGGAACGATGAGCATCAACCAGTTTCCCGGCGCGCAGCTCGGCCAGGAGCCGCAGATGCTGCAGAAGATGCGGGCCGGCGACATCGACTTCGTCATCACGTCGACGGCCAACGCGTCGACGTTGGCGCCGCAGGCGGGCGTACTGTCGATCCACTTCATCTTCCGCGATCAGGCGCATCTCGCGAAGGCGCTGGCGGACCCGGCCATCTCGGCCGAGTTCCGCGCGATGGTGAAGGACTCGGTGCAGGGCGCGCACGTGCTCGGACTGCTGACGATGGGCATGCGCAACATGTACAGCAAGAAGGAAGTGAAATCGATCGACGACATCAAGGGCCAGAAGGTGCGCGTGCAGGCGACGAAGACCGAGGACACGCTGTTCCCGGCCTACGGCGCGCAGACGGTGCACATGCCGTTCGGCGAGGTCTACACGTCGCTGCAGACCGGCGTGGTCAACGTCGCCGAAAACGGTGTCAACGTCTATCTCGCCAACAAGCACTACGAGGTCGCGCCGATACTTTCGATGACCGAGCACGAGGCGAACAACAACTGCATCTGGGTGAGCGACAAGACCTGGAACAGCCTGACGCCGCAGCAGCAGCAATGGGTGCAGGCGGCCGCCGACGAGGTGTCGAAGCGCGAGCCCGCGATGGCGCTCAAGCTGGAGAAGGATTCCGCCGACAAGCTGAAGGCGATGGGCGTCAAGGTCGTCGAGGGCGTCGACAAGACGGGCTTCATGAAGGCCGCGCAGCCCGTCCAGGACCAGCTCGCCGCCGAGCTCGGCCCGCACGCGGTCAAGCTGCTCAAGCTCGTCCGCGAAGTGAACTAGTCCCGCCGGGCGCGTCGCGCGGGCCTTGCCCGCCGGCGCGCCCGTCCCGTACCCCGAAATCCGGCACCCACGAGGCGTCGCCATGGCCAACATGCGCGCTCTGGTCCTGCAGCGCCACCGCCGGCTCAAGTGGAAGGCGCTCGATCCGCTGGAGGCGCTGCTGATGATCCTGTGCGGCGTCTGCATCGGCATGTTCACGCTGACGGTGTTCTGCGACGTCGTGACGCGCTCGATCGGTGCGCCGTGGCTGTGGCTGCAGCAGGTCACGACCGCGTTCTTCGCCTGGGGCGTGTTCATCGGCATGGCGGCGGCGACGCGCCGCAACGACCATTTCTACCTGGCGGAGATCACCAAGCGGATGACCGGCGCCTCGCGCCGGTACATCGAGATCGTCAACCGCACGATCGTGCTGGTCGTGGCGCTGCTGATCGCCTGGTTCGGCTGGAAGAACGCCCTGCTCGACCTCGGCAGCTACCGGATGCCCTCGCTGATTCCGCTCACCGTCTACACGGCGATCGTGCCCGTCGCCGGGGTGCTGATCGCGCTGTTCACGATCGAGCAGCTGGTCAACGGATGGAAGCACGGCTTCGAAGGACCCGAGGACCACGACGACCCGTACGGGGCGACGCCATGAGGGCGCCGGGCCCAGGCGCGGATGCCCCCCGGCGCGCAGCGCGGAGGTTCGTGCGGTGAGCAGCGGCGCGATTCTCTGCACGATGGGCCTCGTGTTCCTCGTGCTGGGGTACATGGGCGTGCCGGTCACGTTCGCGCTGATCGCCGGCGTCCTGGTGGCGACGTCGTTCACGTCGATCAGCATGCAGTCGATGATCGGGCAGCTGTTCCACGGCATCGATGCGGAGACGCTGCTCGCCGTTCCGTTCTTCCTGCTGGTCGGCGAGCTGATGGCGTCGTCCGACGTCGTCCAGCGGATGATCCGGCTGTCGCAGACGCTCGTCGGCCACCTGCGCGGCGGGCTCGCGCAGGTCGTGACGCTGTTCAGCATGTTCTTCGCCGGAATCTCGGGCTCGTCGGTCGCCGACGTGGCGGTGCTCTCGCGCACGGTCGCGCGCGAGATGGACCGCGAAGGCTACGACCGGGCGTTCACCGCCGCGCTCATCGCATCGGCGTCGACGATGGCCAATCTCATCCCGCCGAGCATCATGGCGGTCGTCTACGGCGCGATCGGCAACGTCTCCATCGGCGGACTGTTCCTGGCCGGCGTCGTGCCGGGGGTGATGATCGGCGTGGGGCTGATGGTGTACAGCTACTTCTTCGGCCCGATCGGCGTGATGAAGAAGCGCGCGCCGCTCGCCGAGGTCGCGGTCGCCGCGCGCGGCGCCACGCTGCCGCTGATCATTCCGGTGATCATCATGGGCGGGATCCTGACCGGCTGGTTCACGCCGACCGAGGCCGGGATGATCGCCGCCGTCTACATCCTGGTCGTGCTCATTCCCGCGCTGCGGCCGAGCCACGTCCGCGAGCTGCCGCGCGATTTCATGTACGCGGGACTGCTGTATTCGCTCCCGCTGGCCGCGGTCGCGGGCGCGTCCGCCTTCGGATGGATGGTCGCCTACCTGCGCGGGCCCGACATCGTCGCCGGCTACATCGGCGCATTCGCCGGCACCGACGGCGCGACGATCATGTTCCTGCTGGTCGTGCTGTTCGTGATCGTCGGCGACTTCATCGACGCCATCCCGGCGATCATCATCTTCATGCCGATCATCAACAAGCTGACCGAGGTCGGCAACATCAACCCGGTCCACATGGGCGTGGTCATCATCACGACGCTCGTCTTCGGGCTGATCACGCCGCCCTACGGCCTGTCGCTGCTGGTGGCGTCGAAATACGTCGGCGTCAGCTTCGGGCGGGCGCTTGTGCGCTCGCTGCCGCTCTACGTCGTGTTCTTCCTCACCATTGCCTTCCTGGTGTCGTTCCCCAGGGTCGTGCTGTGGCTCCCCAAGCAGTTCCTGCCCGAATCGGTCGGCTGCTTCAAGTCGCCGAGCGGCGCCGGCTACATCTGCCCGAACGGGTGACGCCGCGGCGCGCCGACGGCAGCGCGCTACGCGAAGCCGAACAGCCGCACCGGCGTCTCGCGCAGGACCTCGCGCCGGTCGCGGTCGTCGGGCAGCCACCGATGCAGGTTGGCGAGCACCGGACCGTAGTCCATCCGCGTCGGCATCCGCAGGAACGGCCAGTCGGAGCCCCACACGCAGCGCTGGGTCGTGAAGACGTCGATCAGCGCCGCGACGAACGGCTCGCCGTCGGCGCGGGCCGGCGACGCGTTGACGAAGCGGAACGGCCCCGACAGCTTGACGAAATGGCCCTCGCGCCCGAATTCGAGCAGCGCGGCGAATCCCGGCTGGTCGATCCCGCGCGCGGCGTCGGGGCGCCCGCAATGGTCGAACACCAGCCGCACGCCGGCGGCGCGCAGCGGCGCTCGCGCCGCGTGCAGCTGGTCGCCCTCGCACTGCACCTGTACCAGCCACCGCCGCTCGCGGACCTGCGCGAGGAGCCGCGGCATCGACGGATGCGCCAGCACGTCGACGCCGTCGCCGACCAGGTCGAGGCGGATGCCGACCACGCCGGCGTCGTGCAGCATCGTCAGCTCACGCCCGTCGGCGTCCGGGCGCACGCGCGCGATGCCCCGGAAGCGGCCGCTCGACGCGCGCAGCGCCGCCACCATGCAGCCGTTGTCGTAGCCGTAGCCGCTCGTGGGATTCACGAGCACCGCATGCGACAGGTCGTGCGCGTCGAGCACCGCGGCGAGTTGCGCTGCGGTGCCGGCCTCGTGCGGCGGCGGTCGATACGCCGCGTCGGATGCATAGGGAAAAAGCGTAGTATCGAACACATGGCAGTGCGAATCGACGCCGTTGCTCACGGGGCCCCCGGGTCCTCCGGCGGCGCGGGGCGCGCCGCCTGACGATCCAAGAATACCGGAGGAGCGCGCCATCATGGATACGAAGGCGGCAGGTCGGTGGCCGTTCGACGTCCGTCCGCTGACGCCAAATCTCGGCGCGCAGATCATCGGCGTCGATCTCGCGAAGGACATCGACGACGCGCTGTTCGGCGCGATCTTCGAGGCGTTCCTGCGCTATCAGGTGCTGCTGTTCGGCCCGCTCGACCTGCCGCCCGCCCGGCAGGTCGCCTTCGGGCGGCACTTCGGCGAGGTGCAGGTTCACGTGATGAGCCAGTACCACGCCGACGGCTTTCCGGAGCTCTACCGGCTCTCCAACCTCGACGCGCACGGCAGGCCGAACGGCCGGCACCCGGACCGCGGCACGCTCGCCTGGCATACCGACGGGTCGTGGAAGCCGGTGACCGGCCAGGCGACGATCATCTACGGCGAGGTCGTCGCGGGCGTCGGCGGCGACACCGAGTTCTGCGACATGTACGGCGCCTACGAGCGCCTCGATCCCGCGTGGAAGGCGCGCATCGAGCACCTGCGCGCCGTGCACAACCTCGACTTTTCGCGCACGCGGCGCCACGGCGAGGACCCGATGACCGACGCGCAGCGCCTCGCGACGCCGCCGGTCGACCATCCGGTGGTGCGCACCCATCCGGAGACCGGCCGCGACTGCATCTATCTCGGCGACCATGCCGAGTACATCGTCGGCATGCCCTACGACGAGGGCCGGGCGCTGATCGAGCAGCTGAACGCGCTCGCCGTGCATCCGGACCTGACGTACACGCACCGCTGGAAGGCCGGCGAGCTGCTCGTGTGGGACAACCGCTGCGTCATGCATCGCGCGACGCCGTACGATCCCTTCACCCAGGGCCGCGTCGTGCGCCGCTGCACGATCCTCGGCGGCGTCCCTTCGCGCCGGCCGCACTGAGCCGGGCGTCTCGGCGGCGTCCCTTCGCGCCGGCCGCAGTGAGCCGGGCGCCGCGCCGTCAGAACGCGACGTTCCCCGGGCCCTTCAGCGCAAGGATCCGCCGCGCGTCGTCCGGCGTGGCGATCGCAAGACCGAGGCCCTCGATGATCTGCCGCGCCGCGCGCACCTGCGCGGCGTTCGACTCCGCGAGCTTCCCCGCGCCGAGCCAGAGGCTGTCCTCGAGGCCGACGCGGACGTTGCCGCCCATCGCCGCCGACATCGCCGCGATGGGCAGCTGGTTGCGGCCGGCGCCGAGCACGCTCCAGCGGTATTGATCACCGAACAGGCGATCGGCGGTGCGCTTCATGTGCGCGACGTCGTCGGGATGCGGACCGATGCCGCCCAGGATGCCGAACACGCTCTGGATGAACAGCGGGGGCTTGACGACGCCGCGCGTGAAGAAATGGTGCGCCGTGTACAGGTGGCCGATGTCGTAGCACTCGATCTCGAAGCGCGTCCCGTGGTCGGCGCAGCTCGTCAGGATGTACTCGATGTCCTTGAACGTGTTGCGGAAGATCCGCTCGTCCGACGACGCGAGATAGTCGCGTTCCCACGCATGCCGGAACGTCGTGAAGCGCTTCAGCATGGGAAACAGGCCGAAGTTCATCGAGCCCATGTTGAGCGAGGCGACCTCCGGCTTGAGCTGGAGCGCCGGCTGGAGCCGCTCCTCGATCGACATCGTCGCCGCGCCGCCCGTGGTGAAGTTGATCACCACGTTCGAGCGCCGCTTGATGTCGGGCGCGAATTCGCGGAAATACTTCGGATCCTGCGTCGGCCGGCCGTCGACGGGATCGCGCGCGTGCAGGTGCACGATCGCCGCGCCCGCCTCGGCGGCCGCGACCGCGGCATCCGCGATCTCGCGCGGCGTGACCGGCAGGTGCGGCGACATCGACGGCGTGTGGATCGATCCGGTGATCGCGCAGGTGATGATGACCTTGCGGGCCTCGGCCATGGTCGCCTCCCTTTCCGTGGGGTCGTCGACGCGGGCGGCGGCCCGCGGCGTAAAGGGCACATTGTGCCTCACGGCTACAATGCAGGCGCAGCCGGCCGAACCGGCGCATCCCACGAGGAATTCACGCCATGGATCTCGAGCTTTCCGGCCTGCGCGTCCTGGTGACCGCCGGCGCGTCGGGCATCGGCCTCGCCACGGCGCGCGCCTTCGTCCGCGAGGGCGCGCGCGTGCACGTCTGCGACGTCGACGCCGCCGCGCTGGACGCGCTCGCCGCCACCGACGCGCAGTTGACGCAAAGCACGTGCGACGTCGCCGACCCCGCGGCCGTCGCGCGGCTGTACGAGCGCGTCGACGAAGCGCTGGGCGGTCTCGACGCGCTCGTCAACAACGCCGGCATCGCCGGTCCGACGGCGCCGTGCGAGGAGGTCGCGCTGCGCGACTGGGAG
>CAWBZT010000008.1:0-83278 GCA_963793355.1 uncultured beta proteobacterium | reverse complement strand
CTGGCGCGCCGATCTCAACGAGAGAGGCGGGGTGCCGGTGCCAGAGCTTTGTGCCCTACCGCTTTGGCCTGGTGTCCTAGCAAAGCACGCTCCATAGTCGGTAAACCCGATGCGCTTTCCTGAGGAGAACGGTTCACAATGATCGATCCGGTGTGTTGCCACAAGCCGATAGCGGTCCACAAAAGAATCGGCCGCGACGATGGGTGCCCTACAAGGAGGTATGCCGCCGGCGTCGCCAGGGCCCTAGCCTGCCATGGAGCTGTCTAATGGCGCAATCGCAGGAGTCGATCGGTCGTGATTGGCTGGGCAGAGGCCGTCGCACAGGCAATGGGCTGCGTGAGTCTCCTGCAAAACCTACACAGCACCTACACGCACGCCAGAAAACACAGAGCCCGGTCCGTGGGACTGGGCGACGCATTTGATCTGTTTGGTTGCGGGGGCCCGCAAACGAGCCGATCTGCGGTGGTTTAAGTTGCTCGAACGGCGCCCCGTCCAAGGCAAATCCGGCAGAGACAAGCCGAGCACGCTTTTGTCACAATGAATGCGTGATAGCGGACCTTCTCCGGATTAGCGCAAGGATCTGATGCTCAGGGCGCAACCGCGTATTCCTGCCCGCGCTCCCGCTGCAGCGCCTCCCAGCGCAAGGCCTGCCATTGCACGCCGACCGAATGCAGCGTCGTGCGCAAGGCCGCCACCTCGTCGGAGCGCAGCACGCTGCCGTCGCGCCGACGGCCGATCAGGACGAAGGCGTCGAGCTCGCGCTGACGGCACAGCACGAACGCGGCCTCGGCCGGCAACACCGAATGCACCTCGTCGCAGCGCGCCACCGATCGTCCCGCGCGCAGGGCGACGGCCACCGGCTCATCCGCGACCAGGACGCCCGGCGCCATCATCTGCGGTGCGTCCACCGAAGAATGCTGCTGGCGCTCGAACCGGCCATCGCTCGCGCGCACGTACATCGCTGCGCCGGCCCCGCGGGTGAACCGATCGAGGGCGCCCATCAGAGCCGCGGCCATCGACGACGCTTCAGTAAAGCCTTGAGCATCGGCGGCGAAGCGGGCGAGATCGGCCTCGCGCTCGACCCAGTCGCGGAAGAACACGCGGTCGATCAGCCATTCGGCGCGCGGCTTGACCTTCGGATAGCCCAGCAATACCAGTACGGCCAGAATGCCGCTGAGGAGCCCTGCCTTGGTCGGATCGTCGAAGTGCAGCAGGCGCCCCGTCACGACCTGGAGGAACTGGAAAGTACCGAGCAGCACCGCACCGACGACCGCGAACACCAGCGAGCGGTTCAGCGCCAGGCCCATGTCGAGCACACGATGGCGCAGGATGGCGTACGACAGGCCGACGTACATCGCGAGCGAGCCGACGACACTGACCAAATTGACGTACTCCGGGTTTGCGCCGATCACCAGCCAATTCACCCAGCTCGAATAGCTGAACACAAGGAACAGCGCGAAGCCTCCGAGCAGCCAGGCGAAGCGCTGCCGCAACACGCCGTCGCTGCGCCGCCAGCCGTCCCAGAAGGCCACCAGCGTGAGCGGCCCGGCGGCGCCGACGTACACCAGATAGGCCGTTCCTGCGGTTTCCTGGGTTATGCGACCCAGTGCGGAAGCCACATACATCGCCGTGCCTGCCACCGCGCCGACCAGGAACAGCGGCAGCACACGGCGCAAGCCGCGTCTCCAGCCCGTGGGGATCCCGTCCGGGTAATGGATGGCGAACCACAGCAGAAAATACCAGCCGGGCACGAAGGCACCGTCGTTCATCACGCGGACGTAAACCAGCGGCCACTGCGGCGGAGCAT
This sequence comes from uncultured beta proteobacterium, assembly GCA_963793355.1. Classification (GTDB taxonomy): domain Bacteria; phylum Pseudomonadota; class Gammaproteobacteria; order Burkholderiales; family Casimicrobiaceae; genus VBCG01. The sequence goes on along the minus strand of CAWBZT010000008.1, from coordinate 81,471 downwards.
AGTCGGCGCCAGTATTCGTCGAGAACCAGAGAAACGCGAATGCCAGGGCGCGGCTGGACTTGCGATCAGGCTGGCGAAACCCGATCGCGAGGCTGATGAGGATGCCCAGGCTGCACAGGCCCACGTTCAGGGAGAAGTGCAGCTTGTCGATCCGCGCGATGGGCTGCGGGGCCACCGGAACTTCGGCGCGGAAGGATGCGCCATTGCGCACGATGGTGCCGCCAACCGACGCGCCCGGCGCGAACGAGCGGCCCAGGTCGTACCAATGGTCGGGGACGAACGTGTCGCCGACCTGGAGTCCGGACTGCGGCGCCAGCGACCAGGGCGCGAACTCGCGCACCACAAAGGCGGCCTGCCCGTCGTGCATGACCCGGTCCCGCTTCACGCCCCAGAGCCCCTCGACGCCGCGCTCGAACCTCGCCACGGCCGACACGCTCTCGATGACCATGGCAGTGATCGAAAGCAGCGCACAAGCAACGAAGACCGCTTTCCAGCGGCCGACGCTCATGTCGAGGCCCTTGCGACTCAGATCCACGGTCGACGCACGGTGGGCCTCGAACGCATCGACATCCGCGCTAATCGGGGACGCCGGCGAGCCGCAGCCCGTCGAACAGGGGCTCGTAACCCGCGAGGTCGGCACCCGGATGCATCCACTTCTTGATCGCCGCAATGGTCCGTACGCCCGGCACCGCAGCGTTGAAATCGGCCAGCGCAGCCTTTGCCCGAGACAGGTGTCCCAGGCGAGCTTCGGCGGCGACCAGTGTCAAGCCGACGGCGCCCAACTTGGGATTGGGGAGCGAATCGCTGTCCAGATTCGTGATCGCCTTTCTCGCCATCTGCGCCGCGGGCTCGAAATGCGCAAGCTGGTAGTGCACGGCCGCGGCGAGGGGCAGTATTCCCTCCACTCCGCGTTCCAGCAATTCGTTGACTGCCGGCAGCGCATCCTGCGGTCTGCCGAGCTTCAACAGATCGTACCCCTTGGTTGCAAGGGCCTCCGAATCGTCCGGGTCCCGCTTCAATAAGGAGTCGGCGATCAGCAGCGAGTCTTCGTACCGCCCGCGCAACGCGAACAACTCCGCTTTCAGGTTCAGCATTCTCGGAGAATCGGCGTCGCGCCTCAGGTACTTCTCCAGCGCCGACGCCCCTATGGCCTGCTGCTCTTCGACGTTCTTGGACCATCCATCCACGCAGTCACAGAGATTGACCTGTGCCGTGAGATACAACGCGAGCGGATCGTCGGGCGCCAGCTTCAGCGCGCGGTTCAGCAGATCCGTGGCGGTGATGTACGCGCCCTTTTCGTCCTTCTCCTGCTTCTTGTTGCCCCAATCGACATAGGCCCGAAACGACAGGTCGCGTACGTCCAGGGATTCGGTGGGCTTGTTTCTCACGCGCTCGACTTCCGCGGTAAGCGCCTGGTACGTGAGCCCCCCGAGGGCGTTCTCGAGCTCCTCGCGCCGCCGAGGCGTGAGAGCACCGGCCGCAAGGGCCACCGACTTGGTGCCGAGCACGCGCTCGGTGGCGGCATCGACCACCAGCATCTCCACGTTGTAGCCCGAGGCAACGCGCGTCACGTTGCCCCGTATCAGGAAGTGCACGTTGAGTTCCGCAGCCAGCTCCCGGGCGCCGGCATGCCGGGCCAGTGCCTGCTCGACGCTGCGACGCGGCGCCACCTGAGCCCACACGACCTTGGCTTCCTCCACCGCGAACGCGGCCTCGGTCATCGCCGTCGCGACCTTGGCGCCCTCCATGTCGCCCGCGGGCGCCTGGAAGGGGAGCACCGCAAACGTCATCCTCCGGTCCTGGGCCGAATACGGCGCCACGACGGCAGGTTTCACGAAAGCACGGTACGCGGTCCACGCGCCAAGCCCGACGCCAAACGCCAAGGCAACGGCCAACAGCGCGTGCGCCGGACGCCAGCGCCATTTGGCTGACCGCGGCGGGTACTGGGCCGGCGCCGGAATCGCCGGGGCCCCCGGGTCGAGCGACACACGGTATGCGTCCACGGGCCGGACGATGTTCTTGACCTGCTGGGCGCCCAGGTCCTCGAAGGCAAAGCTCAGCTTGTCCAGCACCTGATCGCGCACGTTTCGGCTGACGCAGATGCCGCCTGCATCGGCCAGCGCTTCCAGCCGCGCCGCGACGTTGACGCCGTCGCCGAAGATGTCGTCGCCATCGATGATGATGTCGCCGACGTTGATGCCGATGCGAAAGTCGAGCCGCTTGTCAGGGGCAACGCCTGCGTTGCGCTCGGCCATGCCGCGCTGCACCTCGACCGCGCATCGCACGGCATCGACCACGCTCGGGAATTCCAGCAGCAGGCCGTCGCCGGTCGTCTTGACGATGCGGCCGTCATGCTCGGCGATCTTGGCGTCGATGAGTTCCCGCCGGTGCGCTTTCAGCGCGGCCAGCGTGCCGCTCTCGTCCACGCCCATGAGGCGCGAGTACCCGGCCACGTCGAGCGAGACAATGGCCGCGAGCCGTCGGTGGTCCCGCGTCACGTACCCCCTCCCAGGGTTGCTCCCCGCGCGGATTCTGAACGCGCGCCCGCCGCGACGCAATGTACCACCCCCCCGCCTGGAGAGTGGTACGCAGCGGCGCGGAGAACTGTCTAACGACCATCGCCCCCGATGGTGCGCTTCAACGGGTTTTGATCCATGGCTGACGGACCCATCGCGCCGTTTCGGTGGCTGGCGCCAGGCTCCGCGCTATTGCGAGCGGAAGCTCTGCCGGTACCCCGACGGCTGCGCGGCCGCGTGCGATGGCAGGCACTGCAGCTGCGCGGGCCGCACGGCAGTCCTCGAGCAGCGCAAGAAAAATGAAACCGGCGACCATACTGCTCGCCGCCGGTTAACAGATGAGATTGGTTGCGGGGCAGGAATACACCGGCAGAAACAATCCTGATCCGCAAAGCTAAATGGCCGACAGAGTCGGCCATTAGTTCTCAAATCGTGGTTGTGGGGCCCGCAAACGAGGCGATCTGCGGTGGCTCACATTGATCCAATGGTGACCCTGTCCAAGTCGACCTTGTCCAGCGAGAGACCGCTCGAACACCGTTTTCGTTGAATGCGTGCCATCGACCCCTTGCTGCCTTTCGAGCGCCGGAGAAGCAGTCGTTCCCGACTTCTCTGAGCGGGCGAGAAGCGCGATCGGAAAACTATGCCCCTTATTGCCTACTTCGGCGACGCGAGGCTGCGAGACCAGCCAACCCAAGGCTAAAGAGCGCGAGCGTGGCAGGTTCAGGGACGACTGCGGCGTCGATTGCGTAGACGTGCGTGTCGCCAGATCCGACGAAGACGATGCCGTTCACTACTGCGGGGGAGGAGTCGATCGCTCCCCCAGTCGCGGTCGTCCAGATAATCTGGCCCGTCGCTTCGTTGAGCGCGTACAGATAGTTGTCATCCGAGCCGGCGTAGACGATGCCATTCGCGATAGCGGGTGAAGAATTTATGTCTCCCCCGGTGAGCGTCTGCCAGAGAATTTGGCCCGTCGTCGCATTGAGCGAATACAAATAGTTGTCGTCCGAGCCGACGTAGATAGCCCCGCCTGCAAAGGCGGGGGACGAGTCGACGGCCCCGTCAGTCCTCGTGATCCATTGAATCACTCCCGTCGCCGCATCGATGGAGGTAATGCAGCCTAGCCAGTTGAATGGATCGTTGCAACCGGCACCTGAGCCGACATAAAGCTCGCCGTTTACCACGACGGGGGAGGAATTATTATCGCCGATGCGCGTCATCCAATTTATTGCACCCGTCGCAGCGTCGAAAGAGGTCATGCAGCCGAGCCAATTGAACACGGCGTTGCAACCGGTGCCTGAACCAACGTAGACGGTGCCGCCCACCACTTCGGGCGAGGAGTCGATCGCTCCCCCAGTCGCGGTCGTCCAGATAATCTGGCCCGTCGCTGCGTTGAGCGCGTACAGGGAGCCGTTATCCGATCCGACATAGACAACGTTATTCACGACCGTCGGCGAAGACGGCACGGCTCCCCCAGTCGCGGTCGTCCCAGATAATCTGGCCCGTCGCTGCGTTGAGTGCGTAAAGGTTGCCATCATCCGAGCCCACGTAAACAACGCCATTAACAACTGCGGGCGAGGAATCGACTGCTCCGCCCGTGGCGGTTGACCACAAGATGGAACCTGCGGCGGGCAGAGACACGACGAAACCCAACGATTATTTCACAAGTAATCAGAACGTTAAGAAACCTTCTCTGAAGCGTTCCATGCGATTGTAAGACCAGCCGACATATCGGCCGGCTTATGGCTGCGAATATTCACACTGCGTGGCGCCAATGACTGGTTTCGAGCGAATTGAAAGGCCGCGCGGAGAGACCAATCCTGGCCTATTCTGTTGAAAAACGCGCGTAGCGGGTCGTGCGTGAAGTGCGAGAGGTCGGTCCGTACTGTCCGACGTACCAGCAGTTTATCGCCCAGCGTCGGACCGAGGGGAAGAGCACAACACGCCGCGATTTCTACCGCAGTCCCGGTCGCCGTCGTTCCTGGACATGGTTGGAATGCGAATCGCTTGGATAGGTACCTACAGGATATCTAGAACGCCATCGCCGGTGGGGGAATACCAATCGGCAGCTACCCGACGAGGCGCTCAACATGGTGACAAACGTTTCGCACACCGTTGACAAGGTACGCAATCGTTTTGGTGACGCTCATTTCGATCAAGAGGCGTCTCGCTGGCTCTCGGTTTATGTGCGTGATCTGGTGAATACCCAGATCCGGCTTCTACTGCATTTCTTTTAGCGATGAGACCAAACATGGCGGTTCGGTCTTCCTCCGGCACTTGCCTTTTGCGCACCGATTACACCGCGGCGTCTCTCCGGCCAAGCGAGCGCCGGTACTTCGTGTTCCGGTGGGGGTACGTCGTTTGATGCGTGCGGACGCGCCGCATCTATGCGCTAAACGGAGTGCTCGGTCTGATGACCGGGCCGGTGGCACGCTGATCGACGTTCCCACCCGCTCGCCGCGCGGCGTACTTCTGGGGGTACCGGTTGCGCCGATGCCGCGCGAGCATTGCCGCGCTCGGTCAGTATCGGCGATCTAATCGCGCAGATTCGTTGGGGAGCTTCACCTCTCCAGTGAAGTAGTCGCGGAACAGGAAGCGCCACCAGCCGCGCGGTAGGTAACGAGCAATTCGCCACGACACGTATTTCGCGATCCCGAACAGGATCGCAGCGGCGAACGGTGCAATCAGGAACGGTAGTAGACGCAAGGGGGACGACCTCGGCCGATCATTGGCGCCACCCGTGGAGTGTAATGAGCGCCGCAATGCGCGCGCGTCCCATGGGCCGATGAACGGACGAAGTCAAACTACGCGCTACCCCGGCGCTACCCCGAGCAGAAATGAAAACGGCCTGCATCTCTGCAAGCCGTTGAGTTCATTGGTTGCGGGGGACTGCAACCGGACCCGTCTACTCGTGCACGTAGGCGATGGACACCGCTAACGGCTTTTCCACCCCCTGAACGGCGGCAGGCGACCTGAGCAGTCCATCCACACTGTGAAAGCGGACGCCCGACGTCGAGCACCGACAACCGACAGGTCCGCGCTCCGAAATTCCTACTTCGTCGGCGACGCCTCGACCGGGTATCCGGCTTCTTTCCAGGCCGGATAGCCGCCCGCAAAGTAGTACACACGCTTGAAACCCCAGATCAGTGCCTTGGCGCTGGCGATGGCCGAGTCGGGGCAGGTCTTGCCGTGACAAGAGAAAACCAATTCCTCGTCCTTGCCGACGATGCGCGACAGGCTGTCCCGTGACAATGCGGTAGCGACGTCGAGGTTGAACGCGCGTGGAATATGGCCGCGGGCGAAGTCCAGGGCAGCGCGCACATCCACGAATTTGACGCCGCGGTCGTGCAGCGTCTTTGCTTGCTGGAGATCGATCGTGGGGGCGCCATTGACGTCGTAATAACCGGCGTTCTTGTGCATCAGCGCGCGATATTTCTCGAAGGGTATATCGGTTCCCGCGCCCTCCGGAACACCTGCCTTGCGCAGGCCCTCCATCAGCCGGTCGCGATAGGCCGGATCGTAGTTGAACATGTCGCCGTACCACCACCAGCCTCCAGAATACTGGACGGTAATGCTGTTGATGGCCGCCGCCTCGGTCAAGCGATTGTGTGTCCTGATGGCCTCGGGGATGCCGCTCTTGCGTCCAAGGTGTCCAAGGCTCGCAATCAGTGTGGTGTAGTCGTCCACGACATCGGTTTTCAGTGCGACGAGTCTCTCGACGGTCCCGACCGCCTCCTCGTAACGTTGCTGGTTGAAAATCGAAGTCGCGAGAGTGCGCAGGTAGTACGGCGAATACAGCGGATCGAGCCGCATGGCCCAGCGCACCGCCTCCTCGGCCTCCGCCGCCCGCCCCGTTGCGTTGAGGATGCGCGCCTTGCTGAGGTAATTGTCGGGATCGTTCGGGGTAAGCGCCATGGCACGGCCAATCTCCGTAAAGGCCTCCTCGTAGCGCCCCTGCTGCGCAAGGACCTCGGCCGTCACGGCGTGAGCCAGCGCATTGGGTTGCCGCATCGCCTCGACGAGCGCCGCTTCCATGCGGTCAAACGCGCGCTGGAATCCGCCCTGGGTGGTTGACTCCCAGTAAGATTGGACGATCCGCCAGGACGCCGCCGCCACCGCGGCATGTGCTCGCGCGTACCCCGGATCGAGCGCGATCGCCTGCTCGAACAGCGCGATCGCCTTGTTGATTTCATCCTCGGAGCCCTGGCGATAGTGTGCCCAGCCCCGCAGCACCGCATCGTAGGCTTGGGGGTTTCGGGTCTCCGCACGTTCAAGACTCGCCCGTTCGTTATGAGTCAGATTCACCGCAAGCGCGGCGACGATCTGCCTGATGACTTTGTCCTGCAGCGCGAAAATGTCCCGCATCGACCCGTCGTAGCGCTCCGCCCAGAGGTGCTGGCCACCGAGCGCGTCGACGAGCTGCGCATTGATGCGAACGGTGTCACCCTCGCGCCTGACACTTCCCTCCAACACGTAGCGCACGCCGAGCTCCTTGGCGACCTGCTGCACCTTCACGGATTTGCCCTTGTAGGTCCAGCTGGAGTTGCGCGCGATGACCAGGATTCCGGAGAGCTTGGAAAGATCGGTGATGATGTCGTCGGTCATGCCATCGGCGAAGTAGCTGTTCTCCGAACTGCCGCCGAGGCTGTCGAACGGCAGGACCGCGAGCGAAGGCCTGTCCGGATGCGTTGTCGCGGGACGGACAGAAGCGGCCTCTCGGTCCGTCGTTCGCGAGGATTGGACGTACCACGCTATCGTTGCCCCGATTGCCAGCAGCGCAATAAGTACTACGCCGAGCCACCGCCGGCTCGTCGATCGAGCCAATCGTTGCCAGTCCCTGCGATACCAACCTTGCGTTTGCGGTGCCGCGCTTCCGAGGTTCACTCGAAATACGTCGACGGGTCGCGCGATGTTCTTCACCTGCTGCGCACCGAGATCCTTGAAAGTGAAGCTCAGTTTATCGAGGACTTGATCGCGCACGACTCGGCTGACGCAAATCCCGCCAGGTTCAGCCAGCATTTCCAGGCGCGCCGCGACATTGACGCCATCACCGAAGATGTCATCGCCATCACTGATGATGTCCCCAAGATTGATGCCGATACGGAAGTCGAGCCGCTTGTCCGGGGCAATACCGGCGTTGCGTTCGGCCATGCCGCGCTGCACGTCAACTGCGCAGCGCACTGCGTCGACGACGCTCGAGAATTCCAGCAGCAGGCCGTCACCGGTTGTCTTGACGATGCGGCCGTCATGCTCCGCGATCTTGGGGTCGATAAGCTCCCGCCGGTGAGCTTTCAGTGCCGCCAGCGTGCCACTATCGTCCACGCCCATGAGGCGCGAATACCCGGCCACATCGAGTGAGACGATTGCCGCAAGTCGCCGATGGTCCCGCGCCAAGCGCACCTCCACTGAACGTTCGCCTACCGCGATACTGAACACGCACCGATTGCACAATGTACCACCGGCCTGCTGGCAAGTGTCCCGAAAGGGACGGCAGCGCCGGTCAACGACCGTTGTCGGCGATTCCGCGCTACGGCTGCGCTTGGCCGCGTCCGGCCAGGCGTCGAGTATGGTGCGGCGCGCTCGTCCAACCTTCTCGCTTCACAGAACGTACCAATCCTGTCGAATTAGGGCACAATTTTTGGGGGCCTTTTCGGGTTTTCAGCGCGCATAGATTGAGGCACCTTGGGGCCGTGTGCTAATGCCGAAAGCCCCCCTCTTTTTCCACCATTTCGGGTATCAATCGGCAACATCGTGGTCTATCGTTCTGACATTGTGCAGGTAGCTTGCATCCCTGGTTGCCCATCGCGAGCGACGAAGGCAAGCACGTGAGCTGGCCGCGGAGAAGGTAGGCGAGCATGAGAGCGGAGTTTTCGACTCGGAAGCGCGAAGGTCAACCCGTATTGCTTCGTGCGCGCCGTCAAGGCGTTGCGGGAGAGAAAGGCGCAGTGAGTCTCAAGACTGCGCACGCGTCGCAAGGCGCTGGAGAGAGGCAATGACCGTCCCCCAGACGGTCGGAGCGAAGTTTCGCCGCGCTTGAAGGCGGCGGAGTTGAAGTGTCGGCCGTCCTCGAAGCGGCCTGTCAGGAGACACCCCGCGAGGGTGGCCCGGTGTCACGCTTAACGCGAGCGCCGGGTTCTTCAAACAGACCGAGCAACGTTGTCTGGTTGCCTTGGTCGAGGACGCTAGAAGCGTCTGAAGCGACGTACCGGTTCTGCGCTTGCGCAGGATCAGTTCGTCCGGTGCAACCTCAGGGTAGTCGGAGCGACGCGGTGTCCATGCGCGGATTCGATGTTCCGTCGCGCGTCCCGTCAACACGACGGGACCATCGCGTCACCCCGCTGCCCTGAGTTGCCACCTGAGCCGCAGTGGTGCCTGCAGAGAATCGCAGGCATCGCCGGCCGTCCCCTGAGCCCCACCCGAAATCGGCGCCTACCGGCGGTGCGTGCGGTGCCAAGGTTTCACGCCGCTCGTGTGCGGCGAGCCATCGAGCTCGCCCACACGACGTGGCGTGAGGCCGTAGTGCGCACGCATTGCGCTGATGCGCGCGTCGTCACTGCCCCCAGTGACGCACGCGCGCATACCACCGTCGGCGCGCGCTTTCAAGGGCTTCCTTCGCATGACGAGGGCTCGGAACCCACGTGACGGCCTCTCGCGAGGCCGCCACGTCTTCTGCCGCGAGGAGTGCAACGCTCTTCGCCGAATGATTCGCGTAACGGATCGGAAGCAAAGACGTGCCTTAACGGCACTCCGTGAGTCTTGGGTCAATGACTCTCGCGATGACGCGCTTCCCCGGGGAAGCGCTCATCGCGACGCCAAGCAGGCGCCGTGCGGCGCCGGCGACCAGCAAAACAACCGCACAAAACGGAGGGGTGTCCTCCGTGCTCGCGTTTACCACTGGAGTCGCTACGGCGCTCCGGGCGAGCAGTAACACTTACCTGACTCGATCGACACCACGGCAGCAAAGAACCGCGACCCGGTGCCCTTGTACAACGTTCTACAAAGGAAACGAAGCATGCGCAGAAAACGAATCAGATGCACGACAAACCGCAACGCCGACAGCGGATCCGTCGGTCGCCCGCCTGGCGGCGGTGCTGGAACAGATCGCGGCGATGGATGCACTCCCGCACGCTCCCTCTCACCGCCCCGTAAGAGGAAGCCCATGCGCGACCTGAACTACGACTTCAAACAGCTCTGCCGCCACAACCGCGACGGCAGCTACGCCACACAAGCCGACCGGGAGCACATCCTCGATCTCTGCGCCGACCAGCTCTACGAGATGGGCGTACCGGCGATTTGCGTGCCCAGGGATTCAAGCCCAAGCACGTCGAGAAGCTGGTCGACGCTGGCTGGCCGAGCAGCTCGCGTCCGGCACGCTCAAGAACCGCATGAGCCTCTGCGCTGGCTCGCGCAGAAGATCGGCAAGGAGAACATCGTCGAGCGCACCAATGCTGCCTATAGCATTCGGGATCGCGTGTACGTCACCAACGTCGACAAAGGCAAGGACCTCGATCGGCCGCAGCTTGAACAAATCCGCTGCGTCTGGTTCTGCCACTTACGCAGGCCCGGTTCGAACCATTAGGGATGGCAGCGTGCACGCGTTCGTGATCCGTGTTCGGCGTCCACCGGCCGCATGTCACTGGCCGCGCGGGTGGGAATGCTCGGCAGCCGCCGTTTGTCGTTTCGCCCGAACGTAGTCCACAACGGCGGAAAAAGGCTGTCGCGGCGCTTGACCGGCCGCCGATCATTCGAGCAATATCCATCGGCAGGACGTCGTAATTTAGCCTCACTTGCCGCGACGCTAAACAAGGCAGCTAAACGGGGCGCCGACCTATGGAGTCGACGGATGTCTTATCGAGAAGCAACACCCCTCTCCCGCGTTCCCGGTATTGATCTTTCCTTCCGGCCGCGCACGTACTTCTGGCCGCTCCGTCTCGAGACCCACCTACTGGCTCGCATCAAGGGTGCCGAGCGCCGGGCAGCACTGAAATGGCTCATTGACGCCGAACAGCTCGATGAAATCCCCGAACTTTTGGCGCGCGCGGGGTTGAGCAACGGGGAGCGGCAGGCGCTGGGGCGGATCCATCCAGCCTTTATGGGCGGTGAATACCTGCCCGATCTGAAACACAGCGAGGTGGAGATCGCCAGCATCACGATCGCGTCAACAACGCAGGACGTGACCAGCGTCTACGCCCGTCGCGGAAAGAACCGCATCCGCTATCGCGTGGTGGACGAGTACGACGGCGACACGCTGTCCGGGAGCAACGTGCGCACCTCGGTCACGCCACTCACGCTGGGCGACCTCGAGTCTTTCTTCAACAGTGCCTGGTCGATCTTCGGCGTGCTGGCGATGAATTTCGGCCGCGACGGATATGACCTCGACCAGATGCTGAAATTTGTGGTCAGTGTCAATTCGCAGTTCTACCCACAGATTGGCGAGCTCTACCAGCGGCGGATCGAGGCTTGGGCTGCCGTCCGGCGAGAAGAACTCGGCCTGGATATAGCGACAGGCGAAGCGCTGGGGCTATCGACGAGGAGTTCGGGGCATGAGTGAGTATGGTCAGCGCGCGTCGCCGGCCCCGAAGTATCGACGCGCGTAGTCTCTAAGCGCGAAAAGGTGTTGCTCGTTGACGTCGGCCGAGATGCGGAAGCGCAGCGGCGCGTAGTGCTGGCCGGACTGCATCTGGCGCGTAGCGGATGTCATCGGAGAGTTCCCCGAGCCTTTCACCGTAACCCGACGGCGGACCCCGCGCTCATGCGGAACGCACGACCGCGACGCCATCGAGCTGCACGCGTTGTTGCTCCTGCGGGAGGCCCGCCGCGCGCACGATCGTCACCACGGGCCCCGGTGTGGGTAAAGACTCCGCGAGCACGCGATAGATCGCCGCGTAGTCAGGGGCATCCGTGTCCGCGTCGCTCACGAACAGCACGTTCAGTTTCACGAGATCGTCGCTACTCACGCCGGCATCGTGCAACGTCGTGTCGAGGCGTTGCAAGGACGTGCGCAGCTGGCCTTCGAGCGTAGCATCCTCCGGCGCTCCGATCGCACCGATGTGCACGAGCCCACCGGCTCGCAACGCGCTCGCAAATCCCGCAGCGCCGCAGAAGCCGCGATCAACGCCGACGCGCAGAGCATCGGATCGCCCACCGACCACCGCCATCGCATCGATCTCGAGCTGCAGGCCTTCGTACAGGAGGTCGACGCCCAGGCACGTCAGCGTGCATTGGCCGGGCTTGAGCATGGGGCGCACCACACGAAGGGTATCGTCGAGAACGCGGCGCGCGGCGCGCGAATCGCCGCGATGCTGGTAACCGATCTTGAGGCTCACGATGTCCTCGAAACACGAACCGCCGTCGACCAGCACATGGCGCAGGAATTCCATCGTGTTGACGACCTGTTGCGTAAGGTCGTCTGCCGCGACGGTCTTTCCGCGCCGATCGGCGGATATCTGGCCGCCCGCGTACACGATGGGGCCGACGCGCCAGCCTTGCGAGAGCGGCGTCGGTATGCTCCAGTCCCAGGCATGCGCCGGCATAATGCGCTGGCGCGAAGGATCGCCGCGCGCGATACCGTCGATCGCTATCAGCCGTTCGCGTGCCGGCGCACCTTTCACGCGCAATGCCGTGCCGGCGGGCCCGGGATTCGCGAAGTATTTGAGCCGCACCTCTGTCATTCGCTCCCAGTATTTCGTTGCACCCGTAAGCTCGCCTTCGTAGACGTAGAACGTATGCAGCTTCACGAGATCCGACATGCGCAGCCCGACAGCTTCGAGCAAATCGACGAAATCGGAGAACGCCGTGTGCGTCTGGTCCTGGATCCGCGGCGGCGCCGGCAAGATGCCAGGCACGATCGGCTGGCTGCTGAGGTACACCGTGTCGCCAATTCGGATGGCGTTGGGGAAACGGCGGTCCGTCGGCGCGATGACCGGCAGGTATGCAAGACGGCTGCTCGTATCTGATGGGTTCGACATAGATTGCAACGGCGATCAAGAGGCCCTGTGTAAGTGGCGTGATCGCGGGTCGTGACCGATCCACGCGTGCATCGGGCCGGGCGCCGCGCCAATGCGGGCGCTTGTCGCATGGGGGCGATGCAGGCGGGACCGGCCGGCCGATCGACCGAGGCCCTTGCATCGTGACATAATACTAATTGACTAGCATGACAGCAGTCACTACCATATTTTGCAATTGCTGCGGGGTATCGCTTCACGCGCCTCGCCGCCGGCATCGACCCCGACCCGCGTTAGCGCATTCGATCTCCTGGCCGTACCGCTCTCAGGCGGACGTTGCCCGACTTCCCACGCGGTCCACAGCATTCGTGCAGCCGATACCCGACGTTCCAGAGGCGCGCGCGTGAGCACCGGCATTGCGGTGGCTGGCGAGGTGCGTCACGAGCGCGCCGCGCTTGCGGCACAGGCGCGCAGGCAGGGCATCCAGAACTCGCGCTGGCTGCTCGTGCCGGCACTAGGCGCCGTCGCCGTGCTTTTCCTGCTGCCCCTCGGACGCATGCTCGAGCTGAGCCTCTTCGATCCGGGCTTCACGCTCAGGCACTACGCCGAATTCCTCGGCACGACGACCTACGTGCGCGTGATGCTCGACACGGTGCTGCTCGCGTTCAACGTGACGATCATCTGCCTCGTGCTCGGCTACCCGGTTGCGTACGCAATCAACTCGACCTCGCCGCGCACGCGCCGCCTGTTTCTGATCCCGGTGATGCTGCCCGTACCTGACGAGCCTCATGGTCCGCACGTACGCGTGGATGGTCCTGCTTGGCACCAACGGACTGGTCAACAACTTCTTCGGTCTTCTGGGACTTGGTCCGTTCAAGCTGATCAACAACTCGCTCGGCGTCTATATCGGCATGGTTCACGTGCTGCTACCGCTCATGATCCTGCCAATCTGTAACACGATGCAGGGTATCGACATGCGCCTCGAGCAAGCTGCGGAGGGACTCGGCGCGACACGCTGGCAGGCGTTCATGCGCGTGTTCGCGCCACTTAGCCTGCCCGGCGTCGCGGCCGGATCGTGCCTCGTGTTCATCATCGCGCTCGGATTCTTCGTCACCCCGGCGTTGCTCGGCGCGCTGGAGAACATGACGGTGTCGATGCTCATCGAGAACCAGGTCGGCGTGGCGCTCAACTGGGGCTTCGCCGCGGCGATCGGCATGGTGCTGCTCGTCGCGACGATGGCGACGCTCGCCATCGCGATGCTCGTCCTGAAGGGCGTCGGTCGCACCATGGCTTCGGGCGGCGTGCGCCTGATCGGATCAGGATGAACGTTGCGCGCAAGGTTCCGCTGGCGGTCTGGATCGTCGCCACGCTGGTGCTATTCTTCCTTGTGTTTCCGATTTTGGTCGTGATCCCGATCTCGTTCAGCGCGGCGAACTATCTCCAATTTCCACCCGAGAATCTCTCGCTACGGTGGTATGCCGCGTACTTCGGCGGTCGGGGCTGGGTGGATGCCACGGTCCTCAGTGTCGAGGTTGCATCCGTCGTGACCATGCTTGCCACGGTCCTCGGCACCGCGGCGGCATTCGGCATCGTACGCTCGGACTTTCCGTTCAAGAAGGCCGTGTACGGTGCACTGCTCTCGCCGCTGATCGTGCCATCGATCATCACCGCGATCGCGCTCTACTTCCTATTCGCGCCGCTTCACCTGGTCGGCAGCTTCTGGGGGCTGGTTCTCGCGCATACTATCCTCGCGCTGCCGCTGGTCGTGGTAGTCGTGACCGCGTCGCTGCGCGGCTTCAACATGGCGCTCGAGCGCGCGGCGATGAGCCTCGGCGCGGCCCCGTGGACGGCGCTGCGGCGCATCACGCTGCCAATCATCGCGCCCGGCATCGCGACCGGTGCTTTGCTCGCTTTCCTCGCTTCCTTCGACGAGGTCGTGGTCGCCATATTTCTCGCCGGGACGGATGCCGTCACGCTCCCGAAAAAGATTTGGGAAGGAGTGTGGCTCGAGATCACGCCGGTGATTGCGGCGGCTTCGACGGTGGTGATCGCGCTCACCATCGCATTGTTCGTCGTCCTCGAGCTGATGCGAAGGCGCTCGGAAAGGACGACGGGATTGGCGTTGCACTGATCGTTCGCTTTCAACCGAGGAGGAGACATGGCTACTGGAATCACGCGACGTACGGCACTGAAGACGATCGCCGCAGGCGCCGGTGCGCTCGCGACACCCGCGTTGGTGCGCGGGCAGACGTCGATCAAGGGCACCGGCGAGGTCCGTGTCGCATCGCTCGGCGGCAGTTTCGAGAACGCGCAGAGCAAGGGCGTGTTCGAGCCATTCGAGAAGGAGAGCGGCATCAACGTGAAGCTCGTCGCGTACACCGGTCCTTCGCAGGTGGTCGCCCAGGAGCGTACCGGCAACATCGAGTGGGACTGCATCCTGATGTCGAAGGCAGCAATGCTGTCGCTGAACAAGCAGGGCTACGTCGAGAAGATCGACTACGACCGCATCGACAAGAAGGACCTTCTGGGGCTTCCGCAGGGCATGCAGCATCCCTACGGCGTGCCCAACATCCTGTTTAGCCGCGGCATCTGCTACAACACCAAGGCCATCCCCACCGGGAACCATCCGACCACTTGGGCGGAGGTGTGGGATACAAAGAAGTTTCCCGGGCAGCGCAGCCTCGGCGCCTTTTCGGGAAGCCTCACGCCTGACCTGGAGTTCGCTTTGCTCGCGGACGGTGTGGCGATCGACAAGCTCTATCCGCTCGAGATCGATCGCGCTTTCAAGAGTCTCGATCGCATCCGGCCAAGCGTGGCGAAATTCTGGACAACCGGCGCGATGTCGCCACAGATGCTGACCGACGGCGAGATCAGCTGCGGCAGCGCGTACATTAACCGCATCGGCGATCTGATCCCGAGCGGCGCGCCGGTCGCGTACGAGTGGAACCAGGGCGAGATCCAGAACAACTACTGGTGCATCCTGAAGGGCGCGAAGAACTACGACAACGCGATGAAGCTGATTGCATTCGCCACCGCTCCGGTCGCGCAAGCAGGCTTCTCGACGCACACGCTGATGGGGCCTGCGAACTGTGCGGGCGTTCGATCTGCTGTCGAAGGATCGCGCTGCGATGCTGCCGAGCTCGCCCGAGAACCTGAAGAAGCAGTTCATCTACAACGACCAATGGTGGGCGGAGAACCGCGAGACCGTGCAGAAGCGCTGGGACCAGTGGGCACTCTCGAAGTGAGGATCGTCGAGCCGCAGAGAGCCCTCGGTTCGCGGGACGAGGCCGGGGATCTCGTCACGCTTGGCTGTGCCGCCGTGCCCACCGCGGGCACGGCCACTCCGAGTCTGCGGCTCACAGATGTCTGCAAGAGGTACGGCAGCTTCGAAGCCGTCAGGAAAGTCTCGCTCGACGTGCGCCAGGGCGAATTCGTGACCCTCCTCGGTCCCAGCGGCTCGGGCAAGACGACCACGCTGATGATGATCGCCGGTTTCGTCGATCCCACCAGCGGTCGCATCCACGTTGACGGTCGCGATGTCACCGACGATCCACCGCACCGCCGCAACATTGGGATGGTGTTCCAGAACTATGCGCTGTTCCCGCACCTCACGGTGTTCAAGAATGTCGCGTTTCCGCTAGACGTGCGTAAGCTGCCATCCCCGAGATCCGCGCGAAGACGATGCAAGCGCTCGACATCGTCAAGTTAGCCGAACTCACCGACCGCTATCCGTCTCAGCTCAGCGGCGGCCAGCAGCAGCGCGTGGCGCTTGCGCGCGCGATCGTGTTTGGACCGCCGCTGCTGCTCATGGACGAACCGTTGGGGGCGCTCGACAAGAAACTGCGCGAGCACATGCAAATTGAGCTTCTGAAGATCAAGGAACGCCTCGGCGTTACCGTAATCTACGTGACCCACGACCAGGAAGAGGCCCTCGTCATGTCCGATCGTGTCGTGGTCATGGCGAACGGCGCCATCCAGCAGGTGGGCCGCCCGGATGAGCTATATCGGCGGCCTTCGAACCGCTTCGTCGCCGATTTCGTCGGCGAGACGAACCTGATCGAAGGACGCGTGATCGCTGCCGGCACCTCGCCGACCGTCGCCATCGCATTCGGCGCGAAGGCGCGCACGCACTCGAATCGTCCCTGGAACGAAGGCGAGCGAACATTTCTCGTCGTTCGCCCCGAGTGCGTGCGGGTCGGTATGCAGGCCGAGGCGTGCGAGAACCGAATGCAGGGGGTGGTGGAGCGCGTGATCTACGTCGGCGATGTCTCGCGCGTGTTCATCAACGTGGCGGGGAACCAGACACTCAGTGCGAAGCTGCAGAACAGCGGCGACACGAGGTCGATCGAACCGGGGACGAAGGTCATGATCGGCTGGGAGTCTGACGCCACGTGGCTCGTGTCGGACGTCGGGCCATAGTTTCGACCGCTATGCAGAGTTTGGAGAGAAACCATGAACGGTGACATCGCGATCGCGATTCCGACAACAGCCGCGGGGCGCTCGCTGGCGAGCGATGGTCAGGGCTGCACGCAGAGGCTCGCGCAATTTTGCGTGGACCTCCAGTGCACGACGCTTCCCGCCGACGCGGTTGACAAGACCAAGCTGTGCATCCTCGACAGCATAGGCACGATGCTTGCCGGCGCGACGACAACGCTGGGTGCGAAGGCATTGCGCGCAGGTGCCCGGTTTGACTCCGAACCCATAGCAGCCCTGATCGGGTCCGGCCGCCGCGCATCACCCCCCGCCGCCGCGCTCGTCAACGGAACCCTGTCCGAGATTTTCGAGCTGCAGGATGGTTGGCGCTTCGGCAACAACCATCCGTGCGTGGTAATCCCGGCGGCACTCGCGGTGGCGCAATGGAAGGGCGCGAACGGCGCGGCGCTGCTCGAATCGATCGTCGCGGGCTACGAAGTCACCAACCGCCTCGCCTGGGCGGTGCATCCGAATCATCTCGCACGCGGGTATCTGCCGACGGGCACGGCGGGCACGTGCGGCAGCGCCGCCGCGGCGGCAAAGCTCATGGGATTTCGCACCGAGCGGATGGTGGATGCGCTCGGTGTGGCGGGATTCATCCTGCCAGTGTCGACTGCCGAGAATCTTTGGTGCGGCTACTCCGCCAAACCGCTGCATTCGGGTTACGCGGCGAAGCTCGGCATAGAGGCAGCTTTGATGGCGGAGGAAGGTTTCTCGGGTTGTCCCATCGAAGGCACGCCCCAGCGCGGTCGCGGCTTTCTCGAGATCACCACAGGCGAAGTGAAGTTCGACCGCATCGTGGATCGTCTCGGCGAGCACTTCACTGTGCGCGACGTCTACTTCAAGGCGTTTCCGGCTTGCCGCCACGTACACGGCACCGCGCAAGCGACGCTTAACATCGTGCGCGACCACCGCGTCGATCCGCGCGAGGTCGAGCGCATCGACGTATTCACGTACAGCCTGTCGGCCTCGCTGCTAAACCGCTACACCAACGCACAAAGCTCGATGATCGCCGCACAGTTCAGCATCCCGTACGTCACGGCGGCGGCGATCGTCGACCGATCGCTTGGTACAGAGCAGTTCGGAGATCAGCGCATCCACGATCCTGAGATCATCGAACTCGCGCGCAAGGTCAGGGTTTCGCCCGATTCCGACATCGATGCACGCTACCCGCAAGTCACCCCGACACGGGTGGAGATTCGCATGCACAGCGGTGAGGTACTGCGCGATCAGGTCGACATGCCGAAGGGCGATCCGCGTACTCCGATGTCGGAAGGCGAGCTGTTCGACAAATTCGACCATCTCGCTGGCCTTGCATTGGATCCCGAACGCGTGGCTGGCATCAAGGATCTCGTAATGGATCTCGAGCGCGCCACCGATCTCGCACCGCTGTTCGGGCTGCTCGAAGCCCGCCGGGAGACCCGCGCATGAGCGAGCCCACGCCGCTGTACGAGGCAAAGCCCGGCATGCCGTTGTATGTCCAGCGTGCGCTCTATTCGCGGCTACGCGATTGCACCGAGTTGCGCGAGCGGCGCGAGCACATCGATGTGCCGCCGCGCACCGGTCGAGCATGGAAGGTGCTCGCCGGCGAGATCTGCCGCGTGTCGCTACCCGAAGGCCCTCAAGTCGCGGATCTCGACCTTTGGAACCTTCAGGATCCGCGCGAGCGCTTCTGGTCCGGCCGCACCAAGCAGCTGCATTCCGCGCACATGAACACGTTCGATCGCTTCTGGTCGTGCCTGCCTTTCCTGCGTCCGCTCGCAACGGTGGTGAACGAAACCGTGCAATACGGCATCGATGC
Source organism: uncultured beta proteobacterium (assembly GCA_963793355.1). Classification (GTDB taxonomy): domain Bacteria; phylum Pseudomonadota; class Gammaproteobacteria; order Burkholderiales; family Casimicrobiaceae; genus VBCG01. Next base: position 62,740 of record CAWBZT010000008.1, on the reverse strand, counting down.
GGACGGCGCTGGCTGTCACGACCTGCTCGGGACCCGCTGCGACCCCTACGTGCACAAGCTGCTCAACGGCGAGTCGTTCGACCTCTGCTGCCACTCGAACCTCACTCGCGCGGTGATCCCGTACGGCCTGACGGAATACGACATCCACGACAATCTGAATATGTTCCAGGTCACTGGATTGACGCGTGACGGTCGCTACTTCGCGAAGCCGTCGCCGGCCAGGAAGGGCGACTTCTTCGAGTTCGTCGCCGAGACAGACTTGCTGTGCGCCATCTCGGCGTGTCCGCACGGCGATCTGTCGGTGCCGATGTGGGGGGCCGACGCAGGCGACCCCGCGAAAACGTGTCGGCCGCTCGCAATCGACATCTACCGACTCGCGCCCGAACTCCTCGAAGGCTGGTCGCCTGCGCGGCCTGTCGATTACTCGGGCGCGCACGGGCTGGAATATCCGGAGCGTGCCGCGCAGCGCGCATCCGTCAGGCATGGAGATGCGTGATGCCGCCCGATCGACAGCCTCCCGAGGCAACGGTGTCGTCTGCACAAGCCGCCCGGCGTCACATTCGTTCGCGCGAGCACACAAGGCACACCGCCGGGGTCGCCGACGGCTTCGTGCAGGCGAACATCTGCATCCTGCCCAAGGCATGGGCCGACGAGTTCCTGCTGTACTGCCAGCGCAATCCCAAGCCGTGCCCGCTGCTGGCGGTTTCCGACGTGGGCGACCCGATGCTGCCCGAGCTCGGCCGCGACATCGACATCCGCGCCGACGTGCCAGCGTATTGCATCTTTGCCGACGGCCGGCTCGTCGAGGAGGTGAACGACATCTCGCACCTGTGGCGTGATGACCTCGTCACGTTCGCGCTCGGCTGCTCGTTCTCGTTCGAGGCGGCTTTGCTCGAAGCCGGCATCCCGCTCAAGCACATCGAGCGTGGCGAGAGCGTGTCGATGTACGTAACTGGTCTGGACACCGTTTCCGCGGGTCGCTTCGGCGGCAAGCTCGTGGTCTCGATGCGACCGCTCCGCGCCGCGGATGCGATCCGCGCGATCCAGATCACGTCACGATTTCCGCGCGTGCACGGCGCGCCGGTCCATCTGGGGGATCCGGCCTTGATCGGCATCGACGACCTCGGCAAACCGTACCTCAGCATCGGCACCACGGACGTCGCAGCCGACGAGCTCCCGGTGTTCTGGGCCTGCGGCGTGACGCCGCACTCGGCGATCCAAACCGCGCGCCCGCGATTCTGCATCACGCACAAGCCGGGTCACATGCTGATCACGGACTTGGCGAACGCGAGCCTCGCTTCATTCTAGGCGACCGAGATGACGCGCGTAAGTCCCGCTCGCACCCCGCAACGCGCCGGAAGATATATGAAGAGGCCAGTGCTGAACGACACGGATTCATTGGCGGGGCGCGTCCGCGATTCGAGCATGGCGGTACACGCGTACGCGGCGATAAAGAAGCGCATCCTCGATTTTCGATACGTGTCCGGCGAGCGCCTGTCCGAGGCCCAGATCGCAAAGGAGCTCGGCCTCGGCCGCTCGCCGATTCGCACCGCGCTAGCCAAGCTCAAGAACGACGGTTGGATTGCAGTGAGCCCGCAGAGTGGCACCTACGTGAGGTCGCTCACCGATCGGGAGATCGCCGATCTCGTCGATCTGCGGCTGCTGCTCGAGACGCACGTCACGGAGCTTGCCGCGCGGGCGATCAGCGACGAGGAGTTGCGCAAGCTGCGGCGGGCGCTCGCGGCGTTCTGTCCCCAGGGGGTGCAGGACCTGAGCGAGCGTGCTTTCGACGACTTCAACGAGTTCGACTCGCTCTTTCATATGACGATTTATCGTGCGGCAGGCAACGCGCTGATTGCCGAAATCCTCTCCAACCTGCTCGACAAGGTGCAGTGGCTCAAGGCTTCTACGGCACCTTCGGCGGGCGAATCCGCTCGGGATTCATCGAGTTGCGGCGCATCCTCGACTGCGCTCGAGGCGCGCGACCCGAAAGCCGCTGCGGCGCGCATGCGCGAACATATTACGCAACGCTGCCGATTTCTCGGCGGAAACACGCGCGCGCCGGCGTGGCAACGGTGCGAGCGGCGATCCGGAATCGCCGGCTCAGGCGAGGCGGCCGCGGGGACGCCGGGTGGCCTAGCGTCCCGGCAAGCCGTTGATGGCCGGGGGCCAGTGCAGTACGATAACTAGTCGACCAGTTTTGCGGCACTCCTCGACCTCGCATCGGCTGTTGCATCCGATGCACGCCGTCCCACATTCTGCGCGCCATCGCTGACCTCTCGGAGACGATATCGATGACCACCAGCATCTTTTCGCCACATCACTACGCCGCAACGCGCCTGCCACTACATCAGGCGTCCACGCTGCCCGGGTGGTGCTACGTGTCCGACGAGTGGCACGGACGCGAGATCGACACGCTGTTTCGCAAGGATTGGCTCTGCGTCGGGCGGGTCGAGCAGGTGCCACATCCCGGCGACTATTTCTGCATCGAGCTCCTGCGCCACCCGCTGATCATCGTGCGCGACGACAAAGGCGAGGTCCGGGTGCACTCAGCGGTATGCCGCCATCGAGGCGCGATCGTCGCCGAAGGAGCGGGGCATTGCCGCGCGTTCGTCTGTCCGTATCACAGCTGGACCTATGCACTCTCCGGAGCGCTGGTCAGCACGCCCGGGTCACCGCCGCCAATGGCAGGCGCAGAAGGCTTCGCGACCAAGGATTACGCACTCACACCGGTTCGATCCGAGATCTGGGGCGGTTTCGTATTCGTGACCTTCGACGAGAACGCGCCGCTCCTGGTGAGTTGGCTCGGCGATCTTCCGCAATTCCTGGCCGACTACGATCTTGAGAGCTTCCAATGGACGCACCGCGACGAGTACGTCGTCGAGTGTAACTGGAAGGTATGGCTCGAGAACGCGTTCGAGAACTATCACGCGATGACGATCCATCGCAAGCACATGGATCCTGGCAAGCCGCAGAACTGGCGCTTCGAGCGCACGAAGGGGCCCTGGGAAGCGATGTTCTCCAGGCGCAGCATCGTCGCCTACTCCGGCCTTCCCGAGATCCCGGGCCTCGATCCGACGAAGGCGGCAGGTCTGTTCCACATCTGGGTGCAGCCGAGCGTACAGATCATCCTCACCTCGTCGTACATGAAGTTCAGGCAGTACCTGCCGGAGGGGCCGCAACGGCTGCGGCTCTACGAGAACTGGACTTTCCCAAAGACGACGGTGGCGCGGCCCGATTTCGGTGAGATCGTCGGTCCCGAGTACTACGAAAAGTACTCTCAGATCGTGCGCGAAGACCTCGGCATCAATCCGATCGTGCAGAAGGGCATGGCGTCGGGCGCGTTCCGTCCAGGCCGATTTTCGCCCGAGGAGTACATCGTGCATCGCATCGCAAATCGTGTCCTCGATCGCGTGATCGGTCATGACGATCCGGCGGCGCGCGCGTTGCGGGAAGGCGAGCCTATGTTTGAAGCGGAGGCCACGTGATGCGCAAGGCGAACCGGCAGGCGGACAGGGCAATAATATGAGCGCCGCGACGCATGCAGGCGACAATCCGTTCCACGTGCACGTCGAGAACGCGCGTTCGCTGATGCCTGTGTTCATAGTCCGGCCCGACCAGTACGAAAAAGTACTTGCGCGGCACCCCGATGTCGCCGCCGCGCATCCGCACAACGTGGGGATTCGACCTGGAGGACTACGGCGAGCATGCGCGATCGGCCGATGCGATGATCACGTACCGATTCCCCAAGGAAACGCTCGCTAGGGACGCGCCGCAGCTCAAGCTGCTGCAGATCCTCGGCGCGGGCGTCGACTATCTGCTGCCGCTCGATTGGGTGCCTCCGGACGTGACGATGCTCACCAACAGTGGCGCGCACGTACCCAAGGCCGCGCAGTCGGCCCTGATGGCGCTCCTGATGCTCAACGCGCGCCTGCCCCTCCTCGTGACCAGCCAGAAGCGCCACGAGTGGAACCGAGTGTTCACCACCACGCTCGAGGGCAAGACGCTGCTCATCGTCGGTGTCGGCCGCATCGGCGGTGGAGCCGCGGAGCACGCGAAGGCCTTCGGCATGCGCGTAATCGGCGTCCGCAAGAGTGGCCGGGCGCACTCGGCGTGCGAGGAGATGCACGGCCCCGAGGCGCTGCACGCATTGCTGCCGCGGGCCGACTTCGTACTCCTCAATGCCGCCTTAACCCCGGAAACGCGTTTCCTCTTTGGTTCGCGCGAGTTCGGACTAATGCGGCACGGCGCGGGGTTCGTCAACATGTCGCGCGGCGGCCTGGTCGACCCGGCGGCGCTCGATGCGGCGCTGCGCTCGGGACAGCTAGGCGGCGCGATCCTCGACGTGACCTACCCGGAGCCGCCGCCGAAGGACTGGCTGTACTTCGACACGCCCAACCTGATCATCACCCCGCACGTGCTGTCCGACGACCTCGAGGAATACGTTCCACGCACGCTCGAGCTCTTCTTCGACAATGTGCGCCGATTGTTCAACGGGGAGCCATTGACCAACGTCGTCGACCTTGCTCGCCAATATTGATCGCCGGCGTGTGTACGCGGCCGTTGCGATCATCGGCGGGCGCACAGCCGAGCGCCACGCAGTGATGACAGTCGAGACCAAACGGGAGTTACGCCGCGTTCGCGTGGTGTCGGTACGCGACATCGCGGTGGACACTCGCGCCTACGGGCTCGTGGCCGCCGACGGTCGCGCGCTGCTCCCCTACGCGGCGGGTGCGCACATCGACGTGCACGTGCCTTCTGGTTTGGTGCGGCAATACTCGTTGTGCGGGGACGTCGCCGCGCCGAGGACCGGTACACGATCGCTGTCAAGAAGGAGATCGGCGGACGCGGCGGATCGATCAGCATGCATGAGGACGTCGAGGTTGACGACGTGCTTGCCATCGGCAGGCCGCGCAACTACTTCGAGCTCGCTCCCGACGCCGCCCGCAGCTTGCTCATCGCCGGTGGCATCGGCATCACGCCGCTCTATGCCATGGCGCAGGCGCTCGCCGCACGGCGCAGCGACTGGACGCTGCACTACTGCGCGCGCTCGCCCCAGCACGCGGCGTTTCACCGCGAGCTGCGGACGCTCGGATCGACACGCGTGACAACCCATTACAGCGAGGTCCCCGTGCTGGACGTCGCCGGCCTCGTTGCTGAACAGGATGATGATACGCACGTGTACTGTTGCGGTCCGGTGGGTCTGATGTCGGCGGTGAAGGAGGCGACCGCGCCGTGGCATTCATCGCGCGTGCATTTCGAGTGGTTCTCGGCACCTGCCGTCGATCGTACCGGTGATGCCGCCTTCGAGGTCGAGTTGCGCCGCTCGCGTCTCGTGCTCACCGTCCCCGCGGATCGCACCATCCTGCAGGTCGTGCGCGAAGCGGGCGCTGACGTCCCGAGCGCGTGCGAGGAAGGCGTCTGCGGCACCTGCGAGACGTCATTGCTTGAAGGGGAAGCGGATCATCGCGATCTGCTGCTCAGCCCCGACGAGCGTGCGAACAATCGCTCGATGATGATCTGCTGCTCGCGCGCCCGCTCGAAGCGGCTGGTGCTCGATCTATGAACCCGCGACGATGGGAAATACCATGAGAGAAGAACCGTACGACGCCGTCGAGCTCACACGCCAACTCATCCGTTTCGATACGGTCAACCCGCCTGGGCAGGAGAGACGCTGCGCGGCCTTCCTTGCCGAGCTCCTGCAGGGTGCCGGGTTCGAGATCTCGCTGCACGAGCTCGGGCCGGATCGCGCCAACCTCATCGCCACGCTGCCGCGCGCATCGGATGGACCGCCGCTCGTGTTCACCGGGCACCTCGATGTCGTTCCGCTGGGCGCGCGGCGCTGGGCGCGCGACCCGTTCGGCGCCGAGACGAGCGACGGGCGCATCCACGGCCGCGGTTCGAGCGACATGAAAAGCGGCGTCGCGGCGTTCGTTTGCTCGGCGTTGGCGGTCGCGCGCGATTCCGATCCGCCAAATGTGCGACTCGTAATCACCGCGGGCGAGGAGACCGGCTGCACAGGCGCGATGGCGCTCGCGCGCGAGGCCGATCTCGGGTCGGCCGCCGCGATGGTCGTTGGCGAACCGACGGGCAATGCCGTCTGCGTCGGGCACAAGGGTGCATTGTGGCTTACGGCAGTGACCACCGGCGTGACGGCGCACGGCTCGATGCCCGAGCACGGCGACAATGCAATCTACAAGGCCGCGCGCGTCATCGGGCGGCTCGAATCGTTCGCGTTCGAAGCGGCCCCGCACGAGACGCTCGGCCCCCCTACGCTCAGCGTGAACACCGTGCGCGGCGGCCTCAACATCAATTCGGTGCCGGACCGCGCCGAGATTGGTGTCGATATCCGCACCATCCCGAGCATCGACCACGCGGCACTGCGCGACAGATTGCAGGAGCGCATCGGCGATGATGCACGCATCGAAGCGTTCCTCGATCTTCCCGGAATCTGGACATCGCCCGATACCACTTGGGTGCAGCGAGTGGCGCGCATTACCGCAAATGTCACCGGCTGTAGTCCTGCGCCAGGCGCCGCACCTTACTTCACTGATGCATCGGTGCTTACGCCGGCGCTCGGGCAGCCAAGCACCGTCGTCCTCGGACCCGGCGAGTCATCGCAGGCGCATCAGACCGACGAGTGGTGCAGCATCGGTCGGATCCGCGAAGCGGTGCAGATCTATACGCGCATCATGCGCGACTGGGTCGGCAGAGCCACAGCCGAAAAGGCGTGACGACGGTGTCATTACATACCCGAGCTTCATCTGGTCGCATAACCGACCTACCAGTGCTCATGCAGCAGAGTGCTACTTTGCCCATTCATTTTCCGGCACCTTGATCTCGTACTAGTTTTAGAACACAACGCGCGCAGTCTGCCGGTGATGGGGCTGTCCGTGCCCGTTCCACCCCCCTTCGTGGGGCCTTCATATCGGATGTGCCGTTGAACGACGGGCCGTGACCTCCAAGTCTGGCGCAGTGGTCGCGCGTGATCGCCGCATCCACTCTTCCGACTTTTGGCGCACGTGCCTGGGAACCAGGCGCGAGCCTACGTCGTTAGTCGAGGAATGTGCAGACGCGCCGCAGCTCGAAAATGCGCTCTTCCCGGCCGATCCCATGGCGCACGAAAGCGCTCTCCGATATTCTTAGAACGTATCGAGGCCGGCAACCGCGGTGCTGGCTAAGGCAGGATAGAGGTGGCTCTGCTCCTTTGAACACGTTCCGGTCTGAGATAAGTGGGACGCCCGTGCACAGGGGCGTCCATTCCGTTAGCCCTGACCCAGGCAGATCGACGCAGCCGGTCCCAGGTCGTCGACGGCGCGAGCTTGACCGGGTGAGATGCAAGGAAGCTGCCCGTGCCAGCGACGGCTGATGGCCGGGCGCGGACCTACGCCAACTTTCCAGAAAATAGTCATTTATGGGAATGTCCGTGCTTTACGGGCGGCGGCGCAGCCACTTTTGCGACACCTGTCGTTCGGGTCCGACTGAATTATCAGATAACTATCGGTGACTCCGATAAGCAACCGCCAGCCTCCTGGTTGCCTACTGCTCGGTATTTTGAGCAACTCGGGGACTCGCCGTCGTGATCAGCTCCGCTCCGGTCTACCCTTTAATTATGCTGTTCGTCAGACCAACGGGGGCGTTCGCTGACCGAGTCGACGCATCAGCGGCACGAGCAGAGACCGCGGTCTCCTGGATCAGCGGCCGAAACTTGAACCCCGGTTGCAGCAATCCCCGCTCCTTCTGAAGGAACGCCAGGACCGTCGCCGCCGAGTGCAGCCAATTCCGCGCACCAGATTCGGCGAATCCCGGGCCGCCTGTCGATCCGCGGTCGCCGAGCGGCCGCGCCTTGGCATCCTTCCCCATCCAGAACCCCAGCACGATGCCGGTGTCGGGCCCATCAGGCCTGCCCGGCACGAACAGGATCAGCCACACGTCCGAGGTCCTGCCATCATGGTTGGTCGCAGTGCCTGTCTTTCCGGCGATCTCTCCAGCTTTTCCGAGAGGAAATGCGAGCGTGAGCTTCTTGCGTTCTTCAGGTTTCAGCTTCCAGATCGCATCGCCCAGGGGATCCATGCCTGGAATGACGCCGCTGCGCAGTCCCGAGGCAGTGCCCGTCGAGCCGATGTCGAGCGGACCCTTCAGCAGCTCGGTCATTGCCGCGGCTACGACCGGATCCATGACACGCTCCGGCGGCGGCTGCTTCTCCCCCTTGACGTCGCAATCGTCCGGTCTGTTGTCAGCGTCCGTGTCGCAGCAGCGACTTCCCTTCATGGCAAACGTCGTTGGCGAAGCGCGGCGTGACGCGAAAACCGCCGTTGACGAATGCAGCGGTCGAGGCCATCGAGAGTGGGTTCACCTCCGACGCGCCGATTGCCGTCGTCGGGTAGGGTTGAAGCATGTGTTTCGGGTCCTTCGGCATGCCCAGGCGATACGCAAGATCGATGACGTTCTTGATTCCCGCGCTGGTCCCGGCGCGCATCGCCGCCGTGTTGCGCGACTCGCCCAGGGCGATCCGGCAGGTGATCTCGCCGCGGTACTGCGGTTCCGACCGCGAGTGGAAGTTCTCGATCATCTTCTCGCCGCGGCCGCGCCCGAGCGACACGAAGAACGGCGCGTCGAGCACGCGGCAGCGCTCGAGGATCTGCGCCACGACGTCCTCTTCGCGGTTCGACGGACGGCTTCTCAGCGAGCACCTGCTTCGCCAGGCGTTCGACGAGTGCGCCGTAGGTAAAGATCTTGAACGTCGACCCAGGCTGGCGCCACCCGCTCGCCATGATGTCGTACTTGAGCTCCTTGAAATTGACGTTGCCCACTTCGGCCAGCACGTCTCCCGAAAAATCGACAGCGAAGGCGCCGGCCCGCAACAGGTTGTTGTCCGGGTCGTCGGGATGGCGGGCCACGTAGCTGCGCAGGGTGAGGTCGACTGCGTTGGCAAGCACGTCCTGCAGCGCGTCGTCCCGCGTGATCGAGATCGTCAGGCCGCCGGTGTTGATCGGGAAGCGATCCTTGTAGAGAACCCGCACCCGCTCGAGGAAGTGATCCCGCACGCCACAGGCGCGCCGCGGCGCCACGATCTCCTTGCGCAGCGATTTCTCGACTTGGGTCGTGGCGCGCGCGGCGTCAACCTCGCTGATAGCGCCCTGCTCGAGCATAAGGCCCAGCACGCGAAGCGTGTTGCGCGCCGCCTCCGACCAGTTGGCGTCCATGATTTGCTGGCGGCTCTTGAGCAGCGGATCCATCGCGATGGCCCGGTCGGGCAGCGCGGGCTTGTTGATGAGCGACACGATGAACGCGACCTGGTATAGCGCGAGATCGGCGGCCGGCTTGTCGAAATATGCACGGCTCGCCGCGTCGATGCCGTACGACCCGCGGCCGAAATACGGCATGTTCACGTAACTCAGCAGCAACTGCCCGCTCGGAAACTCGCGCTCGATCGCAGCGCCATGACTACGTCGCCGATCTTCTCGATTTCGGTCGAGGCGCGCCCGTCCCGCCGCGAAGGTGCTTGGCGATCTGCATCGTCAAGGTCGAAGCCCCGGAGTGGCTCTCTCCGCAGCGACCGCTTGATCAACGCCCGGACGATCGCGCCCTTGTCCACGCCCTCGTGAGAAAAGAAGTTCTTGTCCTCGGACGCGAGAATCGCGCTGACGAACAGCGGCGGGGATTTCAGCGGGGTGCCGCGACCAGAATCCGGCGTTCGGGTGAGGAGATGCAAGCGACAGTTCGCTGGTCTTCGCTGACGAGCACGGACTGCTGCGCGAAATAGGTCGGGTCCTTCGAGTCGCTCGATCGTCCTTGCGTCGATGCCCAGGTAGTTGTCGATCTCCCGCGCGTAGCGCGAGTCGACAAACTCGACGATCGCTTCGAGCTCGACGTAAGCGACGGCCGCCAACACCACAAGCACGCCAACCGCGACCAGACAGCGGCGCACCAGCCTGCCCACGAACCGCACGAAGGCCCAAGGCAGATCCAGCAAAGCGAACTTCGACCTGCCACCGGGGGTAATCTCCACCGCTTTCCTTCCACCTAACGCCATCCGACATCAGGGACAAGCAGAGGTCATACCAACATGCGCATCCAACGTCAGGCCGTGCGAAGGCGGCGCGCAAGGATGTCGTGTCACTGCCGAGCATCGGGGGCTGCAACCGTCAGCCCAGAGGCGTCGCGTCGCGCGCGCCGGCGTTCGTACAGCGCTTAACCCGGTTTTTCTCCATTGGCTCTGCCAATCGGCGGCCCCTATTCTTTGTGTTGGGAGCCTGTCTCGCGATCGTCACGCGGGCCTCTAAGATGTCGGCGGGGCAGTGCTGCAAGTATATGATTATGCGACATTTATGATGTATATCATAAGGAATTGTTCCATGTACATCGTGATAGTATTCCTGAAGTAAGCCCTTAGTCCAACCCGGTCCCATCCTGTCCTCACCTGTCCCCATGACCCTTTCCCAAATCCCATCACCGCCGGCGGGCAAGCCCGCCAACACCCTTGCCGACCTGCTAGAGCGGCTCGACTCCGCCGTCGATCTCGACGACCCCCGCCGGCGTGACTTCCAAGGCGCGATCCGCACCCTGTGCAAGGTGCTCGCGCGCCCTGCCCAGGCCATTCCCAGCGACCCGCGCCACATCGACCAGCTGCTGAAGGAGGCGCCCGTTGGCGCCGGAGGCATTTCGCGGAAGACCCTCGACAACGTCCGCTCCCGCCTCAAGGCGGCTCTGCGCCACGGCCAGAGCACGCCCAAGTTGCCCCCACGCGGCACGCCTCTGTCGCCGGAGTGGCAAGCACTCAACGCGCGCTTGGACGATCTGCGGCTGCGCCACGGGCTCTCGCGCCTGATTCGCGTGGCCTCGCACCGCGGCCTGGCTCCTACGCAAGTCAACGACGACTTCCTCGGTCGGCTGGTCGACGATGTCCGCCGTGTGAACTGGGAACGTGACGCGTTGCCGTTCTGGCGCCAGACGGTCGCGCTGTGGAACGAAGCCGCGGCGTCGATCGACGGGTGGCCGCAGGTAACCCTGACACCGCCCCCAGCGAGCCCGCGGCGACAGCACCTGCCGCTCGAGGACTTCCCGATGGCGTTTCGCAACGATCTCGAGGCGTATCTGCAGTGGGCCGCCGGGGACGACCCGCTCGCCTCCGACGCCCCGAACACATCGCTCAAGGCCGGGACACTGCGACTGCGGCGTGAGCAATTGCGCGTCGCCGCGTCCACGTTAGCGCAACAGCAAGGTAGCCCCGCAGCGATCACCGGGATCGCGGTGCTGGTCATGCCCGAGAATGCCAAGGCGATCCTCACCGCGTATCTGAATGCAGCCAAGGACCGCAAACCGACCGAATACATCCGTGGACTCGCCTCGATGCTGGTCACGGTGGCGCGGCATTGGGTGAAGGTTCCGGAGGAGCAGCTGCAGGAGTTGCTGCGCATGAAGCGCAAGCTGGGCAGCACCCCGAGCGGCCTGACCGACAAGAACCGTCGCGTGGTCGGAGAGTGCAGCGACCCAGAGGTACTACGCCAGCTCCTGAACCTTCCCGACGTGCTGCGCAAGCAAGCGCACACGCTTCGCCTGACACCCGCGCGGCGCCTGCAGAAAATGCAGATGGCGCTGGCGATCGAATTGCTCTTGGTCGCGCCAATGCGGCTGCAGAACCTCGCCGCCCTTCGAATCGGCCATCAGCTGCAGTGGCCATCCGGTCGCACGGGTGACGTGTGGATCACACTGCGCCGAGATGAAACCAAGAACGAGCAACCCCTCGAATACCCCGTCGAGGGTCATGCGCGCGACCTCCTGCACGAATATCTTGATCGCTATCGCGCCTACGCGAAGGGGGCTGAGAGCGATTGGCTGTTCGTCCACCTCGACGGCACGCCGGTCTCGGACGCGGCACTACGCGACGGCATCACCAAGGCGACCAAGCGGGAGCTCGGCGTCGCCATCACCCCGCATCAGTTCCGCCACCTCGTAGCAGCAATCACGCTGGACCACACGCCCGGCGCGATCGGCACGGTGCGGGACCTGCTGGGACACAGCAACATTAAGACGACGGTCAACTTCTATGCCGGCAGGCGCACGCGTCAGGCCGCCCGCGAGTGGTCGAAAATCCTCGGCGACGCCCGGCGCGCCGAGGGCGGCTCTGCGTAACGCCATGCCCAAGCGCATCGGACTTCCGCTCGAAGCATGGCCGATCGCCGACCGCGCCGCCTGGCAGCGCGCCACCGCGACCGACGATTTCTTCGCCGACGACGCGCGTGCCGCGCACTGGCGTCCGAAGTCCCAGCAACAGGCTCGCTACGCGTATGCGCGTTGGCTCACCTTCCTGCGCGACCGTTGGCCCGACGCGCTCGAGATCGAGCTGGCGAAGCGCGTCACGCCGGAGCGCATTCAAGGCTATGTCGATAGGTTGGCCTCTCGGGTGGTACCGATGAGCGTCGCCGCCGAACTCCAGCACCTGCTGCTGGCCTTGCGCGTCCTCGCGCCGCGGGTGGACTGGACCTGGCTCAGAGCGCTGCAACGCCACTGGCAGCAGCGTGCCCGTCCCCGGGAGCAGCGGCACAAGATTGTCGATCCGCGGCGACTGCTCGATCTCGGTCGCACCCTAATGGACAGCGCACACGAATGCGCGTCGCCCTCTTGCAGGCCCGCCAGTTCCGTGATGGCCTGTTGATCGCCGTGCTGGTCGCGCTACCCCTGCGCCGACGGAGCCTCACCGCCCTGCGACTGGACGAACATGTTCGTCGAGTCGGCGGCACGTTCCACCTCATCCTCGACCGCGACGACACCAAGTCCGGGCATGCGCTGGACGTCGACATCCCGAACGACCTCGCCGCCTATTTCTCGCGTTACCTCGCCCAGTATCGACCGTTGTTCCCGCGCGCGGATGTGGAAGCGGAGCTCTGGCTCTCCTCCAAGGGCGGGGCACTGGGCGCGGACGCGATCTACGACCTCGTCTGCCGCCGGACCCAGAGCGCGTTCGGCTTCGCCATTCACCCTCATCTCTTCAGGACGATTGCGGCCACCACGATCGCGCGCGAGGCCCCGGAGAACATCGCCATGGCGCGGGACTTGCTGACGCACAGCAAGCTGGACACGACGATGGACTACTACACCAAGGCGCAGACGGTGCTCGCGGCGCGACGGCACACCGCACTGCTCGCCAAACTCCGCGCGGAGAAGAATTGAAGATGAGCAAGACCCTCGATTACTCGGCTGCGATTGAACGCATGCGGATGGCGCGCAACGTTCCTACGCCCGAGAACCGCACGGCCGGGTCACCCGGGCCGGAACACGAGGCGGCGCCGGAGCCGGTGATTCATCCGCGCCTCCTGGGTCTGAAACAGCAAATCGCCAAGTTGTTGCGACTCGACGATCCGACCGAAGTGCTGGCCGCACTCGAAGACCTCCAGCTGCTTGTCGACCGCTGCGGGTATCACTTTCGCGGGGCGTTCATCGCGCAGATGCGCAAGCAAGAGCGGGCGAAGCATCGAGTCAGTGCCGGATTAACTCCGGCGCGACGACGGGGCCGTCCGAAAGGTTCTGCGAATATTGCCGCCCGGCAGTTCGGGCTGGGACTCGCGCAGATCTGGCAGGAGCACGGCGGTCAACGACCGACCCGTCGCGTGCACTGGGGTAGTGGCCGGCACTATGGGCCGTATCGAGATTTCGTCGAACTGATCGTCACCGGTCTGGCGGACGCGCCGTGGCTCCGGCGCAACGGGGAGTTACACGAGGTCGACTATCTGCTGCGCGACAGCGTTGCCGAATTCAAGGCAGCGCAACAGGCCCCGGAAGAATACCGACGTCGCGGCTTGATCGACGAGCATCGTTGGTTGCGCGTTGACGAGTAACAACACTCCGTTTCCCCCGATTGGTGACACGAATTTTTCGCCATTAGACCTCCTCGACTACGACGGCTAAATTCGATGGTGAGCGTGGAATACACCGCGCGTCACGAGCCATCGGGGGTCGTTGTGCTGAAGTCCGTTTCTGTTGAGTCGCGTTACGTTTCGCTCGCGCAGGCGAGCAGCATGGTCGCGCTGTCGTGTCGCACGCTGCGTCGGGCGATCGACGCCCACCGACTGCACGCCCATCGCATCGGCCGCTTGATCCGTATCGACGTCGCCGAGCTACGACGCTGGGTTGAGGCGGATGGAGCAGCGGCCGTGATCGGGGGCGGGTCCGACTCCGCGTCGAACTGTGCATCGCACGGGTAGCAACGCGACGACCCACGCGCACCCAAGACTATTTCGATGACGGACACGCTCGACCTTACCGAGGCAGCCCACTTCCTGCGCCTGCATCCGGAAGAGCTCCGCCAGCGCGTCAAGGCCGGCAAGATTCCCGGCGCCAAAGTCGGACGGCGCTGGGTGTTCGTCAAGGACGACCTTGTGCAATACGTACGGTCACTTTATGCTGCTCCTCGGCAAGCGTTGCAAGTGACACTGAGAAAGGAGATGGAATGTCACTTAGCAAACGCGGCGGTATCTGGTGGATCGACGTCCGCACTCCCACCGGGGAGCGAGTACGCCGAACTACTGGGACTGCCAACAAAGCCCTAGCGCAAGAAGCGCACGATCGATTCAAGAGCGAGCTGTGGCGCATCGGCCATCTGGGCGACAAACCGCGGCGCACGTGGAACGATGCGGTGGTGCGGTGGTTGAAAGAGCAGTCGCACAAGGCGACCGCCGGCGAGGACGTCACCAAGCTGCGCTGGCTGGATCGTCATCTGGGCGGCAAGGACCTCACCACGATCAACCGCGCCACGCTCGAGGGGATCATCGAGGCCAAGCTGGCGCTGGGGCATCGCAATGCCACGGTGAACCGAACGTTGGAACTGGTGCGCGCGATTCTGCGCAAATGCGTTAACGAGTGGGAGTGGCTGGAGCGGGCGCCCAAGGTGCGAATGCTGAAGGAGCCCACCCGCCGAATCCGGTTTCTGACGCGGGCGGAAGCGCAAGGGCTGTTGTCAGAGTTGCCGGAGCACTTGGCCGACATGGCGGCGTTCTCGCTCGCGACGGGATTGCGGGCGGCCAACGTCACCGGGCTCACCTGGTCGCAAGTGGATTTGACGCGCAAGTTGGCGTGGGTGCATCCGGATCAAGCCAAGGCGCGGCGCGCGATCGCCGTGCCGCTCAACGCCGAGGCGGTGGTGCTGATCAACAAGCAGCTCGGGAAGCACTTGACGCACGTGTTCAGCTACAAGGGCAGTCCCATCACGCAGGTCAGCACGAAGGCGTGGTACGCGGCCCTGGAGCGTGCCGGCATCGAGGACTTTCGCTGGCATGATCTGCGCCACACGTGGGCGAGCTGGCACGTGCAGAACGGCACGCCGCTGTTCGCATTGCAGGAGATGGGCGGCTGGGAGTCGCCGGAGATGGTGCGGCGTTACGCGCACCTCGCCGCCGATCACTTGGCGCCGTATGCGGAGCGCCTCGGTGCGTTACGTGACGTGAACGCAGCGGTTCATGGCACGTTTTGGTCACAGCCCGAAAACTGAAAGGGCCCGCATCGCTGCAAGCCCTTGATTGTTTGGTTGCGGGGGCAGGATTTGAACCTGCGACCTTCGGGTTATGAGCCCGACGAGCTGCCAGACTGCTCCACCCCGCGATGGGAGGCGGATTATAGCCGATTTGGCCCTTCCCGGTCAACGCGCTGTCGCCGCATCACCCCCGTGCCCACGCCTGCAATCGCACGCATGCCGCCGCGGCCACCAGCCACAGGATGCCCACCAGCGGCAATCCCGAGACGAATGCCCACACCAGCGCGTTGACGAGGCAGAGGAAGATCGCGACCAGGTTCGCGACCGTGTCCGCAGCGCTCCTCGCGCCGAACGAGCGTCGCCGCAGCGGAGCGGCGGATGCGCGCGCGTGCTGCGCCTGCATCGCCGCACGCCCGAGGTCTTCGACTTTGCTTTCGTTCCCGGCCATCGCGCCTCCCTGCGCGTTCGTTGCGAATCGTCCGACCTATCTGCGCCTCAGCCCCGGCACGGCACGACGAGCCACAGCCGGTTCATGCCCTGCTCGTAAGCGTAGCGCGCCGACGCGCTCAGCCGGCCCACGAGGTGAATGCCGAGCCCGCCGATCGGCCGCGCCTCCAGCGGCGCCGACAGCGACGCCGGCGAGGAGCGCAGGCGCTCGGTCGGATCGTGCGCCGGCGCGTGGTCCTCGTACAGTATCTCGACGTGGTCGTCGCCGCGCGTCAGCCCGACGCCGATCAGCGAGGCGGAGTCGCCGCCCATGCCGTGGGTGATCGTGTTGGTGAACAGTTCCTCGACGATCAGGGTGATCCGCAGCGTGTCGTCGCGGGCGACACCGCGCTGCGTGCAGAAGCTCTCCACGAATGCCGCGGTTTGGGCTAGCATCGCCATGCGGGCGGGAAAGTCGCGCCGTTCGCTCAGTTCCATGACTGGGGCGTCAACCCGGCATCGTACCGGCGGCGAGGAACACATGAGGGAGATCGTCATGACCGTCGTAACGGCGCTGTCGCGCGCCGCCGTCCGGCTCGCGCCTGCGCTCGTGCTCGCACTGGCGTTCGCGGGCAGCGCGCAGGCCGTCGACATCGGCCAGGTCAAGGTGTCGAAGGGCGACGTCGCGATCGAGCGCGGCGGGCAGACGGTGCCCGCGGGGGTCGGCGCGCGGCTGCAGACCGCGGACGTCGTGAAGACCGGCGCCGACGGCAGCGTCGGCATCACGATGAGCGACAACTCGCTGCTCTCGGCGGGGCCGAACAGCGTGCTCTCGCTCGATCGCTACGCGTTCGACGCGACGACCGAGCAGGGGCAGTTCGATGCCTCGCTGCAGAAGGGCTCGCTGTCGATCGTCTCCGGGCGCATCGCCAAGCAGTCGCCGGCGGCGATGACGGTGCGCACGCCGACGGCCATCCTCGGCGTGCGCGGCACCGAGTTCGCCGTCCGTGTCGATCGCTAGCGTCGCGCGCGCCGCGGCGCTCGCGGCACTGGTCGCGCTCGCCGCCGGCTGCGCGACGCGCAGCGAAACGGTCGTCCTGCTGCCCGAGCAGGAGGGTCGCCCCACGGCGGTGACGGTCACGCGCGAAGGCGAGGCGCCGGTGGTCCTCGACGCGCCGTACGCGGCGGTGCGGCAGACGCCGTTCGGACAGAAGACGTACACGTCGAGCGCCGACGAGGTGGCGAAGACGTTCGGCCCCGCGCTCGCCGCGCAGCCGGCGCGGCCGGCCACGTTTACGCTGTACTTCGTCGAAGGGCGCGACGAGTTCACCGAGGAATCGAAGGCGGTCGTCGACGGGCTGTTCGCCGAAATCGCGCGCCGCCCGGTGCCCGACGTCGTGGTGATCGGGCACACCGACACGCTCGGCAGCGAGGCGGCGAACGACGCGCTGTCGCTGCAGCGAGCGGAGCTGGTCCGGCGCGAGCTGATCGCGCCGCGGCGTGGCCGCGAACAGCGTCCAGGCGATCGGGCGCGGCGAGCGCGACCTCGCCGTGCCCACCGCCGACAACGTCGCCGAGCCGCGCAACCGGCGCGTCGTGATCCTCGTGCGCTGACGACGCGTGCGCGTCATACCGCGCCCTTCCATCGCAGCGCGAGCACCGTGAGGTCGTCCGCCGGCTCGGCGCCGGCGACGAAGCCGGCGACGTCCGCGCATAGCGCATCGACGACGGCATGCGCGGAGGGCCGCGACGGCGCGATGCGCGCGAGCGACGCCTCGACGCGCGTTGCGCCGAACAGCGCGCCCCCCGGATTGCGCGCCTCGCTCGCGCCGTCGGTCACGATGCACAGCACGTCGCCTTTCCGCAGGTGCCGCTCGGCGCCGCGGTACGCGTAATCGTCGACGGCGCACAGCGGCGGCCCGTCGCCGTCGGCGATGCGCGTCAGCGGCCCGCCGTCGGCCGGCAGCACGTAGGGATTCTCGTGGCCGGCGTTGCAGTAGCTCATCTCGCCGGTGGCGAGGTCGAGCACGCCGGCGAACGCGGTGACGAACAGCATCTCGGGATTGTCGCGCGACACCTCGCGGTTGGCCGCGTTCATCAGCTCGCCGACGTCGCTCTGCTGCGCGCGCAGCGCGACGCTCTTGTACAGCGCCTTGCTGACGGCCATGAAGATGCTCGCCGACAGCCCCTTTCCCGCGACGTCGCCGACCATGAAGAACAGCCGGCGCTCGTCGAGGCGGAAGAAGTCGTAGAGGTCGCCGCCCACCTCCCGCGCCGGCGTCATCGACGCGGCGAGCTCGACGCGCGTCTCGCCCGCGAGCAGCGCCGGCGACGGCAGCAGTCCCGTCTGGATGCGCTGGGCGGCGGCGAATTCCCCCGCGACGCGCGCGGCGTTCACGCGCGACGCCTGGAGCACCTGCTCGAGCGCCTTACGCTGGCGCGTGGTGTCGCGCAGCGTGAGGAAGAGCAGCACGAGGAACAGCAGGAGCAGCATGATGCCGGGCGTCAGCGCGTCGAACAGCCAGCGGTCGGCGCGGAACGCCGCGTACGCGACGGCCAGCGGCACGGCGATGCACGCGGCGGAGATGATCGCCGCGTTGAGCGGCGCGAAGCGCGGCGTCACATAGATGAGCAGCCCGCCCAGCGCGACGAACAGCGCGACCTCCAGCGCGCGCGCCGTCGCCGGCCGCTGCAGCCACGCGCGGTCGAGCACGTTCTCGATCACCTGCGCCTGGACCTCCACCGCCGGCATCGCCTCGCCCAGCGGCGTCTCCTGCAGGTCGTTGAGGCCCACGCTGGTGGCGCCGAGCAGCACGAAGCGGTCGCTGAACAGGCCCGAGTCGATCTTGCCGTCGTAGACGTCGACGGCCGAGACGTAGCGAAGCGGGTCGCGATGGCCGAAGTAGATGCGCAGCGCGCCGTCGCGGTCGGTCGGGATCGCGCGCTTGCCGATCTCCATGCCGTACACGCCCGACCGGTCGGCGGAGAGCCGCAGCGCCGGCACGCCCGCCGCCACGCGCAGCATCTCGACGGCGAAGGCCGGCGCCAGCGTGCCGTTGACGTCGAACACCAGCGGCATCCGCCGGATGACCCCACCCGCCTCCGCCTTCGAGATCAGCCCGCGGCCCGCCGCGACCGCGTCGATCTCGTCGACGTTGCCGAGCACGCCGGCGTAGCGCGCGAGGCCCAGCGCGCCCGGTTCCGGCGGGTCGCTGCCGAGGCTGCGCACCATCACGGGCGTGGCGCGCAGCTTCGCGCCGGTGGCGTCGCCGGTGCCGGCAAGCGACAGCACGACCGGCGCGCCGGTGATCGCCGAGGCGAGGACGGAGTCGTTGGAGGGCAGCGACGCGACGCGCGCGACCAGCGCGGCATCCGCGGTGCCGGCGAGCTCGAGCGCGCGCGCCGGCGACAGGCGGTCGGGCTCGGTCATCAGGATGTCGATGCCGATCGCCGCGGGATGCGCGCGTGCGATGTTGCGCACCAGCCGCGCGACCACCGTGCGCGGCCACGGCCACTGGCCCAGCGCCGCGATGCTCTTCTCGTCGATCTCGACGATCAGCGTCGAGCGCATCCTGTCGACGCGCGGCCGCGACGACTGGAACGCGTCGAAGCCGGCGGCCTGGATGCGCGTGAGCCACGGCCCGTCGTGCCACAGCAGCGCGGCGAGCGCCAGCAGGATGACGATGCCCGCGGTGCGGATGCGGCCCGCGGGAAGCGGCGCCGATTCCGCGGCGCGCGGTCCGGTCACAGATCGATTTCCATTCCGTCGTAGGCGGAGGTGATCCGCAGCGGCGCGCCGGTGCGCGTGATCTCCTCGAAGCGTCGGGTATCGGCCAGCACCCGCGCCAGCGTCGCGTCACTGGATGCCGGCTCGTGATGGAACATGCACAGGTGGGCGACGTTGGCGCGCTGGCAGATCTCGACGCCGACGATGTTGCTCGAATGGCCCCAGTCGGCCTTCACGGAGATCGCCTCGACCAGCGAATACATGGCGTCGAAGATCACGAGGTCGGCGTCGCGGAAGAACTCGACGAAGCCCTCGGTCTCCTTCATGTCGGCCAGCGAATGCTCGGAATCGGTCGAATAGACGACGCTGCGGCCGCCGCCTTCGAAGCGGTAGCCGTACGAGTCCCCGGCATGCCGCTGCTTCTTGAGCGTGACGCCCATGCCGGCGACGTCGTAGCGCTGCCCCGGCTCGAGGCGCACGAACTCGATCGTCGCCTTGAGCGCGGCGAAGTCGACCGGGAACGACGGGCGCGCCTGCTGGCGGCGCAGCGCCTCCTCGAGCACCGCGTGGCCGCCGTAGATCACCAGCCGGTTGCCCGGGATGTACGCGGGCGTGAAGAACGGCAGGCCCATGATGTGGTCCCAGTGCACGTGGGACATGAAGACGTGGTAGGTCTGCGGCACGCCGCCATGTTTCGCGAGCGCCGCCTGCGCGAACGGCCGCGCGCCGCTGCCGAGGTCGCACAGCACGTAATCGGGACCGCCGTTCTCGATCTCCACGCACGACGAGTGGCCGCCGAACGTGCCGGCGACGGGGAACGCCAGCGAGTCGAGATACGCGTCGATCGCCGCGTCGTCGGCGAACGTGCGCCCCGACGCGCCGCGCAGCGCGGCGACGAGCTTCTCGCGCACGTCGGCGGCGACGAGCGCCACCGGCAACGAGCCGCGCGTGCCCCAGAAGCGGACGCGCTTCACGCCGCTCCCGCGGAGCCGGCGGCGTCGAACGCGGTGGCGGCCCGCGCCGAGAGGCGTTCGAGCCCCGCGCGGACCGACGGCGAAAGATCGAGGACGAGGTTGAAGCGGCTGATCTCGAAGATCTCGCGCACCACCGGCTGCGGCGCGGCGACCCCGAGCCGGCGATCGTGCCCGCGCAGCGCCTTCGCCGCCATCATCAGCACGCGCAGGCCGACGCTGCTGATGTAGTCGACGCGCGAGAAATCCAGCAGCACGCCGCTGCCGGGCGCTTCGAGCAGCGGCGCCAGCGCCGCCGTCAGCCCGTCGGCGTTGGCGTGGTCGATCCGCCCCGCCGGCGTCGCGACCACGACGTCGCCGTAGCGACGGCTGGCAAGCTCCATCAGGCCGTCCCGAACATGGTGGTTACCCCGGGGTCTCCGGTCGATTATAAGAGAGCTTTCGCGCCGGGTAGCGCGAATATTCCCTTGCCTCCGTCCGGGCGACCGGCGGCGGCGCGCCGCGGCGCAGCGCCTACAGCGTTGCCGTCTGGCCCGCGCGGGCCGTAACACCGCCGGGATGCCCCTTGGTGCGCAGCGTCTTGAGCTTCTCCGCCATCTGCGGCCCGATCCACACCTGCGGCTCCGACGGCGGCGAGTAGCCCTCGCTGCGCTCGCGCTCGTCGACGCGCTTCTTCGCCACGTCGAAGGCGCCGGTGACCGAGTCGGTGGTCGCCATCCCGTCCCGGAAGAACGCTTCGCCGAAGAACGTCGCGTCGTGGCGGTCGTCGCAGCCGAAGCTGACGCGGTCGCGGCGCGCCGCGGTGATCACGATCGTCTGGTCGTCCTTGAGCGGGTCGATGTAGCCGCCGGAGAAGCACGCCGAGACGACCACGATGCGCCATTTGATGCCGGCGTCGTCCAGCATCTGGCGCAGCCCGGCCGGCGTCAGCTCGACCAGCGTCAGCGGCGGCTGCGACGCCGAGAGGTGGAAGTCGGGCGTGCCGTGGCTCACCAGGTAGACCATCACCACGTCGTTGTCCGGATCGATCGCCCCGCCGATCTCGTTCAGCGTCTCGCGCAGGTTGGTGATCGTCGCGAACGGCGCCGTCAGCAGCGTCTGCGGATTGTTCACGAGCACGATCGAGCGTCCCTTCGTGCCCCACTTGTCGTCCATCACGTCGCGCGCCGCCTCCACGTCCTTGCGGAACACGTCCTGGGCGCCGTAGGGCGCGAAGCCGACGAAGTACAGGTCGGTGATGGCGGGCCGCTCGTCCTCGATCTTGTCGAGCAGCTGGTCGAGCAGGAACGACTGCGTGGCAAGCACCGGCTCCGCACCCGCGTCGACGCCCTCGGCGGCCTCCGGAGCCGACGGCTTCACGAACCACGGTTCGTTGGGCGCGAGCGCGGAGGACAGCCAGATCGGCGCGGCGAGCATGAGGCCGCCCGCCAGCGCCGCCCCGATGCGGCGCGTGCCGCGCAGCTCCAGCGCGGTCGCCGCGCAGCGCATCAGCACGAGCACCGCCCAGAACAGGAGCAGGCTCCCGGCGATGGCGTCGTAGCGCCGCGGCACGCCGACGAGACGGAACGCCAGCGGCAGCTCGAGGCCGATCTGCACCGCGGGCAGCGACGCGAGCACGATCACCGGCAGCGTCAGCGCGAGCCCGCGCTGGCGGAACACGAGCGCCAGGATCCCCGCGATGAACAGCAGCACGCCGCCGCTGAAGAATTCGCTGCCCGCGCCCAGCAGGCTGAACACGCGATCGGGCCCGGCGCGCAGCGCGTCGCGCCCGACGTCGATCGCCGCCGAGAAGACGAACAGCAGCACCAGCTGCGCGAGGTCGAAGCGGAACGCGGCGCGCGTCACCGGCAGGAAGAAGGCGACGCGCAGGCCGGCGAGCAGGTTGCGGCCGAGGCAGGCGAGCGCGTAGCGCACGGGGACGGCGCCGCGGCGTCAGCCGGCGGCGTGCTCCGCGATGAAGGCCTTCACCTGCGCCGGGTCCGCCGGCAGTACCGTCACGCGCTGCGGGCGCGACTCGAGGTCGGCATAAGCGGCAGGACGCTCCGGCTCGCGGCCCAGCGCCTCGCGGATCGTCGCCGAGAACTTCGCCGGCAGCGCCGTCTCGACGCAGACCAGCGGCAGCTCCGGATCGCGCAGCGCGCGGCCGACTTTCATGCCGTCCGCCGTGTGCGGGTCGATCGTCACGCCGTAGCGATGGTGCACGTCGCGGATGGTCGCGATCCGGTCCGCGTGCGAGCTGCGGCCGGACACGAACCCCGACGCGTGGAGCTCGAGCGCGTACGGCGCGAGGTCGAACTCGCCGCGCGCGGCGAGCTGCTCCCACAGCGCGCGCACGACGCCGGCGTCGCGGCCGACGATGTCGTACACGTAGCGCTCGAAGTTCGACGCCTTCGAGATGTCCATCGACGGCGACGACGTCGCGTGCGTGTCCGCCGCGCTCCGCGGCCGGTAGCGGTGCGTGCGGAAGAACTCGTCGAGCACGTCGTTCTCGTTGGTGGCGAGGATGAGCTGCGCGATCGGCGCGCCCATCGCCCGCGCGACGTGCGCGGCGAAGATGTTGCCGAAGTTGCCCGATGGCACGGCGACGGCGATCCGCTCGCCCGGGCGCGCCGTGACGGCGAAGCACGCCCGGAAATAGTAGACGGTCTGCGCGGCCACGCGCGCCCAGTTGATCGAGTTCACCGCCCCGATGCGAAAGCGCGCCTTGAACGCGGCATCGGCGTTGATCGCCTTGACGATGTCCTGGCAATCGTCGAACGCGCCCTCGATGGCGAGGTTGTGGATGTTGGGGTCCGCCAGCGCGTACATCTGCGCCTGCTGGAACGGGCTCATCCTGCCGTGCGGAGACAGCATGAACACGGCGACGCCGCGCTTGCCGCGCATCGCGTATTCGGCGGCGCTGCCGGTGTCGCCGGACGTCGCGCCGAGGATGTTGAGCGTGCGCTCGCCGTCCGCGAGCACGTGCTCGAACAGGTGCCCGAGCAGCTGCAGCGCGATGTCCTTGAACGCCAGCGTCGGGCCGTTGGAGACGCGCAACAGCGCGAGCCCGGGCTCGAGCATCGTGACCGGGACGATGTCGTCGCTGCCGAAGACGTCGGCGCGGTACGTGCGCTCGACGATGTTGCGCAGCGCCGCCGGCGCAATGTCGTCGAAGAAGCGCGCCAGCACCGCGTAGGCGAGGTCGCGGTAGCCGAGCGGACGCAGCGCCGCGAGCTCCGCCGGCGAGAAGCGCGGGTATTCCTCGGGCACCGCGAGGCCGCCGTCGGGAGCGAGGCCTTCGAGCAGGATGGCGCGAAACGGCTGCGGTTCGCCGTCCCAGATACCGCGGGTGCTGACGTAGCCCATCAGCGGCCCCCTGCCCGGGCGGCCGCCGGTGCCTGTGCGCGCGCGTTCACCGCCCGCGCCTGTCGGCATGCGCTCAACTGAGCTGCTCCATCCGGATGCGCACGATCTTGCCGCGGACCGTGGGCAGCGCCTCGATGCTGGCGATGGCGTCGGTGAGCCGGTGCTCGACCGAGCGATGCGTGAGCAGGATGATGTCGGTCTGCGCCTCGCCCTCGCGCGGCTCCTTCTGGATCATCGCGTCGATCGAGATGTCGCGGTCGGCGAGGATGCGCGTGATGTCGGCCAGCACGCCGGGCCTGTCCTCGACGCGCATCCGCAGGTAGTAGCTCGTCTCGACCTCGCCCATCGGCAGGAACGGCAGGCTGCTCAGCTGGTCCGGCTGGAACGCGAGATGCGGCACGCGGTGGTTCGGATCGGCCGTGTGCATTCGCGTCACGTCGACGAGATCGCTGATCACCGCGCTGGCCGTCGGCTCCGCGCCCGCCCCGGCGCCGTAGTAGAGCGTCGCGCCGACCGCGTCGCCCATCACCAGCACGGCGTTCATCGCGCCCTCGACGTTGGCGATCAGGCGCCGGTGCGGGATCAGCGTCGGATGGACGCGCAGCTCGATGCCGTCCTTGGCGCGCCGGGTGATCCCCAGCAGCTTGATCCGGTAGCCCAGCTCCTCGGCGTAGCGGATGTCCTCGCGCGACAGCTTCGAGATGCCCTCGGCGTAGCACTTGTCGAACTGCATCGGCACGCCGAAGGCGATCGCCGACATGATCGACAGCTTGTGCGCGGCGTCGATGCCCTCGACGTCGAAGGTCGGATCGGCCTCGGCGTAGCCGCGCGCCTGCGCTTCCGCGAGCACGTCGGCGAACGACGCGCCGGTGGCGCGCATCTCCGACAGGATGAAGTTCGACGTGCCGTTGATGATCCCGGCGATCCATTCGATGCGGTTGGCGGTGAGGCCCTCGCGCAGCGCCTTGATGATCGGCACGCCGCCCGCGACGGCCGCCTCGAACGCCACCATCACGCCCTTGGCCGAGGCGGCCGCGAAGATCTCGTTGCCGTTGTGCGCCAGCAGCGCCTTGTTCGCGGTGACCACGTGCTTGCCATGCGCGATCGCCGCCAGCACCAGCGTGCGCGCGGGCTCGATGCCCCCGATCAGCTCGCACACGATGTCGACGTCGGGGTGGGCGACCACGATCGCCGGATCGTTGGTGAGATTGACGCCGGTGGCGCCGCGGGTGCCCGTGCGCGCGCGGTCCAGCGTGCGCGTGGCGATCCACGTGACGCGGATCGGCCGGCCGGCGCGGCGCGCGATCTCCTCCTCGTTGCGGCGAAGCACGTCCCACACGCCCTTGCCGACGGTGCCGAAGCCGACGATGCCGACCTGCAGCGGTTTCATGTCAGTGGCGCCGGGCCGCGAGCGGGGTCGTCACAGCCTCCCGCCGGGCCGTCCCCAGGGAGGCTTGCTCGCCCCTTGGGGGCAGCGAGCGAAGCGAGCGTGGGGGTCGTCACAGCAACCCGTCCTCGCGGAACATCTGCTTGATGCCGCGGATCGCCTGGCGCGTGCGCGCCTCGTTCTCGATCAGCGCGAAGCGCACGTGGCCGTCGCCGAACTCGCCGAAGCCCATGCCCGGGCGACACCGACACCTTCGCCTTGGCGAGCAGCTGCTTGGTGAACTCGAGCGAGCCCGCGCTCGCGTACGCCTCGGGGATCTTCGCCCACACGTACATCGACGCCTTCGGGTTGTCGACGTTCCAGCCGGCCTCGTGCAGGCCCTTGACGAGCACGTCGCGGCGGGCCTGGTAGCGCGCGGCGATCTGCGCGACGCAGTCCTGCGGGCCTTCGAGCGCCGCGATCGCGGCGACCTGGATCGGCGTGAACGTGCCGTAGTCGTGGTAGCCCTTGATGCGCCCGAGCGCGGTGACGAGATCCCTGTTGCCGACCATGAAGCCGATCCGCCAGCCGGCCATGTTGTAGCTCTTCGACATCGTGAAGAACTCGACGGCGACCTCGCGCGCGCCCTCGACCTGCATGATCGACGGCGCCTTCCAGCCGTCGAACGTGATGTCGGCGTACGCGAGGTCGTGGACGACGTAGATGCCGTGCCGGCGCGCGAGCGCGACGATCTTCTCGAAGAACGGCAGCTCGACGCACTGCGCGGTCGGGTTCGCCGGGAAGTTCAGGATCAGCATCTTGGGCTTCGGGAGGCTCCACTCGATCGCCTGCTCGAGCTCGGCGAAGAAGTCGATGCCGGGGGCCAGCGGGATCTGCCGGATGTCGGCGCCGGCGATGATCGGGCCGTAGATGTGGATCGGGTAGCTGGGGTTGGGGACCAGCACGGTGTCGCCCCGGCCCAGCGTGGCCAGCACCAGGTGCGCGATGCCCTCCTTCGAGCCGATGGTCACGATCGCCTCGGATTCGGGATCGAACTCGACCCCCCAGCGCTTCTGGTACCAGTGGCAGATCGCGCGGCGCAGGCGCGGGATGCCCTTGGACACCGAGTAGCCGTGGGTATCGGGGCGCTGCACGGTCTCGACCAGCTTCTGCACGATGTGCGGCGGCGTCGGCCCGTCGGGATTGCCCATGCCGAAGTCGATGATGTCCTCGCCGCGCCGGCGCGCGGCCATCTTGAGGTCGGTGGTGATCGAAAAGACGTACGGCGGAAGGCGCGTCAGGCGCGCGAACTCGGTATCCGGCGAGGGCATGCGGCGATCCTTCTAGCGTAAGCGCCCGGAGCCGTCCGAGCGACGTAGAAGCCGTGGCGGAGCCGCGGTGAGCGATGCGGCGGGACTGCGACGACTGCTGGCTATAATCGTAGCGAATTCGCAACCTTACCGCAACGCACCATCCCTTCGGATCGGCACGCCTTGAAATTCCACCTGCAGGCGCCGGACGCGAACATCGTGACGGGCAGCGGCCCGGGATGGATCCGCGTGGGCGCCGACGAGTATCGCGAGAACGTCGTGCTCCTGCCCGACCACGTGGAGAAAGGCTGGGCCGGCGCGGGGCTCGACGCGCTCACCGCCGCCGACTTCGCCGCGCTGCTCGCGCACAAGCCCGAGATCGTGCTGCTCGGCACCGGCGCGACGCAGCGCTTCCCCCACCCGCGCCTCACCGCGCCGCTCACCGACGCGCGCGTCGGCGTCGAGACGATGGACACGCGCGCGGCGTGCCGCACGTTCAACATCCTGGTGGCCGAGGGCCGCCGCGTCGCGGCGGCGCTGATCGTCGAGCCTACGGACGCTCGGCGCGACCTCGCACGCAGCGCCCAGCATGCGATCGTCTTGCGGCAATAGTTCGTCGAGCTCGCGCACGACCGTGGTGTCCGCGGCGCCGCGGTGCGCCTTCGCATCCGTACTCGAGCGACAGCTTCATGTCGTACTTGGCGAAGAAGGCGTCGAACTGCTCCGGCCCGACGGTGCCGAGCGCCGCAGAGCCCGTCGCGCGCCGCGTCGTGCTCGAGCACGATCGCCGCGAGCGGCTGCGGCGCCGGCCCGGCGACCACGCGCGCGCCGGCCGCCGGATCGTAGACGCTGTGGTCCGCGCAGCAGTGGATGACGTTGCCGGTCGACGTCGGCGACGGCTCCTTCTGATAGCGGATGAACGAGACGTCGCGCGTCGGGTACGCGAGCTTGTGCGCGCAGATCGCCGAGAACGCGACGACGTTGCCCGCCGGGCCGACGCCGCCCTGCCACGCGTACGTGCCGCCGTCCTGGCGCCGCAGCTCGCCGCTGCGCGCCACCGTCGTTCGACAGCCGGAGCAGGAAGCACGGCGTCGCCGCGTACGGATACTGGAACACGTAGTTCGTGTCGGCGGCGAGCGCCGCCAGGCGGATCGGCGCGCCGTGGATGTCCACGAGCAGCGCGCGCGGATAGCGCTTCGGCGTCACGTCCGCCCACGCGCCGGGCGGCGGCGAGCGCCGCCGCGCCCGGGAGCAGCGCGCAGGTGGACAGGAACTGCCGCCGCTTCATCGGGAACTGCCGCCGCTTCATGCGGCGATGAGCTCGCGCACGTGCTCGGCGACGCTGCGTCCCAGCGCCGACAGTCGCGTAGCCGCCCTCGAGCGACGACACGATGCGTCCCTGCGCGTGCCGGCGCGCGACGGCCATCAGCTCGCGCGTCACCCACGCGTAGTCGGCCTCGACGAACTTCAGGCCCGCGAGCGGATCCTCGCGGTGCGCGTCGAAGCCGGCCGAGATGAGGATCATCTGCGGCCGGAATTTCTCCAGCGCGGGCAGCCAGCGCCCGGTGACCGCGGCGCGGAATTCCGCGCCGCCGCTGCCCGGCGCGCAGCGGGACGTTGACCATGTTGCGGCGCCGGGTTGTCGAGCCCGCAGTACGGATAGAGCGGATGCTGGAACGTCGACACCATCAGCACGCGCGGATCGCCGGTGAAGATCTCCTCGGTGCCGTTGCCGTGGTGCACGTCGAAGTCGACGATCGCGACCCGCGACAGCCCGTGCGCCTCGCAGCGCATGCGCGGCGCCGACCGCGACGCTGTTGAACAGGCAAAAGCCCATCGCCCGCCGACGCTCCGCGTGATGGCCGGGCGGGCGCACGGCGCAGAACGCGCGTCGTGCACTCGCCGCTCATCGACAGGTCGACCGCCATGCACGACCGCGCCGGCGGCATGGCGCGCCGCCTGCAGCGAATACGGGTTGAGCGCGGTGTCGGGGTCGATGTAGTGCAGGCCCCTCCTCCGGGCTCGCCGCCTCGATCTCGTCGATGTAGCGCGCGCCGTGGACGCGCGCGATCTGCTCGCGCGTCGCCGCCGGCGCGACGTAATGCCTGACAGGCACGTCCAGGCCCGCGGCGATCAGCCGGTCGGCGATCGCGTCGAGGCGCGTCCGGGCATTCCGGGTGGTAGGCCCCATGTCGTGCAGGCAGGCACGATGGGTGCGTGATGTACGCGGTGGGCACGGAACTTACGCCTTGAATGCTGGTTCGAAGAGTGCTCTTTTTGCGCCGACGGACGGCCATCGGCCGGACGGCTCTTGCGGGCCGCCGAAGGAGTGTAACGCGGCGCTCCCCGGGGTGACGAGCGACGACCCGCCACGCTAGAGTACCCCCGGGCCGGGATGGCCTCGGCGGCATGCCCTGCAGGGCACGCTGCCGACGTGTGTTCCGCCGCACGCCAAGTTCCGATGCAGGCTCACCTACCGATATCTTCCGATGCAGGCCGACTCCCGATGACCGTCCGCGACCCTCCCAACCCGGCGTCCCCACTGCCGAGCGGCTCGCCGCCGTGCTGCGACAGCTCGCGCGCATCGTCGTCGGCAAGGAGACGCCGCTGACGCTCGCGCTGGCCTGCCTGCTGGCGCGCGGCCACCTGCTGATCGAGGACATTCCGGGCGTCGGCAAGTCGACGCTGGCGCAGGCGCTGGCGGCGACGCTCGGCCTCAACTACGCGCGCATCCAGTTCACCAGCGACCTCCTGCCCGCCGACGTGCTCGGCGTGTCGATCTACGACGAGCGCACGCAGGCGTTCCGCTTCCATCCGGGCCCGATCTTCCGTTCGGTCGTGCTCGCCGACGAGATCAACCGCGCGCCGCCGAAGACGCAGAGCGCGCTGCTCGAGGCGATGGAGGAGCAGCAGGTGTCGATCGACGGCCAGACGCGCAAGCTGCCCGACCCGTTCTTCGTCATCGCGACGCAGAACCCCGTCGAGCAGATCGGCGCCTACCCGCTGCCGGAGTCGCAGCTCGACCGCTTCCTGATGGCGATCGAGCTGGGCTACCCGGACGCCGCCGCCGAACGCGAGCTCCTCACCGGCGGCGACCGCCGCGCGCAGCTTCCCGACCTGCCGCCGCTCGCCGATCCGGCGACGCTCGCCGAATGGCAGCGCGAGGCGGCGCAGATCCACGTCGCGCCGGCGCTGCTCGACTACGTGCAGGCGCTGCTCGCCGCCTCGCGCGGCCACCTCGCCGGCGCCCACCAGCGACGCCGGCGCCCGCCGCGGCCTGCTCGCCGCGCGCCGGCCTGATGCTGCTCGCGGCGACGCGCGCGATGGCGCTGATCCGCGGGCGCCCGATGGCGCTGCCCGAGGACGTGCAGGCGGTGTTTCCCGCCGTCGCCGGCCATCGGCTGGCGGGCGGCGCGCGCGCCGGGCGGTGCAGGCGCAGGCGCTGCTCCGCGCGGTCGCCGCTGCCCTAGCGCCCGCGCCGACGATGATCGCGCGCACCGCGCCGCGGCGCCACGGGCCTCGTCGCCCGCTCGCGCCAGCGCGCTGTTCCGCTCGGCGCCGGCCGACCGCGATCCGGTCGTCCTGCGCCATTCGCGGATCTACATCCTGCCGACGCGCCGCGGCGCGGCGCTGATCGCCACGCTGGTCGTGATGCTGCTGACGTCGCTCAACTACGCGCTGTCGCTCGGCCTCGTCGTGACCTTCCCGCTGTCGGGCCTCGCCGCCGCGGCGCTGCTGCACGCCTTCCGCAACCTCGCCGGCATCGAGGTGCGCGCCGCTGGCCGCGGGCGACACGTTCGCCGGCGCGCCGATCGCGTTCTCGCTCGCGCTCGCCGGCGGTCCCGCGGCGCGCACGCAGGTCGGCGCTGTTCGCGCGCGACACGCGGGTCGTTTCCGACGTGGCGGCCGGCGCCGCGCACACGCTCACGCTGCTGACGCCGACGGCGCGCGCGCGGACGCGTTCCGCTCGGCCGCGTCACCCTCTCGTCCGACCATCCGCTGGGCCTGTGGCGCGGCTGGGCCTACGTGCATTTTCCGCTCGACGGCATCGTCTATCCCGCGCCCGAAGCGAACGCGCCGCCGCTGCCGCGGGGCCGCGACGGCCCGGACGCCGCCGCGGCGTCGCGCGGCGACGACGCCGACCTCGCGGGGCTGCGCGACTACCAGCACGGCGATCCGCCGCAGCGCGTGGCATGGAAGGCGGTGGCGCGCGGCGCCGGCTGGTACACCAAGTCGTTCGAAGGCGCACAGCGGCGGCGGCCCGCTCGTCCTCGACTGGCACGCGCTCCCGCAGCGCTGCGACGCGGAAGCGCGGCTGTCGCGGCTGACCGCCTGGGTGCTCGCCGCCGAGCGCGCGGCGCGTCCGTTCGCGCTGCGGCTGCCCGGGGTCGCTCTGCCGGTCGGACAGGGACGCGAGCACCGGCGCGCGGCGCTGACGGCGCTCGCGCTGCACGGCGATCCCGGTCGCAAGGCGCGATGAGCGCGGCGTCGCTTCCTGCGCAGCGACCGGGCAAAGCTCTCGCGCTCGGCAAGTTCGGCCGCGCGCGCGGCCCGCGCAGGGCCGCGGACGCGCTGTCGCCGCGGCAGCTGCGCTGGCTGTGCGCGCTGCTCGTCGCCGTGGCGCTGCCGCAGGCGGTCCATGTGCCGGTCTGGGATCGCCGCGCTCGGATTCCTGCTTTTCGCCGTGCGCCTGTGGTTCCTCGAGCGCGACGTCCGCCGCGGGACGCGCCCGCTCTGGCATGCGCCGTCGTGGGCGCTTGCGCTCGTGCGCGGTCGCTGGTCGGAATCGCCATCCGCCAGTCGTTCGGCTACTTCGTCGGCCGCGAGCCGTCGTCGCGTTCCTGTTCGTGCTGGTCGGCGTCAAGTTCCTCGAAGCGCGTCACGCGCGCGACGGCACGCTGCTCGTCTGCCTCGCCATGTTCCTGCTGGTCACGCCGTTCCTCTACAGCCAGTCGATGCTCGCCGCGGCCCTGCGCGCTGCCGGGCGTGGTGCTGCTGGGCGCGCGCTCGACGTGCTGGCGCGGCGCGGACAGCGCCGCGCGATCCCGTGGCGCGTGCCGCTGCGCCGCGCGGCCTCGCTGCTCGTCCAGGGCCTGCCGATCGCCGCGCTGCTGTTCGTGCTGTTCCCGCGGCTCGCCGCGCCGCTGTGGGGACTGCCGGCCGACACGCGGCGCGCGCACCGGCCTGTCCGACCCGATGGCGCCCGGCATGATCAGCGACGCTCTCGCTGTCGGACGAGGTCGCGTTCCGCGTCGAGTTCGACGGCGCCCCGCCGCCGCCGTCGCTGCGCTACTGGCGCGGCCCGTGCTTTCGCGCTTCGACGGCCGCGTGTGGAGCGCGACGCCGCTCCCAGCTGCCCAGCGCCGCGCCGGCGGCCGGCCCGGGGCGCACGATCGACGTACACGGTGACGCTGGAGCCGAACGACCAGCCGTGGCTGTTCGCGCTCGACCTGCCGGCAGGCCCGCCGCGCGTCGCGGGCGGCGCCGACGGCGGCGCGGCCGTGCCGCCGGTCTGTCTCGGCATCTCGCGCGACCAGCAGCTGCTGGCGCGCGCGCCGGTCGACCCAGCCACTGCGCTACGTGCAGCAGTCGGTGCTGCGCGATCGCTACCCGTCGACGTCCGCGCGTCGAGGCGCGGCATCAACCTGCGCGCTGCCGGCGACGGCAACCCGCGCACGATCGCGTTCGCGCGCTCGCTGCGCGAGCGGCATCCCGACGACGCGGACTACATCCGCGCCGTGCTGCGCAACGTTCCACGAGCAGCCGTTCGTCTACACGCTCGCGCCGCCGCTGCTACGAGCACGAGCCGTCGACCAGTTCATGTTCGACGTGCGGCGCGGCTTCTGCGAGCACTACGCGAGCGCGTTCGTCGTCCTGTTGCGCGCGGCCGGCATCCCGGCGCGCGTCGTGACCGGCTACCAGGGCGGCGAGATCAATCCGACGCGGCGGCTACATGATCGTGCGCCAGTCGGACGCGCATGCATGGGCCGAGGCGCTGCTCGACGGCCAGTGGCAGCGCTTCGATCCCACGGCCGCCGTGGCGCCGTCGCGCATCGAGCGCGGCTTCGCGGGCGCGCTGCCGGCGGGCGAGCCCATGCCGCTGCTCGCGCGCCTCGACGGCGGCTGGCTCAAGAACCTGCAGCTCGCGTGGGACGCGGTCAACCACGGCTGGCGCCGCAACGTGGTCGATTTCAACTACGACCGGCAGCGGGCGCTGTGGCGCGACTGGAAGCTCGACCTGTTCGCGCCGTGGCAGATCGTCGTGGCGCTGCCTGCGCGCTCGCGGCCTGTGGGCGCGCTCGCGTGCTGCGTGGCTCGCGCGGACGGCGGCGCAACCAGGAGCGGGCGCTGGTGCTGTGGGACGACGTCTGCCGGCGGCTGGCGCGCGCCGGGCTCGCGCGCGAGATCGCACGAAGGCCCGCTCGCCTACGCGCAGCGCGCGGCGGCGCGCTGGCCGCAGTTCGCCATCGCGTTCGCGGCGATCGGCGAGTCGTACGCGAAGCTGCGCTACGGCGCTGCGGCGCGGGCCGCGGCGATCGCGCGGCGCTGGTCGCGACGCTCGAGCACGCCATCGATGCGCTGCCGTCCCCCGCGCGCCTGCGGGCTGCCGCGGCCTGAAGCGGCGGGTCGCGCATCGGCGCGCCCCGGGAACGCCACGCGCCTCAGGAAAATCGGGGAGCTTCGCCGGGCGCCGGCGTATAGGGATAGCTGCCCCGCTCGAGGACCGCCTTTGCGCCGCCGAGCTCCGCGATGCGACGCTCCTGGTCGCGGAATGCCCGATCGGAAACCGCAACGGGATCGCAGATCTCGCGCAGCCGCCTCTCGCCCTCCGCGATCATCGCCTCGTGGCCCGGCTCGAGAACCAGGTCCCGCGTCTCCAGCGGATCGAGCTCGAGATCGAAGAACTGGGGCCGATGGCCCGCGTAGTGGACGTACTTGTACCGTCCGAAGCGCACCATGTACATCCCGGTCAGCGACCCCACGGCGTGGTACTCGCTGAATACGCTGCGCTCGGCATCGTCGCGCTCGAGCAGCGTCAGGAGCGAAGTGCCGGGGCGCCCGGCGTCGTCCGGAGCCGACGGCTCGCCGACGGCCTCGAGGATGGTCGGATACGCATCGACCAGCGAGACCGGCGTGCGGACGCGCCGCCCGGCCGGAATTCCCGGTCCGCTCAGGATGAGCGGCACGCCCACGGCTTCCTCGTACAGATTCGACTTGCCCCAGAAAGTCCGCGTGCCGAGATTGTCGCCGTGGTCGCTCGAATAGATGACCAGCGTGTCATCGCCGAGGCCGGTCTCGTGCAGCACTTTCAATATCCGGCCGATATTGTCGTCGAGGAAAGAGACCATCCCGTAGTAGGCGGCAATCGCGACACGGACGTGCTCGTCGTCGCGGAAGTGATCCTCGTAATTCTGCACTTCGCGCAGCTTTCGCAGCACCGGGTGGTCGGGAAATTCGCCGGGTGCGCGCAGCCGCGGCAGCGGCAACGTGGCGCGATCGTAGAGGTCGAAGAATTCGGGCGGCGCCACCAGCGGGAAATGAGGACAGACCAACGAGACGAACAGGCACCAGGGCTTCCCGGGTGTTTTTTCCGCCGCGGTTCGGAGCCACGCGATCGCCCCGTCGCGTATGTCGCGGTCGTAGCGAAGATAGGTCGAATCGCCCGATCCGGCATCGCCTGCGAGCTGCCGCGTGCTATCCCGGCGCGGTGGCGGTCGCCGCAGCATGCCCTGGACGTCGCCCTCGCCGTTCAGAACATGCAGCGGCAGGATCTCGTTGTCGAAGCCGTTGGGATCGTCGCTGCTGCGATAGTGCAGCTTGCCGATCGAATCGCACGCGTGGCCGGCGTCGTGCAGCCGATGTCCCCAGGACGGAGGCGTGCCGTGGTAGGGGAACGCATTGTCCCAGCAGCCGATCGTGTGAACGTAGCGACCCGTGGCAAAGCTCGCCCGGCTCGGCACGCAGATGGGGCAATTGCAGTAGGCATTCTCGAACAGCGTGCCGCCGCCCGCCAGCGCGTCGAGGTGGGGAGTGCGCACGACGGGATTGCCGTAGGCGCCGACGACGCGGCGGCTGTGCTCGTCGGACATGATGAAAAGTACGTTGCGTCGTCTGGGGTTCGTCATCGCTTCCGTTCCACGTTGGTAGGAAAGGCGTCGCCGGCATCCGCGAGGCGATCCGGCTCCCCGGGAATGATCGCGCAGTCCTCGACGGGGACGGTGAGGACGACCTCGCTGCCGACGTCGCGGAAAGCGCGCCGCTCCCCTTGCACACGAAGCGTGAGGCCGTCTTCGACATCCACCATGTAGTCGATGATGTTGCCGAGGAACGTCGCGTCCACGACGGTTCCGTTCAGCCGGTTCTCGCCGGCCGCCGCGTCGCCGGAGGCAGGGGCGAAGGAGAAGGCTTCCGGGCGAATCGCCACGGTGGCCGCATCACCGATGGCGCCGGATGCCGCGGTTGCAACGATCCGATTCCTGCCCACGCCGATGACTGCGGTTGCGCCGTTGCGGTCGAGCACGGTTCCGGCCAGCTTGTTGACGAGCCCCATGAAATCGGCGACGAACATGTTCGCCGGCCGCTCGTAGATCTGGCGGGGCGTCCCCACCTGCTGCACCCTTCCGAGATGGAACACCGCGATCCGGTCCGACAGCGCCATCGCCTCCGACTGGTCGTGCGTCACGTAGATGAACGTAATCCCGGTGCGGCGCTGCAGCGCCTTGAGCTCCGCGCGCATGCGCTCGCGCAGCTTGGCGTCCAGGTTGGACAACGGCTCGTCGAGCAGAAGGATCGACGGCTCGACTACGAGCGAGCGGGCAAGCGCGACGCGCTGCTGCTGGCCGCCGCTGAGCTGCGCCGGATGCCGGTCCTCGAGGCCCTCGAGCCCGACCGCCGCGACGACGCGCTCGATGCGCACGCCGTGCTCGCGGCGATCGAAATCGGTATAGCGCAGTCCGAAGGCGATGTTCTGGCGGACCGTCATGTGCGGCCACACGGCGTAGTTCTGAAACACCATCCCCATGCGCCGTCGCTCCGGCGGCACGACGCGATCGAGCGAGGAGAGGACTTCTCCCGCGACGGTGATGGTGCCGCTGTCCGGGGCGAGAAAGCCGGCGAGAAGCCGCAAGGTGGTCGTCTTGCCGCAACCGGAGGGACCGAGAAAGGTGACGAATTCCTTCTCCGCGACGGCGATATCGACGTCGCTGATGGCGCGCAGGCCGTCGTAGCTCTTGGTCAGCTTCTCGATTTCTATCAGCGCCACGCGGTCATCCCCTAGGACCACCGGGGGGTCGACGGCGCCGCGATCCGGCTGCTGCGGGAGAGCCAGTTGAGCGGCAGGCTCACCAGCAGCGTCACCGCGATCGTGAACACGGCGAGGGCCGCGACGACCTCGAACTGCCCGAGATCGTTGAGGCGAAAGAGGGCGACGGCGATCGTCTCGGTGCCTCCGGAGTAAAGCAGAATCGTCGCGCTCAGCTCGCTGAGCGCGGGAATGAACACGAGAAGGAAAGCGACCGCCAGTCCGGGGCGCGCGAGGGGCAGGAGAATGCGCCACAGCGTCGCGAGCTGCGACGCCCCGGCAATGCGGGCGGCTTCTTCGAGCGAGGGGTCGATCTGGCGCAGCGTCGAATTGGCGCTGCGCGTGGCGAGAGGCACGAACCTCGCGACGTAGGCGACGAGCAGGATCCAGATCGTTCCGTAGATCGCAAACGGGGGGCGAATGAAGGCCAGCAGCACGCCGACGGCCATCACGGTGCCCGGCAGGCCGAGCGGGAGGATGGCGAGATAGTCGAGCAGCCGGCGTCCCCTTGCCCGCGTGCGCAGGTCGACATAGGCGACCGCCGCACCGACGATGACCGCGCAGGCGCTTGCGCCCGCCGCGAGGCGAAAGCTGTTGAGGATGCCGCGCACGGCGATCTGGTTGTCGACCAGCGCCTCGTTGAAATTGTCGAGCGTGAAGTTCGCGATCGAGAGCCCGTCGACCCAGCTGCGGCTGAATGCGGCGACCGTGAGAACGACGACGGGTGCGATCGAGCTCAGGAAGACGACGCAGAGGCAGAAGCCGGCCAGCGGCCACTTCCACCCGCCGAGGCGGATCGTCGCGAGGCGCACGCCGCGCCCGCCGACCGTCGCGTAGGAGCGCCGATCGAGATACCCGCGCTGGAGCAGCAGGCCGCATGCGGTGAGGAAGACCAGCGTCAGCGACAGCGCGGACGCTTCCGACCAGCGTGGCGGGTAGCTTCCGATCACGCCGTAGATGCGCGTCGGCAGGAAGGTGATCTGCGCCGGCAGGCCGAGAAACGCCTGCGGCCCGAACAGCGCCATCGAGTCCACCGCGGAGAGCAGCGCGCCGCCGGTGATCGCCGGCGCCACCTGGCCCAGGTTGACCTTGAGGAACACCGCCCAGCGGCCGGCACCGAGAAGGCTCGCGGCCTCCTCGTAGGACGCGTCGACCGCCTGCAGCGCGGTGTAGGTCATGAAATAGGTGAAGGCGAAGACGTGGATGCCGATGACGAATATCACGCCGCCCATGCTGAAGATGTCGATCGGCCCTCGCGCAGCGCCGGTCAGCGCCTGAAGCGCGCGGTTGAAATAACCCGCATCCGGACCCAGCAGGATGATGTAGGCGATCGCCGTCAGATAGGGCGGCATGATGTACGCCACGGCGACGAGCGCGTGAACCAGGCGGCGGAGCGGTGCGTCGGAGCGCGCCGCCGCCCAGGCCAGCGGCGCGCCCAGCAGAACGCTGAGCGTCCCGGCGCCCGCGGCGAGGATCAGCGTGTTGAGCAGCGGGTCGAAGTTCTGGCTGCGCGTGTACACGCGGACCAGGTGGCCGAGCTGGAACTCGGCCGGTATTCCAAAGGCCGACATCAGCAGCCACAGCAGCGGATAGGCGACGACGAGGAGCAGCACCCCGATCGCGAGGGCGAACGGGAGCGCGCTCGGGTCGAAACGGCGGTGGCGATGCCGGCGCGCCGCCGGCGGTGGCGTCAGCGTTGCTGCCTCGGACCCGACGCGCGCCGCCGATCGGCGTATCAGACCCCCCATTCCCCGCCGAAGACCTTGGTCATCCGCTGCAGGATTTCCGACCGTCCCTTCTGGTAGGCCGCGTAGTCGAGCGTGAGCAGCTTGATCTGCGCCAGCGGCGGGCTGCCCGTCGGCGGCGCGACGTCGGTACGGCTCGAATACTTGCCGCCCTTGACGAGGAGCTCCTGCGCCTCCTTGCCCATCCAGTACTCGTGGAAGAGGAATGCCGCGTGCGGGCTCGCGGAACCCTTGATGAGGCCGACCGCGCCGAGCTCCGTCGGCACGCCCTCGGGTGGGTAGACGTACGCGGTGGGCTTGCCTTCCTTTTTGGAGCGCCAGGCGATGTTGTCGTTGGTCGCGAAGGCCGCCCCGCGCTCGCCGCTTTCGAGGACCTGGGTGACCAGCTGGGGGGTGGCGACGCGGATCGGACGGTTCGCGGCAAGCGCCTCGAGCAAACCCCAGCCGAGATGCTGCGCTATCGTGTAAAGGCGCGGCGCACCGTCGCCGTTGGCGCTGCTGAAGTAGACCAGCCGACCCTTCATCGCCGGGTCGGTCAGGTCCTTCCAGGTCTTCGGCGCCTTGTTGCCACCGAACTCGTTCACGTTGTACTGGATCACGCCCTGGGTAAGGCGATCGGCCATCCATGTCCCGTCCGGATCGCGCAGTTCCGGTGCGATCGCCGACGCGGCCTCGGACTGCTTGGGCAGCAGCAGCCCTTTTTCCTTCATCAGCAGAAGGGCCGCGAGATCGGACGCATCGACCATGTCGGCACGGATGCGGCCGGCGTCCGCTTCCGCCAGGACCTTCGAGGTGACGTCCGCCGAACCGCCGCGAAAGTACTCGACCGCGATCCCGTATTTCTGCTTGAACGGGCCGATGATCGCGTCGACGATCTTGGTATCGAGACTCGTGTACAGCGTGAGCCGGCCCTCCGCCTTCGCCTTCCCGATGTCGACCTTCGACGCCATCGTCGGTCCCGCTTCGGCCGCCCATCCCCTGCGGCTTGCGACGACCATCGACACTGCGGCGAGCCCCTTCAGAACCGCGCGGCGCTGTTGCCTCCCCATGGATCCTCCTCCTGTGGTGGACGCTTCGCGAGCTGCCTGCTGCTCGGGCGCCCACTTTGACAGCTTCCCCAAAAGCTGGCAAGCATGAGAAGATGAGCAATAACCATTGGTTATCACATGCTCGATCCCCGCACCCTCGACTACTTCCTGACCGCCGTCGCGCAACGCTCGCTCAGGGCCGCGGCGCAGCGCCTCGGCGTCACGCAGCCGGCGCTCACCAAGGCGATCCGCAGGCTCGAAGTCGAATACGGCGTCCCGCTGTTCGACCGGGGGGCGCGCGGCGTGACGCCGACGGCGTACGGCAGCGCGTTGCTGCGCCACGCCAGGGACGTGAAGGCCGCGCTCG
This sequence comes from uncultured beta proteobacterium, assembly GCA_963793355.1. Classification (GTDB taxonomy): domain Bacteria; phylum Pseudomonadota; class Gammaproteobacteria; order Burkholderiales; family Casimicrobiaceae; genus VBCG01. The sequence continues at coordinate 23,685 of CAWBZT010000008.1, read as the reverse complement.
CCGCGGCCGCCGAGGAGGTCGAGGCACTGCGCACGGGCAGCGCGGGGCTCGTCAAGGTAGGGGCCGGGCCGTCGTGGCAGGATGCCGTGCTTCCCGAGGCCATCACCGAGCTGCGCGCGGACAACCCGCGGATTCGCGTGCACGTCACCGGCGGCGGGGACGACCAGCTCAAGGAGCAGCTGAAGAGCGGCGCGCTCGATCTCGTCCTTGCGGCGGTGCCCGAGACACCGCGGCTCGAGCCGGAACTCGCCTGGCGACCGCTGCTCGCGGACGAGTACTGCGTGATCGCCGACGTCGGCCATCCGCTGCGCAGGCGGAAGGCCGTGCAACCGGAGGACCTGCTCGCCTACCCGTGGATCCTGCCGTCGGCGTCGACCAACATGGTCAGCCGCCTGCGCCATCTGCTGCGGACCGCCGGGGTTCCGATGCCCATCCCCGCGGTCGAGACCGACATCATCCCGCTGAAGCTCGCCCTCATGCGCGACAGCGACTATCTCAGCTACCACGCGGCCACCCATCTTGCGAGCATGGGCCCCGGCCGGATCCGGCCGCTCGACGTGCCCGGGACGCGCGCCGTTCGTCCCGCCGGCCTGATCACCCGCCGCGGCATCGAGCTCGGTCCCGCGGCGAATGCGCTTGTCGCGTTGCTGGAGCGCCGCTGCGCCGCAGCCTGAGCCGGATGGGGACACGCATCGCCGGGGCTGCCACGGCGACGCATCGCCGGAGCTGCACGGCGTCCCCGCCACGTTGTTGCCGCCGGGTCGCTCCAGGCGGGCCGGCTGCCTGGACTCCTACGCGGCGTGGCTTCGGCCGCGGCCGTAGATCAGCAGCATCGCGATGATCACGACACCGTAGGTGACGTGGCGACCGAACTCCTCCATCTGCATCACCGACAGTATCGACTGCAGCAGCGTGATCAGGATCACGCCGGCAACCGTGCCGAGGTAGCTGCCGCGGCCGCCCAGGATCGACGTACCGCCCAGCACGACCGCGGCGATGGCCGGGAGCAGATAGGGGTCGCCCATCGCCTGCGCCGCCTTGCTGGCGTAACCCGCGAGCAGCACGCCGGCGAACGCGGAAAGCGCACCGGCGAGCGCGAACGCCGCCATCACGACGAGCCGCGTGCGCGCACCGGAGAGATACGCCGCGCGCTCCCGGTTGCCGATCGCGTAGACGGTCCGGCCGAACGTCGTGCGTGTCAGCAGGAAGACGGCGGCCACGCCGATCGCCGCCCACACCAGCAGCGCGTTCGGTATGCCGAGAACGCTGTGCCCCGTGGCGAGGAAGCGCATCGCCGGCGACGACGCGTCCTGGGGCGAGAATCCGCCGGTATGCACGACCATCAGTCCCTGGGCGACCGCGTTGACCGCCAGCGTGACGACCATGGACGGCAGACGGAGGAAAGCGACGCCGACACCATTGACGAGTCCCAGAAGGACGCCGCAGCCCACGCCCACCGGAATCGCCAGCGCCTGCGCCGAGCGGACCCCATCCCGTGGCCGCGGTCGCCATCATCCCGCCGGCCGCCACGACCCACGGCACCGACAGATCGATCTGGCCAAGCAGGATGACGATCATCGTGCCCGGTCGCGATGACGCCGAGGAAGGACGCGACCTTGAGTTGCTGCAGCAGGTATTCCGGCGACAGGAAGCTCGTCGAGTAGAGGCTTCCGACGAGCAGCACGAGGACGATGCAGCCGAACGCCGACGCGATTGCCGGATCGAAGCGTCGGCGCATGCGGCTCGCGACGTTGCCGCTCGCCGCGCCGGAAACGTCGGCCGGAGACCGGCCGTCAGCCATACAGGTCGAGCCGATTGCGGATGCGCAGCAGCCGAAGCGAGCCGAGGCAGACGGCGGCGACCAGCACCAGCCCCTGGAACAGCGGCTGCCACAGCGGCTCGACGTTGAACACGAACAGCAGGTCGCCGATCGTGCGGAACATGAGCGCGCCGAAGATTGCCCCGATCGCGCTGCCCGAACCGCCGAACAGCGAAACGCCGCCGAGCACCACCGCGGCAATCGAATAGAGCGTGTACGTGCCGCCGTTGGCCGCGGACGCCTCGCCCGAGTAGGTGACGCACGTGAGGAACAGCCCCGCGACCGACGCGAGCAGCCCCGACAGCGACATAGGCGACGAATTTCGCGCGACGGATCGGCACGCCGGACATGTAGGCGGCGAGCTCCGACGATCCCACCGCATAGGCGGCGCGGCCGATCGCGGAGCGCCGGAAGGGCATCCACACGATCAGCACGAGCGCAACGAGCAGCACGAGGCTCGCCGGCACGCCGCCTGGCAACTGGCCGGTCAATGCATCGGCCAGCCCGGCGTCGACGTCGCCGCCGGGCACCGGCCGTAATGCGAGCGCGGCGCCGTAATACACGGCACTCGTGGCGATCGTCGTCACGATCGGCTGCAGCCGTCCGTAGATCACTATCAGGCCGTTGATCGCGCCGCACAGGCCGCCGACGCAGAGCACACCCAGCACGCCGAGCGCCGTCATCGCCGGCGTACCGACGACGATGCCGGAAGCGAGGCAGTTGGCGAGCACCATCACCATTCCGACCGACAGGTCGATGCCCGCGGTGAGCACGACCAGCGTCTGGGCCATGGCGACGATCGCGAGCAGCACGCCCTTGTTGGCCGCGGTCGTCGCGACGTTGGCATTGAGCCCCGCGGGATGGTTGGCGGCGTAGATCGTGAACATCGCGACGAAGGCCGCGAATGCGAGGAGCGTGCCCCGGTGCTCCCTCAGCCAGTAGGGCCAATCCCCGTTCACGAGGCAGCCGCCGGCGCTGCGCCGACGCTAGCTGATTCCGCACCGAGGTTGAGGGCGCTGCCGACGAGCGCTCGTTCGGTGATCTCGCCGCCGACGAGCTCGCGCCTGATTGCGCCGTCGTACATCACGAGCACGCGATCGCAGCACCCGACGAGCTCGTCGTAGTCGGTCGAGTAGAAAAGGATCGCAGCGCCGGCGTCCGCCAGCTCGCGGAGCAGCTGATAGATCTCCTGCTTGGTGCCGACGTCGATACCGCGCGTCGGATCGTTCAGCAACAGGATCCGCGGCGCCATCATCAGCCACTTGCCGATGACGACTTTCTGCTGGTTGCCGCCGGAGAGCGAGCTCGCCGGCAGGTCGGTGCCATCGGTGCGCACCGCGAGGAGCCGCACGATCCGCTCCACCGCGTCGCGCTCGGCCGTCCTGTCGACCACCCCCCAATGCGACAACCGATCGAGCGCCGCGAAGGAGAGGTTGTCGCGCACCGACATCGGCAGCATCAGGCCTTCCGTCTTGCGGTCTTCGGGGATCAGCGCCATGCCGATCTCCTTTTTCTTCGCGACGTCAGGACCGCGTGATCGCGACAGGCTCGCCATCGACGACGACATTGCCCGTCGTGCCGCGCAGCACGCCGAACAGCGCGAGCAGCAGCTCGCGCTGACCCTGGCCGTCCAGTCCGCCGAGGCCGATCACCTCGCCCGCGTGCAGCTGCAGCGAGATATCGTCCAGGCGATCGGCCCAGCTCAGGTGGCGCACCTCGAGGCGCGGCGCCGCAGACGCTCACCGCGCGCGCGGGCCGCGCGGGAAACACGGCGCTGTATTCGCGGCCGATCATGAGCTCGACGACCTCGTTGTCGCTCTTGGTGCCTGCCGCGTAGCTCGCGACGCTCCGGCCGTTGCAGAACACCGTGCACTCGTCGGCGAGCTCGGCGATCTCGTGCATCCGGTGCGAGATGTAGATCAGCGCGAGGCCCTCCTCGCGCAACCGCTTCAGAACGCCGTAGATCGTCGTGACGTCGGCGGCGGTCAGCGCCGAAGTCGCCTCGTCGAGAATCAGGATCCGCGGCTTCCGCACGAGCGCCTTGGCGATCTCGACCATCTGCCGCCGCGACAGCGAAAGGTCCTTGACCAGCGCCAGCGGGTGAATGTCGCCGGCGCCGGCTCGGGCGAGCGACTCCTCGGCCATGCGGCGCTGCGCCGGGCGGTCGATGAGACCGTAACGCCGCGGCGGGTTGCTGATCGCGATGTTGTCCGCCACCGAAAGATCGGGGATGAGCGACAGCTCCTGGAAGATGCAGGCGATGCCGGCCGCATTGGCCGCGGCAGGCGAGGCGAACGAGACGGGCTCGCCGTCGAGCATCATCCGGCCCTCGTCGGGAGCGACGACGCCCGCGATGATCTTGATCAGCGTCGACTTCCCGGCGCCGTTCTCGCCCAGCACCGCGTGGATGCGACCGGCCTCGATGACGAGTCGGCGCCCGAGAGCGCGCGCACGCCGCCGAAACGCTTGGACACGCCCTGCATGACGAACAAGCTCATGACCGAAGGCGGGGACCGGAGTCCCCGCGGCCGCGCCTACTTGTTCGCTTCGGTCTGTCCCATGATTTCCTGCGCGGTGAAATTGATGCCGCAGGTCGGGAAGGAGTTGCCGACGAAGAAGTTGTCGCTCTGCGCGGGGTAGTAGTCGGTCCCCTCCTTCATGTTCGGATACTCGGCCTTGGCGAGCGGCAGCTTCACCGACTGCGGCACGACCTTCCCTTCGAGCGCCGCGATCGCCGTCTTGATCGCCACCGCGACCTGCGCCGGGCCGGTGCCGGCCGACGCAGCACTTGAGACCCTGCGCCCCGTACTTGCCGCAGAACTTGCGGAAGCCGTTCTCGGTCTCGCCGCCGAAGGGCACGAACGGATGCTTGGCGTCGATCATCGCCTGCACGACACCCGTGTCGCCGCCTTGCGCCGTGATCCCGTCGAACTTCTTGTGCACGGCGATCGCGTCGGCCGTGACCTTCTGCGCCGTCGGATCGTCCCACTTGCCGATCACCTCGACCGTGTCCCACTTCTTGCCCGAGGCCTTGAACACTTCCTGGATGCCCTCGTGACGGTCGCGATCGACGGAGGTTCCGGATACGCCGCGCACCTCGAGCACCTTGCCGCCGTTCGGCACGTTCTTCACCAGCCATTCGGCCCAGTACTTGCCGAGCCCCTTCTGATCGACGTTGACGTTGATCGCCTCTTCGGTGTCGAGGATGTTGTCGAACGCGACCAGCACGACACCGGCGTCGTTCGCGCGCTTGATCACCGGCTTGAAGGCGGCCGGGTTCTGCGCGTTGACCACGATCGCGTCGTAGCCGGAGTCGATGAAGTTGTTGATCGCCGCGATCTGCGCGGCGACGTCCTCGCCGGTGGAGACGACCTTGAACTCCTTGAGCTTCGCGGCAACCTCGGGCTGCGCGGCGTAGGCCTTGGCCGTCTTGATCATCTGGATGCGCCAGGTGTTGGCGATGTAGCCGTTGGCGAGCGCGATCCGGTACGGCCCCTTCTTCGCCGGGTACTGGAACAGCTTGGTGTTGGCCGCCCACGGCGCGAAGCACTGGGGATCGGAGTTGGGCGCCGTCACCACCTTCGGCGGCGCGGCGCTCGCGAGCCCGGCGACAACGAGGGCGATCGCTGCGGCAACAGGCGTACGGTATCGCATCGGAGCCTCCTCCTCTTGTTTGGGATCGCGGCTGCCGACGCAGACGGCAGCAGTCGCAACTGGCGCCTTGTAGGGAATCGCGCGCTCGACGCCGCAGCGGACGCACGAGGATACCTTTGGCGGTGCGAAGATACAATTCTCTACAGGAAGTCGTCCTTCGCGAGGCCGCGGCGCGCGAGACGGCCGCGCAGCTTCTCGATCGCCTCGCCCTGGATCTGCCGCACCCGCTCGCGCGTCACGCCCATCTCCCCCGCGAGCTCGTCGAGCGTGACGACCTCGTGGCCGTTGAGGCCGTAGCGGCGCTCGATCACCCGGCGCTGCCGCGGCGTCAGCTCGGCGAGCCATTCGCCCACGTAGCGCTCGATCGCGCTCACGTGCAGGAGCAGCTCGGGCGAGCGCGCCGACTCGTCGGCGACGCCGTCGCGCACCGTCAGGTTCGCCTCGGCGTCGAGCGGCGCGTCCAGCGACACCGGCTGCTCGCGGTAGCGCAACAGCCGCTCGATCTCGTCGACGCTCTTGCCGAGCAGGTGCGCCACGTCCTCGAGCGTGGCCTCGCCGCCGTCGGCCGGCGCGTGCGCGTCGAGGTGCCGCAGCGCGCGCAGCACGACGTTCAACTCCTTCACGACGTGCGCGGGCAGGCGGATCGTGCGCGACTGGTTCATCACCGCACGCTCGATCGCCTGCCTTATCCACCACGTCGCGTAGGTCGACAGGCGGAAGCCGCGCTCCGGATCGAACTTCTCCAGCGCATGGATGAGTCCGAGGTTGCCCTCCTCGACGAGGTCGGGCAGCGCGAGCCCGCGATGGACGTAGTGCCGCGCGAGGCTGACCACCAGCCGCAGGTTGCGCTCGATCAGCGTCTGCCGCGCCGCGAAGTCGCCGCCGCGCATCGCGCGCGCGAGGCGAAGCTCCTCCTCGGCCGTCAGCAGCGCGTGCTGGCCGATGTCGTTGAGGTAGAGCTGCGTCAGGTCGGCGACGAAATCCGCCGACAGCCCCGGCGGCGGCGCGTCGAGCGGCAATTCGGCCGTGAGGACGTCGGGCTCCGGCGGGGCATCCGCGGCGTCGTCCTGCCCGGCGTCGATGCCTTCGTACGGTTCGAGCGGCACCGCGACGTCCGGCGCGCGCCGCGGCGTCTTCATGCCGGAGGCAGGTATCTCGCCGGATCCATCGGCTTGCCCATCCGGCGGATCTCGAAGTGCAGCTTGACCTGGTCGGCGTCGGTGCTGCCCATCTCCGCGATCTTCTGGCCGCGCGTCGACCTGGTCGCCCTCCTTCACCAGGATCTCCCGGTTGTGGGCGTACGCGGACAGGTACGTCGTGTTGTGCTTGATGATGATGAGCTTGCCGTAGCCGCGCAGCCCGTTCCCGCGTAGACGACGCGGCCCGGCGCGCTCGCGCAGCACCGGCTGCCCCGCCTTGCCCGCGATGTCGATGCCCTTGAGGTTGGCCGATCTCGGAGAACCCGCCACGACCTTGCCCTTCGCCGGCCATGCCCAGTCGAGCGGTCGTCGTCGCCGCCATCGGCGGCTGCGGGTTTCGGCGGCTCCGGACGGGGCTCGCCGCGCGCACCCGGGGCGTCGCGAGCGCGATGCTGTCGTCGGTCGGCGGCTGCGCCACCGGGGCGGTCGACGCCGCCGCGCCGCTCGCCAGCGCGACCTCGCGCAGCGCCTGCTCCGAATACGGCTCGCGCAGCGCCTTGGGCGACGTCTTCAGGTGCCGTCGCCGCGCGCCGCGACCGCGGCCGGCGCGGGGCGCGGCTCGCCCGCCGGCGCCGCCGGACGCAGCGGCGTGGTGATCGCGCCCCCCGGCGCGACGCTCGTCACCCGGGGCGGCGGTCGCGACATTCGTCCCCGCGCTCGCCGGGCGGCGTCAGCCGCAGCACCTGGCCGAGGCGGATCAGGTTCACGTTCTCGATGTTGTTCCACGCCGCGAGTTCGCGGTAGTCGAGGCCGCTGTCGAGCGCGATCTGCTGCGAGCGTGTCGCCGCGCTTCACCGTGTACGTCTGCGGCCGGGCGTCGGCCTCGGCGGCGGGCGGCGGCGCGGACTCCGCCGGCGGCGCGGCGACGCGGCGGCGTCGGCGGCATCGCGACGCGATCCTCGACCGGCGCGGACTTGGGCGTCGCGCATGCCGCGAGCGCGCAGCGCGAGCGCGCCATGGCCAGCGTGAGCGCGGACGGAAGGACGGCGCGAATCGGGCTCGGAGCGCGGGAGGGCATGAATCGGAACGAGCGCCGGAAGCGCGCGCAACGTTCATGACGAGACCCGACAGCAACGGCACGAATCTTACCGCATCGAACGTCTGCTCCCGGATGCCCGCCGGGCGTCGCTTCGATCACCGTCAGACGCTGCGACGCCGCGCTCGCGCTCGCTCGTCGCCGCGCGAGCGGCAGCACCATGCGGCCGCCCGGCTTCAGGTAGCTTGAGCAGCGCCGTCGGCACGTGCGTCGCGCCGGCGGCGACGATGATCGCGTCGACGGCGAGCGTCCTCGCCGAGATCGGCGCTGCCGTCGCCGTGCTTGAGCGCGCACGTTGCTGACGCTTCAGCGACTGCAGATTGCGCCGCGCCTTGTTGACCAGCGCGACGATGCGCTCGACCGTGTAGACGGTCTTCGCGACCTGCGCCAGCACCGCTGTCTGGTAGCCGCAGCCGGTGCCGATCTCCAGCACGCCGTCGAGCTCGCGGCCGTTCCGCGCGAGCTCGGTCATGCGCGCGACGACCCACGGCTGCGAGATCGTCTGGCCGTGGCCGATCGGCAGCGGCGAGTCGTCGTAGGCGCGGATCGCCAGCGCCTCGTCGACGAAGATGTGGCGCGGCACGGCATTCATCGCCGAAAGCACGACTTCGTCGCGGATGCCCTCGGCGCGCAGGCGCTCGATCATGCGGGCGCGCGTGCGGTCGGACGTCATGCCGATGCCGGTCGTGCCGTCGCCGAGCGTTCCCATCGCCGGCGCGTCCCCTCGTCGCCCGCCGCGGGCGCGCGTCGAGCGCGCCGTCATCGCGACGAGCCATGCGCCGACGGCGCGCCATCTGTTCGCGGTTGGTGAGATCGATCTGCAGCGGCGTCACCGACACGAAGCCCTCCTCGACCGCGTGGAAGTCCGTGCCCTCTCCGGCATCGGCGGCCGCGCCCGCCGCGCCGACCCAGTACACCGTCTCGCCGCGCGGGCTCTGCGTCTTGACCACGTCCTCCGCCTTGTGCCGACGGCCGAGCCGCGTGATCGCGATGCCCTTGATCTCGCTCGCGCGGGATGTCCGGGCACGTTGACGTTGAGCAGCCATGGCCCGGCGCGCTCGCGCGCGTGGCGCTGCAGCATTCGACCGCCACCGCGGCCGCGGTCTCGAAATGCGCGCGCCGTCTTCGACGCGAGCGAGATCGCGATCGACGGCATGCCGAGCAGGAAGCCTTCGGTCGCGGCGGCGACCGTGCCCGAATAGATCGTGTCGTCGCCCATGTTGGCGCCGAGGTTGATGCCGGAAATGACCATGTCGGGCAACGCGTCGAGCAGTCCGGTCACCGCGAGGTGCACGCAGTCGGTCGGCGTGCCGTTGACGAACAGGAAGCCGTTCGGCGCGCGGCGCACCGACAGCGGCCGGTCGAGCGTCAGCGAATTCGACGCGCCGCTGCGGTCGCGCTCCGGCGCGACGACGGTGATCTCGGCGTGCGGCGCGAGCGCCGCGGCGAGATGCTCGAGGCCCGGCGCGAAGTAGCCGTCGTCGTTGGAAAGGAGGATGCGCATCGTCGAGGTTCTAGCCGGGTCGTCCCGACGGCGTCGTGCGTCGCCCCGGGCGCGACGGTGAGCTTGGCGGCATTATCACCTGCGCCGTCAAGCGCGGCGATCCCCGGCGGCACGACGAATGCGCGTCGTCGCCTAACCGCTGTTGCGCAACCCCGCGGCGAGTCCGTTGATCGTCAGGTGGATCGCGCGCTGCGTGCGCTCGTCGGTCGCGTCCCGCCCGATAGCGGCGCAACAGCTCGACCTGCAGGTGGTTGAGCGGGTCGAGGTAGGGAAAGCGGTTGCGGATGCTGCGCGCGAGCGTCGGGTTGTCCTCGAGCAGCGCCGACTGCCGCGTGATCGCGAGGCAGTGCGCGGATGCGTGCGCGCGTGCTCGGCCGCGATGCGCGCGAACACCGCTCGCGCACGGCGGCGTCGGGCACCAGCTCGGCATAGCGCGAGGCGATCGCGAGGTCGGTCTTGGCGAGCACCATCGCCATGTTCGACAGCACGCTGCGGAAGAACGGCCAGCGCGCGTGCATGTCGCGCGAGCAGCGCGAGGCCGCGCGGCTGGCTCGGCGAGCCACGCCTCGACCGCCGTGCCGAAGCCGTACCAGCCCGGCAGCATCAGCCGGCACTGGCCCCAGCTGAACACCCAGGGAATCGCGCGCAGGTCCTCGATGCGCGGCGATGCGCGTGCGCGACGCCGGCCGGCTGCCGATGTTGAGCTCGGCGATCTCGGCGATCGGCGTCGCCGCGCGGAAGTAGGCGATGAATTCCGGCGTGTCGTAGACCAGCGCGCGATAGGCGCGATGCGCGTGCGCGGAGAGCTCGTCGAGCACCGCGAAGTAGCGCGCGGCGCGCGCCGCCGAGGCGCTCGGTGTCGTGCGAGGCTCGCCTCGAGCGTCGCCGCGACCAGCGCCTCGAGGTTGCGCCGCCCGAGCTCGGGATCCGAGTACTTGCTGGCGATGATCTCGCCCTGCTCGGTGATGCGCAGGCCGCCGGTGACGCTGCCGGCGGGCTGCGCGAGGATCGCCTCGTAGCTCGGCCCGCCGCCGCGGCCGACGGTGCCGCCGCGGCCGTGGAACAGCCGCAGCTTCGACGCCGTGCGCGCGGAACGCCTCGACCAGCAGCATCTCGGCGCGATAGAGCGCCCAGTTGGCGGTCAGGTAGCCGCCGTCCTTGTTGCTGTCGGAGTAGCCGAGCATCACCTCCTGCCAGTCGCCGCGCCCGGCGACCAGCGCCCGGTAGACCGGCACGCGCGAACGCCGCGCGCATGATCGTCGCCGCAGCGCGCGAGGTCGTCGATCGTCTCGAACAGCGGCACGATGTTGACGCGCGAGCGCCGTGCCGCGCAGCAGCCCGACCTCCTTCAGCAGCACGGCGACCTCGAGCAGGTCGGACACCGACTGGCACTTCGAGATCACGTAGTTCGGCAGCGCCGCCGCGCCGTAGCGCGCGATGGATGTCGGCGGCGGCGCGCAGGATCGCGAGCTCCGCGCGCGTGCGCGCCGAGTAGTCGAGGTGCGGCGAGGCGAGCGGCCGCGGCGCCGGCGAGCTCGCGCGCGAGCAGCGCGACGCGCTGCCGCCTCGGCCAGCGCAGCGTAGTCGGCCACGACGCCGGCGCGCGCGAGCAGCTCGGCGACCACGGCCTCGTGCACGTCGCTGTTCTGCCGCAGGTCGAGCGCGGCGAGGTGAAAGCCGAAGACGTCGACCGCGCGGCGCAGCGGATCGAGCCGGCCGCGCGGCGAGCGGCGCCGCGCCGTGCGTCGCGAGCGAGGCGGCGATCGTGTCGAGGTCGGCGCGCAAGCGCCGGCGGGCGTCGCGTACGGCGCGCCGGCGACGCTGCGGCGCGCGCGGCGGCACGTAGCCCGCGAGCGCGCCGCGCCGTCGCGGCGAGCCGCGCGTAGACGCCGATCAGCGCCTGGCGGTAAGGCTCGTCCTGCGCGGTGCGGATTGTCGTCGTGCGCGGCGGCGGCGAGCGCGAGCAGCTCCGGCGTCGGCGTCACCAGCCGCGTGGACAGCGACAGCTCGGCGCCGAGCGGGTGCACTTCGTCGAGGTAGTGCTCGAACGCGAGCGCCGCCTGCGCGCGCATCGCGTAGGCCAGCGTCTCGGCGTCGACGAACGGATTGCCGTCGCGGTCGCCGCCGATCCACGAGCCCATGCGCAGGAACGGCGGCAGCGCGGCGCCGTCGACGCCGAAGTCGCGCGCGAGCCGCGCCTCGAGCGTCGGCGTACAGCCGCGGGACCTCGTCGAGGAACGTGTAGCGGTAGTAGGCGAGGCCGTTGTCGATCTCGTCCTTCACCGTGAGCTTCGACAGCCGCAGCATCGCGGTCTGCCACAGCGTCGAGCACCTGCCGGTACAGCCGCGTCGTCGAACTCGGCGGCCTCGTCGGGCGTGAGCGCGATGCGGTCGCGCCACGCCAGAAGGCGCGCGATCTCGCGCTCCGCGTCGAGGATGCTCTTGCGCTGGACTTCGGTGGGATGCGCGGTCAGCACCGGGCGACACGAGCGCACCGTCGAACCAGCGCGCGATCGCCGCGCCGCCGACGCCGGCGGCGGCGAGCGCGCTCGAGCGCGTGCGCGACGCTGCCGCGCTGCGGCGGCGAGCCCGCCGAGCGCGTGCGCGCGGCGGCGCCGATTCTGATGCACGTCCTCGGCGATGTTGGCGAGATGCGAGAAATAGCTGAACGCGCGCACGACGTTCAGCACGTCGGCGATGGGCAGCGGGTTGAGCAGCGCGGCGAGTTCGTGGCGCACGGCGTCGGCGCGCTTCGGCCGCTCGGCACGCCGGAAGCGGATCGCCGTCTGGCGGATCGCCTCGATCGCGCGCGTAGCCGTCCTCGCCGGTCTGCGCGCGCAGCACGTCGCCGAGCACGCGGCCGAGCAGGCGCGTGTCTTCCTTGAGCGGCAGGTCCTTGTCGATTGCGGTGTCCATGGGGCGGCGTGGGGGCGGCAGTCGGGCGGATGCGCCGAAATCGTGCAAGAATCCGGCGTCGCAGGATGCGCCGCGCGCCCGTCTCGACGACGCGGCCGATCACCGCCGAGTATATGTCCTCCGTCCACGAATATAAGGAAGCGCCGAAATGAAACGAATCGCCATCGCCCTGCTGGTCGCCGTCCTCGGCCTCGTCGTGCCCGCCCTCGCTGCGGACAAGGCCGCACAGCCTGCCGCCAAACCGGCGGCAGCGGCCATGCAGGCCGACGACAAGATCGACATCAACCGCGCCAAGGCCGACCAGCTGATGACGCTCGACGGCATCGGCGATGCGCGCGCCAAGGCAATCATCAAAGGCCGGCCCTACAAGGGCAAGGACGAGCTGGTCGAGAAGAACATCATTCCGCAGGCGGTCTACGACAAGATCAAGGACAAGATCATCGCCAGGCAGAAGTGAGCGGGCGCGGCTTGCCGCACCCGTCGTGGGCGCTGCCTATCCCTGGAGGGTCGGTCCTCCGGTCGTGCTCTGGCGCCGCCGCCACGCTGCCGGCGGCGCCCCGTACTCGCGCCGGAATGCGCGGCTGAACGCCGTGTCCGTCTGGTAGCCGACATCCTCGGCAATGCGCGACAGCGGCGCGTTGCTGCGGCACAGAAGGTTGGCCGCGAGCAGCATCCGCCACTGCGTCAGGTATTGCATCGGCGAGCTGCCGACCAGCTGCTGGAAGCGCTCGGCCAGCACCGAGCGCGACGTCCCGGACGCGCGCGCCAGCTCCTCGAGTGTCCAGGGGTGCGCCGGCTTCTGGTGCAGCGCCTTCAGCGCGGCGCCGACGATCCGGTCGCCGACGCCCGCGAGCCAGCCGGTGCGCCCGGGGCTCTGCTCGTTCATGTACAGCCGCAGCACCTCGATGAACAGCACCTCGGAAAGCTTGGCGAGGACGCCGGCGCCGCCGGGCCGCGGCGAGCGCGCCTCGGCCAGCGCATAGCGGACCGAGGCCTCGAGCCACGTGCCGGCGCTGGATCCGCGGACATTGACGCGAACCAGCGACGGCAGTCCCGCGAGGAGCATGCGCGCCAGTCGCCCGTCGCATGCGAGATAGCCGCAGACCAGCCGCGTCGCCGCCCCGCCGCCGCCGTAGGCGAGCTGGCGCGGCCGGCGCGACAGCACGTCGGCGAGGCGGCGGCCCGTCGTCGGCTCGAGGCCGGGCTGCGAGCTCATCAGGTGCGCATCACCCTGCGGGAACACGGCGACATCGCCGGCGATCAGGTGCGTCGGCGGCGAGCCGTCGCCCATGTCGACGTAGCACTCGCCCTCGGTGATCAGGTGGAAGATCACCACGCGCTCCGCGCCGGGCTCGAGCATCGGCGCTGCCGAGTCGGCGGCCGGCGACTGGTAACACCATGGCGCGGTGAAGCGGGCGTTGATGAAGATCGCGCCGACCAGGCGCACGACGCGCAGCGTCTCCGACAGCGCGTCCATCGCTACGCCGCCTCGTCGATGTCGACGCGAACGTCGACCGGCGACACGTTCGCGACCGCGTTGGGTATCGGCGAGCACCGGCAGGCGTTCGCGACCAGCGCGCGCAGGCGTTCGGGCGGGACCCCGCGCGCGGCGACGCGCACGCGAAGCACGACGTCGGACGGCCCTGCGTAGACCGGCAAGCCGGCGGCGTCGCTGATGCCGAGCATGCCGCGCGTGTCGGACCGGCTCGACGCGCAAACCTCGAGCGCGGCGAGGTCGATCCCCGCGTCCGCGGCGGCCAGCGCGATGCTGGTCGCTGCGCAGGATGCGAGTCCCGCGCGGAACAGCCATCCCGCCGTCACCTGGTCGCCGGTGCCGCCGAGCTCGGCGGGCATGTCGGTGGCCACCGCAGTCCCGTTGGCGTGGTGCGCCACTACGCGCGTATTGCCGTGCCAGCGGGCGGTCGCCGGCGCATCGTCGTGCACGCCCAGTTCGGGACGCCGCTGCAGCACGTTCCGCGCGCGGCGCAGCGCTTCGGCAAGGCGGGCCGCAGAACGCTCGTCGTCGACGCGGGGCGCATCCATGGGCGGGAATTGTCACCGCACGCGGTCCCGCTGCCAAGGGCGCCCGCCGCTCGGGGCGGGCGGCGGGACGCTCGGGCAGCACTTCCGGACGCCGGAACAGGCGGGCGGCGGCCGCTGCGCGTCCCCGGGACGCCCGATCAGTCGAATGCGACGCGCGGACAGGACGACCGTTGCCGCGGGACGCCACAGTTCGCCCGACGACCGCGCGCCAGGCGAGCGGCGTCGCAATCCACCCAAGGAGAGAACCATGAACGCCCCCAACGAATTTCCCGCGATCAAGGCCCGCCAGCAGGCGGCGTGGTCGAGCGGAGACTACGCGGTCATTGGCACGACGCTGCAGATCGTCGGCGAGCAGCTGGCCGAGGCCTGCGACCTCAACTGGGACGAGCGCGTGCTCGACGTCGCCGCCGGCAACGGCAATGCGACGCTCGCCGCGGCGCGGCGCGGCTGCCGCGTCACGGCGAGCGACTACGTCGCGCCGCTGCTCGAGCGCGCCGCAGAACGGGCGCGCGCCGAGCGGCTCGACGTGACGTTCGAAGTGGCGGACGCCGAGGCGCTGCCCTTCGCCGACGCGACGTTCGACGCCGTGCTGTCGACGTTCGGCGTGATGTTCGCGCCGGACCACGCGCGCGCCGCCGCCGAGCTCGCGCGCGTATGCCGCCCGGGCGGGCGCATCGGACTCGCGAACTGGACGCCGGAAAGCATGGTCGGCCGGATGTTCAAGGTGCTGGGGCGGCATGTGCCTCCGCCCGCCGGCGTGCAGTCGCCGGCGCTGTGGGGCGTGAAGGAGCACGTGTCGCAGCTCTTCGGCGCGTCGGCGGCGGCGATCGCGGTGACGCCGCGCGTGTTCAACTTCCGCTACCGCTCCGCCGCGCATTTCATCGAGGTGTTCCGCACGTGGTACGGCCCGGTGCACAAGGCGTTCGGCGCGCTGCCGGCCGAGGGCGCTGCCGCGCTGGCGCGCGACCTCGCCGCGCTGCTCGAGGAAACCGAACCGGTCGACGACGAGCGCGCTCGTCGTGCCGGGCGAATACCTCGAGATCGTCGTCACGCGACGCTGACGCCGCACGGCGTGGAAGCGCGTCTGCAGCGGCGCGTCCAGCGCTACGGCTGGGACCTGGCCGCGGCGGCCTACGAGCCGCTGTGGCGCGACCCAGCTCGCGACCGCGCACGCCGTCGTGCTGGCGCGCGCCGCGCTGGCGCCCGGTCGAGCGCGTGCTCGACGTCGCCTGCGGAACCGGCCTGGTCGCGCTGCAGGCGGCACGCGAGGTCGGCTCCGCCGGAAGCGTCACCGGCGTCGACCTGTCCCGTGGCATGGTCGACGCGGCGCTGCGCCGGGCCGCGCGCCAAGGCATCGACGAACGCGGCGTTCGCGCGCATGGACGCCGAGCGCCTCGACGTGCCCGCGGCGGCGTTCGACGTCGTCCTCTGTGCGCTAGGCCTCATGTACGTGCCGGATCCGGCGCGGGCGATGCGCGGCATGCGCCGGGCGTTGCGCGCCGGCGGGCGCGCGGTCGTCGCCGTGTGGGGGGCGCGCGCGCGCTGCGGCTGGGCGCCGCTGTTCGACATCGTCGACGCCGAGGTCGCGAGCGAGGTCTGCCCGCTGTTCTTCGCCCTCGGAGCGCCGGGCGCGCTCGCGCAGCTTCTGGGCGCCACGGGATTTTGCACTGTCGAGGAAGTGCGCATCGACGCCACGCTGGACTACGCCGGTCCCGACGACGCCTGCGATGCGGCGTTCGCCGCCGGACCGGTCGCGCTCGCGTGGTCGCGCTTCGCCGACGACGTCCGTGCCCGCGTGCGCGACCGCTACCTCGCCGCGATTGCCTGCTGGCGGCGCGGTCGCGGCTACCGCATCCCCGGCGAATTCGTCGTCGCCGCCGCATCGCCCGCGTCCGGCGTCGACGGCACCGCCGCGTCGCGCGTTGCGTCGGGCTTCGAAGACAACGCCGCGTCGCGCGTTGCGTCGGGCTTCGACGGCAGCGCCGCGTCGCGTGTTGCATCGCGCGTTGCGTCGGGCGACGGCGGCGCACGCGCCTTGCGTATCGCCTCGGCCAGCGACCATACGGCCGACGCGTAGAGGCGGCTGCGGTTGTAGCGCGTGATGACGAAGAAGTTGGCGCACGCGATCCAGTAGCTCGCGCGCTCCGCGCCGTCGACCGGCGGCTCCTCCAGCGCCAGCAGCGCCACCATGTCGACGGGCGCCGACGCGGCGGCGGCGTCGATGCGGACCCCGTCCGCCTGCCATGCGGCGAGCGTGCGCCGCTCGCTGACGCCGCCGTCGAGCTTGCGCGCGACGACGTCCCGCGCGCCGGCGTCGATCGCCGCGGGCAGGAGCACCGGCTCGCCGCGCCTGCCAGTCGTGGCGCGCGAGGAAATTGCGCGACGCTTCCGATCACGTCGGCGGCGCTCGTCCACAGATCCACCTGCCCGTCACCGTCGAAATCGACGGCGAAGCGCCGGTAGCTGCCCGGCATGAATTGCGGGACGCCCATCGCTCCGGCGAACGACCCTCTGGGCGCCAGCGGCGGCAGGCCCTGCTCGCGCGCGAGGCGCAGGAATTCGCTTGCAGCTCGCCGCGGAAGAACGTCGCGCGCCGCGGGTAGTCGAAGGCGAGCGTGGAGAGCGCGTCCATCACGCGATAGCTGCCGAGTGTTGCGGCCGTAGAACGTCTCGACGCCGATGATCGCGACGACGACGTCGGCCGGCACGCCGAATTCGCGCTCGGCGCGCGCGAGCGATCGGCGTTGCGCTCGAAGAAGTCGACGCCGCCTTCGATCCGCTCCGGCGTCACGAAGCGCGCGCGCGTATTCGTACCACTTCGGCGGCTCGAGCGAGCGGACGGTCCATCGCCGCCGACGATCCGCGGCTGAAGCGGGCTGCCGGCGAACGCGCGCTCGAGCTCGCGGCGTCGAAGCCCTGCTCGGCGACGAGCTCGTCGATGAACGCGCGCACGTCGGCGCCGCGTGTCGTAGCCGACGCGCGGCGTCGGCACCGGAGCGCGGTCGCCGGCGCTGCGCGCTGCACGCGCGCGCGGCGTGGACGGAATCGACGGACAGCCATCGCGGCGCCAAGCGCCAGCAGCGACTGCGAGAAGGGCGGCGGAATGTGATCATCGAAGGCCGTCGCGAGTCGACGTACCATCGCGCCCGCCATCGCATGCCGGCTCTATCCGCTGTTCCGGCCGCTTCTGTTCGCGCTCGATCCGGAGGCCGCGCACGAGGCCGCGTTCCGCGGCGCTCGACGCCGCCGCGCACGCGGGCCTCGCGCAGCTCGCCGCGCCGCGCCTGCCGCGCGTGCCCGTCACGGCGATGGGCATCGCGTTCCCCAATCGCGTGGGACTCGCCGCCGGCCTCGACAAGAATGCCGCGCATCTCGCGGGCCTGGCGACGCTCGGCTTCGGCTTCCTCGAGGTCGGGACGGTGACGCCGCGGCCGCAGCCCGGCAATCCGAAGCCGCGCATGTTCCGGCTCGCCGAGGCCGAGGCGCTCATCAACCGGCTCGGCTTCAACAACGCGGGCCTCGCGCGCTTCGTCGCCAACGTCGAGCGCTGCGACCTACCGGGGCGTGCTCGGCATCAACCTCGGCAAGAACTTCGACACCCCCATCGAGCGCGCCGCCGACGACTACGTCGCCGTGCCTTCGGGCGGTCCACGCGCTGGCGAGCTACGTGACCGTGAACGTTTCGTCGCCGAACACGCAAGGGCCTGCGCGACCTGCAGTCGGAAGCGATGCTCGGTGCGCTGCTCGAACGGCTCACGCGCTGAGCAGCGGCGCGCTCGCCCAGGCGCAGGGACGTCGCGTGCCGCTGGTCGTGAAGATCGCGCCGGATCTCGCCGACGATGCGATCGACGCGCATCGCGCGCCTGCTCGTCGCGCACGGCGTCGACGGCGTGATCGCGACCAACACGACGATCGCGCGCGACGCCGTGGCGGGTCTTGCCGCACGCGGAGGAGCAAGGCGGCCTGTCCGGGCGGCCGTTGCTCGAGCGCTCGAATGCGGTGATCCGCCGCCTGGCGCGCGCGCTCGACGGCGCGCTTCCGATCATCGGCGTCGGCGGCATCCTGTCGGGCGCCGATGCCGCGCGCGAAGGTCGCGGCGGGCGCGACACTCGTGCAGCTCTACACGGGGCTCGATCTACCGCGGGCCGGCGCTGGTCGGCGAATGCGTCGAGGCGCTCGCCCGCCGCTGACGCGGCGCGCCGTCACTCGAGCCGCTGCGGGCGCCCGGAATCCGGATAGAGGGCGTCGAGGACCGCCAGCGCGAGGGTGCCCAGCAGCGCGCGCAGGCGCAAGGCGATCGCCGCCTCGCCGTCGGCGCGCGCGGCGAGGAGCGTCACGAGCTCGCCGCGGCGCGCATCGACGGCGGCCTGCGTCTCGCTGCGCCATTGCGCCGGGACGGCGCCCGCCTGCCATTCGCCGCGGCCGCGGCCGAAGTGCGCGATCGCCAGGTAGCGCAGCAGCGCCTCGACGACGAGCGCCTCGACGAACGCCGCGTCCCACGCCAGCGTCGTCTTCGTCCGTCCGCGCACGACGTTCACGCCGCGCGCGACGCCGGCGCCGCCCAGCGCGCCGAGCAGCGCGCCCGCGAGCATGCCCGCGCCGAGGGTGAGACCGCCCGCGCGCGAGATCCGCGCCGAGGCCGGTCAGCGCGCCGCTGAGACGACGCCGCCCACCACGCGCCGCCTTCCCCTCGTCCACCGGCGCGTCGCGGCGCACGTCGCCGGCCATGCGCGCCAGCACCTCGGCGGCGGCGCTGCCTTTCGAGCGCGTGGATCTCGATCAGGCGGTCGGTGGCCGCGCGAAGGTCCCCCTCGAGCGCGCGCGGCCATGTCGCGTCGCGGCGCGCTTCATCGCGCTTTCCGTCGGCGCCCCGCCGCGAGGCGGAGCTGGCGTCCCATCCGCGCGAGCAGCGTCTCCTCCGGCAGCGTCACGCGATCGCAGGCCGCGCGGGCGACCGGCTGCCGCGATCGCCGCCATCGCGGCGTCGAACTGCGCGAACCGCGCGCGCCTCCCAGGCCCGGGCGAGCCGCGCGAACGCCGGCCCCTTGTCGCCGGGCAGCACGCGCGCGATCGCGGCGAACAGCGCGAACTCCTGCACCCAGCAGCGCGCGAACGCGTCCAGCGCGAGCACTTCGCGCACCCCCGCCGTGGCGAGCGCCTCGCGCCAGCGCGCTCAGCGCCGCCTCGCCGGCGGCGTCGGTGCCTGCGCCCGTCTGGTTGAGCAGCACGACGACCGGCTTGCCGATCTACGCGAGGATCGCGAGTTCGGGCTCCAGGTAGCCGGCGTCCTCCGGCGTCTCCGGCGGCGTTGACGAGGTAGAGCACGACGTCGGCCTCGTCGCGGGCGTTGCGCACCGCCTGCTGCGTCGAGCCAGAGCGCGCGGTCGCGATACCGGTCCCACATCTGCGTCAGGAACCAGCCGATCGGGCTGCCCTCCTGCGCGAGGCGCCGGGCGAGGCGCGCGCTGTCCCCGAAGCCCGGCGTGTCCCACAGCAGCAGCGCGTCGCCGGCGCCCGACGTCGATCAGCCGGTGCGATCGTCGCTTCCTGCGGTCACGTGCGGCGCGTCGCGGACCTCGCCGACGTCCTGGTCGAGCAGCGTGCGCGCCAGCGTCGTCTTGCCCGCGTTGGTGTGCGAGATCAGCGACAGCGCGACGGTGCCGGCGCCACCCGGATCGCGCCCGCCGGTCATGGGCCGCCCAGCGCCGCGTCGAACGCGACCTCCGCCGCGGCGAGGTCCGGCGCCGCGAGATCGGCGAACACCGGCGCCACGCCGCGGGCGTCGAGCACGTCGCGCCACGCCGCGCGGCGCTCGGCGAGCCGCGCGCATCGTCCGCGGGCCAGCGCGCGCGGAACGGCGATTCGTCGACCAGCGCGATCACCGGCAGCTGCGCATCCGGCGCATCGGCGAGCGCGGCGGCGAAAGCGCCGTGCACGTCGCGTTCCGGCGTCGCCGTCGCGCTGAACAGCGCGATCGCCGGGCCGTCGCCCGCTGCGCGACGTGCCGGCGTCGCCTCCGTACGGGACGGGCGGATCGACGATGAGCGCCGCGCTGCCGCCGAACGCCCGCGCGACGACGGCCTCGAGGCCCGCGAGCGCCGGCGCGCCGGGCGTGTAGCTGTACGGGCACGATGCGCACGCGCGCGGCGCCGCCGCGGAATCCGCGCAGCAGGCGGCGGAAATACGGCTCGTCGAGCGCGCCGAGAAGGCGCGACGCCCGCCGCCGCTCGACGGTCGCCGCGACGATCCCGAGCACCAAGCGCGGCACGACGACGACTGCGAGCATCGTCGCGGCAATCAGGTGCAGCCAGCGCGCCGCATTCTCGCTCGCCGGCGCGCGTATCGATGCGACCTGCGCGACGTCGGGAACCGCGAGGCCCGGTGATCCACGCGCCCGGCGCCAGCGCCACCGCGAGCAGCGCGCGCACCTGCGCGGCATCGAGGAACGTGCTCTCCCAGCTCGCCCGGTACTCGAACGCGAGCCCGCGCACGTACATGCCCGCGACGACGCCGAGCGCGAGCGCGGCCGCGGCGAAGTGCAGGACGCGCGCCGCGCGCGCCGAATAGAGCGGCGACGCCGTGCGCGCCCACGCCGCCGCGGTCTCGGCGTAGCGCGCGCTGCGTGTGCCGCGCCCTGCCGCGCGCGCCCCGCTCGCGAGGCGCGCGAGCGCCGCGCGCAGCGCCAGCGCCGGCGCGGGCGCGTCTGCGTCCCGGCGGACGAACGGCGCCGCGGCCAGCATCAGGTAGACGGCGAAGTTCCATACGAGGAGCAGGAAGACCGGCGGAGCGAGCAGGTTGATCGTCTGCGTCCCGCCGATGCGATCCACGGCGACGCCGATGCGCGAGCGCGGCGACGACCACCGCATTGCCGATCCACGGCCGCCAGCGCAGGCTGCGCGCCGCACGGCACGAACGGCGCGTCGCGCAGGCCGATGCGCTCGAGCGCCAGCGCCGCGCGGCGCGCGACGAACTGCGCCGGCGGCGCCTGCTGGCCGACCACTTCCGCCGCGGCCCGGCTCGCCCATGCGCGGTCGGTGTCGGACCAGTTCTCGCGCGCGTGCGCGTCGGTCTCGAAGATTCGAACCGCGATCACGTCGAGTGCGCTGCGTTCGTCCATCGCGGCGCGATTCTACCAACCGGCCCGCGCCGGCGCACGCACGGCGGTCAGCGCAGCGGCAGCGTGAACGTGAACGTCGCGCCGCGGCCCGGCGCGCTCTCGACGCCGATGCGGCCGCCGTGAAGCTCGATGAACTTGCGCGAGATCGCGAGGCCGAGACCGGTGCCCTCGACCTTCTTCGACGACGCGCCCACCTGCCGGAACTCCTCGAAGACTGCCTGCTGGTCCTCGGGCGCGATCCCGACGCCGCTGTCGCTGACCGCGACTTCGGCGAAGCCGTCGGTGACGCGGGCGGCAACGTCCACCCGGCCGCCCTCCGGCGTGAACTTGAGCGCGTTCGAGAGGAGGTTGAGCAGCACCTGCTTCACCTTGCGCTCGTCGGCGCGGATCGGGCCCACGCGCTCGCCGATCGTGCACGCCGAGCGCGATGCCGCGCCGCGTCGCCCGCTCGCGCACGAGGACCAGCGCGTTGTCGATCGTCCGCGGCAGCCCGAACTCGGACACGTCGAGCTCCATCCGCCCCGCCTCGATCTTCGACAGGTCGAGGATGTCGTTGATCAGCGATCAGCAGGTGCCGCCCCGACTCCAGGATGTCGCGCAGGTACTCGGCCTGCTTCTCGTTGACGTCGCCGAACATCCGCTCCGCAGCACCTCCGAGAAGCCGATGATCGCGTTGAGCGGCGTGCGCAATTCGTGCGACATGTTGGCGAGGAACTCGCTCTTGTGCCGGCTCGCCGCCTCGAGCTCGCGGCCCTTCTGCTCGATCTCGCGGAACAGCCGGGCGTTCTGGATCGCCAGCGCCGACTGGGTCGGCGAACGTCTTGCAGCAGCTCGACCACCTCGGGAGGAACGCGCCCGGCACGTTGCGATCGACGGACGAGCCCGCCGAGCAGGCGGTCGCTCGCGCAGGAGCGGCACGGCGAGTCAGCGAGCGATAGCCCGACCGGATCAGCAGGTCGCGCACGCGGCTCTGGTACATCCGCTCGTCGGAGATGTCGTGGATCTGCACCGGCTCGGCGGAGATCGCGAGCCGGCCCAGCGCGCCCTCGCCCTTGCGGATCGGCGCCGCCGCAGCGCAGCGACGAGCTCGGGTGAGCAGTTCTCGGTCGCGCGCAGGCGGAATTCCTCGGCAGCCTCGTCGTATTCGTAGATCGCGCCGCCCGTCCATGCCGGTCAGCTGCGCTCGCGCGGGCGACGATCGTGCGCAGCACCGTCTCGAGGTCGAGCGTCGAGCTCACCGCGCTGGCCGACCTCGCCGAGCGCCCGCAGCTCCTCCACCGAGCGCGTCAGCCGCTTCGTGCGCGCCTCGAGCTCGGTGAACAGGCGCACGTTCTCGATGGCGATCACCGCCTGGTCGGCGAAGGTCTGCAGCAGCTCGATCTGGCCCGTCCGGAAACGGCCCGCGGCTCGGGGCGGCCGACGGCGATGGCGCCGATCGGCACGCCGTCGCGCATCAGCGGCACGGCGAGACGCTGCGGTAATCACCCACGTCGCCGACCGGCGGCGGCGTGTACTCGGGGTCGTCGAGCACGTCGGGAATCGAGACGACGCTTCGCGTCAGCACCGCCCGGCTGGCCGCGGTGTCGCGGCTGGGCCGCATCGGATACAGCCGCCGCAGCGCGTCGGCATCCCCGGGTTCACGTTCGCGACGCGGCGATGTGGACGAGCTCGCCGTCGAACGTGAACACGTTCGCGGAAGCGCGCATTGCACAGCTTGACATGCGGCCGCCGCGATCGTGTCGAACACCGGCTGCACGTCCGTCGGCGACCGGCTGATGACGCGCAGGATCTCGCTCGTCGCCGTCTGCTGCTCGAGCGCCTCGGTGAGGTCGCGGTTGCGCGCCCCGAGCTCGGCGAACACGCGCACGTTCTCGATGGCGATCAACGCCTGGTCGGCGAAAGTCTGCATGAGCTCGATCTGTGCCTGCGTGAACGGCCGGCGCGCAGCCGCATGACGGCGATCGAGCCGATCGGGTTGCCGTCGAGCATCAACGGAACGGCGATCACGCTGCGATAGTTCCGCTCGCCGCCATGCTCCCGACCGCGGGGTCGTACTCGCGGTCCTCACCGACGTCGGGAATCGTCACCACCGCGCGGTTCGCGATCGCGCGCGTCGCGGCGATGCTGCGGTCGGCCGGACGCGGGAACGCCGAGCGCACGAGCGCCTCGTACTCGGGGTTGTCGTTCGCGATCGCGACCAGGTGCAGCAGCGACCCGTCGAACGTGAAGACGTTGGCCGCGTGCGCGCGCAGGATCCGGTGCGCGGCGGTCGCGATGGCGTCGAAGACCGGTTGCGCGTCCGAGCGCGACTCGCGCACGACGCGCAGGATCGCCGCGGTTGCCGCCTGCTGCTCGAGCGCTTCGGTGAGGCGGCGCTCCGGCGCGTCCTCGGCATCG